>NZ_JBWKNK010000014.1:0-553 GCF_059415525.1 Sphingomonas sp. GW821-FHT10C01 | reverse complement strand
AGCTGCTGGAAGGTGCCGCTTGCGCGCAGCGCAGGATCGGTCGCCTTGGCGTAAGCGACCTCCTTCACCTTGCGGCCCGCCCGATCATAGGCGATGCGGCTGAGATAGCCCGCGCCGTCGAGCGCGCCGATGGTGCGGCCGTCCTTGTCGTAGAAGACCCGCGCGATCGCGTCCCTGGTATCTGCCGTGGGCAGCACGACACCGGTCGGTGCAGCCAGCTTGAAGGCCGCGATCTGGGCGGCGGTCAGCTTGTTGAAATAGCCGGTCGTCCGGATCAGCTGGCCCGAAGCGTCATAGTCGTAGCTGGTGGTCGAACCGTCACCATCGATCGCCTGCAGCACCCGGCCTTCGGAATCATAGACGTGCCAGGTCCAGATGTCGGCGTAGTATTCGCTGGGTCGGATCGCGGCGACATCGATCGTCGAATTGGGATCGGCAAGCGCCGTGAAATGCGCCGGGTCCGTGATCCTATACAAGAAGCGCGCGGTCGCGACGAGGCGGTTGCGCGCATCGTAGCGATACTCGATCAGGTCGCCGGATTCATTGACCTCGG
>NZ_JBWKNK010000013.1:0-1098 GCF_059415525.1 Sphingomonas sp. GW821-FHT10C01 | reverse complement strand
GTCGCTGAAGCCGCTGGGTGACGCGTTCATCAAGCTGGTGAAGATGATCATCGCGCCGGTGATCTTCCTGACGCTGGTGACGGGGATCGCGGGGATGACCGAGCTGCGTTCGGTCGGCCGGGTGGCGGGCAAGGCGTTCGCCTATTTCCTGTTCTTCTCGACGCTGGCGCTGATCGTCGGGCTGATCGTCGCCAACACGATCCAGCCGGGCGCGGGGATGAACATCGATCCCGCCAGCCTCGATACCGGCGCGGTCAACGATTACGTCGCCAAGGCGCATGACAGCTCGATCGTCGCGTTCCTGATGGCGATCATCCCGACGACCTTGGTGTCGGCGCTGGCGGGAGACTCGCTGCTGCAGGTGCTGCTGGTGTCGATCCTGTTCGGGATCGCGCTGTCGATGGTGGGGGAGCCGGCGGCGCCGGTGCGCGACCTGCTCGAGCGGGTCGGGCTGGTCGTGTTCAAGCTGGTCGGCATCCTGATGCGCGCGGCGCCGGTGGGCGCGTTCGGAGCGATGGCCTTCACCATCGGCAAGTACGGCATCGAATCGCTCGCCAACCTCGCCGGGCTGGTCGCGACCTTCTACCTCACCTCCGCCATCTTCGTGGTGGTGGTGCTGGGCATTGTCGCCAGGCTCGCCGGCTTCTCGATCTTCAAGCTGATCCGCTATCTGCGCGCCGAGCTGCTGCTGGTGCTCGGCACCTCCTCGTCCGAAAGCGCGCTGCCCAGCCTGATGGACAAGATGGAGCGGGCCGGCTGCGCCAAGCCGGTTGTCGGCCTGGTCGTGCCGACGGGCTATTCGTTCAACCTCGACGGCACCAACATCTACATGACCTTGGCGGCTTTGTTCATCGCGCAGGCGTGCAATGTCGACCTCAGCCTCGGCGATCAGATCGCGCTGCTGGCGATCGCGATGATCTCGTCCAAGGGCGCGGCGGGGGTGACCGGCGCGGGGTTCATCACGCTGGCCGCCACGCTGTCGATCGTGCCCGACGTGCCGGTCGCGGGCATGGCGCTGATCCTGGGCATCGACCGGTTCATGTCCGAGTGCCGCAGCCTCACCAACTTCATCGGCAATGCCGTCGCCACCATCGTCGT
>NZ_JBWKNK010000012.1:0-1957 GCF_059415525.1 Sphingomonas sp. GW821-FHT10C01 | reverse complement strand
TGGGCGAAGGAGGCGCGTTACGACGCGTCGGGGTATGAGCGGCTCTATGGGCGCTCGATCGCCGATCCCGGGAGTTTCTGGCTGGATCAGGCGAAGCGTCTGGAGTGGGTGAAGCGACCTGAGCTGGCTGGGGATTGGTCGTTCGACGAGGCGGATTTCCGGATCGAGTGGTTCGCGGACGGGAAGCTCAACGTCGCGGCCAATTGCCTCGACCGGCATCTGGCGACGCGTGGCGACGCGCTCGCGATCATCTGGGAGCCGGACGATCCCCGGGAAGAGCCGCGCCGCTTCACCTATCGCGAGCTTCATGCCGAGGTCTGCCGCTTCGCCAATGTCCTGAAGGGTCAGGGCGTCGCGAAGGGTGACCGCGTCACCATCTACATGCCGATGATCCCCGAGGCGGCGTTCGCGATCCTCGCCTGCGCGCGGATCGGTGCGATCCATTCGGTGGTGTTCGGCGGCTTCTCGCCCGAGGCGCTGGCCGGCCGCATCACCGATTGCGACAGCTCGGTGGTGATCACCGCCGATGAAGGCCGCCGCGGCGGCAAGCGCATTCCCTTGAAGGCCAATGTCGACGCAGCCGCCGAGCGCGCGCCCGCGCTCGAGAAGGTGATCGTGGTCAAGGCGACCGGCGGCCATGTCTCGATGAGCGAAGGCCGCGACATCTGGTACCACGAGGCGGCGGCGGGTGTGTCCACCGACTGCCCGGCCGAGACGATGCGCGCGGAAGATCCGCTGTTCATCCTCTATACCTCGGGCTCGACCGGCCAGCCCAAGGGCGTGCTCCACACCAGCGCGGGCTATCTGCTGTGGGCGAGCCTGACGCACGAGCTGTGCTTCGACTATCGCCCCGGCGACGTGTGGTGGTGCGCCGCCGATATCGGCTGGGTCACCGGGCACAGCTACATCCTCTACGGCCCGCTCGCCAATGGCGCGACGACGCTGATGTATGAGGGCCTGCCCAACTGGCCCGATGCCAGCCGCATCTGGCAGGTGGTCGATCGGCACAAGGTCCACACCCTCTTCACCGCGCCCACCGCGCTGCGCGCGCTGATGAAGGACGGCGACGACTTCGTGACCAAGACCAGTCGCAAGTCGCTCAGGCTGCTCGGCACGGTGGGCGAGCCGATCAACCCGGAGGCGTGGCGCTGGTATCATGAGGTGGTGGGCGAGCGCCGTTGCCCGATCATCGACACCTGGTGGCAGACCGAGACCGGCGGGGCGATGATCGCGCCGATGCCGGGTGCGACCGACCTCAAGCCCGGCAGTGCCACGCGGCCGCTGCCCGGGGTCGATCCGCAGCTGGTCGATGCCGAGGGCAACGTCCTGCACGGCGCGACCGAGGGTAACCTCGTCATCGCACGCAGCTGGCCGGGTCAGATGCGTACCGTGTGGGGCGATCATGCACGCTTCTTCCAGACCTATTTCACCACCTATCCGGGCAAATACTTCACCGGCGACGGCTGCCGGCGCGACGAGGATGGCTATTACTGGATCACCGGGCGGGTCGACGACGTGATCAACGTCAGCGGCCACCGCATGGGCACGGCCGAGGTCGAGAGCGCGCTGGTGCTGCATCCCAAGGTGGCGGAGGCGGCGGTCGTCGGCATGCCGCATGACGTGAAGGGCCAGGGCATCTACGCCTATGTCACGCTCAACGCCGGCTGCACCGCCGACGACGGCTTGCGCGCCGAGCTGGTCAAATGGGTCCGTACCGAGATCGGCCCGATCGCGACCCCTGACGCGCTCCAGTTCGCGCCGGGCCTCCCCAAGACCCGCTCGGGCAAGATCATGCGCCGTATCCTGCGCAAGATCGCAGAGGGCGACACATCATCCCTCGGCGACACCTCCACCCTCGCCGATCCGTCGGTGGTCGACGATCTGGTGGCTAACCGCCTCGGCTGAACCGCGCGGGATCGCAGACATGAAGAACGGCGCGGGGGGTGATCCCCGCGCC
>NZ_JBWKNK010000011.1:0-2450 GCF_059415525.1 Sphingomonas sp. GW821-FHT10C01 | reverse complement strand
ACCGACGGCGCGGGCAGCTACGATACGCTGAGCTATAATGGCGCCAGCAACCTCTGGACCTGGACCGACGGCGACAGCCGGATCACCGAAGTCTATTCGACCCATGGTGCGGCGGAGTGGCGGATCGCGTCGCAGACCGACGCCAGCGGCAACAGCCTGACCTTCAGCTATACCGGCGCCAATCTGACGCAGGTGACCACCGCTGATGGCGGCTATACCCAGTTCACCTGGTCGGGCAGCTTGGGCAGCAACCTCACCAGCCTGGTCACCTACAGCCACGGAACCGGCCTCACCCGCACCCGCTACGGCTATGACGGCTATAACCGCCTCTCGACCGTCACCGTCGATCTGACGCCGAACGACAACAGCGTCGGCGACGGCAACGTCTACACCACCAGCTACACCTATCACGGCACGTCCAAACTCGTCGCCACGATCAGCCAGACCGACGGCTCGCATGTCGCGTTCGGCTATGACGGGGCGAACCGCGTCACCTCGATCGCAGAGACCGTGTCCAGCGGCGTCACCCGCACCACCGGCATCGCCTATGGGATCGGCTATACGACCGTCACCGATCCAATGGGTCAGGTCACGCGGCTCGACTATGCCGATGACAATTTCGCGCAGCCGATCGGCACCTGGCCCATCGGAGAGGTCACGCGTGAAGACGCGGCGATCGGTGGCGTCATCGGCACCAAGTTCACGATGGCGGTACCCGGCGAATGGGGCGGCATTTCCCACCACTTCAACTTCGCGGCGGGTGAGACGATCACCTTCGGCCTCACCCTTCAGGCCTTCGGTGCCTACACCACCCACGACATGGGGCTTTGGTCCAATAGCACCGGATATGCCGGTCCGGGGATCTCATCGGCGCGGATCGTCTCGGGTCCGGGGACGCTTGAGCAGCGCGGGGCCCATTGGTCGGTGGTCGGGCTGTCCACGACCGAACCCACCCGCATCGAAATCACCCGCATCTACGATCATGCTGGAGCGGGCGGCGCCTATATCTATGTCGACAATGTCGGAGGGCATCGCGCCGGCGCCGCGGTGATCGCCGCCGATGCGACGCTGACGCGAAGCATGACGGCGGCGAGCCTTTCGCTAATCGACATGGGCAACTGGGGTCATGGCGGCGTCAATCGCACGCCTGCGGGCACGATTCATGGCAGCCCCGCCTATCAGTTCACGTCACTGCAAACGGGTGAGTGGGCGGGTGTTTCTTCCGGCCTCTCCGCCAGGAAGGGAGACCGGTACAGCTTCTCCCTATCCATGAAGGCGATGGGATCGGCGACGTCGCAATTCCTGGGATTGTGGGGGAACCAGACCGGCTGGGGAGACAATTCGACCGCCACTGCCCGGATCGTGTCCGGCCCCGGAACCCTGAACCGCTATGCGGGTGGCGGCTACTATATCGAGGGCCTCTCGGCGAGCCAGGAGACACGCGTCGAGATCATCCGGGTCTATGATCGCGACGAAGGGGGCGGCGCCTATTTCTACGCGGATCTTCCGGGGGGATACCGGACGGGCGAGGGCCTGATCGCCGGCGCACCGCTTCTCACCAAGCAGACGACCACCGGCGCCGCTGGCCAGCTGACCCGCATCACGACCGGCTATGGCACCGCGCAGGCTCAGGTCACGCAGTTCGCCTATAACGACGCGGGCGACCTGATCAGCGTCACCGATGCCGCGGGTCAGGCGACCAGCTACACCTATGACGGCAATGGCAATGTGCTGACCGCCACCGATCGCCTCGGCAATGTGGTCACCCGCACCTACAACGCCGCGAACCAGGTCCTCACCGAAACCCGCATGGCGTCCGACCGGACCTCGGCCAATGCCAGCCAGACGACCCGCTACGCCTATGACGGCCTCAACCAGCTCGTCTACACGGTCAGCGCCGAAGGCCATGTCACCCGCAACTGGTACGACAGCTACGGTCAGCATTACTGGACCAACGATTTCCCCGATCATGTGTACGATGTCAGCGCGCTGGCATCCACAGCGACGATCTCGCAGGCGACGCTCGACAATTGGAGCGGCTCGCTCGGCGACACATCGAGCGCGCAGATTGACTACACAATCTATGACATACGCGGGAACCTGGGCCAGCGGATACGCAGCTCCCAGAATGGCGGCTTTGCGTGGCACGGGACGGGTAGCTACAGCCACACATATTACACCTATGATCAGGCCGGGCAGCTGCTGAGCCGCGGCACGGCGACGCAGAACGCCGAGCATTTCGCCTATGACGGTCTCGGGCGGCTGATGGCATCGACCGACATCAACGGTGGCGTCACCAACATCTACTTCAACGATGCCGCGACCCAGACCACGGTGACGCTGGCGGGCGGGCTGGTGCAGGTGTCGACCTATAGCAAGGCGGGCGACCTGCTCAGCGTCACCGAGAGCGGCGCCTATACCGTCGGCGGTACCGCCAGCAACGTCTATGA
>NZ_JBWKNK010000010.1:2500-5728 GCF_059415525.1 Sphingomonas sp. GW821-FHT10C01 | reverse complement strand
AAAAAAGCCGCCCGTTGGGCGGCTGTGTGTGTGAGTTGTGGTTGATGGTTGCGGGGGTTGGATTTGAACCAACGACCTTCAGGTTATGAGCCTGACGAGCTACCGGGCTGCTCCACCCCGCGCCATCTGTGTGGGGTCCGCGGTGCTGGCGGGTCCCGGATAAAGCAAAACGCGCCGCGCCGTTGAGCGCGACGCGTGTTGCGTATCTGACATTAGTGAATGGGTTTTTCCAATTACACCGGCTTCAATGCCTGGCGACGACCTACTCTTCCAGCGCTTGAGCGATAGTACCATCGGCGCAGTCAGGTTTCACGGCCGAGTTCGGGATGGGATCGGGTGGGTCACTGACGCTATGGTCACCAAGCAATGAAGCAGGTGTAATTGGGTTTCAAATCGATGCGTGCACCGTCTTTCGACGTATAATCAAGGCTTGAGGATCAACCTCAATGACCAGCCAAAGCTGTCATTGATGGTGGGACTCATCAAGCGCGAATAGGACAATTAGTACTGGTTAGCTCCACACGTTACCGCGCTTCCACATCCAGTCTATCAAGGTGGTGGTCTACCACCGTCCTAAGAAATCTTATCTTGAGGGAGGCTTCCCGCTTAGATGCTTTCAGCGGTTATCCCGTCCATACATAGCTACCCTGCTGCGCCCTTGGCAGGACGACAGGTACACCAGAGGTATGTTCAACCCGGTCCTCTCGTACTAGGGTCAACTCCTCTCAAATTTCGACGCCCACGGCAGATAGGGACCAAACTGTCTCGCGACGTTCTGAACCCAGCTCACGTACCACTTTAATTGGCGAACAGCCAAACCCTTGGGACCTGCTCCAGCCCCAGGATGTGATGAGCCGACATCGAGGTGCCAAACGATTCCGTCGATATGAGCTCTTGGGAATCATCAGCCTGTTATCCCCGGCGTACCTTTTATCCGTTGAGCGATGGCCCTTCCACGAGGGACCACCGGATCACTATGACCGACTTTCGTCTCTGCTCGACTCGTCAGTCTCGCAGTCAGGCTGGCTTATGCCATTGCACTCTAACGATCGGTTTCCAACCGATCTGAGCCAACCTTCGCACGCCTCCGTTACTCTTTAGGAGGCGACCGCCCCAGTCAAACTACCCGCCACAGAGGGTCCCTGAACCGGATAACGGTTCGAGGTTAGACATCAGAAATCAACAGGGTGGTATTTCACCGTAGGCTCCACATCAGCTGGCGCCAATGCTTCAAAGCCTCCCACCTATGCTACACAATTAATTCCTAATGCCACTCTGAAGCTGCAGTAAAGGTGCACGGGGTCTTTCCGTCTAACCGCGGGTACTCCGCATCTTCACGGAGAATTCAATTTCGCTGAGCATGTCCTGGAGACAGTGGGGAAGTCGTTACGCCATTCGTGCAGGTCGGAACTTACCCGACAAGGAATTTCGCTACCTTAGGACCGTTATAGTTACGGCCGCCGTTTACCTGGGCTTCGTTTCGGAGCTTGCACCCCTCCACTTAACCTTCAGGCACCGGGCAGGCGTCAGGCCCTATACGTCGTCTTGAAGCCGACTTAGCAGAGCCCTGTGTTTTTGCTAAACAGTCGCTACCCCCTGGCCTGTGCCCCCAACAAGAGCTTGCGCTTATGCTGGGCCTCCTTCTTCCGAAGGTACGGAGGCAATTTGCCGAGTTCCTTCAGGACACTTCTCTCAAGCGCCTTGGTATACTCTACCTGACCACCTGTGTCGGTTTCGGGTACGGTCTATACGGTGGAGCTATTTCCTGGAACCCCTTCGAAGCATGTCCAATCCGATAAGGACATACAACACACGGGATCCGTCACTACCACCAGGCCCACGAATATTAACGTGGTTCCCATCGACTACCCCCTTCGGGCTCGTCTTAGGGGCCGGCTCACCCTGCTCAGATTAGCTTTAAGCAGGAACCCTTGGTCTTTCGGCGAGAGGGCATCTCACCCTCTTTATCGCTACTCATGTCTGCATTCGCACTTCCGATATCTCCACCGTCGGTTACCCTTCGGCTTCACAGACTTACGGAACGCTCCGCTACCGCGTGTAGTAAACTACACACCCTAAGCTTCGGTGCATCACTTTAGCCCCGTTACATTTTCGCCGCAGGAACCCTTGTTTAGACCAGTGAGCTGTTACGCTTTCTTTAAAGGATGGCTGCTTCTAAGCCAACCTCCTGGCTGTTTTGGGATTCCCACATGCTTTCCCACTTAGTGATGACTTGGGGACCTTAGCTGTAGGTCAGGGCTGTTTCCCTTTTGACGACGGACCTTAGCACCCGCCGTCTGTCTCCTGGATAGTACTCCTAGGTATTCGGAGTTTGGTTAGTATTGGTACAGCTCGCGCCGCCCGCAACCATCCAGTGCTCTACCCCCTAGGGTATTCGTCCAAGGCTCTACCTCAATAGATTTCGCGGAGAACCAGCTATTTCCCGGCTTGATTGGCCTTTCACCCCTAAACACAACTCATCCGATAATTTTTCAACATTAAACGGTTCGGTCCTCCAGTGAGTGTTACCCCACCTTCAACCTGGTCATGCCTAGATCGCCGGGTTTCGGGTCTAATGCATCAAACTAAGTCGCCCTATTCAGACTCGCTTTCGCTGCGCCTACACCTAACGGCTTAAGCTTGCTTGATACACTAAGTCACAGACCCATTATGCAAGAGGTACGCTGTCACCCCATAAAGAGGCTCCAACTGCTTGTAGGCGTTCGGTTTCAGGTACTGTTTCACTCCCCTCATCGGGGTGCTTTTCACCTTTCCCTCACGGTACTAGTTCGCTATCGGTCATGTACGAGTATTTAGGCTTCGAGGGTGGTCCCCCGATGTTCAGACAGGGTTTCACGTGCCCCGCCCTACTCAAGTCCTTCTTCATCACTTTCGCATACGGGACTGTCACCCGCTATGGTCAGCCTTTCCAGACTGTTCTGCTAGTTGAAAAGAAGGCACTGGCCTGGTCCGCGTTCGCTCGCCACTACTAACGGAATCTCGGTTGATGTCTTTTCCTCCGGGTACTGAGATGTTTCAGTTCTCCGGGTTCGCTTCACGAAGCCTATTTTATTCAGCTAAGTGATACCTGTTTCTCGATTACTCCAACAATGAACAAGTCATCGTAGGAATAATCGGGATAGGTGGGTTTCCCCATTCGGAAATCGTCGGGTCAAAGTTTGCTCACAACTCACCGACGCTTATCGCAGCGTGCCACGTCCTTCATCG
>NZ_JBWKNK010000009.1:0-36728 GCF_059415525.1 Sphingomonas sp. GW821-FHT10C01 | reverse complement strand
CATGTCCCTTCATCAAAATCACAATGTCAAAGAGCGACAAAAACCGACGCACCATCAACCCCTCTTACCGGGGCGACCTGTGCGCCTTGCTTTTGGTGACCGTCAGAGCGCTCCGTAGTGGCTCACCCCGTCGGTGGAGTGGCTTCTATGCTCGACCTTCAGATCGGTCAACAAGGTTTTTGCATTTTTGTTTCAAATACGCTGAAACCCGCAGAAATCCGCCGTTTACGGGGCATCAACAGGTGACAGGTATACCGTCCTCATGACCGAATCGACCGCCGAATCGCCGAAACAGGGCCGTGAATCACTCCGGGATCAGGTGCGCAGCGCCGTGATCTGGCGTTCGGGTACCCAGATTCTCGGTCAGATCATCGCCTGGGCGTCGACTTTCCTCGTGATCCGGATGCTCGACCCCAGCGACTACGGCCTGTTCGCCATGACTCAGGTGATCCTGGTCCTGCTCAACATGCTCAACGGCTACGGCCTAGCGAGCGCGATCATCCAGAAGCCCGATGTCGACGATCGCGCAGTGCGCCAGCTGTTCGGCATGCTGCTGCTGCTGAACTTCGGTCTGGGCGCCGCGCAGTTCCTGATGGCTCCGCTCGCCGCAGCCTATTACCGGCAGGATGTCGTCGCCGATCTGCTGCGGGTCCAGGCGCTGCTCTATATCGCCACCCCGTTCATTGCACTTCCCTATGCGCTGCTCGCGCGCGCGATGGATTTCCGCAAACAAGCGCAGGTGAACCTCATCTCCGCGACCGCCGGTGCGTTCGCAGCGCTTGGCGGCGCCTATGCGGGGATGGGTGTATGGACGCTGGTGCTCGCGCCGCTCGTTCTGTTCAGCACGCGCGCGATCGGGATGACCTGGGCGGCGCGCTCGCTGATGTGGCCCAGCTTCGACTTTCGCGGTGCCGGCGGGATGGCGCGCTATGGCGGGCTGATGGCCGCCGGCCAGCTCTTCTGGTTCGTGCAGAGCCAGGCCGATGTCTTCATCGCCGGGCGCCTGTTCGATCCCCACTGGCTCGGCATCTACACCACCAGCCTGTTCCTGACCCAGATCCTGGTCCAGAAATTCATCCCCGCGCTGAACGAGGTCGCCTTCTCTGCCTATTCGCGGATGCAGCATGATGCGGCGGGCGCGACCATCGCCTTCGCCAAATCGATCCGCCTGATCATGGTCGCGGCAATGCCCTTCTATCTGGGTCTCGCCGCTACCGCAGAGCCGATGGTGCATGTCGCGCTGGGGGAGAAGTGGATTCAGGCCGCACCGGTGGTCCAGATCCTGTCACTCGCCATGCCGTTCATGACGCTTCAGATCCTGTTCGCCGCCGCCACCGATGCACGCGGGCGGCCGGGAATCGGCGCGCAGATCTCCGCGATCGGCGCATTCCTGCTGCCCGCAGCCTTCCTGGTCGGGGTGCAATGGGGCGTAATCGGCCTGTCGCTGACCTGGATCGCGGTGTGGCCGGTCTTCCTCGCGATCACCGCCGCACGCAGCCTGCCGGTGATCGGCCTTTCCTGGCGCGACTGGATCGCATCGTTCGCGCCGCCGATGTCTGCGGCGATCGCGATGGCCGTGGCGGTGGTGCTGATCGACCGCGCGCTGCCGCCATTAAGCCCCCTGCCCCATCTGCTGCTGCTGAGCGCAGCGGGGGCAGCGATCTATGGCGCGTGGCTGTGGTTCTTCGCGCGTACAACCGTGGAGGACGCGATCGGGATGATCCGGCGCTGAGCCGGATCAGGCGGACTGTATATAGGCGCGCATCTGCGCCGCTTCCGCCTCGATCCGCTCGATCCGGTACTTTACCAGATCGCCGATGGAGACGAAGCCGAGCAGCGCGCCGCCCTCCACTACCGGCAGGTGCCGGATGCGGCGCTGGGTCATCAGCGACAGCGCGGCGAGCACGGGTTCGTCGCGCGTCACGCTGATCACGGGCGTCGTCATCACGCCGCGCACCTCACGATCGAGCGCGGCTGCGCCCTCATCCTGAAGGCAGTGGATCACGTCGCGCTCGGAGAAAATGCCCACGACCGCGCCGTTCTCAACCACCGGAACCGCGCCGATTCGCCTGGATGCGAGCAGTGCCACCGCCTCGCGGACGGTGGTTCCGCCGCTCACGGTTGTGACATCCTGCCCCTTCCCGCTCAGGATTGCTGCGATCGTCATCGTCAGGCTCCTCTTTCCTGTCTGAGACGGTTGAGAATCCCATGTTTCAGGCCCAATTGAAAGTGATGAAACCCGATCTCGACAATCCCGACTATGCAAAGCTCGCCTGGCGCCGATACCGCCGGATCTTCGGGATCGTCGCGGCGGTCGCATTGCTGTCAGCGATCATCGCGGTGACCGCGCTGTACATCGCGATCGGCGAGTTCCAGCTCCATGCCTCGATCGCGATGACGATCGGCATCGGCCTGTCAGTACTGCTCGGCGGCGCGTTGATGGGCCTTATCTTCCTGAGCTCCGGCACCGGCCATGACGAACGCTCGCGCGACGCGACCGACCGGGATCGTCAGGGCTAGCCAACCCGCGACAGCCTGCGACAGGACTATCGCTTGAGCGTGTAGCTGACGGTAGCCGTACCGTTGTCCGGAACCTCGACCGGCAGCACCCAGCCCCCGGGGCCGCGTTGGATTCCCGCCGGCTTGTCGGCGAGGTCGTAGGGGACGATGATCTGGGCCGTCACCGGCACGTTTCGCGCATTGGCGATATCGACACGCCATTCCTGCCGGCCCGCCGTCTCCTTCACCCGCGTCAGCGTCCACTGAACGTCGGGACTCTGGCCAAGATTCAGCTCGACCGTTTCGCCAACGGCAAGATCGGCGACATCGTCGCTGCCAGCGAGCAAACGGCGGCCCGCAACCGTTTCGAACAACGACAGCCCCCCCGCCGGTAGCGGTACGCCCAGCCCCTTGTCGCTGCTGTTGGTGGAGCGCAGCAGGAACGGCATCGGCTGGGGCGTCGCGTTGCCGCTGGCGACGTTGGCGCGATAGATGCGGTCGAACCTCGCCTCGGGCTGGACGATCATCGCCACCTGCTTTTGGCTTTGCGCGGCAACGGTGACCCGCATCGGCACGCGATAGAGCTTGAGATCGCCCAGCGCCTCGGCCTGCGCCTGAGCCCCTTCGGCAACCGCCACGGTTTCGCCCGACGGCGCCACCGGCGCTGGCGGTGGAGGAGGTGGTGGCGGTGCGGGCATGGCGTAGTCCGCCGATACGACCATTATCGGCGACGACGATTGCAGATTCTGGCGCCGCATGCGCGTTCCCGTCACCACGATGGCCCCTTCGTCACCGCCTCCCCCGCCGAACTGGCGCTCGCGTTTCTGGCGCTCGCGGCGCTGCTTGCGGGTTTCGAAGCTGCCGGCCGCGTTGCGCCCGACCGCATCGAACCGCGACAGGTCCACGCCTCGCGGCATGGGCAGTCGCACAAAATCGCGACGCGGATGCGTACTGGTCGTATCGACCGGCCAGCATTGCAGGTTCAGCGCGGACGCCGGCGGCGGTGGCGGCGGCGTGTTGGGCCGCTTGTTGGGCTTGCCCGCGATCACCTGCAGCCGCGCATCCTTGAAGCTCTGCTGCCCGCCATTCGCGACGGTCAGCCAGGCGAACAGCCCCATCTTCTTCCCGTCCGCCGCCATGTTGCCGACATAGTTGGCCGACCAGTCGAACCCCTGCGCCATATAGGTCAGCTGGATCGTCGCGGTGACGGCGCGGTCGCTGCGCGTCAGGATGGAGAGCGTCGGCCGCGCGGAAAGCGTGTCAGGCACGCCCGAATAGATCATCCGTTCGGGCAGGCCCGAACAGCGCAGCGCCTCGAACCCCTCATCGGTACGAATCAGCACACCGCCATCGGGACCGGACTGGATGATCGCGCTCTGCTCACGCAGCCGGCCGGTCGCCGGATCGGTGCGGCGGATGAGCACACGGCGCTTGAGGTAAGCGTCGGCGAGTCCGGCAGGGGAAATCAGTCGCGCATCGCGATTCTTCTCGCGGACGCCCGAGGGCAGGCCGGTGACGATCGCGGTTTCGGGGAGCAGCCCCTCGGCGACATTCTCGAACCGAAGCTGGCTTTCGCCCTTGGGCAAAGTGATCGTCCGCGTCTCGGTGATCAGCGCATAGCCGCCCGGCCATCCGGCGCGCATCATCCCCGCGTCGCGATAGGGGTCACGATAGATGGTCACCGCGACGTCCGACACTTCCGTCGAGGTCACGGTCTGCCCGCCCGCATGCGCCAGCGACGGCAAGCACAGCATCAGGAGCAGAAGCGAGCGCACCGGCCGCTCAGTACCGCGTGTCGAAGGTCGCCACGAGATCGGCACTGGCGTTGGCGGCGACCGGCACTTTCCATTCCACGCGATCGGCGGAGACGCGTTCGCCGGTGATGCTCTGATCCGTGATCTTCACATCGCCCCAAAGCCCATCCTGCGCCAGGTCGACGGTGACCGGCACGTCGCGCGCGTTGCTCACCGTATAGCGCATCCGCGTGCGCCAGCGGCGGTTGGACAGCTTGGTCCGCTCCTCCACCACGACCTTCACCTTAACGTCGAATGCCTCACCGGTGCGGATCGACATCGACGATCCCATCGGCGTGTGGCCGATGCGGTTCTCGCCGATAAACTGGGGATCGCCGCGCGCGTCGCGCATATATACGCGAACGGTGCCCGCCGGCAGCTGGTCGCCCAGACCGCCATTGCGCGAGGTCGAGAACTTGATCGCGGTAGCGGCGCTGCGCGGCGTGTCGTTGCCGCCCATCCAGCCATTGGTGAACTCATACGCCTTGCGCGCGGGCGACGCCTTGACGTCGAGGAAGCTCACCTGCTTCTGCTGGGCATTGGCGATCGTGGTGCGCTCGGCGAGCGGGTAGAGATAATAGTCGCCCAGCCGCTCGCGCGTGCCGCTCTCGGTTCCCGCCTGCTCGATGGAGGCATCGTCCATCGACGCCATGCGCCCAAAGCGGTTCTGGCCCCCGCCAACATTGCCCGCGACCAGCAACGTGTCGGCATTGGTAAAGGTTGTGCCGGTATTGTTGTTGAGCGTGACCCAGCCCTGCACGTCGATCGTGCCGGCCTTCTCGTCGAACAGCGCGACATAGTCGCTGGTCCAGCCAAGGCCCGGCGTCAGATAGGACAGGCGCGTCGGCACCGCGCCGCTGCGTTCCGCCTGGACCGTCACCGACAAGGTCGGCCGCGCGCGCAGATTCTCGGGCACCTTGTCGAACACCACGCGCACCGGCAGCCCGTCGTCGCGCAGCACCTCGATCCGGTTGCCGATCTGAAGGACGATGCCGCCGTTCGCCGCCAGCACCTTGGCCTGCTCGCGCGTTTCGACGCCGGTCGCGGGATTGGTGCGGACGATGGTGATCACCTGGCCCACCGCCTTTTCCATCAGCTTGTCGGGGCTCAGCAGATCATAGTCGAAATTCTGTTCGACGATGCCGATTCCGGGACCGGACAATGTCACCGTTTCCGGCCGGATCTGCGCCGACACATCGGGGAATTCCTGGCGGCTCCGTCCCTGCGGCACGTTCAGCGTCCGTGCGTCCTGCACCAGCGCGAGATTGTTGTTGTAGATGGTGACGGAGACATCGCCTTGCGCCGAGGGCGCGGGGGCCGTCTGGGCCAACGCGATTCCGGGAAGCGCGGCGCTTGCCGCCGCAAGAGCCAAGGTTAGACGCCGCATCGCACTTCCTTCCGCTATGTGCGGCCACCATCGCCACGGCACAACTCAAGTCAACGGCAAAGCTGTTTCACCCACGAAAAAGGCCGACCCGCTGGGTGCGGACCGGCCCTTGTCTTTCCCCGGATCGGGACGATCACTCCGCCGCGGCGGGCTCCTCGTCCTTCTTCACGCGGCGACGCTTTGGCTTCGCCTCGGCCACCACTTCGCCCTCGACACCCAGCGCCGGGGGCAGGATCGCGGCGATGCCGGCGGCATCGCCCGCATCCTCGATCTCCTCGCGACGCGGACGGCCACGGCGGCGCGGCTGTTCGGCACGCGGCGCTTCATCCTCGTTCGCGGGCGCGGGGTGCTCGCCACCTTCGCCGTCGGCCTGGAAGCCGCCGGCCGGACGGCGATCGCCCCGGTCATTGTTGCGATCATTGCGATCGTTGCGACGGTTGTCGCGCTCGCCACGGTTATCGCGATCCCGATTGTCGCGGCGCGGCTCGCGCTGCTCCTCACGGCGCGGTGCGCGCTCATAACGGTCCTGGCTGCGGCCTTCACCGTCGTCACCGGAATCGCCGTCGCGGGCATTCTCCGCACCGTCGTCATAATCCTCGTCGTCGCCGTCGAAATCGTCGCGATTGCGGCGCTGACGATCCTGCTCCTCGAAGCGCGAACGGCTCTCGGCAAGAACGCGGAAATAGTGATCGGCGAACTGGAGGTAATATTCGGTGTTGACCCGATCACCCGCCATCTGAGCGTCGCGCGCAAGGTTCTTGTATTTCTCAAGAAGCTGCGCCGCGTTGCCACGGGCGCGGTTGTCGATGCGGTTGCCATTGCCCTGGTTGGGGTTGCCACCACCCTGCTGGCGCTGGCCACCACGGCCGCGCCGGCGGCCGTTGTTCGCCTGACGATTGTTCATCAACGTCTGTTTGTCCTGTCCTTAACTCAATCCGCCATCGATCATCAGTGATCCCGGATGCGTGTTACCCCGCACGTCGCGCCGGAAACGGTCCGGAGCGGCGCCCCGCATGGCTGCCGGACATTCAGCAGCGCACATGCCTTGGATTGGGTCGGCGTTCCATTTCAACGATTTAGGTTGAAGGTGCCATCCCCGGGGCCATCCTTAGCCAATGGGGCATCAATCTCCAAGCACAATATTGGTGCCTGGCACCAATAGTTCAACTTGCGGTGATCACGCGATCGCGCCCGCCAAGGTCCTGACGGATTGCCGCGGCCAATCCCGTCGCCCGCACCTGCGCCGACACCGCCTCGCCCTGGGTCCAGCCTATTTCCAGGACCGCGACCCCGCCCGGCGCAAGCAGCCGTGGCAGTTCCGGGACGATGCGGCGATAATCGTCCAGACCGTCGCTGCCCGCGAACAGGGCGCCGGCGGGTTCATGGTCGCGAACCTCCGGCCCCAGTTCCTCTCCGGTGCCGATATAGGGCGGGTTGCAAAGGATCAGGTCGAACCGGCCATCGAGGCCGCAAGCCCAGTCGCCAACACGCAACTCAACCCGCTCCAACAGGTCCAGCCGCTCCGCATTCTCCCGCGCATAGCCGAGCGCCGTCTCGGACGTATCGACTCCCAGCCCACTCGCCGCCGGCCACTCCGCCAGCGCCGCCAGCAGCAGCGTGCCCGGGCCGGTACCCAGGTCGAGCACGCGCTTCGGCCCCTCGCCGCCCGCGAAATGCGCCACCGCCGCCTCGATCAGCGTCTCGCTGTCCGCGCGCGGCACCAGCGCGCCGGGGCCGACGTTCAGTTCGATCGTCCAGAAGCCGCGGCTGCCGGTGATATAGGCGACCGGCTCATGCGCGACCCGCCGCTCGACCAGCGCCGCGAACCCGTCCGGCGCCGGATCGCCCAGCCGGGTCAGCAGCATGGCCTGACGCGACATCCCCAATGCGTGGGCCATCAGCAATTCGGCGTCCAAGCGGGGCGTCTGCGAAAGGATGCGCGCGGCCGCTTCGGCGATAGCGGTACGGACATTGGGGATGTCGGACACTCAACCTACTCCGTCACCCCGGCCCTGTGCCGGGGTCCACCGGGAGGCAAAATCATGGCCTTCAGCCTTCGCGCATCGCTCGCCGCACCGTGGCCCCGGGCACAAGGCCGGGGTGACGATGGGTAGATCGGGCTCATCCGTCCAGCGCCGCCAGCCGCTCGGCCTCGTCCTCGGCGACGAGCGCGCCGATCATCTCGTCCATCTCGCCCTCGAGGATCTCGGGCAGGCGGTGGAGGGTCAGGTTGATGCGGTGATCGGTCACCCGCCCCTGCGGGAAGTTATAGGTCCGGATGCGCTCCGAGCGGTCGCCCGATCCGACCATCGACTTGCGCGCGCCCGACCGCTCGCTCGCCAGCCGCTCGCGCTCCAGCTCATAAAGCCGCGTACGCAGCACCTGCATCGCCTTGTCGCGATTCTTGTGCTGGCTGCGCTGATCCTGCTGGATCACGACCAGCCCGGTCGGGATATGCGTCAGCCGGATCGCCGAATCGGTGGTGTTGACGTGCTGCCCGCCCGCGCCCGAGGAGCGATAGATATCGACGCGCAGATCCTCGTTGCGGATCTCAATATCGACCTCTTCCGCCTCGGGCAGCACCGCGACGGTCGCTGCGGAGGTATGGATGCGCCCGCCGCTCTCGGTCACCGGCACGCGCTGGACGCGATGCACGCCACTCTCGAACTTGAGCTTCGCGAACACACCCTTGCCCGCGACGCTGGCGACGACTTCCTTGTAGCCCCCGGCTTCCGACGTGCTGGCCGAGATCATCTCGACCTTCCACCCCTGCCGCTCCGCATAGCGGGTGTACATGCGCAGCAGGTCGCCCGCGAACAGCCCGGCCTCGTCGCCGCCGGTGCCGGCGCGGATTTCCAGCATCGCCGCGCGCTCATCGGCGGCATCGCGCGGGAGCAGCGAAAGCGCCAGCGCATGCTCGGCCCTTTCGAGCGCGGTCTCGTTCTCGCGCAATTCCTCGTTCGCCATCGCGCGCAACTCGGGATCGCCGTCGCGACTCATCTCGGTCAGGCTCGCCGCTTCCTCGCGCAGCCGTCGCACCTCGCCCGCCGCCGCCGCGACCGGCTCCAGCTCGGCATATTCCTTGGAGACCGCGACGAAGCGGTCCGACGGCAGATCGCCAGTCGCCATCATCGCCTGCAGCTCGTCGCGCCGCGCCTCGATCGCGGCGATCTTGTCGGGCGAGATTCGGGTCATACCGCCGCAAGCACCGCGATCAGCGTCGCCATCGTCTCGGTATCGACCACGTCGCTCTTGAGCGTCCGGCGGTTCACTACCGGCGCATCGTCGCGCACGTCGATCGAGATGATCTCGGCCGGGTTCGACTTGACCGCCTTGTCGTAGCGCTTCTTGGGACTGCCCGTCGCGAACAGCTCGGCCACCACGCCCGCGCGGCGCAGTGATGCGACCAGCTCGATGCCCTTCGCCTCATAGCCCGCCCGCTCGACCACCACGGCAACCTGCGCTTGTTCCGCCGCTGGTGCCTCGGTCAGCATCCCCAGCCGCTCGATCCCCGCGGCCCAGCCTACACCCGGCGTCTCGGGCCCGCCGAGGTTGCCAATCAGCCCGTCATAGCGCCCGCCGGCCAGCACCGTGCCCTGCGCGCCGAGCCGGTCGGTGACGAACTCGAACGCGGTATGGCGATAATAGTCCAGCCCGCGCACCAGCCGCGCGTTGCGCGTCCAGGCGACCCCAGCCGCGTCCAGTCCGCCGGTCACCGCGTCGAAAAAGTCCTTGGCCTCGGCGGTCAGGAACGCGTCGATATCCGGCGCAGAATCCGCCGCCGGGCGATCGCGCGGGTCCTTGGAATCGAGGATGCGCAGCGGGTTCTTCTCCAACCGCGTCAGGCTGTCCTCGGACAGGTCGGCGCGATGGCTCTGGAAATGCTCGATCAGCGCCGCGCGCCACGCGTCACGCGTCTCGGCATCGCCCAGCGTGTTGAGTTGGAGCGTCACCCCATCGGCGATCCCCAGCTCGCGCAGCAGCTGGTCGGCCAGCGTCAGCAGTTCAACATCGGCCGACGGCTCCGCCGCGCCGATGATCTCGGCATCGATCTGGTGAAACTGGCGATAGCGCCCCTTTTGCGGTCGCTCGTAGCGGAACACCGGGCCGTGCGTCGTCAGCTTGAGCGGCGCGTACTGCTGCCAGCCCTCGGTGATGTACGCGCGGCAAATGCCCGCGGTGAATTCGGGCCGTAGCGTCAACAGGTCGTCGCCGCGGTCGGGGAAGGTGTACATTTCCTTCGACACCACGTCCGACGTTTCGCCCATCGATCGTGCGAACACGCCGGTGGATTCGAATACCGGCACCTGCACCTGCTGGAAGCAGTAGAGCCGCCGCACATGTTCGAACGCCTCGACGACGCGTGCGAACCGGCGCTGTTCCTCGCCGAAGATGTCCTGCGTGCCGCGCACGCGCTTGGGGGTCTCGATCCGTGCCATTTGGGGCGGCTATCTATTGGCAGCCGGGACGGAACGCCAGAGGCGGTTTCGCCGCCCCCTTCATTCCACTATAGGCGCCGGGATGACCGCCACCCCTAAGACCGCTCCCAAGACCTTTCACGTCAAGTCGTTCGGCTGCCAGATGAACGTCTATGACGGCGACCGCATGGCCGAACTG
Source organism: Sphingomonas sp. GW821-FHT10C01 (assembly GCF_059415525.1). Classification (NCBI taxonomy): domain Bacteria; kingdom Pseudomonadati; phylum Pseudomonadota; class Alphaproteobacteria; order Sphingomonadales; family Sphingomonadaceae; genus Sphingomonas; species Sphingomonas sp. GW821-FHT10C01. Next base: position 26,432 of record NZ_JBWKNK010000009.1, on the reverse strand, counting down.
ATGGCCGCGCAGGGCATGGTCGCGACCGACGACGCCAATGCCGCCGACCTCGTCGTGCTCAACACCTGCCACATCCGCGAGAAGGCGACCGAAAAGGTGTTCTCGGACATCGGCCGCCTGCGCAAGGACGCGCGCCTCAACGATCGCGACGCGCCGATGATCGCGGTCGCGGGCTGCGTCGCACAGGCCGAGGGCGAGGAAATCGTCCGTCGCGCCAAGGTCGACGTGGTGGTCGGCCCGCAGGCCTATCACAATTTACCCGATCTGGTGGCGAAGGCCGCGTCGGGCGCCAGCGCGGTCGATACCGACATGCCGATTGCCAGCAAGTTCGGCGCGCTCCCCGCCCGCCGCCGCGTGCCGCCCTCGGCCTTCCTCACCGTCCAGGAAGGGTGCGACAAATTCTGCACCTATTGCGTCGTGCCCTATACGCGCGGCGCCGAGGTCAGCCGGCCGTTCGATGCGATCGTCGACGAGGCGAAGTCGTTGGTCGACGCCGGCGCGCGCGAGATCACCTTGCTCGGCCAGAACGTCAATGCGTGGGACGATGATGCGGGTACCGGTCTGCACGGCCTGATCCGCGCGCTCGACCGCATCGATGGCCTGCACCGCATCCGCTACACCACCAGCCACCCCAACGACATGAAGGACGGCTTGATCCGCGCCCATGCCGAGGTGGAGAAGCTGATGCCCTTCCTTCATTTGCCGGTGCAGGCGGGCAACGACCGCATCCTGAAAGCGATGAACCGCTCGCACAGCCGCGATTCATACCTGCGCATCCTCGATCGCGTGCGTGAGGCACGGCCCGATATCGCACTGTCGGGCGACTTCATCGTCGGCTTCCCCGGCGAGACCGAGGAAGAGTTCGCCGATACGCTGAGCCTGGTCGACGCGGTCGGCTATGCCCAGTGCTTCAGCTTCAAATACTCGCCCCGCCCCGGCACCCCCGCCGCCGAGATGGACGGCGCGGTCCCCGACGAAGTGATGGCCGACCGCCTCCAGCGCCTGCAGGCCGCGCTCAACCGCGATCAGGCCGCCTTCAACGCCGCCACGCTGGGCAAGAGCTGCACCGTCTTGATCGAGCGAAAGGGCAAACTTCCAGGGCAGATGCTCGGCAAGTCGCCATGGCTGCAATCCGTCCACCTGACGACCGACGCGCAGATCGGCGATCTGGTCCAGGTCGAGATCGTCCGTGCCGACCCCAATTCGCTGGCCGGCGTCGAGACGATAAAGGCGGCGGCCTAAGCTGCGGCGGGCTGATTGATCTTGCCCATCTCTAGATCCATTCGACACCCGTCATAGTCACCCAACAAGGGCTCAGCGCCCTTCTGGTTGCTTTCCAGCCACGCCACCTTGGCGCGGGTGTAGTCGATCATCCCGCCGAGTTGCGCTGCCTTTTCCTCGAGCCGCGCCAACTGCATCCGCATCACCTCGAGGCTGCGCGCCGTCGTCATTCCAGCCTGATATTCCGCCGCCAGAACCGCGATCTCACGCAGCGTAAAGCCTAGCCCCTGCGCCATGCGGATGGCGCGCGCCAGCTCCAGATGCTCGGCGGTGAACAGCTGATAGGGGTTCGATCCGCCCTTGAGACCCGTCTCGGGCGCGAGCAGCCCCTTGCGAATATAGAAGCGCACCGTATCGACGCTCAGCCCCGCACGCTTGGCAAATTCGGAAATCAGCATCCCACACCCTTGACCATGGACTATAGTCCACACTTATATCGTCAGGCTCCAGAGTTCAATCGGAGCCCAAGATGCCAAAAATTGCCCCCAGAACTGCCCTAGTCACCGGTGCCTCGGCCGGGATCGGCGAAGCCACCGTAAAGCGCCTGATCCGCGATGGCTGGACGGTCTATGCCGCCGCCCGCCGTCTCGACCGGATGGAACCGCTCCGCGCGCTTGGTGCCGAGTTGATCCACCTAGACCTGACCGACGACGCCTCTATCGTCGCTACGGTCGAAACGATCCGCACCGCCGCTGGGCGGCTGGACCTGCTCGTCAACAATGCCGGCTATGGCAGTTATGGCGCGCTCGAGGATGTGCCGATGGACGAGGCGCGACAGCAGGTGGAAGTCAATCTGATCGGCCTTGCCCGCCTGTGCCAACTCACGACGCCGCTGATGCGCGCTCAGCAATCGGGAACGATCGTCAACGTCACCTCGGTCGGCGGCAAGTTCGGCGAGCCGTTCGGCAGCTGGTACCACGCCACCAAATTCGCCGTCGAAGGCTTGAGCGACTGTTTGCGCATGGAACTTCGCCCCTTCGGCATCCGCGTCGTGGTGGTGGAGCCCGGCGGGATCCGCACCGAATGGGCGGGTATCGCCGGACAGAGCCTGATCGATCATTCCGGCAAGAGCGACTATGCCCCCTATGCCCTCAAACATGCGGCCCTGCTCAACGGCGCCAACGACATGAGTTTTACTTCGCCGCCCGAGGTGGTGGCGAACACCATCGCCAAGGCCGCAGCTGCGCGGCGTCCACGCATCCGCTATGAGAGCGGCGGCGGCGCGAAGGTCATCCTTTTCCTCGTGCGCTGGCTGCCCGATCGCTGGCTCGACGGGCTGATGTGGCGGATGAGCCAGTCGGCGCGGACCGCCTAGTCCGGCACCACCAGGTGATCGAGCACCCGCGGCAGCAGCTGCTCGGTCGCCGCCTCCAGCTCCTCCGGTCCCGTCCCGAACGCGCCGCTCAGCGCCAGCCCAACAAAGCCGTGGACGATCGACCAGCCGGCGATCGACGGTGCCATCACCGTCAGGTCCGGCCCTTCCCCCGCCCCATCGCCACGCGCGATGCGGTCGAGGATGTCGAACGCGCGGTCGCCGGCCTCGCAGAACGCCGCATCCTCACGGTCGAGCATCGACTTGCGCCACATCAGTTCGAACCGCGCGCGGTTGGCGAGGGCGAAGCGGACATAAGCCATACCGATACCGCGCAGCCGCTCCATTCGGCGTGTGCCCACGTCCCCCGCTTCCAACGCGTCGCCGAAATCGCGAAAGGCACGCGTCGCCACTGCGGTCAACAATCCGCGCGCATCGCCGAAATGATGCCCTGGCGCGGCGGGTGACACGCCCGCACGTCGCGCCGCCTCCCGCAGCGAGAAGCCCTCAACCCCACGTTCTTCGAGGATCGATTCTGCGGCATCGATCAGCGCCTCACGCAGCGCGCCATGGTGATAGGTGCGATTTCCTTCGTCAGCCGCAATCTTGACACTGTTTACATCACGCTTCATATCCGATCTGTACAGTGTTCAGATTGGAGTCGCAACATGCTCGATCCGTCCTTGATCTTCTCCCTCGCCGGCAAGCTCGCGATGCTCGGCTGGCTCTCGCTGATCGTCGCCCTGTTCTTCAAACCGGCACGCCGATACGCCTTCCCCGCCGCGCAGTTCGTCATCCCCGCGATCCTGGCCGTCGGCTATATCCTGATGATCTGGCAGGGTCGCGCCGGGTTCGAAACCGGCGGCTTCGGCTCGATCGACGCGGTCCGCGCGCTGTTCGCCAACGACGCCGCGCTGACCGCCGGCTGGCTTCATTATCTGGCGTTCGACCTGTTCGTCGGCGCGTGGATCAGCCGCGATGCCGCGGACCGGGGCATCTTCCCGCTGATCGTCCTGCCCAGCCTGCCCCTGACCTTCCTGTTCGGCCCGGCCGGGTTGCTCCTCTACCTCGCCGCGCGCACCGCGCTGCCATCGAAGGAAGCCGCGCAATGACCGCGCTTGCCCTCACCCCGCCGCGCCCCGGCGCCCTGTTCGCCGAGTTCGACCGGCGTCATCCGCTGCTCACTCGCTACGGTTTCGCCTTGCTCGCGCTCGGCGCCGTCGCGATGGCGCTGCAGTTCATCGATCCTCGCACGCTGGCGAGCGGGGTGAACGTCTGGGTCAAGCCCGCAAAGTTCTTCATATCGGTCGGCGTGTTCGCGCTCACCTCGGCCTGGTTCATGGGCTATGTGCAGGTTGAGCGCCGGGCGAGCGGGCTGATGCGGGTCACCGCCTGGACACTGATCGCCAGCGGCAGCTTCGAGCTGCTCTATATCAGCTTCCAGGCCGCGCAGGGCCTCGAATCGCACTTCAACCTCAGCACACCCTTCTACATCACCATGTACGCGCTGATGGGCCTCGGCGCGATAATCCTCACCGCCACCACCTTGCCGCTGGCGTGGGAAATCGTCCGCCGTCCCGCGCCCGGTCTCCAGCGCAGCTTCGTCGCGGCGGTCGCGATCGGACTCGTCCTCACCTTCGTTCTCGGCGGCTGGATGGGCGGCTATATGAGCTCGCAGCCCGGCCATGCGGTTGGCCAGGTGGGCGGGAGCGTGCCGGTGTTCGGCTGGAACCGGCTCGGCGGAGACCTGCGCATCGCCCATTTCTTCGGCATTCATGCTGAACAGGCGATCCCGCTGATCGCCGTCGCCGCCGCCAGCCTTCCCCGTCCGGCACGCTGGGCGACCGTCCTGGGCGGCAGCGCAATCTACGCCGCACTCACAATCGGCGTGTTCCTGCAGGCGGTCGCGGCCCGAGCGCTGATCCCGGCCTGATCCTGACTGTTGCGTCCATGCGTCACCCGCGAACCAAAGCGTCCGCGGGTGATTTTGCCCTGTCCTACATCGCCCGGCTCTGCCATCCTCCGGCGCACGACATGCGTAACGGAACTTCCGCACTGAACCCCGGTTTGGCTCCTGACAGCCGCGTGTCGATTTCGCGCGAAAACCCCGCGAATATGTCAACTTCGTCAACCGGCCGTCATGCTCGCGCGCGATGGGAGCGTGACCTTTGTGACTTTTCAACGCCTGAAGGGACCGCATGAGCCGCAAACCGATCCCCGCCCAGCATGGCGAACGTTCACGCGTCGAGGTGACGTTCGACCGACCCCAGCTGCTCCCGCAATTGTTCGGCGAGTATGACAGCAACATCCTGGCGCTCGAGGAGCGACTGGGTGTGTATATCCACGCCCGCGGCCAGCGCGTCGTGATCGAGGGCAGCGCCGAAGCCGTCGCTCACGCCCGCGAAGTCCTCACCGAACTGCACAGCCGCGTGATCCGCGGCGAGGATATCGACACCGGGCTGATCGACGCGGTGATCGCGATGTCGAGCGAGCCGGTCTTCACCGGCATCATCCGCGCCGAGAATGATGAGGGGGCCACGCCGCCCATCATGATCCGCACGCGCAACAAGACGATCGTCCCGCGCTCGCTGACCCAGACCGCGTATATGCGTGCGCTGGTCTCGAACGACATCATCTTCGCGCTCGGGCCGGCAGGTACCGGCAAGACCTATCTGGCGGTGGCGCAGGCGGTGGCTCAGCTCATCACCGGATCGGTCAAGCGCCTGATCCTGTCCCGCCCCGCGGTCGAGGCGGGCGAGCGCTTGGGCTTCCTGCCCGGCGACATGAAGGACAAGGTCGATCCCTATCTGCGCCCGCTCTACGACGCGCTCTACGATTGCCTGCCCGCCGAACAGGTCGAGCGGCGAATCGCGAGCGGCGAGATCGAGATCGCGCCGATCGCCTTCATGCGCGGCCGCACGCTGGCCGACGCTTTCGTCATCCTCGACGAGGCGCAGAACACCACGCCGATGCAGATGAAGATGTTCCTCACCCGCTTCGGCCAGAACAGCCGCATGGTGGTGTGCGGCGACCCCAAGCAGACCGACCTGCCCGGCGGTCCCTCGGCGAGCGGCCTCAACGATGCCGTCAACAAGCTCGAGGGGATCGAGGGACTGGCGATGATCCGCTTCGGCATCGGCGACGTGGTCCGTCACCCGATCGTCGGCCGCATCGTCGACGCGTACGAGGGCGGCGATGCTTGACGTTGCCGTCCAGCGCGAAAGCGACTGGCCCGAACTCGACTGGGACATGATCGGCGCAAATGCGGCGGCAGCGGCCGTCGCGCAGACGCCGTTCGGCGATCTGGCCGATGCCGACGCCGTAATCGAGATCGCGGTGCGCCTGACCGACAATGCCGAGGTACACCAGCTCAACGCTCAGTATCGCGGCAAGGACAAGCCGACCAACGTCCTGTCCTTCCCGATGATCGAGCCCGACCTGATTCAGGCGCTGACGCAGAACAGCGACGATGGCGAGGTGATCCTGGGCGATATCGTCCTGGCACACGGCGTCTGTGCGGCGGAAGCCGAGGAAAAGGGCTTCACGGTGGAGCAACATGCCACGCACCTCATTGTCCATGGGGTGCTGCATTTGCTAGGCTATGATCATCAGGGGGATTCCGAAGCTGAAGCGATGGAGTCGATGGAGCGCGCCGCGCTCGAAACTTTGGGGATCCCCGACCCTTATCTGGTACGCGAGGATTGACCCGGGAAATGGCGGACGGTTCCAGTAGCAACGGGAACGGAGACAGTAGCAGCGAGGGCGGAATATGGCGCGGCCTGCGCACCCTGCTGTTCGGCGAAGAGAATAACGAGACGCTGCGCGAGCGCATCGAGGATGCGATCGACGAGGTCGAGGAGGACGGCGAAGGCAAGCCCGCGAAGAAGGGCGACCTCTCTCCGCTCGAGCGCAAAATGCTGCGCAACCTGCTTCATTTCGGTGAGCGCGACGCGGGCGACGTCGGCGTGCCACGCGCCGACATCATCGCGGTCGAGGAGAAGACCAGCTTCGCCGAGTTGGTCCAGCTCTTTGCCGAGGCGGGCCATAGCCGCCTGCCGGTCTATCGCGAGAAGCTCGATCGGGTGATCGGCATGATTCACATCAAGGACGTGTTCGGTGTCGTCGCCGCCGGCGCCGGTCCGCCCGCCAAGATCAGCGCCTTGATGCGCCAGCCGCTTTACGTCCCGCAGTCGATGGGCACGCTCGACCTGCTCGCCCAGATGCAGGCCAGCCGCACCCATCTCGCCATCGTGCTCGACGAATATTCGGGGACCGAGGGCCTGATCACGATCGAGGATCTGGTCGAGGAAATCGTCGGCGAGATCGACGACGAGCATGACGATGCGCCCGAAGCGCTATTCGTCCCGCTCGACGATGGCGGCTGGGACGCCGATGCCCGCGCCGAGCTGGAAGATGTCGCCGCGGCGATCGATCCGCGGCTGGGCGAAGTCGAAGAGGATATCGAAACGCTGGGCGGCCTCGCCTTTGTGCTGGCGGGGCACGTGCCCCAGGCCGGCGAATGTCTGAACCATCCCAGCGGCTGGACACTGGAAGTACTGGAAGCCGACGCCACGCGCGTTCGCCGCGTCCGCCTCCACCCGCCGGCAGCCCGTGAGGAGCCCGAAGAATGACCCGGTTGCGGAAGATCCTGATCATCGTCGGCGGGCTGATCCTCGTCTTTGGCGGCCTCTATTGGTGGTTCAGCCGTCCCGATGTCGCGAAGCTCGACGCCAACGCGGTGGCCGGCCAGCGCCCGACGATCAGCGCCCCGCGCAACCAGACCATCCCGACGGTGAAGATCGCCGATGCGGTGGGCTGGCCGCAAGGCGCCAAGCCTAGCGCCGCTGCCGGACTTCAGGTCAACGCCTTCGCCACTGGCCTCGATCACCCGCGCTGGATGTACCGCCTGTCCAACGGCGACGTGCTGGTGGCGGAGAGCAATTCGCCGCCGCGCCCGAATGACGGCATCACCAACAAGGTGATGAAGTGGTTGATGGGCCGCGCGGGCGCCGGCGTTCCCTCGGCCAACCGCATCACCTTGCTGCGCGACGCCGATGGCGATGGCGTGGCCGAGGTCCGCTCGGAACTGCTCAATGCCGGCAATGGCCTGGAATCGCCGTTCGGCATGGCCTTGGTCGGCGAGGAACTCTACGTCGGCAATCATAACGCGCTGGTCCGCTTCCCCTTCAAGGTCGGCGAGACCAAGATCACCGCTAAGGCCGAGAAGGTCGTCGATCTGCCCGGCGGCGGTCACTGGACCCGCAGCGTCATCGCCAGCGAAGACGGCAGCACCCTTTATGTCGGCGTCGGGTCGAAGACCAACATCGCCGACGAGGGGATCGAGGTTGAGAAGAACCGCGCGGCGATCCTGTCGGTGGACCCCAAGACGAAGCGCGCGACGATCTTCGCATCGGGCCTGCGCAACCCGGTCGGGATGGCGTTCAACCCCGATACCAAGCGACTTTGGACGGTGGTCAACGAACGCGACATGATGGGGTCGGACATGCCGCCCGACTATCTCACCCAGGTCGATTTCGGCAGCTTCTACGGCTGGCCCTGGCATTATTGGGGCGGGTATGAGGACAAGCGCGTCAGCCCCGGCCGTCCGGACCTGCGCGAATATACCGCTCGGCCGGACTTCGCGCTGGGCGCCCATACCGCCCCGCTCGGCCTGACCTTCGCACAGGATCTTCAGCTTGGTCCAAACTATCTCAGCGGCGCTTTCATCGGCCTGCACGGGTCGTGGAACCGTGTCCCGGCGAGCGGGTACAAGGTCGTCTACGTCCCCTTCGGCGCGCGCGGTCTGCCGGCTCCCGGGGCCAAACCGGTCGATGTGCTCACGGGCTTCCTCGACGCTAATGGCAAGGCGATGGGCCGTCCGGTCGGCGTGACCGCGGACAGGACCGGCGCACTGCTGGTCGCGGACGATGTCGGCAACGTCATCTGGCGGGTCAGTGCGCCGGGCGCGGGCCCCAGGCCCGCACCGTCGCCTAGCGCTCGACCTGCGGCAGCGCGATAAGCTCGGCGCGACTGGTCGCGGCGCGCAGGTTCCAGTCGTCGCCGTCCGCCACCGCGGTGAGGCGGGTCAGCGGCAGACGGACGAAGCGGTCGGGATCGGTGTCCGCGATCTCAACGATCACCGCGTCGATATTGCCCGAGGCATCGGTCTCGACGCGGTGAACGTCGCCCAGATCCTTGCCGGTCACATCGACGAGATCGGCATCCTCGATTTACTTCGTCGTCAGCCCAAAGGCCGTGCCCGGCCCGCTGGCCGAAGGCAGATTGCTGGCCGTCACCGTCGGCGCGGGCCCGGCAACCGCGCCGTTCGGCGTCACTTCGGTCCCCGCTGGTGCTGCGGGCGGATCGTCCGAGCAGGCGGCAATCAGAACGAGCGGCAGTGCGGCGAGTGATCGGATCATCGCGGGTCTCCTCGCCCCTTCAACCCGGCGCTGGACGGACCGTTCCGTCACTCGAGCAGTTTTGGCGCTTCCTTCAGCAACTTCTCGCGGATCTTGCCGGCGAACAACGACAGCATCGGCGGCAGATCGACCTCGGCATGGACACGGTCCTCGAACACCTCAAGCCGGCTCGCCACCGTCTGGCCCATCGCGCTGACGGTGAAATGAAGCGTGTCACCGTCCCAGCGCTCATCCACCGTCCCGCCGCCAGGGAACATGCTCCCGATCTTCCCGACCCCGCCGGCGAGCCGGGCACGGGCGCCATCGCGGCCAAGCTTGTGCGGGATATCGACGGTAACGGGCTGCGCCATGCTGGTTCCTCAACTGTAGTGGCGCACTAATACGCCGCGTGCTTGTATCTGTCACGGTCTGGCCCGATAGCGTTGCGCGATGCAGTTGCCCCGCCCCCGCCTGATCGCGCTGATTGCCGGCGCCGTTTCCGCCACCGCCTTCGCCCCGCTCGACTGGTGGGTTGCCGGACTGATCTGCGTCGCGATCCTGTTGCGGTTGACGCACGAGGCGCCGACGCTGCGGCAGGCGCTGCTGCGCGGATGGCTGTTCGGCGTCGGCCATTTCACCGTGGGCAACAACTGGATCCAGCACGCCTTCACCTATCAGGACAAGATGCCCCCCGCGCTGGGCTATGGCGCGGTGGTACTGCTCGCGCTCTACCTCGCCATCTATCCGGCGATTGCGATGGGCCTGGCCTGGCGGTTCGGACGGGGCGGAGTGGCGCTGCTGCGCAAACCCGACCTGCCCTTCATCCTCGTTGCGGGCGCGGCCTGGACCGTCACCGAATATCTGCGCGGGGTGCTGTTCACCGGCTATCCGTGGAACCCGCTGGGCGTGATCTGGCTGCCCGTTCCCGGCATCGCCCAGACCGCCGCCTGGATCGGTACCTATGCGCTGTCGGGCCTGACCGTGGCGGTCGCGGGCAGCCTGTATCTGGCGACCCGGCGGGAGTTCCGGCCGATCGCCGGCGTGGCGGTCGCGGGCGGCGCGGCGGCGCTGCTGCTCAACCCCGCCGTCATTCCGCCACGCACCGGCGCGCCGCTGGTCCGCGTGCTCCAGCCCAATATCGGTCAGGAAACGACCCTCGACGGCACTCGGGCCGAGAAGTCGCTGACCGCGCTGACCGCGCTGTCAAACGATCGGGAGACGATCCTGCCCGGCGGCCCCGTCCCCCGGCTGATCGTCTGGCCCGAGGGCGCGGTCGATTACTGGATCGAGGACGGCTATCCGCCCGAATGGTACAGCCGTAACGACCCGCGCACCGTGCGGCGGATGATCGCGATGACGCTGGGGCCCAAGGACATGGCGCTGGTCGGCGGCACCGGGCTGTCGTTCGGCGCCGACAAGCAGCTCGACGCCGCGACCAATTCCGTGTTCGCGATCGACCCGACAGGCACCATCCGCGGCCGATACGACAAGGCGCATCTGGTGCCCTATGGCGAGTATCTGCCGATGCGCTCGCTGCTCCAGCCGTTGGGCCTGTCCCGGCTGGTGATGGGCGATGTCGACTATGCCTCGGGTCCGGGGCCGGGGACGGTCGACGTGCCGGGATTCGGCAAGGTCGGGATGCAGATCTGTTACGAGATCATCTTCTCGGGCCAGACGGTCGATCCGAACAACCGGCCCGCGATCCTGTTCAACCCGTCCAACGACGCCTGGTTCGGCGCCTGGGGTCCGCCCCAGCATCTCGCCCAGGCGCGGATGCGGGCGATCGAGGAAGGGCTGCCGATCCTGCGATCGACCCCGACCGGTATCTCCGCGATCATCGATGCGCATGGCCGGATCGTCGCGGCAGCGGGAATGGGCGAGGCGAAGGCGATCGAGGCTCCGATGCCCGAAGCCCGTCCCGCCACCTTCTTCTCCCGGGTCGGCAACTGGATGGTCTGGCTGAGCGCAACGCTGCTGTTGGCTATCGCAATTGCCATTCGACGCTTCGCCCGCTAGTGGGCCGCATATAACAAAAGCTTTATATCATCCACTTTCCAAATCGGGCATGGCAACGGCCTGAGCATCACGAGGAAAATCATGCGTTCCAGCTATCTCTTCACGTCCGAATCGGTTTCCGAGGGTCATCCCGACAAGGTCGCCGACCAGATTTCCGACGCGATCGTCGATCTGTTCCTGTCCAAGGACCCCGAGGCGCGCATCGCCTGCGAAACGCTGACCACCACCCAGCTCGTCGTGCTGGCCGGTGAAATCCGCGGCAAGGGCATCATGGACGAGGCCGGCAACTGGGCCCCGGGCGTCAAGGACGAGGTCGAGAAGGCCGTTCGCGATACCGTGAAGAAGATCGGCTACGAACAGTCGGGCTTCCATTGGGAGACGCTGCGCTTCGAGAACAACCTGCACCCGCAGTCGGCGCACATCGCGCAGGGCGTGGACGCCAGCGGCAACAAGGACGAAGGCGCGGGCGACCAGGGCATCATGTTCGGCTATGCCGCCGACGACACGCCCGACCTGATGCCGGCGACGCTCTACTACAGCCACAAGATCCTCGAGCAGATGGCGGCCGACCGCCATTCGAAGAAGGCGCCGTTCCTCGAGCCCGACGCCAAGAGCCAGGTCACGCTGCGCTACGAGGGCAGCAAGCCCGTCGCCGCGACCGCGATCGTCGTTTCGACCCAGCATGCGCCGGGCTATGACGAGGGCGACAAGGAAGCCGAGCTGCACGCCTATGTGAAGGCGGTGGTCGCCGAGGTGATCCCGGCCGCGCTGCTCAGCGACGAGACCGTCTACCACATCAACCCGACCGGCAGCTTCGAGATCGGCGGCCCTGACGGCGATGCCGGCCTGACCGGCCGCAAGATCATCGTCGACACCTATGGCGGCGCTTCGCCCCATGGCGGCGGCGCGTTCAGCGGCAAGGACCCGACCAAGGTCGACCGTTCGGCGGCGTACATCACCCGCTATCTCGCCAAGAACATCGTCGCCGCCGGCCTGGCCCAGCGCTGCACGATCCAGCTGGCCTATGCCATCGGCGTTTCGAAGCCGCTGTCGCTCTATGTCGACACGCACGGCACCGGCACCGTCGGCGACGACAAGATCGAGGAAGCGATCCAGGGCATCGAGAAGCTGGGCGGCCTGACCCCGCGCGGCATCCGCACCCATCTGGGCCTCAACAAGCCGATCTACCAGAAGACCGCGGCGTACGGCCATTTCGGCCGCAAGGCCGAGGGCGACTTCTTCCCCTGGGAGAAGACCGACCTGGTCGAGGATCTGAAGGCCGCGCTGGCCTGATCCTCCGGCAACGGACACGGAAGGCGGCGGTCCCCGGGATCGCCGCCTTTTTCGTTTCCGGGCACCGGAAAGTCCCAAAAGTCACGGTCCTACGCGCGCGCGAGTCCGACGGCGGATGACGCGAACCCACGAAAGGTCCCGAACGTCACGCCGCCACGCGTGCGCGAGAGGCCGAGACCGTCTGTACCTGTCAAAGAGCGATAGCGAGCGGAGCAGACGAAATCCTACATTTCAAGTGGATCCAATCTGAGATTGATCCGGCCATCGGCACGCGACAAGTTGTGTGTAGGGGGAACGATCCATGCACCGCTTTTGCCTGTTCCTAGGTCTTGTGATGTTGGCAACGGCAACACCCGTTTCAGCGAACAACAGTACGTCGGGCAATATGGCGAGCATGATTGCCGTCCTGGAAGCACGCGAAACCGCGGCGGATGAGCGCGAGGCGGCGCTGGCGCGCCGGGAAGCGGTTCGCGAAGCGCGCGCCGAGATCGAGGACGCCGGACACAGCCGGCTCGAGGTGATCGGCGGTTGGTTGGGCGCGTTGATCGGGCTGCTCGGCGTCGCGGTGACGATCGCAACGCTGATCGTGACCTTTCGCACGCCGGCGGTCGCAGCGCAGGCGGCACGTGAGACCGCACATAACGCAGTCGCGGAGGAGAAGGCGAGGATTGAAGCTCTGGTCGAGCAGACGACCGCGATCGCCGAACGGGCGAAGGTCACCGACGCCGAGCTCAGCGCCATCCTCGATCGGCATAAGGCTGGACAGCCGGTCGAGCGTCCGGGCGAACGCGCGACAATCGAAGCCGCTGCGGATGCCGCGCGCGTCAAGGCGGCTGGCGAGCGAACCGTTGATGACCTGCGATCCCTGATCATTGCGAGCCAAAATGCGAAGGATTGGCAGGGGATGCGGGACCACGCGCGAGCGCTGCTCTATCTTCACGGTCATAATCGAAATGCTGAGCGCATCGCGAATTTTAACTTGGCCTTCGCGCTCGGCCAGCTGGAGCGTCGCGCGGACGGCCTTGCCGCCCTCGAACAGCTTATCGCAAGCTACGCCGACGATTCCAGCGAGGGCGATCAGTTGCTGCTGGCAAAGGGGATGTTCAACAAGGGCGTGACGTTGGCCAGCCTGAAGCGGATCGACGAAGCAGTGGCCGCATATGAAGAAGTCGCCAGCCGCTTCGAAAAGAGCGATGTACCAACACTTCGCGACCAAGTTGCCGGTGCGATCGTCAATAAGAGCGCATTGCTCATCGAACGCAGCAAATACGAAACTGCGCTCGCTAGTTGCAACGAAGTGATAGATCGTTTCGACGACGACAATACGTCAAGCGATGTGATCAGCATGGCGATGTTCAACAAGGCGATCGCTCTTCGGGGAATGAACCGGCACGCGGACGCCATCGCCGCCTATGACGATCTGATCCGGCGTTTCGCGGATAGCGAGGTCCCGCAGTTGCGCGAGCAGGTTGTAAAGGCGCTGATCAACACCGCCTATATTCATGCCCGCGACCGTAACGCGTTGGGCGCAGCTGAAGCCCTACGCCGATGGGGAGCGCATCGCGGCAATTTTGATTGCGACAAGGTCGCGAGAGAAACCATCTTCGACTCGATCCGGCAAGAACCGGAGTTCGTCGCGCTGCTCTCCGAAATGGGGTGTGCGCCACCCAACAAGAAATCGCCCCGCCGCAAGCCCCCCCAGCCGTAGGTCAGGGCGTCCCTTCAATCCCCGGCCCCGCATCCACGCTGGCACGATAGCCCGGCTTGGCCCGCGCGCGCGATGCCTGCTCATAGGCGTGGCCGAGTTCGAGCAGGCGGCCGTCGCTCCACTTCGCGCCGATGAAGGACAGGCCCATGGGCAGGCCGCCCGTCAGCCCCATCGGCACGGTCAGGTGGGGATAGCCCGCAACCGCCGGCAGCTGGCTGGCGCTGGGACCGCTCCACTGATCGCCATGCACCGGATCGGACAGCCAGGCGGTGCCGGTGGTGGGCGCGACCAGCGCCGCGAGCTTGTTCCGTGCCAGGATCGTGTCGAGCGTTTCGGCCGCGAGCCGCCGGGCGTCGTCGCGGGTCTTGGCGTAAGCGGGGTCGGCGTTGCCGCCGGTCTTCTCCGCCATCTCGAAAATGCTCTGGCCGAAATAAGCGAGCTCTTCCGGCGACCCCTTGTTGAAGGCGATGGCATCGGCGAGCGTGCGGACCTTCACCGTCGGCGGCGTGGTGGCGAGATAGGCGGCGAGGTCGCTCTTCAACTCCATCTGGAGCAGCTTGAATTCGAGACCGCGCAGCTCGGGCGGCGTGGCCAGCTTCACCTCGACCAGCTCGGCCCCCGCCTTCCGCAAGATCGCGAGCTGTGCGTTGTAGAGGGCGGTCAGCCCGGCGCGCATCTCTGGCCGAACCACGCCGATCCGAACGCCCTTGAGGCTTGCCTTGCTCCAGTCGGGAGTCAGCGTTGCGCGGTGCGCATCGGCGTCTGCGGTAGCGGGATCGGCCTTGTCGCTGCCGATCATCCCGGCGAACAATGCCGCCGCGTCGCGTACACTGCGCGCCATCGGGCCGGCGGTATCCTGGCTGGAGCTGATCGGCACGACATGGGTGCGGCTGACCGCGCCAACCGTGGGCTTGAGGCCGACCAGCCCAGTCATCGATGCGGGGCAGACGATCGATCCGTCGGTCTCGGTTCCCACCCCGACGGCGGCGAGACTGGCGGCGATCGCGGCGCCCGTACCGCTCGACGATCCGCAGGCGCTGCGGTCAAGCGCATAGGGGTTGCGGACGAGGCCGCCGACCGCGCTCCACCCGCTCATCGAATCGCCGTCGCGGATATTGGCCCATTCGGACAAATTGGTCTTGCCGAGGATGATCGCCCCCGCCGCGCGCAGCCGGGCGATCAACGGAGCGTCGCGTTTCGTGAAATTGTCCTTGAGCGCGAGGCTGCCGGCGGTGGTCGCATTCTCGGCGGTATCGATATTGTCCTTGATGAGTACCGGTATGCCGGCCAGCACGCCGCGCGCGATGTTGAGCCGCAGCTCGCGATCGGCCTTGCGCGCCTGTTCCAGCGCATGGGGGTTGATCGCGATCACGCTGCGCAGCTTCGGACCGGCGCGATCGAGCGCATGGATACGGTCGAGATAGGCCCGGGTGAGTTGTTCGCTGGTCAGTTCGCCGCGCGTCATCATCGCCTGCAGCTCGTCGATGCTCTTCTCATCGACCTTGACCGCCAGCGGGGTCAGCGCGGTATCGCCCGGTTGCGCCGCTACGGGCACGGCCAATGCCATTGCGATTGCCGCCAGTCCGTTCCGCATTCGAATGCCCCCTTGATCAGCCCGGTCGCACGATATCGCGGCGTTCGCGCTGTGCAACGGCGGATGCCGTCGCTAGCCTTGCCAAATGAAGACGATCCGCGATCCCGCCCACGCGCTCGCCACCGAGCTGTCCGCCATTCGCACCGAATTCCAGGTGCCCGACGCCTTTCCGGCGGAGGTGCTGGCGGCGGCAAGGACGGCGGCGGGGCGGACGCCAGCCGACCATGAAGACTGGACCGATCTCGCCTTTGTGACGCTCGACCCGGCGAGCGCGACCGACCTGGATCAGGCGTTCAGCATCGAGGCGGCGGGCGGCGATTTGATCCTGCACTACGCCATCGCCGACGTCGCCTGGTTCGTCGACGAGGGCGGGCCGATCGATACCGAAGCCTGGACGCGCGGCGAGACGCTGTATTTGCCCGAGGGCAAGGCGGGCCTCTATCCGCCGGTGCTGGCCGAAGGGGCGGCGAGCCTCCTCCCCGATGGGCCGCGGCCCGCGGTGGTGTTCAGCGTGCGCGTGGCGCCTGACGGAGCGGTCAAGCTCGACGCAGCCACGCGCGCGGTGATCCGCAGCCGCGCCAAGCTGGCCTATGCGACGGTGCGCGATGACGAATTGCCCGCCGGCTTCGCCGAATTGTCGAGACGGATCATCGAGGCCGAGGCCGAGCGCGGCGCCGCGCGCGTCGATCCACCCGAGCAGGAAGTGAGCGAAGGACCGGACGGCAAGCTCACCCTCTCCTTCCGCGACCGGCATCCATCGGAGGACCAGAACGCCGCGCTCTCGCTGGCGTGCAACATGGCGGTGGCGGATGCGCTGATCGCGCACAAGACGGGGCTGTTCCGGGTGATGGCCGAGCCGAACGAGCATGCGGTGCGGCGGCTGCGGCACACCGCGCGCGCGTTCGGCATCGAATGGCCGGATCGGGCGACGCTGACCCAGTTCGAACGCACGCTCGATCCCTGCGACCCCAAGGCCGCCGCGCTGATGCTGGCAATCCGGCGCGCGGGCAATGGCGCGGGCTATCAGCCGTTCCGGCCGGGCGAGACGCCGTGGCATTCGGCGGTCGCCGCGCCCTATGCCCATGCCACCGCGCCGCTGCGGCGGCTGGCCGACCGCTATGTCGTGCAGGCGACGCTGGCGGTGGCGAACGGGAAGCCGGTGCCCGCGCATGTCATCGACGCCTTTGCCAGACTGCCCAAGGTGATGGCGCGCGCCGACGCCCGCGCCAACCAGATCGACCGCGCGGTGATCGACATGGCCGAGGCGGTGATGCTCGCGGGCAAGGAGGGCGAGACGTTCGGCGCGATCGTTACCGATATCGGGGAGCGCGGGGCGTCGATCCAGCTGCGCGACCTGCCGGTGACCGCGCGTGTCGATGCGTCCGGCCTGACGCCCGGCGACGCGATCGACGTGCGGCTGACCCAGGCCGACCCGAGCGCGCGGCAGATCGCGTTCGAACGGCTGAGCTGAGGTTCCCTTTCGGCGCGCGCGCGGCTAGGGCCGCACGCCATGAACGATCCCGCGAAGATCCGCCGCCTCTATGGCCGGGCGAAGGGCCATAAATTGCGCGTCGGACAGGCGTCGCTGGTCGAGGAGATGCTGCCGCAGGTCGCGGTGCCCGAGACCGGACCGATCGACGCAACGTCGCTGTTCGGCGACGCGCGCCCGCTGGAGCTGGAGATCGGCTTCGGCGCGGGCGAGCATCTGGCCGGGCAGGCGACGATGCGCCCCGATCACGGCTTTATCGGCTGCGAGCCGTTCCTGAACGGCGTGGTCGGCGCGCTGGGGCATATTCGCGACGGCGAGCTGGCCAATGTCCGGTTGCATATGGGCGACGCGCTCGAGGTGATCGAGCGGCTGCCCGACGCCAGCCTGGAGCGGGTCTATCTGCTCCACCCCGATCCCTGGCGGAAGGCGCGCCACGCCAAGCGGCGGATGGTCAATCACGGACCGCTCGACCTGATCGCGGCGAAGCTCAAGCCCGGCTGCGAGTTCCGGCTGGGCACCGACGATCCGACCTATTGCCGCTGGGCGATGATGGTGATGAACCAGCGCCGCGACTTCATCTGGCAGGCGAAGGAGGCGAAGGATTTCCTGACGCGTCCCGACGACTGGCCCGAGACCCGCTACGAGCGCAAGGCGCGGCGGCAGGGGCATGAGGTGTGGTACTTCCGCTATCTGCGCGTCTGATCGACCCAGAGCAAAGGCTGGCGGACGGGGAAGTTGCGGACCACCTCACCAACCGCGGGATCGGGGTTGAGGCGGCTCCAGATCCGTAACCAATCCGGTCGGTCGAGCGCGCGGGCGCCCAGCAACAGCGCGGGGTGGCGCACTGGGAAGCCGTCGAAATACTCGATGTCCCGGGCGAACGGCCATTGCGGCTTGTCGGCGATGTACGGGGCCATGAAGGCGATGGCCTGGCCGATCGAGCGGCCATCCGTAGTGCGCCAGTCGATCAGATCGCCCTTCCCCTCCGACAGCAGCCAGGCCGAGGCGGCGAGGACGTCGAGGTTGAACAGGCAATAGGCATAGGGCTTGGTCCGTGCGAGCTCGAGCGGCTGACGGCCGTCGGGGGCGATCTGGGCGGGGATGATGACGGACTTGAGCCGTTCACGGGCCGCGTCCAGCACATCGCCACGACCCAGGAGGCTGGCGAAGGCGGCGGCCTGAAGCAGCCAGCAGGTGCCGTGGTTGTTCTTCTCGTCACGCTCCTCGATCCCGAAGGATGAGGTGGTGAGCCAGTCGAGATAGCGGGCGAACCACGCCTCCACGCCGGGGCGGACCGCCGCATAGCCCGGCGCGTTGCGGCGCGCGAACAGACTGGCGGCGCGCGCGACCTCGACGATCTGGAGCGTGTCGATCACGCCGATCGCGCGGCCCGTGTTGACGCCGATGATCGCCTGCGCATGCTGGAGATCGGGATTCATGGCGGTCGCGGGGTCGACGAACCATGCCTTGAGATGCCGGATCGCGGCGGTGGCATAGCGTACCTCGCCGGTCAGATCCCAGGCCGTGGCGAGCATCGGCACGATCCGCCCGAAGCGGATCAGCGCGTCGCGATGGCCGTCGAACTTGTCGGGGTTGGAGCGCCCGTCGCGCCGGATATAGGGGCCGCCGGGATTGGCGGGATCGGGCCACCAGTAATCGCCCTCCGAATAATAGTCGTGCGGCCCAGCCGGGCTACGCGGCGCGGGGATCGCGACGATGGTGCGTGGCGGTTCGACGAGCATCGCCCGCGCCTGTGGGATCACGCGCCGCTGCTCGATCGCGCGGAGGTCGAAGGCGAGAGGCCGCGCCGTCGCGGGCAACGCAAGTAACGGCGCGGCGAACAGGGTGCGGCGGAGGATCATCGCCGGTAGCGCAACACCATGTCCCCGCCCGCCGCTCGCGGATAGGCACCCGGGCCCCAGGTCGCATCGGCGCGGGTAAGCAGATCGTCGAGGCCCTGTCCGGGCCATTTCATCTCCTTATACGGCCATTCGGCCTGCCGCCCGCGATACGCGGCGACATAGGCGGTCGCCTTGCGCAACGATCGGCCCGCCACCTCGGCGCCGTAGAGGTCGGTGCCGAGGCACGCGGCGCTATCGGCGACGTGATAGGCGGCGTCGAGCGTATAGATCGAATAGTGGAAGCTGCGCGTTCGCGTCAGTTCGTGCGGGAGCGCGCCGGACGGATCGACCTGAGGCTCGATCCGTGCCTTGGCAAAAGCGGTGACCGTCTGTCGCGCGATATCGTCGCGGCGGGCGAACAGCGCGAAGCGGGCGATCTGGGCGTCATACCAGATGCCGTGATTGTTGCGCGCGGCGGCCTCCGCCTTGCCGTTCGGGCTGGTCCGCATCCAGTCGATATAGCGTGAGAACCAGGCTTGGAGCGCCTTGAGCTCGTCCGCCGACAGCGCGCCGGACGGGCCGATCAGCCCAACCGCATCGATCATCGCGATCAGGCCGGCGGTATCGAGCACGCCCTCGGCCCGCCCGGCATGGCGGCCCGGCACCGCCTGGGCATAGTTCATATTGGGGTTCATCGCCGTCGCCGGATCGAGGAACCAGGCGCGGACCAGCGCGGCGGCTTTGTCGGCATATTTGCGGTCGCCGCTATAGTAATAGGCAAGCCCGAGCATGTCGGTATCGTCCGCCATTCGACCCATCGCGACACGGTCGAACCCGCCGGTCTCCCGCTCTGGATTCACCTGCCCATCGCGGCGGACATAGGGGCCGCCGGGATTGGCGGGATCGGGCCACCAATAGGGCGCCAGACTCATATAGTCGTGGCGATCGCCCGACGGCGGCATTGTCGTCTTGTCGAGGACCGAACCGGGCCTGCGTGCAACGGCCTGATCGGCGCGGGAAAGCAGCGCGCGATAGGCCTTGGCGACGACAGGGTCGCTGGCGAGCGATGCCTTGATCGCCGTCAGCTCGTCGGGACGCAGCGTGAAGGTGCGCCGTCCGCCGAACGCCGCGGCATAGCCCTCGCTCGCCTGACAGACGGGTGCGGGCGGGGAAGGAAAAGCCGCCGCTGCGGATGGAACACCCACAGCGGCGGTAGCGGCCAGAACCGAGAGAGGGATGGCCCAGCCTAAGTCGATCACAGGCCCGCTCCGAAGCATGATTTCATCCGAATCCTCCGAAGCAGGCCAATGGCGATTTCATCAATGTGTATGACAACCAGGCATATCCGTGTCAATCGATACAGCGGTCAGTTGTAGGACAACTCCCAGCCGAGCGCGATTGTGTCTCCAGGGCGGGTCATCGCTGGGCGAGCACAGCGAACCACCGTAGCGAAGGCGCCGATCGGCGCGCGATATTCAGGAGATTGCGGCTTCTCCGCGGTGCAGCGGCCATAGCCGGTCGCGGCGAACCCGCGTACCTCGCCCGTGCCGAAGCCCACCCGCCCCGCTTGCACCGATGGCGCGCCGGAGAAGCTCGCAAACTCCAGTTCCACCTTCGCCGCACGCACTCCGGGCGCCAGGCGAAGCCGGTCGCTCCGCGTGATCCGGCCCGGAGCGAGCGTGTAGCGCGTCTCGATGCTGGCACGGCGATCGGGCCGGGCATCGTCCTTGCCCATCAGGTCGAGCGCGTCCTGGTGCCAGCTGACTTGCGTGACCGCGCCGCGCCGGATGACGCGGACATCCTTGAAGAAGGCGAGCGGCATCAGCACCGCGCCATCCGCCAGCGTGATGCGCGGAACGAGGTGCGGATAGGTCGCGTCGGCGGAACCGGCGAGCATGCCGGGCGAGAAGGGCACGGGGAAATAGGGGTTGTGCAGATGCTGCCCCTCCGCCCCATTGATGATGGGCAGGCCGATCAGCCTGCCGCGATCGCGGACGCTCACCAGCGCGCGGTCATATTCGCCCCGCGCGAACCAGGTGACGGTCGAGCGCGGGAGCGTGTCCAACCACTTCGCATAGCCGGGGTCGGGCACGCGGCCGCCATAGCCGAGCCGGTTCCAGATCGCGCTGGTGTAGATGTGCTGGCGCGCAAGGCTGAGATTCTCGCCGAAGATGCGGTGGATGCCGCGATAGGCGTCGGTGCGCCGCCCGTGCCCCCACAGATCGACCGATCCGGTCGCAGGGTTCACCCAGAAATCCATGTAACGCGCGCTGATCCGGCTGGAGAAGGCATAGGCCATGCGCTCCTCCTGCGGCGTCAGTACCTTGAGCAGCGCGGCGGCGGTCAGCACCTCGACAAAGGCGGTTTCGCCATAGGCGCCGATGCTGCGGCCATATTCGAACCCCTCACCCGTCAGGTTGAAGCGCGGGAGCAGCAGGTCGACCGACTTGCGTAGCCAGCCCTTGACCTCGGGCGACGGGGTCATGCCAGTCTCGATCAGCCGGTGCGCGATCTCACCGATCAGCAGCACCGAATAGCGGTCGAACCGGCCCTTGCCCTCGGTCTCGTCGGCAAAGCCGAACTCGCCCGAATATTTGCGGTAGTGATCGAGTGTGCGGGCAAGCAGCTGATCGCCGCCGCCGGCGTCCTCCCAGCCCATGAGGTGGCGCAGGCGGGCGATCGAAAAGGCGACGCCGTAATAATTGTTGGGTAGATCGATCAGCGTCAGGTCAGGCCGCACGAAGCGGCGCCAGTCGAGCCGTTGCTTGAGTTTCGCCAGCGTCGCCGGGCGCACGGCGCGATCCAGCAGTCCGCGCTCGTTGAGATCGTGCAGCGCCGAGACATAATAATAGATGCCCCAGCTGTCGTTGGTGTCGTCGAGCGTCAGTTCGGCGATATCGGCAAAGTCGCGCAGCCGCTGGTCGAGCCGCGGATCGCCCTTCTCGAGCGTGGTGATACGATAGGCCATCGCCGCGGCGATCTTGCCGGGCAGGAACTTGTCGCCGCTCTCGAACACCGCGACACCGCCGAGCTTCATGCCGCGCTTCTCGCGGAGCAGTTGCTCGATCAGCGTCTCGATCTGCGGCATCAGCCGGGTACGGACGGTGCGGTCCATCGGCGCGACATCGGCGGCATAGACCGGGCCGCGCGGCTTGCCCGCCCAGCGATCGGTGGGCGACGCATTGGCCATGAGCAACGCGGCAAACACGGGTACGCAAACCAGCTTGTTCATCAGCGCTTCGCCTTGCGCGCCAGATCGTACATCGCGGTGCCGGCAAGGATGAATGCGCCCGATCCATAGAATTGCGTCTCCGTTGCAGAGACGCTGTCGGGCCGGTCGCCGACCTGTTGCACCCAACCCAGCATCCCGTCAGGCTGGACGGCGCGGCCCAGCGCATCCCACCCTTTGATCGCGGCGGGCTGATAGGCGCCGCGATCGAGCAGCCCGGCGTCGATGCCCCAGGCAAAGGCATAGGTGAAAAAGGCGGTACCGCTGCTTTCGGGCGGGGTGCCGGGATCGTCGTCGAGCAGCGAGGCGGGCCAGTATCCGTCGGCCTTTTGCAGCGTCAGCAGGCGAGCCGCCATGTCGCGGAACAGTTTCTCATAATAGGGACGCTCCGGGTCCTTGGCGTCCATCGCCTGGAGCATGCGGACGAGGCCGCCCATCACCCAGCCATTGCCGCGGCTCCAGAACAGCTTGCGCCCCTTGGCGTCGCGCATGTCGAAGAAGCGGCTGTCGCGGAAATAGAGCTTCTCGTTCGCGTCGTAGAGATAGTCGGTCGTCGCCTTGAACTCGGCATGCGCGAAATCGGCATAGCGGCGGTCGCCCGTGATCCGCGCCAGCTGAAGCAAGGTCGGCGGCGCCATGTAGAGCGCGTCGCACCAGCACCAGCGATCGGTGCATTTGGACGAGCCCTTGCCGGGCGCGGTCGGGATGAATTCGAGACTATCCGTGGGGCGGTTGGCGAAGACATGCTCGAAATAGGCGCGCGTGGGCGCAAGCGCCGCCGAGCCAGCACCGTTACGCGAAGCCCAGATCCAGGCCTGGGCGATCAGTTGATCGTCGGCGTGGAAGGGGCGGTCGCCGAGCCGCCACCTCAGTTCGCGGCCGAGATCGAGCAACGGCCGGGCGTAGCGCGGGTCGCGCGCGGCGAGATCGCTGAGGGTGATCCAGAACGCCGCCTGCTCCCAACCGCGCGGATCGCGCGCGCTGGGCCGCGCCGCCGGGATCGCCGACCAGTTATTGCGGTTGGCGAGCTGCCAATCGGCGACGCGGCGCGTCTGGGCCAGGATCGCGGCGGGTTGCGGCATGGCCGGCTGCGCATCGGCGATTGCGGCCGGAGCGGCGAGCGCGAGCAGGATCAAACTCATGCCGGCATCCTAACGCGCGGTTCGCGGCGCGTCCGCACCTCTGGAATCCCTCTCGTCGCGGTCACTTCCCTCTCCCTTGATCCACGCCCGCGCCCTTGCGCGTGACACCGGTAACATTCCTCTTTCCTTTTCCGGCATGAGTCAATAATGTTGTCACACAACTTGTCGCGCCAATAGCGGCATGGGCAAAGGGGATGGAATGCCGAAGATCGTGTCTGCCCGCGTAATCGTGACGTGTCCCGGGCGCAATTTCGTGACGTTGAAGGTGGAGTGCGACGACGGCACGACCGGGATCGGCGACGCGACGCTCAACGGTCGCGAACTGGCGGTGGCGGCCTATCTGACCGAACATGTCGTCCCCTGTCTGATCGGTCGCGACGCGCACCGGATCGAGGATATCTGGCAGTATCTCTACAAAGGCGCGTATTGGCGGCGCGGGCCGGTGACGATGAGCGCGATCGCCGCGGTTGACATGGCGCTGTGGGACATCAAGGGGAAGCTTGCGGGGTTGCCGGTTTACCAGCTGCTCGGCGGGGCGAGCCGCGAAGGCTGCATGGTCTATGGCCATGCCAATGGCACCACGATCGAGGACACGATCAAGGCCGCGCTCGACTATCAGCAGCAGGGATACAAGGCGATCCGACTGCAATGCGGCGTGCCGGGGATGGCATCGACCTATGGCGTGTCGAACGACAAATATTTCTACGAGCCCGCCGACGCCGCGCTGCCGAGCGAGAATGTCTGGTCGACGTCGAAATACCTCCGCGTCGTGCCCGAGCTGTTCGAGGCGGCGCGCGCGGCGCTGGGCTGGGACGTCCATCTGCTCCATGACGTGCACCATCGGCTGACCCCGATCGAGGCCGCGCGGCTGGGTAAGGATCTGGAACCCTATCGCCCCTTCTGGATCGAGGACGCGACCCCGGCGGAGGATCAGGAATCGTTCCGGCTGATCCGCCAGCACACCACCACGCCGCTGGCGGTGGGCGAGATCTTCAGCTCGATCTGGGACTGCAAGGCGCTGATCGAGAACCGGCTGATCGACTATATCCGCGCGACCGTGCTCCACGCGGGCGGGATCACCCATCTGCGCCAGATCGCGGCGCTGGCGGACCTGCACCAGGTGCGCACCGGCTGCCACGGCGCCACCGACCTGTCCCCGGTGACGATGGCTGCGGCGCTGCACCTCGGACTCGCCATCCCCAATTTCGGCATCCAGGAATATATGCGTCACACGGCGGAGACCGACGCGGTCTTCCCCCACGCCTACAGCTTCGCCGACGGGATGATGCATCCGGGCGAGGTGCCGGGACTTGGCGTCGAGATCGACGAGACGCTGGCCGAAACCTTCCCCTATGACCGCGCTTATCTGCCGGTGAACCGGTTGGAGGACGGGACCATGTGGAGTTGGTGATGCGCTGCGCGGCCATTCTCGTTGCGCTCGTCGCCACGACCGCACTGGCGCAGGACCACACGCCGCTGCGCCCGGCGACCGACACGGAAAAGCAGGCGCGCGCGGCGGTGAGCATCGCCGATTATCGCTATCGCGATCTGTTGTGGGAGAATGACCGGATCGCCTTCCGCATCTACAGCCGGGCGCTGGAAAAGGCGGAGCCTCCGTCCACCTCCGGGATCGATGCGTGGGGCAAGCGGGTGCGCTGGCCCTATATGGACCGCCAGCTGCGCACCGGCGACCAGCATGCCGATCATGGCGAGGGGCTGGACTTCTACAATGTCGGCACCGGGCGCGGGGTCGGCGGCCTCGGCATCTGGCACGACAACAAGCTGTGGACGTCGCGCAACTATGTGCGGCCGCGTATCGCCAGCGCGGGGCCACAAGTGGCGGACTTCACGGTCGACTATGAGCCCTGGCCGGTCGATGTCGCGTGGAGCGTGTCGGAGACGCGGCGTTTCATTTTGCCCGCCGGCACCAATTTCACGCGCATGACATCGACGCTGCGATCGAACCGCCCAGGCGGGTTGATCGTCGGCATCGGCATCTCCAAGCGCCCGATCGCGGGCGCAGCGCTTGGCAAGATCGTCAAGGATGAAGCCCGCGCCCGGATGAGCTGGTGGGGTCCGACCGATCCCGCCAAGGGTACGATGGCGGCGGCGGTGATGGTCGATCCCGCCGCCTTTGCGGGCTTTGCCGAGGACGCCGACAATTATCTGATCCTGGTCCGTGTCAGCCCGGGCAAGCCGTTCGTCTATCATGCGGGCGCGGCATGGGATCGCGGACCGGATTTCGCGACGCGCGAGGCATGGCAAGCCTATGTCGATCAGCAACGGCCCGATTTCAAACCCTAGCCAACGCCTTGCGGGCGATGGTAACGCTCGCAGCATGGCGACCAAGGCGGCGTCGCTGGCCGACGATCTGGTCCAGCGATTCGAACAACAGATCGAACGGGGAGAAATGCCTCCCGGCTCGCGCTTTCCCACCGAGAAGGCGATTACCGAGAGTTTCGGAGTCAGCCGCACGGTGGTGCGCGAGGCCTATTCGCGGCTCGCGGCGCGCGGCCTGCTGATCTCGCGGCGCGGATCGGGCGCCTATGTTGCCGAGGGTGCGCAATACCGTGCCTTCCAGGTCACGCCCGACGAAGTCAGCGAGATCGACGACGTGCTGCGCTTGCTCGAGATGCGCATGGGGTTCGAGATGGAGATGGCGGGCCTTGCCGCCGAGCGGCGCACCGACGCCGATCTCGCCGAAATGCGCAGGGCGCTGTCGGCGATGGATTCGAGCATCGATGTCGACGGATCGGTCGCGGCCGATGCCGCCTTTCACGCCGCGATCGCGCGCGCCACGGGCAATGACTATTTCCTGCGCTTCACCCAGTTCCTCGGCGTGCGGCTAGTACCCTCGAGGAAACTCTATCTGCAGGGCAGCGAGCCAAAGAAGCATCAGCGCCACGCCCGCACGATCAATCGCGATCACGAGGCGATCTATGCCGCGATCGAAGGCGGCGACGCCAATGCGGCGCGGCGCGCGGCGCGCCAGCACATGCAGAAATCGGTCAAGCGCTATGAGGATCTGAAGGCCGCCGGCGAGCCTGACTAGTCCGGGTCGGTTTCGGTTGCGGGCCGTGCGGGTCCTTCAGCCGTGGGTGCATTGAGGGCGGTGTGGAGGGCGTCGCG
>NZ_JBWKNK010000008.1:0-65218 GCF_059415525.1 Sphingomonas sp. GW821-FHT10C01 | reverse complement strand
CCAGCGTCAGGAAGATCACCGGCGCGATGATCATCTTCACCAGCTTGATGAACGCGTCACCCAGCGGCTTCAGCGACGCGCCAACGTCCGGCCAGAAGAACCCGATCCCCACACCACACGCGATCGCGATCAGCACCTGGATGTACAGCTGACCGTACCACGCCGTTCGGCGCGGATGCGGGTCCGCCGCATAGTCGAGTGCGATCGCCATTCAGTCCTCCCGTCGCGCCCTGTCGGCGTCGATTTTCCATGCCGTTCAAGGCACGCCGGGGTTATCCTTCCAACCCAAGCCGAACTCAAAGATCAGCTTAATAGATTGAAATAAATAGATATCCTGAAAGATCGATGGCCAAGAGCATGTGGAAATACGCACATACATCGCTCCGAATGTGTGGTAATCCGCACAAATGAGCGGCGTCACCCGATCGACCCGGAGTCTCGTGCTGCTGGCCATTGCCGGTGCGGTCCTGCTGGCGGTGGTCTCGATCCTCGCCTTTCGCATCGCCCAGCAACAGGCGGTGTCTTCGACCGATCGTACCGCCGCACAGCTGGCGCGCGACAATGCCGGGCTGTTCGCAAGCGAGTTGCAGAAGTTCCGGCTGCTGCCGCTGGTGCTTGCCGAATACCCCGATGTCCGCGCGATGCTGGAGACGCGTGACGAAGCGATCGTCGAGCGGATCAACGCGCGGCTCGAGCTGCTCGCCGCCAGCACCGATGCCGCCGCGATCTACGTCCTGACCGCGCAGGGCCGCACGGTCGCCGCCAGCAACTATCGTCTACCCGCGAGCTTCGTCGGCCAGGATTACGGCTTCCGCCCCTATTTCCAGGGAGCCATCCGCGACGGCGACGCCGAGCTGTTCGCACTCGGCACCGTCAGCGGCCGTCCCGGACTCTATCTGGCCCGCCGCATCGGCGACGCCGCGCGACCGCTTGGCGTGATCGTGGTCAAGATCGAGTTCGAGGCGATGCAGGCGGCCTGGGCGCGCCAGCAGGGCAAGACGATCGTCACCGACGGACATGGCGTCGTCATCGTCACCAGCGAGCCGGCATGGCGGTTCGCGACGGTCGGTCAACTCAGCGCGGGCAGCCGCGCCGCGATCCGCGCGACCCGACAATATGGCAATCTCCCGCTTGCCCCGCTCCCGCTCAGCATCGCCGATGGTGGCGCGCGGATGGGCGACGACAAGCCGGGCAGCCGCATCGCCTCGACCGCCCTTCCCCTCGCGGGTGCACAATTACGAGTCCTCTACCCACTCGACCCGGCGATGCGCAGCGCCAACGCCAATGCGCGACTGGTGTCGCTCGGCGCACTCGCGCTGATCGCCGGCGCCTTGCTGCTGCTGTGGCGGACGCGCGAGCGGCGCCTGATCCAGATCGCCGCCCAACGCGCGCTGGAGGGCCAAGTCGTCGAGCGCACCGCCGAGTTGCGTGAAGCAAATGAACGGCTGGTCGCCGAAAGCGCCGAGCTGGCACGGACCGACCAGCGCTATCGCGCCGCGCGCGAAGAGCTGGCTCAGGCCAATCGGCTCGGATCGCTCGGGCAGATCACCGCGGGCGTCGCGCATGAGATCAACCAGCCCGTCGCCGCGATCCGCAGCTTTGCCGAGAATGCGCAAGGATTCCTCGCCAAGGGCGACGACGCACGCGCGGACGGCAACCTGTCCCGTATCGTCGAGCTGACCCAGCGCATCGGCACGATCACCGCCGAGCTGCGCAATTTCGCGCGGCGGCGCACGCCCGAAACCGGCCCGGTCGATGTCGATGCGGTGATCGAATCGACACTGCTGCTGATCGGCGACCGGGTGCGCGCGCAGGGCGTGGTGCTGGAGCGAACGGGACCCGTCGGGCTGCACGTCACCGCCGATCGCGTGCGGCTGGAGCAGATATTGATCAACCTGATCCAGAACGCGCTCGACGCGCTCGCCGGACGCGAGGGGTCGGTGATCCGCATCATCACGAACCGCATCGCGGACGGCATAGAGATCGATGTCGCCGACAACGGACCCGGCGTGCCCGCCAACCTCACGGACGAGCTGTTCATGCCCTTCGTCACCGGTCGCACCGAAGGCCTTGGCCTCGGCCTGCCGATCGCGCGCAACATCGCACGCGACTTTGGCGGTGAGCTCAGCCTGACCGAATCGGCGCTGGGCGGCGCCACCTTCCGCCTCTCGCTCCCGGAGGCCGCGCGTGGCTGAACCGGCGATCCTGTTCGTCGACGACGATGCCGCGATGCGTGAGGCCAACGTCCAGACGCTGGAACTGGCGGGCATCCCGGTGCGCGCTTTCGCCAGCGCGCAGGCGGCGCTAAGCGCGATCCGCCCCGACTTCGACGGCGCGATCGTCACCGACATCCGCATGCCCGGCATGGACGGCCTGCAATTCTTCGAGCGCATCCGCGCCATCGACAGCGAAATCCCCGTCATCCTCATCACCGGCCACGGCGATGTGCCGATGGCGGTGCGGGCCTTGCAGGACGGCGCCTTCGATTTCCTCGCCAAGCCCTTTGCCGCCGGGCACCTCGCCGCATCCGCCGGCAAGGCGCTGGCGGCACGCGCGCTGGTGCTCGACAATCGCCGCCTGCGCGCGGCCGAGGCGACGCGGGTCGAGAGCCCTTTGATCGGCGACAGCCCGGCCATGGTGCGGCTGCGCGAGACGATCACCCAGGTCGCACGCGCCGATATCGACGTGCTGATCGAGGGCGAAACCGGCACCGGCAAGGAACTGGTCGCGGCGATGCTCCATCGCGGATCACCGCGCAGTGCGCGTGCCTTTGTCGCGGTCAGTTGCGCGGCGGTGCCCGAAGCACATGCCGAGATCGAGCTGCTCGGCCATGCCGCCGACGCCGTGCCGGGCGCTCGCTTTGCCCGCACCGGCCGGATCGAGGCGTCGAACCGCGGCACCTTGTTCCTCGACGATATCGACGGGATGCCGCCAGCGGTGCAGTCACGGTTGCTGCGGGTGATCGAGGAGCGCGAGGTACTTCCGCTCGGCGAGGAACGCCCCATTCCGCTCGACCTGCGCGTGATCGCCTCGGTCAAGCCGGGGCTGGAGACTCTGATCGAGCGCGGCGAATTCCGCCGCGACCTCTATTTCCGCCTCAATGTCGTACGGCTGTCGCTCCCGCCGCTGCGCGAACGCCGCGCGGACATCCCATTGCTGTTCGCCGCCTTCGTGCAAGAGGCGGCAGCGCAGGCCGGCCGCAGCGATTTCCGGATCACCGACACGATCCGCCGCCACCTGATCGGACATGACTGGCCGGGCAATGTGCGCGAGCTGCGCAATTTCGCGTTCAGCGCGGTGCTCGGCCTGACCGAGCCAGGCGTCTGGGAAAGCGAGACTCAGGAGGGGCTAGTCCAGCGTGTCCGCAGCTATGAGGAAATGCTGCTGCGCGAAGCGCTCCAGGCGTCGAACGGCCGGGTCGATCGTGCCCTTCATCTGCTCCAGCTCCCGCGCAAGACGCTCTACGACAAGATGAAGCGTGCGGGGATCGCCCCGGCCGACTTTCGGCTGCCCAGACGCGGCCGTTGAAACTCCCCGTTGGCAAGCGGGACGTTTGCGCGTAGGGGCGCGCTCGGACGCCGGGAGAAATCCGGTTGTCCGATTGATCGCGCTGGTGCCCCGTAAGGGGCTTCAATGGGAATGCGGTGCGGATGGGTGACCATCCAAATCCGCGGCTGTCCCTGCAACTGTAAGCGGTGAGCGAGATGCGCTGGTCTCCCTTTCGAGGAGGCAGCCACTGGACCTTCAGGTCCGGGAAGGCCGTGCATCGAGCGACGACCCGTGAGCCAGGAGACCTGCCAGCGTGGGTCGCTCTTGCCGTGGTCCAGGGAATGGCCAAGGCACGGTTTCTCTCCGTCTGAGCGACGAACCATGCGGCCGGGGCCGCACGGTCACGCTTGTGCGGGTGCCTCCAGCGTCCGTCCGCATAGGCGTGCCGGCCGTTCGTCGGCAGGTCCCGCCCTTTCAGTTGCTCGACGCGGGGGGACTATCACGTGAAGTATCGCTTTCTGACCATCCTGCTTGCCAGCGCCGCGGTGACGCCGGCATTCGCACAGGATCAGGCGCCCGCCACCAACGACGATGTCGTCATCAGCGCCAGCCGCGTGCCGCTCAAGCCGAGCGAGATCGGCAGCGCCGTCACCGTGATCACCGCCGAGGATATCCAGCGCGATCAGATCACCTTCGTGAAGGACATCTTCCAGGATCTGGCCGGCGTGCAGATCACCTCGGACCGCCCGGGTGACCTCACCAGCGTGAGCATCCGCGGGTCGGACAACGACCAGGTCCTGTACCTGATCGACGGCATCGAACTGGGCGACCCCAGCTCGACCAGCACCCAGTATCAGTCCGATCATCTGACCACCGCCGATATCGCGCGGATCGAGGTGCTGCGCGGCAACCAGAGTTCGCTCTACGGCTCCGACGCGATCGGCGGCGTGGTGAACATCATCACCAAGCGTGCCACCAATGACGGCTTCCTGTTCAGCGCGCAGGGCGAGTACGGCTCGTACGAGACGCTCAACGGCGCGACGTCGGTGATCGGCAAGAAGGGCGCGCTCGACTTCCGGCTGACAGCAAGCGGCTACAAGCACAATGGCCCGTCGCTCGCCGATCCGGCAACCGGCAAGGCGGTCGAAGAGGACGAATATTGGCGCTACGGCTTCAGCGGCCGTGTCGGACTTGCTGCAACCTCGAACATCGACCTGCAGCTGATCGGCTTCTGGCAGAATTCGCACTCCGATCTCGACGGCACCAATGCCGACAGCACCGACACGGTGCGCAAGAAGGAATGGGCCTATGCGGGCCAGGCCAGCTACCGCAGCGACGACAATGCGTGGCGTGCGAGCGCGACGGCGAGCCGTTATGTTGCCCAGCGCCGCTATTTCGGCAGGTTCAACAGCGCTGCGGGCGACCTGTACGAAGGGACGAAGGACGTGCTCGCGGCCAATGTCAGCTACGACAAGGGCGGGCTGTTCGGCGTCGCGGCCGGCGTCAACTACGAGGAAGAATATACCGATCAGGCGACGCTGTTCTCGGGTGTGTTCGCTGCCAAGATCAAGACCAAGTCGGCCTTTGCCGAGCTTGCGCTGCGTCCTGCGCGCGGGCTGACCATCACCGGCGCGGCGCGCATCGACGACAATAGCCGTTTCGGCAGCTTCGAGACCTATCGGGTCACCGGCGCCTATGTCCTTGAGAACCTGATCGGCAGCGGCGACGTCAAGCTGCGCGCAAGCTACGGCTCGGGTGCCAAGGCACCCGGCCTCTACCAGCTGTTCGACCCGACCTATGGCAACCCCAATCTCAAGGTCGAGACCAGCGAAGGCGGCGACGTCGGCGTCGACCTGAACTTCGGCTCCGCATTCGGTGCGCAGGTCTCGTACTTCTTCGCGAAGACCAGCAACGAGATCGTGTTCGACGGCGCTCGCCCGCCGTTCGGTGGCTATGCCCAGTTCGGTCGGACGCGGAAGTCGGGCGTCGAGATCGCGTTTCACCTGCGCCCGGCCGACTGGCTGTCGTTCCGTCAGAGCCTGACCTATCTGAAGGCCGACCAGCCGGTGAATGGTGTATGGACCAGCCTGCGCCGCCCCGAATTCTCGGGCAGCACCTCGGTTACGGTCACGCCGGTTGAGCGCTTCTCGGTCACCGCGCGCCTGCGTCATCGTGACCGCAACGCGTCGAGCACCTTCTCGCCCGCGACCAAGGGTTATGAAGTCGTCGACCTGCTCGCGTCCTATGGCATCACCGACAATGTCGAGATCTATGGTCGCGTCACCAATCTGTTCGACACGCAGTATCAGATGGCCTGGGGCAAGAACGCCCTTGGCCGCAGCGCCTATGGCGGCATCCGCCTGAAGTTCTGATCCGTTCGGGGAGGCGACCTGGGTCGCCTCCCCTTCTCATATTCGGAGAGATGCGATGAAGCCCCGGACCGACGCCGAACACAATGAACGGATGAAGAAGATCCAGGCGGCCCAGGCCAAGAAGATCGCGACCAAGACGGTCGAGAAGGGCCTGCTGATCGTCCATACCGGCAACGGCAAGGGCAAGTCCTCTTCCGCCTTCGGCGTCGCCGCGCGCGCGATCGGGCACGGGATGAAGGTCGGCATCGTTCAGTTCGTGAAGGGGACGATCGACACGGGTGAGAAGCGCTTCTTCGACCGCTTTCCCGACGAGATCGAGTTCAAGCGGATGGGCGAAGGCTTCACCTGGGACACGCAGGACCGCGCGCGCGATATCGCCGCGGCGCGCGCCGGATGGGAAGAGGTCAAGCGGATGATCGCCGACCCCAGCTATGCGCTGGTGATCGCCGACGAGCTCAACATCGTGCTGCGCTACGACTATCTGCCGGTCGAGGAAGTGCTGGAGGCGGTCACCGCCCGCGCGGAGATGAAGCATGTCATCATCACCGGCCGCAACGCGCCCCAGGCGCTGATCGACGCCGCCGACCTGGTCACCGAGATGACCGAGGTCAAACACCCCTTCCGCACGCAGAATGTCCGTGCGCAGAAGGGTATCGAATTCTAGTGTCTGTGGCGGGCCGCCTGCTCGACGATGCCGCGCGCGGCCAGCACATAGGCGGGGCTGCCGCATACCGTCCACGCCTGCGGGATCGAGATGCGCGGGATTCCGCGCAGCGCCGGGTGGTGCAGCATTTCCGTCCCCTGATCGGTGATCCGGTCGGTTGCGCTTTCGACGATCAGAAAGTCGGGGCGGGCTGCGACCATTTCCTCGAGGCTGATCTGCGACAGCGGCGGCTTGCCAAGCTTGGCAGCGAGATTGATCAGGCCAGCGCGCGTCATCAAGTCGTCGATCAGCGTCTCGGTGCCGGTCATGAACCCACGGCGCTGGTAATAGGCCGCGACCTTGCCGCCCTTGAGCTTGCCGAGCTTGGCGAGATCAGCCTCCATGCGCCGGATCAGTGCCTCGCCCCGCGCGGGGTGGCCGACGGCGGCGGCGACGGTGCGGATCTGCTCGATGATCGTCGGGTAGCTCTCGGCATAGCCCAGGTCGAGCGTGCGGTACTTCTCCGGACCCAGCGGGCGCAGCATCGCATGGCGGCTGGCGGGCATCCCGATGATCAGGTCGGGACGCAGCGCGAACAGCTGCTCGGACGATTCCTTGAGCTGGGTGATGCCCTGCGCCTGCGCCGCCGCGGCCGACATTTCGGTGTCGCGCGCGTTCTTGGTCAGCGCGGCGATCTGCGAGCGATCCGCGAGTGCGAGCAGCAGCTGATCGGTGCAGAGGTTGAGCGAAACGATCCGCTGTGGTCGAACGGGCGCGCTGGCCGGCTGCGGCACGACGGGCGCCGCCGACGCTCCAAGCGAGAACAGGGAAATGGCTGCAAGATGGAGAAGACGCCGCATGATGTTGCTCCTAACCGGGTTCCCGCGCCGGGCAAGCGGTTCGTGATACAATGACCCGCGGCGCATCCTTTCGCCTCAACGGCCTATTGCTGGTGCTGACCGCATTCGCGGCATTGGCTTCGCTCGGCTTCGGCACCGTCTCGCTCGCGCCCGATCGGGTGATCGCGGCCCTGCTGGGCAAGGGCGACATGATCGCCAGCACGATCGTGCTCGAGTTGCGCATGCCGCGCATGCTGCTCGGCCTGCTGGTCGGCGCGATGCTTGGGCTGGCCGGCGCGGCGCTGCAGGGGTTCCTGCGCAACCCCCTGGCCGAACCGTCGGTGCTGGGCGCATCCAACGCGGCCGCGTTCGGCGCGGTGATCGCGCTCTACTTCGGGATCGCCGAGCTGCATCCGGCGTTGCTCCCGCTGCTCGCCATCGCCGCCGCGATGATCGCGCTGATCCTGCTGTTCGGTCTGTCCGGCCAGTCGGAAAGTTCGCTGACGCTGATCCTCGCCGGTATCGCCATCGCAACGCTGGCGGGCGCCGGGATCAGCCTGGCGCTCAACATGTCGCCCAACCCCTTCGCGGCGATGGAGATCATGAACTGGCTGCTCGGCAGCCTGGAGAACCGCTCGTCGCAGCATGTGTGGATCGCCCTGCCCTGTGTCGTCATCGGCGGCGCCCTGCTGCTGTGGGATGCGCGCGCGCTGGATGCGCTTACCCTGGGCGAGGATGGCGCGCGGGCGCTGGGGATCAATCTGCGCGCGGTGCGCTGGCGGCTGCTGGTGGGCGTCGCGATCGGCGTCGGCGGCGCGGTCGCCGTCTCCGGGTCGATCGGTTTCATAGGGCTGATCGTGCCGCATATCATCCGTCCGTTCACCGACCGCAGCCCATCCGCGATCCTGTGGCCCTCGGCAATCGGCGGGGCGCTGCTGCTTACTTTGTCCGACCTTGGCGTGCGGATGATCCCGGCGACCAACGAGCTGAAGCTCGGCGTGGTCACCGCCTTCCTGGGTATCCCTGTCTTCCTTGTTCACCTCTTGCGGGAGCGCCGGCTGTGGTGACGCTGACGACACAGGCGCTGAGCGTATCGCTCGGCACGCGAACCGTGGTGGACGGGATGAGCCTATCGCTCGAACCCGGACATCTGATCGGGATCATCGGTCCGAACGGTGCAGGCAAGTCGACGCTGGTGCGCGCGCTGCTCGGACTCGTTCCCTATCGCGGGAACATCACCCTCGACGGCACCGAGATCACCGGCCTGACGCGCGCGCAAATAGCCCGTGATCTCGCCTATCTCCCGCAGGGCCAGACGTTGCACTGGCCGCTGTCGGTCGAGCGGCTGGTCGGACTTGGCCGCCTGCCACATCTCGCCCCGATGTCGCGCATCTCGGCGGCGGATCAGGCGATCATCGATCGCGCGATCGACCGCGCCGATATCGCCCATCTGCGCGATCGCGTCGCCACCGAACTATCGGGCGGTGAGCGCGCGCGCGTCCTGCTCGCCCGCGCCCTCGCGGTCGAGGCGCGCGGGCTGATCGCCGACGAGCCGCTCGCCTCGCTCGATCCGGGGCACCAGATCGACGTGATGGAATTGCTGCGTAGCGAAGCTGCAGCAGGGTCGCTGGTCATCGCCGTCCTCCACGACCTGACCATGGCCGCGCGCTATTGCGACAGGCTGCTCCTGATGGCTCGCGGAGAGCTGATCGCGCAGGGCCCGCCGCTCGAAGTGCTGAGCGAAGCCAATCTCCGCTCCGTCTATGGCGTACGGGCGCGGATCGAAGGCGATGAAGCAGCCCCACTGGTCGTGCCGACCGGGCGAATCACCCAACCAGAGAGTCACTGATGCGTTTCGAGTCCCCTGAAGCCTTTGCTGCCGCGCTCGCGACCCTTCCCGAACCGGATAGTGCAGCCCGCGAGGCCGCAGCCGCGCGACAGGGCCAGCTCACCAAGCCCGCCGGATCGCTCGGCCGGCTGGAGGAGATCGCGCTGTTCATGGCGGGTTGGCAGGGCAAGGACCGCCCGGCGCTCGACAAGGGCCGCGCGGTGATCTTCGCGGGCAATCACGGCGTCACACGCCACGGCGTCAGCGCCTTTCCGTCGGACGTGACCGTCCAGATGGTCGCCAATTTCGAAGCGGGCGGCGCAGCCATCAACCAGCTCGCGCGGCATGCCGGGCTGGAGTTGCAGGTGGTCGCGCTCGACCTCGACGAGCCGACGGCAGACTTCACCGAAGGTCCGGCGATGAGCACGGACGAATGCCTGGATGCGCTCAACCGAGGCGCTACGACCGTTGCCCCGGACCTCGACCTGCTCGTCGTCGGCGAGATGGGGATCGGCAACAGCACCGCCGCCGCGGCATTGTGCGCACGCAGCCTAGGCGGGGCGGTGCAGGATTGGGTTGGCCCCGGCACCGGACTCGATGTTGCGGGCGTGACGAACAAGATCGCGGTGGTCGAACGGGCGCTCGCCACGCATGCCGACGCGCCGGATAGCGCGTTCGAGACGCTGCGCCGGCTGGGCGGGCGCGAGATCGTCGCGATCGCCGGCGCGGTGCTGGCGGCGCGACAGGCCCGTGTGCCGGTCATGCTCGATGGCTTCATCGCATGTGCCGCGCTGGCGCCTCTGGCGACGCAGCAGCCAGCAATCATCGACCATTGCCTTGCTGGTCATTGCTCGGCCGAGCCAGGGCACCGCCGCCTACTCCGCCAGTTCGATCTCGAGCCGCTACTGCAGCTCGACATGCGGCTGGGCGAAGGCAGCGGCGCGGCGGTCGCGGTGTCGATCGTCCGCGCGGCACTGGTGGCGCACAACGGCATGGCGACCTTTGCCGAGGCGAGCGTTTCGGGCAAGCTGTGAGCGCGCGCACGCTCTATTTGATGCGCCATGGCACCCCGGTGCTGACCGGCCGGATGCTGGGCACGACCGATTGCGAGGTCGCAGCCGAAGGTATTGCGGCGTGCCGGACGCAGGCCGAGGGGCTGGAAGTGGTCCATGTCATCGCCTCCGACCTGCAACGCGCATCGCGGTGCGGAGCGGCAGTCGCTACGGACCTCGGCCAATCCCTGACCATTGACCCGCGCTGGCGCGAACTGGACTTCGGCGCCTGGGACGGGTTGGAGAGCAGCGCGCTCGACGTAGCGGCACTGGGGCGGTTCTGGAACGATCCCGACACCAACCCGCCCCCCGGCGGCGAGCGCTGGTCCGCCCTGGTCACCCGCGTCACGGCGGCAATCGCCGA
Source organism: Sphingomonas sp. GW821-FHT10C01 (assembly GCF_059415525.1). NCBI lineage: Bacteria > Pseudomonadati > Pseudomonadota > Alphaproteobacteria > Sphingomonadales > Sphingomonadaceae > Sphingomonas > Sphingomonas sp. GW821-FHT10C01. The sequence continues at coordinate 54,631 of NZ_JBWKNK010000008.1, read as the reverse complement.
CCTTCCCGCCGAGCCGGCGCTCGTCGTCACGCACGGCGGCGCGATGCGCGCGGCGCTGCATGTCCTGTGCGACTTTTCCCTGCCCCAGCTCTGGGCGTTCGACCTTCCCTATGCCAGCGTGCTTGCGCTGCGATTCTGGGACCAGCCTTCGCGCAGCGGGCAGATCATGGGGCTGTGGCCATGAAGGGACTGATCATCGCATTGCAGTTCCTGACCCGGCTGCCGATGCCGAGCGTGCCGGTGGATTCGGCAAGCTTCGCCGCGAGCATGCGCTGGTTCCCCGTCGCCGGACTGGCGGTCGGCGGCGTGGTCGCCGGCGCCTTCTGGCTGGGTGGGCGGTTCGATCCCTGGCTGGCTGCACTCGCAGCCCTAGTCGCCTGGGTGTGGGTCACCGGCGCGCTGCATCTCGACGGCCTGTCGGACCTCGCCGATGCGCGCGGCGCGGCACATCGCGATCCCGAGCGGTTGCTGGCGGTGATGGCCGATCCGCATGTCGGCAGCTTCGGCGTGGTCGCGCTGGTCGTCCAGCTCATCGTCAAGCTGGTTTTGCTGCATCTGCTGCCTCCGGCGCAATGGCCGGCATTGCTGCTGATCCCGGCCGTCGCGCGGATCGCGCCGCTGGCATGGACGCGCTGGCTGCCCTCGCTGCACGCCGGGCTGGCCGAGCGGTTCGTCGGCGTCGCCAGCCTGCCCGTTCTCGCGGTGTGGGCGATCGGCTGGGCGGCGGCGTGCTGGTTCGTTCCCGCGCTGCTCGTCGCGCCGCTGCTGGACCTGTGGTGGGGGCTGTGGCTCAGGGACAGGCTCGGCGGCGTTTCGGGCGACTGCCTCGGCGCAGGGATCGAACTGGTCGAGACCGGGCTGCTGGTCGCGGTGATCCTCTGGGTCGGGCTGGCGTGAACCAATGGTCCTGGCATGGCGGACAGCTGGCGCAGGCGCGAAAGGCGTTCGGCGACAGCGGTGAGCCATGGATCGATCTGTCGACCGGCATCAACCCGAACCCCTGGCCGGGTACTCACGGCCTAGATATCGACTGGACGCGCTTGCCCGATACCGGTGCGCTCGCTGGCCTCGAAGCGGCGGCGGCGGCCTATTTCGACACCGATCCAACATATGTGCTGGCGCTTCCGGGCACGGAAATCGGGCTGAGGCTGCTCGGAGAGCAGCTGCCGGGCCCGGTGCGCTATCGCTGGCCCAGCTATCGCACCCATGCCGAAATGGCGCCGGCCGCCATACCAACCGAGGCACCGCACGCCGATGCGGGCACACTCATCCTCGCCAACCCCAACAACCCCGATGGCCGGATCACGCCAACGCCGACGCTTCAAGCGCAGATGGCCAAGGGATGGCTGGTGATCGACGAAGCCTTTGCCGACACCGATCCGCGCCACAGCCTGGCCAGCGAAGTCGCGCCGGACCGGCGGTTGATCGTTCTGCGATCCTTCGGCAAGTTCTTCGGCCTTGCCGGCGTACGGCTCGGCTTCGCCATCGCCCCTCCCTCACTGATCGCCCCGCTTCGCGCGCGGATCGGCGCATGGCCGGTTTCGGCCGCGGCAATCGCGATCGGCAGCGCCGCTTATCGGGACCGCGACTGGATCACGGAAACGCGTGACCGGCTGCCGGCGCAGGCCGAGGTCCTCGATCAGCTACTGGCCTCGCATGGCTACACCGCCACCGGCGATTGCCCTCTGTTCCGCCTGATCGAGATCGACGATGCCCATAGGTTGTTTGAGCGGTTGGCGCAGCGATCGATCCTCACCCGGCCATTCGAGGACAATCCACACTGGTTGCGGTTCGGGTTGCCGCCGAACCGACAGGCGCTCGAACGGCTCGATGCCGTGCTGACCCATGGCTGAACCGGTCGCGCTCGCCGCGCTGGCGCTCGACGCCACCATTGGCTGGCCCGCCGCGCTCTACCGGCGCATCGGCCACCCCGTCGGCGTGTTCGCGGCGATCATCGCGCGGTGCGAGGCGATGTGGAACCGACCCTCGCTCGGCGACCCGGCAAGGCGCATCGCGGGAATCGCGACCGTGCTGGTGCTGATCGGCTTCGCCGGCGGCATCGGCTGGGGACTGACCTGGCTGATGGGCTGGGCGCTCGGCGCATGGATCTGGATCGGCATTGCCCTGTTCGCCGCGCCCGGCCTCGCACAGCGCAGCCTGTTCGACCATGTCCACGCCGTGCGCGATGCGCTGGCAAACGGCGATCTAGAGGCCGCGCGATCGGCAGTGGCGATGATCGTCGGCCGCGATGTCGATGCGCTCGACGAAGCGGGGATTTCACGCGCAGCGATCGAAAGCCTTGCGGAGAGTTTCTGCGATGGCATCGCCGCGCCGCTCTTCTGGCTGTTGCTGCTCGGTCTGCCCGGCATCTGGATCTACAAGGCGATCAATACCGCCGACAGCCTGATCGGCCACCGCGAGGAACGCTGGCGGGCCTTTGGCTGGGCAGCGGCGCGGACCGATGATCTCCTCAATCTGATCCCCGCGCGGATAGGAGGCGCGTTGATCTGCCTCGTTTCGGGAAGAGGTTGGCGCGTGATGTTGCGCGACGCGCGCAAGCATCCCTCGCCCAATGCCGGCTGGACCGAGGCGGCGATGGCGGGTGCACTCGACCTGCGTCTTGCCGGGCCGGTCAGCTATGACGGCGAGGTCCATGACAAGCCGTGGATCGGCGACGGGCGCGCCGAAGCGAAGACGAATGACATATGCCGCGCGCTAAACCTCTATCTGCGCGCTTGTGCGGCGCTTTGGCTGATTGCAGGAGTGGTCGCATGGGCGCGCTGATGCTGCAGGGAACCGGCTCCGATGTCGGCAAGTCGGTGCTGGTCGCGGGACTGTGCCGCGCGCTCGCCAATCGCGGGCTGCGCGTGCGGCCCTTCAAGCCGCAGAACATGTCGAACAACGCCGCCGTCACCGTCGATGGCGGCGAGATCGGTCGCGCTCAGGCGCTTCAGGCGATCGCCTGCCGGGTGGAACCGCACACCGACATGAACCCGGTACTGCTCAAGCCGCAGGCGGACCACACCTCGCAGTTGATCGTCCATGGCCGGGTTCGCGGGACGCTGGGCAGCGGCAACTTTCGCGCGGCTCGGGGTGCGCTGCTCACGGAGGTGATGGAGAGTTTCGACCGGCTCGAGCAGGCGTGCGACATTGTCGTCGTAGAGGGCGCAGGATCGCCGGCGGAGATCAATCTGCGCGCGGGCGACATCGCCAATATGGGCTTCGCGCGCGCCGCCAATGTGCCGGTGGTACTGATCGGCGATATCGATCGCGGCGGTGTGATCGCGTCGGTGGTCGGCACCCGCGCGGTGATCGATCCCGAGGATGCCGCAATGATCCGCGGTTTCATCATCAACAAGTTTCGCGGCGCCCCCGCGCTGTTTGCCGACGGTTATCGCGAAATTGAGGAACGCAGTGGCTGGCCCGGTTATGGGTTGGTCCATTGGTTGCCCGCCGCCGCCCGCTTGCCCAGCGAGGACGCCGTGCGACTGGAACGCCCCGCCGAGCGGTCGGAGCGGCGTATCCTTGTCGCCTGCCCGATCCTGCCGCGTATCTCCAACTTCGACGATCTCGATCCGCTGATGCTGGAACCGGCCGTCGAGGTGATGATGGTGCCACCCGGCCAACCGATCCCCGCCGAGGCTGCGTTGATCGTGCTTCCAGGGTCCAAGGCGACGCTGGCGGATCTGGCCGCGGTCCGCGCGCAAGGCTGGGATATCGATATCCTCGCCCATCATCGCCGTGGGGGAATGATCTTGGGGCTATGCGGTGGCTATCAAATGCTGGGCAAACGGATCGCCGACCCGCTGGGGCTGGAGGGCGCGCCGGGCGAAGCCGTCGGTCTAGGGCTGCTCGACGTCGAGACGGTGCTGACGGCGGCCAAGGCGCTGAGACCGGTATCCGGCGAAGCGCTTGGTGCACGGTTCGACGGCTATGAGATGCATATGGGCGAGACCGGCGGACCTGGCTCCACGCACCCCTTCGCCACCTTCGACAATGGCCGCAGCGACGGCGCGATCAGCGCGGACGGACGCGTGATGGGAAGCTATGTCCACGGCCTGCTTGCCGATCCGGCGCAACGCACAGCATTGCTCGCCCGGCTGGGCGTCGCGGGCAGCGGCATCGACTATCGCGCGTCAGTGGATGCGGCGCTCGACGAGATCGCCGAGACACTGGAAACCCATCTCGACATCGACGGCCTGATCGCCCTCGCGAACGAAAGGATCCTGGCATGAACAGCCTTCTCGTTCTGGGCGGCGCGCGATCGGGCAAGAGCCGCTATGCGCAGGGCCGAGCCGAGGCGCTCGATGCCGAGCTGGTCTTCATCGCCACCGCGCAGGCGTTCGATGCCGAGATGGCGGATCGGATCGCCCACCACCGCGACGATCGCGGCAAACGCTGGATGACGGTCGAAGCGCCGATCGAACTCGCCGCCGCGATCCGTGCCGAGAGCAGCGAGGATCGCGTGCTGCTGGTCGACTGCCTGACGCTGTGGACATCGAACCTGTTGCTGGCCGAACGCGACATCCCCGCCGCCACCGAAGAGTTGGTCGCCGCGATCGATGCCGCCGCCGGACCGCTGATCCTGGTGAGCAACGAGGTCGGGCTGGGCATCGTGCCCGACAACGCCCTCGCCCGCCGCTTCCGCGACGAGGCTGGGCGCATCAATCAGCGGGTCGCGTTAGCCGTCGACGAAGCCATGTTCATCGCTGCGGGCCAGCCGCTCAAGCTCAAATAGCCGCCGTTCAAGGCAGATCCTTGTTCAGGCTGCGCAGCACCGGCAGGATCGTCGCATAGTCGTCGGTCCACGGCGTGAAGCCCGGCGTCTGCTGCAGGTCGCGCCATTCGCCACCGCGTGCCTTGAGCTTCGCGATCGTCTCGGGCGAACGGGACAGCGCGATCCAGTCCGACGTCGCCGCTTCCTGCATCTCCTCATCAGGCGTGGGACGATAGGTCAGCCCCGCCGCACTCCATCCGCCCGCCTTGGCCGCCGCGGCGACCACCGGCTCTAGCGCCATGAAGCGATTGGAGATATGGACGAGCAGCAAGCCGTTCTTGGCGAGCACGCGATCATAGGTCGCGAACGCCTCACTCGTCATCAGGTGCATCGGCACGGCATCGGAGGAGAAGGCGTCAAGCGCCAGCAGGTCGAGGCTGGCGGGCTTCGCCTCGTTCAGCCGCACCCGCGCGTCGCCCAGAATGATATTCGCCTTGGGCAGGCACAGCTCCAGGAAACGGAACGGCCCCCGCGCCAGATCGACCACCGCCGGATCGATCTCGTAGAAGCGCCAGTCCTGACCCGGCCGGGCATAGCAGGCGAGCGTCCCGGTCCCCAGGCCGACAACGCCCACGCGCGCAGCGGAGCCATATAGCGACTCAAGCGCCAGCATTCCCCGCCCAACACCCGATCCAGGGACATAATAGGTCGTCGGCATCCGCCGCAGCAGATCATGTCCCTCAAGCTGAACGCCATGCAGCGTGGTGCCGTGCGCCAGCCGCTTCTGGGTCGACAGGTCGGTGATCGTATAGACGCCGAAATAGCTGCGGGTGCGGACATCCCCTTCCCAGCTCATCGCCAGCGATCGATAGCCACCGAACAGGAACAGCGCGCCGGCCAGCACGATCATGTATGGCAGGCGCACGCCAACGGTGAAGAGACCGATGATCGCCACCGCGAGATAGAGAAGGCCGAGCGCCTTCTCGCCAAGCTGTCCGGCAGGGCCGAACAGGCCGAACCACACGATCAGCGCGACCAGCAGCGCCACCAGCAAGACACGGATTCGCTTGCCCTGCGCGTTCGTCCGCCACAGCCGCGCGAAGGGCGGCAGCAGGAACACTTGCGGCACCAGCAGTCCGGCGGCGAGGATCAGGATCGGATATTCATAGGTCCAGTCGAAGACGAGCGGCGCGATCAGCGCCGCGAACACGCCGCCCAGCGCCCCGCCCACCGACATGGCGAGGTAGAAGCCGGTCAGTCGGTCGGGCTCGGGCCGCAGGTCGTACATCTGCGTGTGGAGCGCGACCGCGACCATGAAGAGCAGGCCCAGCGCCATCAGCGCGTTGAGTTCGGGGTTGGCGTTGTGCCCGGCGATCATCAGCCCGCCGAACATCAGGATCGTCACCGGCGCGAAGCGGGTGAGGATTTCCGCGGGCCAGCGGCGGGCGGCGAAGGCGATGGTGAAGCTGAGGAGGTAGAGACCCAGGGGAAGCACCCACAGCATCGGCACCGCGACGATGTCGGTCGTCAGGAAACTCGACGTGGCAAGCATCAAACCCGATGGGACAAAGGCCAGCGCGATCCAATGCGCGACGCGCTTGCGCGAGGGCGCTGGACTGGTCGCATCGACATAGGGCTGGTCGGCGGCCTTGCGCGGCAGCAGCAGCGCACACGCCGCGACCGCAACGAACACCAACGCATAGCCCGCGGTCCACAGCCAGCTCTGCCCCTTGAGCGCCATCCCCGGCTCGACCAGCAGCGGATAGGCGAGCAGGCCGCCGAAGCTGCCCACGTTCGACGCCGCGTAGAGCGCATAGGGATCGCGCCCGCCCGAGGCGACGGCGAACCAGCGCTGGAGCAGGGGCGCCTGCGCCGAGATCGCGAAGAACAGCGGCCCGATCGAGGCGCCGAGCAGCCAGGGCACCCACACCGCCGGCTCGGCATCGGCGGGCATCTGCATCGCCATCAGCCCGATCGGCAACCACAAGGCCGCCACTGCCAGCACGCCAAGATGGATCATCGCCTGTTGCCGCACCGGCACCCGGCCCAGCCAATGGGCATAGGCATAGCCGCCGAGCAGCAGCGCCTGATAGACCAGCATCGCACTGTTCCACACCGCCGGCGCACCGCCGAGCCGGGGCAGCGCCATGCGCGCGATCATCGGCTGGACCAGGAATAGCAGGAAGCTGCCGAGCAGGATGGCGATGACGAACAGCGAGCCGACGGCGCGCTGGGTGGAGGCGGGTTCGACTTGCGCCGGATCGGTTATCGCTTCGGCGCTCATCGTCTCCCCTTCGTTACGCAACGCTTACGGTCGATTGATGCTGTACGTAACGATCTTGCGCAAGGGATCGCCGGGCGCAAAAGCGTGATGATCGAAGTCCCCATCCACCAGCCGGTTCATGCCCAGCCGGGTCATCATCGCCTGGCTGGCAAGATTTCGTTCGGCGGTAATCGCGACAATGCGGGGCACAGCGAAGCTTTCCCAACCCCAGGCCATGACCGCCGTCATCGCCTCAAGGGCATAGCCCTGGCGCCAATAGGGCTGCGCGATCATCCAGCCAGCCTCGATCTCGCCCGCAATCGGGTGCATCGGATCGCCGCGCTTGAGACCGCAAAAACCGATCACCGCCCAGTCCGACTTGCGCTCGACAGAGAAGAAGCCCAGCCCTTCGTGACGATAGCTGTCGTGGCGCGCCAGCGACGCTTCGCTCGCCACCGCATCCTTTACCGGGCCCAGATCGGCCATCACCGCCGGATCGGCCCACATCGCAAACAGCGCGGGATGGTCCGAGGGGCGCGGCTTGCGCAGGATCAGGCGCTCGGTTTCAATCATTGGCGGTCGATCATGCACCCAAAAGGCGCGCCGCATGCGCCGCGTGATAGGTCAGCACGCCGGTGCAGCCCGCGCGCTTGAACGCCATCAGCGTCTCCAGCACCAGTCCGTCGCGGTCCCCCGCGCCCGCCGCTGCCGCAGCCTCGATCATCGCATACTCGCCGCTTACCTGATAGGCGAACACCGGCACCTCGAACCGCTCCTTCACGCGGCGAACGATGTCGAGATAGGGCAGCCCCGGCTTGACCATCACGCTGTCCGCGCCCTCGTCCAGGTCGAGCTCGACCTCGCGCAGTGCTTCCTCGGCATTGGCCGGATCCATCTGATAGGTCTTCTTGTCACCCTTGAGCAGCCCGCGCGAGCCGACCGCGTCGCGGAACGGCCCGTAGAATGCCGAGGCGTATTTGGCGGCATAGGCCATGATCTGGACGTTGACATGGCCCTCGCCCTCCAGCGCCTCGCGGATCAGGCCAACGCGGCCGTCCATCATGTCGCTGGGCGCGATGATGTCCGCCCCCGCGCGCGCCTGGTTGAGCGACTGGCCGACCAGCAGGTCGGCGGTCTGGTCGTTGAGGACATAGCCCGCCGCATCGACCAGCCCGTCATGGCCGTGCGCGGTATAGGGATCGAGCGCGACGTCGGTGAGCAAGCCGATATCGGGCACCGCGTCGCGGATCGCGCGGATCGCGCGGCACATCAGGTTGTCGGGATTGAGCGCCTCGCGCCCGTCATCGGTGCGCAGATCGCGCGGGGTGTTGGGGAACAGCGCCAGGCAGGGGATGCCAAGCGCCGCCGCCTCCCTCGCCCGCGCCACCGCCTGATCGACCGACCAGCGCGACACGCCGGGCAGCGAGGCGATCGGCTCCTCGACGTTCTCACCTTCCGTCACGAACAGCGGCCAGATCAGGTCGGCCGGGGTCAGTACGGTTTCGGCATGCATCCGGCGGCTCCAGGCCGAAGCACGGGTACGTCGAAGGCGAAGCGCGGGGTAATGGGACATGGCGGGCTTGTGGGACAGCCCGCCCTGCGACGCAAGCGTCAGGCGGCGGTTTCGCGAGCGCTCTTCTGCTTGCGCCGGCGACGCCAGTGCAGCAGGCCAAGTCCGGCCGCGCCCAGCGCGAACAGCCCGATCGTCTCTTCGGGCACCGGCGTCGGGTTGCCCCCGCCGCTGCTGCCGCCCCCCGGATTGGTCGTCGGCGGGACATAGTTGCCGTCATAGCCGCCCGAGAGCCTGCCATTCTGTTGCAGGCTGCCGAACACGCCCGAACCATCGATGCTGTTGGAGACCTGGCCGACCGCCTTGGGCGCCAGCACCGATCCGCCCCATGCGGTGGCGATCGCCACGCTGGTGGCGTCGGGGAAATTCCAGATGACATTCTCCCCCAGCCCCTTGATCCCGCCCAGGAAATTCTGGTTGAGCGCGATCGCCGAGCCGCTGACGTTGATGATCGCGGTTTCGGCACCGTTGAGGTTGAACTTGATCTCGCTGATCTTGTTCAGGTCCGCGCTGGTGATGTTGAAAACCGCGACGCCCTTGGCATCCGGCTTGGCGTCGAACGTGCCGCGGCTGCCGCTGATGGTGAGGCTGCTGTTCCCGGTCATCCCCTTCATGTCCGAAGACAGGTTGGTCAGGCTCGACCCCAGCAAGCTCTTCTGCTGTTCAAGTCCCACCCGGAACGCCGGGTTGGTGGTGTTGAGACCCGAATTGACGGTGTTCTGGTTGACGTTGGTATTGGAGATGGTGCCGCCGACCTGCACCGTCTGCGACGAGCCGTTGAGGTTGAAGCCGCTATTGACGTTGCCGCCGATCGCCGCGCCCGACGCGTTGTTCAAATTCTTGTGACCGCCATTGACGTCGCCGACCACCGTCAGGCCAGGCGTGCCGCGCGGCGACGGCGCGGGCGTGCGGACCTGATAGTCGGACGAATTGCCGCTGAGGTTACCGCCGACAAAGGTACGCCCTTCCACCTGACCGGCGGATTGCAGGTCGCCAAGCACGATGAGGTTCCATTCCTTCATCGCGTCGATGCCCGCGACCTGGGCAGAGGCGGGTGCGGCGGCGACCAGCGCGGCGCCAAGGGTAAGCAGAGTATGGATACGCATAGGACCGCAATAACGCTGCAACGCAGCAAAACGATCCATGACGGCTCGATTTCCCGGCATCCGTCGCTGGAATCCACCGTGCCGCCCCGCGCGCGGACCTTGACGCGCAGAAGCGCCGTCGCCCGCGCTTCGATGCCCTTCAACCCGTCGGGTGCAGGCGCCCGGCGGGTTCGCTGTCGGAATGCGCCTGTTCGGCGGCTTCATCGGGTTCGGGCGGCACCTGAAGAACGGCGGCGCGCCAGCGGCCATAGCGATAGTAGAGCGCAGCGAAGCCGAGCGAGAAGGCCGAACCGAGAGGAAAGGCAAGCCACAGCGCGTCGCTGCCCAGCCAGCGCTGCCCGAACACGGCGAAGCCGAGGCGGATCGGGAACAGCGTGATCGCGAGGATGACGAGCGGCGGAACGGTCGCGCCATTGGCGCGGACGGTGGAGAAGAGCACCATCGTCGCGCCGAACATCACAAAGGTCCAGCTGGCGAGCAGCTGGATATGACGCGCGATCGGGATCGCGGCGCTGTCCGCGCCGACGAACAGCGCCATCACCGGGCGGTCGAACAGGATGATCAGGACGATCACCGACAGCGTGATTGCGGTGTTGTAGATCAGGCCGGCGCGGGTGATCGCGCCGACGCGGTCCCAGCGGCCCGCGCCGATATTCTGCGCCGCCATGCTCGACACCGCGACGCCGATCGCCATCGCAGGCATCTGGATATAGGTCCAGAGCTGCTGCGAGACGGCATAGGCCGCAGCGGTATCGACGCCGAGCCGGTTGACCAGGCCGACCATCGACAGGCCGGCGGTGGACATGACCAGCATCTGCGCGCCCATCGGCAGCCCCTTGGCGACGATGGTGCGGACCAGGGCGCGTTCGGGCAACAGGTAGCGCAACTCGCGCCCGCGCAACCGGATCGGCAGATCGCGAACATAGACATAGATCAGCAGGCCCAGCGACGACACGATGCCGGCGAGCAACGTCGCGGTGGCGGACCCGGCGATGCCCATGCGGGGGAACGGCCCGATCCCCGCGATCAGCAGCGGGTTGAAGGTCGAATCGATGACGACGCTGAGCACCATGAACCACAAGGGCGTGAGCGAATCGCCGGCACCGCGCAGGCTCATCTGGATGAGCACCCCGAACATCGAGAAGGGCAGGCCGAGGAAGATGACGCGTAGATAGGCCTGCGCCATGCCCTTCGCCTCGCCCGGCGTGGCGAGCAGGTCGAGGATCTGCGGGGTGAACACCCAGCCGAGGACTGCGATCAATACCGCGCCGCCGGTGACGAGCCCGATCGCCGATCCGAACGCGCGGCGTGCCGCCTCGATATCGTGCCGCCCGATCGACTGGCCGATCAGGATGGTCGCCGCCATGCCGAAGCCGAACACCGCCGAGAACATCAGGAACATGATGATGTTGGCGTTGCTGGTCGCAGCCAGCGCCTGTTCGCCGAGGAAGCGCCCGACCCAGATCGAGTTGATCGAGCCATTGAGCGACTGAAGGATGTTCGAGCCGAGCGTCGGCAAGGCGAACAACAGCAGGGTGCGGCCGATCGGCCCCTGCGTCAGGTCGCGGCGATTGCCCGGCGGCGGCACCCTATCCCAGCCGCCCCAGCGCCGCGCCCAGGCGTGCCGCCTCGGCCGATTTCTCGGCATGATCGGCACGCGCCTTCTCCACCGCCTCGGGCTTGGCCTTTTCGGCGAAGGCGGGGTTGGACAGGCGCGCGTTCAGGCTGTCGCGCTCCTTCTCCGCCGCCGCGATCGCCTTGGTCAGGCGGGCGCGCTCGGCGTCGAGGTCGATCACGCCTTCGAGCGGGAGAACGAAGGTCGCCTCGTCCACCACGATCTGGAGAGCACCGCCTGCGGGGGCATCACCCTCACCGCGATCGACGCGGGCAAGACGGCTCAGCACCACATCCTGCCGCGCCAGCCGCTCGGCGGTATCGGCATGAGCGTCGCGAACGAACAGCGGCAAGCGCGCGCCCGGCGGCACGTTGAGCTCGTTGCGCGCTGCACGAAGCTCGCTCACCAGCCGGATCAGCCAGTCGATTTCCTTCGCCGCCTGCGAATCCAGCGCCCGCGCGTCGGCCATCGGCCATTTCGCGGTGATCAGCGGATAGTCGGGACGATCGCCCAGCTTCGACCACAGCTCTTCGGTGATGAAGGGCATGAACGGGTGGAGCAGGACCAGGATCTGGTCGAGAACCCAGCCCGCGACGAGGCGGGTTTCCTCGGCCCCTTCGGCGCCGTCGGTCTGCAACACCGGCTTGATCAGCTCGAGATACCAGTCGCAGAAACGGCTCCAGGTGAACTGGTAGATCGCGTTGGCGGCTTCGTCGAAGCGGTGGTCGGCAAAGGCCAGGTCCATCGCCTGCACCGTCGCCACCGTCTCGGCGACGATCCACTTGTTGACCGCGAGGGTCGCGACAGGCGGCTCGATCTGCGTGCTCGCGCTGATCCCGTTGGACTGGGCGAAGCGCGCGGCATTCCACAGCTTGGTCGCGAAGTTGCGATACCCTTCGACCCGCTTCTCATCCATCTTCACGTCGCGGCCCTGGCTCTCCATGGCGGCCATGAAGAAGCGCAGCGCGTCGGCGCCGTACTTGTCGATCAGGATCAGCGGATCGACGACATTGCCCTTGGACTTGGACATTTTCTGCCCATCCGCAGCGCGGACAAGTCCGTGGAGATACAGGGTCTTGAACGGCACTTCCTTCATGAAGTGCAAGCCCTGCATCATCATCCGCGCGTCCCAGAAGAACAGGATGTCGAAGCCGGAGATCAGCACGTCATTGGGGTAGCGGCCCATCGCCTTCACATCGGCGTCCGGCCAGCCCATCGTCGCGAAGGGCCAGAGCGCGGAGGAGAACCACGTGTCCAGCACGTCCTCGTCGCGCTTGAGCGCAACGCCCTGCCCCGCTTGCGCCTGCGCCTCTTCCTCGCTCTCGGCGACGAAGATGCGACCATCCTCGGCATACCAGGCCGGGATGCGGTGGCCCCACCACAGCTGGCGGCTGACGCACCACGGCTGGATGTTCTCCATCCAGTTGAAATAGGTCTTTTCCCAGCTCTTCGGCACGACCTTCGTCGCGCCCGAACGGACCGCCTCGATCGCCGGCTTGGCCAGCGTCGCGGCATCGACATACCATTGGTCGGTCAGCATCGGCTCGATCACCACGCCGCCGCGGTCGCCGAACGGCTGCATGATCTGCTTGTCCTCGACCTGGATCATCAGGCCATCGGCATCGATATCGGCGACGACGCGCTTGCGCGCCTCGTAACGGTCGAGGCCGCGATAGGCATCCGGCACCAGATTGAGCGCATCGACCTCGGCCGCCGTCCACGGGGCGCCGCCGGCGATCTCCTGCGCGCGTGCCGCCGCCACGGCATAAGCTTCGCCGTCAGCGCGCATCGCCGCATTCTCGTCCATCAGGCGATACATCGGGATGTTGTTGCGCTGCGCGACGCCATAGTCGTTCTCGTCATGCGCGCCGGTGATCTTGACCGCGCCCGATCCGAAATGGGGATCGGGATAATCGTCGGTGATGATCGGGATCAGGCGACGCAGCGCCTTGGGGCCGACCGGGATTTCGCAGAGCTTGCCGACGATCGGGCGGTAGCGCTCGTCATCGGGGTGCACCGCGACCGCGCCGTCGCCCAGCATCGTCTCGGGCCGGGTGGTCGCGATCGAGATATAGTCGCGCTCTTCCTCCAGCACGACATTTCCGTCGGCGTCGCGCTCGACATAGGTGTAGGTTTCGCCACCCGCGAGCGGGTATTTGAAGTGCCACATATGGCCCTGCACCGCGCGCGATTCGACCTCAAGGTCGGAGATCGCGGTCTTGAGCTTGGGGTCCCAATTCACCAGGCGCTTGTCGCGGTAGATCAGCCCCTGCTTGTGCAGGTCGACGAACACCTTGAGCACGGCCTTTGAGAAGCCCTCGTCCATGGTGAAGCGCTCGTTCGACCAGTCCATCGAGCAACCGAGGCGGCGGAGCTGGCGGGTGATCGTGCCGCCGCTCTCTTCCTTCCACTTCCAGACGAGGTCGATAAAGTCCTCGCGCGAATAGTTGGTGCGCTTGTCCTGCCGCTCGTTGAGCTGACGTTCGACCACCATCTGCGTCGCGATGCCGGCATGGTCGGTGCCGACCACCCAGCGCGCGTCCTTGCCCTTGAGGCGGGCATGGCGGACGAGGATGTCCTGCAGCGTATTGTCGAGCGCGTGCCCGATATGAAGCGAGCCGGTGACGTTGGGCGGCGGGTTGACGATCGTCCACGGCTCGGCGCCGGGACGGTCAGGCCGGAACAGGCCGCCCTCCTCCCAATGCGCATACCAGCGCGATTCGATTTCAGCCGGGTCGAAGGTCTTGGGAAGTTCGCTCATGCCCCGCCCTTAACGGGCGTGTCGGGCAAGGCAAGATCAGTCGCGGCCTGCGGTGATCCGAGCGATCTCGCGCTGCACCATTTCCTCGACCATCCGGGGAAGGTTGGCGTCGAGCCATTCGCGCAACATCGGGCGGAGCATCTCGCGCACCATGCCTTCCAGTGTGTCGCTGCCCGCGACATCGGGCTTCACGAGCATGCGCGACAGCGCCTCGAGCGGTCCGCGAGTCGCCTGCGCCGTGGTGGCGGAGAGAATCGGTTCGGCGGGTGCTTCGACCTGGACGGGTTCCGGTTCCGGAGCGGGTGGCTCCGGCTGACGCGATTCGGTCGGGACCGGCTCGCTCAGTTCGAGGATCTCGTCCTCATCGACGACCGGCGGAGGCGGCGCAGCACGCGCGGGACGACGGGTGCGGGTCGCGACCGCACTCTCGCCCTCTTCGGCGATGATCCGTTTGATCGAGGACAGGATGTCCTCCATCGACGGTTCGTTACTGACGTCCCCCATTCGTTGTTCCCGCGTTAGGGATAACCAAACCCGCCAAGTGTCGGATTTGACGGGTATCTGTCAACCATAACCCTTTAAGATTTAATTAGGGCTACCCGGATCGATCGGGCCGGACACCGCGGGGGTCTGGGCGGGGGTGTCGATGGTGCGGGTCGCCTGGGGCTCCGGCGTCGGGCCGTCACGCCAATCCGACAGGCTGCGGCGCGATCGGGTGTAGTTCGCCACCGGATCGTAAAGCGGCCCACCGTCGAGGCCCAGATCGTCCGCTTCGGCACGGCCCATCGCCGCGAGCACCGCAAAGCCGGCGACATAGGCGTCGCGCTCGGCGGTGACGAGCTGGACCTGCGAATTCAGCAGTTCCTGCTCGGCGTTGAGGATGTCGAGGATGGTACGCGTGCCGACGCTGTTTTCCGCGCGGACGCCCTCAAGGCTCAGCCGGTTGGCGCTGACCGCGAGCGTGCTGCTCTCGATCACGCGCCGCGCCGACTGCCACACCGCATAGGCCGAGCGGGTCTGTGCGATCACGCCGCGCTCGGCGGAGGTCACCTGCTCCATCGCCGCCGACTGGCGCGCCTGGGCCTGGCGGACCTGCGCCGCCGGACGGCCGCCCTGGAACAGCGGCAGCGTCAGGTTGACGCCCGCGCTGGTCGCGAACCCGTCGTTAGCGACGCCGGCCCGCTGACCGGGGCCAGGAACGGCGCCGAAGCGGTTATAGTAATCGCCGTTCACGCCGAGGCTCACCTGCGGCAGCCGCGCGGCCCGCGCCACGCTGACGTCATAGGCGGACGCATCCCGCGCCTTCTTCGCTCCTTCGAGCGCCGGATTGGCCTCAAGCGCCACGCCGACCGCCTGATCCGGCCCGGCGGGCAGGTTCGGCAGTTCAGGCGGTGTCGCCAGGGCGCCGGGGGGCGTGCCAACCACGCGAATATAACGCTCGCGGCTGCTGATCAGGCTCGATTCCGCACCACGAAGCTGGCTCTGGGAGAATGCGAGACGCGCTTCGGACTGGGCGACGTCGGTGCGGGTGAGATCGCCCACCTCGAACCGGTCGCGAGTCGCCTGGAGGTTGACCTCAAGCACGCGGACATTCTGCTGGTTGAGGCGAACGATCGCCTCATCGCGGATCACGTCGAGATAGACGGCGACCACATCGGTGAAGAGCTGCGCCTCGACGCTGCGAAGGCCCGCGCGGCCCGCCTCGACCCGGGTTTCCGCCGCGCGCACCGAATTGCGCACCGACCCGCCCGAATAGACCGGCAGGCTGAAGCTCACGCCGGCGCTACCCTGACGCGGCGAAGACAGTCCGCTGTTGTCGCTGTCGTGCAGATTCTCGCTGTAGCGACCCGTGGAGCTCACACCCGGCAACCCGCGCGAACGGGCGATCGGCACATCCTCATCAGTCGCGCGCAAGCGAGACCGCTCGGCCGAAAGATCGGGGTTGGTATTGTACGCCTTCACCATCGCCTCACGCAGCGTCTCGGTCGGCGCCTGCGCGGCCGGCGGCACGGTCTGCGCCATGGCAGGCAGCGCAAGGCTTGCGGCACCCAATCCGGCAACACTGACCCCGGCGAGGAAATGGCTCAATCGCATTCGTCTATCTTTCTCAGAATTTGAACCCGCGCGGCTTCTCGAACCCCGGAAGCACGGCGGTTTCGATATCCACGAACGGATTGAGGCCGAAGCCGCCTTCGCTGCGCACGCCCGATGCAAGGCGGGTCACGCCGCGATCGACCAGACCGGTAACGATTCTTCCGCCCGGTGCGACCTGGGCGGCAAGCGACGCAGGAAGCTCTTCGACCGCACCATCCACGATCAGCACGTCATACGGCGCACCCGCGGCATGGCCCTCGGCCAGCGGCCCTTCAACCAGCTCGGCTTGACCGTCGAGCGCGGTACGCGCCGCGGCGGCAAGCACCGAATCAGCCTCGACCGCAACGACCTTGCCCGCCAGCTTCGCGGCGACCGCAGCAGCGTATCCTCCCGCAACGCCGACGATCAGCACCGTATCCGAAGGCTGAAGCCGCGCTTCGGTGAGCAGCAGGCCGGTGGCGAGCGGCGGATTTTGCGTGCGGCCGTTACCCAGCGGCAACGGGCGATCGCGATAGGCCAGCGGGCGCTGCGATTCGGGCAGGAACTTCTCCCGCTCAACCTGAGCCATCGCCGCGACGACGCGCGCGTCGCTGACGCCGCTGGTACGCAGCTGGCTCACCACCATCGCGGCGCGGGCGGTTTCGGAACCGGGTAGGTCGGCGGTTGCGGTCATCATAACTCCAGCCCTGTTCGCACAACTGTTATAGTCGCGCAATACACTTGTTCGATTGGCGCGCTTGTATCTTGTGGCAGCGGTGTCGCCAAGCAAGGGAAGACGCTATTTTCACTTCGCGGTGTTGACAAAGGACCGTCGCCCCGCGCACAGCGCCCCCTCGCTTTCGGGGCCCGATGGCGGAGTGGTTACGCAGAGGACTGCAAATCCTTGCACGCCGGTTCGATTCCGGCTCGGGCCTCCATCGCGAAACAGAGTGGCTAGCCGCCCTCGCCTTCCTGCGACATCGCCATCAAATCCATGAAGTTGCGCGCGGCCTCCCGGTCCGCCTCGTCCTTGAACGCCACGTCCAGATCGGGCGCGGCGCCGAGCAGATACATCACCGTCCAGAGCGCGAACCGGCGCGGACGGTCTTTCTCAAGCCCGAAATCGACCCGCATCCGCTCGACGCCCGCCTCGACCGCCGAAGGCGGGATCGAGGCGAGGTCGGCGGACCCGAAATAGCGGCGCAACTGATCGTCGAAATCCATGCGCCGCCCCTAGCGACTCAGTTCGTGAAGTCGAGCTGAACCACCTTGGTCGGCGTGGCGCGGCAGTAGAAGGGCGTCGTGCGGTCGCCGTCCGGATAGCTTGCGGTCAGATCGGCCGCGAAGCGCCACCCGCCATTGCCAGGCTCGATATTGGTGATGCGGTCGAGCCGCAGCCGCGTGCCGCCCGTCACACCGATCTGGCGCGACGCCTCGAACAGACAGGTCTGTAGCGAGGGCCGGGCTTCCGACCGCACCAGCGTGAGGTCGGCCGAAAGCGCTGCGGGCGGACCGGGCGGATAGGTGGTCGGCGGCGTTTCGGGCGCCGGATCGTTCGGCTTCTTGTTCTTGCTCGCCAACAGGGCGATCAGGCCCGCCGCGACCGCGACGCCGCCGATGATCAACCCAGTGCTTGGCCCCTTGTCGCGGTCTGGATATTCGGGCTGCCAGCCCCCGCCCCAATTATTGCCATAGCCATAGGCAAAGGTCGCGCGGCAATCGCGCACCCAGATCGAGCGCCGGTCATACCCCCAGCCGCGCCCCTGGTTGCAGACGCCGCCATTCGCGCGGAGCAGAACGACGCGGTTCTGGGTGTTCACATTGCAGTAGCGGGTGCGGTTATTGCGCGATTCGCAGGTGATGCGACCGGCATAGCCGCGGTTGCTGCTCCAGTCGGGGTTACCGGGATAACCCGGATAGCCGGGCCGTGGCGGACGCGGGCGGCCAGGAACCGGATGCGGCAAGGGAACCGGGCGGTCGACGATCGGCCCCGGGAGCGGAACCGGACGGTCAGGCACGGGCTGAGGCAAGGGAACCGGGCGATCGGGTACCGGACGCGGCAGCGGGACCGGGCGGTCCTGCGGCGCGGGCCGCGTCTGAGCCATTAGCGGCGTGATGCTCTGCCCGATCATTGCGGTGGACAACACCACCAGCTTCAACGTGCTTCTCATGCGCGGACTCCCCTGTTTGGAACGCGGCCAGCCAAGTCGTTTCGCCGATAGTATAGACCGAACGGCCGGCACCCGCACGGGAAATCAACGTAAAGAGATGCTTGCGACCTATTCCGCAGCCTGCGCGGGAGGCTCCTCGGCATCGGACGTTTCGGCATGGCTGGCGAGAAGTTCGACCGCGGCGACCGACTCGATCTCACGCGCGCCGGTCTCGACGTTCAGTTCCTTGAGCTTCCGCGCGGAAACCAACGCGCGGGTCTCCAGGCTGCTCGCAAAGGTATTGAAGTTCTTGACCGCGCTGTTGAGGCCGCTGCCGACGAGACGCAGATCGCCCATCGCCTTGGCCAGCCGATCGTAGAGTTCCTTGCCGAGTTCGCCGATCTGGCGCGCCTCCTTCGCCATCTTCTCCTGCCGCCACACGGCGGCGACGGTGCGGGCGATGGCGATCAGATTGGTCGGGGTCGCGAGCAGGACGCGCTTCTCGAACGCGAAATCCCACAGGCTGTGGTCGTGCTCGAGCGCGGCCGAGAGGAAGTGCTCGCCGGGGACGAACATGATGACATAGTCGGGCGCTTCGTCGAACTGGGTCCAATACGCCTTGTTGCCAAGCGCGTTGACATGCGCCTTCATCGCGGCGGCGTGCTGGGCAAGCCCTGCCAGGCGCTCGCTTTCCTCGACCGCGCCGAACGCGTCCTGATAGGCATTGAGCGACACCTTCGCGTCGATCACCAGCGCCTTGCCGCCGGGCACGCGGACGATGGCGTCAGGACGAAGGCGCCCGCCCTCTTCCTGCGCGACGCTGACTTCGGTTTCGAAATCGGTGTGTTCGGACAGGCCGCAGGTCTCGAGCACGTTCTTGAGCTGCTGTTCGCCCCATCGGCCGCGCGACTTGGGGGCGTTGCGGAGCGAGTTGACGAGCTTGGCCGCCTCGCTGCTCACACGCTCCTGCCCGATCCGCATCTGCTCGATCTGGCCCTTGAGCTCGCCGAACGCGTCGCGACGTTCGGCCTCGACCTTGGCCACGCCTTCCTCGTAGCGCTGGAGCCTATCGTTGACCGGCTGGAGCAGCGCCTTGAGGTTCTGGCCGGCGACGGTCTCGGATTGTTTGAAGCGGTCTTCGGCGCGCTTGAGGAACGCTTCCTGCGTCTGGTTGAGCATCTGTCCCGCAAGTTCGCGGAACTGCCCCGCCATCAACTCGCGCGCGCCCTTGAATTCCTCCAGCCGCTCCTCGAACGCCCCGGCCTTGGTACGCAGCTCGGTCAGTTCCAGCCGAGCGATGTCGCGCTCGTCCCGGATGCCGCCGAGCTGGTCACGCAGTTCGGGGAGTTCGCGCAGCCGCTCCTCCGCACCGGCAAGGTCGATGATCGCCGCCTTGAAATCGGCTTCGCGCTTGTCGCGCTCGGCGCGGATCTCGGCGAGGCGGCGATTGGCGATGAACCAGCCGGCGGCCCCACCGACGAGCAATGCGAGGATCAGGGCCAGAGCGAATTCGAGCGTCACATTCCCTCACGCGAAATTGACAAAGTTGACACAAAACACATGTTTCGCGCGGAGGTGACAAGCGGCCGCCTCCCCGCGGCAAGCGAGGAACATAGACCGAACAATCATTGTAGGACAGCGCTAAACGCGGCGGCGGTTAACCACGCGCCGCGCCGACGCCTCAGGCCGCCGCTTTGCGGGCCTTGGTAAGCTTCCGCATGATCATCTCACGCTTGAGGCGCGAGAGGTGATCGAGGAAGACGATGCCCTCGAGATGGTCCATCTCATGCTGGATACAGGTCGCGAGAAGGCCGGTGAAGACCTCGTCATGCGCCTTGCCATTCTCGTCCAGCCATTTGACCCGACAGGTGGCCGGACGGTCGACATCGGCGAACTGATCGGGGACGGACAGGCAGCCCTCGGAATAGGTGTTCTGGTCCGCCGACGGATCGAGAATCTCCGGGTTCACGAACACGCGCGGCTGGCGGATCGGCTTGCCGTCCTCGTCCTCTTCCTCCTGCAGGTCCATGACGACCAGTCGCTTGGGCACGCCGACCTGGATCGCGGCCAGGCCGATGCCCGGGGCGTCGTACATCGTCTCGAACATGTCGGCGATCAGCGCGCGCAATTCGTCATCGACCTTGTCGACGGGGGTGGACACCAGCTTGAGGCGGGGATCGGGAACTTCGAGGATCGGTAGAATAGCCATTGAGGTAATTTAGCTCCACCTGGGTCAGGCTTCAAGGCAAGGATCAGGCGACCGGTCGCCGCGCACGGAGCGCCTGGGCGAGCGTGCCTTCGTCGAGATAGTCGAGCTCGCCGCCGACGGGCAGGCCATGGGCGAGCTGGGTGAGGCGTACGGGACGCCCCTCCAGCCGCTCGGCGATGTAATGGGCGGTGGTCTGGCCTTCGAGCGTGGCGTTCATCGCCAATACCACCTCGTCGATCCCGCCCGCGGCGACGCGGGCGATCAGACTGTCGATCGCGAGATCCTCCGGCCGGACGCCGTCGAGCGCGGAGAGCTTGCCGCCAAGTACATGGAAGCGACCAGGGAAGAGGCGCGAGCGTTCGAGCGCCCAGAGATCGGCAACCTCCTCGACCACGCAGAGCTGGCGCGTATCGCGGCGCGGATCGGCGCAGATCGCGCACGGGTCCGAGGTGTCGACGTTGCCACAGGTCGAACAGGTGGCAAGGCGCTGGCTGACCGCGGTGAGTGCGGCGAGCAGCGGATCGAGCGCGGTTTCGCGCTTCTTGAGTAGGTGCAGCACCGCGCGCCGCGCCGAACGTGGGCCAAGGCCGGGCAGACGCGACAGGGCTTGGGTGAGGGTTTCGATCTCGGGCGAGGCCATGCGATGTTCCCTAACCGTTCGCGTTGCGGAATGGAAGGATGGCGCAGCGGCATCGATTGCGGCTAGAGGCGCCGGATGCGGATCATCTTCATGGGAACCCCGGAATTTGCGGTGCCGACGCTCGACGCGCTGGTCGAGGCGGGGCACGACGTCGTGGCGGCGTACAGCCAACCGCCGCGCGCCGGCGGACGGCGTGGCAAGGCGCTGACCCCCTCCCCCGTCCACGCGCGCGCCGAGGCACTGGGGATCGAGGTGTGCACGCCGCTATCGTTCAAGAAGGACCCAGATGCGGTCGCGGCGTTCGCGGCGCTGGACGCCGATGTCGCGGTGGTTGCGGCCTATGGCCTGATCCTGCCGGTGAGCGTGCTGGAGGCACCGCGACTGGGCTGCATGAACGTCCACGCTTCGCTCCTCCCGCGCTGGCGCGGCGCGGCGCCGATCCAGCGGGCGATCCTGGCCGGGGATGAAGAGACCGGGGTCGGGATCATGCAGATGGAAGCCGGGCTGGACACCGGGCCGATCCGTCTGGAGGGGCGGACACCGGTCGCGGGCAAGACCGCGGGCGCGCTGACCGACGAGCTGGCGGCGATGGGCGCGCGGCTGATGGTTCAGGTGCTGGCCGATCCGGACGCCTATCCGGTGGTGATGCAGGCCGAGGATGGGGTGACCTATGCCTCCAAGATCGACAAGGCCGAAGCCCGGCTGGATTTCGGGCAAGATGCCGAAGCGGTGGTGCGGCAGGTGCTGGCGTTCAATCCGCCGGGGGCGTTCTTCGAGGTCGCCGGCGAGCGGGTGCGCGTGCTGGCGGCCGAAACAGTCGAAGGGAACGGCGCGGCAGGTGCCGTACTGGATGACGGACTGACGATCGCCTGTGCCAAGGGGACAATCCGCCCGACTAGCGTCCAGCGCGCTGGGCGTGGCGTCATGACTACCGCCGAGTTGCTCAACGGCTTTCCCATCCCCGTGGGAACGCAGCTTTGACCCGCTTCGCGCTTACCGTGGAATATGACGGCCGGCCGTTCATGGGCTGGCAGTATCAGGACCATGGGCCGAGCGTGCAGCAGGCAATCGAGGACGCACTGCACGGCATCACCGGCGAGGATGCGCTGGTCCACGCCGCAGGGCGTACCGATGCGGGCGTCCATGCCCTTGGGATGCGTGCCCATACCGAGATCGAAAAGGATCTGGCGCCGTTCCGGCTGATGGAGGCGCTCAATGCGCATCTACGCAACGTGCCGGTGGCGATCCTGGCGTGCGAGGCGGTAGCCGATGACTGGCATGCGCGCTTCTCGTGCACTGCGCGACATTATGTGTACCGGATCGTCAATCGCCGCGCGCCGCTGACCTTCGACAAGGGGCTGAAGTGGCGAGTGCCCGCCGAGCTGGACACGGCGGCGATGCACGAGGCGGCGCAGATGCTGGTGGGGCTGCATGACTTCACGACCTTCCGTTCCGCGCATTGCCAGTCGGCGAGCGCGCTCAAGACGCTCGACCGGCTCGACGTGGTGCGCGAAGGCGACGAGATCAGCGTGTACGCTTCCGCCCGCTCGTTCCTGCATCATCAGGTGCGGTCGATGGTCGGGTGCCTGTCGATGGTCGGGCGCGGGCAGTGGCGCGCGGACGACCTGCGCGACGCGCTGGAGGCGAAGGACCGCGCGGCGCTGGGGTTGAATGCGCCGCCCGACGGGCTGTATTTCGTGCGGGCCGACTATCCCTGAATTCTGGCCTTAGCGGCTGAAGCGCGCGGCCAGCTCGGCGTGCGTCGACCAGCGGAACTGGCCGACCGGGAGCACCCAGTCGAGCCGGTAGCCACCCTCAATCAAAGTCTTCGCATCACGGGCGAAGGTACTGGGATTGCAGGATACATAGGCAATCACCGGCACCTTTGACGCCGCCAGTTGTTCGACCTGCTCCTTCGCCCCGGCGCGCGGGGGATCAAGGATCACCGCGTCGAACAGGTCGAGCTCCTTGGGTACCAGTGGGCGGCGGAACAGGTCGCGGTGCTCGGCGAAGACCGCGCGCTGGGCGCGGCCCGCGGCGGCCTTGAGCGACAGGATCGCTTCGCGTGCGCCTTCCCCGGCATAGACCTTCACGCCCGGATCGACCGCCAGCGCGAAGGTACCGAGACCCGCGAACAGGTCGGCGACCGCCTTTGCGCCGCCAATCGCTTCACGGGCGGCGGCCACCAAGGCGGCCTCGCCCTCCGGGGTTGCCTGAAGGAAGCTGGCGGCCGGGAACGTGACGGGCACGCCGCTGAACGTCACCGTTACCGGCTCGGGCTCCCAGCGCGGCTCGGGGCCGAGGCCATCGTCGACCGACAGGCGCGCAAGACCGTGGCGCTGGGCGAAGCTCGTCACCGCCTCGATCGCGCTCAGGCTGTCGGTGACGAGGCCGTCGACCAGCACGTCCGGCCCCTGGTCGGTGAGCGCCAGATGGACGTTGACGCGGCGATTGGCTGGGAGGTGCGCTGCCAACAGACCACGCAGCGGCTGGAGCAGTGCGAACAGGCTCGGATCGAGGATCTCGCATTGCTGGAGATCGATCAGCCGATGGCTCGACTGTTCGGTGAAGCCCAGATGCACCTGCCGCCCGCGCCGCTCGGCATGGAGTGTGGCGCGGCGGCGGGTGCGCGGCGGCGAGAGCATGGGCGCGCGGATCTCCGCTTCCACCCCTTGCTGCATCAATGCGCCGGCGATGCGCGCGGTGAGGAATTCGGCATAAGCGCGGTCGTCGAGATGCTGGAGCTGACAGCCGCCGCATTCGGGGAAATGGCGGCAAGGCGGCGCCTGGTGACGCGGGCCGGGCTTGAGCGTGCCGTCGGCGAGAAGCGTGTCGCCCGGCGCGGCAAGGGCGGCGTGGCGACCGTCAGCGGTGACGCCGTCGCCGCGCGCGGCGATGCGGACGATGGTCGTGTCATCGCTCACAGTGCACGCTCCAGAACGAAGGGAAGCGTGTCGGCCAGTTCGTCGGCGAGGAAGCAACGGCCGAGCAGGCGCGTGGCCTCGGCATGAAGCCAGACGCCGGTGGACGCGGCGTCGAGCGGAGTGGCGGGATTCTGGGCAAGCATGGTGGCGATCGCCCCTGCCAGAACATCGCCCGTTCCTGCAACCGATAGCCACGGACTGGCGGGCAGCGCGACATTGGCGGACCCATCTGGAGCCGCGATCACGGTGTCGGCGCCCTTGAACACGACCACGGCGCTGCTGCGGCGCGCGGCGTCCTGCGTGCGGGCGATCTTGCTCCCCTCGCCTGCGCCGAACAGCGCAGCGAACTCGCCCGCGTGCGGGGTCAATATGGTAGGGGCTGTCCGCGCCTGAAGCCGATCGAGATCGAGCAGATGAAGCGCGTCGCCGTCGATCACCAGCGGATGCGCGGTCGCTAGCGCGTTTTCCAGTTTTTCCCGAGCGCGGTCGTCGCGGCCGAGGCCGGGTCCAATCACGACGGCACCGATGCGCTTGTCGTCGAGTGCCTCCGGACTCCAGCGCTGGCGCACGATCGCGTGCGGCGGATGCGGCAGGCCTCCGGTGAGGAGCAGGACATAGCCCGCGCCCGCACGATAGGCGGCCAATCCTGCCAGTTCCGACGCGCCATGCATGCGGCCGGAAACCACAGCGACCATGCCGCGACTATATTTGTGCGAAGCCGCTCCGGGCTTGGCGATTTGCGGCAAGGGGAGCGTTCGAACGTCTGTTTTCGCCAGAAGGTCGTCTTGCGGCAGCCCGAGATCGACGGTGCGTACGACACCGCAAAGCGCGGCAGCAGGCTGCAGCAGATGCGCGGGCTTGAGCGCCCCGAGCGCCAGCGTCACATCGAATGCCGCCAACTGCTGGCCGAAATCATTGCCGGTGTCGGTTTCCAGGCCACTTGGCAGATCAACCGCGATCGACAGGCGCGCTCGAGCAGCCAGTGCCTCGATCGCATTCGCTGCCGACGCATCGAGCGGGCGCGACAGGCCTGTACCGAACAGCGCGTCGACGATGACAGGCGCATGGCCCTGCGCGTCGCCGGGGAAGGCTTCGACCGGGCCGGTCCAGCCCTTGCGCGCGTCCACGGCAGCCTCGCTTCGCGGTTGGCCCAACGCGACGACGCGGACCTCAATACCCCGGTTCGCCAGCACACGCGCCGCGACATAGCCGTCACCGCCATTATTGCCGGGGCCGCACAGGATCAGCACGGGTGCGCCAGCGGCCAGGCGATGCACCCATTCGGCGACCCCAGTCCCTGCGCGCTCCATCAATGACGTGACGCTGGCGCCAGCGGCGATTGCCCGATCCTCGGCTGCACGCATCTGCGCTGCGGTCAGGATCGGCGCGCCCGCAACGGCGCGGCCGGGCATCACTCGTCGCCCTGGGGCTTGGGCAGGAGAAGCGCGAGCAGGATCATCCGGCACTCGGCATCGATCGTACCGTCGACCAGTTCGGGCCGGAAGCGGCGCTGGAACGCGACGGTTGCGGCGAGACCGTCGGTCACCTCGTAGCCGAAACGTTCGAGCGCGAGCAGGAAGCCGGCATCGGTCCAACCGGGATCCATCAAATTCTTGGTGGGGCGCGGCAAAGCCAGGCGCAGGCGCGCAAGCTTGCCCCAGGGAAACAGCTCGCCCGGATCCTGTTTGCGCGCGGGGGCGATGTCGGAATGGCCGACCACATTGCCGCGGGTGATAGTGTAGCGATTCTTGATCGCCGCGGTCAGGCGGATCACCGATTCGATCTGCTCGTCCGGGAACGGGCGATAGCCGAATTCATGGCCGGGATTGGCGATCTCGATCCCGACCGAGGCTGAGTTGATGTCGGTGACGCCGCGCCAGCGCGATTTGCCGGCGTGCCAGGCGCGATTGGCTTCATCGACCAGACGGACGATCTGCCCGTCCTCGGCGACCAGCCAGTGGCTGGACACCTTCGCCTCCGGGTCGCGCAGGCGCGCAATCGCCTCTTCGGCGCTCTGCATCCCGGTATAGTGGAGTACGATGATGCTGACCGGCAGCGCGCGCGCGTCGAAATTGGGCGACGGCGCATCAATCCACTCGAGTTCAGTCCCGTCCTGCTTCATCGCTGTGAGGGATGCGGCGGCGCGCGCCGAAACGCAAGCCGCACCGAACGCCGCTGCACCGAAACCGGCGTCGACTCAGCGCGCGGCCGCCCGGAATGGCGCGACGCGGGCGTCCGCGGCAAGGTAGAGCCCGCGGAACTGATCGCTCGGGCGGAACGCGTCGGTCTGGCCGATCACCGTCTCCCCGGCGCCCAGCACCAACAGCCCGCCATCGCGGGTCGCGGTCCGCAGCGTGCGGAACACGCGGGTCCGGACATCGGCCGCGAAGTAGAGGAGAACGTTGCGGCAGAGGACAATGTCGAACTTGCCCAGCGGCGCCGGGTCCTTCGCCAAATTGTGCTGACGAAACTGGACGCGACGCGACAATTCGGGCCGGACCACCCATTCGCCATCGACACTGTCGAACCAGCTCACCATGCGGCGCACGGGCAGTCCGCGCTGGATCTCGAACTGTGAGAAGCGACCGGCACGTGCACGCACCAGCGCGGCGGCGGAGACGTCGGTGGCGACGATCTCCGGCATCATCATACCCCGCGTGATCGCCGCTTCCTCGAACAGCATCGCCAGCGAATAGGGTTCCTGCCCCAACGAACACCCAGCCGACCAGATGCGCAGGCGCCGGCCCGGCGTCTCGGCCTGAAGCGCGTGCGCCGCCTCGATCACCAGATCGAGCACAGCCGCGTCGCGGAAAAAGGAGGTTTCGTGGTTGAGCAGCGCATCGACCACCGCATCGGCAAGTGGCCCGTTGCGGTCGCCGGCGAGGCGGCCGATCAGTTGATCGAGCGTATCGAGATCGTTGGCGCGCAGTACCGGCTTCAGCACCGTTTCGACGCGCCAGGCGCGATTGGCGGCGATCTGCTGCCCGGTCCGTTGTTCGAGCAGCGAACCGATTACATGCATCGCGCCGCTCGAGGCGAAGGCCTGGGGAAGCGCCGCCATCAGCCGGGCCTCCGCAGACTGGCGATCATCCGGCCGATTTCGTCAGGAGGAAGCACGGCTGCCGCACTTTCGGCGATCGCACCGGGCATGCCCCACACCACCGAACTCGCTTTGTCCTGCACGATCACGCTGCCCCCCGAATCAATCAGGCGCTGAGCCCCCACAGCACCGTCGCGACCCATGCCCGACAGGACGACCCCCAGACCGCGCCCGCCGAACAGGTCGGCAATCGAATCGAGCATCGGATCGACCGATGGCATGCACCCGCTGGCCACCGGCTCATGCGACAGGCGGACGGCGTAATAGCCCTCGCCAGCGCGGACGATACGCAGATGCGCGTCGCCCGGCGCGACCAGCATGCGGCCCGGCCGCACGCGCATATGGTCGACCGCGACCTCGCACGGGCGCCCGGCGAGCACGGCAAGCTGCGCCGCGAAATAGCTCATGAATGATGCCGGCAGATGCTGGGTGACCAGGATCGGCGGCTGGAAAGATTGCGGGATCGCGCGCAACATCTGGCTGAGCGCGTGGATACCGCCCGTGGATGCGCCCACTGCGACGATATCGAACTCGCCCGGCGCATGATCGGCATGGGCCGAGACCGAGGTTCGGACGTCGTCCGCGCTGAACAGACGCCGCAACCGGTCTTCGAGAACGGCGGCGAAGCGCCCGGCGAAGTTGCCGACGCCCGGCTTTACCAGCGTGTCCGCCGCGCCAAGCGCCAGTGCCTGAACCGCCGCGGCGGCGCCGTCATCGGCGGCGGAGGACACCACCAGCACCTTGGCCCCCTGCCCCGCCGTCACCAGATCGGGCAGCGCGGTGAGGCCGTGGATACCAGGCATCTCGAGGTCGAGCAGGATCACATCGGCGCGGTTGGTGGCAAGGAACGCCAGTGCGCTGGCCACATCGCTAACCGAGCCGACGATGCGGAAGCGCTCCATCCCCTCGACCATCCGGCCGAGCACGGCGCGGGCGACCACCGAATCATCGACGATCAGGACGCGGACGCTGCCGCCATCGCGGTCCGGCGATGAGCCGGCCGCGGTAGAGGTTCTAGCCATATCAGCGGCCCTCAGGCGACGCCGACGATCTGGAGCTTGCTCTCGAGCGTCTCGCGGTCGAACGGCTTCATCACATATTCGTCGGCGCCCGCTTCGATCGCGGCGCGGATATAGGCCATGCCATTCTCGGTCGTGCAGAACACGACCTTGGGCTTGGACGGGATGCCGCTGTCCTTGAGCGCGCGCAGGAAATCCATCCCGCTCATCACCGGCATGTTCCAGTCGAGCAGGACGACATCGGGAACCGCGTCGAGACAGGCGTCGAGCGCCTCGCGGCCATCGCCAGCCTCGCGCACCTCGAAATTCATGGTTTCGAGGATATGACGCGCGACTTTGCGGATCACCTTGGAATCATCGACGACGAGGCAGGTCTTCATGTTGGGCCGTTCCCGGATTTTGGCGCGTTCACCGGCAGTTGTGCCTGAAAGATGTAAGCACCACGTTAATGCCAATTCACGCAGCTTGAGCAGGTGAAGCCGGCACCAAAGCGGTCAGATCGATCGCCAGGATCGGTTCGCCGTCCCGCTCGACCAGCCCGATCCCGGCACGCTGCCATGCTTCGGACAGCGGCACGCCAGAGGCGAGCGGCTGAAGGACGAACGGCGCGACATCGTCGAGCGCGTCGACGAGCAATGCATAATGATGACCATCGACGCGGGTGATCACCGCGCGGCTGGCATCTTGCCCGCCGGTCATGCCCAGTGCGGCGACGGTGTCGATCACCGTCACGACGCGGCTGCGCAGCGCGGCAAGGCCACGGACATGGCCGCCCGCGCGGGGCACCGCGACGATCGTACCGATATCCACCACCGATTCGACCTGGTCGGCGCCGATCGCCACCGCCTGGCCCGCGACGTGCGCGATCAGGAACAACCGGTCCATCATTTCCCCCGTGCAACGCTGGCGAGCGCGCCGAGCAGCGCGTCGCGATCATAACGCCAGATGCTTCCGTCGCCCTCGCACCCGCGCTTGCTGCGCAGGCGAACGACCGGTGCCCGCGCCGCATGCGTGTCCGCAGGGCCGTCGAGTGTCAGCACCACATCGGCCGACGCACCGGCATCGAGCGTGACGCGATAGCCCGCGGTTTCGAGCATCGGCTGGACGAAGGTGCGCATCCAGCCGTCTTCGCCGCCCGTCAGCAGGCAGAGGGGCGCGGCGTCGATATCCGCGCCATCCTCGCTATGTTCGGCGAACAGCCAATGCGGGTCGAGCAGTTCGACAGGCTCGTCATCGATCAGCACCGCGCCGGCAATCGGGCCGGGGGCGCCGGCGGCGACGATCTCAGCCGGCAGCGTCACGATGTCCGCGGCTTCGGCAATGACATAGCCGATCTCGCTCATACCGTCCTTGAGGCGCAGGATCGATCGGACCGCCGCGCCCGCGACTTCCGCGCGCGCCGCGAGCGGAATGATCCGGCCATCGATGGTCAGACGTAGCCGCCCGGCCGAGTGACGAATGGCGTCGCCATCCACCTGTTCGATCCGATCGACCACGCCCAGCGGCACGGCACGCCGCGTGCCGTCCAGATCGATGAAGACCAGCGCCTGGACGCCGGGAGTCTCGACTTCGTCGCTTTCGTCCGCCTCTTCGGCGAGCACGTCGTGGATGAACTGGAGCCCGGCATCGCGCGCGATCCCGCCGCAATCCAGCAACAGCATCGGGCGACCGCTGTCGGGCAGTGTCTGACCGGCGTAGAGTCCCGTCGCCATGATCGCGGGCGCCGCGGGCTTGATCACAAGCTCTTCATTGTCGAGGACATCGTCGACGCGCAGCGCAAAGCTGCCCTCACCGACGCTGACGATCGCCAGCATCCGGTGCATCGAACAGACATTGCCTTCGATCTCCAGCACTCGCGACAATTCCACCAGTGGAAGCCGTCGGTCGCGGACCGTGACCACCTCGGCACTGCCGATGCGGTCGACGCGGATCGATTCGTTCGATTCGCTGACGATCTCCTCGATCGCCTGACGCGGCACCGCGAAGCGCTGGCCAGCCGCCGCGACGACGATCGTCGGGATGATCGAAAGCGTCAGCGGTACGCGAATCAGGATGCGCAGCCCCTTGCCCGGCTGGCTGTCGAGATCGACGCGGCCGCCAATCTGCTCGATCGCGGCGCGGACCACATCCATGCCGACGCCGCGGCCCGAAATCTCGGAAACCTCGTCCTTGCTCGACAGGCCCGGTTCGAACACCAGTTCCTGCTTGGCGCGGTCGCTGAGCGAACGCAGCGCGCGCTCGTCGCGGCCCGAATCGGCGAGCTTGCGGATCAGCCTTTCGGTGTCGATGCCGCGGCCATCATCGGCGACCTCGACCACAATCTGGTTGCCCGACTGGCGCGCGGCGACGCTGAGGCGACCATATTCGCGCTTGCCCGCGGCACGGCGGCCTTCGGGCGATTCGATACCGTGATCGATCGAATTTCGGATGATGTGGACCAGCGGATCGCGCAGCACCTCGATCATCTCGCGGTCGAGCTCGACCTCGGCACCGTCGATCTGGAGGTTCACCGACTTGCCGAGGCTCGCGGCGGTATCGCGGACCATCCGCGGCAATGCGGAGAAAAGCGCATCGATCTTCTGCATCCGCGTCCGGGTGACGGTGTCGCGCAGATCGGCGACGGTCGCGGACATCCGCTCGAGCGCGGCCTCGACCTGCGGATCGACCTCGGCGTTGCGCAATCGGCGCGACAGCTCGTTGCGGGCGAGCACCATGTCGGACATGCCGCTCATCATCCGGTCGAGCAGATCGACGTTGAGGCGCACGCTACGCGCCGCCGCACGCTGTGCCGTCGGAGCCGCCACTTGCACGACTTCTTCGGAGCCTTCGGCGAGCGCCGCGATCAGCAGATCCTCACCGGTGTCGTCGAGCGCGGCGCCAGCGTCGATCGCTTCGACCAGTTCGCCGATCCGGTCCACCACCGCGAGCACGGCGTTGACCAGCGCGCGATCGGGCGCGCGCTCACCGGCGCGAACCGCCGCCAGCACATCCTCAGCCGCATGACTCAGGCGCGCAAGGCGTGGCAGATCGAGGAA
The DNA here is from genome assembly GCF_059415525.1 of Sphingomonas sp. GW821-FHT10C01. Taxonomy (NCBI): domain Bacteria; kingdom Pseudomonadati; phylum Pseudomonadota; class Alphaproteobacteria; order Sphingomonadales; family Sphingomonadaceae; genus Sphingomonas; species Sphingomonas sp. GW821-FHT10C01. Next base: position 23,449 of record NZ_JBWKNK010000008.1, on the reverse strand, counting down.
CCCGCAACTTCCCTTCACCGTGTGGACGAAGCGGAAGATGGCGTCGAGACGCGCGCGATCGCCCGGATTCGCCTCCCAGGCGACGATCTCGCCCGACAGCGCTTCCAGCGTCTCTCGCGTCTCCGCGATGAATTCTTGCAGCAGGTCGTCCACGATGCCCCCACACATACGCGCCGGTCATGGCCGCGAGGGGGTTAAGACGGGGTTAGTCACTGCACGGAATTTTGACCCGCGCGAACGTGCTTCAGGCCAGCTTGAACGCCGCCCCGAACAGCAGCACCGGCGCGTCCGGTGGCGAAACCTGAAGGCCACCGCCGCCCTGCGCGACGAGCTGGTGGACCAGATAGGCCGCCGCCGCGCGCGGGGTGACCGGGGAATCGCCGGTGTCGCCGGTCAGCGCGCCGCGCAGCTCCTGGTCGAGCACGATGCGCGGGCCGTCGGCGCGCACCACGATTTCGACCGTGCCGTCGCGCGCCTCCGCGCCGATATCGAGCTGGCCACCGCGCACCAGCGCATCGCCACCGATCAGCGCGAGGTTGAGCAGCACCTTGATCACCTGCTTGGGCAGCACCGGATCCTCGACCATCCAGCCGATCGACACGCGGTGATTGTCGCCGAACAATCCCTCGATCGCCGCCTGTGCCTCACGCGTATCGACGGTATCGCCGAACCCGCCGGCCGCGCCAAAGGCCAGCCGGAAGAATTTGAGCTTGTTCGCGCTCGCCCGCGCGCTCTCCGCCAGCAATTCCAGGCAGCGCGCGCGCATCTCCGGATCATTCTCGTCCGCCAGCAATTCCAGCCCGTTATTGAGCGCGCCCACCGGACTCAGCAGGTCGTGGCAGAGACGCGAGCAAAGCAGGCTGGCAAAATCGGTGGGCGAGATGGTCACGTGATGCTCCGGCAATTTGGGTAACTCTTTGGCGCAGCAGCAGCCATGCCGCAAGCGAACGATCTTTCATCCCGCCCCGAACCCCGATAGCCTCGCCCGAAACAGGTGGAGCGGATAATGCGGCGAACGATGATGACAGCGTTGACTGGGATGGCGCTGGTCACGGCGGCGCCGATGCCGGCGATGGCTCAGGAACGTCCGGCGACCACGGAGACGCTGCGCATCGACACGTCACGGATCGACCGGATGCTCGCGACGATGGTCGCCGACGGCCGCGCGGCGGGCGTGTCGGCGCTGGTGTGGAAGGACGGGCGCGAGGTCTATTATGGCGAGCGTGGCCTTGCCGATCGCGAGGGCAATCGTCCATTCCGCCGGGATACGCTGGTCCAGATCTGGTCGATGACCAAGCCAGTCACCGGCGTCGCGCTGATGCAATTGTGGGAACAGGGCAAGTTCCGGCTCGACGACCCGCTGGCCCGCTATCTGCCCGAATTCGCCAACCCGCTGGTGCAGGACGGGACGGACAAGGACGGAAAGCCGGTGTGGCGCTCCGCCAGCCGCCCGATCACGATCCGCGACGTGCTGCGCCACACCGCCGGCTTCGCCTATGGCGGTGGGCCGACTGCGGCGCAGCAGGCATTCGCCACCGCTGATCCACTCAACCTGGACAATGACCTTGCCGAATTCGGACGTCGCCTGGCCAAGGTGCCGTTGCTGTCGGAACCCGGCACCGAATGGCATTACAGCGCGGCGGTGGACGTGCAGGCACTGCTGGTCGAGCGCCTCTCAGGCGTGAAATTCGCCGACTATGTCCGCACGCACATCTTCGAGCCGCTCAAGATGCGCGAAGCGGCATGGCACCAGCCGATGGACCGCCTCCCCCGCCTTGCCGCGACCTATGTGAAGCAGGACGGCAAGCTGGTCCGCCAGCCCGATGCGCAGACTCAGCGCATGAACTTCCCCGGCGCCAAGCTGACGATGGGCGGCGCGGGCATCGTCGCGCCGATCGACGATTATATGCGCTTCGCCCGGATGCTGCTGAACGGCGGTGAGCTGGATGGGGCGCGTATCCTGAAGCCCGCGACGATCCGGCTGATGGCGACCGATCAGCTCGATCCTGCGGTCAAGGAACGCGAGTGGTTGATGGGCAAGATCGACGGCGGGTTCGGCTTCGACTTCGCCGTTCGCACCGCGCGCCCGGACAAGCCGGAGCGCAACCGGGGCGCGGTGGGCGAATTCTTCTGGGACGGGATGGCATCGACCCTGTTCTGGATCGACCCAGCGAACCGCGTGGCTGCGGTGTTCTTCGTCCAGACCATCCCGTTCGACGGCACGCTCCACACCGATATCCGCAAGGCGGTGTACGGCGCGGACTATCTGGGGCCGCCGGGCGACTGACGCATCAGGTGCAGCGCGTGTCGAAGCCGGCGCGCGACGCGAGGACTGTTTCCAGATTGGCCTCCGCCCACAGCCAGACGCCGCAAAACGCCTCGCCCAGGCTCTCGCCGACCGGGGTCAGCCGGTAATCGACGCGCGGCGGCACCACCGCATGGACGGTGCGCGTGACCATCCCGTCGCGTTCCATTCGCCGCAGCGTCTGAGTGAGCATCTTCTGGCTGATCTGCGGCACCAGCTTCGAAAGCTGCGTGAAGCGCAGCTCGCCATGCTGCTCCAACGTCTCGAGTAGGATCATCGTCCATTTGTCGGCGACATTGCCTATCAGCTCGTTGACCAGGGCATCGACGCGCGGGTCGGCGGCATGCCATTCGCAGGATTTCGCATTACTCTCCATCAGGTGCGTATAAATCTTTCGGGTGCCTTCTTTCCAGTGGGTAGCGGCGCCCTAGATCGCCGCCTCCAATCCAGGAGGCATCCCCATGACGCGCAACGGCAACACCATCCTCATCACCGGCGGCGGATCGGGCATCGGCGCCGCGCTGGCACACCGGTTCCACGATGCCGGCAACACCGTGATCGTCGCGGGCCGCCGCCGCGACGCGCTGGAAGCGACGATCGCCGGCTGGCCGAACCTGCACGCGATGGTGCTGGATATCGACAGCCCCGAAGCGATCGAAGCGTTCGCGCGCGAGTTGGTCGCCGCACACCCGTCGCTCAACATCCTGTTCAACAATGCCGGCGTCATGCAGCATGAGGATATCGACAGCCGCCGCGATCTTGGCGCCACCGAAGCCATGATCACGACCAACCTGCTCGGCCCGATCCGGCTGACCAACGCGCTGGTCGACCATCTGAAGGTGCAAGCGGACGCTGCGATCGTCAACGTGACCTCGGGCCTCACCTTCGTCCCGCTACCCGCTGCCGCTACCTACAGCGCAACCAAGGCAGCAATCCACAGCTACACCGTCTCGCTGCGCGACGCGCTGTCCGGACAGGTGGAAGTGATCGAGCTGGCACCGCCCGCAACGCAGACCGACCTGACACCGGGCCAGCGCAGCCGAGCCGGCTATCAGCCGCTCGAAGAATTTGCGGACGAGGTATTCGCGCTGCTCGGTCAGACCCCGACGCCGCGCGAAGTTCTGGTCGAGCGCGTCAAGTTCCTGCGCAACGCGGAAATCGAGGGCCGGTTCGACGCGGCGCTGGTAGCGATCACCGAACTGGCGACGGGCGACGGGCACTGACCCGTCGCCGCGGCGCGGACTTCACACCCCGCGCCGCCCCTGCAGGAACTGCACGACGACCACGACCAGCGCGACGACCAACAGCAGGTGGATGAGGCCACCGGCGATGTTGAGCGAAAAGCCCAGCAGCCAGAGGATCAGAATGACGACGGCAATGGTCCAAAGCATGGCAAATCCTTTTGTTACAAAGGAGTAACAAGATCGGCCGTCGAATGTTCCGCGCTATTTGGTCTTCTTAGGCTCACGCTCGGCGTTTGCCATGGCCTGCACCTTCGCCATGCGCGCGATCAGGTCGAGCGGCAGCGGCTTGTTCTTGGGCAGTTGCACCGCCGACTTGGTCATCTTGTACTCGGCCAGTTCGTCCTTGAACGTCTCGAATGCAGCGCTCGGCGGCGGGCACGACAGGTTGAAGTGCTTCGAATAGGCGGAGAAGTAGAAAACCCATCCGTGATGATGGAAAGCCGGGATCTGGTAGCTGATCCGCTCCTCAGCCTCGGGCACTGCGGCCAGGATCGCCTTGCGGATCGACTGCAGCCCGACGGCATCTTCGCCCTCAAAGGTGGCGATATACTCGTCCACGGTCTTGAAATCGGTCTTGGCCAAGATCCTGCTCCCGTCGATCGATCAGGTGCCGGACGATCGTCGCGCGCCCCCCTGCCCGCAAGCCCCTTCCCGCTGCGGGTTCGACGAAGCGATGGACGCTTTCGACAGGCTGCACGGTCCACGAGACCCGGACGCTTTGTCCAATTGAACCCGGCCAGGCGTGTTCATAGATGCGCAGCATGAGCGGAGACTTGGTCGGCGGACGCCTGGAAATCGACGAGAACAGCCTGCGCGAGCTGGTCGGGCAATTCTATTCCCGCGTCCGCGCGGATGCGGACCTTGGCCCGGTCTTCAACGATGCGATCCATGACTGGCCCCAGCATCTCGATCTGCTCACCGACTTCTGGTCGTCGGTGATGCTCACCACCGGCCGCTATAAGGGCAGGCCGGTGCCCGCCCATCATAAGCACGCCGAGCGGATCAGCCCGGAACTGTTCGACCGCTGGCTGGCGCTGTGGGATGAGACGAGCGACGCGCTGATGGTCCCTGAAGCTGCGGCGGCATTGCAGGACAAGGCTCGGCGCATCGCCGAGAGCCTGCAACTGGCGTTGTTCTTCCGCCTGCCCGAGCGCGGGGCGACAACCTAATCGGGGTCAAGTTCGATTGCTTCGAACCGGCCATGACGCGGCCCGTCCACTACCGCACACCAGCCGCGAACCTCCTGGTCAGCCACGATCAGCCAAAGCTTACCATCGGGCGCAGCCATCGCCGCGTCGGTCTCCGAGGGCTGGGCATCGCCCGACGGATGCGAGTGCCAATAGCCCGCGACACGCGGCCCACCCGCCCGCTCGGCTCGGATCGCGGCGAACAGCGCCGTCGGATCGATCTCGAAATGGGTAAGTGGGTTCACGGCGACATTCGCCTCGACGCTAGCCACATCGATCAGGTCATCTTCGCCGAACAACAGGCCGCACGCTTCCCGCGGCGCCGCTTCCGCGGCAGCGCGCTGAATTAGCTCGACAACACACCTTGAAATCCGGACCCTCATTCCCATCTCTGTAGGACAATGAGTCCGGGGGTTTCCACACTAGAAGCGCGGATTGCGGACGCGGCCAATGGCTGGCGTCTCGACCGGGCTTTGGCGGATGCCCTGCCCACGCTGTCGCGTGAGCGCATCAAGGCGCTGATCTCCACCGGCAACGTCACCGGCCCCGAAGGCCAGGTGCGCGACCCCAAGAAGAAGGCGCCGGGCGGCGCGCTGTTTCGCATCGACGTTCCCGAACCCGCGGCTGCGCATAACGAGCCGCAGGACATCGACCTCAATGTGGTGTTCGAGGACGAGCATCTGATCGTCATCGACAAGCAGGCCGGCCTCGTCGTCCACCCCGCCGCCGGCAATTTCGACGGCACGCTGGTGAACGCGCTGCTCCACCATTGCCAGGGTAGTCTATCGGGGATTGGCGGCGTGGCGCGGCCGGGGATTGTCCATCGCATCGACAAGGACACGTCGGGCCTGATGGTCGCGGCCAAGACCGACCGCGCGCATGTCGGCCTTGCCCGCCAGTTCAAGGCGCATTCGATCGACCGCCGCTACAAGGCGATCGTCTCGGGACGGCCCAAGACTGGAGGTGGCACGATCGACGCGCCGCTCGCGCGTTCGCCGCAGAACCGCAAGAAGATGGCGATCGTCGCCGGCGGCAAGCGCGCCGTGACACATTGGCAAATGTGTCAACTTCGTCAACTTCACGAGGCGGCACTGGTCGAATGTCGCCTGGAAACCGGACGCACGCATCAGGTGCGCGTGCACATGGCATCGATCGGCCACCCCTTGATCGGGGATCCGGTGTATGGCAGAACGAAAAAAGAACATCGTGAGCTGTTGGAAACCTTGGGTTTCCATCGTCAGGCCTTACATGCGGCCCATTTGGGGTTTATCCACCCCATAGATAGCCGGGCTTTGGCCTTTGAAAGCCAAATGCCGCCCGACATGGAGGAACTGTTCCGCCAGCTCGTCGTATAGGTTTTCACTGACCCGTCTTCGGAGGGTCGCACACTGTCCTTGCCGCTTCAGGGAGGACGCACAAAAGGGAGTAAGTAGATCATGGCAAGCGGAAGCAACGTCCCGGCGACGATCCCCGCACTCGGCGGTGAGCAGAGCCTCAACCGCTATCTGGCCGAGATCAAGAAGTTTCCGATCCTGGCGCCCGAGCAGGAATATATGCTCGCTAAGCGCTTTGAAGAACATGGCGATCCCGATGCTGCGGCGCAGCTCGTGACCAGCCATTTGCGTCTCGTTGCGAAGATCGCGATGGGCTACCGCGGCTATGGCCTGCCGGTGTCCGAGCTGATCTCCGAGGGCAATATCGGCCTGATGCAGGGCGTGAAGAAGTTCGAGGCCGATCGCGGCTTCCGCCTCGCCACCTATGCGATGTGGTGGATCCGTGCCTCGATTCAGGAATTCATCCTGCGCAGCTGGTCGCTCGTGAAGATGGGCACCACCGCCGCGCAGAAGAAGCTGTTCTTCAACCTGCGCCGGATGAAGGCCAAGCTCGACGCGTTCGAGGATGGCGACCTGTCCCCCGAACATCTCGCCAAGATCGCCAAGGATCTCGGCGTGACCGAGGAAGAGGTCACCTCGATGAACCGCCGCATGGCGATGGGCGGCGACACGTCGCTCAATGTGCCGATGCGCGAGGATGGCGAGGGTCAGTGGCAGGACTGGCTACAGGACGACGGCGCGCTGCAGGACGAGGTCGTTGCCGAAGCTCAGGAGGCGGATGTCCGCCACACCATGCTGACCGAGGCGATGGACGAGCTCAACGAGCGTGAGCAGCACATCCTGACCGAGCGCCGTCTGACCGACGATCCCAAGACGTTGGAAGAGCTCTCCCAGGTCTATGGCGTGTCGCGCGAACGCGTCCGCCAGATCGAGGTGCGCGCGTTCGAGAAGCTGCAGAAGGCGATGATGCGGTTGGCCGGCGACCGGCGCCTGCTCGCCGTCGGCTGACGGCGCGGCTGGGGGGCGGCATTGGCGGCAGTAACCGGTAAGCGGCGATGGGGCCGTCGGCTCGTCATATGGGCCGGCAAGGCCTTGTTGGCGTTCGTCGGCGGCTCGCTGCTGCTGGTGCTGATCTTCCGCTTCGTGCCCCCGCCCTTCACGCTGACGATGGCGGGAGATCTGGCTTCAGGCCGCAGCATTTCCAAACAATGGACGCCGCTTAGCCGGATCGACCCGGACATGGCGCGCGCGGCGATCGCGGCTGAGGATTCGTCCTTCTGCTCGCACAGCGGCTTCGATTACGACGCGATCGCCGCGGCGATGTACCGTAATGCCAAGGGCGGCAAAGTATTGCGCGGCGGATCGACGATCAGCCAACAGACCGCGAAGAACGTCTTCCTGTGGCAAGGCGGCGGCTTCTTTCGGAAGGGGCTGGAAGCCTGGTTCACGGTCCTGATCGAGCTGATCTGGCCCAAGAAGCGGATCATGGAAGTCTATCTCAACGTCGCGGAGACCGGGATCGGCACCTATGGCGTCGAGGCGGGGTCGCAGCGCTATTTCGGGCATAGCGCGGCGAAGATGACCCGCGCCGAGGCGGCAAGGATCGCCGCGGTGCTGCCGCTGCCCAAGAAAAGGGCGGGCGTCGCTCCGAAGGGCTTCACCCGCCGTTACGGCAATTCGATTTCGGCGCGGATCGCCGTGGTGCAGAATGACGGGCTGGACGCCTGCCTTCGCTAGGCGGTGCAGAAATCGTTTTCCTACGCATCGTCGATCTGAAACACCGGCCTGACGCTCTTTCAAATCGTCAGGTAGCTCGAACCGGTTATTGAACCGAATTCTCGATCCGCTGCCCCGCCTTCTCGGCCGTGTCGCCAACCTTCTCCGCCCCCTCGCCCACCTTCTTGGCGGCTTCGGTAATCGCGGCGTCCGTCTTGGTCTGACCGCCATTCTTGCTGAGGAAGAAGAAGGCGCCGACCACCACGATCGCCAGGGCGATGATGCCCAGGATCAGCCCGCCGCCGCCACCGCGACGTTCGATAATGGTGGTGGTATGGGTCGGCGTTTCGACGCGGGTCGCTTCGCTCCGGTCATCATCGCTCATATCGTATCTCCGAATAGCTCAGATGGCGGCACCAACGGTTGCTGCGAAGCGATTGTTCCCATTGTGAAATGTTCAGAACGGCAGCTTGAACCCCGGCGGAAGCGGGATGCCGCTGGAAAGCTTCGACATTTCGCCTTGCGCGGCGGCGTCCGCCTTGGCCCGCGCGTCGTTGAGCGCGGCGGCGATCAGATCCTCCAGCATCTGCTTCTCGCTCGGCGCGAGCAGCGATTCGTCGATGTCGACGCCGATGATACGGCCCTTGGCGCTGGCCTTGACCTTGATCAGACCGCCGCCGGAAACGCCCTCGACCTCGATACCGTCGAGATTGGCCTGGGCCTTGGTCAGCTCGTCCTGGACGTTCTGCGCCATGGCCATGATGTCTTCGATACTCTTCATGCGGTCCTCCGAATTGGGGTCCAGCCGATCAACTCGGCATCGGGAAATACTTCAAATGCTGCCGCGACGACGGGTGAACGCAGCACCGCGTCCCGCTCGGCCGCCGCTTCGGCACCCTTGACCTCGGCGAGTGTCTCCGCGCCGGGTGCGTCGATAACCCGCAGCGACCAGCGCTTGCCAAGGACGCGGCGGAGCGTCTGCTCGAAATCACTCACCAGATCGGCGGGCAGCCCGTGACTGCTGACCTCGATCACCGGCGCATTGAACGCGACAACACGGATGAGGTTGCGCGCCCGGGCGGCGACGTGATGCTCATGCGCCGCCTCGAGCCGTTCCAGAGCCTCGGCCAGGTCGCGCGGCGCCGGCGGTTCGGCCGGGCCGGAAGGCGCCGCAACCGGCGCGGCACCAACGGGCAGGCCATCGGCGATCTTGCGGGCCAGTTCGCCCGGGTCAGGCAGGGTCGAGGCATGGATCACGCGCAGCAGCGCCATCTCGCACGCTTCGATCGGCAGCGCGGCGCGGATCACCTCGTCATGCCCCTTGAGCAGCAGCTGCCAGAGTCGATGGAGGGCGGGGAAGCCGAGCTTGCCCGCCCATTCGGTCAGCGCCGCGGTTTCCTCGATCGCCTGCCCGGGAATCGCTTCGTTGCCGAGCTTCGACAGCGTCACGCGATGGACGGTCTCGAGCAGCGCCTTCAGCACCGCCTGCGGATCGACCCCAAGGTCGTACTGGTCGCGCAGCGCAGCCAGCGCGCCCGGGCCGTCGCCGGCGATCACCAGGCCGAACAGCGAGCGGATCGCGTTACGGTCCGACAGGCCGAGCATCGAGCGGACCGCTTCGGCGTTGACCGCGCCACCCTCGATCCCCGCATGGGCGATCGCCTGGTCGAGGATCGACAGGCCGTCGCGGGCCGAACCTTCCGCAGCGCGGGCGATCATCGCCAGCGCCTCGGGCTCCGCTTCCACGCCTTCGGCCGCGACCACCTCGGCGAAATGCGCCGCGAGCTTCTCGGCCGGGATGCGGCGCAGGTCGAAGCGCTGGCAGCGCGAGAGGACGGTCACCGGGACCTTGTCCACCTCCGTCGTCGCCAGCAGGAACTTCACATGCGCGGGCGGCTCCTCGAGCGTCTTGAGCAACGCGTTGAACGCGGGCTTGGACATCATGTGGACTTCGTCGATGATGTACATCTTGTACCGCGCCGACACCGCCGCGTAGCGGACCGCGTCGGTCATCTGGCGGACATCGTCGATGCCGTTGTGCGAGGCGGCGTCGATCTCGATCACGTCGACGTGCCGCCCCTCGCCGATCGCGCGGCACGGCTCGCACACGCCGCAAGGGTCGATCGTCGGGCCGCCCTGCCCGTCCGGGCCGATGCAGTTGAGCGCCTTGGCGATCAGCCGCGCGGTCGAGGTCTTGCCGACCCCGCGTACCCCGGTCAGCAGGAAGGCATGGGCCAGCCGATCGCGCCGAATCGCGTTCCCCAGCGTCTGCACCATCGCGTCCTGCCCGATGAGCTGGGCGAAGGTCTTCGGGCGATATTTACGCGCGAGGACGCGATAGGCGGCGTCACGCGAATGGGCAGGGCTTTGGGGCGGTTCGCCAAGATCGAAGGAGTCGGACATGCGGAGCGCAACCTAGCGATCCGATCCGCAATCCGCCATGCCCCGATGCGGCGGAACCGCAGATTCAGCGCTCAGCAGATGCCGGGGTCGGTCGCGCCACAGCTGGTACGCGGTTCCTGCATCTGCGTCGCCGCCGCCTGCGCCTCACGCCGCTCCGCGTCCCATTGCGCGCGGGTCTTGCAGATCTTCTTGCGCGCGACCAGCGAGCCGGTGGAGAGCTCCGCCTTGCAGATCTTCTTCTCCTTCTCCCCCGCAGCGCCGGGCGCGCCCGTCTGCGCAGCCAGAGGCGCCGCCGCCAGTGCCGCGATCGCGGTGGCGGCCATCATCCGTGCAATCGAACCCATAGAACTCCCCTCCCGATAGGCGCCGACTTCACAGCGGCGGCGCGAGGCTGTCGCGTTTTCGCCGCGCTGGCAAGAGGCGCTGCCCATCCGCATCAGTCCGGCGCGCGGAACAGCCGTTCGATCAGCTGCGGATGCGGGTCGAGCGGCATCCACGGCGCGTAATCATCGGCCTGCCGCGCGAGCAGCCGCGCCTCGACCAGCCTGCCATCCACCGCGAACATCGCCATCGAGCGCGCGCGGCGGACCGAATTGTCGCCCGCGAACAGGAACAGCGCCGTCTGCCGCGTCGGCACGAAGCCGCGCCCCGGAACGAAGCCGCCGCCGAATTCGGTGAAGGGCCGGCCGGTCGCCTGATTCTGCAGCAGCAGCGGATCGAGCGCCTCGGGCCGTACCCAGGGCAGCAGCGCGAGGATGAGGCTCAATCGTTCGCGCCAACCGAGGTGGTGCGCCGTCACCACCGCGCCGTACGCACAGGGGTCGCGGAACGCGGGCGGGGGCAAGCTGACCACCGGCCCGGCGGCATCGCCCTCTCCCACCCGGCGCATATGCTCCCCGAGGACGCGGGTGAACCAGTCGACCTCACGGTCGAGCGTGGCGGCGAGCGGGGCGTAGCTGACGGTCATGCCGCGCGACTTTGCCAGCCCTGCGCGAAAAGAGAAGGCATGTTCGTTGGTCTGTCGAAACGAAATGCCCGATCCGCCTTTCACGTGATGACGGGGTCCTCATCACGGCTCCCCCACCCCAACCCCTCCCCTGAAGGAGAGGGGCCATCCCCCTCCCCATTGCATTCGGCGAGCCAGGTATCGCGCGCGGCGTGACCGGCGGCGATGAGCGGGGCGAGGTCGCGGGCGTGATGCGCCTCGGCCACCGCGACCTCCTCGGGCGTCAGCTCGCGCTCATAGCCGGGCTCGCCCACCTCCCCTTCCTCATCCCCGAAGAAATCCTCGGGCGGCGGGAAACTGGTGCGCCATTCCTCGACAGCTTCGCACCACCAGACCGACGGGTCCTGATCCTGTTGACATAGTTGACTTGAATCGCCGGTTTCCGCGGCGGGCGGCTCGGGTGCGAGCTGGACCAGACCGATCGCCTCGGCGCGGACCCATTGTTCGGCGGTCCAATGCGCGCGGTTGGCGGGATCGAGGTCGGCGGTGTCGAGCGGGTCGGCGAGATCGGTGTGCGTGCGCAGCCAGCGATCGGCGCGGGCGAGCGTGCGGATCGGGGCGAGATCATCCTCGGTCGCCTGGGTGCCGCATGCGCCGATCCGCGCGGCGAGAAACAGGCCGGCGCGCGCCGGGGCGGCATCGCGCGCGACGAGATCGAGCAATTGTTCGAAATCGGCGGCGGCGAGGCGCACCGCGGTGGCATTGGCGTCCGCACAGGCGCTGTCGGCGCGCCGGTCGAGCCGGTTCAACATGCGGAACGCCAGGACATTGTCGTGGCGGTGGCGGGTGACGACGCGGCCGTCGTCGTCGGTGACCGTGGTACGCACGCCGTTGAGCGCGCGCTCCATCAGCTCGTCGGCGAGCACGTCGCGCGAGCGGAGCAAGGCGGCATCCCACGCGAGGCGGAAGGCGGCGCCGCGCGCGGCGTTGCGCAGCGCATAGGCGGACTGGCGCGATAGATCGACGATGGCGCAGGCGCGGGTGATGGGGTGGCCGAGCGACAGCGCGGTGAGGAAGCGCTTCTGCTTCTCCGCGGTCCAGCCATTATAGCGCTCGGAATCGGGGACGCCGGGTTCAAGCTCGTGGAAGGCGGCGTGATCGAAGGTGAATTCGGCTTCGGGATCGGTCTGAGTGATCGCGTTCATGGCCATGGTCCTCATCGTGTCGTGCAGAGGACCGTTTAGGTATGCCGGAATGGGGGCTGTAGGAAAGTTCTATTTTTGTTCCAATCTGGCAGGATGCTTAAGCACCCGGGCAGACCATCCTAAGTCACCCAATTGACCCGATGCGCCTGGGATGCTCTGTTGATGTAACTGTCTGGCAAAATGCAGGGTGTTCAATGAGCGACAGAAAGAAGGTCTTTGTAGCCTACGCATCGCGAGACGAGGACGTGGCAGCAACAGTCTTTGAGGCGGTAAGACGTGCCAACTCGCGCCCATTGCCAGTAATATATGAACCATGGCCTTTTAACGATGTAGCCGGAAGGCCATTAGTATCACCAATTCTAGAGAATATCGACGAATCTCCGTATGTCGTCGCTGACATAACATACTTCAACTTGAACGTAGTCTATGAGATCGGCTTCGCCATCGGCCGGAAGCGCAGAACCATTCTGATACGGCACAAAAATGTCGAAGGAGACAAGGTTCTTGCGCAGAAGGTCGGAATTTTCGACACACTTGGATACGTTGAATATTCATCAGAAGAGAATCTGAGAGATATACTGTCGGCCTATGTGGACGACGCGCCGCTCTCGATACCTACGAAGCTCGACAAAAAATCGCCCGTGTATGTCGTCGAGCCCCCCACTCCTCGACACGCGGACGTCGTCATTACCTCTCGTATTAAGAAAGCGGGATTCAAGTACCGCAGCTTCAATCCAAGCGAAAATGCCCGCATGTCTGCTAATGAAGCAATTAGGCAGATCGCCGTTTCGTCAGGGATAGTCACTCGACTGCAAGAGAGCACACTCAAGGGCCATGATATTCACAATATACGCGCTTGTTTTTCTATAGGGCTAGCAGACGGAATGGGTAAGCCGACGCTTACCCTTTCCCCTCCAGAGCTCGCTTCACCGCTTGATATACGAGACTCTGTAAAGCCATACCTCAAGGTAGATGATATCGGATCAATCATTGCCGACTTCTGCCCTCAAATAGTCAGTTACCTGACCGAGCAAGATCCACCTTTGTTTGAGAATCTCAGCCCTCTATCCGCCCTGAGCGTTGGCGACCCTATGGCTGAAAATGAGATGACAACACTTGAGAAATACTTCCTGGCCACAGACCAATACCACCGCGTTATAAATGGAAATGCAAACCTTGTAGTAGGTAGAAAAGGGTCCGGAAAAACCGCCCTATTCCTTAGAGTAAGGGACAAAATTAGAGCAGACCGACGCAACGTAGTTGTCGACCTAAAGCCGGAAGGGTATCAACTTATAAAGTTCAAAGAAGACGTTCTAAAGCTATTAGCATCCGGGGCAAGGCAACACCTCATAACTGCATTTTGGGAATACATTATACTTCTAGAGGTTGCATATAAATTACTTGAAAAAGATAAAAACACATACAAACAAGATCACACACTTTACGAGCACTACACTGCGCTTCGCGAAATATACCTAAACAATAAGAGGATATATGAGGGAGATTTCGCCGAACGACTCTATTCCCTAGCCAGCGAGCTAACCGAACGATTTCGGCAAAGATATGGGAAAGAGCAAGATATAAGCCTTACCAATGAACAAGTTACTGAAATTCTTCACTCTGAAGACATTCCAGGATTGCGATCGACAATATCCGCGTACCTCGACGCGAAGACGAGCGTCTGGGTCTTGTTCGATAACTTAGACAAAGGCTGGAGCATTGGTGGAGTAGACGATACCGATGCATTAATTACGCGAGCTCTGATTGACGCAAGCCGGAAGGTTGAGCGAGAAATGGAGCGCGATGGACACCGCTTTACAAGCGTCGTCTTTGTAAGAAATGACGTATACGACTCAGTAATGAAAAACAGCTCGGATTTCGGAAAGGAAATGAGAGCCGTTCTGGACTGGACTGATGCCGATCTCTTGAGAGAAATGCTGAGGCTAAGACTAGCCATTGGGCTTAGCATCGCTAGCCCAGCACCTTCATTTTCCGATATCTGGAACCAAATTTCGGTGAGTCACTATAAGGGAGAAGAGTCGAGTAGCGTACTGATTGAAAGGTCACTCATGAGGCCTAGAAATGTCCTCAAGGCATTTAATCACTGCAGGGGCTTTGCAACGAATCTCAACAAAGCCAGAATCGAAGAAAAAGACATTGAAAAAGGCTTGGCCGCATACTCTGAAGATTTATTTACCGAAATCGCCCGAGAGCTTGAAGACGTTATACCAGAGTCTCATGACATTCTTTACGAATTTATGGACTGCCCTAGCGACCTAACCTACCATGATGTACTCGAAAGAATCAGACGCCTTACTGTAGACTCGGAAGAAATAAACAATATTGTACGATTCCTGCTGTTCTATGGCGTCCTTGGAATATACCAGGATGATGAAATCTACTATATCTATAATGTAAATTACGACATCAAGCGCCTTGAAGTTAGAACGCGCAACTTAGGAGACAAGGCGAGATTTCAAATTAATCGCGCCTTGTGGCCAGCCTTGAATACGTATGAAATATTTAAAGAGGCCGGACCTATCACGGATATTGAGACCTATATCAACGAGGTACCCGAAACGTAATTTCACTCCGCCGCCACGCTCTCCTTCACCCTGCCCCGCTCCAGCAACGGCGCAAGATACTTGCCCGTGTAGCTGCGTGGCGCCTTCACCACCGTTTCGGGCGTGCCTTCGGCGACGATCTCGCCGCCCTTGACGCCGCCCTCCGGCCCCAGGTCGAGAATCCAGTCGGCGGTCTTGATGACGTCGAGATTATGCTCGATCACCACGACCGTATTCCCCTGCTCGACCAGCGCGTGGAGAACTTCGAGGAGCTTGCGGACGTCCTCGAAGTGCAGGCCGGTGGTGGGCTCGTCGAGGATGTAGAGGGTCTGGCCGGTGGCGCGGCGGGCCAGTTCCTTGGCGAGCTTGACGCGTTGCGCCTCGCCGCCCGACAGGGTCGTCGCCTGCTGGCCGACCTTGACATAGCCCAGGCCGACCTCCGCCAGCATCGCCATCTTGTCGCGGATCGGCGGGACGGCCTTGAAGAACTCGACCGCGTCCTCGACCGTCATGTCGAGCACGTCGGCGATGCTCATCCCCTTGAACTTCACCTCCAGCGTCTCGCGATTGTAGCGCTGGCCGTGGCAGACGTCGCAGGTGACGTAGACGTCGGGGAGGAAGTGCATCTCGATCTTGAGCAGGCCGTCGCCGGTGCACGCCTCACACCGGCCGCCCTTGACGTTGAAGCTGAAGCGGCCGGGCTTGTAGCCGCGCGCCTGCGCCTCCGGCAGCCCGGCGAACCAGTCGCGGATGTTGGTGAAGGCGCCGGTATAGGTCGCCGGGTTGGAGCGCGGGGTGCGGCCGATCGGCGACTGATCGATGTCGATCACCTTGTCGAGATGCTCGAGCCCGGTGACCTTGTCATGCTTGCCCGCGAGGAGGCGCGCGCCGTTGAGCTGGCGCGCGGCGGCGGCGTAGAGCGTGTCGATGGTGAAGCTCGACTTGCCCGAGCCGGACACGCCGGTGATGCAGGTGAAGGTGCCAAGCGGGATGCTCGCGGTGACGCCGGTCAAATTGTTGGCGGTGGCGTTGTGGACGGTGAGCTTCTTGCCGGTGCCCTTGCGGCGCTTGGCGGGCAGCGGGACCGCGCGGCGGCCGGCGAGATAGTCGGCGGTGATGCTGTCGGTGCAGGCGAGCACCTGTTCGAAGCTGCCATGCGCGACGATCTCGCCGCCATGGACGCCCGCGCCGGGGCCCATGTCGATGACATAGTCGGCGGTGCGGATCGCGTCCTCGTCATGCTCGACGACGAGCACGGTGTTGCCGAGATCGCGCAGGCGGCGCAGCGTGGCGAGCAGCATGTCGTTGTCGCGCTGGTGCAGGCCGATACTCGGCTCGTCGAGGACGTAGAGCACGCCCGAGAGGCCCGAGCCGATCTGTGACGCGAGGCGGATGCGCTGGCTCTCGCCGCCCGAGAGGGTGCCGCTGGTACGGTTGAGGTTGAGATAGTCGAGGCCGACATTGTTGAGGAAGCCGAGGCGCTCGTCGATCTCCTTGAGGATGGCCTTGGCGATCTCCTGCTGCTGGGGGGTGAGGTCCCTGGGCAGATTGGCGAAGAAGGGCAGCGCGTCGGTGACCGACAGGCGGGTGACGCTGGAGATGTCGCGGCCGGCGATCTTGACCGCCAGCGCCTCGGGCTTGAGGCGCGCGCCCTCACAGGTCTCGCAGGCGTGGCTCGCCTGGTATTTGGCCAGTTCCTCGCGCATCCACGCGCTCTCGGTCTGGAGCATGCGGCGGTTGAGGTTGCCGATGACGCCCTCGAACGGCTTCTTCACGTCGTAGGACTTCTTGCCGTCGACGAAGGTGAGCGTGACTGGCTTGCCGCCGGTGCCGTGGAGGATGATCAGCTGGACCTCGCCCGGCAAATCCTTCCACGGCGTGTCGAGGCTGAAGCCGAACTCGCGCGCGAGGCTGCCGAGCACCTGCATGTAATAGGGCGATGGCGGGTTGGACTTGGCCCAGGGGGCGACGGCGCCCTTCTTGATCGTGAGATCGTGGTTGGGGACGACGAGGTCCTCGTCGAACACCAGCCGCTCGCCCAGGCCGTCGCACGCCGGGCATGCGCCCTGCGGGGCGTTGAACGAGAAGAGCCGCGGCTCGATCTCGGCGATGGTGAAGCCGCTGACCGGGCAGGCGAACTTCTCGGAGAAGACGATGCGGTTGTCGGGGATGCCGGTGCCCTTCATCGCGCCGCCGGTGACGTTCGTCTCGGCGACGAACTTCTGGGGGGCTTCCTGGACGCGGTTGCCGGCGAGTTCCTCGACCGTGGTGTCGACCAGGTCGATATAGGCGAGGCCGTCGGCGAGCTTGAGCGCTGTCTCGAAGCTCTCCGCCAGGCGGGTGGCGATGTCGTCGCGGACGACGAGGCGGTCGACCACCACCTCGATGTCGTGCTTGTACTTCTTGTCGAGCGCGGGGGCGTCCTCGATCAGATAGGTCTCGCCGTCGATGCGGACGCGCTGGAAGCCGGCCTTCTGCCACTCGAGCAGTTCCTTGCGATACTCGCCCTTGCGGCCGCGGACCACGGGGGCGAGCAGCAGCATGCGCGTGCCCTCGGGCAAGGCAAGGACGCGGTCGACCATCTGGCTGACGGTCTGCGCGGCGATCGGCAGGCCGGTCGCCGGCGAGTATGGGATGCCCACGCGCGCCCACAGCAGGCGCATGTAATCGTAGATCTCGGTGACGGTCGCCACGGTCGAGCGCGGGTTGCGCGAGGTGGTCTTCTGCTCGATCGAGATCGCGGGCGACAGGCCCTCGATATGCTCGACATTGGGCTTCTGCATCATCTCGAGGAACTGGCGCGCATAGGCGCTCAGGCTCTCGACATAGCGGCGCTGCCCCTCGGCATAGATGGTGTCGAAGGCGAGGCTGGATTTGCCCGAGCCGGACAGGCCGGTGATGACCGTGAGGGTGTCGCGCGGGATGTCGATATCCACGCCCTTGAGGTTGTGCTCGCGCGCGCCGCGGACGGAGATATGGGTCAGACTCATAGGGGCTGGTTCTAGCTTTGTTCTTTAGGGGAAGCTAGAGGGGAGATAGGGTGCGGAAGCACGGGATGCGAGGGGTCCGCTCCAGGATATCGCTTCGATGTGCCGCAACCAGCGACCCTATCATCATCGCTCGCCGCCGCCGCGTGGCAATCGAAGCCCGTACCGGTTCAATTGAGGTCGCGGCGGTCGCGTGTCCTGCATTTTTCATGCTCTTCGATCGATCGCTTGGCGTTTTCATAATGCCCCACCAACGCCCGATTCAGATCGGCCAGAATGGCACTTTGAATGGCGGGATTTGTCGAGACCTTCGCTTCGGCCACCAACTCGGCGATCACCTTCAGAAGCGCGTCGATGGTTGCATAGAAGCTGAGCGAGCGGGCCGACTCCGAAACTTCCTTCGGATGCATCTGATCGGCGATTGCGCGAACGGTCGCGCCGAAGACGCGATCGCGGACCTCGAGGGCATATCGCTCCGCGTCATCCTGAATCATCACACAGTCCTTGCTTGATTTGGTTTGAATTGGAGCAAGTCGCGCAATCCGGGCGCTGAATGCTGATTGTGTTCATTCATCGGAATCGACATGTCGCTGGACAGACAAGGATTGACCACAATGCCAGCACAGCCGACCTCAACCGATCTGATTGCGTTGTTGCGCTCCGCGCTCGATGCCGCCGATGCGCTTGGGATGTCTCGCATTGCCTGCCACATCGACCATGCACTTGCGCTGACACTCGAGGCGAGAGCCATGGATCAGCCGACTGTCCCTTCCGCGATCAGATCGCTGATGTAGCGCTCCATCGCCGCAGCGGTGGATCGGGACAGGTGGATGTACGCGCGACGACGATCGGTTGGATCAGGTTTGCGGAGGAGCACGTTCATCCCCTCCAGTTGCTGAATCCAGCGAAGCGCGGTGGTAAGGGGAACAGACGCGGCAACGCACGCACTGGTGATCGAGACCGATCGCCCTTCCCGTTCCGCAACAAACAGGTCGAGAATCAGGTCCCAGACCGGTTCGCCGAAGTCGCGCTCCAGGGAAGGGAAATGCTGCAGCCGGCGCCGCCTCGCGCGATAGAGCGACCGCGCTGCCAGGGTAATCGACTGCTCGTACGATGTGCCGCCTCGCGCCCCACTATCGGGCGAGCGGCTAGCAGTCCGCCTTATCTGGACGACAGGCTTGGGGCCAGACATCGTCTCTTCAGCATTGCCGGCCACGGCTCGCGTATTTTCGATTGGCATGTTCATTGAAGCAATCCCCGCTCACGCAGACTGACACACGCGCTTCCAGCGATGATGAGATGATCGTGAAGCCGGATCGCGAGGTGCTTTCCGGCGTCGGCAACGCGTCGTGTGAACGCGATATCCGCCGAGCTGGGCTCCGCTGATCCGCCCGGATGATTGTGAACAAGGATGACCGCGCTGGCAGACAGCTCGAGTGCCCGGTTCAGCACCTTGCGGGTCGAAACGGGAATGCATCCCGGATCACCCTCGGCAATCAATTCGTCTTGAATCAGACGATTGCCGCCATCCAGATAGAGCGCGCGCATTCTCTCCGAGCGCGCATCGCCCAATGTGGCCACGAGGTATCGCTCGAGCGCGGCCCCGCTGGCCGTGATGGGCATGTCGAGAAGCCGGTCGCGAAGACTATGCTCCATGAGCGCACGGTGCGCATCGAGCAGTTCCACGACATCCGCCGACGCCTCGTTGATGATCGCCGTCGAGCTGGCGCTGAGCACTCCGCCCAGCGAGGCAAAGCGCAGGATCAGGCGCTCCGCGAATTCACGCGCCGATTCCCCTATTGGCGCGAGAAGTCGCTCCAGGATCTCCGCATCGCGCCGTGCGCGATCTGCCGCCGATGATAACGGGTCGCGACGATCAGGACGGCGAGCATCCCGTACGACCACATCACGCTCATTGTGGCGTAGACGACTGGATGAATCGCGAGATTCATCGCCTTGGCGACGTGCGCGCCGAGAGCGAGCAATTGAAATGAGCTGATCCATATCGGCCAAAACCTGCTGGCAGCCAGTGCGACGGCGGCGAAGGCCACGAACCGGCTGATGTCGATGACGAGATGCGTTGGATCGACCGTGCCAAAGCGCAGATGAAAGAGTTGATGCAGGATCGGATCCCCCGCCAGTCCGGCGAGAATGACGATCCCGGCTATGCGCTCGGGCGTGCCGCCACAGCGGATGGCATAGGTGCATGTGCCTATCGCCAAGCCGATGTAGAAAGCGACGCGTGCCGCGGAGACATAGACAAGGAACTCTCCATGGGTCTGCGCATAGTGCGCGTTCAATCCAACGCTCACGACGACCGCGAGCAGGAAGGCGAGAATGGCCAGGACAATTGCTAATCGCATTGGCTAGACCCGCCATGCCTGCCGGCTGCGGTCAAGCGATCAAACGTTCAGGCAGCGTTGACCGCAACGAGGCCATGACGATGACGCGTGGCCCGTTCAGCCGAGCGCTGGACGCCTTCGACCGTGATCGCGTGAACGTCATCGCTGGCGAGGGTACGGTACTGGTCCGCGAGCTTGCCGTGGACGCGAAGGACGTTGCTCTGCGTTTCGATCGTCTGCGTGAGCGCGCGATGAAGCAGCAGCACGGTCGGCTGAGCGTGCGCCGGAAGAATACCGGCTTCACGGCGCCTGGCGACCGCCCCGGCCATCAGGTTCGCGAGCGCGACAACGGCGTCCTCCATGGCCTCGTCGGCGGCCAGGACCAGCGGAGATACCTCCGCGGCAATCTCATGAATGAATTCAGACATGCATCATTCCCCTTCGCAGCGCGAAGGGGCGCCGCGGCTAGTCGTTGGACTGCGAGTAGTTTGGAAGATTCTGGCGGGCCCAGTCGCTGGCTCGCTCACCCATCGCAAGCAGGGTGAAGACGATCGCCAGGATCAGGAACGCGAGGATCAGGATCAGCCCGGCGCGTGTGAGAGGACGAACTTCATCCGGATTTCCCCATTTCCAAGACCGAACTTCCCCCCTGAGCAGGTTCGAGGGCGGGACATATGCGGCGTGGATTTCCGCAACCTCCTCGCTCAAACCGATCAGAGCATCGTTCGGCGAGGAGAAGGTTGCGGCGGATGGCAGGCGGGGGGCAACCGCCATCAGTTCATATATCAACCTCTCATATGGGCCCGGCATGTTCGCCATCACCCATCGCGCAGCCGCCCCGCGATCCGGCAAGCCCAGATTCCGAGCGGCCCGCGCGGCGCGAGCGTCGATCGTGTGGGGCGATGTGCCCAGCCGCCGGGCGATCTGCTTCGATGAAAGTCCGCAATACACAAGGCGAAGCGTGGCGATCTGAATCGCAGTTAGCGCGGAGGAAGGTCTCACGGGTTCGGTCATCGCACGCACGGACCCTAACTATCGGCGGGCGAATCATCAATCTGGGTTAGCTCTTCCCGCCGCCGAATGATCGGCAAGCGCTGGAAACAAAGCGTCAGAATTAACCATCGTAGCCCGCACTTCGCGGTCATTGCCGATTGGAGGCCCCCTACCCCGCGGTCCGGCAAAGGGCGTCGGTCGTCAGCGCGACACGTGAGTCGGCGGTGGTTCGGTTCGAGAGATCGTTCCGCATGCCCCATGTTTCGGTGTTGCAGGCGAGCAGCGTCGCAACCCCCTGATCGGGGCAGAGGCTCAAATCGGCGCGGAAGCCGTTCTGGTCGCCATTATGGCCGACCACACGGATGCCCTCGACCCCGGTCGAGGAAGAAGGACAGGCCGATCTGGGTAGTGGTGGCCATGCGGCCGTGGCTGAAATCCTCACCGGCGGAATGCTGGGGCTGCCACATCTCCTCGAGCGAAGCGCGCTTGAGGATCAGGTCGTAGTCCGCTTTTCGCGCCGGATCGCCGAGCAGGAAGGCCGCGTATTGCGCCATGTCGGGCATCGGGGCGTTCCTGGCTGATAGAAGCCGGCTGAATAGAAGGCCGCTTGAGAAGATTTCTCTCAAGCGGCCGATCCTCGGTTCCCGTGCCGGACCGAAGGATTGAAAGGTCCGCCGGATCGGCCCGCCTGGCGGAACCGGAAAGATGGCCTTGCCAATCCGATCCTGCGTTCGATGCCGGTCAGACCAGCGACTTCAACCGGTCGATCCCCGTCGCCTCCCGAACGATCCGCGCCGCGAGCGCATTTCCGTTCGCGGCATTGGTGAAGACGATGATCGCCCGCCCGCCTTTGGCGTCGCCGACCCCCAGCGTCTTGAAGATTCCGTAGTTGCTGCCGCTGTGCTGGAACAGCGGACCCGCCGGGGATTGTTCGAGTTCCCAACCCAGCCCCCGCGAAATGTCGCGTCCCCGCACATCGAGCCGGGGGGTGAGCATCGCCCGCCTGGCCGCATCGCTGATTTCCCAGGCCGCGCGCTTTGACCGGTCCATCATGAGCACCATGAACTTCGCATAGTCGGACGCGGTCATCAGCAACCCGCCCGCCGAATTCACCAGAAGGCCATGTGTCGACGGCGGCGTCTTCGGATCGGTCTCCCGCATCGCCTCGACCGAATCCTCATAGGTCCAGGCGGCGATCGGCTTGCCCCGTCTCAAGGCGACCGCAAGCAGCCGGTCGCCCATCTCACGCGTGGGCTGGCGTGGCAGCTTCTGCTCGCCTTCCGGCGGTTCGGAATGACCGAAGACCAGCGACCTCGCGATCCCCGCGTCCCACCCGAAACTGCTATGGGACATTCCGGCCGGATCGAACAATTTCGCCCGCATCACGGTGCCAAGGCCGATGCCCATGATCGTCTCGACGACCATCTGCAGCCACACAAAGGCTTCGCCGGAATAGGAATAGGCCGATCCGGGAGGCTGGCTGGTGACGAGCGGCTCGGAAGACCAGTTGGGCAGACCGGTCGAATGTTCCAGCACGTGGCGGGCGGTGATGCGATCGAGATTGGGGTCGTTGCCCGGATTCGCCGGCCGGCGATACGCGACGAGCGGCTTGTCGAGGTCGAGGCGCTTCTCGTCCACCAGCCGCATCACGACATAGGCGAAGACCGGCTTCGTCATCGACGCGGCTTCGAACAGCGTGTCCTTCCGAACCGGATCGCGGGTCAGCATGTTCTTCACGCCGAGGCTCCGGCTCCAGATCGCCCCGCTTCGGTCCACGACCGCGATGGCGACGCCGGGCACGCCGGCGATCCGCATCAAACGCGGAAGTTCGCGAATCTGCGCCTCGGACGGAATCCAGCTGCTGGCGGCATCCGGGCTCTGGCGTCGCGGACGCGCGCGGGCCGTCACCGCGCCGCCGGCGATCAATGCCACGGATCCGGCCAACAAGGACCGCCGCCCGAACAGGGTTTCGGATGGCTTCATCCGTCGAACGACGTTGCGAACGGGCAGGATAACAGCGTCATCGGCTTCCACCTCCAGTCGGTCGTCTCGCCGTCAAGGACGAGACGGTCCGCACGGTGCCGCAGGGGCCGTCGCCGCACAACCACCCGCCTGGTGATTCCGCCGGCGATGCGTGGAGGGCAATAAAAAAGCCGCCCGTTGGGCGGCTGTGTGTGTGAGTTGTGGTTGATGGTTGCGGGGGTTGGATTTGAACCAACGACC
>NZ_JBWKNK010000007.1:0-74659 GCF_059415525.1 Sphingomonas sp. GW821-FHT10C01 | reverse complement strand
CATGTCCCTTCATCAAAATCACAATGTCAAAGAGCGACAAAAACCGACGCACCATCAACCCCTCTTACCGGGGCGACTTGTGCGCCTTGCTTTTGGTGACCGTCAGAGCGCTCCGTAGTGGCTCACCCCGTCGGTGGAGCGGCTTCTATGCCCGCCTCACGATTCGGTCAACACGCTTTTGCACTTTTATTTCAATTTTTCAGAAAACCGCAGTTTTCCGCCGTTCACGGCCGTATATCGAGCCACTGTCACAGCCACGCATCCGCGGGGCATGCGATCATTCGCGGAGATGGGCGACCTATAGGTGATGGCACCAGCCCGTCGGACGATGTGCGCCCGTCCGGCGCTTACCGACTCCCCCTCCCCTTGCCGGCCCCAGCAGCGGAATCGGGCAGAGGGAGTTACATGGACCATGATGCGCGCAAGAGGTCGCGCGATCGACACCTGCCACGTGCGACTGGAAACGCGCCCTGGTTGAAGCCGCTGCTTGCCGGAGACGGATCGCGGCCGGCACCCACTCCTGAAGAGGCGGTCGTCTCCGCCGCAGACAGGCTGGCCCCACCCGTCGCTGACCTGAGAACCGTCCAAGCGCCGCCAATTCGCCCCACACACACCCAGAGTCACACTCATACGGAGTCACACTCATATTTCTCTAATATGAAATTTTTCTCTTTTTATCTTGAATTTCTCCAGATGGTCTGCCTCTATGTCGATCGGCAAGCCGCAGTCTCATTCAAGACCATTCCTAAAGAAGATGGCCGGACCTGCAGCGCTCGCCAGAGTCAGGGAAGGGGATTTCTATGAAGTTTGTTCGACTGGGCTGGCTAGCCAGCACCGCGCTTACGGCCACGATCGGCCTGAGCCCGGCCTATGCGCAGACGGCGCCCACGGAGGCGGCCTCGGCCAGCGAAGAGGAGGTCGTGGTGACCGGGTCGCGAATCCAGCGCTCCGGCTTCGACGCCCCCACCCCCACCACCGTGATCGGCGAGGCCGAGCTGGCGCTGGGCAACCGCCCGAGCGTGGCGCAGGTACTGAACGACGTACCCCAGTTCCGGGCAAGCTCGACCCCGACGACCACCGCCGGCAACACCAATAGCGGCGTCTCGACCGCCGACATGCGCGGGCTTGGCGGGGTGCGCACGCTCACCCTGCTCAACGGCCACCGCTTCACGGGTTCGCAGGACCTCAACACGGTGCCGCAAAGCCTGGTCAAGCGCATCGACGTCGTCACCGGCGGCGCATCGGCGGCATGGGGATCGGGCGCGGTCGCGGGCGTGGTCAACATCATCCTGGACGACGACTTCACCGGATGGAAGCTCGGCGCCCAGGCGGGCGTATCGACGCGCGGCGACGGCGGGCGCTACGGCGCCGACATCGCCTGGGGCACCGACTTCGCGGGCGGGCGCGGCCACTTCATGGTCGCGGGCGACTATATGAAGGAAAACGGCATCCTCAGCCGCAAGGGGCGTCCCAACCTCGAGGCCGGCCTGTTCGTGCATCCGACCGAAGGCCTGAAGTTCGTCCGGGATCCCAATTCGACCCAAGTCTATAATGGCGGCTCGATCCTCAGCACCAGCGCCGCGCCCTATGGCCTGGTCTTCAACCCCGACGGCAGCATCAGCCCGTTCCCGTACGGCAGCGTCACCAGTGGCGCGACGACGGTCGGCGGCGGCGGCCAGAACACCTTCGACTATGTCGCGGTCAGCGCGCCCTATGAGCGCGTCAACGCCTTTGCCCGCGCCAGCTATGACGTGACCGATTCGTTGAAGGTCTGGGCACAGTTCAGCTTCCACCGCATGACCGGCAATTACGGCCTGTTCCCCGAGACCGCGGCCGACGCGAGCACGCTGATCCGGCCCGACAACGCCTTCCTGACCGCGGCGAACCGTACGCGGTTGGCCGCCGCCGGCGTCACCGGACCGTTCCTGCTCGGCCGCTTCATG
The DNA here is from genome assembly GCF_059415525.1 of Sphingomonas sp. GW821-FHT10C01. Classification (NCBI taxonomy): domain Bacteria; kingdom Pseudomonadati; phylum Pseudomonadota; class Alphaproteobacteria; order Sphingomonadales; family Sphingomonadaceae; genus Sphingomonas; species Sphingomonas sp. GW821-FHT10C01. Next base: position 72,716 of record NZ_JBWKNK010000007.1, on the reverse strand, counting down.
GACGATATCGGCTCCAAGCGGGAGATGCTGAGGCTCAAGTACAGCCGCCGCAACCTGGAGGGCGCGATCGGCCTGGAGGGCAGCTTCGGCAATGGCTGGAAGTACAACGCCTATTATGATCACGGCGAAATCCGGCTCGATCAGGGGATCAACAACCAGCGGATCAAGGCGCGCTTCGCCAATGGCGTGGATTCAGTGCTGGTCGGCGGCACGCCGACGTGCCGGATCAACGCCGACGCATCGACCGCCAATGACGACCCCAATTGCGTGCCGATCAATATCCTCGGCAACGGCAATATCTCCGACGCGGCGGCGAAATGGGCGTTTGGCGGCTCGCACATGATCGCCACGATCAAGCTCGACGCGGCGGGCGCCAGCCTGTCGGGCCAGCCCTTCTCCACCTGGGCCGGACCGGTCGACATCGCGCTCGGCACCGATGTTCGCTGGGAAAAGCAGGTCACCAACTATGTCGACCCGCTGTCGCTGGCCAATGCACTGAGCGTGCTCAATTCGTCGGCGACCAACGGCGGCTTCAACGTCAAGGAAGCCTTTGTCGAAGCGAACCTGCCGCTGATCAATGCCGAGGGCGTGGCCAAGCTCGAGATCAACGGCGCCGCGCGCTATTCGGACTACAGCACCAGCGGCGGTATCTGGTCGTGGAAGACCGGCGGAACGCTGCGCCTGGTCAACGACCTGTTGCTGCGCGCCGTCTATTCGCGCGACATCCGTTCGCCCAGCATCACCGAATATTATCTGAGCCGTTCGGTGAATATCGGCGTCTTCCAGGATCCCTATCGGGGCGGCGCGGTCCAGAGCAACGTCACCGTCTATGGCGGCGGCAACAAGAACCTCACGCCGGAGATCTCACACACGCTGACGCTGGGCGGATCGTATTCGCCGAGCTTCATCCCGGGCTTCCGCCTGTCGGTCGACTATTACGACATCAACATCGACAACGTCATCACGGTGATCCCGACGCAGACGCTGCTCACCCAGTGTTTTGCCAAGGCACCGTCCGATCCGACCTGCGGCGGCGTCATCGTCCGCAAGACGAACGGCGAAATCGACACGATGACGAACCCGTATCTCAACCTCGCCAACTACAACACGCAGGGGTTGGACATCGAAGCAACGTACCGCACGGCGCTCGGCAACGGGCAACTGACCGTCCGTGCGCTGGCCAACCACGTCCTCCACCTGAAGGTCGACGGCGTCGAGGTGTCGGGCATCGTCGGCGGCGAGACCGCCTTCTCGACCCCGAAATGGCGCGGGAGCACGACGGTGGCGTTCGACAACGCCAATTTCGGCGCCAATCTGCGTGTCCGTTATGTCGGTGGCGGCACGTATAACGCGCAGAAGATCGTCGACGGCCGCAATGGCAGCCGCACCTATGTCGATATCGGACTTCAGGCCAAGGTCGGTTCGTTCACGCTGTTCGGCAACGTCAACAACCTGTTCGACCGCGATCCGCCGCTTACCCAGTATATCACGCCGAACTACGACGTGATCGGGCGCTATGTTTCTGGTGGTGTGAAGCTCACCTTCTGACCCTCGAGCTTCATCCTCAGATCACTGGAGGCGGCGGGATTACCCGCCGCCTCTTTTTGTTTGTTCCGCTCCGTTGGATGAAACAGCCACGAACCCGAAATTTGCATGGGTACAGTCATCGCAACTATGTTGAGGCCCTCTCAGCCAAGCCGGGAGGCTAGACTTGGCGAGGGGATCAGCTGGGGCTCCGAGAGGAGCAGAAGGATTTCTCCCGTCCGCCCAGCACCAGGTCAGGTGATGCCGCTCTGGCTGGCGCAGCGACCGCATCGGCTTATGGGATGACCGGCTTGCCGTGGCGGGCGATCGAACCACGAGGGCACCGGGACAGCTCAAGCCTTCCGCCGACGCCTACCCGTCGTTCGGGAACGGCGATATCCCCCTCCCCGCCCGTCAGATCGGGTTCGGCGAGTTCATACGGCAGAGACAGCTTCGCCGCGCCTGACGAAGGGAGCATCGTCGGGCGCGGCGGCACTGGGGAAACCGCGGCTCGAGGACGAGCCGCGGTTTCAGTCGGTGGTGAGGATCAGTAGTTCACCGTCATCGCGATCAGGCCAAAGGTCCAAGCGATGTGAAGCGCCAGCAGCATCGCCAGCAGCACCAGCACCGCCCAGAGCGCGCGGAACCAGCCGCGCTTTTCCTGAAGGACGATGCGCAGGTTCCACAATGCGATCAGCACGCCGCAGACGAAGACGATCAGGCCCGAGATCTGCAAGACCCACAGCCAGGGATCGAAGGACGGGATCGCCTTGAGCGTCGACAGGCTGACCAGCCATGCGGTGGTGAGCGCAATCACCAGCCCCGACGCGACCCGCACCCCGCGATAGGCGAGCAGCGAGCGGCGCGAGAGCGTCAACGGCGCCTTGTAGTTGCGGCGGATCAGGGCCGAGACCGGCCATTGCAGGAAGGTCAGCAGCAGTACGGCGAACCCGACATAGAAGGCCGGCTTGATCCACGCCGCCGACTTGAACGTGGGCGCGCGGTCGAACACCATGAAGGGTGAGATGCCGTCCATGCTCCAGCGCACGACCTTGCCGTCGACGACCTGCGCGGCGAGCCGGCCATGACCGTTGGCGTTGTGCCAGACGAACGGCGCGGTCTCGACCCATTTCGTCGGCGCGTTGTTGATGTCGCGCAGCGCCGGAACGAGCAACTCGCCGTTCGGGCCGACGCTGATGGTGAACTGACCGACGAGCGAGGCGAGCGCGTAGAAGTTCGATTCAGCACGGCGGCTGTTGAGCCAGTTTCCGGCCATCATCCGCGCATGCTCGGCCGAGGTTTTCGCATCGACTCGGGTCGTGGGCATTTCGTTGCCGGGCAGATAGCGGTCGGCGAATTTCTCGAACAATGCCTTGCGCACCGGCCCAGCCGCGCCCTCCGCCCCGGTCGCGTTGACCGACAGATAGAGGCCGATCTTCTCGTTCATGAACAAATGGAGCGCGGTGTGGAACAGCTGGGTATCGCCCAGGTGCGCGATCACCTGGCGGCCGTTGATGTTCGTCTCGAAGAAACCCAGTTCCATCCGGTTGAGCGGCGGCAGCAAGGTCAGCGGCGTGTCGTGCATCGTCTTCGCGGTTTCGGGCTTCATCAGCCCTGCGCCCTGGTTGAGGTGCGCGATCATGAACTTCGCCATGTCCGCACCGGTCGACGAAAGCGAGCCTGCCGGTGCCGGGCCGACGATCTCGAACTTCGATGCCGCATCCGAACCCTTGCGGTATCCCGCAGCCATGTGCGGCTCGAACCCCTTGGGCAGCGGCTGGCGGAAGGTCGAACGGGCCATGCCGAGCGGACGGAAGATGCGCTGCTCGATATAGTCGTCGAACGACATCTTCGAGGTACGCTCGACGATATAGCCCGCCAGCGCCGTGCCGTAGTTGGAATAGGACGGCGTCGTCCCCGCGGCGTAGATCCGCTTGGGCTGGATCTTCACATAGTCGCCGAGCGAGATGTTGAACTTGAGGTCCTCGAAGATGGTGCGCTTGCCATGCTCTTCGAACCCGGCCGTATGCGTCATCAGCTGGCGCATCGTCACGGGCTTGCCCTGATAGGCCGGAATCTGGAAATCGAGATAGGCGTTGACGTCCTTGTCGAGATCGATGCGGCCCGCCTCGACCTCCTGCATCACCGCGGTCCAGGTGAACAGCTTCGACACCGATCCGGGGCGGAATAGCGTCTTGTCCGGATCGACCGGGGTGCGCTTGGCGACATCGGCATAGCCGAAGCCGCGCTGGGTCACCACCTGGCCGTCCTTGACCACGACCACGACGGCGCCCGCCAGGTCGCCGCGTGCGAGCGCGTAGGGCATCAGGCCGTCGAGCCAGCCGTCAAGGTCCTCCTTGGTCAGCGGCCTGGCGCCCGGCGCCAAGGGCGCCGCTGCCGGGGCGGCGGCCGGAGCCGATTGCGCCGCCTTCGGGGCGGCCGGGACAGGCGTTTGCGCCTGCCCCGATGCACCGACGCCCAGCAATAGGGCGAACGGCAACAAGGCTGTTTGCACGATCGATCGCATCTCTCACTCTCCCGGCGTGCCTCGCGCTGCGAGGCCGCTCATTCTTGTGTGGAACGACGAGGCCGGATCACTCCCCGGCCGGGCGGACGACGGCGCCGCCCTTCATCACGAAATGCACCGCTTCGAGTTGCTTGACGTCCTTGAGCGGATCGCCGCGCACCGCGACGATGTCGGCCGCCTTGCCCGCCGCGATCGAGCCGATCTCATTCTCCAGCCCGATATGCGTCGCGCCCCACACGGTCGCCGCGCGGATCGTGTCGAGCGGGGTCATCCCCGCCTTCACCATCAGCGCGAACTCGCGGGCATTTTCGCCATGCTTTGACACGGCGGAGTCGGTGCCGAAGGCGATCTTGACGCCGCCCTGATGGGCACGACGCAGCGCATCGATCATCAGCGGACCAACGGTGCGCGCCTTGACGCGGACCGGCTCGGGCATCCAGTCGGCGGTATCGGCCTGCCGCGCCACCGTGTCGCCGGCAAGCAGGGTCGGGACGAGATAGCTCCCCTTCGCCTTGAACAGCCGGATCGATTCCGGGTCCATGAACGTGCCGTGCTCGACCGAGTCCACGCCCGCGCGCAGCGCGGCGTTGACGCCGTCGGTGCCATGCGCGTGCGCGGCGACCTTACGGCCGAGCCGATGCGCGGTCTCGACGATCGAAACCAATTCGGCGTCGCTCATCTGCTGGCCGAGACCCGCCGCGGTGTTCGACATCACCCCGCCGGTCGAGGCGGTCTTGATGATGTCGGCACCCGACTGAATTGCCTGCCGCACCGCGCGCGCGCAATCGTCGGCGCCCGAGCAGAGCGTCGGCGAGCGGAACAGGTCGATGATCTCCTGACGATATCCATGGGCATCGCCATGCCCGCCATGCGCGGCGACCCCGCCCGCGGCGATGATGCGCGGGCCGACGATCTTGCCGCTGGCGGTCGCGTCGCGCAGCGCCTTGATCGCTTCCATCGACGCGCCGAGATCGACGACCGTGGTGAAGCCGGCGCGAACCGTCCGCCCGGCATAGACGACGCCGTCGAACGCCTGGTCGGTGGTCGATTTGGTCACCGCGTCGAGCCGGCTGGTCGGGCTCGATTCAAAGGTCAGGTGAACATGGCTGTCGATCAGGCCGGGCATGACGAACGCGTCGCGCAGATCGACCACCTTCCCCTCGCCGACATAGCCGTCGCGGATCTCGACGATCTTGCCGCGCTCGACGACGATCGTCTTCGCCGTCTCGACCCGGCCACTCGCCGGATCGGCAAGCAAACGGCCGGCATGGACATAGGTCCGTGCCGGCGCTTCCTGCGCGATGGCAGGCTGGACGAATGCGGCGCAGGTCAGCGCCGCCACAATGACCTTCTTCATGCCCTGTTCCTTCTCCTGTCGGTTTCGGGCGCGGTCATCCGCGTCCCCAGATTGCTTCGCTGCACCAGGCATCGCCGTCGCGATATTCGATCGAGGGCGTGCGGTCGGCGGCAAGGAAGATCGGTCCGTCGAGATCGACGATGTCGCAGAGCTGGCCGACGATGAAGGCGGGCGCCATCGCCAGGCTGGAACTGACCATGTTGCCGACCATCACGCCAAGACCCAGCTCGCGCGCGCGGCGCGCCATGGCGAGGCCCTCGGTCAGGCCGCCGCACTTGTCGAGCTTGATGTTGACGACGTCGAACCGGCCGACCAGCCCATCGATATCGGCGAGCGTCAGAACGCTCTCGTCCGCCGCAAGCGGGATCGGGCTGCCATAGCCGTCGAGGTCGGCCTCGCGCCCGCGCGCCAGCGGTTGTTCGAGCAGCTTCACATCGGCGGCGACCAGCGCGGCGATCAGCTGGTCCAGCTCGCCGATCGCAAAGCCCTGATTGGCATCGACGCCGATCCAGCAATCGGGGCGCGCCGCGCGCACCGCGTCGACCCGGGCGATGTCGAGGTCGAGATCGCCGGTCAGCTTGAGCTTGAGCGCGCGTGCCTGTGCGAAGTCGCGTGCGCCCGCCGCCATGACTTCGGGGTCGTCGGCGCCAAGCGTGAAGGTGGTGCGCAGCGCGCGCGGCGCGGGCAGATCCGCCAGCTCGTGCACCGGCGTGTCGCTGCGCCGTGCGCCAAGCTCCCACAACGCACAGTCGATCGCGTTGCGCGCGCCGCCGGCCGGCAGCAGGTTCTGCAGTCCGTCGCGGGTGATCCCGGCCTCGACCGCCGCCCGTGCCCCCTCGATCGCCGCGGTCATCGCCGGAACATCGTCACCCAGATAATAGACTCCCGCCGCCTCACCGCGCCCGATGTGAATGCCGTCCGAAACCGTGACGATCACCACCGGCGCCTCGGTGAAGACATGGCCGGAGATGCGGAACGGCTTGGCAAGCGGAAGCGAGTCGATCGCCACGTCGAGCGAAAGCTGGGTATTCGTCATCGAAATTCGTCCTTCGATCGATTCAGGGAGTCGTCTTTGCGGGCGCGAGCGCCGCCGCGATCCGCGAGAGATATTTGTTCCAGTCGAAACTCTGCCCCTCGGGGGTCCAGCCGAGCCGGACGATCACCGCGTCCTGCGACGGGATCGCGGCGACGATCTGGAAGCTGTGCCCCCGCGCCATCACGGTATCCTCGGGTAAGTCGGGGTAGAGCTTGCGGCGCTCGCCCGCGCTTTCGGCCTGGTTCAGCCAGAGCTGCGCGCCATAGACGGGCCGCGGAGAGGCCTTGGTCGGGGTCACCGCGAAATCGAGCCATGCCTTTGAGAGCAGTTGCTTGCCGCCGACCTTGCCCCCGTTGAGGTGAAGCACGCCATAGCGCGCCCAGTCGCGCGCGGTGGCATAGGCATAGGAACTGCCGACTTGGACCCCGGCCTCGTCCGGTTCGATCAGCGCGCTGGTCATTCCGGTGGGTTCGAACAATCGCTTCTGCGCGAAACGCGTCATGCCCGCCAGCGTCCCGCCGGTCGCCTGAAACACGATGCGCGAGAGGATGTTGGTCGTCCCCGACGAATAGCTCCAGCTCGTGCCGGGTGCGTCCTTCAACGGCTTCGCCGCCGCCATCGCGCCCATGTCGCCCGCCTCGAACAGCATCTTGATCGAGTCATTGCCGGGCACATAGCTTTCGCTGAAGGCAAGGCCGCTCGACATCGTGAGCAACTGGCGCAGCGTGATCTTGGCGCGCGGATCGCCCTCGCCCTGCCACTCGGGCACCGGTGCGGGGTCGTCGAGCTTCAGTACGCCGTCATCGACAAGCAGACCGACAAGCGTTCCCATGATGCTCTTGCTCGCCGACCAGCCGAGCATCTCGGTATTTCGGTCGAACCCCGGCGCATAGCGTTCAGCGACGATCGCGCCGCCCTGAACCACGACGATCGCGCGCGTGTCGGGATAGCCGTCCTTGTTCTGCTCGTCGAAGGCGGCCCTCACCGCCGTGTCGAGCGCGGCGCGATCCAGCTTGGCTTCGGCGGCCGCCTGAAGCTTCGTCACCGGGGCATCACCGATCGGCCAGGGCTTCGCTGCCTTCGCCCGCATCGGCTTGAGCCGCGCCGCCTGCGCATCGAGCGCGGCGGTCGACACATCGCCGGTCAGCAAGGTGCACCCGGCGACCGGTCGGTAGAGCGCGATCCGCGGCGCGGTGCCCGGCGCCGACGCCGTGACGGTGCGCGCCTTGCGATCGACCGCCAGCGTCACCGCCTTCATGAACGGGGCGAAGGGATGGATATCCTGGCGCAGCACATCGGCCTCTGTCCGCTCCGCGACGAAGATGCCGGCGCAGGCGATCTGCGCGGAAACGGCGATGCCGAGATCTTCGGGGGTCGCGACCTTCGGCCCCACAGCCAGAGCGGGCGCCGAGACGGCGAGCGCGAGTCCGCCGAGGCAAAGCCGGGAGAGATAGCGGGCCATGACCTTAGACGCCGCAGCCGTGGCGAAGCACCTTGCCCGCCTTTGCGCCGCTATGCTTGCCGTCGGCGAAGGTGACGACGCCGTTGACGATCACCGTCTCAATCCCGGTCGGCGAGGCGGTCGGCTTGTCCCAGCTCGCGACGTCGTCGAGCGTGTTCAGATCGAACACGACGATGTCGGCGCGCATCCCGTCGCGGATCAGCCCGCGATCGGTGAGTCCCATGCGCTGCGCCGGCCAGCCGGTCATCTTGCGCACCGCGTCCTCGAGCGACAGCACGGGGCGACGCTTCACATATTCGGCGATGATGCGCGGAAAGGTGCCATAGGCGCGCGGGTGCGGCAGACCCAGGTCGTCCATCTCGCCGAATTTCTCCGACGCGGCGGCATCGCTGCCGATGCTGACCCAGGGCTGCTTTAGGGCAGTCTCGATATCCTTCTCGTTCATCATGAAATAGAGCGCGACCGAGCGGTTGGGCAGGCCTTCGAGCAGGATATCCCATGCGACATCGGCGGGATCGCGCTTCAGCGCGGCGCCGATCTCGGCCAGGCTTTTGCCGTGATAGGGCCGGTATTTGTCGCTGAAGCCGTTAGCGAGGCGAACGTTCTGGAAGCCGCCCGAGGCGTGGACGAGGTTCGACCAGCCGGGCATCGATCCGGCGGCGACCTCCTTCTTCATCCGCTCGCGCACCTTGGGATCGCGCAGCCGCTCGATCCCTTTCTGCACCCCATCGGCCCAGACCCAGCTCGGCGCGATGATCTCGAGGCCCGTACCGCCGGCGGTATAGGGATAGAGGTCAGCCGCAACATCGACGCCGCGCGCGCGCGCCGCGTTGATCGCCGCCAGCGCCTGCGGCATCAGCTTGCCCCAGCCGGGCGCATAGGCACCCTTGAGGTGGAAGATCTCGACCTTGACCCCGCCCTTCTCGCCGATCTCGATCGCTTCCTCGACCGCCTTGACCAGCCCTTCGCTCTCGTCGCGCATATGGGTGGCGTAGAAGCCGTCGCATTGCGCCGCGACCTTCGCCAGCGTGACCAGGTCCGACGTCGTCTGGAAGCTGCTGGGCGGGTAGATCAGCGCGCTGGTGATACCGAACGCGCCATTCCGCATCGCGAGCTTCACCTCGCGGCCCATCTCCTCGAGCTGCGCCGCGGTCGGCGATCCGTCGCCTTCGCCCATCACCTTCATCCGCGCCTGGGTGGCGGAGTAATAGGTGCCGAAGTTGATCGAAATGCCCTGCTGCTCGAGCTTGCCGAAATAGGCCGGGATTTCGGCGGCGGGCACCGGGGTGCCACCCTCGCCCGCGATCACCGTGGTCACGCCCATGCGCAGCTTGTTCTCGGCCGCGCCGCTTTTGAGCAGGACGCTGCCCGACTGGTCCATCATGTCGATGAAACCGGGCGAGACATAGCGATCGCGCGCGTCGATTTCCCTGGCGCCCTTGCCCGAGACCTGGCCGATACGGACCACGCGTCCGTCCTTCACCGCGACATCGGCGCGAACCCACGGGCTTCCCGCGCCGTCGAGCACGCGGCCATTCCGGATCACGATGTCGTATTCGGGCGCTGGCGCATTGGCGACCAGCAGCAACGACAGGGCGCCGAACAGGATCTTACGCTTCATCATTCCATCTCCCTGCCGGTGCCCCGGCGACATTGTTACTGGCTGGTGGCCGGTTTCCTGGCGCTGTCGGCGCGGACTTCGCCCACCACCTCGCGAACCGCGGCGATGACGATGTCGGGCCGGTCGATCTGGATGTAGTGGCCGGCGTCGGGCACGGTCTGCTGGCGGCCACGGGTCGAGAGCGCGGCCTGCTCGGCACCGAGCTGTTTCCACTCCGCCTTGAACCGTGCGCCGTCCGCCGCCTTCATGTTCAGCCCCTGCAATTCCTCCGCGGCAAGCGGCTTCATCGCCGTCAGCGCGATCACCGGGCGGTTGCCGAAGCTGCGGACCACGCGCGCATCGTCCATCGTGGCGTCGAACCCGTCGAGCTCCGACGTCGCGCCGACCACCGAGGTGCTGGCGTACGCGGCCAGCTTCGCCGTCGCATCCTTGGGCAAGTCCCCCTGCCCCGCATTGGCCATCAGGAACCGCACGGCGCCGGTCCATGCCAGCTTCGTCGCCGTGTGCATGATCCACGCGACCTGCCCCGGATGCGCGTTGGTGTTCGAGACCTTGCCGAGCCGGGCGACCTGATCGGGGTGAGAGGTGTCGACCAGCACAAGCCCGGCGACCTGATCGCCATATTTTCCGGTATAGGCGCGCACATAGGGCCCACCGATCGAATGGCCGACCAGCACCAGCGGATCGGTAATGCCCGCGCCCTTCAGTAGCGCATGAAGATCGTCGGCCACGGCGGCGGCGTGCTGTGGCGTGGTCTTGGGGTCGCTCCACATGATCCCCGCGCGATCATAGGCGCAGGCGCGGGTCGTCTGGGCGATCTTGTCGTGCACCAGCGTCCAGTCGATCGTGCCGCCGGTACCCAGCCCGGATTCGAAGACGACGGTCGGCGACCCGGTGCCGCGACAATCGATGTGCATCTTGCGACCGCCGACATCGACCAGCTTGCCGGGCGGCGGATAATTCGTCTGCGCATTGCGGCGCCCCAGCGCCTCATAGATCGTGCCGATGATCACGATGATCATGGCAAGGGCCAGCAGACCGAGCAGGATGCGCTTCAGCCATCGCAGGACACGCCGCCATCCGCCCGGCTTCTTGATCGCGGCTTCGGACATCATGCGTTCCCTTCGATGGCTGAAGCCGGGTTCATGCGAGGCAGGCGTCCACGAGGCGGTCGAAAGCCTCGCCGCCGCGGATGGGATCGGCGACCGGAAGCCCGAGCCGTTCGCTTTCGGCCTTCATCAGCGCCGTCGCCGCTTCCGCGTCCATATGCGCGGTGTTGAACGACACGCCCACGCAGCGAATCGCCGGATTGGTCCGGGCACCGAGGCGTAGGTTGAGGTCGATCGTGTCCTCGATGCTCGGCAGCTTGTAGCCGGGCAGGCCCAGCACTTCAGTACGGCCAGGTTCGTGGCAGACGATGATCGCGTCCGGCTGGCTGCCATGGAGCAGCCCCAGCGACACCGCGGCATAGGCCGGGTGGAAGAGCGAGCCCTGCCCCTCGATCACGTCCCAATGATCCGGCGCGGCGTCGGGGCTCACGGCTTCGGCGGCGCCAGCCTCGAAATCAGAGACCACGGCGTCCATCGGGATGCCGCCGCCAGCGATCATGATGCCGGTCTGGCCGGTAGCGCGGAAGTCGGCGTCGACCCCGCGGTCGGCCAGAGCACGCGCGATCGCGAGCGCGGTGTACTTCTTGCCCAGCGCGCAGTCGGTTCCGACGGTGAGCAGGCGCTTGCCGGTCCGCTTGCGGCCCGAACCGACGGGCAAGCCCGCGGGCGGGTGGCGCACATCGATCAACTGCCGGCCGAGACGCTGTGCCCGTTCGGCGAGTCCGGGGATATCGCCCAGCCGCATATGCATGCCGCTGACGATATCGAGGCCGGCGTCGAGCGCTTCGACCAGCGCTGGAATCCAGCTCGCGGCGATGACGCCGCCGCTGTTCGCAACACCGATCAGCATCGAGCGAGCGCCGCGCGCCTGAGCCTGCGCCGGGGTGAGCTGCTCGAGCCCCGCGCTGACTGTCGCACCCGGCAACGCATATTCGCCGACGCACTTCTCGGGCGCCCAGTCGCGTAGCCCGAACGCCGTCTTCGCATAGCCGCGCTCGGTCGTGTCGCCGAGGAAGAGCAGATAGGGCTGCGGCAGGACCAACGACCCGGCGCCCACATCGAGAGAGGTTTGGATGTTCACGTACTCACCCTGCTAAAATCAGAAGCCGGACATTCGAGGCGATTGCACGCCGCACGCCTCGATGACCTGATTCGACAATAATTCTCTATTTAGAAACTTCAACAAGATTCGATGCGTCAGAACGCGGTCCCCCAACCGATGAGGTGGAAGACGATCGCGATCCACAGCAACACGATCGCGCCGATCACCAGCACCACGCTCCAGAAGCGGCTGAACTTGCCCGGCGCGCCCTTCCAGACCAGCCAGAGATGCCAGGCCGCGGCGCCAAGCAGCGCGAAGAGGATCAGCGGCGTCGCGATCCGCAATGCGATCAGCATCCCATCGAGCTCACCGTTCATCGACGAGAAGTCCGACAGGAGCGACGTCGCGAACGCCAGCCACGCGACCATCACCGCCACCGCGATCCCGGCGAGCGCGCGGGTAAGGCGATAGGCCCGCCATTCCGCAACGCTGCGCGCCGGGTGTGCGCCATAATGCCGTCGGACCAAAGCGGTGATCGGCCAGAAGAACGCGGTCAGCAGCAGCACGCCAAGGCTGACAAGCAGCGCGGGGAGCAGCCAGGCGCTGGAGCCGTACCAGGGCACCGGCTCGAACAGCATGTAGGGAGACGCGGAATCGATCCCGAAGCGGACGACGCGGCCATTCTCCACCTTGGCCGCCAGCCGCATCTTTCCGCCGACCTCGCGCCAGACAAAGGGTGCGATCTCGACCCATTTGCGAGGCGCGCCGCCAACCTCCTGCGCCGCGCTGAAGACAAGGCCGCCCTCGGCATCGAGCGAGACCTTATACTGGCCGAAGAGTTCAAGCGCCTTCAGGAAGCTCGCTTCGATCCGCCGGGTCTTGTTGTACGTCCCGACCATCATCCGCGCATGTTCGCGCGCCGTCGCTGCATCGACGCGGCCGTCACGCTGGTCCGCGGGGAAGTAGCGATCGGCGAATCCTTCGAACAACTGGCTGCGGATCGCGCCCGACACCTTGTTCGAACCCGCCGCGTTCATCGACATGTAGATGCCGACCCTCTCGCCCAGAAACAGCCACATCTGGCTGTGGAACTCGAGCGAATCGCCGGCGTGCGAAATCACCCTGCGCCCGTTGATATTCTGTTCGTAGAAGCCCAGCGCCATGCCGTTGAGCGGCGGGATCATGCGGGTGATGCTGTCATGCATCAGATGCGCGGTTTCCGGCTTGAGCAGCGGCCCGCCATTGTCGAGATGTGCGATCATGAAGCGGCCGAGATCGGCGCCCGACGCGGCCATGCCGCCAGCCGGCGCGAAGCTGTTGAGCTCGGGCCGCCCCGGCTTGCCCGAACCCAGATTATAGCCCTTGGCGAGCAGCGGCTCGAGCCGTGCCGGCAGCTTCGCGCGCAGCGTCGAATGCGCCATGCCGGCCGGCGCGAAGATCCGTTGTTCGACATAGTCGTCGAAGGGCAGGCCCGAGACCCGCTCGACGATATAGGCGGCAAGCGCGGTACCATAGTTCGAATAGGCGGGCGTGCCGCCGGGCGCATAGATGCGCGCCGGAACCTGCCGCTTCATCGCTACGGCGAGGGTCGGGATATCCTTGATATCGTAGCTGTTGAGGCCGCGCTGAACCTCATCGAAGCCCGCGGTGTGCGTCATCAGGTTGCGCATCGTGACAGGCTTGCCGTCATAGGGCGGAATCTTGAAATCGAGATAGGCGTTGATGTCCTTGTCGAGGTCGATCTTGCCCGCCTCGACCATCTGCATGACCGCGGTCCAGGTCATCGTCTTCGACACCGACGCCTGCTTGAACAGCGTCGTTTCAGGATCGACCGGCTGCCGTTTCGCGACATCGGCGTAACCGAACCCCCTCTGGGTGAGCAGCTTGCCATCCTTAACCACGACGACGACGGCACCGGCCGCATCGCCGCGTTCGAGCGCGTAAGGCATATAGCCGTCCAGCCAGGTATCGACGTCCGCCTTGGTCAGTTCGCGCTCCGGGAGCCGCGTGACGACACTCTCGGCCGGTGCTCCGGGCGGAGCCGGGTTCGACACGGCGGTGCCCGCCAGCACCGCCAGCGCGAGCGCGCCCGCCATCTTGACCAGTCCGCCAAACCGCATCTTGCCCTCCCCGCGTCACGCGCCCACATTTCAAAGGCACGGACAGTTTCTCAAATGAAATTTTTTTCATTTTGAGACAATCCTTCTGCGTTCGGTTTGTCAATGGCCGATTTCGACATCGATGGCCGTAGCGAGGGTCCAGCCCGCCCTTCGGTTCCGCCCGCAATCGGGAGAGGCCTCTCGGCTCCCTCGATTGCGCTGATCGACAAGGCCGGTATAGTTACGATTCGGACCCTATTTTCGATTGCGACAAGATGATCTCAAACCGAAACGCGCTCGACCGACCAAAGCACCGCATCGCATGAAGAACGGCCAGCCTACGCTCGGCAAATTGTTGCGCGGTCTACGCGATCGCAATCGCTGGACCCTCAAGGAAATGAGCGAGCAGACCGGCATCCCGGTCTCGACACTGTCCAAGATCGAGCATGACCGCCTCACGCTCTCCTACGACAAGCTGCTTCAGCTCAGCCGGCGGCTGAACATCCGCATGTCAGAGCTGTTCGCCGAGAATGATGGCGGCGAACCGCAGGTCACCGCCCGGCGCAGCATCGGCGACCTGGACCGCGCGGTGCGGGTCAAGACGTCCAACTACGACTATTTCTACCTATGCACGGAGCTGCGGCGGAAACGAATGCTGCCGATCATGACGCGCATTCGTGCCAAGACGCCCGAAGAATTCGGCGAACTCGTCCGCCATCCCGGCGAGGAGTTCGTCTTCGTCGTGTCGGGCAATATCGTGGTGCATACCGAATTCTACGATCCGGTCGCACTGAATCAGGGCCAGTCGATCTACATCGATTCGAACATGGGCCACGCCTACATCACCGGCGAAGGCTGCGACGAGGCGGTGGTGCTGGGTGTGTGCTCAAGCGCCGAGAGCGACCTGATGGATTCGCTGATGAACCTTCATGGCGAGGATGCCGAAAGGGAACTCGTCGGGGAGTGACGGATCGACCCGAGGCCGATCGCCGCTCCCCGTCGATTTGGCCGTCACCTAGAGGCAGCGCGGATCCCGAACCGGGGCATCGCCGCCACGGGTCAGCCAGCGGCCGTCGGGCGCGCGGTACTTCTCGCCCGCCGCGGTGCGCGCGATCAGGTTGCAGCCGGTGACGAAGGCCATCTGCTCAACCGTCGAACTCGCCGCCGCCTGCTGGGTGTACTGGCGCTTCCGCTGGATGTTGATGTTGTTCACGATCGCCTGAAGCTCGGGCGTCGCGCTGCCGACGATGCCGAGATAGCCGTCTGGCTGCTCGCCAACGAGGCCGGCCTGGCGGGCCGACTGATAGGCGGGATCGCGCTGGGCGGAGGCGGGAACGACGAGCGTCGCGGTGAGCGCCGCCGCCAGGCCGAAGGTGGATAGCATCTTGCGCATCAGAAGATTCCCGGATTGTCCTGAATGATGGCCTTCGCCTTGTTGTCGAGACGATAGACCACTTCCTGGGTGATCGAAATGTTGAGGTTGATGACGATCGGCTTGTCGGGCGCCGTCACGTTGACGCAGCCGCCCGCGACCATCGCGGGGGCCACCCCGAGATATCCAAGCCATCGCGGCAACGCCTGTGTCTTGCTTCGTAGCTGCATATACTTGCCTTTCATGGGACAGGACCGCTTTCACGGGGCTGAACGGCGGGTTTGGCGGCTTCCTGCGCACGTTTCTGTTCTTCGATCAACGAAGGCAGGTTGCGCTCGATCAGGCGGCTGGGATCGTACCAGGACTGAACCGAGTCGAGCAGCTGGCGGAAGGGGGCGCTGATCCGGACGTTGAACACGAAGGGGAGTTTCGCCAGCCTGCGGATCAGGAAGTTGGACTTGGTCCCCTCCCCCTGGCTGACGCCGGAGAAGCTGACATCGGTGATCATCTCGCCCGCCAGCGGGCCGCTCATCCGGATGGTGAGGTTCTTGTAGTTCAGCGATTTCAGCGCCTGGAACGCCATATTCCCCCACAGGCCGACATCCTGCCGCGATACCTCGCCGACATAGGCGAGGCGCCCGCCGGCCCGCGCGCGCAGCTCGCCGCCCTCGATCCGGCCGCCCTTGGCGTCGAAGATCATCGGGAGGGTGCCGTCGAAGGTACCCGTGGCGTCGAGATTGTCGAACGCCATTTCCTTGAGGAACAGCGCCGCGTCGACGCCCTTCACATGAAAGGTCATCCGCCGCTCGCGCGTCTCGTCAAAGTCGAGAATGGTGGGGTCGAGGATCAGCTCGCCCCCGGCAAAGGGCCAGCGCCCGCCTTCCACCTCGACGCGGCGGGCATCGAGCAGGCGATAGCGCAACGCGCCCTCGCGGACCGGCACGCCGGGGTTGATCTCCGCGATACTTGCCGCCTGCCCCGGCGCGGTGCGCATGTTGAGAAGATCGTCGAAGTCGAGCCGGGTCGTCAGCCCCTGAACCTGCCCGAAGACCGCCGCCAGGCTGACATTGGTCGCGGTGAAGCGGCCGGTGCTCGTCACCGTCTCGCCCGTCCAGTCGAAGCGGCCGGTGCCGGCGACCAGCCCGTCCACATCGGCGATCACGCCATAGGTGAGCGGGGTCAGCTCGTTGGGTTGCAGCCCTTCGGTCTGGAAACGGATACCAGGGATGTCGAGCAGAGCGTGTCCCGTCCCCTGCGCCAGATCGTGCGCGATGGTCACACTTCCCACCGAAACCTGACGCTTGGGACCGATAAGCGCGGCTTGCGCGGTGATCTTCCCGTCGCTCAGCTTCAAGGTCGCGTCGGGGGCGTGCACGGGTTCGAAGCGCGCCTGAGCCTCGGTGTCGGACAGGACGAAGCCGCCGCGAAGCGACAGGTCGCCCTGCTCGAACCGCCAGTTGCCCCTGCCGTTGGACAGCGCCAGCGGCACGGCACCGATGCGGCCGGCGAGCGCGTCGAACTCACCCCCCAGACCGGCGCGGAAATCGCCGCCGAGCTGGCCGATGTCGAGGCGCGTCGCCTGATCGGTACCCAGGCGCACCGCGGCATTGGCGATCGCGAAACGGCTGGCGGAAAGATCGAGCTGCGCGGCGTCCGCCGCGAGGATCAGCGGGCTATCCCCCATTTCGCCCTTGAGGTCAGGCTTCACGACGCGAATACCGCCGCTCATCCCCTTCGCGGTCCAGCGCGCCATGGCCGGACCGACCGGACATAGCTCGAGCCGGTCGCCGTCGAGCACCGCGCCGGCAGCGGCGATGCGCGCGAAGCCGATCGTGGCGCACCCCGGGTTCACGTCGATCATCCGCGCGTTCCAGCGCAGCAACAGCGGCATCGACAATCCGTCCACCCGGCCATCGCCGAGCGGGCCGGACAGGCTCATCGCGGTCCGCACCTCGCCCATCTGGCCACGCAGGCGGAAAGCGAGGGTCGAGAGTTCGAGCGAGGCACCGCCGGCGCGATAGGGGCGGACGATGCCGGTACCGCGCAGCTCGTCGCTCCCCGACCGGCGCGTCAGCTGCACCGCCGCTTCCGGCAGACCGCCACCGCCGAGCGCAAGCTGTCCGGCGAGATCGATCCCGCCGTTGCGCAGATCCAGTCCGAGACCGGCGCCCCGATCGAAGCGCAGATGCGCGCCGGAGCGGGCGGCAAGGTCGAGCCGCCGCACGCGAAGCGCGCTGCGGTCGCCGCGCATGGCGAGTTCGACGGCTGCGGAGCCGCCGAAACCCCGGCCAGCCTCTCGCAAGGCAAGCGCGAGCTGCCGGATCAGCGGCGCCGCCGGCGTGCCCCGTCCGCTGTCGCCCTGGGCCGCGACGCGGCCGAGCAGGGGCGCCGGCAGCGCCGCGTCCTGGACGCTGGTCTCACCCTGGAATGTGGTGGTTTCGCCGATCGCATAGCGGCCGGATATCGCCGCCGAACCGGCGCTGATTTCCGGTGACGACACCGCGCCGGAGCGAAGCCTGACCTCACCGCTCGTCCGGCTGCGGTCGCCATCGAAGCCGATCGTACCGCTCAGCCGGCTCAACCGGCCCAGGGGCGATGCCATCGCCGACGCACCCAGGCCGGCACTGCCCTTCCAGCGCACCAGTGAGGCGTCGAGCGCAGCCTTGAGGTCGATCCGCGCTTGTGTGGCATGCATATCCGCGCAGGCGATCCGGGCCGCCCGGGCCGGCCCGTCGACGCCCGGCGCGCCATCCTTGATGCGGACCCGCATCGTCGCGGCGACATCGTCCAGCGTGCAGCCGGCGATCCCGAGGCGGGCCGAGTGCGCACGCAGCGTTCCGGCGAAGCCGTCGGTCAGCATGCCCTTCCCGCTCAGCCCAAGCACGACCAGCCCGCCGCCACTGTCGAGCCGGAATTGCGCGTCGGTGACGTCGACGATCATGCGGGGAAGTTCGAACGGCTTTCCGGACGGCGGCGGCAGCAGCCGGTCGAGCGAGCCGAGCGAGAGCGCACCATTCACGATCCGGCCCCTCACCCGGACCTTGCCCGCCTTCGCAACCAGCACCTCGGCGCGCCAGGGCGTGAGCGAGGTTCGAAGCTCGATCCAGTCCGCGACCAGATCGGGGTCACGCGGATCGCCGATCGAGACATTGGTCAGCCGCTGCCGCCAGGGCGAAAGCTGCTCGATCTCATATCGCGCCGGGACGCCACGACGAGCCAGTTCGCTGTCGACGAAACTACGGGCGATCGTGCGCCGTTGCAGCCACGCCGCACCCGCGACGACGGAAACGAGCACGACCAAGCCTACCGCCGCGCGACGCCACCGTCTGGCCGCACGTGGCGCGATTGCCTGCCGGCTACCGGCGTCCGCCTCTTCTTCGCTACGGCTCACGCCTACTCCAGCCACCAAGCGCCCATCGGATCGCGGCGCCGCAACCCAATAGAGTTTCTATCCCGCAAAGGTTCCGTGAAAGGCAAGCGATGCATGGACAACCGCTTGACGCTTCCAACCTCGGGCGCGCAAGCAGCATCGGGTGACGAACACCCTTTCTCTCGAAGAGGCGCGCAGGATCGCGCTTACGGCACAGGGGTTCGGCGCTTCTCGTCCCGAACGAACGACCTCCGCACATCTGCGCAAGACCCTCGACCGGCTCGGCCTTTTCCAGATCGACAGCGTCAACGTGCTGGCCCGAGCGCATTATCTGCCCGCCTTTTCCCGGCTCGGCGGCTATGATCGCACGCTGCTCGAAGGCGATGCCTGGGGTCCGAAGCGCCAGCGGCGGGTGTTCGAATATTGGGCCCACGAAGCCTCGCTGCTTCCGCTCGATCTGCACCCGCTGTTGCGCTGGCGAATGGCCCGCGCCGAGCGCGGTGAGATCGGCTACCAGGCGCTGAAGCGCTTCGCGGGCGAACGGCGGCCCGAAGCGCAGGCGGTGCTCGACCGGATCGCCGCCGAGGGGCCGCTGACCGCCGCCGATTTCGAGAATGGGTCGAGCCGGAGCGGCTGGTGGGAGTGGAGCCACACCAAGCACGCGCTCGAATGGCTGTTCTGGTCGGGCCAGATCACCACATCCACCCGCCGCGGAAGCTTCGCGCGGGTCTATGACCTGCCGGAACGCGTGCTGCCACGAGCAGTGCTCGACCTGCCAACGCCGGACGCGCCGAGTGCACAGCGCGATCTGATCGAACGCAGCGCACGCGCGCTCGGCGTCGCGACCGCCGCCGACCTGCGCGACTATTACCGGCTCAAGCCCGACGAAGCAGATCACGCGATCGCCGCTGAAGTGGAAGCCGGCACGCTCGTCCCCGTCCGCGTCCAGGGCTGGAGCCAGAAGGCGTGGATGCACCGCGACGCGCGCGTCCCGCGCCGCGTGCGTGCCGCTTCGTTGCTCGCCCCGTTCGATCCGCTGATCTGGGAGCGCGGCCGCGCCGAGCGTCTGTTCGGGTTCCGCTACCGCATCGAAATCTATGTGCCTCAGCACAAGCGCGCGCATGGCTATTACGTCCTGCCCTTCCTCATGGACGAGGCGCTGGTCGCACGCGTCGACCTGAAGGCCGACCGTCAGGCCGGAGTCCTTCTGGCGCATCGCGTCACCCTGGAACCCGGAGCACCCCCTGAAACCATGGCGCGGTTGGCGACCGAGCTGGACCGGATGGCATCGTGGTTGGGCCTTGATGCGGTCCATATAGGGCCTTGCCGGACCGCCGGCTGAACCGCACAGCGGCTCCGGCGTGAAGCGGAGAACGATTCCATGCTCAAGGTCATTGCCCAGGATTTCATCAAGCCCGAGGCTGTCGAGACCGTGCTGCCGCTCTACCGCGAGCTGGTCGAGCTGACGCGACGGGAGGAGCGTTGCATCGCCTATGACCTGTTCGTCGACCAGAAGGACCCGGGGCACTTCGTCTTCATCGAGGAATGGCCGGATCGGGCCGCCCTGGATGCGCACTGCGCGAGCGAGCACTTCACGCGGCTCGTGCCCGTCATCAACAGCTACCAGCGCCAGGATCCGACCTTCATTCTGATGGATGCCTTGCCATCCTGACCAACCGGCTTGTGTCGAACGCCACCTGGGAGGTTGGCGACGATCATACCTAAGCGGCTTTCGCCCCCTGAGCGTGCATGTCCGTCCGCATCTCAAGCTGACGCGCCTCCTCATGGTGACGACGATGGAGGCATGTCGCATAGGTCGATGCCACCGAAGCGAGCTGGCTGCGCCAGTCATGCGACAAGGCGCGTTCCGCGGCCGCCGTTCCAAGCATGACCCGGTCCGTGCGGGACAGGATCAGACGCTCGAGCGCATCGGCATAGCCGGTGACATCGTCCGGCTTCACCAGAAGACCGGAGGCGCCATGCTCGATCAGCGCCGACGCGCTCTCAACCTGGGCCGAGATGATCGCGATCCCCGATGCCATCGCTTCCAGATTCACGTTGCCGAACGCCTCCGTCACCGAAGGGTTGATGAGGACATCGGCGCTCGCGATCGCCCTGCCGAGATGGTTGCCGGAAAGATGGCCCATGAACTGCGCTTCCGGGAGCTGTTCGGCGAACCAGCTCCGCGCCGGCCCCTCTCCTACGATCAGCGGGCGCAGATGATGCCCGCGCTCACGCAGGATACGGATCACCTCGATGAAGAGGCCGATCCCCTTTTCCCGCACCAGGCGGCCGAAAAAGAGCGGAACCACCTCGTCATGCGCATAGCCGAGTTCGCGGCGCCATGCTGTACAGCGGCGCGCGGGGTTGAACTGATCGTGATCGACTCCGCGTCCCCAGACGGAAACGCGCCCGTTCAGTCCCATCCGCCGAAACTCGCGCGCGATAGGCTCGGTTGGCGCGAGGACATGGTCACAGCTGCGATAGAAATGCGCCAGATAGCGCTCGACCGGCTCCCGCAGCCAGTTCAGGCCGTAATAATCGAGATAGGTCTCAAACCGCGTGTGGAGGCTGCTGACGACGGGGACGCCGAGCGCGCGCGCAAAGCGCAGTGCGGACCAGCCGAGCCAGTCGGGTGCGGACAGGTGGATGATGTCCGGGGCGAATGCCCGGATATCCTTCCTGACACTCGATGGCAGGCCCAGCGCGATCCGATACTCATCGCGCCCCGGAATCGCGATCGAGCGCACCGGCACGACATCACCGACCGAGTTGAAGGCCGGTTCGGCGGCAACCGGCGAGTAGATGCGTACGACGGCGCCTTCCTCATGAAGGAGATGCGCGACGAGCCGGTTAAGCGCCTGGTTGGCACCATCGCGAACGCAATCGTAGTTTCCCGAGAACAATGCGACACGCAGGCCCGAGCCGCGAGCGGGCGACGGGCCGTGCAGCTCAACCTCCGCCGTCTGATCTGCCGCCATGTGTCCTCCGCATTGAAGATCGTAATCCATTCCCGCCTGATCGGGCGGCTTGGTGCAGGCCCGATCCATGAAAGATGGAGGTCGTGTGGATGAGATGTCGAAGCACGTCTGTGCGTCGCGCGGATGACGAGCGCACGAATCCCAAAACGCCGGGTGTCGTCCGCGGGACTCGACCCAGTATCGGCACGACCTCCACCAAAGCTCCATGGTCCCGCGTCAGATGGGCCGGGTCGGTCGATAAGGGCCGCAGTGTTTTGGAGTATCCGATGAAAATCAAATTCCTTCTGGGCGGTCTCGCGCTCATCGCCGCCGGTACTGCACATGCTCAGGACAACGGCGACAAGGCGTTCGACGGACCCAAGATCGGCATTTCGGCCGGGATCGGCCGGACGAGCATCGAACGGCCGGTTGCGGGCGAGACGGCCAAGCTGGATATCGCCAAGAAGAGCTTCGATTGGCGCGGCTATCTGGGCTATGACATCCAGACCGACAGCAACATCGTGCTCGGCGTCGAACTGGGCCTGAGCGGCGGCGGCAAGTCGTTCACCCAGCGGGTCGGCGCGACCGACGTCAAGACCAACCCCGGCCGCAGCTTCGACGCGGCGGCCCGCGCAGGCTATGCGATCGGCAACAAGGCGCTGATCTTCGGCAAGGCCGGCTGGGCCCGCCAGAACTTCGACCTGACCGCGACGCCCCGTGCAATCGGCGGCAAGCCGGTCACCACCAAGATCAAGGAAGACGGCTTCCTGTTCGGTGGCGGCGCCGAAGTCGCGGTCAACAGCTCCTTCGCGATCCGCGGCGAATTCGATCACGTCAAGTTCAGCGACGACGTGAAGCGCAATCGCTTTCTGCTCGGCGGCGTGATGCGCTTCTGAGCGTCAACGGGTTCGGTCCGGGACGACGCCCCCTGCGTCGTCCCGGCCGGACACGGATTCGCCCACAGCCGTGCCATCGGCATGGGCCGGGCCCGCCGAAAATTCGGACCCATCGCGGCCCATCTCCATCAAATCTCCACAATTCATTCGCCTAATCTCGACCGGCAGGCCGTTTGGGCGGCCCAAGGGAGTCGCGTGTGGAAAGTGCATTGATACTGATCGTCGAGGACGAGCCTGAAATCGCCTCGATCCTAGACGCCTATTTCACACGCGATGGTTTCCGCACCGTGACGGCATCCAATGGCGAGATCGCATTGCAGCATCATGCGATGCTGTCCCCCGACCTCATGGTTCTGGACGTCAAGCTCCCGCGAACCGACGGCTTTGGCGTACTCGCCGAAATCCGTCGCCGCGGCGGAACCCCCGTGATCATGGCGACCGCGCTCGCCGAGGACCTGGACAAACTGTCCGCGCTGCGACTGGGGGCCGACGACTATGTCGTGAAGCCCTTCAACCCGCTGGAAGTAGTCGAGCGGGCGAAGGCGATCCTGCGGCGGGGCCGGATGAACCAGGACCATCTCGTGCGGCACGGGCCACTCGAGCTCGATGGCGCATCGCATGCGGCCTATGTCCTGACGGCCGACCGGCGGCAGCTGCTCAACCTCACCACGACCGAGTTCAAGCTGCTCGCGCACATGATGCGCGCGCCGACCAAGGCGTTTTCGCGCGGCGAACTGCTCGACGCCTGCATGCCCGAAAGCGATGCGCTCGAGCGCACGGTCGACAGCCATGTGAGCAATTTGCGCCGCAAGCTGCAGCACGCCGGGGCGATCGATACGCTCGGCGGCGTACGCGGTATCGGCTATCGTCTGCTTCCGCCATGACGGCGGATCGCGGCGACCGCTGGCGCGGCGCTTCGCGGAGCGTCACCGGTCGCGACGCGACTCGGGGACGAAATACAGCAGCCAGACGAACCAGCCGAGCGACAGAAACGCCCATGCGCTCTCGCGGCCATGCCAGGCGAGAACCATCTCGGGCACCTTGTAAAGGCCGATCAAGCCGACAAAGCCGAGCCACCATCGTTTCTGCATCCGCACGGGCAGCTCCTTGCAACAAGAGCGCTGCGTTGGCAGCGCGAACGCGCAATCACGGCACGATCGTCCAGTCTTGGTCGAGATTTGATGCACACTTGGCGAGCGGCTCGGGCCAAGGGTTGTTTCCTTGAGCCCAAAAGGACCGGATCCGATGACCGCTGAGGAACGAAAGCCAGCCCGCCCCAGCCCCACCAGCCTGGCGGGAATGGGCGGTGTGATCGGGCGCGCCAGGCATCGCAGGGGTCGCGCACGCCTCGCGACCCAGCTGACCGCCGCGATGACCATCGTCGCGATCCTGGCGGTCGTCGTGATGCTTGGCGGCATGCTGGCCTTCTACATCTGGTCCTACGACGCGTTCCGCAGCTCGCTCTCACCCAGTGCGCGGCATGCTTATGACATGGTCGAACTGAACCGGCTGCCGTCGCAGGCGGATCTGGAATCACTCCTGGACGCCTATCAGGGCTGGGAAGCCGGCTTCGAGCTGCGCGAACTGGCGGCATTGATCGCACTCGGCGTCGCGGCGCTGCTGGTCGGTATCATCGCCGCGCGCTGGTTCGCGGCGCGGATCAGCGATCCCGTCCACAGGGTAGCGACCGCGGCCCGGCGGGTGGCTGCGGGAGATCGGACCGTCCGGGTGCTCGTGACCGGACATGGCGTCGGCGAAACCCACCAGCTGATCGCCGACTTCAACATGATGGCGCGCGAGATGGAACGATCCGAACGCGAGATGCGCGAAAGCATCGCGGCGATCGCCCATGAATTGCGCACACCACTGACCGTATTGCGCGGTCGCCTTCAGGGCATGGTGGACGGCGTCTTCGTGCCCGATGCCAAGGGGATCGAAGGCCTGATCTTCCAGACCGACGCGCTGGCCCAGATCATCGAGGATCTGCGTACGTTGAGCCTGGCCATGTCCGGGCGACTGGTGATGCGCCCGACGATGATCGATCTCGCCGTCGAAGCCGGTCAGACGATCGACGCCTTCTCCACCGAACTCGACAAGGCGGGGATGGTCGCCGAGCGCGACCTGAAACCGGTGCGCTTGGCAGCCGATGGCGCGCGATTGCGCCAGATCCTGCTAGCCCTGCTCGATAATGCGCGGCGCTATGCGGCGTCGGGTGGTGTGGTCAGGATCGAGACCGGATCCGACGGCAACGGCGCGTTTCTGCGCCTGCTCGACCGCGGCCCGGGCATCTCCGCCGAGAATGCCGAGCGCCTGTTCCAGCGCTTCTGGCGCGCGGACGATTCGCGTTCGCGCGATTCGGGCGGAACCGGGCTGGGTCTCGCGGTGGTGAAGGCCATTGCGGAAGCGCATGGCGGGCGGGCCTCGGCCGCGCCGCGCGAGGGCGGCGGCGCCTGTTTCGAGGTCCGCCTGCCTTATTGAGGCCGCCTATCGACCATAGTCTCGACACCGCCTCCACGTTGCGCGGGCGTTAGCTCCATGATGGACGGTCATCTGGCCGGCCATGATATCGCTGGCTCGAAAATCCATCCTGCACGAATGGCGGCGCTTCGCCCCCGCCATCTTCGCGATCGCCTTTTCCGGCATCCTGCTGGTCATACAGGCCGCGCTCGCCGTCGGCATCTTTGCCACGGTCGCGGTCTATATCGAGAAGTCCGACGCGGAGCTTTGGGTCGGGTTCCCGGGCACGCCCAGTGTCGACCAAGGGCGTTACATTTCGAACCGCACCGAATCCTTCGTGCGGATGCACCCCGATGTCGATCGCACCGAGCCCTTTTCCTGGGCGGGTGGCGTATGGCGATCGCGGCCCGGCGCGGGGGACGTCAGCGTCGTTCTGGCCGGTATCGACCCCCGCCCCGGCTCGCTCACCTTCGCCCACGCGGTTTCGCCCGAGCTGCGCGAGCGGCTGAAGATGCCCGGCGCCGTGCTGGTCGACATCGCCGACCGCGAGAAGCTGGGCGTGTCGATCGGATCGAACGCCGAGATCAACGGCAAGAAGGTTCATGTCGCGGGCTTTACCGAGGGGCTGCGCGGCATCGGCAGCATCAACGTCATCTCGTCGCTCAATACCGCGCGGCATCTCGACCCAAGCCTGCAATATTCGGACGACGTCGCCTATTACCTCGTCAAGCTGCGCGCGGGCGCCGACCCCGCCAAGGTGAAGGACGATCTCTCCCCCAAGGGAACCAGCGCCCGCTACCAGGCCTGGACCGCGAAGGAATTCGGCGACCGCTCGACCAACTATTGGCTGTTCGAATCGGGCATGGGCACCGCCTTTGGCCTGTCCTCGCTGGTCGCGGTCATCGTCGCGATCGTGATCACCAGCCAGACGCTGATGGCCGCCGTCGCCGCGTCGATCCGCGAGTTCGCGACCTTGCGCGCGCTGGGCGCGCCCGGCAGTCACCTGCGCAGCGTCGTGCTGCAACAGGCACTGTGGGTCGGCATCGTCGGCCTGGTGATCGCGGGTGCGATCTCCGCCCTGATCCTGTGGCTTGCCCAGCTCGCCTACATCCCGGTCGCGATTTCGATGCCGATCACCGTCGGATGCGGAGCGCTCGTCCTGTGCGTGGCGATCCTGTCGGGCTTCGTCGCGCTCAGCCAGCTTTCCAAGGCCGATCCGGCCGCATTGCTCAGGTGAGCGCCATGACCAACGCCAATGGCGCCGTCGCGATCGACGCGCGCGCGATCAACAAATCCTATACCGTGGGCCAGGTCCGCACGCAGATCCTGTTCGGCGTCAGCGTGGCGATCATGCCCGGCGAGCTCACGCTGGTCGTCGGCCCCTCGGGCTGCGGCAAGAGCACGCTCCTGGCGATCCTGTCCGGACTGACCCCGCCCGATCAGGGCGAGGTTCACGCGCTCGGCGCCCCGCTCTCGCAGATGAAGGCCGGTGGGCGCGATGCGTTCCGGCTGGCGAATACCGGGTTCGTCTTCCAGGGCTTCAACCTGTTCAACGCGCTCACCGCCGAGGAACAGGTCGCCTATGTGCTGCAATGCATGAAGGTGAAGCCGGCGGACGCGATGACACGCGCCCGCGCCGCGCTCGAAGCCGTCGGGCTGGGGCCGCGCATGAAGCTGCGGCCGTTCGAGCTGTCGGGCGGCGAGAAACAGCGGGTCGCGATCGCTCGCGCACTCGCCAAGCAGCCGCGCATCCTGTTCGCCGACGAGCCGACCAGCGCGCTCGACTCCCAAAACGGTCACGCCGTGATCGCCCTGTTGCGCGACATTGCGCACAATCAGGGCGCCGCAGTCCTGTGCGTGACCCACGACCCCCGGCTGCTCGGGTTCGCCGACCGGATCATCCACATGGAGGATGGCCGGATCATCGGCGACGAGCGCCCCGCCCCCCAATCCGCCGTTCAACGCGAGTCTCATTGATCATGCCTATCCGCTCCACTTTGCCGGGCCTTGCCCTGCTGTTTCTGTCCGCCACCGCATTGAGCGGTTGCGGAGACCCCGCCGAGCTTCCCGCCGCGACCGCGACACCGCGCGATTTCGTGGCGATCGCCAAGGGCAAGATCGACGTCGAGGGCGGCGTCATCCGCCTGGCGGCGCAGCGCGAAGGCCTGATCCAGGCGGTCTTCGTCGAGGAGGGCGACCGGGTGAAGAAGGGCCAGGTACTCGCGCAGATCGATACCCGTCAGGCCGAATTGGGTGTGGCGCAGGCGCGCGCCGACCTGGCCGAGGCTCAGGCCCGCAAGACCATCGCGCAGGCGCGCTCGCAAGCCGCCGAACGCGAGGCCAGACGCCTCGCCGACCTCGCCACGACAAAGGCCGTTCCGGTACAGGATGCCGACAAGGCCCGCGACGAGGCGCGGGTCCAGCGCGGAGAACTCGCGACGGCGGCGGCGGCGATCACGGTCGCTCATGAAAAGCTCAAGCGGGAATTGTTCGAGATCGAGGCGCGGCGTATCCGCGCGCCGCTCGACGGCCGGATCGTGCGCCGCTCCGCGAAACCCGGTGACGGCGCATCGACCTTCAACGTGACCGAATTGTTCCTGCTGGCCCCCGAGACCGACCGCATCGTGCGCGCCGAACTGGACGAACAATTCGTCGCCAGTGTCCGCGCCGGCCAGCGCGCCCGGATCCTGCTGGACCATGACGGCAAGCACGCTTTCGAGGGCAAGGTAACGCGGCTCGGCGAAGTGTTCGGCGCGCGCAAGCTCGCCAGCGACGATCCCAACGAGCGCCAGGACACCCGCGTGATCGAGATGGTCGTGAGCGTCCAGAACGGCCAGGCGCTTCGCATCGGCCAACGCGTCCAGGTGCAGGTGCTCAAATGAGCCGCGTCGCGATCATCATGCTGGCCGGAACGGCGCTGGCGCTGCCCGGATGCGCGAGCTTTCCCGACGCCGCGGGCGGCGGGCGGATCGTGCGGGTCGGCGACCTCGAGCCGGATACGCCGCGCAGCTGGTCCTACGACCTTGGAGACCCGGCCTTCACCGCGCTGCTCGACCGGGCGGACCTGGGTTCGCTCGACGTCAAGGCCGCCCTGGCCCGTGCCGCTGTAGGCGACGCCGCTTTCCGCGTCGAACGCGGCGGCCGGTTGCCGACGATCGATGCGAGCGGCGGATGGCAGCGCTCGATCGCGGGTTCCGATCGCAGCGCGCGCGGCGTCGATCTGGGCGTCAGCGCGAGCTGGACGCCCGATCTGTGGGGCGCGGTGAACGCGGCGGTCGGCGCCGCGCGCAACGAGGCGTTGGCGGCGGGGCTGGATGTCGAAGCGGCCCGCGCGGTGCTGGCGGCGGATCTCGCCCGCAACTGGCTTATGCTGGTCGCGCAGGACGACCGGCTGGCGCGGATCGCGCAGCGGCAAGCGATGGAGAGCGAGGGCAGCGCGCTCGCGCATCGACGCATCGCCGCCGGCTATGCCGCGCGGGACGAATTGCTGGCACGCGAGGCGGCGCTGGCGCGGATCGCCGACGAGCGGATCACCGTGGCGAACGATCGCGAGGCCGCGCGCCTGCGCCTGCTGGCGCTGGCGGGACTTGGGCCGGGCGATCGCTTCGACGCGCCGCGCGGACTGGGCGGGCTGGAGCGCTTCGATCCCGGCACGCTGGAGCTGACTCAGCTGGATGCCCGGCCGGATGTGCGGGCGGCGGCGGCACGGCTGGCGGCGGCGGATTCGCGGCGGCTGGGCGAGATCCGCAATGCTCGGCCAAGGATCGTGCTGAGCCTTGGCGGACAGGGCGGCAACCTGTCGCTGTCGAGCTTCTTCGAGAATCCGGGCTTCAGCCTGATTCCGGGCGTCCGGATCGAGGGCGCGATCTTCGACGGCGGCAAATCCCGTGCCCGCGCCGACCGCGCGGCAGCCGAAACGGCGGAAGCCGAAGCCGCCTATCTCAAGGCGAACGTCGTCGCGCGGCGGGACCTGGCGACGGCGCTGGCGGCATTCGTGTCCGCGCGGGAGCGCCAGCTGCCGGCGACCGCGGCCGTCGAACATGCGCGCGAGCGGCTGAAGCTGGTCGGCGACCGGTTCGCACGCGGCGCGGCGAGCCGGATCGACCAGATCGATGCCGAGCGCGGGCTGGTCGAAGCGGAGGAAGCCGAGGCGGAGGCGCGTCGCGCCTGGATCGCGGCGGGAATCGAGGTTCATGCGGCGCTGACCGGAGCCGGATAACGGGGACTATCCGCCCCGTATCCGGGGCCGTTTTACCGCTATCATCACCTCCTCCGGCTTTTTCGTCTCGCCTTTCCCCCAAGCTGCGGTATGTGTCAGTTAACTGACAACGTTATCAGGGAGAGGGGCGTTGGCCGCACCCGTCATACAACCAAATTCGACCGATCCGGCGTCCGGTGACGCACAGGGCATCAACGCGCCCGACCTTCAGGTCTTCGTCTTCGCGCTGTTCTTCATCTTCGGCGGCATCACTTCGCTCAATGATGTGATCATCCCGAAGCTGAAGGAGTTGTTCACGCTCAGCTACACCGAAGCGATGCTGGTGCAGTTCTGCTTCTTCACCGCCTATCTGGTGATCGGCATTCCCGGTGCGAATCTGATCAAGAAGATCGGCTATATGCGCGGTGCGGTCGCTGGCTTGCTGACGATGATGGTCGGCTGCCTGCTGTTCATCCCGGCGTCGCAGAATGCAACCTATGGCATCTTCCTGTTCGCGCTATTCGTACTCGCGAGCGGTGTGGTGATCGTCCAGGTCGTCGCCAACCCGCTGATCTCGCTGCTCGGCAAGCCGCAGACCGCGCACAGCCGTCTCACCTTTGCGCAGGCATTCAATTCACTGGGCACGACCATCTTCCCGATCGTCGGTTCGATCCTGATCCTCGGCAGTCTGGCCACCGTCACCGCCGACCAGCTTTCCGGCCCCGCACTCGAAGCCTATCGTATCGCCGAGAGCAAGGCGATCATGCATGGCTATCTCGGCATCGCCGCGGCGCTGGCGGTGGTCGCCGCGATCGTCTGGATGTTCCGCAAGAAATTGCCGCACGATGCAACAAGCATGGCGGGCAAGGAACTGGTTCGCCTTCCGCGCTATGCCGTAGGCCTGGTGCTGATCATCGCAGGCGCGGTCGTGGCGACGCAGGTTCATGCGGTGGTCGGCCTGCTGCTTATCCTGCTCGCGCCAGCGATCTGGCTCTATGACAACGATCTTCTGACCCGCCCGCGTTTCAGCTTCGGCGCGCTGTGCATCTTCCTTTATGTCGGCGCCGAAGTTTCGATCGGCTCGCTGATCGTCAACTATCTGATGCAGCCCGGCGTGATGGGGCTTCAGGAACAGGCAGCGGGCAAGCTGATCGGCTTCTATTGGGGTGGCGCAATGATCGGCCGCTTCATCGGTTCGGGCCTGATGCGCGTGATCAGCCCCGGCAAGCTGCTCGCCTTTGTCGCAGTTGGCGCGGTCGCATTGATCCTGATTTCGACCAACACCACCGGCAATGTCGCCGGCTACAGCCTGCTCGCAATCGGCCTGATGAACTCGATCATGTTCCCGACCATTTTCAGCCTCGCCTGCGAAAAGCTGGGCAGTCGCGCGGCGGACGGATCGGGGATCATCAACATCGCGATCTTCGGCGGCGCCGTGGTGCCTCTGGCGACCGGCGCGCTGGCGGATGCGACCGGCAGCCTTGCGCTAGCGCTGACCCTGCCGGCCGCGTGCTACGCGGTCATTGCGGGGTTCGGCTATTATGCCCGGCGCCCCTATGACGGCCCCGTCGCGGGCTGAAATGCAAAAGGGCCGGTGAGGTAACTCACCGGCCCTTTTTCTTTGCGTGGTGCCCCTGGCCGGAGTGTCGAAAGCACCAAAAATCAACGGGTTGAGTTTGTCCAACTAGCCCAAACAGCCAACGGACTCCTGCGGGTTCCCGCGTTGGTGTTGTCCAACCTTTTCGGCGCTTCCACGCGGGCCGTGGCGGCATGAGGAAGCCCCCTTCCCTTGCCGATCTGCAAAGGCAGGTCGCAGACTTCAACGCGCGCTATCCGGTTGGTCAGCGTGTCAGCGTCCGCAAGGACGGCGGCGATGGTGTCATCACCAACACCCGCTCCGAAGCTGCGGGGCTGTCCGGCCATTCGGCCGTCATCTGGCTCGACGACATCTCGGGTTGCTACCTGCTCGATCGCGTCACGCCGATCGCAGCCGATGTAGCGGCTACCTCGGGGGCGGTCGGTGCATGACGTGGCTATTCGTCCCTGGCGCTGCCTGTCCCTCTGCGCAGGCAATGGCTTGGGAATCGTGGGCGACGCCAAAGACAATCACGGGTGGCGCCAACTCAAAGCGCAAGGAACGCGGCGCGGGCGGGGCGGACCTACAGGAAATGGTGCAGAACTGGCCGACCCCGATGGCGGGTACACCTGCGCAGAAGGGCAACAGCGCGGCAGGCAACAGCGATTTCTCACGCCGGGCGATGGAACTGGCACTATCCCTCTCATCTGCCCCGGACCCAGCGACCCCTGCTGGCCCGACATCATCGCCCGAGCGCCGCACCTTGAACCCGCTGTTCGTCGAGTGGCTGATGGGATGGCCGATCGGGTGGACCGACTCCGCGCCTGTGGAAACGGCGTCGTTCCATTGGTGGCAGGCTATGCATGGAGAACTCTCGAGGCTCGTCTCGCTGCGGACGCCGGCGCAGCCAACTTTGCTGTGAGGTCCGCAGCATGAACCCCCACCAAGGAACCCTCAGCATGACCGAGACAAAGACAGTGGAAGTGATCCAGGCGGATCGCGATGCAGCGGCGGATGCGGTCAAGGCCTATCGTGAGACCCGCAACCACAATTGGCAGCAGCGCATCAGGCAAGGCCAGTGCGATGACGGCGAGATGACGCAAGCCTTCGCCCGACACCGCGTCGCATCCCAATCCCTCTCTACCGATGAGGAAGTAAGGCGGCTGCGGGAGGCGTTGGAGCCGTTCGCCGATCTCGATCATCACCACGCGGACTTGGCCGAGAAGCTCGGCTTCAAGGATGGCAACGCCGCCGTTCGGGTGCCTCGCGCGCTGCTTCGTGCCGCTACGTTCGCCCTTCAATCCAAGGACGCCCCCTCCCATGGCGGGTGAACTGCGCCTTTGCCCGTTCTGCGGCGCATATTCACCTCGCTCCTGCGATCTGATCGAGGATGCTGGATGCTGCCCTTGGGAGGAAGCCGAGCAAGAGGGTTTGGCGCTGGCCGACGAACTCAACGACGAGGACCCCTCCCATGGATAGAGACGAGCTAGTCGAGCGGGCGTTCAGCGAGAACATCAACGATCAGGCGGCAAGACTTCGCGTTCACCCGCGCAATGATGGCCGGGACACGCCGGGATCCTGGATGCAGCGGGTTCGGAAGGCGGCGATGATTGAAGCCCTCGCCGCCCTCGAAAGCCGCCCTGCACCAACAGAGGAGCAGGCGCGCGAGGTGTTGGCGGAGACCGAGCACACGCATCCTTGCGCCGCTCCTTATACCAGCGACAATGACGGCTATGGTAACCCGTGTACGTGCGATCACGCCATCCGCGCCATGATCCGCTTCGCCACCGATACTACGCCATCACGGGATGAGCGCGAGCATCGCTTCGGCTCGCCGCCTGAGCCTGTCTCCAACCCCAATGAGGCTTGGTGCGAGGCCTATGCTGACTGGTATCATCAAGGGAAATCGTGATGATCATCTATGAGACGGATGCCCAGCGCCAAGCCGTTTTCGCTCTCAAGGCGGGTTGGCCGAGATCGCTCAGGGATATCGATGAAGGCGAGTTGCTTGCCATGGTCCGCACCGTGGCAAAGACTCTCTCAGCATCATCACGGGATGAAGAAGGACCGGTAGATAGGGAGGCGATTGCGCGGGCCGTGTGCGCAGCGCTGGGCGACGATTTCGAGGCGTTCGGCCCTTATTGGATTGATAGTCCATACGCGGAAGCCGCCGACGCAATCCTCGCCCTCAAGACCTCCACACCAGAGACGCAGACAGTCGAAGGGGGTGAGCGTCTTGGATGGCACATGCCGGATAATCTCCGGTGGCTAGCCGAACAGTCGGACCGCCCCGCTTACATGCCTTGCGGCATGCTGACGGGGATATTCCTCAACGACGTTGCTGAACGTCTCGAAACGCTCGTCGCCGAAAAATACAAGCCCACCACACCAGAGAGAGCCACGATACTGGAGGAAGCGTGGCGGTTGGCCGGCGGCGATGGTCGAGTTTCCGTTGCCGCGCTTGAGGAAGCCCTATCAGCATCCCGGATAGAGGTGGAGAAGTGAGGCGCGTTCCTCCTGCAATCCAGTATGTGATCGGGTGCTTGGTCGCCTTGGGTTTGTCGGGGATCGCGATTTTTGCCGGGATGTTAGGCGAGACGGACACGAAGTGGCGGGGGTTGTGCGTCCGTCTCGGCTGCTGAACGGGCGTCAGTAACGATCGATCCCAGGGCGTGTGGATTTTGGGGCAGTTCGACCGGTCGCAAGCATCCGGGTTGCAACCGACTTGCCCGTCCATCGTTCAGCGGCCCGGGTGGTCTCGGCTCGGAGCAACGGAGACCGCCTCAAGGGAGGCCAGTATGCGTGCGTACAACGAGGTGCCGGGTGAGAAGCCCGTCGCGATGCTGTTCGATGGGTGGGATTTCGTCCCCCTCGAGCAGCCCCGCAAATCAGTGGAAGCTACCAAGGCTGATCCGTCGGCCGAGCCGGGACGCGTTGAGCGACTTGAAGGCGACCGCTCCACCGACGTTTAGCCGTTCCACGAGGACATGCCGGAAAGGCTCGGCAACTGCGCCGGGCCTTTCTGCTTTCTGCCTAGCTAGGCCTCGACGATCGCCGCTGTCGATCTTCCTCAAGCACATAGTTCAGGAAGCTAGGCGCCCCTTCGAACGGTCGCTGGTCACGCAGCGACTTCATCCACCGCGCGACATGGCCAACCGTGGTTTCAAGAGCCAGGCGCTTGTCTCGGGGCGTCGTGATTTGCGGATCGTTCTCATGCAACGCACCGACGCCCAGGCAAAAGACATCGAGAATGTCGTCGCCCGTCACCTCGATCTCGGGGTGATAGGATTGCAGCGTGTCCAGGATAACTGGGATCAGAGCGGCGAATGCGCCCATCTTCTCCTGATCGTTGAGCGTGAATTTCGGGGCCGGCGGATTAGCCATGGCCTGCCTCACGCATGAACCGGACATAATCGCTGGTCGGGAGGTCATCCCATCGCGGGTCGTCATCGTCCCCGGCGGAATCGAGCTCACGCCACAGGTCTCCGGGATCACCCTCGGGAAGCTTGTCGCCGCGGTAGATGTTCCCGGCCATGACTCCGGCGCTTTCATCAAAGCCGGTGAGCACCGCTCGTTCATAGGGCGAAAGGTCGATGATCAACTTGTCGCCGTCCTCGTACTGAGACGGCTCCAGCTCGATAACCCGGTTCTGGCCGGGCGCACGATCTTCGTCATCAACAAGGACGGTCCATTTGCCTGCGACGTCCATTTTACGCTCCTCGATTCGCTCCGCGCGATATAGAACGAATATGGAACAAACGCGAATCTGGGTCCGAAAGCCGCCAGTCAGGTAACGACCCCAAAGCGGCCGTTGAAGTCAGTTGCCGAAAACCTTTCGAAGCCACCGCCTAATGACCACGCGAAGTGGCAGGCCGAGCAACAGCGTCTCGGACTCGAGGCGTGAGGCATCTACCCCTGTTTCGTCACACATAATCTTGGCGAAAGCTGGCCAAACGTGTTCCTCTGCCCTTTCGTGTTCCGGCAACGCGGCAATGAGAGCAGCGAATACATCGCCTGCCGTGACCCACTGCCCACAGTCGCTGTCGTCAAGCGAAACGCCGAAGCGCTTCTCCAGAGCAATGAAGGCGTCCACTTGGTCACCATCACCCCCGAACCCAATGGTTTCCAATGGCTCGACTCTTTGGACGTTCATGGGAGACTTAATAGCGCGCCCAACCGCAACCGGGCAATGTCCGCTTCCCACCCAAATGCAGACATTCAGAGCAGCGACGGCGCCGCGGTCGAGCGTCTGATCCAAGGATCCTGCGTCCGCTCCATCGCGATCAACTCCGGCGGGAACACCCGATGCTGGAACGCGATCACGTCGTCGATCGAACCGTGCAGCCATGCGTCATGTTCGTCGGGCTGGAGGATTACCGGCATGCGGTCATGGACCGGCGACACCGCCTCGTTCGCATCGGTCATCAGGCCGGAATAGACCGGCCCCCACTCGTCGCTGTCGCGCCACATGCCCGCCCAGGCGAACACCGGTTGATCGGTGACGCTGAACCAGGTGCGGGCCTTGGCACCCTTCTCGCCTTCGGCTTCGGCGAACTCTGTCACAGGGATCAGGCAGCGATTGCCGGGCCGCGGCGCGATATTCCGCCACATCCAGCTGGTCAGGTCTGCGATGTTGTTCACCGGCTTCGGCTTGATCGGTTTGCCGGTCACCTTGCTTTTCATTGCGAGCGGGAAGCCCCAGGTCATCGAGCGCAACACCCGCGCGCCCTCGTTCTCGACAACGACCATACCCGGGCCGCCGGGATAGACCTCCTCGCCGACATTGAAGTTCGCAGGCATGTCGGCGCGAAAATAGGCGGCGACCTCGGCCGCGCTCTTTCTTGTGCGAAAGAGATTGCACATG
This sequence comes from Sphingomonas sp. GW821-FHT10C01, assembly GCF_059415525.1. Classification (NCBI taxonomy): domain Bacteria; kingdom Pseudomonadati; phylum Pseudomonadota; class Alphaproteobacteria; order Sphingomonadales; family Sphingomonadaceae; genus Sphingomonas; species Sphingomonas sp. GW821-FHT10C01. Next base: position 37,246 of record NZ_JBWKNK010000007.1, on the reverse strand, counting down.
CGGCGATGCTGCCACCGGTTACTCGATCTGTCGAATCCGTCTTGCGCGGCCTCAAATGTTCCGTCTTTGTTCACATCTCGATTCGAGGATGTGATGCGCCAGGTGAACCAAGACGAACTGACCTATGCCCTGTTCTCGGCGATGCGAGGATGGTCGGTCAGCACGCGGCGCGATCTTTTCGAGCGCCGCAACGATGGTTGGCGCCACAGCATGGCGCAGCGGATATCGGACAAGCTGCGCGTCTACAGTATCCTCGACGCTGCCGGCGCTGTCCTTGACCGCGATGACCGCGCGGCGATCTTCGACAGTGCTATTGCCGCCTTTCCCGGCGCGATCGGCAAGCTCTGGATCAGTGCTGAGCATGCACGTCAGGAAGATGCCCGCCGGGCCGCCGCGATCCTGCTCTATCAGGCGCTCGAACCCTATGAGGTGCTCGCAGACTCGCCTTTCGGATCGACCCTATTCTTCGCCGACATCACCGCTCCGCCCTACGCCTTCGCATCGACTTGGCCGTGAGCGATGGGCGCCAACTTCCAATGGCACAACCTGGGCGACCTTCGCGGGAAGTGGAACCTCATTATCGAATGCCCGTGCCGGCACGCCGGCACGCTGGATGCCGCCAACCTTGCACGCTACTATATGTGCCAAGGCTGGAGCTTAGGGCGGCCACAGGTCGCGCAGCACCTCCGATGCAGTGCCTGCCACCGCCGCGGTCGACGAGGCGGGTTCTGGATCGGCATCACCGCGGGGCTACCAACCAGTGACCCCTTCCCAAAGAACGAGGCGGGGTGGACAATGCTGGTTCGCCGCCTGCGCAACAAATGAGGGGACCCGCCATGCCTGACACGAACAACCCTGAGAGCTATCTGCGCAAGCCCGAGGCGTTCGGCCGCTGGCTCCTCGCGCAGAAAGATCGTGGCGACTGGGTCGATGATCTGGCGGACCAGGCGCGCAAGGATCCATCATTCCCCAAGGATGGCGACCCGGAAGCTGTCCGCGCGCACCTGCGCGCACAACAGGCGGATGGCGATATCTTTCAGGCGGTGGATGACGCCGAAACGGACTGGCTGAGCTGCTAGGCCCGCTGGATCCGCTCGTTGATGGCGACGCTCTCCGCTGTCTGCGCCGACAGCATTGCAAGGATCTGGGCCTTCTCCTGCACCGACAGGGCAACAGCGCCGGCCGCCACATTCTCCAGCACCTCGGTGACAAGCTCGCGGCCAGCTGCGACGGCTTCGGCGGCCTTGCGGGCCTTTTCCAGCAGTTCGGCGAAATCCATGGCTATTTCTCCTTCACCGCGTCGCAAGCGCGCCGAAGCGATGGATGCAGGGCGCAGAGCTTATCGATCGACGCCAGCGCAGCGGCGGCCGACATGGCCTTGTCCGCGCTCTTAACCTTCTTCTCACCGTCGGTGAGCGCCCCAACAACTTCGCGGGAAACCTCCTTCACGCGCTCCTTCGTGGCGCCGGTGATGACGCCCTGCTCGATTCCCACAGCGGCGGCAGTGCCGACGGTCTGGTACGCGAGATTGGCGAGGATCAGCCCGCGGGCGCCTTCGACGACCATCCGATCGGCGACAGCCTGCACCGGCGCAGACCCGGGGGATTGCACGGCACCTATGCCCGAGCAGGACGCTAGCGCGAGTGCCAGCGGAAAGAGAATGAACTTTTTCACGATTTGCTCTCCTCGACGGTGTGAACCGGATCGTCGGGTTTGCCTGTCGCGGCCTCGCCAGCTGCGTTCGCCGTCGCGGTAATCGCATCGAAAGCCGCTCGGGTGTTCTCGACCTTCGCCTCGTCGTTCTTGTTGGCCGCGAAATGAAACGCGACGACCATGTTCAGGAGCCCGGTGAGCACAACCGCTTGAAACACGACCTCGAACAGTTTGACGTCCCAGAGCTTGGGATCGTCCTTGGCCATGGCCAGCATAATCAAGGCGAAAGCGAAGAGACCGAGCGTTACCCATTGCCGCTCAGAGGGCCAGCCGGGCCACTTCATCGCGCCCACTCCCCAGTCTTGCGGTGCAGCCAGGATAGGAAGTCGCCGACGGTCTTGCCGCGCAGGATCGACGGATTGGCCTTGGTCGCGGCCTCTCCGGCGATCAGGTCGGCGCGCGCTTTCACATCAGCGCCGATCACCTGAGCAGCGGTCATGGGGCCGAAGAAGTGGGCGGCGTAGAGCGAGGCCTTGTTGATCGGGATCCCCTTGCCCTTGAGGTACGCGGCATTCTTCGCGGTGAACGTCTTCGCGCGCTGAAGCTGCTCCTCGACCGATGGTTTGAGGCCGCCGAACGCCTGCGACATGTCCCCGCCCCACTGGCCGCCCTCGCCCAGCCAAGACGAGCGGATGAACTGATACAACCCCGACGCGCTCGACGTTCCGGCCTTGATATAGGGCCGGTCGCCGCTCTCGATCTTCGAAAGCATCGGCCAGTAGTCGGCGGGAATCTGAGCGCTGACGCTAGCGGGTGGGCGTGCTGGGGGTGACAGCTCGTCGAGCTTGGCAAGCGTGTCGCGCCCTGCCCATCCATCCATTTCGAGCGAATGAACCCGCTGAAAGAGACGCACGAACTCATCGTCATTGAGCGGAACCCGGGGCAGTGGCAAATCCGGCCCCAACCGAGCAACTGTCCGCTCTCCGGCGACGCCATCGACGCCAAGCCCGAACCGTTCCTGAAACAGCCGGACGAATGCATCATCCGTGATAGTCGTCATGCATCCCTCTCCCGCCTGTCCTGCTTGATTTCGTCGATCGCCAAATGCGTTTCGCTGGCGACTGCCTGCATGGCCTGGCGTAGGGCCTGTGGGCCGTGCAGCATCAGCATGGTCTCCAGCTGGATGATGCGGCTCTTCAGCCCCTCGACGCGCTGTTCGCACTCGGCGGCCTCGGCGGCGCGTTCAGCCGCGGCCTGGGCACGCTCATCTTTGAGCTGCGTCTCGAGCGCCGAAATCCGCTTCTCGATGAACACGCGCCAGATGAAGCCAGCGACCGTCATCCAAAAGGCGGTTGCAGCCACCGCTCCGGCAGCGAACGCCATGGCGAGCAGTCCGCCTTGCTGACCGGTATAGTCGAGGTCTGCGCTCACGGCCTGACCTGTGCTGCGTTGCCGGTGTCGCTCATGCCACTGGCATGGCCGCTGCGATGTCAGCCGGTTACCGCCGTCACAATCAACGTTGGACCGAAGTCATTCCCATGATAGATCAAGTAAATGGACTTCAACACTGATGGCTTCATCATCATCGATCTAGACGTCGATCGGTTCGAAGTGATCGCGAATGAGATCATTAGCGGGCTGCGGTTCGATCAGACGGGGCGCATTGAGAATGCTTGGCGCACGCCCGGGGAAGCTGGGAAACAAGTTCGCGATCTCGCCGCGTTAGATCAGGTCCTCGACCTACTTGAACAACTCTACGGCAGGCGCCCGTTCCCGTTCCAGACGCTCAACTTCAACCGGGGCACCCAGCAGGCTATCCATAGCGATACCATCCACTTCGACAGCCTGCCTCATGGGTTCATGGCCGGTGTCTGGATCGCGCTTGAGGACACGCATAGCGGCAACGGACCGCTCATGGTCTACCCTGGATCACACACCCTTCCACAGCTCACTCTCAAAGACTTCGGCGTCGATAAGCTGGAGGGGCGAGACGCCTACGAGCTCTATCGCAGTGCCTACGAGCCGGGCGTCGCGAAGATGATCGAAGAGAATGGCTTAGTCGGTAAGGAAATCCACCTGAAGCGCGGTCAGGCCCTCATCTGGTCCGCCAATATCTTGCACGGGGGAGCGCCGATCCTAGATCCCGGAAGCACCCGGTACAGCCAGGTCACGCACTATTATTTCGAGGGCTGTACTTACCTCACCCCCTTGCTGTCCGACGACCTGCGCGGGCCGTGGTATCGTTACCCAGTCGATCTTCGCACAGGGCGTAACGTCGGTGGATATCGAGGAGGAAGACCTGTCCCGGTCCCGCTCGGCCAACGCATCAAGAGCTGGGCCAAGAATACCATGCGCAGTGGGACACGCCACCAGCGCTAGGATTACATCATATAGCTGCCCGAGATTCGGAACGCGGTGGAATTACCCAATTCTGCGTAGGTCATCGGGACGATCGATCCACCTTCTCGGCCCTGAACCTCGATGTAGAAGTTCCCTGGCGAAATCTGTCCGTGGATCTCTGCCTTCGTCGTAGTGACCTCACCCGGAACCACCGTCACCGTTTGCAGAAAGTTCGTCGCACCTTTCGCGGCATATGGCAGTCCGGTCAGCCGCACCGCGCCAGCTGATGCTGACGACCCCTTCGAAGACAGGCTGACATAGGCTTGGAATGTCACCGTGCCGCCATTGACGACATAGTATCCAACTCGGTTCGTATAGGTGATGCCGGTCGACCCGCCGGAGAATTCCAAGCCTGGCTGAAAACCAGTCGGCGAAATGCTCTCGACAGCGGATCTGCTACCGAGCGTGCGATCGATATCGTAGGTCAAGTTGAAGTTTACGCCGAAATCGAGACCACGCTTCCAATATATAGAAATGATGCCGACCGGATTGCCACGGCACATCTCGATCTTGCCGATGACCTGGGTGCATGCATCCGAAACGTATACATAATAGTCCGGGTTTGGATGGCCCGAGTTATTGACGAACGTGCATGCCAGAAGGGTCAACCCAATAGCATATGGCGTGTTCACCATCAGAAAACCCGCCTTTACCACCCCGTCGGACGTCCCAGATGGAATGCTGTTCGTATTTTCCTCGCTGTAGCACCCAATAAAGGTCCAGTTTTGGATTCCGAAGGTGCCGTCAACGCGTATCGGCACCCATAGGTTGTTCTCGAAATTGCAGTTGATGAACGTCCATCCGTTCAACAGGAACGGCTCAAAAGTGTGATCAGCTCGCAAGCCATAGCGGCCCGCTGCCGCCCACCGACAGGTGTCAAAAATCTGGATAGCTTGATTGTCCGTTGCATTTGCGAAGAAGTTGTCGAGTATTGCCTCGACAAAACTACACCTGATCCAACGATTCCAAATCGAGCGCCCTTCCATCCTCACATTGTAGCGAAACTGAAAGATCAAAAGATCAGTGAAGATAAAGTAATCATTCTCCCCGGAAGGGGTAGGGCCGTTGATCAAAATCCCATCAGCTTCGGTGTATTCAGCCTTGTCGCGGTTGCGTAGCGTCATCCCCGATATCTGCACGCCGCGAATGTTCTCAAACTCATCTGAAATCGTGAACACGGGTGAGTTGGTGTAATTACGAATCACGGTGGATTCGCGGCCCTCGCCGACCAGGCAGGCGCCGTTGGGCAGGCTGACATTGAAATGGTAGCGGCCGGCAGGGAAGAAGACCACTTTGCCGGTGGCAATTGCATTGGCGGCGAACACCGACAGGTCGGTTACGTCGGTCTGCGCGGCAATCCCCGCGTGAAGGCTCTCGGGAATGAAGCTAAGGACCGACACCCGATCATTGATCGCGCTCTCAAGGGAGCGCAGGACCCCGCCGGTCGCCAGCGCCCGATAGGTGATGCTGCCCGATTGCTGCCTGACCCACGCGCCAACCGCTGCGGAAGTGTCGTTCGCCTCGATGATATCGTGATCGTCGGGCGTGTACGGCGCCGCGCCTGTCTCGAAGAAGAAGTCACCGTTGCGGATACCGGCGGCGCCCGCAATACGCGCGGTTCTGTTCGAGCTCGGCGCGGCCTTGAAGCTGGCCAACGTGAAGAAGGTATTGTCTGCCGGCCCCGGAATGACACTTTGAAATCCTGGGTTCTGCTCAATCGCGAACTGCGCGAATCTGTCCAATACGACTGCGTCGGAGTCGGTGGGCGTCGAGCCCCAAGCGCCGGTCCGCCGCGCCACTTCCGTCGCAGACGCGCCCCGCGCGCCGGATACGATCAGCTTTTCAACCATAGGTGGTTCCTGGGACGAAGTTGATATGGCCGCGACGCTCGATCGTCTTAATTCCGTCGGGATGGGTCCGGCGCAGGTCATATGCGAAGCGCACAACGGTATAGGTCCCGCTAACCGCCCCAAGATCGGCGCCGTGGATCAGCTCGTCGAAATAGCCGAGGATGCCAGGCCAGATCGTGATGGCTCCCGAAGCAACCGCCGCGCCGCCATCTCCGGGCAGCCGCCGAATCTGCATCAAAAGCGTGTTGCCGGTCAGGTCGATCGGCTCGCCGGCATCATCGACAAGCTGAGAAGTGCGCAGGAAATCGCCGTTCCTTGGCACCTCGATATCCATCGTCACAGCCATCACGGCACCTCGACGAAGGTGATTTCGACGTCCGCGAACTGGCCGAATTCAACATCGGCCGACCAGTCCTGGCCCGGCAGGGAGCGGCATTTGACGACGGGCCAGTCGAAGTTCGCGACAGCGCCAGAGGAGACAGCGGCACGAAGTGGCGGCTCGATCGAAAACTGACCCGGCGATGTTTCCCGCCCGATGCGGTGAACTCGGTTGCCGATACCGACTTTCTCACCGCCGCGGATCGGCGAGCCTCGAGCAACAGCGATGCCGACGGATGTCGCACGCAACGCTGCATTCGCCGTCACCGCTGCCTCGATGTAAGGCGCGGCGAAGCGGACTTCGGTCGGGAAGAGGCGGTTGTTCGCCCAGATATCGGAGGGCTCAGCGAAACCCTTGCCCAGCGCCGGACGCGGGGCCGTTGATACCGAAAGAACGGGAACGAGCACATCGGTGTTTCCGCCTGCGAGATGGCCGTTCCAGGCTTCCCAGGCGTTCAATGCTTCAGGCGTGTCGAGCGAGATCCCCGAATAGGTGATCACCCAACGTCCACCACCATCGGTCAGCATAGTGTCTTCGACGCCGCTGAGGCTCACCCCGCCGGTGACCGACTTGCGCTCAATCACCGCGCGAACCTTCGTCGGATTGAAGATGTGAGCCGGGAAGATGAACATAATTCAACGCTATGGCCGTTGCCGAACCCGGGTTACCGCCGTCACGTCTCCGGCATAGGCGGCAAGATTGAGCCATCCCAGCCTCCCGGCGGCGGCTCGCTCCCTCCACCGGTCGAGATCGTGAAATCGATCTCTGACGAGAGGTTCAGGAGCGTGGGCTTGGTTGTCCAGCCATCATAGGCGGCGATCCGGCCGTAGTAGGTCCCTGCGGCCAAGCCATAGATCGTGATAGGTGGACTGGCCGCAGTCAGCACGGACCCGGTCGTGAGGGGATCAAAGCCCGCGCTTCCGGCATAGAAGACGATATAGCCCAAGGCTCCAGTTACCGGGTCGCAGCTCGCGACCGCTTCCGTCGCACCGTCCGCGATGTCTGGGGACGCGGGTGCTGCAAGCGCAGGCTTCGAGATGATCGCCGTCGCCGCCGAAACGCCGAAGCCCGCAGAGTTCACGCCCGCCACATCGACAACATAGCTGCGCTGCACCCCATCGGCATGCGCCTGGGAGGACGTATAGGTGACCGAACGGGTCGTTGTGTTCACGGTCCGCAACAGCGTCGTCCCGTCGGCGGCGTAGATCCTCCAACGGTAAGAGCTTGCCCGTGGAATCGAGGCGACCTCGAGCAACATCGTGCCTGACCACGAAACGAGAACTGGAACCGTAGCGGCATCCGGTGGCGTTGTATCGGTGGAGCTGTCGACATCGACTGTCGCCGACCACGGCGAGATGCGACCGTCGCCAACACCATAAGCGACTGCGATCTGGATTGTGGCATTCGCCGGGACGAAGCCGGTCAGCAAGGTGACCGATGGCCCAGTGTCCAGGTCGGGATAGGCAGATTCGTTCCAGCTTGCATCGCCGGCCGTGCGCCAACGCGCATACCAAGTGACGTCGTCGCGGTTCAGGCCATCTGCATCGATCTCGACGCGCACACCTGTCCCACCGTCGGACACGGCCGAATAGATGGCATGCGCGCCGGTGACCTCTGGCGCTTCAAGTGGCGCCGGCGCGACCCTGCTTGCGGTCGCAGCGGGGTCCCCCTCTTCGGTTGCCGGGTTCCATGCGTCGATGTTGGGGTCAGCGGCAACCCAACCGAAGGTCACTCCGCCGGTCGATATATTGCGGGTCAACGACACGATTTCCGCGACGCCATCGAAGAAGACTGATCCGGCCTCTTCGATACGCAAATTGATGTAGCGTTGGCCCCGCACGATACGGCCCGCGACTGTGGTGGTGACGGTTCCCCGATGTAGGGCCAGCGCCCTTGCGATCCTGCGCTTCGCCAGGCGCCTGACCTGACTATGGCTAGGGACTTGCGGATCAAGTGTTTCGCTAAGCACCTGGCCGCGCGCCGAGATGTCATCCTCATCCGTCCAAGGCGTGGCATCAACCGTGTTGTAGTCATGCGCCGCCGAGACGTAGACGCACAGCAGCTCATTCGTTGCCTTGTCGTCATCGACCCCCACCCCCTCCCATTCAAACGCAGCGATCTCGTCAGGGCCGATACTGACGGTCGGTGCCACAAACTTGCCCGCGTGGACGATCAGCGCCCCATTCTGCCCCGTGGCAAGCCAACCGTCGCAGGCGGCAAGCAGTGCTCCAGAGACCTGTTTGTGGGGGTCGGTGTGCTTGTGCGCAACGCAGCTGCGGTAGCGCTTCTCCGTCCCGCCGCCCTTCAACGCGATGTCTTCGTCGCAAACAGAAGCTGCGGCTCGCCAGTAGGAAATGGCTGGCGCGATCTTCGTCGCATAATCGACGCCCTCACGCACTAGCTTGTAATGCATCAGCTGCCGGATCACATTTTCGGTGTAGGTCCACCCCGCAGGGTCGGTCGGATCCGGGGCAAATGGATCCGGGCATTTCTGCCACTTCGCCACCATGGAGCCTAGCGGTGCGCCATTGGGGTACCGTTCCAGGAATACTTTGTCCTTCACTGGCGCGGCGGTCACCGCGAGCATGACCACTCCGTCGCCGCGACCAGTCCAGCTCGGAATTTTGGCGGTGACAGCCGGGATACCGGCGCCTGGCGAAGCGCCGGTGGTCCAATACATCCGGACGCTATTGTGATAGCGCTTGTCGGGCTGAGGATTGACCAAATTTCCGGTGAGGGTGACTGGATCGTCATTCAGATAGAAGCCGACGACCTCGCTCAGTTCTCCATCATGGACTGGATAGACATCGACGGCGGTCCCATCACTCGCGGTCTCGAAAACCCAGTAGCCCGAGCCGTAGAGCCTTCGCGTACCATAAGCGGAAACCCGAGGTGGCCGTGGGGTCTTGATGGCCGTTTCAGCGGATTCCGGTTTGGGTGCGGGCTGACCGACCAGTGAAGCAAACTGGTTGAGGCCTGCGGCGATCAACCAGGGTTGACCGCTCGCGATGCCGATTGCTGTCAGCGTGACGCCGGAAATAACCCGACCGAGATCACGATCGATCAACGAGAACGGCGCGGCCAGGATTGCTCCGACGAACCTACTCATGGGCGCCAAGCCGCGACGATCGCCTCGCGAGGCATCCTGGCAAACGACACGCCTTTGCCGGTCTTCACCGCCCATTTGTCGCCGGTGAAGATTGCCCCGGCCTCGAAACCTTCACATCGGATGACGCCGATATCTCCGAGAAGATAGGGCGGGAAAGCTTCAGCAACTTCGTCACCAATCTCGCGATTGATTAGCCCCGCAAGCCCGCCGGCGTCGCGTGCTGCAGCTTCGCATTCACCGTCGCCGGTAATACCGCGCCAATTGGCGGCGAAGTCACGGTACCCAAGCACCAACCCCCAGTCGGCGAGCATGGTGCAGCAGTTCCAGGGAGCGCGGCCATTGGCGACAGCCCTCAGGAAGACACCCAGGTCGGGTCGGGCGCCCTCTGTCATTCCTTTGAAGGACCAAATCGACGCGTAGAGCCGGCAGTGTATCCCGCCACGTTCACAGCGGCGGCATCGGTTGGCGACCGTCGGCGCTGATCTGCATCGGTGAAATATGCGCTTGGGGCTCTGGAGCGGGTCGTATCGCCTGCTACGATCGCCAGGGAAATTGAACGCGTGATCTGCCCACCGTTTGCAGTTGGGCGCGATACCTTTAGGCTACGGGCCTCGAAAACGGCCTCCCATTCGATCGGGCCAAGTGGCTGCCAGTCTTCGCCGAAGTCGATGCGTCCGAGGTCTACGCGGGCGCCCTTGACCGATGGGGCATCATCTATCGCGAGGCGCACAGCTTCTTCACTGACTCCAGCGAGCACGAAGTCGAGCCGCTCCGCGGTCCCGGTCATTAGCTGCTGAAAGTCGGGGATGCTGATCAGCTCGCCGGCCCCAAGCGCAATCGCCGCCTCTGGAACAACTGCGTCGATGCCAACGGGCAGGTCGCCAAAACCAGACCAGAACAAGGCCGGAGGATCGCAGGCAATGCGCACCACGATGGATTCCCGGTAGGTTGGCATTGCACCGAGCTATCCGGTGACTAGAACGCTAGTTACCGCCGTCAGGTCCCATCGATCTGGAACTGGCTGAGGCGCTGCGGCACATTCTGCATTACCGCCTTCCCCATCGCGGCTGCGGCTTGGCCAGCATTGGTACGCGAAATGCGTTCGATATCCGCATAGAGTTCCCGGGTCATAACCGCGCCGCGAAGATCGAATTGCGGCGACGAAATCACGACCGGGCGAGAATCGGAACGTGCCGCACGCGCGTTTGCCTGTCCCAACGGAACTACCGTCCCGCCTTGCGATCCCATGCGGAGAAGCTCAACGGCACCTCCCTTGTGCTCGTTGACACGCACGGTTTGACCGGGGCCGACATATCCGCCGCTCGCGCGACCGAAAAGCGAAGAACCAAGCGACAGTAGGCTGGACAAGAACCCGCCGCCTCCACCGTTTGCGGCCCCGGCGCTGGCGAGCGCATCAGAAAAGGGCCGGATCAAATTCTGCTGAATGAACAGATTGAGCAGCGACTTAAGGAGTGGGTCCTTGACGCCGAGCTTAGACGTCAGGGCATCCGTTATGGCGTCATCGACTTCGTCCAGGCGTTGCACCACGAGCGATTCGACCTCGTCACCGATATTGTCGCCCTTGTTCCGGAGCCGGCGTGCGTAGGATTGGAGAGGTGATTCGAAGTCGCGGTTGGTTTTCTCACGCCGCGCGGCCTGTTGCCGTTCCAGCGTAGCGCGAGCCTTGACGGCATCCGCGACCTGACCGGAAGCAATTGCAGCGTCCAGCGCGGCCTGTTCTTCAATCTCACGCTGCGCAAGGATAGCGCGCTCGATCGCCAACCGGGCAATGCGGGTATCGACCAGCTCGGCTTCAGTTTGAAGCGCAGCGCCTTCGTCGCGAGCTACCTGCCCACGATTTCGCGCCGACCGCTCCTCGGCGTCGCGATTAATCGCCTGACCTAGAAAGGAGGGAGTGCCAACTACATACTCGCCGTTGACCTTTGACGCTGCAACTCCGAAGCGCTTGTTGAGCGCCGCGATCTGCGCTTCCTTCTGCGCCTTGGTGAAGTTCTTGTCATTTTCGACCTGCGCGCGCCGCTGGTCGTACTCGAGCCGGTTAAGCTCGATCTGGATGTCGCGGCGCCGTTCAATGTCGGTCGTGATCGCCAGCTCGTCCTGGAGCTGCTCGGCATAGATCCGACGCAACTCGTCTGCGTTCTGCTGCTCGATCTCCACTTTCGTCGGACCAGACCGGCCGCGCGGATTATTCTGCGGGTCGCCCTTCTCCGATCTGGGCGTCGGCGCGACGCTAGGTGCCTTGATGACGCTTCCGAGCGCGTCGAAGCTATCGATCAAAGCGCCGACCTTGGCCATCGCAGCGTCGAAGCCGGCCTGCGCTTCGATGACCTTGGTCTCGCCCGCGATGCCAATCGGGCCGCCGGCAAGTGTGCTCAATGCAGAAAGCCCGGTCACCAAGGTGCTGCGGGCGGCAAGTTCGGTCTTCGCGGCCTGAAGCTTGACCTGGGCGGCCTTTGCAACGTCGCGCGCGCTCGCGATGGCCTCCTGGCGCTGTGCCCGCAGGGCCTTCACGTGCTCCAGCGCCTCGAGACGGGCCTTACCTGTCGCGGAAGTCAGCTTGTCGATCGCGACTTGGTCAGCATCTAGTGCGGGCTTCAACTCCTCAAGAGCAGCCGCCTGAGCCCGCGACGATGCCGTCGAATCGTCCTGCGCTTGCACCAAGGTGACGACCGCAATCCCAAGGGCGGTCGCCACACCAATGGGGCCGCCGAACGCCGCGAGCATCGCCCCGCCGGCTGCGCGGGAGGCAGCGCCGACGGTACCGAGCAGCGTGGTGGTCCGGACCAGGGACGACCCGTAGACGACATTCGTTGCCGTCGTCTTCGCGATCATTGCATCCAGAAATGCCTGTTGAGCCGCAAGGCGCTGAGTTGCGACACCTTGAGCAACAGTGGCCGCGGTGGTCGCCGCCAGTCCAGCAACATAGCGCCCAATCAGCACAGTTGCGATGACCGCAAGGGCATCGGCGACGGAGTCGAGATTGCTTGCCAGCGCCTCCATCGCCTGTGCCAAGATAGCGCCCGCGCCGTTCGCGCGATTGGCCTCGCCGATGTAAACCGTTAGCGAATTGGTGAGCTTGGTGAATGCGCCGCCGATCGTCAGTTCAGCAGAGGCAGCGCGCTTTTCGAGATCACCCAGCGCCTTCGTGATCGCCTGAAAGAGCTGGACGTTGCTCACGCCCTCGCCCTTCGTGTCCTTGATCTTGCGGGTAAGGCCGGAAAGGCTGTTGCCCGTACCGTCGATATACTTCGAGGCCTCGCGCAACAGCGGCTGCATGGTGTCGAGCAGACTGTTGAACTCGTCGGCCTGGATGCGCGGCGACCCGAGGGCCTGGCCGAGTTGGAGAAGAGCTCCCGACGCCTCGGTGGTGCTGGTTCCAGAGATTTTCAGCGATGCCGCGACCGCGCGCGTCAGCCCGATCAGGTCGGAGGTGCTCGCACCCAGTTCCTTCTGGTTCTGCGCGGCACGGGAATAAAGGGTGCCGACCGCTTCGAGCGCGACACCGTTCTGCTGGGCGACCGCGAGAAGGCGCTGCTGGACAGTGGCGAGTTTCTCACCCTCCAGGCCGGCAACGCGAAGCTGGTTCGTGAAGCGTGTGTAGGAATCCGCCATCGCGATGACCTGGCGGGCGGACAAGGCCCCGGCGAGCGTACCCGCCATCGCGCGGAAATGTCCGCCGATTTGCGCCGAGGACGTCTTGATCTGGCGTTCGAGCGACACGACTGCACGCTCCTGCCTCCCGAGATTCATCTCGGCCACGCGGGTCGTGTTGATCAGGTCTGCTTGGTAGCGGCCATTTTCAGCGACCAACCGCAGAATGATCGGATCGATCTCGGCCATGTTGCGAGCGCTATCGCTGGCCAACTCTTCGGGTTACCGCCGTCAATTTACTCGCGCCGCGCTGAACCGCTTCAGGCGTTCGAGGTCCGGCTTTTCGGCTTGCCCTTCGACGTTCGCGTTGTGGGCCTCAAGCGCTTCCCAGAACTCGGCGAGGGTGACCCGCTCCCAGTCGAGCCCGAGCTGTCCGCAGCTGGCGAGAAGCTGTCCTCGCTCAAAGGGCTTGGGTTTTCCTCCGGCTCGTTCAGTTTTTTTTTGAGTTGCGGCCCGCGGATCGTCGCGTTGAGGATCGCCCAGGCAAGATGCTGACCCTCGACCCAGCCGACGACGGGGTTCGGCAAATAGGTATCGACAAGATCGACGGCCTTGTTCGGACCGACCTTGATATCCTCGCCCGCCACCATCCCCGACCCGCCCCCGATCAGGGCACAGCGCAGGACCTCACGGATATCGCTCGGCAGGGCCATACCGCCGCCAAGATAGGCTGGGGTGTCGTCAGGCGTGATACCGAGCCCCGCCTCAAGCTCGGCGTGGATAATGTAGATCGACTTGGGCCGGTGGACGCCATCGCGATCGGCCGAGCCGCATTTCTGCTCAATCTCAGTGATCCATTTGAGCGGCAGCGCGAGCGTATATCGCCCGTCACCGAAGGCGACGCTATCGAGCGAAATCACGCCGCGACCGTGCGGCCGACGATCACGATGTCATAGGTGACCGGAGTTCCGGCGCCGCTGTTCGAGATGTTGAGCAGGTCGCCGGTACCTGCAGTTACGGCCCAGCCCGACTGCGACACGAACGGCTGCCATTCCCCAGGCTTGACCGAGACGCCATCGCCAGCGGCGAGGAACGGACCAACAAACCCATTGGATGCAGGGCGAGTCAGGTTGACGTTGTTGGTGTTGCCCGCAGCGGCGGAAACAAGGATCGCCACGATCTCGCCAGCGGTGATCGTCGCTCCGAAGGCATCGGTCAGAACACCCGCAAGGTCGATGTCCTCGTTTGCCGAAGCCGCGAGCGTCCGACGATCGCTGAACAGGACGTTCGCCTTGTTCGTCGCATCGGTGCCCGCGACCAGCGAGAGCATGCGGTCGACGCTGACCAGCATCTTCGAAGAGCCGATGTCGTTCGAACCGACCTGCGTCAGGTCCAGGTTGAAGCGGATGTCGCCGCGAACCCCAGCCATTTCAGGGCTCCACCGTCCAGATGAGAGCGCCCTCGCCCTCAAGGGTGATTTCCTGTGCCGCATCGCCAGCACGATCGGTGCTGATGTTGCGCGCGGTCATGATAGCCTTCCCGGAATAGGTGCCCTTGAGCTCGCCAGCGTCGGTACCGTCGTTGCGGTACATCTCGGCCTGATAATTGACCGCTTTCCCAAGGAGTGCGCGAAGCGGCGCGTTCTGGGCATTGTCCGGGAGTCCTGTGCCGGTGATTGTCCAATTCGTGCCGGTAACACGGCGACGGGTCGTCGGGACCGCGCCGGGCTTGGTGCAGTCCCAGCGCGACCGGGCCTGCGTTTCAGCGGCCTCGTTGACGTTGACCTGGATGAGATCGCAGACGACCGTGAACACCTCAGGGTCGGCGCCGTCGCCGAACTTCACGCGAGCAAAATCCCAAGTGACGGGCTCAGACATTGACCAATCTCCGCATAATCGCGGAGACCCTATGGTCGGTCAGTCTGTGCGGTTACCGCCGTCAGGGATGGCTCGTATTTGCGCTCGGCGCTGCTGAGCTTCCCACTCGGCCTGCGTCGGCGCCGAGGCTTGAACGAAGGCAGCCATGCACGCGCGAGCATCTTCAGAATGCCCGGCCTGCTCGAGCCGTGTTGCCATCTCGTCGATATCATCGGCATCGAGAAGGCCATTGCGGACCATCTGTTCGATTAGTGCACGGGTGAGAGCGGAAGACACGGCACAACTATAGCGACGGCGTGCTCAGCCCGCCATCACCTTCACGCGAAACTCGATGTTCGCCTCCAAGGCATCGGCCTCGCCATCGACCTTCCGCCGGATGTCGTTCACGAGCTCGAAATGTGCCGTGCCGCCGGGAACGGGCAGACGGGCCTTGTACAGGCTATCGCACAGCGCAGCGACGCAACGCCCCATGTGGTCTCGTGCCAACTCCAGCACCGACCCCGAGCCGGATTTCCGAGCGTCGGCCCGGATGTACCAGGGAAAGCGGATATCCCTCCGCTGACGATGCCCCGTATATGGGCCAACGATCGCCGTGCCTGGCTTCACGAACGGCCTCGCAGGAGTCGCAGCGGCATCGGAGGTCATGATATGTGCCGCAGGGATCACCAAGACGAATGCTGCGTCCGCCTTCAGGTAGGCCAGCGCGGCCTTCTCAACGGCGACGAGTAGATCGGGCACGCTTTGCCTCCAATGCGCCGGCTGCATCCGCCAGCTGCTCGACCTCCGGACTGAGCGGGTAGGTTCGACCGCCTCGATAGGTCTCGCTGGTGAGCGGCCCCATCGGCCGCGACCACGTGCGCTTGAACTTTCGGTTCGCCATCACCCCGCCTCCGTGCTGCGCGACCTGCGTACGGCGATGTTCAGCGCCTTCTCGACGTCGCGAATGACCTGCGGCTTCATCTTGTCGCGGGCGGGCCGCATGTATGGACGCGCGGCGACATTGCCCCAGTCGAATTCGATCAGTGCGTGTGGCGCCGTGCTGGCCACCTCGACGGTGAGAAAGCTGGTCTTGCGAGTGACGATCCCGTCCGCCAGCTGATGCGTGTCGGCATTCGGCGCCTCGCCGGGCTTCGACGGGACATGGTTCTTGCCGCTGACTGCACCTGCGGTGATACTGAGCTGCGCCTCGACCTGGATCGCCTCGCCGCTGGCGAACAGTGCGGCGCCTACTAGTTGCAGAGATGCTGGGCTGGCCAGCTTCCGCAGACGCGCGACATGCGCTTTCCGGCCCTTCAGGGGCATCGTTCGGCGCTCCGGGACATGCGCGACCTATCCGCCGCGTCTGCCCCGGTGGTTACCGCCGTCAGGGGCAGGGCCACCTTCGCGATCCGCGCTCGTTCAACTTGAACCTTACGTGATTTTCAGTCCCGGCATCAGGCCTCGGAGTACGTTCTTCGCTTCCTCGCGCTCTTGGCCCGAAGTGAGATTCTTGAGCGCGCCGCTCAAAACTCCGAATGCTTCCTCCTCGTCGATGACACCTTTGTCGACCAGCAACTTTAGGGTGTGTGCATTTATCGCGGCAGCAAGCATTCCCGCCACGCCCGGATTGATTACGGTCATTCGAACCTCCCTCGCAGAATCGAAAACGACATATCCAACTGAGGATAAGGTCGTATTTAGCCAATGGGTAGCCTCAACCGGGGTAAGACATACCGCGAATGGAGGTGCGACCGCCTACCCCCGCCGCCCCCGCCCATCGAACGCGAAGCCCATCGTGTCGAGGGATTGCCCAGCGATCGACCAAGTCCCGGCGTGCGGACCGGCCAGCACCTCGAGCGTCGCGTCGCTGTCCACCGCCCTGCCCAGCCCCGGCGCCAGGATCAGGACACGCATATCCTTGTCGGTGTACCCAGCCTCCCCGCGCATCGCTTCGGTGACCACATCGATCTGCGCCGAACAGGGAAACTCGACCGGCTCACTTGGCTCGATGATCGAGCCGCCGTCATCGGTCACAGCATCACCGGGCCAGCGCAGCACCGCGTCGTGATACGGCCCGCCGAACCGATCCGACACGGCGCGCGCGATACCTGCGAAGCGTTCGGCGAGCATTAGGGGCAGCCGACGAGCCGCGGTCCGGCGCAGTTCCGGCGCAGATAGATCCGGAACCGCTGGCCATACTTGGTCGCGTCATAGCCGCCGTCCAGCCCGGCATTGGCGGCCTTCTCGCTGAAGCTGACGTCCATCGATGCGGATTTGAACCGCGTAACACCCGCCATCGCACCGCCCTCCCCGCTTCCCGGGACCTCGTCGTTCACGACCAGGTTGTGCGCCGTCAGCTCGAGAATGGCGGGCTGATAGTCGTCCTTCCAATCCGTCGTCACCGGAGCGTGGTGGGCGAGCCAGTATTCTACACGGGCGTCAGGCACCGCCGACAATGCCGGGAAACGGTCACGGAAGTCTTGTAGCATGGGGATGGTGTAGGGCATCAGGCTTCGGCGCCGGCCGCTTCCTTGGCCTTCTTCACAAGCGTCTCAGTCTTGGCGTTCGGATGCGCGCGCGTGCCGGACTTGCGCTCGATGAAATCGCGCAGCTCATCGTCGGTCATCGCGTCGATAAGCTCAGCCTCTTCGTCTGCGGTCAGCGGCAAAGCATCTGCGACACCGCCGGGCTTCCCGTCGCCGTCATGGTCGAGCGGATCCGGCAGGTCGGCAGCCGGTTCAAGCGGTGGCCGATTCTCACCCTCGACTGGCTCGACCTGGAAATACCCCATTCCTTCCATCGCTGCGAGATAGTCCGGTGCAAACGGGGCGGTCACCGTCCCCAACGCCGGAAGGCGGATCAACAGGTCATGCGGCGAATTTGTGAGGTTGGTGATCTTGAACATGGGATGCTCCAGAAAGAAAAAGCCCGCCCGGTTAGAGGCGGGCTTTCGGTGCCGTGGTGACGATCGATCAAGCCGGGACCGGCGTGACCGCGTCGCCGTAGCTGATCGCGTTCGGACGGTAGATATCGACCGGGCCGGTGCGCGCGATACCGGGCACCACGTAGTTCAGCGGCCCGTCCTGATGGACGCCGAGGAACTGGAACGGCATCGGCACCCACAGCTTGAGGTTGTCCTCGCTGTTCCGGTAGGCCACCGCTCGGCCACCGCCAGCAATGCCGACGGTCGCCTTGTCCTTCAGCTCGTCGAGCGACTTGATCGTGAGCTGCTGGCCCGTGCGGCGGGTGAACTCGTTGTTCTCCATGATGTACTGCATGATCGATTTGTTCGGCGAGGTGACGCCGTACGGGGTCGCCACGATGTAATCGAGAGCAGCATCGGGAAGGAGCAGCGTGTCCTTGACGATGCGCCGTGGCCCGGGCTCGCCGAGCAGCAGGATGTTGACGTCGCGCACGATCTGGGCGGGGGTCTTGTTGCCGGTGCCATCGTTCAGCACCCAAGCCGAGGTCGAGTTCGTGCCATCCGCCGGAAGTACCGTCGGAGCGACGTGGGTGCTGTTGACGAGGCCCTTCCAGCCCTTCTCGACCGAACCGACGAGCAGGTTATCCCAGAGGAATTCCTGCGACCCCTCGCGCGCCGCACGGGCGCGACGCTCGGTCAGCGGATAGTTCTGGAACTGCGCCTTGCCCAGCTCCTCGATGTTCCACTGGTATCCCAGCGCGTACATGTCGAAGGGCAGTTCGACCAGGTCGAGGTTGGCGTCGGCGAGCGGGATATCCTTGGCGGCACCCGACTGCCAGCGCGCCTTACCCGTACGGTCGCCGACGAGGGTGTCGATGCCGCTCGCCCACTCGGGGAGGCTGGTGTCGACCGTGATCAGCGAGGCGATATCCATCTCGGGATATTCGATCTCGTAGACCCGCGCGTTCAGAACGTGGCTCTGCTGGCGGGCAAAGCTGAAGACCTGGGCGGCGTCGTTCATGTTGATGTTCATTAACGTCGCTCCTTATGCGGCGGGCGGGATGCGACGGAGCCGGACCGGGACGAGGTTGCCCGAGGTCTTGGTCGCGTCGAATTCGGCGTTGGGGATCTTGATGTTGCCGGTCGCCGTGCTGGTGTATGTCTTGGTGGACGAGATCCAGTAGACCGGCGTCTTGCGGTTGCAGTTGCCGCCGGCCATCACGGCGATAACGCCGCTCTCGCAGACGGGGACGTTGGCGCCCACGGCATAGATGCCGTTCTCATCGACATCGAAGTCAGCGTTCGGACTCGTCTCGGTGATCCCGAGGAAGTCGTTGTTCTCGGTCAGCGTGACGTCGATGTAGTAGGTGTCGCCTGCCGTCATCGTACCGGCATTCGAGATCGTGAACGTCGTGATGCCCGGGATGGTGGTGTTGGCGGTGGCGACCACGCCATGGCCGACGAGAATGCCGTCCGGGTCATAGACCAGATAAGGCGCGGTCGCCGACGTGCCGGTGAGGGCGATCCGATAGCGGCCCTGCTTCGCCCCGGCCGTGATCGCGGGCGAAGCCGTGATCGTGCCGGTGCCGACATTGCCAGCGGCAGCGCTACCTGCGCCGGTCGCCGCGAAATCGGCACCAGCGACGACGCTCTGGTCGGTCGAGCCCTGATAGGCGGGCTGCGCGCAGCCAATGGCCTCGGCTGCGACGCCGGTGATGGTGTTCCACTCCTCCATTTTGACCCGGCGCCCAAGGGCGTAGGCGGTCATGCGGTCCGGGAATGCGGTCTGAATCGGGGGCATGAATGCGGCTCCTTAGGCGTCGACCGGCTTCTTGCCGGTCATGCGGTCGATCATGCGCTGACGCGCTGCGGCTTCTGCGGTGGCGGCGTCGCCGATCGTGACCGGCGTGCCGAGCGGCTGCACTTGCGAGCTCTCGACCTTCGCGTCCTTGGTCAGCACCGCGAAAGAGGCCGCGACCTGGTCTGCGGTCCAGTCCTTGGCCGCATCGCCCATCTTCGCCGTTACGGTCGCGGCCATGATCTGGCCCTCGTCCATCTCGTCACCAATGGTGACGCCGAGCGATTTGGCCTTGGCGGTCGCGTCCATCAGCGACTTGCCGGCGGCGCGAAGCTGCGCAGGGGTCGGAGCTGCATCATTCACCTGCTGTTCGAGCGTGGTGATCTTGGCGTCCTTGGTCGCCGCGTCGGTCTTGAGCGTGGCGTTCTCGGTCTGCAGGGTGGCGAGTTCGGTGCGTGCAGTGTCGCGCGCCGCCATCAGCGTCTGGATCGTGGCGACCGCCGTATCAGCGTTCGACACGTCGACGGTCAGCCCGTCGATCGTCATGTTCTTCACGGGCTTCTCCATCGTGAGGTTGTCGAGAATGTTGGAGGAAAGGGCGTCGCAGGTTGCGACATCGCCGATGCGACAGGTTTCCCCGCCGCGCGCACGATCTACGACCGCGACGTGGTTGCCGTCGCTGATGCGGGACTGGCGGGCCTGGCACTTGGTGCCGTCGGGCGCCGTGAAGTCGCCGAATTCAAGGCTGGCCTTGTAGCCGTTGCTGAGTTGGCGCTTGCCGGCCTCGACCTTCTCGATGGTCGGTCCGTCCATGATGAGCAGGTCGAATGCGAGATGGTCGCCGTCCCGGAGCGCCCCCATGATGACGCCACGGCCATGATCTCGCCAGTTCGTGGCGTTGACCGCGACACTGGGGTGGTCGTCGGTGATGGGCTTGCCGATGAACGTCGCCACCGCCGCCTTGTCGAAGACGGTGGCCTCGTCGCGCAGGACATTGACGACCGCGGTATCGCGGTGACCGTGCTTGTTGTGGGGATCTACCTCGCGGCCCGTGTACCGATAAACGCCAGTCTTCGCGGCACGCGCGCGAACGGCGAGATAGCCGTCAGCGGTGCGGCGAGGCGTTCCAAGTTCGAGCGCGTCGGCGAAGTACATGGCCCGAGGCGTACCGGGCCTTGTACGTGGTCGTTACCGCCGTCAGGAATACATTACTTGCAGTCGCTCCAATTCGGCTTGCGCGTCGTCCTGATCATCATAGTCCTTGCTGACGATCACTGTATGGAGCACGTCGCCCCGCATCGCGGATTGGATCACCCTAAATTGGCCGGTCTCGGTTTCTTCGACCGTATAACCCTTGTCATCGCTCATGCCTTCTTCTCCTCTAGCAGCGCGTCGATCTGCGCGCGCCACATATTGCCGGCGGTCCCGCGCGGTGATTGCGCCTCCTTGCCTTCCGCTGCATCGAGCATCGCATCGCACGGCTCCCGGATCGCGGCGATGACAGCACGGACTTGCGCACGATACGCGTCACCGTGGCGGTCCATATAGAATTCGCCCATCTCACCCCCGGCTTCCTCCGGGTAGTCCAGCGCCATAAGCGCCCTCGCCGCGCGTTCGATGGGGCTCATTCTGGCTCCCACGGCAGCACCACACCCCGCAGGCGAGTACGCTGGTGCGCTGCTCGGGTGATCGCGATCCTTTGCGCCATCAGTCGCGCGTCCGCCTCGCGCAGCTTGTCGCAATCAATGCTCAGACTATGCTTACTACCAGCCATATCGCATCTCCAGGGCGTTGTGGTCAGAGCCGGGCGCGGTGGCTGCCGTGTCCGGCTCGCCCCGAAGTCTATCACAATAGAGCGAGGATGCCATGCAAGACCACCAAGCGAACGCGATTTTGCAGCAACTGCAAATGCTCCGGGATTCTAATCGAGACCAAGTGAACCAACTGAAGCGCATTGCAGATGCTCTTGAAGCGTTAGTGGCGGCAAAGCTTTAATCCATCACCAGCACCCCCTGCCCACGGCACCCACACCAAGGCGGCCGCCCCGGTCGGTCATTCTCCGGCGGCGGCGCCTGCACAGTCTGTCCGTTGACCGTCTCGCCGACGCCCGCCGGGTCATCGCTGTAGAGGTTCCCTTCACGCGCGAGATGCTGCGCGCGCGGGTGCTTCTTCCCGCTGTGCCGCCACTTCCACACCGATAGCCCGGCCTGACGCCGCCGTTCGTCCGCCAGCGCCGCCGACAGCTTCGACATCTGATCAGCGGCGATGTTCCGCGACCTGGTGCGAGACATATCAACCGCCTCGCGGATCTGCTTTGCCACATCGCGCACTGGCGACCGGTTCTGCAGCCCGGAGAACACCGCATTGCTGATGCGCTGACGCGTGACCGCCGAGACATCTCTGATCAGTTCGGTGTTCCAGCGCAGATAGGTTTCAACCGTGGCGCGCACGTCCTCGGGGCCGATCAGTGTCAACAGGTCCACACCGGTCGCCGTCAGCACGGCCTGACGCCAGGCATTCCGCTGCCACCGCTCGACACGGATGCCCCAGTCCTCAAGCGCGGCCTGTAGGGTCAGGAACAGGCGTTCGAATTCAGACGAGGCGGCGTCGATTCGGGCTTGGATATCGCTGGGGGAATCGTTGAGGCGGGCGACAGCATCGGGGGGGATCGCGCCCGCCTCGCCGCCTGAACGGCCATCAGTCGCGATCGATCCCAATGTCCGAGAATATTCTTCGACGATGGGGTCAACGGCGCGCTGCCAGAGTTCGACGATCGGGAGATATACGGCGCGATAGAGATCAGTCGCCAGGGCAGCCGGCGGGGCGATGTCGCGGATGACGACTGCACGCCGCCTCATCGTCGGGCGGACGCGGCGGGTCATTGCGGCGAGGTCGAAGCGCATGGCTAGGCCTCGCTGGGTCGCCACCCATCCGTCTGCGCCTCGAAAATCTCCGGACCGAACCGCAGCTTGCCCCGGAACGGCTCGACCTTCGACAGGTCCAGTGCCTCCGGCTTGGCGTACGTGATGGTCACATGAGGCTGATACTCGGGGAAATCGTGGCTCGCCCCGGCACGGATGATCTGTTCATGCCGCCACGACAGCCGCGACGACGTAAACAGAAGCACGACGGCGCCCTTGTCGCCCAGCGCCTCGACGATGCGGACCCCGCCCGGCGGAACCTCGATCATACCGTCTTTCTCCTGGTTCCAGTCCTCGCCCTCGATCTTCATCCAGTCTAGCGGGGTCTTGGAGTAGGCGACGGTGACGTGCAACTCGTCGGCTGAGGTGACACTGTCGAACCCCTGCCCCTTCGCCCACGCGATGAACTCGGCGGCATTGAGCAGTTTGCGCTGAACGTAGAGCGTGCGAGGCGTCGCGTCCTGGACCAGCAGCGCGTCATTCGCGGCACGGCGGGCGGGGTCGCTACATCCCCCGCCACGGCCGGCTAGATCCGGATCACCTCCTTTCGCTCGCGCCTGCAAAATGCTGGGATCTTCTTCGTCGTCGCCGGGTTCGTCGTGATTGAAACCGTAGCGCTCTGCTTCCGGCACCTCTGCAAGCGCGCCATCGAGACCGGGCATCCAGCCATTCTCACTGAGCCCGTTCTGATACGCCTTCGCGAACGCCTCTTCCGGGATAGTGCCGGACAGCTGCACCTTCTCCGCGGCGTCGACCCAGACCTTGAACCGGTCGGTCTCTTCCTTGTCGGACGGCACATCGAGTTCGGCGAACTTCCACCAGACCTCCGGCGGCCGACTGCCCAGCGCCGAAGGTATCAGCGCGGCGTCGATCTGGCGGAGGCATTGCGCGGTTTCGAGCGTCTGCCCGCTCTCGACCATCTTGTTCCAGTTAGCGTCATCGCCCTCGCCTGTGGCATTGAGTCCCTTCGGCGAAGTGCCCCAAAAGCGTGTGACGGGGATGTCCGACGCGGCCGAAAGCGCCTCCGCATAGACCCGGATGACATCGGGAATGCCGTCCCACGCGACCTGGTGCCGGTCGATCGTCTCGCCGCCCTTCCCGTCGGCATCGCCGCTGTCATAGACCTTGGCGTTGATGACGCTGCTGCCCTGCGCCATCAGCTGAAGGCGCCGCAGCAAGCGAGCCTCGCCCTCTGGCGTCGCCACCATTTCCAGCATTTTGGGGATGCCGATATCGACGTTCAGCGCGTCCTTGATCATGGCCGAGAACGTCGCCAGCGCCTCATCAAGGTTCTGCGCCGGCTCGATCAACGAAGGTACTCGGCCACGGCCCCAGAACCGGTCGTCCCATGAACCGCGCCAGATTGATGGCAACGGCTCGGCACGAAAGCAGACGACCCGGCTGGGATGGATGCGCTGCTGTCCGGTCTTGGCCGCGCTCATCGTCCAGTATTCGGGCGTGCCGTAATCGGCTCGGGTGATCTCCTCGACCCAGTTGTGGCCGGAAAGGTGCCAGCGCGAGACCGGGTTGACGGCGACAAGGCCACCCTTAGCGGTGACGTTCAAGGGCAGTGCCGGATCACCCGCAGTCACTAGGATCAGCGCGCCGCCGCCGAGGCCGCGCATAATTTCGCCCTGCTTGAGCTTGTTCTGCAGGTCGTGCCGCTGCTCCTCCTTTTCGAGGAGTTCGATCTGGTCCTTGTCCGCCTGCCAGTTGCGCCATGCCCGGATACGGTCGTTCGCCGGAATGGCGATGACCTTCCGCAGCGACCAGCTGGCCTCATAGGCCTGCTCGATTTCCTGCGGGCTGAGAATGTTCGCGAGATATGCGCGGGAGGTGCGTGCATCGGCGCGGGTGCCGAGGCCGGTGACGACGTTGGTCAGCCCGTCGACGAATGCGCGCACCATGCCCATGGGCGAGGTTGTGGCTGGCGGTAGCGGGCGGGGTTACCGCCGTCAGAGGGCTTGGTCGAGGGCCGCGGCGTAGTTGTAGCCGGCGCCGAGCATCAGCTCGGTCAGCGCCCAGATTCCCGCGTCCGCGCGGTCAGGCGAGCCTTCGCCGACATAGCCAGAAGGGGTGAAGTTGCAGAGCTGATCTTCAAGGTCAGGGAACACCCCGGCGTGTGTGACCCTTCCCTGCTCATACAGCGCTGCGATCGGTTCGGCACGGACCACCTTGCCCCTGGTCGCCGTCACCTCCTTGAACGAACACTTCGGGTCGGCCGCGCGAATGACTGCCGCGACCATCGCGCCGCCAAAGTTCCTTTCGGCGACAATGCGATCGGCGCCCCACCGTTCTGCTATGGCCACGGTCCGACGCCCCCACCCTTCCGGCGACAGGTTGCAGGTGGCATCCTCCAGCACGTAGCCGCGGCCATCTACGCCCAGCCCGGCTGCGACGATGCCTATGTCGTCCCCCGTGCCGTCGCCTTTCGTCCCCGACGGGTCCACCGCGACGACTACGCGCTGCATCGGGATCGCGCGCCCGTTGTACCAAACAACCAAGCCACGCGCGGTGTCATTGTCCTGCACGGTGCCGCGGTGCTGGTCGATCATTTCTGAGGTCCACAGCGCTCCATTGACCTCGCTCGCCCACTCTCCGTCTTCGAACCGTAGACGTTTCGCCGCAGACATGCCGGCAAGCACCTCGAAATACTCGGCGGGCAGGTTGTCGGCATTGTCGCTCGGATTGACCTTCATCTCGACGTAGTTGTCGGGGTCAGGCACCGGCTCCTTTGTGCCTGGCTTGAGCTTCTTGCGGAACAGCTGGAACGACCAGTGCAGCTTGCTCGGCGGGTTGCAGTCGAAATAGGCCTTCAACGCGAGGTATTTGCGCTTCACAACTGCGGCGATTTCCTTCGCCAGCTCGACCAGCTGGGCAAGGCGCGACATCGCCATTTCGATGCTGTTCCACGGAATCTGGCTGCTCTCGTTGAAGTACAGCGTGGCGTATTCCTGTCCGAGGATCTTCTCGACCCGCTCCTTGTCGTCGAGGCCGCCAATCCAGACCTGCGAGCCGTTTGGCAGCTCGAGGTAGAAGTCGGTCTTGTCGAAGCGAGCTCGCAGCGTCGGGAAGCACAGCTTCAGCACCTTGGGCATGGTGTCGGCCCAGATGCTGGTCTTTGCATGATTGAAGCGAAACCGGAAGATCGCGTGCCGGCTGCCTGGCGCGTTGATGGCGCGCTGGATGATGGCGCGGACGAGCAGGAAGGTCTTGCCCGAACGCGAGCCGCCGCGCAGCATGATGTTTCGCGCGGGGCCAGCTAGGAGGGCGTTGGCTTCCCGTTGGCGGGGCGTGAGTGTCGCGATCACAGTTGCCCGTCGACAATCGCGCTGGCAGTCACGTCGGCATGGTCACCATTACGAACGAACCCATCCATTGTATCGGCAATTCGAGCGAGTCCGTTGGCTTCGTGTCCGACGGGCATGAATGCGACCGTTCGGTGTACACATTGACCACACGATTGGGTCAGCTTCTGAACATTGCTGAGCGCAGGTTCGGGCCGCGCGATATGACCTTCACACTCCTTGGTATTGAATTCCACGAAACGGGGCCGATGACTTGGTTTCCGGGAAACAGCGGTCACATCGCTATCAGATTGACCAGTCGAAGCCGGAATCAGCCGAACTGGGCCTGCCACCAGCTCGCGCACGAGGTGGTTCATCTTCTTGCGCCGCGTGTTGGGCAGATCGCACCTGTCGTTGAAGAAGGGCTCGCGACCATTTTTGCAGACGAGATGAGCCTGGTGATGGGATTGGGGCAAGGCACCAGCCATTCGGGCTATCTCAACGCCGCCCAGCTCACGCGTAAGTTGCTGGACCAAGACCCCAGTGTCATTGCCTCTGCTCGACTGGAGAGGCCTTGTTTCATGGACTGGACCCCCGATTTTTTGCTCACGCACGCTCAATGGATCACGTCCACCGAAGCCGAGGCGCTCTGCGCGCCGTTTCCTGGTCGGTAGCACTCAAAGTTCTGCATCTTCCGGCGCGACGGTAATCGCGATACCCCCGGTATGCTCGACCTTCTCCTTGAAAGCCTGCACGTCGATGTGCTTGCCGATCAGCTCAAGGCGCTTGACCCGATCGGAAAGCTTGACCTTGTGCAGCCGACCGACGTGCTCGCGCGATTCACCCCGCCCTTCCCACAGGTCCTCGACTTCGATCCCGGCGACGAGACCCTTGCGCCAGATCAACGGCCATTCGTGCACCGGCTTCAAGCCGCCATCGTCATCCATGAGGTCGCCAAGGTCGGCTTCAACCTCGGCCGCGAGACGGGTCAGGAGCCAGTCCGCATCGATACGCGTCCGTTCCGATCGTTCTGCCTTGAGCGCGGCCACAGCCTCGGCGATGTCAGCATCTGCAAGCAAACGGGCACCCTCGGTTCGGGCGCCGCTCTCCGCATACCCCGCCCGGATCGCCGCCCGCGTTGCATTGAGATCGACGAGATACTCCTCGACGAACCGCTGCTTTTTCGCGGTCAGGCTCACAGCGCCGCCCTCGCTGCAAGAATCGCGAGGGCGGCGACAGCGATTGCAACGCTAGCCACGTTGAGCCACCACGCTGCTTCGCCGAACACACGAAGCACCACCGCGCCGCGCGGATAGCCTGCGCGACGAAACTCGTTGACCACCGTGTCGACATGATCTCCGGCCCGCCCTCGCTGGAGCAGCGCCACCCCCGACCCGCAGATGATGACCACGCACAACAGTGCGGCTTGAAGATCTGTCATCTCGTTTCCTCCATCAACTCAGCATCAAAAAACGTCGGCTTCTCCTGCACCCGAAGCCTGCGCCCCAGCACGTACGCCCTCGCCACCGACGACCGGCGCCGGGGATGCAAGGCGCATCCGGTGATCTCGGCCCGAGCCGCTCGCAGCTCGTCACCACCGGCCTCCTCGATCCAGCGACGGATGACGCGCCAGTTCGTGCGGAAATGCTCCTCGATCTCCTTCGACTGGCCGAGGCGCAGGAACACCTCGCGGAAGTCGGCGGGCAGATCGCGGTAGGGGCGCTGGAGGCCGGTGTCGGGCTTGCGAGCGGCTTGGGTCATGGCTCGCTGCCCTTGCGGGTATGTGCGGGGATATGCGGGTTTCTTTCAGCCGCTATCTGCGTTTTAGCACTGTGTATTTTCCGCGCGAAGGGTTGGGAATAAACCCGCAAATACCCGCTATACCCGCAGATCATGCCCGCACCGCCTTCCAGATCTTCTGCTTGAGGTGGGTATCTTCGTCGGCGACGAACTTAAGTCCGGAGACAATCCGTCCCTCGAACCTCTTGAGATAGTGGCTCAGTTTCTTCGTGTTGACGCCGCCGCGGCCGTCGTCCGCGACCTCAATCAGCGCCTCGCGGAGAACCGGATAGGCCAGCCCGCCATGCCTATCATTCGTTGCGGCCACCTCCTTGATGGCGGCGGTGGTCCGGGCCGAACCCTGCACGGCGTCATACCAGGACGTCAGCAGGTTCCCGAGTTGCGTCGTAATCGGATCCTCGGCCCGGGCCTTGTTCATCGTCTCACAGGGGTCGGCGCGGCCAAGCCAGGCCAGTGCAGACCGGACCATTCGGCTCCAGTCCTCAAACGACGCCAGCGCCGGAAGCTCGCCGGGGAACCCGGCCACGACATAGGCGCGCACCACGACCAGCGCGGCGGCGACGTACTTGCCGCGATCGGCAAGCACCTCTTCGAATGGATTGTGCGCGAAGTTGCGCAGCTCGGGCCGCTCCATGTCGGGGTCGAGCGAGCAGAGAATGACTCGGCGGGTCATATCGCCGACGAGTTGGATGTTGTTGCCCGTGGCGAAGCACGTCGCCCGGCTCTCGACCTTGGCGAAGACGGACTGGCCCAGCGGACGCACCGCGACGACGGGCCGCTCGATCATCTGGCACAGGAAGTCGCCGCCCAGCGTGCCATTGACGTTGTCAATGGAGATGATGGTCTGTGCTGACAGCAGTGCGGCGACGAGACGCTTTTCCGTCTCTTCTTCGGTGCGACCGGCGCTGAGCACCGGCGCGCGCTCTCCGCTGTTGATGGCGGATGCGAGGTCGATGATGTAGCTCTTGCCTGAGCCGGGCACAGGCGCGCTGGTGGCATGCATCGGGGCCGTCGTCACAGCGCCGCGGACGACCGGGGTGATGAGCGCCGACAGGGCAACAGAGCGGCTGGCGTCGTCCACGAACGGAAATTCGTTCAGCAGCGCGTCAAGCTGGTCTAGCGCGGCAAGCGCGTCCTGGCGCGTCGGCGCCGATGGCATCCGGGGCAATGCCGGTGCCTCGAGCAGCAGCAGCTGCGTCGCGGGGTCGTATCCACCCTTGGAGAGGATGGTGCCATCGGGCCGCAGCGTCGGCGTCGTAATGACACCGGAAAGTTTACGCAGGCGCCACTCACCGTCACGGGCGAGAACGATCGAGGCAACATCGCCCGGCGGATCGGTCCGGACATAGCCCTTCTTCCGGGCGTTCCATTTGATCCAGCGCGCAGAGCGCGACAGCCGATCGATCATCACCGCAGTAGTGACGTCTGTAAGGCGCGCGACCTTGGTCCTGCGACCGCGCGCCGCCGGCATGTCATCGACCACAGGCCGGACGAGCCGCTCGCCGCGGACAAAGAAAGGCGTCTGCGCAGTGATTAGCGCCGATTCCGCCGCGGTTGCGAGGTTATGCAGCTCACCGGCCTCAAGCGTGATGACAGGGAGGTCCGTGCCGCCAACGACTGAGTACGCCTCGTCCTTGCGGAACGGGAGGATGTTATCGCGTAGGGCTTCGGGTGCCGCCTCGTCCTTCGGGATGCTGTCGAGGTAGACGTTGATGTCATCGGGATCGTTCACGTCATCCATCTCCACGACCCGACCAGTTCACCGCGCGTTCGAGATGGCGTGCGGATTCGAGCATGCTCGCCAGCGCGAACCGCGTCATATGCAGCTTTCCCGGTGGCATCGGCGCGTACGCGGCGCCGGTGGCGAGGCGGGAAACTTCGGCGAGGATGCCCGCTGTCTCGTTGGAGCAGCGCCGAAGCCCCGCAGCGGCCTGGTCCCGAATGGCCGCGATCGCGACCCGGTTGGCCATGTCGAGTTCATCCTCATTCGGACAGTGGATCGAGATCGATGCGCGATACGCAGCTTCGACCGCCTCGACGTCGGGCCGAATGCGAGCCGGCGCGTTCATACGATCACCGTCACGCGCTCAGCGGCGCGGGTGACTGCGGTATAGAGCCAGTTCGAACGAGCATCGCGGAAGGCTCCGGACTCGTCGAAGACGATGACGTTGTCCCACTGACTGCCCTGCGATTTGTGGCAGGTAATCGCCCATCCGAATGTGAACTCGTGGGATTCCCGTCGCTCGCGCCAGTCCAGCTCCCGCTCGGTGCCGTTGAAGAACTCGTCGCGCACCCCGATCCAGACCGGGTCGCGGTTCGGCTCGTCAATCGAATGCGCCATGATGTCGAAGCGGCCAAACTTGTCCTCGACGACGCGCGCGTGCCAGAGGCCGCCGTTGAACAGCGCCTTCTCACGGTTGTTGCGCAGGCAGATTAGACGATCACCGACGGCCGGATGCCACGCCGCGCGCTCGCCTGCTAAATCCTTGAGGGCGCGGACCCGGCGATTGAACGCAGTACGGGTCCGGTTGAGGCCGCAAAGAACCTGGTCGGCGCCGAGAACGAGGCCGCGCAGTTGCTCGGCATCCAGATCCGCGCGCGACGCAACGAGGCTCTCGCCAAAGGTACCGCGCTCGAGCGACTTGCCCTCGCGGATGTCCATGCTCATGCGAATAATAGGGTTGTCTCGCGCCTGGCGATGGACCTCGGTCAACATGATATCGGGCGCCGAATTGATGAAGAAGCCCTCGCCTTTGACGGGACGAAGCTGCGCCGGGTCGCCCAGCACAAGGATCGGCACCTTGAAGCTCAGTAGGTCGCGTGCGAGCTCGTCGTCGACCATTGAGACCTCGTCGACGATCAGGAGCTTGGCGTTCGACAGATCGCTGTCGCGATTAAGCTTGAACGACGCCTCCCCGGTCTCGGAGCACACGTCGACCTTGTAGATCAGCGAGTG
Source organism: Sphingomonas sp. GW821-FHT10C01 (assembly GCF_059415525.1). Lineage (NCBI taxonomy): Bacteria > Pseudomonadati > Pseudomonadota > Alphaproteobacteria > Sphingomonadales > Sphingomonadaceae > Sphingomonas > Sphingomonas sp. GW821-FHT10C01. The sequence continues at coordinate 6,702 of NZ_JBWKNK010000007.1, read as the reverse complement.
GATCGTCGAGGCTTCGTCGCACCCCTTCTTGCGCAGCTGCAGGGCGGCTTTGCCGGTGAAGGTCGCATAGAGAACTGTGCCGCGCACCGAGGCCGCAAGCTCCTTTGCCAGTGTCGTCTTGCCCGTACCGGCATAGCCGAACAAGCGGAACACAGGCTTACGGTCGCGCGATTTGATCCATGCGCGCACGTCTTCGATCGCGCGCTCCTGTTGCGGGGACCAGCTCACAACCCCTCCCCCGTCACGAACGGCGCCCCAAGCCCGCGCAGCCATGCGAAGAAGCTGTCCTCGCGCCGGAACACCCCGACGTGATGACCCCATCCGAACAACCTGTTGAGACGGTCGCGCTGATTCTGGTCCGGCATCTCCTTGCCGTCCTTCCATTCCACGAACGCGACACCGCGCTCCCCGAGGTGCGGCCTCCAGGTCACGACCCAGTCCAGCGCGCCGGCCTTCATGCCCTCCTTCTTGCGCTGCTGGACTTCCCAGCGGCTGCGACGTCCCGCGTTGGGGATGGCGACGATGTCGACCGCGGGGCAGATGAAGCGGGCACGGCGGAGCGCGGCGAGTTGGCGCGCGCCCTCATCGCGCGGATCCTTGTCCCGGCAATCGATATGCCAGGGCAGGTCTTGCGCCGGAGCTTCGAGGGCGGCGAGGAAGTTCACGGGACAGCGACCCGCGCCCTGTTCTTGCGCTCGATCGCGAGGTGATACTCGACGGTCTTTTCAGGGACGTCGTACATCCGGCACAGCCCGTCGACGGTAAAGGACGCGAGCCGTTCATCGGTGCATCCGGTCAGCAGCGACAGCAGGTGATTCTTCGACGCCACCGCAGACAGCGGCTCCCGGCCGTAGCCGGTGCGCTGTTTCGGCTGCGGTCGCCCCCTGCCCCGCATCACGCCATGCCCAGCGCGTTGCGATAGGTTTCCAGCAGCGCATCCTGCTCGTCGAGCTGGTGCTTCTCCATCTTGCGGAGACGCACGATGGTGCGGATCGTCTTGGCATCGAACCCGGTCGATTTCGCCTCGTTGTAGACGTCCTTGATGTCGTCGCTGATGCCGCGCTTCTCCTCTTCGAGTCGCTCGATGCGTTCGATGAGCAAGCGGAGCTGTTCCGCGCTTATGCTGTCGGACATGGTGCCTCCGTTGGGTTGAGATGTGCAGAGATGGCCGCGACATGCCCGTCGATTGCGCGCGCGCGTCGTTCAAGTTCACCGACGACGCGTGAGAGGTCTACGTCGGTGACGCCGCGCTCACCCGCCAGTTTCGCGCGCAGCGAGCGTTCCTCGATGCCGAGAAGCTGCGCGGTCCGGGCATTGCCGAGAAACATCGCGGTGAGCAGCAGCATGCCGCCGGGCGACATGGCTTTTGCTGGTGAGCCGGATTGCGGCTCGGAATTGGGATTGAGATTCATCCGCTTAACCCCCTGTTCGATGACGGGTCCGGCACGGCGGCATGGACAGTGCGGGATGGCTGACGTTCCAGCCGCGCGACGATTGCGCGATAAGCGGCCTCGACGCTGCGCTGGTCCTCAACTCGTCTTGCCGCGGACTGGATCGCGAAGTGCGCCGTGCTGTGGTCGCGCCCGCCGGTGTGGCGGGCTATGACCTGAAGCGATCGACCGGTCAGCTCGCGGGCTATGAAGATGGAAAGCTGGCGGGGATGCGAGAACCGCTGCTTTCGGTTGGGCGAAAGGAGATCTTCGACACTGAGGCCGAAGTGAGCGGCGACGGTTTCGTGGACCTGGGCAATAGTTGGCCGCTGCATCATGCGGGCACTCCAACCCGATACCCGCCACCGACGCCTGAGCAAGATTCGATCGTAATCCCGGCCCGTCGCATCCGATGGACTTGGACACGTATCGTCCCCTCGCCCGCAGTCGGCGCAACCTCGTCTCGAAGCTCGAAGCCGCTGACCGTCTCACCGGCGCGGGCTTGCAAGTGGTCGAGAATGCGCTGCTGGGCCGGGGTCAGGCGCGCCGTCTTCGGATCGACGCAGACGCCGGGCATCACTCCGTAGAAGTGATACCGGACCCCGGCGTGCTCCCACGGGGTTGCGGCCGTGCCGACGCGATCGTTGAGCCAGATCATCGGGCCTGCCACCCCATGTCCGCAACGATCTGGCGCCAGAGCTGCGAACCGCGCGCGGCGGTCAGTCCGTTGCCGGCGGCCCAGCTGCTCGAAGTCCCGCCATTTGCGATATGCTCCGCAAGCGACGCCTTTTGCTCCCGCGACTTTGCCTCGTGGTTGCGACGACGGGTCCGGAACGCGAGGCCCTGGTTGCTGGTTGAGAACAGGCCCAGACCGGAGCCGATCAATTGCTCAGCCATGACGCGCCTCCATCCATTCGGCGCAGGTCCGGTGATCCCGGAACGGATACGATCCGTCCGGCTTGCGTGGCGTCAGCGGTCCGGCGACAGGTCGCGGCTTGGGGGCATTCGGGGGCATGCCGCACCGAACAGTGGGAGCTCGTGCGCCGGACGGTCCGGGCGAAGAAATGGCTCGGGCCGTACCCCCCCCCTGCTCCAGAACCTTCGCGTATGGCTGGTAGTCGGAGAAATCGAGGATGAGCTTGCGCGCGACGCGCATTGCGGAGGACCTGCTCATGCCAGCAGCAGCCGCGCTTTCATCGAGCGAGCGCCCCTCAGCAGCATAGCCTTGAAGCATGATGGCCCGCTTTGCCATACTTGCGGATAGGCCGCGCTGGCGTGCGTACTGGTCGAGTAGAAACGGCGGGCTATCCATGGGAGATCCTCCGGGCTTTCTCGTTGGCGATGAGTTCCCGGATCAGGCGTCCGGGAGTGACATGCTGAACCGGCGCGATCTGAAAATCCTGAGAGCGCACAGTCGCGAGCCGAGCGTCGGGCATCGTCCGCAGCAGCGAAGAGATCATGGGCGGGTCGTAAGGGATCACAGCGTGTCCCTTTCGGCCTCGATGCTGGCGATGAGCGCATCGGCCTCGCGGCGGACCCGCCGAAGATCCGCGAGGTACCCGAGCTTCTCCTGAAGCACCTCGCGCTTGCCACCGGGTGACGTCTCAGTGCGCGCGATCGCGATAAGCGCTCCTGCGGAAAGGAGTGTCGGGAGGATGTCACCCTCTCCTTCTCGCTCGACCGGTACGACGCGGCCGCCCATCAGGCGGGCGTACGGGTCGAGGCTGATCGGCCCGAAAACTTCGCCGAGGCGTTTCAAATAGATCGGATTGAGGTCGGTTTTCTTGTTCGCCGCGTTCGACACCGTGCCGAGCGACACGTCGATCGTCTCGCTGATTTCCTGCAGCGTGGCGCGGTGGTCGTTCTGGATGTTGCGCAGGATCTCGGCGACTGCATCGCGATAAGCGGCTGTCTCCTCGACGGCGTTGACACGCAAGACGTTGCGGGCGCGCATCAATAGTTCTCCCGTCCATGGAAAGACCCGCCCGCATCAGCGCCGAGCCACTGGCTGTGTTCGTCCGGCTGCTGCTGGGCCTGCTGGCAGCGCGCGTGGAAAAGCGCGGCGATGGCCAGCATGGCGGCGGTGATGATGCTCGGCTTCATGCCGGCACCTGGTGTGTTGCGACGTTCCCGGGCTTCGCGACTATCAATGAGCTTCCCGCTACCGTCGCCGCGTTGACGCAAGACGCAGCCCGGGCATTCCCAGCGCCGTCGCGGTCGCCGGTTGGAAGGGACGGGCGGGAATTGGTGGAGCCGGACCATTGATCGTCGGTGCAGCCGCAGATGGCTCGACCGCAGTTGGCACAGCGTTCGTGGGTGATGGCAGTGGTGCGTTGGACCGAGACTCCGAAGACGCGGGCGAGCAGTGCCGGGCTGGCCCCTTCCCATCCGTGGCGGCGTTCGACCATGACGCGTCGGGTGTTGACCGGCGGAGTCATGCCGCGGCCTGTTCGGCAAGCACAGGGCGGTACGTCGCCATGAACTGGCGGGCCTTGTCCGCTGTCTCTGGCCAGACCCTTCGACCTTGACGAAGCTGCCTGACAAAATGCCGGTCTCGTATCGCTTCATCGCTGAAGCGAGTGGCGGACATGCCAGTCTCGGCGAGGAACCGCTCGATGTCGGGGAGAAGCTGCTCATCCATGTTGGCTTGGATAAGGTGTGTTATGCCACACCGTCAAGCCCTGGTGTGTTATACCACCATCTTTTCGTCGCTGCCCATTGGTGTGATGAGACACACATGCAGCCGGACGAGTTCGAACGAGCGCTCAACGCAATTCGCCGCAACGTGGCGCGCGCAGTCGAGTCCACAGGCCTGGGCGCCAAACCATTCGCTCAGAAGAATGGTATGGGTGAAACTGTCGTCCGCGACCTGGTCAAGGCGCACAACAAAGACGTTCAATTGAGCACTCTCGCGAAGATTGCTCGCGGCTCAGGCGTCCCACTTGCAGAGTTGATCGATGTCCGAGAGAACACGATCCACGTCCCTACTGAAGGCGACCTAGAGGCCGCGCTCCTCGATATGCTTCCGGGTATGCCGAAGGGATCGCCGGACAAACGCGCTCGATATCTCGCTGAAGCCGTTGGACGTGCGCTGAAGCTTCCTCAAGCTCAGTCAGCCAGTGGTGACGGTCATCGCCCCCCCGCTGCCGGAGAAGGCGCTCCTCCTCCCGAATCCACCAACTGAGCTGGATGTTTGAGACCGCGCACGATCGAATGCAGCGGTCGCAACCGGCATTACAAGCCGGTTCGGCGAGCAATTCATCCGGCCGAGTCGCGGTAAACATGTTCTTAATCTGTTCCGCGATTTCCAACATGTCTAGGAAATTTCATAGTCGATAGATTGTGGGTCAGGGCTCGCGAGCGACGGCGTTCGCGATGCCTGGGCTTGATGGCACACCTATTGGGTGGGCAGGGAGCCTTGCCGCGCCGATTCTGGAACCACCGCGTCAACCTTTCGTTGACACATTCAACCTATCATTTTAATAGGTGACATGAGCAATGTGGTCCCGCTGAAACTGAGCGCGCCTCTCGCGATCAAGCAGATCCGAGAGATCGCCGCAGATAGCGATAACATCGTTATCGTTGATCATGCGATGAAGCGTCGGCGTCAGCGGAGAATAACAAGGCCACAAGTCGAAGCGTGTTTGAGGAAGGGGACGATCCAAGAAGGCCCGTTTTTGAATGACTTCGGAAACTGGCAGGTGACTTTGTATCGGCACGCTGCAGGCGAGGAAATGACGTGCGTAGTCGCAATAGATTGGCCGTCCCGGCTGATCGTTGTGACTGTTTTTTGAAGTGGGAGAAAGGCAGAGATGGCTTACCATTATAAGGAGAGCGGTCTCGACAACGTATTTTTGGAGAACGGCTACACCCGACACAAAACTCCGTATGGCGAGGGCGTCTCGATCAAGGACACCGATGGTCTACATCGCCTTATTGGCGAATGGCTTATTGGCAATGCCAAGCGGCTGAACGGCGCAGAGCTTCGATTCCTGCGCGTTCAGATGGAGCTTACTCAACGCAATCTGGCGGGCGTGCTGGGCGTCGATGAGCAGGCGGTGCGTCGCTGGGAGAAGCATCGAACCAAGCCCATAAACGGGTCTGCAGACCGTCTGCTTCGCGGGCTCTACAACGAGTACATTGGTGGCGACGGTACCATCCGCGCTATCGTGGAGCGTCTTTGTGAGCTGGATCAGGTGGAGACCTCTAAGGTACGCCTGCGCGAGGACCACGATCATTGGCAAGTAGCTGCGTAAGAGTATCATGAGCCCGCCGTAGCCGGCGGGCTCTTTGTTATCCGCCCGTTCCCTGGCCAGCCCCGTCAACTAACAGCGACAGCTCGGACTAAGCGACCCGTCGCAACAGGCCTTCCGGCCGCCACTACAGCCGCAGACCCCGCCGTGATGCGAACTACACCCCTGCTGACCTATCGCGAGCGTCGTTGAGCAAACCGGCGCCGCGCTCGACACTGCGAACGCCACTATCACGGCTAGCGCCAATTTCAGCATGTACCCCTCCCCCGAGTTGTTGGCGGAGGGTGCGCCTGGTTACGCGCGGAGTCCACCCAAAGAGAAAGTGTGCCTTACCACACTTTTCACTTGACGGTGTGTTTTACCACACCTAGTTGTTTCACATCGCCGCACCCCGCGGCATGGGAGCAACCGGATGGCCAAGAAGCCGACCAAGGCGAAAGCCGAGACCGCAGCGCCGGTCATCATCACGTCGATCAAGGGGTTCGACCAGGACCTGAGGTGTCGCGGTTTCCAGTTCGAGGCCGGCAAGACCTACGAGCACACCGGCGCGGTCAAGCAGTGCGCCAGCGGCTTCCATGCCTGCCCGGTCGAGCATCACCCGCTCTCGGTCTTTGAATTCTACGCTCCCGCCGGGAATCGCTTCTTCGAGGTCAGCCAGTCCGGTGAGACCAGCAGCGGCGGCACTAAGCTCGCGTCGGCAAAGATCACGATCGATTTTGAACTGACCATCGGCGACCTGGTCAAGCGTGCATGGGACTATGTCTGGTCGCGCGCTACCAAGAGCGATGATGCTCATGTGACAGTTGATTATGCGGCGGCTTCGGCCACCGGCACGCGGGGCGCGGCTTCGGCCACCGGCTGGCAGGGCGCGGCTTCGGCCACCGGCTGGCAGGGCGCGGCTTCGGCCACCGGCGAGCAGGGCGCGGCTTCGGCCACCGGCTGGCAGGGCGCGGCTTCGGCCACCGGCTGGCAGGGCGCGGCTTCGGCCACCGGCTGGCAGGGCGCGGCTTCGGCCACCG
>NZ_JBWKNK010000006.1:0-95240 GCF_059415525.1 Sphingomonas sp. GW821-FHT10C01 | reverse complement strand
GTCACTGAATATGGCTATGAATCCGATGTCGCCTGGGGCTCGATCGGGCTGGTGCGCAAGGTCACGACCTATGCGACGGCGATCAGCTTCCCTTCGGGTCTGACCTTCGCGGCGGTCAAGGCGGCGATTGCGTCGTCCGGAGCCGCCAGTAATGCGGCCAACCGCACGAGCTGGGCGGTCTATGATACCGCTGGCCGCGTCGCCTATGCCATCGATGCCGGCGGCGCGGTTACTGGCTTCAGCTACGATACCAGCGGGCGCGTGACGAAGACGGTCGCGTATGCCAACCAGCGCGCGACCACGTCGCTGCCGACCCAGGCTGACATGAACGCCTGGGTGGCCGCCAATTCCGCCGCGACCGATCGCATCAGCCGCAACTATTATAATGCGCGCGGCGAGCTGCGGGCCGTCGTCGATCCCGAAGGCTATGTCACCCAAAACGACTATGACGCCGAAGGTCGGGTGCTCGCAACCTATCGCTACGACGCCGCCGTACCGGACAGCTGGACGTTTGGTGACGCGGTCACGCCTGGCGGCTTCACAGTCGACTATTTCGGCTATGATGTCGTTGGCCGGCTTAGCGAGCAATATGACGGCGTCGGCAACCGGAAAGCCTATGTCTACCATGCGAGTGGCAAGCTAGCCCATGTCTATACCGGCCACGGCACGCCGGATCAGAGCCTGACCATTTACGAATATGACGCGGCCGGGCGTGAGCAGTATCGCTATGAGGCCTATGGCACGCCCGAGCAGACGCTGACGGGGTTCGCCTATGACGGCCTCGGCAATCTCATCTCGACCACCGATCCGCTCAATCGGACCACGACCTACACCCACGACAGTCTCGGACGCGTCCTGACGCAGACCAATGCCGCGTCGGGCACGGTCAGCTATCAGTATGACGCGTTCGGCAATGTCGTGCGCAGCACCGATCAGCGCGGCAACGCGACCTATAACTATTACGATGTCTACGGCCGCGTGATCGTCTCACGCGATGCCGAGGATTACGTCACCGAGACCAGCTACACCGCGTTCGGCGAGATCGCGACCGTCACGCGTCGCTACAGCAAGGCGACCAACGCCGCTTCGGTCGATACGCTTCCGGCCTATGCGGCGCATACCCAGGACGCCACCACCCGCTTCGCCTACGACAAGCTCGGCCGCGTCACCAGCACCACCGACGCCGAGAACAAGACCGAGTATCGCTGGTATGATGCGTTCGGCAATCTCAGCCAGACCCAGAACAAGCTCGGCGGGATAATCGGGTATGCCTACACGCAACGCGGACAGGTACGCCAAGAATATGTGACCCTGCCAATCTATGACAGTACGGGTACGCAAACCACGACCGCTTTCTCCCGCAATCTCTATTACTACGATGCACGCGGCAATCTGATCCACCGCATTGAGGCCTATGGCCTGGCTGAACGCCGCGACACGCTCTTTGCCTATGACAAGGCGGATCGGCTGATCTCTAAGACCGCCGGCCCGACGAAGACCGGGCTCAGCAATACCGAGGTTATCCCGGTCGAGACCTATACCTATGATAAGCGCGGCAACCTGATCCAGACCAAGGACGCGACGGGCAACCGCACGCTGTTCTACTACGACGACCTCGACCGGAAGGTGGCGCAGATCGATGCCACCGGCGCGGTGGTCCAGTATATCTACGATGCCGCCGGCAACCTCAAACAGACCCGCGCCTTCGACACGCTGGTCGCGCTGCCGGCGACGCCGGGTGGCACCGCCCCCCTGCCCGGCGGCACCGCGCGCGACACCTACTTCAACTACGACAACCTCAATCGCCTGACGTCGAGCTACAAGGATGCGGGACGGACCGGCTATTGGAACGGATCGGTGTTCGTCACCCAGACCGGGCCCGCCTACACCTATTACGAGTATGATGCGGCCGGGAACGTCATCAAGACGACCGATCCCAACGGCGCCACCATTTTCTCCTATTACGACAAGCTCGGCCGCAAGACGCACGAGGTCGACCGCGAGAACTTCCTGACCAAGTGGCAATATGACGCCGAGGGCAATGTCCTCGACGAACGCCGCTACATCATCCAGGGCAGCACGCCGACCACCGCCGCCCCGCCGGTGATCGGCGAGACCGCCTCCGACCGCGTCACAAGCTTCACCTATGACAAGCTCGGCCGCCGCCTCACCGAGACCCGCCACGGGGTCGAGGCTTGGTCGATCAGTGCCGGAACCGGCGTGCTGAACACGGACAACCGCAACGCGACGATCAGCTACGCCTACAACGCCCTCGGCCAGGTCACGATTAAGACCGAGGCCAATGGTGATCAAATCAGCTACACCTACGACAATGCCGGGCGGCTGATCGAGGAGCAGCAGGCATCTTATAACGACCATGACGGCGGTCGGGTCGCGCCGGAATTGTGGTACTATTATAACGGGCTCGACCAGCTCGTCGCGACGCGTCAGATCGGCGTGGTCAACGACCGTCTCACCGGCAACATCTATGAAGACGGACGCCTGACCTCGACCACCGACGCGTCGGGCTTCACGCGCAACTATCACTATGACTCGATGGGTCGCCTGGTCGCGGAAAGCTATGATCGCAAGCTGTCGAACGAGACCACCGTCAGGGAAGCGATCTTCTACGTCCACGACGCCGCCGGCCGGGTGATCACCCAGAGCTTCGCGCGCTGGGACGGCGCCAACTGGGTCCACACCGATACGAGCGGACAATATTACGACGCCACCCGGATGCGCTACAACGCGCATGGCGAGCTCACCGGCCGCGGCATCACCGCGGGGCCGTGGGCGGCGGCGGCCTATCAGGAAAGCTACGACTATGACGCCAGCGGCCGCGTGCTGCGCAGCAATGCCGGCGACGGCGTCGTCAAATATTTCGCCTATGACAAGGCGGGCAACCAGACCCTCACCCTGACCTCCGAAGGCACGGTCGATCTCACCGCGATCAACTATACCGATCTGCTCGATTCGATCGCCGGCAACGCCGACACCAGCCTCACCGGCATCGCCGCGACGCTGACCGTCTACGACAAGCGCGGCATGGTCACCCAGACCCGCGCGCCAGGCCGTAATCTCTCCGCCACAGCGACGACGACCACCGACCTCATCGCCTCACGTACCTACAACGCGTTCGGCGAGGTGCTCTCCGAGACCGATGCGCGCGGTTACACCACCAGCTTTACCTACAACAATATGGGCCGGTTGCTGACCAAGGTGTCGCCCCAGGTCAGCGTCACCAGCGAGAGCGGTGCGGTCACCACGGTCAACCCGACCGAGCATTACCGCTACGATATCTCCGGCCGCCTGATCGGCGCGATCGACGCCAATGGCAATCTCACCGCCCGCCTGCTCCTCGCCGGCACCGGCCATGGCGGCGGCGAGGCGCTGACGGTCAAGGAGTTCCAGGCCAATGGCGGCGTCCTCCAGACCTTCTTCGACGTGTTCGGCGACGCGCGCATCCAGCGCAACCAGCTCGGCCAGGATGAGCGGCACGACTATGACGGCATGGGCCGCGTCACCACGATCGTCCGCCGCGACAATCCCGGCTTCGGCCAGCTCACCGAGGAGTATCGCTACGACGGCCTGGGCCAGCGCACCCAGCAATGGAACTCGTTCCAGACCTCGAGCAACAAGGCGCTGACCGACCACGACACCCAGGGTCGCGTCACCTCATCCGTCGCGATCGGGGGCGACACCACCACCACCAGCTATCAGTGGAGCTACACGCTCGCCACCTCGGGCCTCGGCACGTTCGGCGGCTGGATCCAGACCACCACCTATCACAACGGCAAGACCAGCATCGAGAAGGCCGACATGTTCGGCCGTACCGTCCACGCCGTCGACATGGGCGGCATCGACATGGTCCTGACCTTCGACAAGGCCGGGCGCACCGCCACCCGGCTGAATGGCGGCCTGACCACCACCTATACCTGGCTCAACACCGGCCTGGTCGGCGCGATCCAGACCGGCTTTGGCAATCCGGCTATCGCCCCAAGCACGCCGTATCACGACTATGCGTTCACGCTTCAGACCTCGGCCTATGATGCCAATGGCAACAAGGTCAGCGAAGTGTCGCACAAGGAGGCCGGCAAATGGGGCTGGCAGTATGATTTTGAGCTCGGCTACGAGGTCCATCGCTATACGGACAGCTCCCAGACGCTTCAGAACGCCACCGCGACCTATGACGCACTCAACCGCCTGACCAACTGGGTCGAGGCCGGAACCACCACCGCGGCGGAGGCGAGCACCGCCCACGCCTATGACGCCAACGGCAATATCCGCCGCACCACCGCCAGCTTCCGGCATATCGATCCGCACGGCGCGCCATTCGGCGTCGTCACCACCACCGATAACTGGTATCGCTACGACAGCATGAACCGCGTGGTCACTGCCAAGGGCGTGCAGACCGGCAGCGGCATTGCGCGCGGCACCCAGGGCGTCGACATCCTCTATGACGCCGCCGGGCGCCGCGCCCAGACGCTGCGCACCGTCACCGCCTATGGCCTGGCCCGGGGCGAGATGTCCGGCTGGCCCGAGCCCGAATGGCAATATTACAACACCCCCTATCAGGCGGAGCTGCGCGAGGATTACACCTATTGGTCCGGCGGCCAGCTGCGTGAGGTGCACATCGCCAAGTCCGGCTATGTCGACAATTACAACGGCACGCTCACCGCGACGGCGCTGCCCGCAACGGGCGAGCTCAGGGCCAGCTACTGGTATGATCAGCTCGGGCGGCTCACCCAGCAGATCGATCGGTCTGGCGAACCGAGCACGGCCGGCCAGATCGTCTACGACCGGTCGCTGGGCTATAACGCGCGCGGTCAGGTCTTCCAGGAAATCGTGACCCAGCGCGACGGCGGCATCACCCAGACGACGACCACCACCAACTATTTCGACAGCGACTATAACGACGCGACCAACGCCGACTATGCGTTGGGCGCGGTGGTGAGCAGCTATACCGGCGTGTCGCGCACCGGTGTCTCCTATTCGACCTCCACCGTCACCAACACCTACAACTGGCGCGACGGCGCGGTGCTCGCCTCGACCACGCTCAGCGGCACAACCAGCGGCACCACCGGCTACACCCGCAACGGCGCGGGCGTGCTCGAGGAAGCCTATATCTATGATGGCCGCCAGCGGAAGGTGACGTTCCACAATGACGTCAACGGCCAGGTGCTCCGCCGCAACGAGCAGGATCTCGTGGCCGATGGCGACCCGCAGGAGATCTGGTACCGCTTCAACGGCAAGCAGATGGGGTACATCGGCAACAACGGCTCGCTCAACACCGACTATCAGACCTCGGTCGACGGGCGCGAACTGACCCAGGGCCCAGGCGGGTTCCGCAACGGCTTCATCTATGGGGCCTCCTACGCCGACTTCGACCAGTTCTACGAGGGCATCACCAGCCACAGCCAGGGCGGCGCGGGCGGCGCCTACACCGTGCGCGGCGGCGAGACGCTCGAGGGCCTCGCCTCGCAGCTCTGGGGCGACTCCAGCCTGTGGTACAAGCTGGCCGAGGCCAATGGCCTGACCGGCGGCGCCAACCTGGTCGCGGGCCAGACCCTGCACATCCCCGCCGGCGTTGCGCGCTCACAGCACAACGCCTCCACCTTCAACCCCTACGACCCCGCCGCAACCCTCGGCGACACCAGCCCCACCACGCCCACCCCGCAGGCGCCCAAGAAGGGCAATAAGTGCGGCATCGTCGGGATGATCCTGATGGTGGCAATCGCCGTGGCAGTGACAGTCGCATTGCGTGTTCCGGCGGCCAAGTTGTTCGCCAACCTCGGCTTTGGTTCTGCGGTCGGGACCGGCAGCGCGGCAATGGCTACAGCAGGAGCCGGCGCTTCGATTGGCGCAGCGAGCGCGGCCGGTATCGCGGGCACGGTCGGTGCGGCTGTTGCCGGCAGCGTGGCCAGCCAGGCATTTGGCCTGGCGACGGGCATCCAGCAGGGCGGATTCAACTGGAAGGGCGTTGGACTGGCTGCGATCGGCGCTGGGATCGGCAGCGGACTGGGGACAATTTCCGCGCTGAAGGATATTGCAGGCAGCCCATTCCTGACTGGCGCGGTTCGCGGAGCGCTAGGCAACGCACTGACTCAGGGTGTTGCGATCGCCACCCGCCTCCAGAGCAAGTTTGACTTTGCAGGTGTCGCGGTTGGTGCGGCGGTCGGCGGTGTCGTTGGAGGCCTCGGCAAGACGCTCGGCGTGGATTGGGATGGCGGTTTCGATGCGGCCAACATGGGCAAGCAGCTCATCGCTAGCACCGCAGGCGCGATCGCGGGCTCCGCAGCACGCAGCCTGCTCACCGGCACGAGCTTCGGCGATAACATGCTGGCGGCGCTTCCCGATGTGATCGGCTCCACCATCGGCAATGCTGTCGCGGGACAGCTAAAGGGGACGTCTGCGCCTGGCCTTGACCCAGTTACTCGCGCAGGAATGCGGGAGTTCGCATCGGTGAACCGCCGATATTTCAGTAACATTCAGTGGCAGAGTGGCGAAAGCTTCTCGCCAGCCGTCGCCTCAGATTCCCGCGCGGAGGGGGGCGAGTTTGTAATAACCGGGAAGCCTTGGGGAATTACGAACGAGTTGGGCTACTACATCGACCGCATTGCCAGCAGCATCAACTTCCAGCCTGCAGCGATCAAGGTAAACGCTGATCCAGCCAACTTCGTAACGATGCAACGGTATCGGCGTGCCGAGCAGAATGCGAGTCTGCCTCAAATCTCACTCCGGCAGGCTGCAAATCGGAACCCGTTTGTTCGTTACGGCAAAGGCCTAGCCTATATGACGGGTGCCGGGTCATCGAGTTGGTCGTCCGACGCCGCTTTCCTGACCCAGGGCGCGCTTGGTGCCGCGAATCAAGCTGTGACTAGCGCCACGCAGTTTGGAACACAGGTTGCGCAGCAGGCAGGTAGCGGCGATGTCTTGGGTGCAATCGGGACCGTAAGAGATACCCTCATCGTTCGACCGGCTGTTGGTGCTGCGACAGCTGTCGTCACGCTTCCTTATCGCGCTACCCAGAACTTTGTTACTGTCTTGGGCGGCGTCATGGCTGGTGACAATCAGGCAATCGTCGATGGCAGCATCAACCTAGCGGGCAACGGGGTTGAGGTCCTTGGCCTGAGGGGTACCGTAAACACGCTACGTTCGCTTGGAGGTTCTGTTGCAGAGAGGGCAACGGGTGCTTACAATCCGAGAGTAGACGGAACAGGAAAAGGTCTCGGCATTTTTGCCGACCGCCAAGTGTCGATCAGCCCTAAAGGGCTAGACATGGTGCGCACCCACCTTTCCAATCCGCTATTTGAGCCAGATCCTCGCAACGTCGCGATGCTCGAGAGGTTAGAGACCGCGATGCAATCCGGGCAAAGAGTGACCGGCGCCGATGCAATTTTCTATACCCATGAGGCAGCAGAGGCTACGAAGATGGGTCGCCTCGGTGGCTACTCGCAACAAAACTACGATATCGCGCACACCGCTGCTTTGAACAAATATGATGTTTCTCCATTCAGCGTATATCATCCTGATGTGATCCGAGCTAACCCCACCCTCTCGAACAACAACTGGTATAAATTCTGGGGAATTCCGAGATGACCTGCCTGCTTCTTCAAGGACAAGGCGCCTCCATGGTAAGGATTTGGATAGATGAAACTCCAGAATATGCGAAGCTTCCAGATAATTTAGCGTCCGAACATCACGTAGTCGCGAATGTCGCAGGGCTAGCGCACCGGAATATGGTCGCATTAGAAGTGTTTCGCGCGTTTGGCGCATCATTTCATTATGGACTTTTGGGAGCAACTTTTGAAATTGGCCCGGCAGGCTTCGAGTATACAATCGCTACTGAAGACCCCGTTCCTTCAATAGAACTGCCAGAATCCCTTGCAGGCACACTAGACCGAGTGTGGGTTGGAGGTGGGGACGAGTTCGCGGCAGCTATCGTCGCTGGCATCGAAGAACTTGATCCACGAACTCTTCCTGCCGGAATGCTGACATTCACTTGCATGGCCCATGGAGAAATCGGGTCAGCACCAGCTGTGTTCAGCTCACTCGCGCGCGCAATCATCCGCATGATGAACCGTGCTGAAGATAGCGCTTCCTTTGACGACGCCATGAGACTCTTAGCAGCCTGAGTTTGAAGATCTGAGAAATGACAGAGCTCCATCCAGGCCGTTGCCCAATATCTATTTTCAAGTACTACGATGGCACCCTTAACCGTCTTGCAATGTAGGATTCCACCTGCTCCACTCGAGCCGCCGGAGCATCGCCCGGCCGCTCTTTCATCCCGTTGATCCGCGCCACCTGACACCCGCGCGAAAAACCGGCCAGAAGTGTCAACTTCGTCAACCGAAGTTGACACGATCACCCGCGTTCCGCGTCACGCCGCCAGCGTCGCCCGCCTCTCGCGCACGCGTAGGACTGTGACTTTTGGGACTTTTCGCACCCCGCCGCGCACGCCCCGCATGGCGGTGAGGCAAGATCACCAGTCCATCGGTGAATGGCGCCTTCTTGCGCAAGGAATAGAGCGATAGCCTGATCCCCTTTCAGGAAAGAACGCTCCCATGGCCAACCCGGAAACGCCCGCTCCTTCGCCCTATGTCAAAGGTCCGTATGGCGCGCCCGATCCCGTGGCGCTGGTGCGGGCCTATCCGTTCGCGACGATCGTCTCGAAACAGCTTCATGTTACCGCGACGCCGATCCTGTTCGAGCATGACGACAGCCAGGATACGCTGGTTGGCCATATGCATCGCGCCAACAGCCATGCCGCATCACTGGAGCCAGGCGATCCCGCGCTCGCGATCTGCAGCGGCCCGCACGCCTACATCTCGCCGCGCTGGTATTTCGAGCGTCCGTCCGTACCGACCTGGAACTATGTGATGGCGATCGTTCGCGGGACGATCGAGCCGATCGACGACGACGCCGGCCAGCTGGAGGTGTTGCGCCGGTCGGCCGAAATCCTGGAAGCCAACGCCGAAACGCCGTGGAAGCTTGAACATGCGCCGGACGGATGGGTCGCCATGCTTATGCCGCGGATCCGGTCCTTCCGCATTCATGTCGAATCGATCGAGGGGATCACCAAGCTCAGCCAGGCACAGCCGATGGGCGACAGGGTTCGGGTCATCGACGGGCTGGAGGCGCTTTCACCCGAACCCGATCTCGCCGCGCTGATGCGCAACCTCTACGCTGTGGCTTGATCCATAGGCTGTCATCCGTTCACTTCGGCCTTGACCGAGTTCGTCCCGCCCATCGTTGAATCAGGAAGCCCGCCCATGCCCAGTTCGTCACGAAAGCGCGCGCTGCTCGTCTCGGCGGCCCTGCTTTCCGGCCTGTTCCTCACCGCTTCGGGGGCGCTGGCGCAGGCGGTCGATCCCGCCGTGAACTGGGATGTCACGAACACAGGCCAGCCCTATCGCGACGTGAGCTTCACGACGACCGAAGGCACCTGGATGAGCCTGGACGTCAGCCCGGACGGCAAGTGGATCGCATTCGACCTGCTCGGCGACATCTATCGCATCCCGTCGGCGGGCGGCGACGCGGTCGCGCTTCAGAGCGGCTCCGCGATGCAATATGTGCCTCGATTTAGTCCTGATGGACGCAGGATCGCCTTCATCAGCGACGCGAGCGGGAACAATAATCTGTGGATCGCGAACGCCGACGGGTCCGGCGCGCAGGCGGTGACGAAGGACGAGCGTAACCTGCTGATGGCGCCGGACTGGTCGCCCGCGGGCGATACGCTGGCGGCGGTGCGGATCGATGCCGCCTACCCCAATCGCTGGGCGTCGCAGGTGGTGCTGTTCCCGCTCGACGACAAGCTTCAGTCGGGTGAAGGCCGCGTGCTGGTCGACACCCCGGCCAACCGCCGCGACGTGATGGAACCGCGCTTCTCCCCCGACGGCCGCTGGGTCTATTACACCGAGCGGCTGAACACCCCGAACATCTATATCGACGGTAATCACAGCAACTACGGCATCAAGCGCCGCGAGATCGCCACCGGCAAGATCGAGGACGTCGCCGCGGGGTTTGGCGGCGCGATGGCCGCCCAGCTGTCGCGCGACGGCAAGACACTGGCCTTTGTCCGCCGGGTGATGGACAAGACGGTGCTGTTCAAGCTCGACCTCGCCAGCGGCGAGCAGACCGCCATCCATGACGGGCTCGATCGCGACCTGCAGGCCTCGTATGAGGTGCAGGGTAATTACTTCCCGCATTTCAGCTGGTTTCCCGACAACCGCCACGTCGCGATCTGGGGCCGGGGCAAGATCCTGAAGGTCGACATGACCAGCGGCAAGGCGACGGAGATTCCGTTCCGCGCGCAGACCCGGCATCGCATCACCGATCCGCTGCGCTTCCGCCAGGAACTGACCCCCGCGCAATTCCCGGTCCGCTCGATCCGGCACCTGGCGCCAGCGACCGACGGCACGCTGATCTTCTCCGGTCTCGGCCAGCTATGGCGCAAGACCGGCGATGCCGCCCCGACCAAGCTCTCGCCGGCCGACAATTTCGCATTCGATCCCAAGGTGTCGGCCGACGACACGTCGCTGGTCTATATCGACTGGAGCGACCAGCACGGATCGACGCTGAAGATCGCGCGCGGCAACGGGCAAGGCGCGCGGACCGTGACGAGCAGCCCGGGGATCATCCGCCAGCCGAGCCTGTCGCCCGACGGGAAGAGCGTGGTTTTCCGGATCCAGGAGCCCGATGTGAACATGGGCGGCGCCCGCGCCAAGCCCGGAATCTATGTCGTGCCCACCGCCGGCGGAACGCCGCGGTTCGTGACCGCGGGCGACGACGCGCCGATCTTCTCCCCCGACGGCCAGCGCATCTATTTCCTGCGCATCGGCCGGCCCGGCGACAGCCCGGCGCAGGCACTGTGGAGCGTGAACCTCGACGGACTCGATCCCCGCGAACACGCCCGCTCGCCCGATGCCGACACCACCGAACTGCGGATCAGCCCCGACCTGCGCTGGATCGCGTTCAAGGACCGCCAGCAGATCAATGTCCTGCCCTATTTGGAGACCGGCCGTCCGCTGATCATATCGGCCCGGTCGACCGAGGCGGTGGTGCACACCCTCACCGACAAGGGCGGCTATGCGCTCGCCTGGTCGCCGGACAGCAAGACGCTGTACTGGTCGCTGGGCGCGGACCTCTACCGCTACGACGTCAAACAGGGTGGCACCGCGATGCCGGCACCCTTCGCATCGGCGGGCCTTACCGCGAAGAGCGACATCCCGACGGGCGCGCTGGCGATCACCAACGCGCGCATCATCACGATGAAGGGCGACGAGGTGATCGAAAACGGCACGATCGTCGTGACCGGCAATCGCGTCACCGCGATCGGCGCGGCGGATGCGGTCGCGATCCCGGCCGGCGCCAAGCGGATCGACGCTGCCTCGAAGACGGTGATGCCCGGCATCATCGACGCGCACGGGCATCTCGACTGCTGCTGGAACACCGGGGCCACCCCCAAGCTCAAGCCGCCGCTCTACGCCGCGCTGGCGTTCGGCGTCACCACGGTGTTCGATCCCTATCCCAACGAGCTGACCAGCTACCAGAATACCGAGACGACGATGGCCGGCATCACCGTCGGGCCGCGCTGGATCGGGACCGGGGCGGCGGTGTGGGGGCGCCCCCGCCAGGCATCCAACCAATATGAGCCGCTCGACAGCTATCGCCACGCTCAGAAGCTGGTCGAGCGCAAGCTGGCGCTGGGAGGAACGATCCTGAAGAGCTACCGCCTGCCCGGCCGCCGCGAGCGCCAGATGCTGGTCAAGGCAGCGCGCGAAGGCGGGCTGATGGTCGATGGCGAGGGCGAGAGCCATTTCTACAACAACATCTCGATGATCCTCGACGGACATACCAACCTCGAGCACAATCTGCCCGTCCAGACCTATTACAGCGACCTGATCCAGCTGATGGCGGCGGCCAAAGTCCACAACACGCCGACTTTGGTCGTCACCTTTGGCGAGCTGATGGGCGAGAACTTCATGTATCAGACCACCCAGTCGTGGAAGGATCCGAAGATCCGCACCTTCGTCCAGGAAGTGTCGAGCGGCTACAGCCCGCTGGGCACCCCTTATGGCGCGCCGCCCTATGTGCGCGGCATCACCACCATCCAGGCGGCGGACGAAATCTACGACATCGGATTCCGCGCGGTCGCGCGATCGACCAAGAAGCTCGACGATGCCGGGGTGGTGATCAACGCGGGATCGCATGGCGAGGTGCCGGGCCTGTCGCAGCATTGGGAGATGCAGCTGCTAACCGAAGGCGGGATGAGCAATGCGCGCGCGCTGCGTGCCGGCACGATCAACGTCGCGCAGACATTGGGCATCGACGACCAGATCGGATCGATCGAAGTCGGCAAGCTCGCCGACCTCATCATCCTCGACAAGAACCCGCTGGACGACATCCGCAACACCAACACGGTGCGTTACACGATGGTCAACGGCCGGCTCTATGACTCGGCGACGATGAACGAGATCGGCAACCACGAGCGGGCACGCCCGAAATTCTACTGGGAGCTCCAGAAGAATCTGGGCGTGGACTGGAATGAGAGCTGGGTCCGCAGATAGCGGCAGGGAAAATGGGGAGAGGCGTCGCCCCTCCCCGTCAGCGGATCAGTTGCAGTCCAAGTCCGATGCGGCAGCAGGACCGATCGAGGCGGCCTGACCGAACTTGCGGAGATGGGGGTTGTTGCGGCCGGCAGATGCGGCGGCGGCGATGCGCGGATCGGTCGAGTCCATCGTGCCGAGACGAGTGACATCGGCACCCAGCACCACGGACGCCTTGTCCTTGGCCAGCACATCCCCTTCATTGCCGGCCAGCACCGAATGGCTGATCTGGATGCGGCTGTCGTTGAGCGCGCGCGCGGCATAGGGCTTGTTGCCCGTGAGCACGCCGTTGGTGAAGGCGATCACGGCTTCATGTTCGGTATAGAGCGCGTCGTCGAGCGTCGCGTCGAACACGCTGTTGGCGACGTGGGCGATCGAAAAATCATAGGCCGCAACACCGCTGCTCTTGTTTCGCCGGGCGATGCTGTCGCGCAGGTTGAGATAGGCGCCCTCGTGCAGCCAATAGCCAATATGGCCATCGCGCACGCACATCCGGCGGGCGTCGATCTGCGTATCCCCGCGTCCCGACAAGCCCATCTTGGCGAACCGCTCCAGCGTCACGCCGTCGAGCCGGACGCGGCTGTTCACCGCGAAGATGCCGTGGCCGTCATAGATGCTGTCCTCCCGCTCGCCGAAGCGGAAGTTGCGGATGACGAGGTTGCGGATCGAGACATCGGCGCGATCGATCACCATCGCCGTGGTGGGCGGGCCGCTGCCGCCGTCGAGGATCGCGCCCTTCTCTCCAACGATCGTCAGCCTCTTGTCGCGGATGACGACATAGCCGCGCAGCGTCAGATCCTCGATCACGTCGGAGAAGGGCACATCGCGGAACGCGGCGGAGTGATAGACCCCCGCCCTGACCCGAATGATGTCGCCATCGCGCGCCGCGTCGATCGCGGCCTGAAGACCGCCGGAGCCCATATAGTCGCACCCCTTGGATGCGCCGCCGGGGCAGACCGTCAGCGTCCGCTCCTCGGCCGGGCCGGACAGGCCGGCGACGAGGCCGGCCAGGATCAGCGCCTTCATCGATCAGGCGACCGCGATCGCTTCGATCTCGATCATCCAGCGTTCGTCGAACAGGCCGGCGATGATCGTGGTGACGGCGGGCTGCACCTCGTCGTTGAAGATCTCGTTGCGCACGGCGACCATCGCCGGGACATAGGCGCGATCGGTGAGGATGATGTTGAGCTTGGCGAGGTTGGCATAGGTCATGCCGGCGGCGGTCAGCTGAGTCTGGATATTGGCCCAGACGGCGCGGCACTGGCCGTCGATATCGCCGGGGATATTGCCGTCGGTATGTGCCGGCACCTGGCCGCTGATCAGCAGAATCTGCGACGGGGCGGTGACGTGACTGGCCTGCGCCCACCCGCCGGGGGTGAGGTTGATCGTCTTCTTCTGCATTGAAACTTCCTTCTAGATCCCGCCGAGCGCGAGATATTTGACGTTCACGAAATCATCGAGGCCGTAGCGCGAGCCTTCGCGGCCCTGGCCCGATTCCTTAACGCCGCCGAACGGCGTCGCTGGATTGCCTGAAAGCACTTCGTTCGCGGCGACCATGCCGAAATCGAGCGCTTCGCCGACGCGGAACACCCGGCCGACATCGCGCGACCAGAAATAGGCGGCGAGGCCGTAGCGCGTGTCGTTGGCGAGCGCGATCGCCTCCTCCTCCGTCTCGAACGCGCGCACCGAAATGACGGGCCCGAACACCTCGTCGGTGAAGACCCGCATGTCAGTCGCGACATTGGTCAGCAGCGTCGGTTCGAAGAAGTTGCCGCCCAGTTCGTGCCGACCACCGCCCGCCTCGACCGTGGCGCCGGCGGTGACGGCTTCCGCCACCATCTGCTCCACCTTGGTGATCGCGGCGGTGTTAATCAGCGGGCCAATCCGGCTTGCCGTATCGAAGCCGTTGCCCACGGTAACCGCCTTCAGCGCCTGTTTGAGCTTCTCCGAGAAGGCCGTGAGGACTCCGCTCTGCACGAAGACTCGGTTGGTGGTGACGCAGGTCTGGCCGCTGTTGCGGAATTTGGTGACCATCAGTCCCGCGACCGCAGCGTCGAGATCGGCGTCGTCGAAGACGATGAACGGCGCGTTGCCGCCGAGTTCGAGCGACAAGCGCTTCATCGTGCCCGCCGATTTTTCCATCAGCAGCTTGCCGACGCGGGTCGATCCGGTGAACGAGATTTTGCGCACGTCGGGATGCGCGGTCAGCACATCGGCAACCTCGGGCGCCTTTGCCGCGGTGACGATGTTGAGCACGCCCGCGGGCAATCCGGCCCGCTCGGCCAGCATCGCCAAGGCGAGCGCGGACAAAGGCGTATCCTCGGCCGGCTTGAGCACCACCGTGCAGCCCGCCGCCAATGCTGGCGACACTTTGCGCGTCACCATCGCGCTCGGGAAGTTCCAGGGCGTGATCGCCCCGACCACGCCGAGCGGCTGCTTGATGACCAGACTGCGTTTGCCGGGCACGTTGGTGGGAATGACGTCGCCATAGAGACGCTTGCCCTCTTCGGCGAACCATTCGACGAAGCCGGCGCCGAAGCCGACCTCCCCGATCGCCTCGACCAAAGGCTTGCCCTGTTCGAGGGTGAGGAGCTGGCCCAGCGCCTCCTTGTTCTCAAGGATCAGGTCGTGCCAGCGGCGCAAGATCTGGCCGCGTTCCACGGCCGTCATCGCCGACCAGAGCGGGAAGGCAGCCTTGGCCGCCTCGACCGCGGCGAGCGCATCCTGCGCGCCCATGTCGATCACATCCGCGACATGCGCACCGGTCGCCGGGTTGAAGACCGGGAAGCAGCGGCGCCCCTCCGTATCGGCATAGCGGACCGCGATCTGTTCGAGCAGCAGCTGCGCCGCCCCGGTGAGTTCGGTGGTCGTGACCATCAGCGGATTCCCAATGCGGCGGCGGCGTGATCGAGGCCGCGACGGAGCATCGCGATCAGGGCGTCGACCTCCTGCTCGGTGATGGTGAAGGGCGGGCTGATCACGATCGACTGGCCGACGGCGCGGACGATCAGGCCGAGCTCATAGCATTTCTCGCGGCACAGGATCGCGGCATTGTCCTCCATCGTGCACAGCTCGCGCGTCTTCTTGTCGCGGACCAGCTGGAGCGCCGCCATCAGGCCCTTGCCGCGCCGCTCGCCGACCAGCGGATGGTCGCTGACGATCTCATCGAGGCGGGCGGTGAAGTATGGGCCGATATCGTCTCGGACCCGATCGACCAGCCCTTCGCGCTCGAGGATGTCGATATTGGCCAGGGCGACCGCGCAGGACACAGGGTGGCCAGCGAAGGTGTAGCCATGGGCGAGGAGGCCGCCATTGCCGAGCACGTCGTAGACGCGGTCGTGGATCGCGACGGCAGCGAGCGGCATGTAGCCCGAGGTGATACCCTTCGCCATCGGCATGATGTCGGGCGTGACGCCCATCGTCTGCGACCCGAACCATTGGCCGGTGCGCCCGAAGCCGCAGATCACCTCATCCGCGACCAGCAGGATGTCGTGACGCTTGCAGATGCGCTGGATCTCCGGCCAGTAGCTGTCCGGCGGATCGATGACGCCGCCGGCGCCCTGAACCGGCTCGGCGATGAAGGCCGCGACATTCTCCGCACCCAGTTCGAGGATCCGGGTCTCCAGCGCGCGGGCCGCCTTGAGGCCGAACTCGTCGCGCGACATCTCGCCGCCGTAAACATACCAGTGCGGGTGTTCGATATGGGCAATGTCGGGCAGCATCCCGCCGTCCATCGCGTGCATGTGTGCCATGCCGCTCAGACTCGCGCCGAGCAAGGTCGAGCCGTGATAGCCCATGGTCCGCGCGATGATGGTGCGCTTGGTCGGCTTGCCCGCGACCTGCCAGTAATAGCGGGCGAGGCGGACGACCATGTCGTTGGCTTCCGACCCGGAACAGGCGAAGCCGATGCGGTTGAGCCCTTCGGGCGTGAGGCTGGCGACACGCTCGGCCAGCTCGATCATGCCCGGCGTCGCGCTCTGGAAGTGGTTGTTGTAATAAGGGAGCAGATCCATCTGCGCCTTGGCGGCATCCGACAGTTCCTTGCGGCCATAGCCGACATTGACGCACCACAGGCCCGCCATCCCGTCGAGGATCTTGCGGCCGTCGCTGTCGAAGACGTGACTGCCTTCACCGCGCACGATGATGCGGGTGCCCTGGCTGCTGATCACCTTGGGATCGGTGAAGGAATGAAGGTGATGGCGTGCGTCCGTGGAGCGCAGGTGGTTGGTAAGCACAGCTGAATCAGACATTTCCGCTCTTCCTTGCTTTCAAATGCTCGACGGTTGCGTTGAAGAAATCATTGTCGATGATCGCCTCAGCGCCCTTGGGCTTGGATCGCGAGCTGAGCACCGCGATCAGGGTCTTCTGACGGGGATTGACGTAGAGATACTGGCCGAAGATCGCGCGGGCGGAGTAGGCGCCATCGTCGAGCGATCCGTTCGCGTCGGGCACCGCCCACCACATATAGCCGTAATTGACCTGGACATCGCCGATCAGGTTCGCCGAGGTCGCCTGGAGCATCCATCCGTCGGCCAGCACCGGCTCCCCGTCGATCACGCCGTCATTCATGCAGAAGCGGGCGAAGCGCGCATAGTCGCGGAGCGTCGCACAGATGCCGCTGCCCGCGACCTCCAGCCCCTCATCGGCTTCGAGCCACCAATAGGCGTCGGCTTCCATGCCGATGCGGGACCAGATTCGGTCGGAGAGATAGTCCGCCAGCCACTGACCGGTCGCTGCCTTGATCAGCGCGCCGACGATGTGGGTGTCGCCGGTCGAATAGTTCCAGATCGATCCGGGATCCCCAGCGCGGTCGAGGCCTGCGGCGAAGCGCACGATCGAGCCCGCTTGCTGCTCGATCTGAAGCTCGAGCATGTGATGGCGTTCGGAGGTCGGGTCGGTGTGGGTGTCGTTCCAGCGTACACTGGAGGCCATCAGCATGAGATGGCGGATCGAGACACCTTCATAGGCGGTGCCCGAGAGCTCCGGCAGGTAGCGGGTCAGAGGCTCATCGACGCTGCCGATGAAGCCGTCCTTGATGGCGGCGCCGATCAGCGTGGTCGCAACCGACTTCGCCATCGACATCGACGCCCAGCGCGTCTGCGCGTCGATACCCAGATCATAATGCTCCAGCACCACTTCATCCTCATGCATGATGAGGAGGCCGGCAACGCGGTTGCGCGACAGATAGTCGTAGAGATCATTGTCGACGCCGTTCGCGGGCACCGGGAAGTTGATCAGCTGTTCCGAGGCCATGTTCAGCGGCGCGACCGGCCCGCCACGCCGGATCGTGCGCGTCGAGAAAGCGTCTTCGGTGCTGCGCAGCGTGTTCACCTGGACATTCGGAAGCAGGCTGCCCGAGTAAAGATCGCGGATCGACCCGATGGCCGCATGATCCGCGCCGGCCACGTCCTGGCCGGCGGTTGCCACTCTATTCTGAAACGCTTCCTTGTTCACAAACATCCCCGCCTTTGCCTGGAATCTCTGTCTCTTCGACTAACAGAGTGAGCCGGGCGGCGAAGGTGCGAAGCGCTGGAGAAGCGGTGCGGTCAAAACACCGTTCGCACCGATAGCAGGAGGAAAATCGCGGGGAGTCAGGCGTCGCCGGACGGCAGATTTTCCTTGCCGAGTTCGGTGGCGAGCCAGCGCCGGAAGCGCTGGATCAGCGGCGCCTGCCATCGATCGGTGCGGCTGAGCACCATATAGCGGCCCTGGAGATGTGGCTGGAAGGAGGCGAGGCCCTTGCCGACCTCGACCAACTCGCCGGATTCGAGAAAGGCCCCGGCGACCAGCACGTTGATGAGCGCGACGCCACGGTCGCGCAACGCCGCATCAAGGGTCAGATGCCCCTGCCACAGCCGCGGCCCGGTCAGGTCCAGTTCGTCATGCACCTCATGCGCGGCGAGCCAGTGCGCCCAGCTGTCGAAATCATGTTCGTGCAGCAGCCGGTGACCCACCAGATCCGCCGGCGTCTCGATCCGCGGGCTCTTCGCCAGATAATGCGGGCTGGCGACCGCGATGATCGGGCACATCGCCACTTCCTGCGACTTCCAGCCGACTTCGAGATTCTCGAGCACGCGATAGGAAGGAACGAAGCGGAGTTCGATGTCCGCTTCATAGCCGGTACCTTCGGGACGACGGTCGGTCGGCCGCAGCTCGATCTGGACATCGGGGTTGCGCCGCTCGAATTCGACGAGATGGCGCGACATCCAGTGGAGCGCGAAAGCGGGCGCGCAGGAAATGTGGAGATGGTTGTGATGCCGCCGCATCAGGTTGATCGTCGAGGTCGCGATGAAGTCCATGGCGGTGGCGATATCGCGGTGATAGCGGCGCCCCTCCTCGGTCAGGTTCACGCTACTGGGCGAGCGTTCCACCAGCTTCGCGCCGGTCCACAATTCCAGCGTCTTGAGGTGCCGGCTGATGACCGCGTGGTCGCGCCCGAGCGCGCGCGCCGCGCGGCGGACTCCGCCCAGCCGCGCCACCGCATCGAAGGCGCGCAGGGCCTCAAAGGGCGGGATGCTCTTGCGGGACGGCGGATTATAGGCAGGGTCGCTGCCCGTCCGCTTCAGATCACTCACGCCTCCACTCCCCGCAAACAATCGCTCCTCATAGAGGTCGAAGTCGGACAATAGATTGCGCACGTTATAAATCCAGCCCGGCCGCCATGGCCGGGTCAGCGCGGCTTGTACTTGAGCACGACAAAGCTGTTGGGGTGGAAGTGCTCTTCCTGCTTGTCGCCCACCGTCAGCAGCGTCGAGTCCGCGGCGACAACGAGCAGCGCGCCGTTGCGCTGATCGATCGTCATCATCCGCGCGTTCGAGCGCGTCCCGACCGAACCCAGCGATCGGTATCCACCGGCCCCATCCGTGCCGATCACCGTGAGGTTCGCATCGACCCCATTGGAGGTGACGATCCGGCCGCGTGCGGGATCGCTGACGAAGCCGTCGATGCCACGTCCGATCGGAAGGTTCGCGACCACCTTCCCGTTCGATGCGTCCAGTGCCAGGAAACGCGGATCGCTGCCGCCGCACGCGGCGAGCACACGGTTGTTCGCCGCATCGAACATGACCTTCGAGACGTTGCACGGCACGGCCCAGCGCTCCTTCTCCGCCAGCGTACGGCCGTCGAGCTTCAAGATGATCCGGTCGTAGCGCACCGGCGCGAACAAATGCCCTTTGCCGTCGTTCGCGGGGTCGTCCATCTTGCGAAACGGGAAATGCCGGGTGGCCAGCAGGCGTCCGGTCGCGCCATCGAGCGTGTACCAGGTGCTGCGCGTCGCACCGGTCGCGGTAATGGCGTGAACCTGTTTGGTCAGGGGATCATAGACCGCGCTGTTGAGCCCGCCCTCAGACGAAAGCGGCAGGCGCGCGATCGTCGTCAGCGCCCTGAGCTTGAAGCTGAGCAGCGAACCGTCGGTCATCGCGACATAGCCGCGATCCAGTTCCGGGATGAGCAGGGGCCCGTTGGCGCCGTTCGAATTGGCAAGGGTGGTGACGACGGTCTTGCGATCGACGTCGAAGATGGTCAGCCCGTCCTTGGCGCGCGCGATGAACAGGCGCGGCGTGCCCGGCTCCATCCGCGCATAATCCCAATCGGTATCGGTACTCGGAAGGGTCGTGCTCGCCTCCAGCGTATAGAGCAGATCGGGCTGGCCGGTGGCCGCGAGCAGAAACGCCGTGAACAACATGGGATACCTTCAAGATAGCGGCGGCGATGATCGCCGCAGGGCCCGCCGCTCATGAGGCTGCGGACACGATAGAAGCAGGAAGGGCCGCGCGCTGAACAACAAGCGCGACCCTCCCGGCCCTTCAAGGTCAGAACTTGTATCCGACCTTCACCCCGATCGTGCGGGGCCGAGTGCGGTTGGAATTGGCCCAACCGACATAGGGATCGATCGCCTTGTTCGTGTCGAACAGGTTGCGCGCATAGACGCTGAGATCGACGCCCCCCAAAGTCGCCCCCGCGACCATGTTCACAAGGCTGATCTTGTCCGAAACCTGCGGCAACGCCGCGGGCGCGAAGCCGGATCGGTCGATATAGCTGACGCGGTCGCGATAGCTGTAATCGACGCGGACAAAGGCCGGAACGTCCTTGCCCAGTGTGAAGTCCTTGTTGGCGCTGAACGTGCCGCTGAACTTCGGGGTATAGTCCACCCGGTCGCCGGGCAAGTTCACCACATCCTCGGGATCGGTGCTGATGATCTTCGCGTCGGTATAGGCGCCGCTGGCGCTGAACGACCAACCGCCGCCGGGCCGCACGGTCAGCCCGACCTCGATCCCCTTCACCTCGACCTTGCCGACGTTGGAATATTCCTGGAGGAAGAAACCACCCACCAGCACCTGACGCCGCCGGACCATGTCGTCATATTTGGTCAGGAAGGCGGCGATATCGAACTGCAACGCGCCGTTCGCGGTCGAGCCCTTGGTCCCCAGTTCATAGGTCCAGGCCTTTTCGGGATCATAAGGTTCGAAGGGCGCCGAATTGAAGCCGCCGCTTCGGAAACCCTTGGCCACGCTGGCATAGAGATTGGTGCGGTCCGAATATTTGTACGAGGCGTAGAAGCGCGGATCGACCGAGGTGAAGGTCGCCTTCTGGATCGCCCCGGTCCCCTTCACATATTCGCTGAAGCTTTCCTGTTCGTCGCGGAAATAGCGGATACCCATCCCCAGCGAGAAGCGGTTGGTCAGTTCGTATGATGCATCGGCGAAGATCGAATAGGTCTTCGACTTGCCGCCCGATCCGTAATAGCCGGAATAGACGGTGCCGCCGCCGCTATAGAGGTTGCCCGCGGGCGCATAGATGTAGCGATACAGCTCGACGAAGCTGCGCTTGCCCTGCGTGTAATAGCCGCCGAGCGTCCATTTGAACGGGCCGTCCCCCGACGCCAGGCGCAATTCCTGCGAGAATTGATGCGCCTCGTTGGTCCGGCTGTCGCTGATCCCTTCGACAAAGCCGTATGAGAGATTCCCCGGCCGGGGAATGTAGCTGTACGGGAAGGTCTGATCGTGATCGAGATACGAGGTCGAGCTGGACAGCGTTGCGAAGCCCAGATCGTAGCTCAGATCGAGATTATAGACCGTGAAGTTGAAATCCTTGGGGATCAGCTTGAGCGCGCGGTTGACCGCGATGTCGACCGTGCGGTCCGCTTCCTCATAGCCCAGGCCGAGTTCGGTGTTGGCGCGATGAATCTGGACCATCGCCTTGGCCTGGAACGCTTCGACCGGCTGCCACAGCAGCGTGGCGCGCGCGGTGAGCAATTCGGTACCGTTTCCGTTCTTGATCCCCGCCTCAGGCTGATCGATCCAGCCGCCGCCATTCTCATAGGATGCCGCGACGCGCAGCGCGAGCTTGTCGGTGACGATCGGTAGGTTGATGACGCCGGTGACGCGCCCACCCGCGCCGCCATGCGCGACGCTGAAGCCTTCGGCCTCCACACTGCCCTCGACGCGATCGAGCCGGGGCTTGTTGGTGATGAAGCGGATCGTGCCGCCGGCGGACCCCTGTCCGTACAGCGTGCCCTGCGGCCCCTTCAGCACCTCAACCCGCGCGAAGTCGAGCACCGAGGGACTCATCTGATCATAGCCGCTGAGCGACAGCGGTGCTTCGTCGAGATAGAGCGAGACCAGCGTGCCGTTGCCCGACTGGTTGGCGAGGCCGCGCAGGAAGATCGTGTAGCTTCCGGGGCCGCCCACCTCGCTCATGGTGAGGCCCGGCACCGCGAAGGACAGGTCCTGAAGCGTGGCGACGCCGCGTTCCGCCAGCTCCTCTTCCCCGACGACCGCGATCGACATCGGCACATCGACCAGCCGCTCGCTGCGCTTCTGCGCGGTGACGACGACTTCGACGCCTTCGTCAATATCGTCAGCCTGAGCGGTCGGCGCCGACTGGGCAAGGGCGGGCGCGGACAGCGCGCCGAAAAGAAGCGCGAGCGCCGAGACCCCGCCCCTTGCCATCGGCCGATTGAATGAACGCATGGACTCCCCCTGAGCTTTGTTTCTTTGGTCCAGATTGCGAAGGCCCTGCCCCCGAGGAAAGGCGCCAAGCAACGATAGAGCGGTGCACCTAATGCACCGACTGGTCACGCCCAAGCCGATGCATGGATCGCCCTAACCTTGCCGGACAGGGCGGTCAGAATCCCAGCAGGCTGAAGCTGGTTTCGGCACGGATGCCAAGGACGATCGCGTCGGCGATTGCGAGATCAGCCGAGGGTCGGCGGATATAATGGATGTTGGGTTGAAGCGTCAGCCAGGACGCGACCGGTGCACGATAGGTGGCCTCTATCGCGACTTCGGAGCGTCCGGCCCCGGTCGCCGCGCGATAGGAAGCGGAGGTGAGGCCAGCCGCCAGCGCGAGGCCGAATTCGTCATCCTTGCGTCCCGGAATCCAGCCGGTGAACTTGAGGCCAGTGCTGGCGAACCGGTCGAACATGTTGAAGCGACCGCTGGCGATGCCGACCCGAACGAACACGTTCAACTGGCGCGTGCCCTGATCGATCAGAGGCAGTTCCGCACGGACATAGCTGCCCGCATTGCCGTTGCCCGTCCCGGTGCCGTCGTTGCGGTCGAAGTTCGCGGTATAGCGCCAGTGGCCGAGCAGCAGTTTGCCCTCGGCGAGCGGCGCTTCGACCTCGCCGACGAGCAGCGCGCCGTCGCTCTTGCCGAGGCGGACCGTGGTTCGACCCGGGCGGTCAGGGTCGCCGGGCACGCCGTCGAGGATCGCGGCGCGCGCCTTCCATCCGTCGCCGATCGCGACCTCAAGCCTGGCCGCGAGCGCAGTCGATGGGAAGATCGACGGACCGTTGCGACCGCTCTGCGCGAAATCGGTGCCGATGCCGTGCGGGCTGCTGACGAACAGCCCGGCCGCGTCGAGTGCGTCGAATTCGGAATTGAGATCGTAAAGGCCCGCGCGCAGCGAGACACTGGAGCCGATCTTCTGGTCGACCCATGCCTCATAGAGCCGCAGCGCCCGGGTGCCGGTTTCGATGTTGCTGACCGCATGGACGTCGCCGACCAGATCGCTGATCGAACGGCCATTATTGTAGAGTCCATAGACATGGAGCTGCGCGCCGGTCCAGCCGACCAGCCGCTCCATGTCGGATTCGAAGACGATGTCGAGATTGTCGATATAGCGCGCGCCGCGTCGCAGCCCGCCCGAGGCATTGCCCATCACCTCGCCGGTATAGGTGACTTGCAGCAGCAACGGACCGTGGCGTTCGTCGACCTCTCCCGGCGCGTGGGTGTGGCCGTGCGGGCGATGACCGTGCGGGGTATCGGCGGGAGCCTGGGCGCCCGCGAGCATCAGTGCGGCGAGCAGCATCAGAAACCGACCATGAAGGCGAGGCGGATGCGATCGAGCCAGCCCGTTGGTGGAACGGTTCCGGCATAAGCGGGGTCGAGCGGGCGGTAGTGATACCAGAGCAGGTCGAGCTGGACGTTCGACGCCGGGACATAGGCGATGCCGAAGCCGTGGAGACGGTAGTTGGTCGACAGATCGATATTGTCGTGACTGAAGGCGGCGAGCACCGAATCCACTTCGACCTCCGAATAATTATAGGTGAGCCGGACATCGCCGGGCGTCTTTGTGCGGCCCATGGCGAGTTCGAAATTGAAGGCGGTGTCGCCGGGGACGGCCGCGCCGAGATTGCGGACATAGTCGGCGGTGAACGCGACCGGCCAGCGCGGCGACGGGCCGGCCCAGCTGAGCGTGCCGATCGCTTCCGCCAGATGGAAGTCGGAGCGGTAATGGCCGCCCGCCATCAGGTTTCCGCGAAAATCCCCGGCATCCGCACCCGCGACCGAACCGAGGCGATAATGATAGTAGCTGCCGGTGAGTCCGAGCTTGAGGCCAGACGCGA
This sequence comes from Sphingomonas sp. GW821-FHT10C01, assembly GCF_059415525.1. Lineage (NCBI taxonomy): Bacteria > Pseudomonadati > Pseudomonadota > Alphaproteobacteria > Sphingomonadales > Sphingomonadaceae > Sphingomonas > Sphingomonas sp. GW821-FHT10C01. Next base: position 70,781 of record NZ_JBWKNK010000006.1, on the reverse strand, counting down.
CCGGGGCGGTGAGCGCAAGCTGGCCGCCGATCATGTCGCTGTCGCGCGCGACCGCGGCTTCGTCGATCACGAACCAGAGCGCGCGCGCATCGAGCGTGGCGCCGCCGAGCGTCGCCGCATAGGCGAGCGCCGCGCCCTGGGGCGAGACGTCGCTGTCCCACAGCATGTCGGTGCGCTGGAACAGCTGCGGGAATTTGCCAGCATAGGCGGTAAGGCCGCCGCGCCGGTAGCGGATCCACGCCTGATCGAGCGAAACCGCAAAGTCGTCGGCGAAATTTCCGAGCGTGACGTCGGTGGAATTGGGGTCGTCAGGGTCGCCGGTCGCGATCTGGGTCCCGACCGAGAGGGCATCGCTGACCGCATAGCTTGCGCGCAGACGGGCGCGGAGGGCGGTGCGAGAACGATTGCGGCCGTCGACGGCATTCCACTCCTGACGCACGCGAATGTCGCCGCTGACGTCGAGGCCGGGGATTCGGAAACCGTCGTTTCCCGCGACGGCGGTTGGTGGAGCCGGTGACGCGGCAACTGCGGTTGCCGGGGGTTGGCGCAGGAGTTCGGACTGCCGTGCGACCATCGCTTCGAGCTGCTGGATACGCTGCTGCTGCTCGGTCAGCCGACGCTCGAGCGCGTCGATCCGCGCGTCCTGCGCGAATCCCGGGGTGGCGAGCGCCGTCGCGGCGAGAACAACCAGATAGCTCCGCATGATCATTGTCCTTTCGGTTTCAGGCGGCGGCGCCGGAGCCAGAGCAGGCCTCCGGCGGCGATCATGACGATCAGCCAGAGGCCGATGGCGGCTGTGAGCAGGCGCCCGATCAGTCCCCCCGCCTCGCCGGTGTGAATGGGAAACAGCGCGCTCATGAAGGCGCGCGCCGGCTCGGCATCGGCGATCCGGTGGACCGCGCGGATGGCGCCGGTATTGGCGTCGACCAGCACGATGCTGCCGCCATAAGCGCGGCGGATCTCGCCGGGCGCGCGGACGCGGACGCGATAGGTCGCGTCGCCTTGCTTGGGCCAGGCGACCTGAACCAATGTACTGTCAGGGATGGCGGTAAGCGCGACTGTGGCGGCGGTCGCAAAGCCGATTGGCGGCCCGGTGACCGGGTTGGCCGGAAGCGTTACCGGCGCCTCCCCGATCATTGTGCCGACGCCGTCCTCGAACTTCATCAGCGTGCCGGTCGCGGCGATGACCAGCGCGGGGACGACCGCCCACAACCCAAGCGCGCGGTGCCAGGAATAGAGGCGCGCCGCCGCCGGGCCGCGGGTGGCGGGCCTTAGCGCGAGGCGCCAAGTGCCGCGTTTCGGCCAGGCGGCGATGACGCCCAAGACGAGGTTGGAGCAGAGCAGGATGCCGCTGACCGACACGATCCAGCTGCCCCATGCCCCCAGCAGATCGTGATGGAAGCCGACCAGCAAGCTCATGACCGTAGCACCGCTGACCGGCGGGGTGTCGATGATCGTACCGTCACCGGCGATTTGAACGGTTCGGCTCGCGCCGTCCCTATCCTCGAAATCCACCTCGTAACGGTCGGGCAACCCGCCGGTCGTCCAGACGGCACCGATCTGGCCGCCGGTTTGGACGAGCGCGTCGGCGCGCTGTTCGATCGCATAGAGGTTGGTGGGGCGGTGGACCGTCGAGAGGCTCGCGTCGGCGATCTCCCAGTGGAACACGATCAGGACGCCGGTGATCGCCTGAAGCAGCCAGAACATAGCGGCACCGAGGCTGAGCCAACGATGCAGGCGAAGCAGGCCGCGCCGTAACGATGGCCGGACCGGAATGGGGTTGGGCTGCATGTGAAACGCGAGGCTCCCTGAGGAACCGCACCACTCCTCCGCGCCGAGGGATGTTTGAAGGGGACAATCGCGCCCGTCATGGTGATCGCCAATCACCATGACGCAAGCGTCTCCGCCCAGCCTCGACGCGGTGCGCCGGGAGCCGCCATGCTGGTGCGCCCTCCACACCGATCACCGCCGCATTTGCACTTCGGCGGTGACGGGTGCTGAGCTATCGGAAGGCGCTCAGCACAAGAGTGCGGCACCGGGGTTCGGGGTGCGAGAAGCCGATGGTCTCGCACCGCGCCCCGGAACCATAGCGGAGGGGTTTGGAACGGGCATGAGCGTTGTAGCTGCTGAGGTGGGTTCCGCCTTGCCACAGGAAGGCCACGGGTCCGAGCTGTTCGGCCAACCCCGCGGCCTGGCCTATATCGCATTCACCGAAGCGTGGGAGCGCTTCTCCTTCTACGGCATGCAGGCGCTGCTGGTGCTCTACATGACCGGCCATTTGCTTCAGCCCGGCGCAATCGAGGCGGTCGCGGGCTTCGGCGCATTCCGCGCGATGATCGAGGGAATCACCGGCCCGCTCTCGGTGCAGGCGCTCGCATCCCAGATCTTCGGCATCTATGTCGGCCTGATCTATTTCACGCCCGTCCTGGGCGGGTTGCTGGGCGATCGCATCACCGGACGAAAGAATGCGGTGCTGGGCGGCGCGTTCCTGATGGTGATCGGCCATTTCCTGATGGCCATCGAAGCCGCGTTCCTTCCGGCCCTCACCCTCCTGATCCTGGGCGCCGGGCTGCTCAAAGGCAATCTGGCGGCACAGGTCGGCAACCTCTACGCCAAGGACGATGGCCGTCGCGACCGCGCGTACACCGTCTATGTCACCGCGATCAACATCGGCGCGACCACCGCGCCGTTAGTCTGCGGCACGCTGGGCGAGCTCTATGGCTGGCACTACGGTTTCGGCGCGGCCGGCATCGGCATGATCGTCAGCATCCTGATCTACATCGCCGGCTACAAACATATGCCGCCCGAGAACGCCGCGCTGATCGCCGGAGAGCGGCCCAAGCTGGCGAGCGGCGACGGCCGGATCCTGTTCGCGCTGCTGGTGGTGCTGTCGATCACCGCGCTGTTCTGGATCGCGCAGGCCCAGGTCTGGAACATCTACCCTCTTTGGCTGCGCGACCGTGTCGATCGCAGCCTGTTCGGCTGGGATATTCCCGTCACCTGGTTCCAATCACTGGACGCGGGCGCGGTGCTGATCCTGGCACCCGTGACGATCCTGCTCTGGCGTAAACAAGCGCAGCGCGGCACCGAGCCGGGCGAACTGGCCAAGATCGCCGCCGGCTGCGGATTCTTCGGCATCGCCTGCGTGCTACTCTCGGTTGGCCAGCTGCTGGCGGGTTCCGGGCAGGTCGCGCTGATCTGGCCGGTCCTGTTCCACTTCCTGTGTGCGGTCGGCTATCTCTATGCCGCGCCGGTCGCGCTGGCACTGGTATCGCGCGACGCTCCCGCCGCTGCCAATGCGATGATGGTCGGCGCCTATTATCTTGGCATCTTCGTGGGCGGAATCGTCAGCGGCTGGCTTGGGCGGTTCTATGAGCCGGTGGGTCCCGCCGGGTTCTGGGTCCTGCATGGCGCGATCGCCGCCAGCGGCGCTTTGCTCGTCCTGGTCCTGAGGCCCTGGTTGATGACGCGATTGTTGCGGGCCCGATAGTTCCAGCTTTCGACCAAAAAAAGCGGCTGACCCATTTAAGGGTCAGCCGTAGTCAGGGCGACACACCGGCAGGACAGGAAACCCACCGGCTCAGGGTGGCGGTCCCTGGCCTCCCCTAGAATTTGGCCTTGATCGACGCGTAGAAGGACCGACCGATCACGTCATACGTTGCGGCGTCCGTCGTCAGCGGGGAAGCGCTGATGAACGGCGGCACTTTGTCGGTCAGATTGCTGACCCCGAAGCCGAGCGAAAACCGCTTGTCGATGTCGAAGTCCGCCGTGATGTCGAGATAGTTATAGGCCGAGACGCCGGGTGTCGTGGACGCGGCGTTCGCGATCTTGTCCGAATGGACCATTGCCGAAATGTGCCGCCACAGCAGCGACAGGCTGAACCCTTCATTGGAGTAGGTCGCGCGGGTGTTGATCTTCCACTTGGGATGGGAAATCCCGCCCCCGACGCCGCCGAAACCTGCGCTTCCGGTGTAGTTGAGCGTCGGCGACCCGAGAAGACCCGCGACGGTGTAATCACGCAGATAGGATGCCGTCACATTGAATTCGAGCGCGCCGGCGGAAGGCGCCATGCCAACCGCGTCTAGTCCAAAGCCCCAGTTGAACTGGGTGTCGATGCCGGCGACCGTATAGGTGGCGAAGTTGAACAGCCCCTGCTGGCCCAGCGAGATCTGCCCCGTCAGCGGATCGCGGGAGATGCGCTGGCAATAGGCGTTGTTCTGGGAATAGCCGGTGTTGCTCGCTCCGTCGGAGTTGAAGCAACGCGGCAGGATGTCGGAGAGCAGCAGCGACCCGATCGCGTCCTTGATCTTGATGTTGTAATAATCGACCGACAGGCTGAGCTTCTGGAACAACGGGCTGCTGAAGCGCGGCGTCAGCACCACCCCGAAGGAATAGGTAGTGGCGCGTTCTGGCGTCAGATTGGGGTTGCTCCCGTCCTGTCCGGGGACCGTCGAGATGCCATAGGTATAGGTCGGGTAAATCGCAGCCGGTATGCCCTGTGCCAGGCAAAGCGCCTGGACCTGGCTGGCGCTCGCACCCGTGCGGTAGATGCTGCCGACCGCGCAAGGATCGCCCGCGTTCGGCCCCGTCCCGATCGGTAGCTGAGCGACCGACGTCGGACCGAACAGATTGCCGAGGCTGGGCGCGCGGATCGCGACCGAATAGCTGCCGCGGAAGAACACCGGTTCGACCAGACGCCAGGTCAGGTCCGCCTTGTAGGTGTGCTGACCGCCGAAGAGATTATAGTCCGAAAAACGATAACCGAGATTGGCCGTCAACTCCTGGAAGAAGGGCGTGTCCTTGAGGATCGGCACGAGCAGTTCGCCGAAGACCTCCTTGACCTTCTGCGTACCCGACGCCGCGCTCACAAACCCGTAGGAGATCGAGTCATTGGTGCGCAGCGTCGAGTCCGGGCTGTAGCTGAACGAGGTTTCGCGATAGTCCGCACCGACCGCGAAGCTGAGGGGGCCGGCGGGCAGCGAGAAGAGCGGCCCCTGGATCGTCGCTTCGATGACAGTCTGCGACTGGTTGTTGATGTTGCGGTTCGTGCGACCGGCATATTCGCGGCAGGCGGCGCTCAGGTCATCCAGCCCGAGCGGGTTCCACGCATAGCCCCGGCAGGTGCCGGCTGGACCGCTATAGTTGGCCGTACCGTTGAGCACGGTGGTGATCGCGGCGAGGCTGATGTCACCGGTCATCTCGTTGACGAACTGTGACTTGCCGTAGGAGCCGTAGAGATTCCATCCGAGCGAGGTGCCGGGAATCTCGCCCTTCAGCCCGACGACCGCCTGCCATACGCTGTTGTCGAACGAGGAGACGCGGTTGCCGAGCGTGCTCAGCAACTTCGTCACGATGATGTTCCCGCCCGGGGCCGGCGAAATCGAACTGAGAATGGAACGCAGATCGGCATTGCCGGTAATGAAGGGATTGTTCTGAGGCACGATCAGTGGGCTGGCCGGCTTCGACGAACCGGGTCCGGTCCGGCTGAACGCTTCGGAATGCATGTAACCGAACTGCGCATAGGCGGTGATGTCGGAGCTGAGTTCGTAGGACAGCCGCGTGAACGCATTGTATCGTTTCAACGGCACCTGAACGGCGAAATACTGGCCTAGTGCGACTTGTACCTGACGACAATTGGGGCTGATGTTGAGGCCGACCGTACCGCGATTGAGACCGCGATAGTTTTGGACGCAATTGGTCCCGGCCAGGTTGGTGAAGATGGTGCCGTCGCCGTTGACGCCGATCGCGCCGTTGTAAAGACCGCTGCCCGAGATTGGAGTCGTGCCCGGATATCGGGCCAGGATCGCGTTGACGGCCGCAACCGTCGGCGCGCCGCCGCCGTAGTTGCCCGCAGCGATGATGCCTTCGGGCGGGCGGGCAAGCTGACGGATGTTCGCGAAGAACGGACGGTCGCTGCCGACCACGGCGTCGCGCTGGGCATATTCCAGCGCGAAGAGAATCTGGCCGCGATCTTCGGCGAAATTCGCACCGAAAGCAGCGCTGAGGCTCGTCGTGCCGCCATCGCCTTCGTCGGTGATCCCCTTCTTGGCCGAGAATTCCAGGCCCTTGAGGTTCGTACGCAGCTTGAAATTGGCGACGCCGGCCACCGCGTCCGATCCGTAGGTCGCGGACGCGCCGCCGGTGATCACCTCGACCGATCCGATCAGCGACGCGGGAATGGTGTTGAGATCGATCGCGCCATCGGGGCTGGATGACATGAGGCGGCGGCCGTCGAGCAGCACCAGCGAGCGATTGGGACCAAGGCCGCGCAAATCGCTATAGGCTTGGCCGCCACCGAAACCGATGGTCCCCTGCGTATCGCCGACTTCCGCCGCGCCCTGTGCGCCTGAAAATTGCGGAAGCTGGCCGATCGCCTTGTCGAGGGACGGCTGGGCCGTCGCGGCAAGTTCTTCCCCGCCCACGGTCGAGATCGGACTGGAGGATTTGGCATCGCGACGGGAAATGAGCGAACCGGTCACGACGATTTCGGCACTCTCGGTCGGGGCGTCTGCGCCGCTACCGGCGGCTTCCTGGCCAAAGGACGGGCTGGCGGAGAGGCAGACGAGGCTAGCGACACATCCCGAAAGCATCGCTTTGGGGAACCGACTGATCGACGCGCGTGTGCGCTCGGTTTGCGCGATCATGGCGACGGCGATCGAGACCGCGCTGCCTTGCGAATACACCCATTGGTTCCGGGCGTGCAGATTGCTTGCCATATATCCTCCCCTGGTCAGACTTTGCCGACCGGTCATTATGGGCCCGATTCTTCGAGCCTCCTGCGCTACACTATGATCCCAAGCTGTCATGAAGCTGTCGTCGTTCCGGTGCAGGAAGAAACGACGTAGATCACTGTTTTTCTTTTCTATTATTCCCAGAAAGCAGGATCGCAACGCGCGGCCCGAGCGACAGGGCGATCAGAAACCGGATCGCCTGAAGCGACATGACAAGCGGCGTGTCGCTGTGTGTCGAGACCGCCATGATCGCGATCGAATCCAGTCCACCGGGGCTGGTGGCGAGATAGGCGGTGACGGGATCGATGCCGAGCTGCCAGACCAGCAATCCGCCCAACCCCGCGCAGAAAGCGACCAGCGTCAGCGAGGACAAAATGATCCAGGGCAAGCTGCGCGCCGCACTCGCCACCGCCTCGCGGCTGAAGGTCAGGCCAATGCGCCAACCAATAAAGGCATAGGCGGCGGCGAGCAGCGGCGCCGGGGTCGCGAGCGTCATATCCGTCAACCAGCTGAGCGCGGTGCCGATGACGATGGCGCCGATCATCGGCCCGGCGGGGATGCGCAGCGCCAGGCCGAGTGCCAGGCCTCCGATCGCAACGAGCAGGGTCGTTCCAAGCGCCGCCGGCGCGACAGGTTGCCAAAAGACCGCGCCCGTCGCGATCACCCGGCTTCCACCGATGAAGGTCAACAGGATCGACGCGACCGCAACGACGACCAGCACCCGCATGTAAGTGATCACCGCGACCAGCCGGGCGTCGGCACCATAGGCGTCGGCCAGGATCACCATCGGCGCCGCGCCGCCGGGAGCGGAGCCCCAGATCGCCGCATTGCCGGGCACCGCGCCCGACCGCATCAGGATATAGCCGAGCGCGAAGCTGGCGCCGAAGATGAGCAAGGTCACGCCGACGAAGACCGGCCAGCCCTTGGCCAGCGTCGTCAGCACGCCCGGCTCGAAATGATGTGCGATCAGGCAACCGATCACTGCTTGCGATGCCAGAAAGCAGGGGCGCGGCACGCTGACCGTCCAGCCGCGTGCGGCAAAGATGATCCCGGCCAGCATCGGGCCGAGCAGCAGTGCTGCGGGGACGCTGGCCACCCCCAGGATCCAGGTCAGGAATATCGACAGCCCGATCAGCCCTGCCCAGCGGCCCAACACGGACCGCCAAGTGCTGCGCCCGGGCGTCGCACTATCCAAGCGAGGCGACAAAGGGGAAGGCGCCAGTCAGGATCGCGGCGAGGAAGAAGACGACGCACGAACCCAGCGCCCATTTGAGCGTGAAGCGCTGATGTTCGCCCAGTTCGATCCCGACAAAGCCGACCAGCAGGAAGGTCGAGGCGACGAGCGGACTCAACAGATGGACCTGTTGCCCCACCAGCGAGGCGCGCCCCATCTCGACATGGCTGATCCCGTAGTTCGCTCCGGTTTCAGCGAGGATGGGCACGATACCGTAATAGAAGGCGTCGTTGGAGATGAAGAAGGTGAAGGGCGCGCTGAGCGCCGCGGTGATCGGCGCGAGATAGGGGCCCATGCTCGCGGGCACGGCGTGCGTGACGGTCGCCGCCATCGCCTCCACCATCTTGGTGCCTGACAGGATGCCGGTGAAGATGCCGGCCGCGAAGACCAGTCCGCCGACCGCAAGTGCGTTGCCCGCATGCGCCGCCAACCGCTCGCGCTGCGCGTCGAGGGAGGGGAAGTTGACCATCATTGCGATCGAGAAGGCGAGCATGAAGAGAACCGCGAGCGGCATCACGCCCATCACCAGCAGAACAAGCAGTCCGAGCGTCAAAGCGAGGTTGAACCAGAAGAGCCGCGGCTGGCGCGCCTCGGCATGGCTTTCGGCGTCGGCGGCGATGATTTCGGTCCCCGTCGCGTCCTCGTCGATCGCCTCCGGCGGCAGCTTCGCCAGCCGTTCGCGCTCCTTCAATCCGAAGCGATAGGCGACAAAGACCACCCACGCCGCGGTCGCGATCATCGACGGAATCAGCGGAAGGAAGATATCGCTGACATCGACATGCAGCGCGCTCGCGACGCGAGCGGTGGGACCGCCCCAGGGCAGCACGTTCATCACGCCGCCCGCCATGATGACGATGCAGGCGAGCATCCGCATGTCCATCTTCATATGGCGATAGACGGGCAACATCGCGGCGGTGGTGATCATGTACGCCGTCGCGCCGTCGCCATCGAGCGACACGGTCAGCGCCAGCAAGGCGGTGCCGACCATGATCCGCACCGGATCGCCATGCACCACGCGGACGATCGCACGGATCAGCGGATCGAACACGCCCACATCGATCATCAGCCCGAAATAGAGGATCGCGAACACCAGCATGACCCCGGTGGGGGCCAGCTGTTTCACGCCATCCATCATCATCGTGCCGAGATCGGCCTGATACGGACCGAACAGCAAAAGCCCGGCCAGGGCGAAGGAGACGGGCACGACGATCAGCGCGACGATCGCCGAGAGACGCTTGGTCATGATGAGCGTCATGAAGACGCCGACCATCGCAAAGGCGTAGAGGGACAGCATCGCCGGGATCAGCCGTGCCGCACCAGGCCGGGAACGGGCGCCACGCTCGTTCCATTCGGATTGGTCGGCGACGATGCCCACAGGTCGACACGGCGACCGCTATCCCGATGGATGCCCACAAACCTCTCCCTGGTGCGGTTCCCGTTTCGGAACCTGCACCCCGCCTAACTCACGGACCTTTCACCAAGCTGTCAGCGACGGACGGGAAAAGGATCGCGACCTGCAACCCATGTCCACCGGGGCCATCGTCCAGACGAAGCTCAAGGCCGAGCGTCTCAGCGATCGAACGGGCGATCGATAGGCCAAGGCCACTACCGTCATGCTCGGCACGCGGGTCGAGCCGGGTGAAGCGGGCGAAGACATTCTCCCGGTCCTCAGGCGCGATGCCGGGACCATCATCTTCGATCCGAATCGAGGGCGGCGCGCTGGTGACGGTCATCACCACCTGTCCGTTGCTTCGATTATACCGGATCGCATTGTCGACGATGTTCGCGAGCAATTCCTTCAGCAACGCTTCGTTGCTGCGAACGTCCGCCGGTTCCGGCGAAGGCTCCAGCCGCAGATTCACCTGCTTCGCATCCGCCGCCACTTCATGATTTTCGACGATCCACACTGCCAATCGATTGAGGTCGATCCGCTTATGGGCCAGTCGCGCGGGATTCGCGCTGTCCGCCCGCGCCAGCGACAGCAGCTGGTTGAGCAGATGGCTAAGCCGGCGCGCGGCATTGCCGATATCCTCGATCGATTCCGTCGCCTCGGCACTGCCCGGCTGGGTGCGCTTGAGCACCGCGACATGGGTACGCAGTACGGACAGGGGCGTGCGCATCTGGTGCGAGGCATCGGCGGTGAAGCGGCGGATGCCGGCAAAGCCGCTGTCGAGCCGGGCAAGCATGGTGTTGAAGGCACTGACCAGATCACTGAGTTCGCCGGGAACGCCGGCGGTCGAGAGCGGCGTCAGATCTTCGGCCCCACGCCGATCCATCTCGTCGCGCAGGCGTTTGAGCGGAGCAAGGCCACGGCGCACCGCGATCGGCATCAGCATCGCCGCGGTGGCGATCAGTGCCAGTTCCAGGATCGCAAGTCCGATCAGCAGACCGCTTGCCATCCGCTTGCGGGCATCCAGCGTCTCGGCGACCTGGACAATGACGGGCCCGTCGACCTGGGGCACGGTCCTGCTGACCGCAACGATCCGGATGTCGTGCCCGAGATAAGTGCCGTCGGCGAAGCTGAACTCACCCTGCCGCACCGGATCGAGCCGAATCTGGGGAAGGTCGGGATAGCCGGTGAGAATCTGCTCCCCCTGCCGGACGCTGTAATAGACATTGTCGCGCGCGTTATTCTCCAGCATCCCGAACACGGCGGGAGAGAGGTCCATCGTGATCTCGCCATCGTCGCTCGCGAGCGAATCGGCGATGCCGCGCGACGCGGCGCTGAGGATGCGATCGTTGACCGCGCCCACCGTGCTGGTGATCGTGAAGGAACCGACGATACCCAGCACCAGCGCCAGCACCGCCACCGGCAGCACCAGCCAGCCCAGCATCCGGCCCGTGAGGGACCCTGCCCACGGCAGGCGAAGCTTCAACGCGGTTCGATCACATAGCCGAGACCGCGGATCGTACGGATCGCGGGGCCGTCAGGCTCGAGCTTGCGGCGCAGGCGAGCGACATAGACCTCGATCGCGTTCGGCGAGACAGGCTCGTCATAGCCGAACACTTCCGCACTCAGCCGCTCCTTCTGCACGACCTTGCCCACTTGCGCCGACAGGCGTTCGAGCACCGCCCATTCGCGGCGGCGCAAATCGAGCACACGTCCATCGACCGCGGCGATGCGGCGCGCGGCATCGATCGTCAGCCGGCCGATCGTAAGGAGTGGCGACGCCTCCCCTGCGGCACGCCGCAGCAATGCACGAACGCGCGCTTCCAGTTCGCCGGTATCGAAGGGTTTGAGCAGATAGTCGTCGGCGCCGTGGTCGAGCCCCGCGATACGATCCTCAATCGCGTCGCGCGCGGTGAGAACCAGCACCGGCACCTTGGATTCGCCACGCCGGATCGTGCTCAACACGTCGAGACCCGACATGTCGGGCAGACCAAGGTCGAGCACAACCAGCGCATAGGGTTCTTCACCGACGACCATCAGCGCTGTTTCACCGTCCTCCGCGACATCGACGGAATGCCCGGCGCCGCGCAGCAACGCGGCAACGCCGCGCGCCAGCGGCGGATCGTCCTCCACAAGCAATATCCTCGCCATTGCCTGAAACTGGCGAAAGCTGCCATGCTGGTCCACTGTTGATTTGAAGGGAGGGCGATGAGGCCGCGCCGCATCCGCAGCATCGGGTTCCTAATCGCGCTTCTGGGGCTGGCGGGCGGTTGCATGCCGGAGGCCGACCATGCCGCGCAGGTCCCCGACGGCTATGCCGCATCCTATGCGACGCTGATCGGGCAAGGGACGCGCGAGGGCCGGCTGGTGATCTGGTCGACCACGGACGAGAAGATCGTGCGCGACCTTTTGACCGCATTCGAAGCCACCTATCCGGGCATCAGGATCGCGTATCACGACCTTCCGGCCCGCGATGTCCATGACCGGTTCCTGGCGGGCGCGAAGGCCGGGCGGCCAGGCCCCGACCTGTTGCTGTCGTCGTCGATGGACATGCAGATCAAGCTGGTGAACGACGGCTATGCCGAGCGCTATGACTCCCCCGAGCGCGCCCAGCTTCCCGACTGGGCGAACTGGAAGAACCAGGCTTGGGGCGCAACCGCCGAACCGGTCGTCATCGTCTATAACAAGAAGCTGCTGGCCCCCGGCCGCGTCCCGCGCAATCACATGGATTTCGTCCGCCTGCTCGAACGGCGCGACCCGGATCTGCGCGGCCGCATCGCGACCTATGATCCCGCGGGATCGTCGGTCGGATATCTCTGCCTGTCGCAGGACAATGCGATCAGCGGCCATGTCTGGCAAATGGCGCATGGTCTTGGCGCCAATCGGGCGCGCTTCTTTCCGACCAGCGAAGAGGTGATTCAGGACGTCGCCAGCGGACGATCGGTGGTCGGCTACAACGCCCTTGGTTCCTATGCGCTGGACGAGGCCGCCCGGAATCCCGATTTGGGCGTGGTTTTCCCGAGCGACTATACGCTGGTCATGTCGCGGATCGCGATCATTCCGACCCAGTCAAGCCACCCCAATGCAGCGCGTCTGTTCCTCGACTTTCTACTGTCCGCCAAGGGACAATCGTTGCTCGCCAGCCATGCGATGCCGTCGGTTCGCGGCGATGTCGCGCGCCCGGCCGAGCTGCGCGGCGTCACCTCCCCCATGCGTGCCGTGCGGGTCGGGCCGGAGCTTCTGATCGCGCAGGACAAGCTGACCCGTAATCGCTTCATGAAATTGTGGAACCGGGAACTTGCAGCGGGCGCCGCGACAATCGAGTAGCGCGAGGCCGCGCCTTTCTCCCGATCTGCCAGGAACGAAAGTTCAAGGGCGATACCGGTGGATCGCGTAGTCTCGGTAAGCGGCCCGGCGATATGCCGATCGTACAAACAAGCCGAAGGATCGAGATGACACGAGTTAGGATTCTACTGGCGGCGCTGGCGCTTGGCGCGCCCGCCACGGCACTGGCGGCCCAGCAGATCGCGGTCCACCGCGATCCCGGCTGCGGCTGTTGCGAAGTCTGGGCGCAGCAGGTGCGCGCGCAGTTCAAGCGGCAGGTCAGGATGGTCGATGATGAACAGCGGGCCCTGCTTCAGAAGAAGATGGGCATTCCCGCCGATCTTTCGTCCTGCCACACCGCGATCATCGACGGGATGGCGTTCGAAGGTCATGTCCCGATCGCCGACATGAAGCGCGCGCTCGCGCAACGCCCCAAGGGGGTGAAGGGGCTGGCGGTTGGCGGAATGCCGATCGGTTCGCCGGGGATGGAAGTGCCGGGACAGCGCCCGCAACGCTATACCGTCTTCGCCTTCGGCCCCGGCGGCAAGAAGGCATTTGCACACCACAACTAGCTGGACTGTGGGCCAGGACGGGTGCTTCAGTACCCGCCCGGCCCGCATAGCCCCTTGATTTCGCTCGATCATGGTGCAGGATACAGATCACCTGTATAGACAGCCCATGACAGCGAAAGCGGCCAAGCACATCGAAACAGACGACAACCCGCCAGAGAAGGCCGCGCAGGACGCGCCGCGCTATGCGGCGATCAAGCTCTTCATCCACGACGCCATCAAGAATGGCGCGTTGCGCCCCGGCGACCGCGTACCGTCGGAGGCCGAGCTGGTGTCCCGCTTCGGCGTGTCGCGCATGACGGCGAACCGCGCGCTGCGCGAGTTGCAGAGCGCCGGCATATTGGTGCGCCGCGCAGGAAGCGGATCGTTCGTCGCCGAGGCGAAGCCGATCGGGCACATGATCGAGATCCGCAACATCGCCGACGAGGTCCGCGCGCGCGGTCACGCCTATCGCGCGCGGGTCGTGCGGAACGAGACGGTGAAGGCGATGGGCGACACCGCCGCGCTGATGGGCGTCGCCGCCGGCACGCGCCTGTTCCACTCACTCATCGTGCACCATGAAGCCGAGTTCCCGATCCAGCTGGAGGAGCGCATCGTCCTGGCTTCGGTGGCGCCCGATTATGGCGAGATGGACTTCACCTGCACCACGCCGAACGAGTATCTAACCCGGACCGCGCCGCTCGAACGCGTCGAGCATCGCGTCCGTGCCGAGATGCCCGACGATCCGACCCGCAACCTGCTGGGACTGAACGCCGGCGAGCCGATCCTGGTCATGACCCGGCAGACCTGGAGCCGCGGAAAGCTGGTTTCCCATGCCTGGCTGACGCATCCAGCCAGCCGGTTCGAGCTTTCCGCGAGCTTTTCGGTCTCCAGCGACTGAGCCTCAGGCCGCCGGAGTACGCCGGCGGCGACGGAGCCAGCGGAAATCGGCACGGCTGAAGCTCTTGAACAACAGGTAGAAGCCCGTTCCCGACAGCCACAATGTGCCGAGCGCGACGACGATGATCAGCGGATGGTTGAAGCTGGAACGGTTCACATAATCCATGTTGTGAAGCATCCAGAAGAAGTCCCAGGTCCGCCAGGTATCGCCGCGCTTGACCAGGAACCGCCCGGTTTCGGCCGAGACATAGGCGCTGCTGTTTTCGGCATCGGCGAAGTTCACCCGCCACATCGGGCCGCTATGGTCGCGCGCCTCGAGATTATGCTTCTCCAGCCGCACCACGTCCCGGACCGGCGCATCGTGCATCATCGTCGCCACCGCGAGCGCCGTCTTGTCGTCGATCGTCACGCGTTGGCCGTCGGTGGCGTCGGCGAGCGCGATGCCCTTGTCCGTCTGCAGCTCATAGACCGGGCGTCCCATGAGGTCGCGCAGCGCGAGGCCCGAGATGGGGCCATAGGCGGTGAGCTTTGCCGGATCGACAAAGGCCGTTTCGGTCGGAAGCGGGTGGACGTGCGCGGCGTGCGCGCCGTGGCCGCCGACCGCGTCCTTGTCGAGCAACGCCATCACCGCGCCGCTCAATGCCCAGAGCAGGAACTGCAGGCCGAGGATCAATCCCACCCATTTGTGGATGCGGCGGAACAGTAATGGGGAGAGGCGGATGCGCTTCATGCGACAGGTGCCTTCTTCTTTTTCTTGCGGCGCGGGAACGCCCAGATGAGCAGCCAGGCACCGGTCAGCGCCATGGCGAACGCGCTCCAAGTGGCGACGCGCAGCAGCGGATTGTTGACGTCGGTCCGCTCGTCATAGTCCATGATGTGGAGCATCCAGGCGATGTCGAAGCCGCGCCACAAATTGTGCCGCCGCGAGATCAGCTCACCCGTCGCTGGTGACAGATAGAGCGTCGGGCGGTTCCAGCCCGCGAACTCGACCTGCCAGTAAGGCGGCTTGCGCGACTGCATCTCCTGCGGCGCCTCCGTCAGCAGCTTTACCGACACGATCTCGCCCGACCCGGTGTAGATCCGCCGGGCGAGCTGGTGGATCTCCAGCTCGGTCGGCGGCGGAAGGCGCTGACCGGTGCGCGCGTCGAACAGCGCCCGGCCCTCCGGCGTCTCGGCACGCCAGACGGGCCGGTCGAAGTGACGCTGAAGCCTGAGCTCCGCGCTGCCCGGCTGGGCCGCCACGATCCGCGCCGGGGACACGATCCCGGCGAGGTCGTAGGGCTGGACGGCGGGCGCCCGGACCAGGTGGTCGCCATGGATCGTGTCGATATGGATGACCACCATATAGACGCCGGTGAGCGTCCAGAGGACCACCTGAACCCCGACCAGCAGCGCCAGCCATTTATGCGTACGCCGCGCGACGAGCGGCCATCGGATCTTTCCCGGCATTGCCCTATTCGCCTCAGAAGCCGGTACGGAAGCCGACGTAGAAGCGCCGACCCATCAGATCATAGGTCATGGTGTCGGTGTTCGCATCGGTGAAGCTCTTGATGTAGGGCGCCCTGCGATTGAACAGATTGTCGACGCCGATCTGGAAGCGCGTACGCTCGTTGATCTCATAGGCCAGCTGGGCGTTGTGGTAATAGACGTTCGGTGTGCGATAGCCGATATCGGTAGCCTTGGCGTTGAAGTCGGTCGCCTTGCCGATCCACTGGGTCGACCAGGTCGCGATGAAGCCGTCCTTGCGCCCGGTGATCACGCCATAGCCGCGCCATTTGGCATAGCCGCCATTGCCGCCGCCGATATGGCCGTCGAACTGGATCGGGGCACCGCCCGGGAAGGGCAGGACGACGTACTTGTTGAGATAGGTGAGGTTGAGGTCGATCGTCAGCGCGACCCCGCCGACATTGCGATCATAGACCAGGCCGAGATCGAGGCCGTTCATCTGCTCGCGCCCGGTGTTGATCGGCTGGGCCGACAGATAGGTCACCTCCCCCGTCAGCTTGCTGCGCGTGAAGTCGCCGCAGAAGGGGTGCGCTAGATTGGCGCTTGCGTAGCAGACCGCGAGCTTGGTCGAGCCGGGGATGGCGCGGATCGCGTCCTTGATGTCGATATCGAACCAGTCGGCGGTAAGCGACAGGCCGGGCACCAGTCCCTTGGGCCGGATCACCGTGCCGATCGTCCAGGTCCGCGAACTTTCGGGCTTCAGTTTCTGGTTGCCGCCAGCGGTGGTGAGAATGGTGGTGCCGAGCTGGACATAGTTGGCCGGCACGCCCGACGCCTGACAATTGGCGATCAGCGTCGCGTTGCCGCTGGCCGAATAGCGGCTGCACGGATCGGTGGTGGTGAGGTTGCCTTCCGATACGCCGCCGAACAGCTCGGGCACATTGGGGATGCGGAAGCCGGTGCCATAGGTGCCGCGCAGGCGGATATCGTCGTTGATGACCCAGTCCGCGCCCAGCTTGTAGTTCCAGTCGCCCCCGAACAGGTCATAGTCCGAATAGCGGACAGCGCCGTCGAGCGTCAGCGCCTTGAAGAAAGGCGTGTTGGCGAGCACCGGCACCGAGAGCTCAAGATAGCCCTCCTTGGCGGTGCTGGAACCCGAGATCGGGTCCTGCTGATTGGTGTTGGCGACACCGAGCACGGTCAGAGGATCGGGATCGCGCCAGCCCTTTTCCTTGCGATAGACAACACCCGCGGCGAACGCGACCGGCCCCGCCGGCAGGCGGAAGAGATTGCCGTTGATGTCGGCGGTAACCGTCGCGATCTCGTTGCCGCCGCGATCGCGCGAGGTGAACAGGATATAGTCGAGCGCGGCCGGGGTAAGGTCACCGAAACCCAGATAGTCGGCGCAGGGGATCGCCGCGCCCGCTGCCCGGCTGCATTTGCTGGTGTCGAGCGTGTTCGCGACCCGCTCCAGATTGGCGACATTGGTCGACCCGTCGACCGCGGTGTTACGGCCGAAGCTGCCGGCGATTTCCCATGCCCAGTCATTGGTGAATTTGCCGCGTAGCCCGAA
The DNA here is from genome assembly GCF_059415525.1 of Sphingomonas sp. GW821-FHT10C01. Lineage (NCBI taxonomy): Bacteria > Pseudomonadati > Pseudomonadota > Alphaproteobacteria > Sphingomonadales > Sphingomonadaceae > Sphingomonas > Sphingomonas sp. GW821-FHT10C01. The sequence goes on along the minus strand of NZ_JBWKNK010000006.1, from coordinate 53,635 downwards.
CGTGCCCTGCCAAGTGTCGGTTTCCTGGAAGAACTGGCGGGGGCCTGGCTCGGCGAGACGACGCTGGATGAGGACGATATTCTGCCCGGTCGGGTTCGTCGGGTTGCTCGCCGAAATGGCGATGTTGCGCAGGACGCCCGGTGTTGCGACCTGATTGGACTTGCGGTGGGTGTAGAGGAACTCGCCGAACGCGGTGATGTTGTCGGTCACCGCATAGTCGGCGAAGAAGGCGGTGCTGACGCGTTCGACCGGGCTGACCGCGTTCAGGTAGGGCGTCGAGTTGAAATTGTGCTTGGCCGCGCTGTACGGCTCATAGAAATTGCCGTTGCCGCCCGCGACCTGATTGAAGTTGATCTGCTGGCCATTCGGGAGCGCGGCGCGGCCGCCGATGGTTGCGGCGCTGTTGACGCAGGACAGCGTGCCCGGGGTCGTTTCCGCGAGCGAGCAGGGCGCGCGCGTCGCCATGTTGACCGCCTGCGTCTTCTGATAGGTCACCGCCGCCATGAAGCCGCCGCGGTCATTGCGCAGGCCCCAGATCAGATCGGCGGTGAAATCGGAACCGTCGCCACGCTCGGTAAGGCCCTGGCGCAGACTGATGCCGAGTCCCTCATAGTCGGTGCGGGTGACGAGGTTGACCACGCCGGCCATCGCGTCGGCGCCGTAGATCGCCGACGCCCCGTCCTTGAGGACGTCGGTCCGCGCGAGCGCAACCACCGGGATCATGTTGAGGTCGGGCGACGAATTGGCGCCGGTGCCGCCCGCGACGAGGCGACGACCGTTGAGCAGCACCAACGTGCGCTTGATGCCAAGGCCGCGCAGATTGACCTGCGCGGTGCCATAGCCATTGTTCGCCCAATAGGCCGAGGTCTGATTGCCAGCGAAGCCCGCATTTGCGGGGAGCCGCTGAAGCACCGTCTCGATATTGGTGATGCCGGTATTCTCGATCTGCTCGGCTGACACGACGGTCGCCGGTCCGACTCCGGCCAGGTCCTGGCGGCGGATTCGCGACCCGGTGACCACAACCTCACCGGGTGCGGCCTCCTGCGCCGACTCGCCCACCGATTCGGTCTGCGCCAGCGCCGGCGCGGAATGGACCGCGATCATCGCGGCGCCGAAAAGCAGCGCTCCCTTCTTGCTCATGCCAATTCTCCCTGTCCCTTGTTATCGGGCGAAGGAACACTGGTTGTATATACAGGTCAAGACGGATTCTGCCTTTTATTTCAAATATTTAACTCAGATTCCCGAGCGCATAGTCCGCACCATGAATACGCGGCTGGTTTCACCACCCCTCATTCAGAATGAAATTTTTATGCGCAACCGGCGATCTCGGTGAAACTGTCCGCAAGACGGCGCCTTCCGACCATCCTCTATCCACCATGATCGAGTGCGGCGCTTTGCTCCGCATTTACCGGCTTGACCACCTATATCGATCTATATAATCTGTTAGTTATATAGTGAGGACGTTATGATTGGTCTCGACAACAGCTTCGCGGCACTTTCCGACCCTACCCGTCGCGCGATTGTGGCGCGGCTGGCGGCGGGCGAAGCGACGGTGATGGAACTCGCCCGCCCCTTCGCGATGAGCCAACCGGCGATCTCGCGACATTTGAAGGTGCTGGAGGGGGCCGGGCTGATCGTGCGGCGGGTGGAGGGAACCAAGCGGCCATGCCGGATCGCGCCCGACGCCTTGGCCGGAATCGAGGAGTGGCTGGCGATGCTGCGAAAGACGCTTTCGGCAAATTACGACCGACTCGACGCGGTCCTCGCTGCGATGGACGACCCCAAGGAGAAGAATGATGAGCAAGTTTGATATCCAGACCGAAGGCGACACCCATGTCGTGGTGACCCGGCGTTTCGCGGCACCGCCCGAGCGCGTCTACCGCGCGCACGTCGAACCCGAACTGATCCAGCAGTGGATGCTCGGCTGTGACGAGGGTTGGACGATGCCGGTATGCGTCAACGACGCGCGCCCAGGTGGGCAGATCCGTTACGAATGGAGCGACGGCAACGGCAACGGCTTCTTTCTGACCGGCGAATATATCGAGCTGACCCCGCATAGCCGCATCGTCCATGTCGAGCGGATGCATCTGCCGGATCCCACTCCGGACAATCATGTCGAGACGCATTTCGAGGCGGACGGCGCGGGCACGCTGATGACGATGCGCATGACCTTGCCCGACGCCGAAACGCGCACCGCGATGCTTGCGACCGGCATGGAGCATGGCATGGCGGTCAGCTACGACCGGCTCGACGACCTTACCATGGCCACCGCCTGACCCGGACGGCTCGGCCACCCGGCCACGCCCGCCCCCTCCCCTGCGGCGATCCATTCGGTTCGCCGCAGGCTTGGCGCCATGCAACGCAATGTTTATTGCCTATCTGATCGATAGGAATAAGATTGCCGGCATGGAGTCGTCATCTGGAGAAACGGGCATGTCCATGTTCTCGCCCCATGACGTGAATTCGCCGATCGTTCTGACCGTTCCGGGCCTGGGGGGCTCAGGACCCTCACATTGGCAGAGCCTGTGGGAGGATTCGCGTCCCGATACCCGCCGGGTGGAACTCGGCATGTGGAGCACCCCGCATCGAAACAGTTGGGTCACCAAGCTGGATCAGGCGATCCGCGAGGCACAGGCGCCGGTGGTCCTAGCCGCGCACAGCCTGGGCTGCCTGGCAGTCGCCTGGTGGGCGGAACTGGCCGGGCAACCCTATGGATGGCCGGTGGCCGGTGCGTTGCTGGTCGCACCGGCGGACGTGGATGGCGGTGAGCATCCGGCGCTACGCGCCTTTGCCCCCTCGCCCGCCAAGCCGCTTCCCTTCCCCTCGATCCTGGTCGCGAGTACCGACGATCCGTGGGTGAGCGTCGACCACGCCCGCAACCTGGCCGCCAACTGGGGCAGCGTGTTCGTGGATGCGGGCGCGCAAGGGCATATCAACGCCGACAGCGAGCTGGGCTGGTGGCATGACGGGCAGCTATTGCTCGATCGCGTGCTCGACGCCGCGAGCGACCGGCGCGGACGCCCGCGGCGGGTGGAACAGCATACCGTGCTGGCCGTCAACGCCACCGACGCGGCACAGCGCCACTATCTGGGCTGACCTTTTCGAGGCGCGGTCCGGGTGCCCCCAAGCGCGCCCGGACCACGCTATTTGCGGCGCCAGTAGCTGACGAAGAGCAGCCGCTTTTTGCTGGCCGTGGTGACGGTGAAGAGATCCGAGCCGAAACCGAGCTTTGCGATGTCGGCATAGAGCGAACGCTCTTGAACCGACTGCAATGTTACGTTGGCATGCTCGCCTTCGGGCAGCACACCAACCACTTCACAAAGTGTCGCATGACAGGTGACACGAAGCTTGTCGTTCGGCCCCACGATCTGCGCATAACGCGCCCTGACCGCTGGTTCGACCGAGGCCGCCCACTCAGCGTCGCGCGTTTCGGCGCGCAGCTTGGCATGAAGATCCCTCACCGACGCCGCGGCCGGTACCTCGATCGACCAGGCATTCAACAGCGGATCGTCGGCGATGCTGTCGCCACTCGCTGATACTCCCTGAAACCCAAGCAAGGTTGCGCCAAGCACGACGGCGCCGGTGAGAATTCCCATAGCAATGATTCCCTTCGCTCGCGGCCCGCGTCGCGCGGACCGTCGGGATAGGGGTTCGCCGGAACTGAGAACCTCACCCACCCCGATTTGTTCGTCACGATTTTTCGGGGAATCCGTGTCTGCGATCAGCCGCGCCAGTTCGCGGCTCGAAGCGACTCCGGTCTTGCGGCGTGCCTCACGCAGGCGTTCGTTGACCGAACCCTCGGTCTTGCCGGTCAGAGCGGCGATGCTCTTGGCGGTGTGGCCCTGCGCGAGCAGGTTCAGTACCTCACGCTCAGCCAGGTTAAGCGGCGTGAAGTCGGGACGAAATTCGGTCGAAGCCATTGCTCGGCGACGATATCCCGCAGTCACGACTTTGCAACTCGGCGCGGGCCTTCACGAATTTATTGGGGCGGGTTCAGGCCCGCGCGCCGCCTTCCGCCGCCGCCTCGTTCCAGCGCAGCGCCTTGAGCACCGTGTCAACGATGTGCGGCGCGTTGAGGCCCGCCTCGTCATATTGCAGATCGGGCTTGTCTTGATCCTGGAAGATGTCGGGCAGGCGCATCGTGCGGAGCTTGAGGCCGTTGTCGATCAGCCCGGCATCGCTCGCCATTGTCAACACATGCGCACCGAGGCCGCCGACGGCATTCTCCTCGATCGTCACCGTGACCTCATGCGTGGTCAGCAGGCGACGGATCAGTGCTTCGTCGAGCGGCTTGGCGAAACGCAGGTCGGCAACGGTGGTCGACAACCCCTTGGCTTCCAGCATGTCGGCGGCCTTGAGCGCCTCTGCGAGGCGGGTACCGAGCGAGAGGATCGCGACCTTCTTGCCCTCACGCACGATGCGGCCCTTGCCGATCTCGAGAAGCTCGGGCTCGGGCAGCGGCACGCCGACGCCATTGCCGCGCGGGTAGCGCAGCGCGATCGGACCCGCGTCATATTCGGCGGCGGTCCGCGTCATATGGACCAGCTCAGCCTCATCCGCGGCGGCCATCACCACGAAATTGGGGAGCGTCGCGAGATAGGTGACGTCAAAGCTACCCGCATGGGTCGCACCATCAGCGCCGACTAGGCCGGCGCGATCGATCGCGAAGCGGACCGGTAAGTTCTGGATGGCGACGTCGTGAACGACCTGGTCGTAGGCGCGCTGCAAAAAGGTCGAATAGATCGCGCAGAAGGGTCGCATTCCTTGCGCCGCGAGGCCCGCGGCGAAGGTGACGGCGTGCTGTTCGGCAATGCCGACGTCGAAGGCGCGATCGGGATGCGCCTTGGCGAACTTGTCCACCCCGGTGCCCGAAGGCATCGCCGCGGTGATCGCGCAGATCCGCGAATCGGTCTCGGCCAGCTTGGCCAGCGTCTCGCCGAACACATTCTGGTACGAGGGCGGTCCGGGAGGCGCCTTGGCCTGGGCGCCGGTGATGACGTCGAACTTCTGGACGCCGTGATATTTGTCCGCCGCCGCCTCGGCCGGGGCATAGCCCTTGCCCTTCTTGGTCACGACATGGATGAGCACGGGGCCTTCCTTGGCGTCGCGGACATTCTCGAGCACCGGGATCAGGTGATCGAGATTGTGGCCATCGATCGGCCCGACATAATAGAAGCCCAGCTCCTCGAACAGCGTGCCGCCCGTCACCATGCCGCGCGCGAATTCCTCGGTCTTCGACGCGGCGCTGTGAACGCGGCGCGACAACTTCCGCACCACCTTGCTCGCCAGGCTGCGCAGGCCGAGATATTCGGACGAGGAGACAACGCGCGCGAGATAGGCCGAAAGGCCACCGACCGGCGGCGCGATCGACATGTCATTGTCGTTGAGGATGACGATCAGGCGATTCCCCGCCTGCTCGGCATTGTTCATCGCCTCATAGGCCATGCCCGCGCTCATCGAGCCGTCGCCGATCACCGCGATGCCGCGACCCGGCGTACCGGCGAGCTTGTTCGCCACCGCGAAGCCGAGCGCGGCCGAGATCGAGGTCGACGAGTGCGCGGCGCCGAACGGATCATACTCGCTCTCGCTACGCTTGGTGAAGCCCGACAGGCCCCCGCCCTGACGCAGCGTCCGGATCCGGTCGCGACGCCCGGTAAGAATCTTGTGCGGGTAGCATTGGTGCCCGACGTCCCAGACCAGCCGATCCTCGGGCGTGTTAAAGACATAGTGGATCGCGACGGTCAGCTCGACCACGCCAAGTCCGGAACCGAGATGGCCGCCGGTGGTGCCGACCGCGCTGATCGTCTCCGCGCGTAGTTCGTCGGCCAGCTGGCGAAGCTGGGCGGGCTTGAGCTCGCGGAGATCATGCGGCGTGTCGACGATGTCGAGCAACGGCGTCTTGGGAAGGTCGGCCATCTAGCGCACTTACTCCAGCGTCTTGAACCTGTCCAACGCCCCTGATGGAGCGAAGGCGCAGGAATCATGAGCGAAAGATGAGCAGGTGCTGAAATCGTCGCTCAGGCGGCCTGGCGCATCGCCAGCGATTGCCCGAGCGCATTTGCCGCATCGAGATTCGCCTGCTGGCTCTCGCCATGCGATTCGAGCAGCAATTCGTGGCGGACGACGCGGGCGCCGACATAGTCGAAGATGCCATGATCGATCTGGGTGCGCATCGCGCCGAAATAGCCGTGGCGGGCATAGGTGCCGGCATCGGCGCCGGCGACCGCGACCAGCACCACTTCGAGCCGGCGCAGCTTCTTGCGGTCGCCCCCGTCATAGCCATAGGCCCAGCCATTGGTGAGGACGCGATCCAGCCAGCCCTTCAGCAACGCCGGGAAGGACCACCAATAGACCGGATAGACCAGCACCAGCCGGTCGGCGCGGTCGATTCGCGCCTGTTCGGCAAGGACATCGTCCGCCGGGGTCTCCGTCTGCAGGTGAACGGCAAGATCGCGCGCGGTTTCGCGCGGGTCAAACCCCTCAGCGGCGAGATCCGCGATCTCGACACTTGCCATCGGATCGGACGCGCGAAGCCCATCCGCGACCGCACCGGCGATGGCGTGGGTCAGCGAATTGGGATCAGGATGGGAAATTACCAGCAGGTTACGCATCGTCCGCCTCCAAGGGGTTTGACACAAGGGTCTGGCATATCGGCCATAGCGCCTATATACTGATAGTAAGTTACTAATGGTATATAGTGATGTCAAGTGACCCCGCGGCCGGTGCGGCCGACAAACGCGTGCGGATGGCGCGCGACGATAGGCTGACGCAGCTGCTGGACCTCGCGTGGAAGATCGTGCGCGAGGAGGGGACGGACGCGCTGACCCTGGGTCATCTCGCCGAGCGCGCGGACGTCACCAAGCCCGTGGTGTACAGCCATTTCGGCACGCGCGCCGGACTGCTCGCGACGCTGTTCCGAAAATTCGACGCGCGCCAGACCGCGCTGATGGATGCCGCGCTGGAGGAAAGCCCGCCAACCCTGGCCGACCGGGCCCAGGCGATCGCGTCATGCTATGTCGATTGCGTGCTGTCGCAGGGCCGCGAGCTACCCGGTGTCGTCGCCGCGCTGGCAGGGTCGCCCGAGATGGAGAGCATCAAGCACGAGTTCTTCACCGCATTCATGGAGAAATGCCGGGTACTGCTCGCCCCGTTCGCGCCATCGGGCGACATTGCACCGGCAGGGCTGTGGAACCTGATCGGCGCCGCGCAATTGCTGTCCTATGCGGCGACGACCGGCGCTGTGCCGCGCGACGAGGCCATTACGGAACTGGACCGCACGATCCGGGCGATGGTCGAAGCGAGCTAGGGCGAATCCTAGATCAGCTGCAGTCGGCGCATTTGCCGCGCACCTCGATCACCGGGCGAACAGGCGTGAAGCCCGCGCCACGGGCGGCGGTGCGCACCGATTTGGTGATCGTATCGTCGTCGATATGCGTGGTCTGGCCACACGAATCGCACACCAGGAAGATGCAGTCGTGCAGACAGTCGGGGTGCGCATTCGCGACATAGGCGTTCGCGCTCTCCACCCGGCGGGCAAGGTTCGTCGACACGAACAGGTCGAGGATGCGATAGACGCTGTTGGCGGCGACGCGGCGCCCTTCGCGCTTCGACACTGCTTCGGCGATGTCATAGGCGGAAGCCGGCCTCTCAAAACCCGACAGCGCCTCGAAGATCGAGGCGCGCATGGCGGTCCACTGCTCGCCGGCCTTTTCCAGCGTTGCCTGTGCCGCGCGCGCGAGGTCGGCGCCCTGCGGCTCGTGATGGTCGTGTTTGTGGGCGTGCATGGTGCGTAATGTAGGCGCACAGCGAGCAGGCGGCAAGCTTACCGGGGGTTCAGCCCACTTGACCCCGCGTTCGGCCAAATGCAGCGTTCGTCGCGTGAAATCCGCGCCAACATCGGAAAAGACGATCGAGTTGCCGGCGCGCTCGCGCTGGGCAATCGGCCTTTCCTGCCTCGCCTTGCTCCTGCCGCTGTTTCTGATGCGAGCAACGCTGATCGACCCGTTGCCGCTATGGGCGACGACGGCAGTGGCGGTGTCCGGGGGCGCAGCCGGCGTCTATCTGCTTATCCTGCTGGACGCGTGGCTGAAGGCGCAGCGGGATTGGCGACTCTATGGGGCCATTGTGATCACGCCAGTGATCTCAGCGATGCTTGCGACATTCTATCTGCGAGCCGCTGTCGAAATGGCCGCGTTCACCGCAGCGGAAACGCGCATCGATACCGTCGAAGCCGAGGTGACGGATTTGGAAAAGCGGCGATGGGTCTCCGCCCGCGCAGCACCCGATGCGCGCACGCTTCGTATCGCCGTCAGCGCGGACCTCCGGGCTCAGCTCGATCCCCGCGGTGCGCCAGGCAGGGACTGCCTCAAGCTTACGGTCGAAACAGGTCGCTGGGGGATACGGCGAACCCGCCTACCAGCCACATTTGGCCGTGGATTCGGGATCGATCGCCTGGTCCCTTGCGCCGCACAGCGCGACGCCGAGGCTTAGTAGGTCGCGCGCCGATTGAGGTCGTGGCCGAGCGCGAGGATCGCGACGCCGATCACGGTCCAGAGGATTTCCTGCCCGCCATGCGGCAGCGTCAGCGCGCCGGCCATCATGCCGAGGCCGAAGGCGCCGACCGCCGACGGCAGCATATAGCCATGCTTCAGGATACCGCGCCCGAGCGCGACGAGGCCGAACAGGATCGCCAGGACCAGCCCGACCTCATGGATCGCGGGATGCAGGAAGGCGCCCGCCGCCGAGGCGAGCGCGAGCAGCACCGTGCTGGCCACGCAATGCGCCAGACACAGGCTCGACAGCCCGATCGCGAAGCGATCGAAGCGCGAATCAACCTGTTCCCAGAACCGTGGGGCAAGCGCTTGAGCCATGCGCGGCATATAGAGCCGGCCGCGCAAAGTTACAACATAACATCCTCGGCGATTTGCGCCCCGTTTCCGGGCTACCGCTGGCATTTATGGTTGGCAGAGCATAAACGGCGGGCGTGTCGCAATTTACCCATACCGCCCGCCCGCGCGCGATCGCCAACTGGCTGTTCTTCGTCGCCGTCCTGATCGTATTGATGGTGGGCGTAGGCGGCATTACCCGCCTGACCGAATCCGGCCTGTCGATCACCGAGTGGAAGCTGGTGACGGGCACCCTGCCCCCGCTGTCCGAAGCGGCGTGGCTGGCCGAGTTCGAGAAGTACAAGCGCATCCCCGAATATCAACAGATCAACGCCGGCATGAGCCTTGAGGCGTTCAAGGGCATCTATTTCTGGGAATATCTGCACCGGTTGCTCGGCCGGCTGATCGGCGTCGCCTTCGCGCTGCCACTGGCCTGGTTCGCGATCCGCCGGGCGATCCCGCAAGGCTATGGGCCGCGGCTCGTCGGCCTGCTGATTCTGGGCGGCCTGCAAGGGGTGATCGGCTGGTGGATGGTCACCTCCGGCCTCGCCGAACGCACCGATGTCAGCCATTTCCGGCTTGCCGCGCACCTGTTGCTCGCGCTGTTCATCCTGGCGGCCTTGGTATGGACCGCGCTCGACATGCGCGGACTGGCGCGCGACCCCGGCTATCGCCCCGCGCGGCTGACCGGCGTTGCGGTGTGGGTCGGCCTGATCCTGTTCGTCCAGCTGGTCTATGGCGCGTTCGTCGCTGGGCTGAACGCGGGCCTCGTCACCAACCAATGGCCATTGATGAACGGCAAGTTCTTCCCCAGCGAAGTGCTCGCCGTGCGTCCGTTCCTCGACGCGATGCTCAACGATCCGGCGATGATCCACTGGTTCCACCGCTGGTGGGCCTGGGTCACGGTCGCCGCGCTGATCGTGCTAGCGCGGCGCGCCAAGACGGCGGGCGATCGCAAGGCATCGGTCGCGATCAACATCGCCTTTGGCACGCAAATCCTGCTCGGCATCGCGACGGTGTGGACCGGCGTCCACCTGCATGTCGCGGCGACGCACCAGGTCGTCGGCGCGCTGGTCGTCGCGGCGACGGCATGGGGCGCACATTCGGTGGGCCGGCGGCGGTGAGCGACATCGCGCTCGTCCATGTGACCTTCGCGACCGCCGCCGAAGCGGAGGAGATCGGACGGGCCATGGTCGAGCAACGGCTGACCGCCTGCGTCAATCTGCTTGGCCCGTGCAACTCGATCTATCGCTGGCAGGGCAAGGTCGAGACCGCGACCGAGCATCGCGCCCTGTTCAAGACGACGCCCTTGCTTGCCCGCGAGCTGGCCGACCGGGTCGCCGCGCTGCACAGCTATGATCTGCCCGCTATAGAAATCTGGCCTGCAGCGGCGGGAGACGCCGTTGCGGACTGGATCGACGATTCGACGCGTTGATCGCGGCACTTCTCCTCGCCACGCAGGCAAGCGCCGCCGGTTTCGCGCCGCCGCTTGACCACCCGCTGCGCGCGACAACCGAGGCGACCCGGACGGATGCGGGCATCACCCGACGCTTCACCCAAGCCCGGAGCATCATTTTTCGTCGTTCCGGCCCGGGTTTCCGAGCCGAACTGACGATCGAATCGGGCGAGCCGGCCACGACACTCGACGACGATCCCGCGACGATGTTTCGTGCCGGTTTCGCGCGAATCGCCGGGCGCACGGTAGCCCTGCACCTCGATCCCGCGGGACGCGTGACCGCGATCGACGAGCAGGCGGTGGTATGGAAGGCCTTCCTCGACGGCGTCGCGGCGTTGGCACCAACGGGTGCCGGCGACCTCGACCGGAAGCGCGCGGGCCGGATCCGGGCGATCCTCGCGGTATTGACGCCGATGCCGCCCGAACGCCAGCGCGCGACGCTCGCCGCACTGATCGAGCCCCTGGTCGCCGTCGATATCGCCGCGGCGGGCGAGTCGCCCCCGCGCGCCGTTCGCGTGCCGGCCGGATCGGCCTTCGGCAGCGCGCAACTCGACGGAATCCGCGCCGTGCGCCGTGGCGGAGGACGGCTGATCGCGTCCGTCAGCGCTTCAGGCGGGGTGACGATGCGAGGACCGAACGGACCGATCACCGGCCAGGTCGCGATCGAGACCGAACGCCAAGTCGACCCAGCCAGCGGGCTGGTGCTGGAGACGCGCGACGCCGTGCGCATCGAAATGCCCGGGGCGCCCCCGGCCACTCGAATGACGGTAACGACATTGCGGGCGCCCTGACGGATCGACGAGATATCGAAGGTATTATAATACCCGCCAACAAACCCGCAGTTTTCTTGACTTTTAGGCCCCATTTCGTCATTTGGCCGCCGTTCGCGCCGTCCGTGATGGGCGGCGTCATGCATTTTAACATTGAGGTCTGGGCCCATGAAGGCGCTGATGAAGACCACCAAGTCGGTAAAGCCGGCCGAGGTGGAGAAGAAGTGGCATATCGTCGATGCCGAGAATCTGGTCGTTGGCCGCGCTGCGGTTGTGATCGCCAACGTCCTGCGCGGCAAGCACAAGACCAGCTTCACCCCGCACGTCGATTGCGGTGACAATGTCATCGTCATCAACGCGGACAAGGTGCGCTTCACCGGCAAGAAGCTGGCCGACAAGGTCTATTACAAGCACACCGGCTATGCCGGCGGCATCAAGGAAATCACCGCTCAGAAGGTGCTGGAAGGCCGCTTCCCGGAGCGCGTGCTGGAAAAGGCCGTCGAGCGCATGATCCCGCGCGGTCCGCTGGGCCGTCAGCAGATGCGCAACCTGCGCATCTACAAGGGCGCCGAGCATCCGCACGAAGCCCAGAACCCTGAAGTCCTGGATATCGCGGCCATGAGCCGCAAGAACAAGGTGGGCGCATAATGTCCGACAATCGCCAGTCCCTTTCCGATCTCGCCGAGATCGCCGCCGGCGCGCCCGAAGGTGCCGAAGCCGCGACCAGCGCTGACGCCTATCTGGCCGGTGCCCCGGTCGTGTCGAACACGCCGCTGCGCCAGCAGGAACTCGACGCCTATGGCCGCGCCTATGCGACCGGCCGCCGCAAGGACGCCGTCGCCCGCGTGTGGATCAAGCCCGGCTCGGGCAAGATCACGATCAATGGTCGCGACCAGGAAGTCTACTTCGCACGTCCGACGCTGCGTCTCGTCATCAACCAGCCGTTCGGCGTCGCCGAGCGTGACGGCCAGTATGATGTGATCTGCACCGTCAAGGGTGGCGGGCTTTCGGGCCAGGCAGGCGCGGTCAAGCACGGCATCGCCCAGGCGCTGACCAAGTATGAGCCGGTGCTGCGCGCGCCGGTGAAGGCCGCCGGGTTCCTGACCCGCGACAGCCGCGCGGTCGAGCGTAAGAAGTACGGTAAGGCCAAGGCCCGCCGCAGCTTCCAGTTCTCGAAGCGCTGATCCCTTTCGGATCGAACGGAACAAGGGCGGCCCCGCAACGGGCCGCCCTTTTTCGTTGCGCCCTCCCCGCCCGCCCTGCTTAGATGCGCGCAATGCAATTCACCGACCCGCTTGTCGCCAAGATCGTCCCCTTTCTTGAAGGGATCGGCATTTCCGTCAGGATGGAGCCCGTGCCCGGCGACTCGCTGCTGCCTGGCGTCACGGTTCGCGGCGACACGCTGATGTTCGACCCCGATTCCCTGCCTTGGCCTGGAGATCTGCTCCACGAAGCGGGGCATATCGCCGTCTCCGATCCCGCCGTACGCGCGACCCAGACGGAGGTCTCTTCCGATCCAGGAGAGGAAATGGCGGCGATGGCCTGGTCCTATGCCGCCGCGATCGAGCTGGGAATCGATCCCGAGCATGTCTTTCACGCCGCCGGCTATCAGGGCGCGGGGGAAAATTATTTGGAATCCTACACGACCGGTGGAACCGGGATCGGCGTACCGATGCTGCAATTCTATGGCATGAGCGGGGAGCCCCGACACGCCGAAACACTAAACTTGCCGGTATTCCCCATAATGATGCGCTGGTTGCGCTAAGCATCAGTGGAAACCGGTGACACCGATTTTCGTTTCGGGATCGAACTTTTCTTTCAGCACAGCAATCTACCCGGATCGGTTACAAACTGTGGCTGCCGCGCATCTATCGACGGACAAATAGACACAATTGTAACAACCGGGACTTGACGCCCCCCTTCTTGGCCATAGCCTCCATGCATCCAACCTGGTCTGGGCCGACCGGGTCAACATAGGGGGCTACCATGTACTTCGCTCGTTCACCGCGGCGCGTCCGCGCTTCGCTTTACCTGTCGGCTGCGGGACTCGGGCTGGCACTGTCCGTACCTGGCACTGCACAGGCCCAATCGCTCAACGCCGCCGACGTCGTCGAAAGCCCCCACAACACGGTTCGTATCGCCGATCTGGTCGAGGCACCGCATTCCGCCGCCCCCGTCAGCGTTACCCAGCAATCAGGCTTCGTGAACCCGGTCGAAGCGACCGAAATGCCGCACATCGTCATCAACAACAACTTCACGCCAACCGACGCGCGCGATCCCGTCAACATCACCGGTGTTGGGCAGGTGTTCACCGATGCCGGCGGCGGATCGATCGGCCTGTGCACCGGCACGCTGATCAACCCACGCACGATCATCTTCGCGGCGCACTGCGTCAACTCGCGCGCCGCGACCGCCTATGGCGCCGCATCGGGCGGCGTCGGCGCGTCGATCGGCTTTGAGACCAATACCCGCGCCAATGCCGCCGGTCAGGTGGACGAGCTGGTCAACTGGCTGCTCGGTTCCGGCGCAGGCCCCGGCCAGTTCAAGACCAACCAGGCGCAGGCGCTCTACAATATCAACCAGGTCTTCTACGATCCGCGTTCGCTCGCCCCGGCATCGTGCACCGCACCGGGATCATGCTTCCTCGAAGCCGATGTCGCGACCGCGGTGCTCGACACCCCGACCCGCAATATCCCGACCTGGGCGCTGCTGTTCTCGCCGCTGCCAACCCCCGGCACGATCAACCCGGCGACCGGCACCGGCTATCATGTCACGATCACCGGTTATGGCCGCAACGGCACCGGCACAACCGGCGCGGTCGGCAACGACTTCCGCCGACGCGCGGCCGAGAACATGCTGGGCGCGCTCGTGTCGCTCAACACCCGCAACGAGTTCCTGTTCGGAACGCCCGGCTCGCCCTCGCGTCCCCAGGTTCTCTACTTCCTCGACTTCGACGACCCCGCGCGCGGAACCGCCACCGCGAACTCTCGCGACTTCAACGGCTTCCGTGACAACGCGCTGCCGCGCGAAGGCTCGACGGGTCCGGGCGACTCGGGCGGCCCGCTGATCCTCGACCGGACCTTCTCCAAATCGGTCGTGATCGGTGTGCTCTCGGGCGGCTCGACCTTCTTCACCGGCCAGCCGGGCGGCAGCTACGGCACCCAAAGCTTCTATCAGCCGCTGTTCCTCTATTGGGACTGGGTCGTCGCCAACAATCCGTATCGCTACGTGACCGCAACGGCCGGCAACAAGAATTGGGAAGACTCGACCGCCTGGGTGACCGAGCTCGATCCCAACTATCAGATCCTCACAGGCGGTCAGCTGGTCAATGGTCTGCCGACCAATCTGGGTGGTGGCCCTGCCGGTTCCTCGCCGCAGTTCGGCGAAATGTGCTTCCAGTCGCCCAGCACCTCCAACAATCCGGCGTCGAACGACTGCGTCAACATCGCGACCGGCGCGGTTCGCAGCGGGGTACCGAACACCGCCAATGACACGAACGGCCCCCTGGTCGCCGATATCACCGCCAGCTCGGGCATGACCCCGGTCGAATCGGCACAAGCAGATCCAGGCTATTCGGACACGGTGCGCCCCGCCCCGACGATCGCCAACGGCCTGCCCGGCGCGACCGGCTTCACGCCCAACAATGTCGACGGCGTGCGCACCACCGGCCAGATGGGCCGCTACTACGACGTCACGCTGCGCAACGCCGGTGTGGTGACGCTCAACTCGGCGGTGACGATCGACCGGTTCTCGATCATGGGCGCGACGTCGCAGCTGACCATCGCCAGCGGCGCGTCGCTCAACAGCCTGATCGAGATCCGCCAGAACACCGGCACGATCCAGAACAACGGCACGCTCACCACGCCCGGCGACTATCTGATCCTGTCGGGCCTGCTGACCGGCACCGGCACGGTCAACGCGCCCTTCACCACCAGCGTGATGGGCAGCTTTGCGCCGGGCACGGTAACGTCCGTCGGCACGCTGACGTTCAACGGCGGCCTCGTGATGTCGTCGGGATCGGGCTATCTGGTCGATCTGGGCGCGAACGGCACGTCCGACCGCATCGTGGTGGCTGGCGCCAGCAACCAGGCGAGCCTGGGCGGCACGCTGCAGCTGTCCTATTCCGCGACGACGCTGCGTGCAGGCAACAGCTATACTATCCTGACCGCACAGGGCGGTGTCACCGGTACGTTCAATACGCCTGGCTCGCTCAGCGCGATCCTGCGTCCGACGCTGGCCTATAGCGCGAACGCGGTGACGCTAAATATCGTGGCAGGCAATTATCGTGACATCGTCTCGCCGACGAACCCGATCGCCTACACCTACGCCCGGATGCTCGATTCCAACCGCAGCCGCGCGGCCAACTATGACGCGCTCTACGGTCCGCTCGATCTCCAGAACGCGGGGACGATCAATTCGACGCTCGCCGCTCTGGCGCCGGCAACCGAGTCGACGGTGCAGACCCTCGCCTTCGCGGCGGTGGATTCGAACGCGAACTTCATCCGCAACCGGATCCGCAACCTCGACGCGTCGAACATGGACGGCACGGTCGCGCGCTATGGCCGCCCGATCCAGGTCGCTGCGCTCGGCCTTGCGCCAATGCCCGGCGCCAAGCCAGTCGCCAGCGACATGGCCGCACCGATGGTGCTGCAGGAAGGCGCGCTGCCCGACAATATGAGTGGCTTCGTTTCGGGCGGGTATCTGACCGGTGACGGCCGGGCGATGACCGGCATCGGCGGGCGCGACGACTTCAACGGCTGGTATATCGGCGGCGGCATCGAAGTCGCGGCGGGCGACAGCGGCTTTGTCGGCTTCGCACTGTCCTATACGGACCTCGACGGCACCGCCTCGCTCGCTGGGCAGACGGCGCAGAACCAGTCCTTCCAGGGTACCCTCTACGCCAAGACCAGCACCGCCGGTGGCCTGATTGTCGACGGCCATGTCACCGCCGGTGCGCTCAACTCGAAGACCAGCCGTGTGGTGAACTTCCTCGGCACGCCATACACGCTCCGCGCTTCGGACTCCGCGCTGGTGCTCAGCACCGAGCTCGGGATCAGCAAGAATCTGGGCGGAGATGCGTTCGAGGTCACTCCGCGGATCGCCGGGCGCGGCACCTATATCGGCTTTGGCAGTGCGCTGGAGACCGGTGGGCCGGTCGCGCTCGACCTGCGTCGCCAGGCGTATAGCAGCTGGCAGGGCCGCGCGGGCCTGACCCTTGCTGCCGGTAAGTCGTCCAGGGTGCGGCCGTTCGTCACCGGCACCTTCGTCCATGAGTTCAGCGATCAGCCGGGCGTGGTCTTCGCCAATCTGGTCGGTGCGCCGAGCGGCTTCGCCTTCGCGCTCAATGGCCAGGACAAGGACTGGGGTGAGATCAGCGGCGGCCTGACGCTAAAGGCGGGATCGGTCGACCTCTCGATCTCGGCCGACACCACGGTCGCGCGCAGCGACCTGTCGGCGCAGACCTATCGCGGATCGATCACCTTCCGCTTCTGATCGCCGTTCCCGGCAACGAAGAGGCCGTCCCTTCGGGGGCGGCCTTTTTGCTTTCGGTCAGCCGGGCGTCAGGCGCGTGTCGGGCGCAGCGCCCATCCGGCGCGCGATCGTTTCGATCCCGGCGCCGATGCGGATTTCGTTGAACGAAGGCGGACTGTCGCGAAGCCGCTCGGACAATGTTCCCGCGCCGATCAGCCGCATGGTCCCATCAAGGGTCTCGTGCCGGATGTCGAACGGATCGTGGACATGCCCGGTCAGAACAGCCGTTGCGCCAGCGGCTGCCAACACAGTGAGCGCTGCGGTACCGCCATGCGTGCGCGAGCTGCTGCGCGTTCCCGGTTCGACCAGGGGATGATGGCAGGTGATGAGGATGCGATGTCCGGCCGGCACCGCCTCGACCAGCGCCAGCGCTTCCCGCAATGCGCGCGCGCTCACATGACCCTTCGACCAATTGAGCCGCCACTGGAAGCGCGCGGTGGTCTTGAGCGGCACGATGGTAAGACCAGGCAGGTCGAGTGGACGCTCGATCATCGCTTCCAACGCACGATAGCGGCGATAGGGCGTCACGAACCGAGCCCACAGGTTGAAATAGGGCAGATCGTGATTGCCGACTTCGACCGTCACCGGGCGCCCCAGCCTCTCCAGCCATTGCGCCGCCGCCGCGAACTCGCGCCTGCGCGCACGCATCGTGAGATCACCGGTCACCACCACCGCGTCCGGCTGTTCAATACGCACGCATGCCGCGAACCAGTCCAGCGCCCCACGATCCTCGGCACCGAAATGCAGGTCGCTGGCATGGAACAGGCGGATCACGCCGAAGCGCCGTGCGTTGCAACAAAGGCCGGGCGGGTCATCCCGCGGCTCACCTCGATATCGATGTCGAGCGTTACCGGCTCACCATCGAACAACGCCAGGATCGGGCGCTTGCTCACCGACCGCAACCGTTGCGCACGGCGGTCGGTGACAGAACGCGCGGCGATCCAGTCGCCGGTCAGCCAGCTCCAGCCCAGCTCCACGATTGAGGTCCAATCGCGCGCATCGATCGCCGCAACCTCCAGCGCGTCCGCAGCCGGCGCGACGAACACCGCCTGATACCGTCCGCGCATCCCCGGTACGCCGGCAACCCGGATTCCCTTGCCGAACGTGCGCCGCCACGCGCTGCGGATCGCCCACAGCACCCGCCACACCCGCCCCTTGCGCGCGGCCTCCCGTGCACGGCCCCAATGTGCGGCGGGGCCGAGAATCAGGCCCACAAATGCGCGGTGCGGCCCCGCCTCGACATAGGGGAGCGCCACGAGCCGCCCCCGTTCGTACGCGGCATGAACGATGGCGGCGGGATCGGCGTCGCCGTGCAGGGACTTGGCCAGCAGGTTCATGGTCCCGCCCGGCAGGATCAGGAACACGCCATCCCAGCTCGCAAGCGCGCAGAGCGCCGCGTTGATCGTGCCGTCACCCGCGAACAGCACGACGGTATCGACGTCGCCAAGATCATCGATCGATGGGATCGGCGCATCGGGAAACGCCGTGCGCCCGGCGAGCGTCAGCCCGCGTTCCTCGAACACCGCCTCCAGCGCCTCGCATGCCTCTCGCGTTGCCGAGCCCGAATTGGGGTTGGTGATGAACCATAGTCGCTTCACGAAATGGCTAACGCGCGAAATCGCGCCGCGCCGCATCCATCCGACCGATCGCCGTGTCGAGCACGTCATCGGCCTTGGCAAAGCACAGCCGGACAAGATGCGTCACCGGCGCCTCCGCGTAGAAGGCCGAGACCGGAATCGCGGCGACGCCCGCCTCCTCGACCAGCCGCTCGCAAAAGGCCGTGTCGTCGAGCGCGATACCCGATGTTGGAAGGTCGATCGAAAGGAACCAGGTCGCGGCCGACGGCAGCACCCGATAGCCCGCAGCGGTCAGCCCGTTCGCCAGCCGATCGCGCGAGCGCTGGAAGCCAGCGACCGATTCCGCAATCCAGGCATCCTGCGTCTCAAGCCCCTGCGCCACCGCCCATTGCAGATTGGGCGCGGTCGAGAAGGTTATGAACTGATGCGCTTTAGACAACACAGCGGCGATCGGCGGTGCGGCGCACATCCAGCCGACCTTCCAGCCGGTGAGCGCGAAGATCTTGCCCGCCGAGCCGATCTTCACAGTCCGCTCACGCATGCCCGGCATCGCCATCAGCGGAGTGTGGCGCGCGCCGTCATAGACAACATGTTCCCATACCTCATCGCACACCGCGATCAGGTTACGCTCGACACAGAAGGCGGCGAGATCGGCAAGTTCCTCATGCGAAAGCGTGGCGCCGGCGGGATTCACGGGATTGTTGACGACGATCAGGCGGGTGCGTGGCGTCGCGGCGGCCTCAAGTGCTGCTCGGGTCAGCCGCCAGCTGCCCGGCTCGAGCCGCGCCAGCTTCGCCACCCCGCCCGCCCGCCGCACCAGCGGGAGATAGGCGTCGTACAGAGGCTGGATCAGGATCACCTCATCCCCCGGTACGATCAGCGCGGCAAAGGACGCAGAGATGGCTTCGGTCGCCCCCGATGTGACGATCACCTCTTCAGGCGAGAGGTCGAGCTGCTGATGTCGGGCATAATGCGCGGCAATCGCCTGGCGCAGCTCAGGCAGCCCGGTCATAGGCGGATATTGGTTCGACCGGGCCGTGAGGGCTCCGGCGGCCGCACGGACGACGGGCACGCAACCCTCGCCATCGGGAAAGCCCTGCCCGAGATTGATCGCGCCATTCGCGCGTGCCCGCGCCGACATGGTTTCGAAGATGGTGGTGCCGAGCGCGGCATAGATCGGGTTCATGCGGCCAGAATGCCCGAGCCGCGCACCAAAATGAAGAAGGGGTCGTTCAAGGCCCCTTCAAGACGTCCGGTCGTCGAACCTTAGCGTTCGATATCATCCTGGTTCGGCTCGCGCTTCTTCTCGCCGCCATCCTGCTGACGTTGAGGCTGCTGTTGTTGCTGCTTGTCGACCTTCTGATCGCGCTGCTGTTGCTGCTGGCCGCCCGGATTCCGGTTCTGGTCGCGCTGGTTCATCACGTCTCTCCTGATGCTCGCCGCTCGATGACAGAACGAGCCGCGTGCCACGATCGATCCGCAGCCCGTCGCAACTGGCGGCTATTTGACCGGCCGTTTCTCGAGCTTCCGCGCCAGTGTGCGGCGATGCATCCCCAGCCGCCGTGCCGTTTCGGAGATGTTGAAACCGGTCGCGGCCAGCGTCTCGTTGATCATCTCCCACTCATGTGTCTTGAGCGAGGCCGCGCGCGGCGTAACCGGGACGTCGGGATCGCCCGGCGCCTTGCCGAACGCGGCCTCGATATCATCGGTGTTCGACGGCTTCACCAGATAGTGGCACGCGCCCAGCTTGATCGCCTCGACCGCCGTGGCGATGCTGGCATAGCCGGTCAGGACGACGATCAGCATCGCCGCATCCTGCGCGTGCAGCTTCGCGACGCAGGGCAGGCCGGATTCGATCCCGAGCTTCAGGTCCACCACGGCATGGCTCGGGACCTCCGCCGCGAGCAGCGCGTCGAGCTCGGCGGGGCTGGCGGCGACCCGGACCCGGTAGCCGCGCCGCTCGAACGAGCGCTGGAGGGTGCGCGCGAAGGTCGCGTCATCCTCGACGATGACGAGGCTCGGGGTCTCCATCAGCGCCCCTCTCCATGAATCAACGGCAGGACTAGCCGGACTTCCGCGCCGCCGCCGGCCGGATTGCGCGCCTCGATCCGCCCCCCCATCCGCCGTGCGACGTTGCTGGCGAGGAACAGGCCCAGGCCATGGCCCGCGCCCTTGGTCGAACGGTACAGTTCCCCCACATGCGCCAGCGCTGCAGGATCGAAACCCGGCCCATAGTCGCGCACGACGATCGCCAGCATCCCCTCCTCCACCTTCCCGGTCAGACGCAGGCCCAGCGGCGAGGCTTCGGCGGCGTTGTCGAGCAGGTTCGCCACCGCCTGGCGCAGCGCCGGATCGACCGCAATGACCACCTCCCCCGCATCCTCGATGCTGGTGGCGATCGGCACTTGCGGATGGGTCGGCTGCCAAGCCACGGCCAGGTCGGTCAGGAAGTCGGCGGCGGCCATGCTCCGCATTGCCTCGCCGCGCGGCTGGCCCGCCGAATGAAGGATGTCGGAGACGATCCCCTTGCAGCGCTGGACCTCGGCCTGCATCTCCTCGACCTCGCTCGCCAGTTCCGGGTCGGCCGCGACGGCGGGCATGCGCCGCCAGTCAGCGAGGATCACCGACAGGGTGCCGAGCGGCGTACCCAGCTCATGCGCGGCGCCCGAGGCGAACAGGCCCATGCGTACGATGCCCTCCTCCTCCGCGGCATGCTGGCGCAGATCGGCGACATGCGCGTCACGCGCACGTAGGTTACGGCTGATCCGCACGATGAACAGCACCAGCAGGCTGGCGACCATCACGAAGCCGACCCAATGGCCGATCGCGAACAGATCGGCATGCTCGACCAGCAGGCGCGCGGGCAGCAGCAGCGGCACATAGCTGACGGTGAGCAGCGCATAGCTGAGCGCAGTCGCGGTCACGAGGACGGCGACCGCCACCGGCGGCAACAGGATCGCGCCGAGCACGACCTGAAGCAGATAGAGCGAGATGAAGGGGTTGGTCGCACCGCCGCTGAAATAGAGCTGAAGCGTCAGCGCACCCATGTCGATCAGCAGCGCCAGCATCACCTCGCCGTCATGGACGCGGTGGCGGGGCAGCGCCATCGTCGCGAGCAGATTGGCGATGGCGAGCAATGCGGCGACGCCCAGCATCTCGACCACCGGCAGCGCGATGCCGAAACCGAAATGGACGAGCAGGATGGCGAGCGTTTGCCCCACGACCGCGATCCACCGCAGCTGGATCAGCTGGCGCATGTTCGCCGCCGCTATGGTCTCGGCGATGAGACCCGGCCCGGGACGCGTGAGCGCGAGGAGCGGCGCGTCCATCATGCGGGCTTGCGCCGGAGCAGCAGGAATAGCGCCGCAAAGCTGATGCCGGCGAGGCCGAACCAGGTGAGCGCATAGACGAGATGGTTGTTGTTGAAGCGCAGCACGGTGAGTCCGCCTACCGGCCATCCGCCCGGATTGGGAGTCGCATCAGCATCGACGAAGAAGGGCGCCACCTGTCCGACCCCGCGTGCCGCCGCGATGGCGGGCACGTCACGCGAATACCAGCGGTCGCCCGCCGGATCGTTCGAACGCAGAAAGCCGCCCTTGGGCTCGCTCATGCGGAGCAGCCCGGTGACGGTCACCGGACCCGCGACCTGTGCCAGCGCTCGACTTGCCGGATCGCGGCGCTCCGCTGGCACGAAGCCGCGATTGATCAGCACGACACCCCGCGGCGTTCGCAGCGGGGTGAGCACCCAGAAGCCGGCGCCGCGCTCGGTCAATGCCTGCACCAGGGTCTCGCGGTCATGCAGGAAGCTACCGGTCGCGATGACCCGGCGATATTCGTTGGCCCCAACGTCGAGCCCCGGTTGACCCGGCACCGCCATAGGGGCAGCGCGCGTCCCAGTGTCGACGCGCGCGATCAGGTCGAGCTTCCAGGTGCGCCGCTCGACCTGCCACACGCCGAGCGCGACGAAACCAATCGTGGCGAACAGCGCCAGCGCGATGAGCAGCGCGCGTTTCATGGGGACCTCAGGACGACGGCGCGTCCACCATCGGCATCATGTTGGTGTTGAGGTGGAACATGATCCACAGCGATCCGGCGATCACAATCAGTACCAGCACCGCGGTGAAGATATACGCCATCAGCGTCCAGCCGCCCTCCGACTGGGTGTTGACGTGCAGGAAGCAGACGGTGTGCACCAGGATCTGCACGATCGCCGCACCGACGATCAGCACTCCGGTGGTGGTGGCGTCGAGCGGCCCGGTCATCACCAGCCAGAACGGCACCGCGGTCAGCACCACCGACAGCAGGAAGCCGATCACATAAGTACGGCGCGACGCGTGCGGCGCGCCGTGCGCGGCATCATGGGCATGGGTAGCATCGCTCATCGCAGGACCCCGAGCAGATAGACGAAGGTGAAGACGCCGATCCAGACGACGTCGAGGAAGTGCCAGAACATGCTGAGGCACTGGAGCCGGCGCTGGTTCTCCGGATGCAGGCCACGCTGGTTGAGCTGGAACAGCATCACCACCAGCCAGATGATTCCGAAAGTGACGTGCAAACCGTGGGTCGCGACCAAAGTGAAGAAGGCCGAGAGAAAAGCGCTGCGCTGCGGCGTCGCGCCCTCATGGATCAGTTCGGCGAACTCGTAGAGCTCGACCGCGACGAACGACGCACCGAGCAGACCGGTGACGATCAGCCAGAACTTCGTGCCACCGAGCCGTCCTTCCTGCATCGCGATCATCGCGAAGCCATAGGTGATCGACGAGACCAGCAGGATCGCGGTGTTGAGCGCGACAAGCGGCAGCGAGAAGATCTCGTGGGGGGTCGGACCGCCGGCAAAGCCGGTGCTGAGCACGCCGAACGTCGCGAACAGGGTCGCGAAGATCAGCGCATCGCTCATCAGGTAGATCCAGAAGCCGAGCATGGTGCTCCCGCCCGGCTCATGATGATGCTCGTCATTGACCAGGTAGAAGGTCGGCTCGAGCGTTTCGGTGGGTGCTTCCGCGGCCATGGTCACGCTCCCTCCGCGAGCAGACGAGTGCGCGCGTCCTCTTGCTCCGCCACCTCATCCGCCGGGATGTAATAGTCGCGGTTGTAGTTGAAGGTGTGGACGATCGAATAGACCAGCAGCGCCACCGCGCAGATCGCGGCCAGCCACCAGATGTACCAGATCATGGCGAAGCCCAGCACCGCGGCGAGACCCGAGAGGATTACCCCCGCGCCGGTGTTGCGCGGCATGTGGATCGGCTTGAAGCCCGCCTCCGGTCGCTGCGCGCCGCGCTTCTTCATGTCGTACCAGGCGTCAAGGTCATGGACCTGCGGCTGGAAGGCGAAATTGTAGTTGGGCGGCGGCGAGGACGTCGCCCATTCCAGCGTGCGGCCGTCCCACGGATCGCCCGTGGTGTCGCGCAGCTTGTCGCGGTTCTTGATGCTGACGGCGATCTGGATGACGAAGGCGACGATGCCAATCAGGATGATCACCGCGCCGATCGCCGCGATGATGAACCAGGGCTGCAGAGCCGGATCCTCGAAATGGTTCACGCGGCGCGTGGTGCCCATTAGGCCGACGATGTAGATCGGCGTCCAGGCGACCCAGTAACCGATCACCCAACCCCAGAAGGTCACCTTGCCCCAGAAGCGGTCGAGCCGGAAGCCGAAGGCCTTGGGGAACCAGTAATCCATGCCCGCAAACAGGCCGAACACCACGCCACCGATGATCACGTTATGGAAGTGCGCGACTAGGAATAGCGAGTTGTGCAGCACGAAATCGGCCGGGGGCACCGCGAGCAACACGCCAGTCATGCCGCCGACCACGAAGGTGATCATGAAGGCGACGACCCACATCATCGGCAGCTCGAACCGGATGCGGCCGCGATACATGGTGAACAGCCAGTTGAAAATCTTCGCACCCGTCGGGATCGAGATCACCATCGTGGCGATGCCAAAGAAGCTGTTGACGCTCGCACCAGACCCCATGGTGAAGAAGTGGTGCAGCCAGACGAGGTAGGACAGGATCGTGATGACGACCGTGGCGTAGACCATCGACGAATAGCCGAAGAGCCGCTTGCCGGTGAAGGTCGAGGTGATTTCGGAGTAGATCCCGAACACCGGAAGGATCAGCACATAGACCTCCGGGTGACCCCAGATCCACACCAGGTTCCAGTACATCATGGCGTTGCCGCCAAGATCGTTGGTGAAGAAGTTGGTGCCGACATAGCGGTCGAGCATCAGCATCGCGAAGGCGGCGGTCAGCACGGGGAAGATCGCGACCACCAGCACGTTGCTGCACAGCGCCGTCCAGCAGAACACGGGCATCTTCATCATCGTCATGCCCGGTGCGCGCATCTTGATGATCGTCACGACCATGTTGATGCCCGACAGGGTCGTGCCGACCCCGGCTATCTGTAGCGCCCATAGATAATAGTCCGGCCCTGTGCCCGGACTGTTCTCGATATTCGCGACCGGAACATAGCCGAGCCAGCCCGCGCGCGAGAATTCGCCGACGAACAGCGACACCATCACCAGCCCCGCGCCCGCGACGGTGAGCCAGAAACTGAGGTTATTGAGGAACGGGAAGGCCACGTCGCGCGCGCCGATCTGGAGCGGCATGACATAGTTGACGATGCCCACGACCAGCGGGATCGCCACGAAGAAGATCATGATCGTCCCGTGCGCGGTGAAGATCTGGTCATAATGGTGCGGAGGCAGGTAACCCTCGTTCGCACCGAATGCGACCGCCTGCTGCGCGCGCATCATCAGCGCGTCGGCGAACCCGCGCAACAGCATGACGATGCCCAGGATCATGTACATGATCCCGATCTTCTTGTGGTCCACGGTGGTGAACCATTCGGTCCACAGATAGCCCCAGAGCTTGTACTTGGTCACCGCGCCGACGATGCCAAGGCCGACCAGGGCTACGACAGCGAAGGTGATGACCAGGATCGGTTCGTGGAAGGGGAAGGATTCCCAGCCGAGCCGGCCGAAGATCGTCCTGGTGACGGATTCATCGAACATGCTGGCTCCTCAGGCTGCGCTGGCGCGGTGCGCGCGCGGCACGGCGGGAAGTTGAAGGGAGGAGGTCTTTTGATGCCCCTGATGCTGCTCGGCGGCTGGTGTACCCGACGGCACCGGCGAGGGCGGCGTGGCGCGGCCGGGGGCGACGCCCTTCTCCTCATCGGTCTTGAACAATGCGCCCTTGGGCTTGTCGCCGTCTGGCGGCGGGTTGCCATGGCCCGAATGCATCGGGCCGCCGGCCTTCATGTCACGACGCATCAGATCGGTCATGCACGGCGTGCCGGGGCGGACGCAGCGGTTGTAGATGCGGTCGAACAGCGTGGCGTCGACGCTAGCGAAGTACATGGCGGGAACGCGCTCGCTCGGCTTTTCCAGCGCGAGGTAGCGGGTCGTGTCGAGCGCCTGGCCGCTGCCCTTGACCCGGCCGACCCACGCGTCGAACCCGCCGTCCTTCACGCCATAGAGCTTGAAGCGCATGTGCGAGAAACCCTCGCCGCTGTAATTGGCCGACATGCCGCGGAAACTGCCTTCGCGGTTGATCACCGCGTGCAGCTGGCTCTTCATGCCGGGCATGACATAGATCATCCCGGCCAGCGTCGGCGCGTAGAAGGTGTTCATCATGTTGGTCGAGGTGAGCTCGAACCGCACCGGGCGGTCGACAGGCATCACCAGCTCGTTGACGCTGGCGACGCCCTGCTCGGGGTAGATGAACAGCCATTTCCAGTCGAGCGAGACGACCTGGACCACCAGCGGCTTCACCTTGGGGTCGACCGGCCTCCCGGCCGCGACGCGATCCAATGGCCTGAACGGATCGAGCAAATGCGTGCTCCACCAGGTCAGTGCGCCAAGGCAAATGATGATGAGCAGGGGCGCGGACCAGATCACCAGCTCGAGCGAGGTCGAGTGGTCGAAATCGGGGTCGTAGGTCGCGTCCTTGTTCGTGTGGCGATAGCGCCACGCGAAGACGATGATCAACGCGATCACAGGAACGATGATCAGCAGCATCAACGCGGTCGAGATGTAGATGATGTCGCGTTGCTGCAACGCGATGTCGCCCGCCGGGTCGAGGACCGATCGATCGCACGCAGCCAATATTGCCGTCAGCGGCAATAAAGTCAGGATCCGGCGTGCAGTGGACAGTTTCGTGTCTTCGCGCATGGACCTCCGCCTATCCCGGCGCAGCTGCGCGCCGACATTGGACATTTTGTCCTATCCCCGTCGTGTTGCTTTTCTGGTGCAGCGGACGCCGAAACGCAATAACATCGAAGAAGCTGCCGGAGCGAAACCGCATGACTGCACCGATCGCCGCCTCCAACTCGACCGCGCTCGAGCGCGACGCCCGCCTTACTACCGCCCGCGAGCACAAGATCGCGCCGGGCGAGATCGCGATCGGCGTGATCGTCGGGCGCACCAGCGAGTTCTTCGACTTCTTCGTCTATGCCATCGCCTCGGTGCTGGTCTTCCCCTCGCTGATCTTCCCCTTCGTCGACCCGCTAACGGGCACGCTCTATTCCTTCGCGCTGTTCTCACTCGCCTTCATCGCGCGTCCGCTGGGGTCGGCGCTGTTCATGTGGATCGATCGCAACCATGGCCGCGGGGTGAAGCTCACGATCGCGCTGTTCCTGCTCGGCGGGTCAACCATGTCGATGGCGTTCCTGCCCAGCTACAATCAGGCTGGCATGACCGTGGTGTGGATTCTCGCGCTGCTGCGAATCGGGCAAGGCGTGGCGCTGGGTGGCGCATGGGACGGCCTGCCCTCGCTGCTGTCGCTCAACGCGCCGCCGAATCGCCGTGGCTGGTATGCGATGATCCCCCAGCTCGGCGCCCCGCTTGGCCTGATCGTGGCGGCGGGGCTGTTCGCTTTCTTCCTGTCGACGCTGTCGCAGGCCGATTTCCTCTCCTGGGGTTGGCGCTATCCTTTCTTCGTCGCCTTCGC
This sequence comes from Sphingomonas sp. GW821-FHT10C01, assembly GCF_059415525.1. NCBI lineage: Bacteria > Pseudomonadati > Pseudomonadota > Alphaproteobacteria > Sphingomonadales > Sphingomonadaceae > Sphingomonas > Sphingomonas sp. GW821-FHT10C01. The sequence continues at coordinate 26,468 of NZ_JBWKNK010000006.1, read as the reverse complement.
CATCAACGTCGTCGCCCTCTTCGCCCGCCTCCGCCTGGTCGCGACGCCCGAGTTCGAGCGGCTGTTCGAGACTCGCGAGCTTCAGCCCGCGCCGTTCTGGGAAACGGTGCGCGAGGAAGGGCGCACGATCGCGCTCGGCTCATTCGCACCGCTAGCCAGCTTTGCGCTGTTCCACCTCGTCACGGTCTTCCCCTTGTCGTGGATCCTGCTCAACACCGGCGAGGCCGCGGAGCGGTTCCTGGTGATCGAGATCGTCGGCGCGGGCGTGTGCGTGCTGGCGATGATCGCATCCGGTATCATCGCCGATCGGGTCGGGCGCCGCGCGGTGCTGGGCGTCTCGGCGGTGTTGATCGGCGCCTATAGCGGCTTCGCTCCGCAGCTGCTGGGCGCGGGCGGGTTTGGCGAGACGGTCTATATGATCGCCGGCTTCATCCTGCTGGGCCTGGCGTTCGGCCAGTCGTCGGGTGCGGTCAACGGCAGCTTCTCGAGCGAGCGGCGCTATACCGGCGCGGCGACCACCGCCAACCTCGCCTGGCTGATCGGAGCCGGCTTCGCGCCGCTGGTGGCGCTGTTTCTGGCGAGCAATTTCGGACTGTGGTCGGTGGGCGCGTACCTGCTTTCCGGTGCCGCCTGCACGCTCGCCGCGCTTGCGATCAACCGCGATTGGGCTCGCCCGGGCGAGTAGAGAGCCTCCTCTCTCGGGCATACGAAAAGCCCCGGAAAGCGAAGGCTTTCCGGGGCTTTGTAATGGTGGGCGCGGCAAGGATTGAACTTGCGACCCCTGCGATGTCAACACAGTGCTCTACCACTGAGCTACGCGCCCGATTGCCTTGCGGCGAAACTCGGGAAGCGGCCCTTTAGCGAGGGTCGCCAACCCATGCAAGCGGCTTGGCGCGGTTTTCGCCATCCGCCCATCAGAATATCAATTCCGGCTGGGGACCTGCTCCATTTCGAACAGGCGATCGACCTCAAGCACTAGGTCCCGCAGGTGGAACGGCTTGGACAACACGCGCGCTGTCGGGATCTGCTTGCCCGCCTTCAGCGTCACCGCCGCGAAGCCGGTGATGAACATGACACGCATGTCCGGCGCGATCTCGCCCGCTTTCTGCGCCAATTCGATCCCGTCCATCTCGGGCATCACGATATCGCTCAGCAGAAGGTCGAAGCGCTCCGCCTCGATCAGTGGAAGCGCGGCGGTGCCGCGGTCGACGGCGGTAACCGAATAGCCGGAACGCTCAAGGGCGCGCGCAAGATACTCGCGCATCACCTTGTCGTCCTCGGCCAGAAGAATCCTGATCATCCCTACCCCTTAAGGCGCTTTCCGCGCTGCGCCGGCCCACGAATCCCGACCGGCAGTCGGAGCGCAGAATATGCCGGAAGGGCTTAAGATTTTCCAGCCGTGCAAGGCGTTGCCGCACGCGCCGCGTCCGCATAGGGTGTCGCCAGTGAGCGTAGCCCCGTCCTTCGACCGTCACGGCCCGGAAACGCCGGTCTCACCAGTGGTCCTATCGGTTCCCCATGCCGGACGCGACTATCCGCTGCCCCTACGCGCGGCGCTGCACGTTCCGCTCGTCAGTCTGCTCCCACTCGAGGATCGTCACGCCGACATGCTGGCGCTTGCCGCGCGCGGAGCCGAGACACTGTTCGTTGCAAATCGAGCACGCGCCTGGATCGACCTCAACCGGGCCGAGCATGAACGCGATCCTCGAATCGACGAAGGGGCTCAGCCGCTGTCCGACGGGGCGATGTCGTTGAAGCTGCGCAGCGGGCTTGGCCTGATTCCTCGCCGCGCAGGCGGAGCCGATCTATGGCGCCGCCGCTTCGCCGACGAGGAGGTTCGTCAGCGAATCGAGCATGACCACCGCCCCTATCACGCCGCGCTCGCCGCCGCGCTCGCCGTCACGCGCGACCGGTTCGGCGTGGCAGTGCTGCTGGACATTCATTCGATGCCGCCACTGGCGACGGGCGGCGCCCGTGTGGTGATCGGCGACCGGTTCGGCCGTTCCGCCGCCGCACGCTTCATCGGGCGGATCGAGAGCGTAGCGCACGCCGCTGGCGTCCGGACCACGCTCAACACGCCCTATGCTGGCGGTCACGTCCTGGACCGCCATGCCGATCCGGCGTCGAACATCCACGCCATCCAGATCGAAATCGACCGCACCCTCTATCTCGACCGTCGCCGCGACCAGCCCGGCCCGGGATTCGACACCGCCGCTGCGCTGCTCCGTGGAATCATCGACGCGATTGCGGACGAGGCACTCCCGCTCGCAGCTGCGGCACAATAGGGTCCAGCCAGGGCGGCAGGCACCGCTACGCGTCTGCGGCAGCTTCACCACATAAAAAAACCGCCCGGTGTTGCCACCGGGCGGCCAAGGTTCAGGGAGGAGACACGCCCGAGGGCGTGCCGCACGGTTCCGCGAAAGGGGGGACACGAAACCGTACTCAACAGGATATAGGAAAGCTTGACCGTGGCTTCAAGGCCACAATCACAAATGTTACGACTGAGGGAGGATCAGCGCGAAATCCTTCATCTGCGGCGAAAAATCGCGCGAAGGCTGGCGCAGTGCAATATCGGGAACAAGCGCCCCGAGAGCAAGTACGAGGTCACCAAAGTGACCCGCCCCCGCCGCTGATCGCGACGGGGGCGAGAGCAAATCAAGCCGCCGGCACAATCTGCGGAGCAACACTGCCCTGCTGGAGCTGGCGCCCGAAAATCTCGCGCATCAGGCTCAACGAGAAGAGGTGCGCGTAGATCAGCGGCAGCATGCCGTTCTGCACGATCTTGCGCAGCTGATCGCCGCGCATCTCGTTCAGCTTGTTCTCGTCGATCATGCGGAAACCGCGATAGATATAGGGCTGCTCAGCACCGTCCGGCTGGATCGACACTTCACCGTCCATAAGGAGGCCAAGGTCGTTCAGCTCTTTCATGAACGCATTGGTCCGCTGGCCGGCGATTTCGAATTCCTCATTGAACTTGAGGATGTTCTGGACCAGCTCGGTCGGCTTGCCGTCCTCGAACAGCGCCTCCCCCTCGTCGAACGCGCCAATCGTGTCGGACGTCGGATCGAAGCAGAGCGAGAGCTCCTCCGATTCCGGACGCAGGCGCGCGAGCAGATAGGGGTGGCGACGGACATAGGCGGGAATATAGAGATTCCGCTCGCCTTCACGAACCCGGCCGTCGGCGTCGAAGAACACGTTCACGCCCTCGTTCAGACCCATCAGCCCGAGCGGCACCGAATCGTCGCCAACCGAGAAGACGATCGGCATGTTGCGCTGAACCATCGGGAATTCCTCGACGGTCAGCGGGATCGCATGCTGATTCGCCATGAACGGCGCGGCATCGGCCTGACGAATACGCCAGTTGCCGTGCACATCGCTCGAAAGCGGCTGCAGATCGTTATAGAAAAGCGGAAGACCCTGTGCTTGCGGCGCGCTCGCCATGAAACTCTCCTGGGAATGAAACCGCTGCGGTCTATTGGTCTGTGCGCTCCGGCGCAAGGGAAACGAGCTTCCCCGGATTGAACAGGTTTTGCGGATCGAATGCGCGCTTGATCGCGACGAGCGCATGCATCCGCGCGGGTGAAGACAGCCGTGCCAGTTCGTCGCGCTTCATCTGACCAATGCCATGTTCGGCCGAGATCGACCCTCCCGCCGCAACCACCAGGTCGTGCACGAACGGGCTGACCAGTTCCGCATTGACCTTTGCCCAATCGGCCGGGCTTCCGGCAGGGGCGCGGACGTGGAAATGGACATTGCCGTCCCCCAGATGGCCGAACGCACCCGCACTCACCCCGGGAAACCGGGCTTCCACCGCGCGCGCGCCATCGATCATGAAGTCGGGCATTCCGGACACGGGCACCGAAATATCATGCTGCAGGGCCGGGCCGCCGGCACGCTCCGCTTCCGAGATCGATTCGCGCAGCTTCCAGAAGGCCTCGGCCTGCGTTTCGTTCGCCGCGATCACGGCGTCCGCGGCAGTCCCTTGCGCAAGCGCAGACCCAAGCAGACGCTCAAGCAGCAAGGCGGGAGGCTCCTGATCTTCGCCGGTTACCACGGACTCGATCAGCACGTGCCACGGATGATCGCCCGCCAATGGCGCACGCGTATCGGGAATATGCCGCAATACCGCACGTAACGAACGGTCGGGCACGATTTCGAAGCTTTCGATCGTATCGGTCGCGGCCTCAAGCATACGCAGCAGTTCGAGCGCGGTATGCGGCGAAGAAGTGCCCACCCAGGCAACGGCGCGCGCGCGCACCGCCGGCACCAGCCTCAGGCTTGCCGCCGTCACTACGCCCAGCGTGCCTTCGGCCCCCACCAGCAACTGGTTGAGGTCGTAGCCGCGATTGTCCTTCTTGAGCGCAACCAGTCCGTCATGAACACTCCCGTCCGGGAGCACAGCCTCAAGCCCCAGCACTAGCCCGCGCATCGTCCCGAAGCGCAAAACCTGTGTCCCGCCGGCATTCGTCGATACGAGGCCGCCCACCGTCGCGCTGCCCTTGGCGCCCAGCGTCAGCGGGAAGCGCCGTCCCTGCGCCAGCGCCGCGGCGTGAAGATCGGCGAGAATTACCCCCGCCTCCACCTCGGTCAGGTTCGCCGCGGCATCGATCCGGCGTACACGGTTCATCCGCCGCAGCGACAGGATCAGCGCCGACCCGTCCGCAGGCGGCGTGGCGCCGCCGACCATCGAGGTGTTACCCCCTTGCGGCACCAGCGCAACGCCATGCTCGACGGCGAGCCCGACCATCGCGGCCACAGCTTCGGTCGAATCGGGTTGAAGGATCGCTGACGCCGCGCCTCGATAGCGTCCACGCCAATCATTGAGCCACGGCGCGATGGCGTCCACGTCGGTCAGTGCGGCCTTTGGTCCGAATCGCGCCGTCACCGCATCGATCAGGTTCTGATGCGCCACTGTCATGCGCTGCCGCTACCATTGGCGACCTTCGCCCGCAATTCATCCACTGTTCAAGCGCGTTCGCTATGGGGCATGGTGAAATGGTGAACTTGCTGCTTGCCGTCACGTCTGCGCTGTTGCTGCCCTCAGCTCCTCCGGGAGAGGAGCGCAAGGTGGCGCGTAGCGTGGCCGGCCCTTCGCGGATCGCGCAAGTACGGATTCAGCAACACATCGTGATTCGCGTACCGCGCCCCGACACCGTCCGCCGGGTCTCCGCGCCCGCCGCACCGCTTCCGCCAATCGCCTGGGTCGAGAAAGATGCGGACAAATGCGTCAAGATCGAGAATCTGGCCGGCGCCACCATCACCCGCCCCGACAGCGTCGATCTGTTTCTATCAGGTGGCAAGCGCATGCGCGCCAAGCTGGGTGATGAATGCCCCGCACTCGACTTCTACACCGGCTTTTACGTCAAGCCGACCCGGGACGGGATGGTCTGCGCGAAGCGCGATGTATTCCGGTCACGGTCGGGCGGCGAATGCCGGATCAAGGCGTTCCGGACCTTGGTTCCGCAACGCTAATTCCTCTTTACCTTGACTTTGCGGCGCATTTCACCGATGCGCCCCGCTGTTTAATGCGGGCCTTCGCCCCTTCTTTCCGGACATCTGGATGAGCTTCGCCGATCTCGGCCTCTCTGACGAATTGCTTAAGGCCGTCACAGAGGCCGGCTATACCGACCCCACCCCGATCCAGCGCCAGGCGATCCCCTCGGTGCTGATGATGCGCGACCTGATCGGCATCGCCCAGACGGGCACGGGCAAGACGGCTTCGTTCGTCCTTCCGATGATCGACATTCTCGCTCAGGGCCGCAGCCGCGCGCGCATGCCGCGCAGCCTGATCCTAGAGCCGACGCGCGAGCTTGCCGCGCAGGTCGCCGAGAATTTCGAGAAATACGGCACGCACCACAAGCTCAGCATGGCGTTGCTCATCGGCGGCGTGCAGATGGGCGATCAGGTCAAGGCGCTGGAAAAGGGCGTCGATGTCCTCATCGCCACGCCCGGCCGCCTGATGGACCTGTTCGAGCGCGGGAAGATCCTTCTCACCGGCTGCAACCTGCTCGTGATCGATGAGGCCGACCGGATGCTCGACATGGGGTTTATCCCCGATATCGAGAATATCTGCACCAAGCTGCCGGCCAATCGCCAGACCCTGCTCTTCTCTGCGACGATGCCGCCGCCGATCAAGAAGCTGGCCGACAAGTTCCTGACGAACCCAAAGACGATCGAGGTTGCCCGCCCCGCGAGCACCAACACAAACATCACCCAGCGGCTGGTGCCGGTACCCAACAGCGCGTTCGGCAAGCGTGAGGCGCTACGCAAGCTGCTCGAACGCGAGGATGTCCGCACCGCGATCATCTTCTGCAATCGCAAGACGACGGTGCGCGAGCTCAACAAGAGCCTCCGCAAACATGGCTATCGTTCGGCAGAGATCCATGGCGACATGGACCAGTCGTCGCGTATCGCCGAACTCGACCGGTTCAAGGCCGGGGACGTCAACATCCTGGTAGCCTCGGACGTCGCCGCACGCGGCCTCGACATCAAGGGTGTGAGTCACGTCTTCAACTTCGACGCGCCCTGGCACCCGGACGATTATGTCCACCGCATCGGCCGCACCGGTCGTGCGGGCGCCACCGGCACCGCCTACACGCTCGTCTCCAGCGCAGACGCCGAAGCGATCGAGAATATCGAGAAGCTTCAGGGCCAGAAGATTGAGCGAATCGGCGAATTGCCCGCCGAGGAACCGAAGGAAGAGAAGAAAGCCCGCGGCAGAAAGGCCGACAAGCCCAAGGCGGATCGGCCCAAGTCGGACAAGACGTCCGAGGACAAGCCTCGCAAGGACGAGCGTGCACCCGAAGCGCGCGAGGCCCACAAGGACGAGCGCCGCCCCGAAGCACGCGAACCGCGCCGGGACGATCGCCCGCGCCGTGATCGTGATCGTCGCCGCGACGAGCGCGACGAGGGGCCGGATGAGGGCTGGAACGGCCCCGTTCCCGACTTCCTCAACTTCACTATTCCCGCGTGAACATAGGCGAAGACGAGGATGATTTCCTCGACTTCACCCCCCTGCCCGCGGTCCAGAGCCCATGCGTCAACATCTGCCGCATGAAGGACGGGCTTTGCGAGGGCTGTGGTCGCACATTGGATGAGATCGCCGAATGGTCCATGGCGACCGATGATCGGCGTCGGACAATTCTCGCGCGAATCGCCTCCAGACGCTAGGCGGGCGCAGCCCTTGCCGGGCGGATCGCGCGATAGATCGAAATCGATCCCGTCGCGGTCGCGAACAGGTCGGTTTCCGCGACATCGGCGAATCCGGCCTCCCGCATCAGGTCCGGCAGCACGCCGTCCGCGTTGGGCTGGGTATCCGCAAACCCGTCGATGATCTGCACCAGGCGGAACAGCGTCCGCATCGTCGCGGTCCGCTGCAGGCCGTAGTCCGCGATCAATAGTATCCCGCCGGGCGCGAGCGCATCGTACATCGCCGCAAGCCCGGCACGCTTTTCCGCCAGCGGAACCTGGTGAAACACGAGGCTGCAGCTGATCTTCGCGGCCACCCGGCCTTCGAGCATTCCTGCGATGTCCCGCAGATAACCCCGCCGCAGATCAGCGGAAACGCCTGCTTCGGCCAGCTTGCCGCCCGCACGATCCAACACACGCGTGTCGGGATCCAGTCCGATCAGTTCCACACCAGGGGCATGGCACCCGACCTCCGCCAGGAAGGTGCCGGTCCCGCAGCCCGCATCGACGATCAACTCCCCTGCGCGCGGCGCCAGCCGGGCAAGCAGCGCCGAGCGCCAGGTCCGGTCCCGGCTCAGCAGCCGGACGATCGGATCGTAGATACCAAGAAGCGGGAATGCGGGCGTGAAGCCGGCCGGTGCGGCGGCATCGCGCAGATAGCGATTGGGAGCCGTGGATTGCATTGTACAAATTTGCGAGCCATTGCTCACATTGTCTACTCGCATTGCCGTGCTGAGAGGGGGTATCGCGCAGGTGTTCGATGAACCCGCGCAAATCCTTGCTCCACATGCGGTCACGGGCGGTCGGCAAGCTGGGCCTCTAGGTCATTGCTCGCATTCAGGTGGGGGTTGTGCCCGCGCCCGGTTATCCGTGCTCAAACACGCTATCTTCCGGCAAGCGCCCGGCCCGCAACCGCGTCGAGCTTCGCCAGCAGCGCGGGGTCGCGCGCGGACGGCGCGGTGATCAACGCGGTGTCGAGGCAGGTATCGATCGGCGATGGCTCGCGCGATTCAGGAAGGGCATGCAGCAGGTTCGCGACCATCGCGCGCGCCTTGACCGCGTTGGTCGAAAGCTGGGCGATCACCTGCGCCACGTCCACCGCCGCTTCTTCCTCGCGCCAACAATCATAGTCGGTGACCATGCCGACCAGTGCGTAGGGAAGCTCAGCCTCACGCGCGAGCTTCGCTTCGGGCATCGCGGTCATGCCGATGACGTGGCAGCCCCAGCTGCGATAGAGGTGGCTTTCGGCGCGAGTCGAGAATTGCGGCCCCTCCATCGCCAGATAGGTGCCGCCTTCGTGCGTCTGCGCATCGGCGGCGCGTGCCGCCTCCGCCGCGAGGTGCGACAGGCGCGGGCAGACCGGATCGGCCATTGAGACATGGGCGACCATGCCGTTGCCATAGAAGCTCGACGGGCGCCCCTTGGTGCGGTCGATGACCTGGTCGATGACGCTGAACGTGCCGGGTGCGCGTTCTTCGGTCAGCCCACCGACCGAGGAAACGGCAAGAACGTCGGTGACGCCCAGCCGCTTGAGGCAATCGATATTGGCGCGGCTGTTCAGTTCTGAAGGCGAAATCCGGTGCCCCCGCCCGTGCCGCGGCAGGAACGACACGCGAGCATGGCCCATTAGCCCAGTGAAGATCGCATCCGACGGATCACCCCAGGGGGAAGCGACAGCCACCCATTCGCCGCCCTGAACCCCCTCGACCTCGTAAAGCCCGGACCCTCCGATAATCCCGATATGCCAGCCGCTCACTGCACCCCCTTCGCGCTCACCCGCGGTCGGGCATAGGCGAAGTAGATGACAACCCCGAGCAGGTTCCAGGCTAGGAACCACAGCTGGGTTTTCATGGGCAGGCTGAAGAACAGATAGACGCAGCCGAGAACTGCACCGCCGCCGACCAGCCACCAAAGCGGTGTGCGGAACATACGCGGCATGTCGGGTGCACGCACCCGCAGCACCATCATACAGATCGCAACCGCAGAGAACGCCGCGAGCGTTCCGGCATTGGCGAGCGCAGCGATTTCCTCGATCGGCAGCAGCCCCGCGATCACAGCGACGATCGCCGCGGTGAACAGGGTGATGCGCACGGGCGATCCGCGACGCGACACCTTGGCAAGACCAACGGGCAGCATACCGTCGCGCGCCATGGTGAAGAAGATGCGGCTTTGGCCGAAGAGGAAACCGAGTAGCACAGTGGGAAGCGCGATGATCGCGGAAACGGCCAGGAACGTCGCAAAACCGGGCCTTCCGAGGTCACGGAGGATCAGCGCGAGCGGTTCGGGACTGTTGGCGAAATGCGTAAATGGCGTCGCCCCGACCGCGGCGACCGCGACGAGCATGTAGATGGCGACACAGGCGATCATCGATCCGACGATGCCGATGGCGAGATCGCGGCCCGGATTCTTGGTCTCCTCCGCCGCCGTCGAAATCGCGTCGAAGCCATAAAAGGCGAAGAAGATGATCGCCGCCGCCGCCATCACCCCGCGCTCGACCCCGTCGGCCGAAATGGTCTTGGCGAAACCGAAGGGCGCGAACGGCTCGAGATTGGCACCGTTGAAATAGGGCAAGGCCACCGCGACGAACACCGCCAGCGCGATGATCTTGACCACCACTAGCGCGGCGTTGAGCGTCGCGCTTTCCTTGGTGCCGAGGCAAAGCAGCCCGGCGACCACGGCGATGATGAAGATCGCGGGCAGATTGACGATGCCATGAGCGTGCGGCCCCGCCATCAGCTCCAGCGGCATACCCGTCCAGGCGTGGAGCAACGGCGCGGCATAGCCCGACCAGCCGACCGCGACGGTGCTGACCACCAGCGAATATTCGAGGATCAGCGACCAGCCCACCACCCAGGCGATGATCTCCCCCAGCACGGCATAGCTATAAGTATAGGCACTGCCCGAAGCGGGCATCATCGTCGCCATTTCGGCATAGGCGAGCGCGGCGCAGGCGCAGATCGCGCCGGCGATGACGAAGGACAGGATCACGGCGGGTCCGGCCTTGCCCGCGCCGACCCCGATCAGGGTGAGAATGCCGGTGCCGACGATCGCGCCGACCCCCAGCGCGACGAGGTGCGGCCAGCTCAGCGTAGCGGCGAGGCGATGTTCGGGCGCATGGTCGGCGGCCCCCTTCACCGTCTTGGTCCGAAACAGTCCGCCAGCCATAGCATTCCCCTTTGTTGCCGTTGAGACTGGTGCGCCGCGACCCGCGCGCCGTCAACGGTTCATGCGACAGACAGCGGCGCGGGCGCAGGGTCGTTACGCTTTCGCCATTCAGAGGATTGATCGATGGACCGCCGCCTCTTCCTGTCCTTCGTCGGTATCGGCGCCGCAACGCCCGCACTTGGCCAAACCTACGATCAGGGGACGCGCGCGGCCGAAGCCGTCAATCCGCAGATCGATTATCCCGGCTTCCAGCAACTGACCGGCGATGTCGGCGCGCTGCGCGCGGAACGGCTGTTGCCCTTCGCGCAGTTCAAGAAGCAGGCGGCCTCAGCCGGAACCTTGCTGCTCGACGCGCGGTCGGAAAGCGCGTTCCGCGAGGGGCATATCAAGGGCGCGGTCAACCTGCCCTTCCCCGATTTCAACGCGGAGTCGCTGGAAGAGACGGTCGGACCGAACGTCCACCGGCGCATCCTGATCTACTGCAACAACAATTTCTCGAACCGCACGCGTCCCGTGCCGATGAAGGCGCGCCCGCTGGCGCTCAACATCCAGACGTTCATCAACCTGGTCGGCTATGGCTATCGCAACGTGTGGGAACTGGCCGACGTGATCGACTTCAACGATCCCAAGGTGGAGTGGGTACGCGCGTAGGGGACGAGAGTCTGTCGACTATTCCTCGCCCGTCACCCCGGCCCTGTGCCGGGGTCCAGGGGGAGGCAGGCGTCGGACATTAGGGCTTGAAGGCAGCCGGCGCGGCGCGGTGGCCCCCGGCACAAGGCCCGGGTGACGTGATGAAGTGCGTCGTCGTGAACGCTGACGCACCCCGCCCCTTATTTCGCGGCGAAGCGGATCGCCTGGCCGCCACCCGGAGCCAGCGCCAGCATCAGCCTGTCGCCGCGCTTCACCTTCTTCGTCTCGATCACGTACTTGTGCCGCGTCTCGCTGTCGAAGCGCGTGTCGGGCGCGTCGCGATAGATTTGCGCGGTGTAGGTCTTGCCCGCATCGAGGAAATCGAGCGTCACCTCCAGATTGCGCGCCTGTTCGTCGCCGACCGAACCCAGATACCAGTCGGCGCTGTTGCGGTCCTTGCGCGCGATCGTCACATAATCGCCGACCTCGCCGTTGAGGATGCGCGTGTCCGCCCAGTCGACCGGCACATCCTTGATGAACTGGAACGCGTCCATCAGCTTGGCGTAGGTCTCCGGCTCGTCGGCGGCCATCTGCACCGGCGAGTAGATCACGACATATTGCGCGAGCTGCTTGGCGATGGTCGAGGGGATGTCGCTGTCCTTCTCGCCCTTGAGGCTGAGGATGCCGGGGGTGAAGTCCATCGGCCCCGACAGCATCCGGGTGAAGACGAGATTGGCTTCATGCTCAGGCGGGTTCTTGCCTTGCCACGCCATATATTCCTGCCCGCGCGCGCCCTCGCGGGCGAGCCAGTTGGGATAGGTGCGGCGCAGGCCGGTATCCTTGATCGGCTCGTGCGGATCGACGCTGATCTTGTACTTGGCGGCGGCGAGCACGACGCGCAGATGATGGTTCGACATCCACTGGCCGTCATGCCATTCGCGATGCTCCGACCCGTCGGGGTCGACCCGGCCGATCTGGCCGGCATCGGCGACATAGCCGGTCTTCACCACCTTCTGCCCATGCGCGGCCGACCAGGCGAAGGCGGTGTCGAGCTGCTTGTCATAGTGGCTGGCCGAGCCGCCGGTCTCGTGATGGCCGACCAGCGCGGTGCCCTTGGACTTGGCATAGGCAGCCAGACCCGCGGCGTCGAAATCCTCGGTCGGACCGGAGAAATTCATGTCGGTGCCGTTGCCGAACCAGTCGCCGTCCCAGCCGACATTCCACCCCTCGACCAGCACCCCGGGGATGCCGTTCGCGCCCGCGAAATCGATATAACGCTTCACATTTTCGGTGGTGGCGCCGTGCTGCGGGCCGCGCGCCCAGCTCCACTTGCCCTTGATCATGTTCCACCACACGCCGACGAACTTGCCGGGCTTGACCCAGCTGACATCGCCGAGCTTGTTCGGCTCGTTGAGGTTCAGTGTCATGCGGCTGCCGGTGTAGAGGCCCGCGGCATCGTCGGCGATCACCATGGTGCGCCAGGGCGTGGTGAACGGCCCCGTCTTGACCACCTTGGCCGGACCGGCGCCGGGCGAGAGCTGCGCCTTGAACCGCGTACCGGTCACGCGGCGCAGCCACATGCTGGAATAGTCGACCAGCGCGGCTTCGTGGAAGGCGATATGCGTGCCGTCCTGCAGCTTCACCGTGATCGGGGTGTGCGCCTGACCGACTTCGGAAATCGGCGTGCGGTTGTAGAGATACTCGTAGCGGTTCCACTCGCCCGCCGGGATCCACCAGGCGGTGCCATTGCCCGCCAGCCCGAACTCGGTCAGCTCGTCGGCGATATTGGCGTGCTTCAAATTGGGCTGATCGGGGAATTCGTAGCGGAAGCCGACGCCGTCATCGAAGATGCGGAACACAACGTCCATCACGCGGGCCAGCGCGGTGGTTTCCTTGAGACGTACGCGGAATTCGGTGTGGCGATCACGGATGCTCTTCCACTCGCCCCAGGGCTGTTCCCAGGTTGAGTCCGCAGAAGTCGTCGCCTGACTTTCGATCGCGAAGCGGCGCTCGAGCTTGGGCGCGTCGGTGAGCAGGAAACCGAGCCGCGAGGGCTCGATCAGCGGCTTGCCGTTGCGCGCGACGGCATAATGCGGGCGACCGTCGCCATCGACGGTCACGGTGACGCGGAGCTTGCCGTCGGGCGAGGTCGCGGTCGCACCGCCTTCCTTCAGGGCCGTGTTCTGAACCACGCCCTGCGCCAGCGCCGGCATCGCCATCATCGAAGTCAACGCTGTCAGCGCGATCAGTCTGCCCATCTCACTCTCCTGTTACGCGGCCATCTTCTCAGGCGATTTGTTCGAGCACCAGCCCGCTATAGGCGGGCAGCGATCCCGGCACGGCGCCATTGATCGCCGCAAGCACCCGGAACCGATCCGGCTGTGCTGGATGCCATGCCAGCGGCGTCTTGCCCAGATTGAACGCGCAGGTCAGCGCCTGCCCGTCCGCGGTGCGGGTGAAGACGAGCAACGCGTCGCCCGCTTCCAGCACCTCCATCGCGCCGACACGCAGTGCCGGATTGGCGGCGCGCAAGGCGATCAGCCCGCGCGTCTGGTTGAGCAGCGAGCCGTTCTGCGTGGTCTGCCGGTCCACCGCCAGCGCGGCATGATCGGGACCGAGCGGCAGCCACGGCTTGCCCGGGGTGAAGCCGAGATTTTCGGCATCGGCCCGCCACGGCATCGGGGTGCGCACACCATCGCGGCTCAAGGTCAGCGGCCAGTTGGCGATCGCCTCGGGATCCTGGAGCTGGTCATAGGCGATCTCGACCTGGGTCAGGCCAAGCTCCTCACCCTGGAACAGGATCGCGTTGCCGCGCAGGCACATCAGCAACAGCATCTTCATCGCGGCAAAGGCATCGCGATGCTGCGCGTCCACCCATCGCGACAGCGCGCGCGGGGCGTCATGATTCTCGAACGCCCAGCTCGGCCAGCCGGTGCCGGGCGTGTCGGGCCACGTCGCGACCGCCTTCTTGACCAGCGCCGGGGTCAGCTTGTCGGCATAGAGGAAATCGAAGCTGTAAGCGCTGTTGAGCCGCGCCTGCCCTTCCGTAAACGCATGCATCTCCGCCTCGGGCGTCGGCCCGCCGACCTCGGCCACGGTGAAGCGGCCGCCATAGCTGTCGGTCAGTTCGCGGTGCCGCTCAAGGAAGCGAACGATGTCCGGATGGCTCTGATTGTAGAGATGCTGCTGGAAGTCGAACGGGCGCGTGCGTGGGCTCCCGGTATCGGGCGCGGGCGGATTGTCGCGCAGCAGCGGGTCGTGCATCGAGAAGTTGATCGCATCGATACGAAAGCCATCGACGCCGCGATCGAGCCAGAATTTCGCCGCCGCCAGCGCCGCGTCCTGCACCTGCGGGTTATGCAGGTTGAGATCGGGCTGTTCGCTCAGGAAATTGTGCAGATAATATTGGCCGCGCCGCGCGTCCCAGGTCCAGGCGGGACCGCCGAACACCGACTGCCAGTTGGTCGGCGGCGATCCGTCGGCCTTGGCATCGGCCCAGACATACCAGTCGGCCTTGGGATTGGTACGGCTCGCGCGGCTTTCCTGGAACCAGGCGTGCTGGTCGGAGGTGTGCGAATAGACCTGGTCGATGATGACCTTGAGGCCGAGCGCATGCGCCTTTTCGATCACGGCATCGAAATCGGCGAGCGTGCCAAACACCGGATCGACGCCGCAATAATCGGCGATGTCATAGCCGAAGTCGCGCATCGGCGAGGTGAAGAAGGGCGACAGCCAGATCGCATCGGCGCCAAGCGCGGCGACATGATCGAGGTGCGCGGCGACACCGGGCAGATCGCCGATCCCATCGCCGTTCGAGTCGGCGAAGCTGCGCGGATAGATCTGATAGATCACCGCGCCGCGCCACCAATCGCGGTCCAGCTGCGTCTCGGTCATGCGCGACGGCTCGCTCACTTGGCGCCTCCGGTGACCGTGCAGGCGAGATAGCCGAACGCCGGGATCGTCACGGCGATGCTTCCGGGCGCGGACGCCGATGCCGCGCATTGCCCGACCAGCGGCGCAAAGGTCGTGGAGCCGACGCCGACCTCCACCTGACGCGTGATCGGCGCATTGCTGGTGTTGAAGGCGACGAGGATCTCGGTGCCGGTCACCGGATCGAAGCGCGACACCGCGAACAGGCCGGGCTTCTCGTCATAGTTGCGCGTGACCTGGCGTCCACGCGACAGGGCCGGCGTTGCCCGGCGGATCGCCGAAAGCTTCGCGATCTCGGCATAGAGGGGGTGCGCGGTGTCGAAGTTCGACTCCGCGGTGGTCTTGTTGGTGCCGAGCAGCCGGTTGTCATTGTAGACCGCGACCTTGCTCGGGAACATGTCCTCGCGCGCGTCCTGATCGTTGCCGTCGCCGACAAAGCCCTGCTCGTCACCAGCATAGATGGTCGGCACGCCGCGCAGCAGCAACAGCATCGCATGGGCGAGCTTCACGCGCGCCAGCACCTCGTCGTCGCTCGCCTTGGGGAAGGCCTTGCGCACATCGGTCGAGAAACGGCCGTGATCGTGGTTGGAGATGAAGGTGGGCAGCAGCAGCGCGGTCGCCGCTCCGCCCTCGTACAGCGCGTCGCGATCGAACATCGCGGCGAGCACGTCGGGGCCCTTCTCGCCCGCGACGGTATGTTGAACCGCGGCGCGGAAGCCGAAGTCGAGCACGCTCGGCAGCTGGTGGACGCGGGTGTGGAGCGCGAGGTCGCCGACATCGCCGTCGTTCGCGACCTCGCCGAAAATGTGGAAATTGGGGATGCCCTTGGCCTTGGCCCGCTCGATCATCGCCTTGGAGAAGCCGTGCCAGAACTCGGCATTGACGTGGCGGGCGGTGTCGATGCGGAAGCCGTCGATCCCGAACTGATCGATCCAGCCGCCATAGATGTCGATGAACCCCTGCAGCACGCGCGGGCTTTCGGTCATCAGATCGTCCAGTCCGACGAAGTCGCCCATCGTCGAGCTTTCGTTGCGGAAGGTGGTGTTGCCGCGATTGTGATAGTGGATCGGGTCGTTGAGCCAGGCGGGGACCTTCACGGTCCGCTCAGCCTCGGGCACGAAGGTCGTGTAAGCGTAATCCGGGTCGGTGAGCTTCGCGAAATTCTCCGGCGTCTGGACGCTGTCGCCCTGGAAGCCGGGGTTGATCGCGGCGCCCCTCACCCCGCCCTTTCGGCTGTAGGGATAGTCGGCGCGGCTGCGATAGTCGCACGCGCTCTTGGGGCATTCGCGATACTGGATCACGTCGGCGGTGTGGTTGGTGATGATGTCGAGATAGACCTTGATGCCACGCGCATGGGCGGCATCGACGAAGGTCTTCATCTCCGCATTGGTGCCAAAATGCGGATCGACGCGGGTGAAGTCGGTGATCCAATAGCCGTGATAGCCGGCCGTTTCCTGTCCGGGGCCGCCCTGAACCGGCTTGTTCTTGTAGATCGGGCCGAGCCAGATCGCGGTGGCGCCGAGCGACTGGATGTAATCGAGCCGCCGGATCAGTCCGGCAAGGTCGCCGCCGTGGAAGAAGCCCTTGTGCGCCGGATCGAAGCCGGTGGTCAGGCGATCGCCCTTGAGGCCACCCTTGTCGTTCGACGGATCGCCATTCTCGAACCGGTCGGGGAGGAGGAAGTAGAGGACCTCCGTTTCGGCCGGGCGCGAGCGCAGATCGGCCGGGGTGGCGGTCTGCGCGACCGCGGAGGTGCCGGCGAACAGGGTCAAAGCGAGGGCAAGACTTCTCATGCGATACTCGACTGGCTGAGGGTGGAAGGCGCACCGGTGAAGCGCGCGAGATAGTCGGCGTGGCTCGGCAGACGCGCGGCGTCGCGGGCATAGGCATCGGCCACGGTGGCGAGGAACTGGTCCAGCTGTTCGTCGCGCAGTTCGTCCGCGAGCGGATGCCAGCGTTCGGGCACGATCCCCTGCCCGGCCATCACCTGGATCCAGCCGGGAACGTCGAACAGCTCGTCATGCTCGCGCACGATCCGGCCGTTGGCGCGGAACATGGCGATGCGGTTGGCCAGCGTTTCGGGCAATTCCATGTGGCGCAGCGCGTCCCACATCGGCTCGCCCTCGCGACGATTGGCCGCATAGTGAAGGATCACGAAGTCGCGGATGCGCTCGATCTCGAAGTCCGTCAGGCGGTTATAGGCATCGCGATCCGCATCCGCGACCGGGCCGTTGGGCAGGAAATCGAGCAGCCGGGTGATGCCGCTCTGGATCAGATGGATGCTGGTCGATTCGAGCGGCTCGAGGAAGCCCGAGGAGAGCCCGATCGCGACGACATTGCGGTTCCATGCCTTGCGGCGCTTGCCGGCACGGAATTTGAGCAGCCGCGGATCGGCCTGCGCCGTGCCGTCGAGATTGGCGAGCAGCACCGACGTCGCCTCATCCTCGCCGATATGGGCGGAGGAGAAGACATAGCCGTTGCCGGTGCGGTGCTGGAGCGGGATGCGCCATTGCCAGCCGGCCGCACGCGCTGTGGCACGGGTATAGGGGACCAGCGGATCGGCACGGTCGCACGGCACCGCCAACGCGCGGTCGCAGGGGAGCCAATGCCCCCAATCCTCGAACCCGGTTTCCAGCGCTCCCTCGATCAGCAGTCCGCGGAAACCCGAGCAGTCGACGAACAGGTTGCCCGCGACGCGAACCCCGTCGGCAAGAACCAAAGCCGCGACGTCGCCATGTTCGCCGTCACGCTCAACGCCATCGATCCGCCCTTCGATCCGCGTGACCCCGCGCGCCTCGGCATAGCGACGCAGATAGGCGGCATAGAGACCGGCATCGAAATGGAAGGCATAGGGCATGGACGGCAGCACGCTTTCGCCCGCGCGCTCGACATGCGCGAACCGATTGGCGTGCGCCGCGATGTCATTGAGCACATAGTCCCCGAGCGGCCCCGCCCGGCCCGCCGCACGCGCGCGCAGCCAATAATGGTGGAAGGGCAGCAGCCCCAGCCCACGCCCGACCTGGCCGAAGGCGTGCATATAGCGCTCGCCCGGCGCACCCCATCCGTCGAACTCGATGCCGAGCTTCCAGGTGCCGTGCGTCTCGCGCAGGAACTCCGCCTCATCGATGCCCAGCGCCTGGTTGAACAGGCGGATCATCGGGATCGTCGCCTCGCCCACACCGACCGTGCCGATCGCATCGGATTCGACCAATGTGATCGCCCAGCCCCGCCCGCAGAAGCGGGCGAGCGCGGCTGCGGTCATCCACCCCGCGGTGCCGCCGCCGGCAATGACGATGTTGCGGGGCATGGGATCGGACATGTCTTTAGTCCCGGCGATCCTCGAAAACGTCCCCGCCGCGAGCATGCCGCGGCGGGGAGGCGGGGGGAAGTCAGAGCTTGTAGCTGAGTCCGAGCAGGTAACGGACGCCATAGCGCTGATGGTCGACCGTCAGAGCTTCGTTCGCGATCTCGTGAGTAACGAACGGCTCGTCGGTCAAGTTCTGCGCCTGTGCCAGAATACCCAGCCCCTTGAGCGGGCCATTCTGGAACTCATAGCCGATCTGCGCATCGACGATCGTCTCGGGCTTGGCGAGCCGTTGGATACGATCGGTGCCGATGCCGCTCAGCTCCGCAAGGAAGCTCGACCGGTGACGCGCGCTGGCGCGCGCCGAAAAGCCCCATTTCTCAAAATAGACGGTGCCGTTGGCGACCCATTTGGAGAGGCCGGGCAGCGGCTGTGCCGGGTTGCTGGGATCGGGCGTGATCGAGCTTTCGGTGTAGGAGACGCTGCCCAGCACGCCGAACCCGTCGAGCGCACTGGAGAGGTTGCGCAACGAGAAGGTCGCCGACAGTTCCGCGCCGTAGAGCCGCCCGCCGCTGCCATTGCGGAAGACCTTGGCGACGCCCTGACGCAGCCGCGGTTCCGGTCCGCTGGTCACCGGGAAGCCGTTGAAGTCGTAGACCTGGTTTTCCTGGTAGATGTAGGTTTCCAGATGCTTGTAGAAGCCGGCAAGCGCGACGTAGCTGTCGCGGGCGATATATTTCTCCACCGACAGATCGAACGCATTCGCGATCCACGGCCGCAGCCGCGGGTTGCCACCCTCGCCACCCCAGGGCGAGAAGTTGATATCGGTGTTACCCGCGAGCGATGCGTTATAGGTGAAGCTCATCGACGCGCGCATCTGATCCATGCGCGGGCGGGCCATCTGCCGCGCCGCGCCGAAGCGAACGGTGAGGCCGTCGTTGAGGCGCGCGACGATATTGAGGTTGGGCAGGACGTAGGTGTAGCGCACGCCGTCCGACAGATCGGTGACCGTGGCGACCGGCGATCCGCTCGCGCCCTGACCGTTCGAGAACTGATCGACCGAGACGATCTGCGCGCCGACATTGCCGCCGAGCTTCGACCCGTTCGCCATCTCGACATCGATGTCGTAGCGGGCATAGCCGGTCAGGATTTCCTCGCGGACACCCCAGCCAAAGGCGAAGAGGTTGGCATCGGTTGCAGCGTTGAAGTTGTAGAGGCCGCTATAGGCGAGCTTGAGCGGGTCGTAGCTGACCATGCCGGGAATACCGAGATAGGCGAGCTTGGTCGGTTCGAGCAGCTGATCGCCGGGGATCGCGACGCTGCTATTATGCAGCGGGTCGGCCGCATTCGCCTTCAGACCCAGATACCAGCGCTTCAGATCGAGCGACTTTTCGCGCTTGCTGTAGTTGGCGCCGAAAGCGATCTTGCCCTGATTGTCGCCCAGCTCGCGCTCGACATCGAGACGGAAGGCCATCAGCTCGTCGCTGGTGGTCGGGTTGTTGAGGAAGCCATCCTGGCCGCCCGGCGTGTTGTCGCCGCCCCAGCCCTGCGGGCTGGTCAGGAAGATGCGCGAGGCATCGGCATAGTTGAGCGAGGATTTGAAGCTGTAGCGCCCCTCCGCGTCGCGGCTGAAGCCCAGCGTGTCGAACGGCCCGTTGCCACCGCCGCGCGACGTGCCCGAATAGGTTTCGAGCACCTTGTCCTCACGATCGACGCGCGAATAGCTGGCGTCGCCGGTGATCTTCCACCCGCCGGTGACGTAGCTGACATTCAGCCCGCCCGAGTAGAGATCCGCCTCACGCAGATTGGCGTCGTTGCGCACCACCGGCTTGACCCCGCTCCAGGTGCCGTCGGTGATGATGCCGTCCTTGACGGTATAGCCTGGCTGAAGCACCGCGCCGCCCCATTGCAGCGGGAATTCGATGCCGCGCAGCGTCTGCGCGTCCTTGAACTTCGAATAATAGCCGTCGAGCACGATATTGAGTTCGGGCGTCGGCTTCCACTGGATCGCGCCCATCACGCCGGTGCGCTCAAGCTCGGTCGACTGGACATAGGGCTTGGCGCCGCCGATGATCCGTGCGCCCTGCGCTGCGGCATAGGCCGGTCGCGGGGTGAAGGTGTCGTCGGCCTGGCTGGCCGTTCCCTTGGTGTCGCGGATGCCGTACAGGTCGTTGTTGGTGTCGAAGCTGGGATAGCCCCAGCTGTTGAACCGCTCGAACTGGGTCGGCGAATTGATGTGCGCGATGCCCAGCGTGACGCCGATCGTGTCGTTCGCGAACTGATCGATATAGGTAAGGCTGGCGCGATAGCCCTTGTCGTTGGAACCGGTATTGAGCTTGCCGGTCGAGACCAGCTCACCGCGCGCATTCACACCGAGTACGCGCTTGCCATAGTCGAGCGGACGGATCGTGCGCAGATTGATCGTGCCCGACAGCCCCTGACCGACCAGGCCGGCGAACGGCGTCTTATAGACATCGACCGCTCCCATCAGCTCGGACGGGTATTGGTCGAACTCGACGCCGCGATTATCGCCCGTCGTGACCTGCTCGCGTCCATTGAGCAGGGTCGCGGCGAAATCGGGCGAGAGGCCGCGCACCGAGATGACCTGAGCACGCCCGTCGAGGCGCTGCGCGGTGAGGCCGGGAAGACGCGCGATCGCTTCGGCAATCGAGTTATCGGGAAGCTTGCCGATATCCTCGGCCGAGACCGATTCAACGATCTGGTTCGAGTCGCGCTTGGTCGCGACCGCGGTCTCGATCGCGCGGCGGAAGCCGGTGACGGTGATTTCGTTGCCTTCTTCGGCGGCGGGCTGGTCGGCGTCCTGCGCGAGTGCGGGCGATGCGACCAGCAACGTGGCGGCGATGGCGCCGGCGCTGGCGGTAATGGCGAGACGGGCGGCCTGACGGCCGGTGGCGGTGTGACGCATGGTTCCTCCCCTATGCTGGCCCATTATGCCCGGGCCATCTTGTCGGCGCGCCCGATCCGGGCTGCGTTCATCCCCCTATTCGCGCCAAGCCGCCGCCGCGACCAGCACACGGCATACGTATTCAGTCGCGCAGCGGGCGCGCATCACCCCGCGCGACATTGACGCGGCCAGCGAAACGGGGTGAACATTCCGACGTCAAGCGGAGGGCACATCCGCGGGCGACAGGGGATGAGTGCCAAGGCCATGCAACGCAAGCCGACATCATTCGATATCGCGCACCTCGCGGGGGTGTCGCAGCCGACGGTTTCGCGCGCGCTGCGCGGCGGCACCGGCGTCAACGAGGCGACGCGCAAGCGGATCGAGGCGATCGCCCAGAAACTGAACTACCGTGTCGACAAGGCCGCATCGAACCTGCGCAGCCGCCATGCCGAGACGCTGGCGGTGCTGATCTTTCAGGATGAAAGCGCCGACGACAGCGCCATCAACCCGTTCTTCCTGTCGATGCTGGGATCGATCATGCGCGCCTGCGCCGACAATGGTCAGGACATGCTGGTTTCGTTCCAGCAGCTGGGCAGCGACTGGCACCAGGATTTCGAGGACAGCCGCCGCGCCGACGGTCTGATCCTGCTCGGCTATGGCGATTATGAATTGTACCGCGACAAGCTCAACGAGCTGATGGCACAGGGAACGCATTTCGTACGCTGGGGATCGCAGTCGGGCGGGATCGGGCTGACCGTCGGCTGCGACAATCAGGGCGGCGGGCGCGAGGCAACCCGGCACCTGCTGAGCCTTGGGCGACGCAACATCGCGTTCCTGGGCCACGCATCCAGCCATTATCCCGAATTCCACGACCGCTATCGCGGCCATGTCTCCGCCCTCAAGGAAGGTGGGATCATCCCGCGCAAGCGGCTGCAGTTCGACGCGCTGACCACCGAGGAAGCCGGCGCCGCCGCCGCCGAGGCACTGATCACCAGCGGTGAGACATTCGATGCGATCCTGGCCGCCAGCGACCTGATCGCGATCGGCGCGATGCGCGCGCTCGCCGCCCACGGCATCAAGGTGGGCGAGGATGTCGCGGTGGTCGGGTTCGACGACATCGCCGCGGCGAGTTTCACCAATCCCCCGCTCACCACCGTCTTGCAGGATACGCGAGCCGCCGGGCGGACATTGGTCGAGACGTTGCTCGGCCGCATCCGCGAGGAACACGTCGGCGATGTGCTGCTGCCGGCGACGCTGGTGGTGCGGCGCTCGTGCGGGTCGGGTGGTTGATCGTGCCGGTCAATTCAGACTCCACCTCCGTCATTCCCGCGAAGGCGAGAATCCATTGCCGCCGCCGCTCGGGCTTTTGCCGCTTCGTCAGCCAGAATGGATCCCCGCCTTCGCGGAGATGACGATTCCCTTGATGGGGCGACGGCCCCGGAACCTGTTCTTCAAGGACAAATCATGGAAAAACCCCGTCAGGGCTTTTGGGGCCTGTTCAACCTGTCGTTCGGCTTCTTCGGCATCCAGATCGGCTTTGCACTGCAGAACGCCAATATGAGCCGTATCTTCCAGTCGCTCGGCACCAGCATCGACGACCTGCCCGCGCTATGGGTCGCGGCACCACTGACCGGGCTGCTGGTCCAACCGGTGATCGGGCATATGAGCGACCGCACCTGGCTCGGCCGACTAGGGCGGCGGCGGCCCTATTTCCTGGCGGGTGCGATCTTGGCGGCGCTGGCGCTGTTTGCCATGCCGCTGGCGCCGGTGCTGCTGTTTGCGGCGGTGATGCTGTGGGTGCTCGACGCATCGCTCAACGTGTCGATGGAGCCGTTCCGCGCGTTCGTCGGCGACATGCTGCGCAAGGACCAGCACAGCGCGGGCTATGCCGTGCAGACCGCGTTCATCGGTGCGGGTGCGGTGGTCGGATCGATCTTTCCCTGGGCGCTCGAGCATCTGGGCGTGTCCAATGTGGCACCGGGCGGCGGCATCCCGGATACGGTGCGCTATGCCTTCTGGTTCGGGGGGGCGGCGTTGTTCCTGGCGGTGCTGTGGACGGTCGTGAGCACGAAGGAATACAGTCCCGAGGAAATGGCGGCGTTCGACGGCCAGCGCGCCGAAGCGGACGAGACGTCGATGCGCGTTCTGGCCGCGCGCGGCAATACATCCAGCTTGATCTGGATCGCGGCGGGCGCGGCGGTTGTCGTCGCGGTCGGCAAGTTCGGGCTGGAAAAGGAGGTCTATCTGCTCGGCGGACTTCTCGCGGGCTATGGCGTAGCCAGCCTGATCGCGATCGGCCTCGCCCGGCGCGGCAGCGGCGCCAACATGCTCAGCCATATCGTGGGCGACTTCGCGGGTATGCCTCCGCTGATGAAGAAGCTGGCGGTGGCGCAGTTCTTCAGCTGGTCGGCGCTGTTCATCATGTGGATCAACACCACGCCGGTGGTTGCGCAATATTTCTACGGGGCGGCCGACGCGACCGATCCGCGCTTTCAGGAAGGCGCGAACTGGGTGGGGGTGCTGTTCACTGTCTATAACGGAATCGCGGCGGTCGCGGCGCTGACATTGCTGCCGCTGCTCGCGAGCCGGATCGGCAAGGCACGGACGCATATCGTCGGGCTGGTCTGCGGCGCGGCAGGCTTTGCCAGCTTCTTCCTGATCCGCGATCCGCACTGGCTGATCCTGAGCCAGATCGGGATCGGCATCGCCTGGGCATCAATCCTGGCGATGCCCTATGCCATCCTGGCCTCGAGCCTGCCCCAGGCCAAGCTCGGCATCTATATGGGGCTGTTCAACGTCTTCGTCGTCGTGCCGCAATTGCTGGTCGCGACGGTGATGGGGTCGATCATGAAGCGCTTCTTCCCGCACGAGCCGATCTGGACGATGGCCTTCGCCGCGGTGACGCTGCTGGTCGCGGCTGTCGCGATGCTGCGCGTGAAGGAGACCTAAAGCGCCGAGAAATCGATCGGCCCATGGCGATCGAGGGTGCGCGAATTGTCCGGCATCGGATATTTGAGGCCGGTCGCGCAGTTGAACAGAACCGCGCGATCGCCGGGCGAGATCAGCCCTTCCGCCAGCGCCTTGCGCCATGCGGCAAGCGTCGCTCCGCCCTCTGGGCACAGCAGCAGGCCGTCGAGCCGCGCGGCATCGTCGACCGCTTCGAGGATCGCGGCATCGCTGACAGCCATCGCAAAGCCGTTGCTCGCGCGCACCGCGTCGAGGATCAGGAAATCGCCCACCGCCTGCGGGACGCGGATGCCGGCAGCAACGGTATGCGCGTCTTCCCAGCGCGTGGCGTGGCGTTCGCCCTGCTCCCATGCGCGGACCATCGGCGCGCAGCCCTCGGCCTGAACGGCGACCATGCGCGGGCGTTTCGACCCGATCCAGCCCAGCGCCTCCAGCTCATCGAACGCCTTCCACATGCCGATCAAGCCGGTGCCGCCGCCTGTGGGATAGAAGATCACGTCGGGCAGTTCCCAGCCGAGCTGTTCGGCCAGCTCCAGCCCCATCGTCTTCTTGCCCTCGATCCGATAGGGTTCCTTGAGCGTCGATAGGTCGAACCAGCCATTGGCCTCCTTGCCCGCGCCGACCAGCTTGCCGCAATCGTCGATCAGCCCGTTGACACGATAAACGCGCGCGCCCTGCGCCGCGATCTCGCGCACGTTGATCTCGGGCGTGTCGTCGGGACAGAAGATCACCGCCTCGATCCCCGCCTGTGCGGCATAGGCCGCCGCGGCAGCGCCAGCATTACCGTTGGTCGGCATAGCAATGGTGGTGACGCCCAGCTCCTTCGCCATCGAGATCGCCATGACAAGACCGCGCGCCTTGAACGATCCAGTGGGCAAACGGCCTTCGTCTTTGACCAGCAGGGTCGCGGCGCCGGCGCCGTTAGCGATCTTCGCGAGCGGGACGATCGGCGTCGCGATCTCGCCCAGGCTGACGATGTTGGCGGTTTGGCGAACCGGCAGCAGCTCGCGATAGCGCCAGAGGTCGGCAGGGCGCTGGGTCAAATCCGCACGCGAAACCGCCATGCCGACCGCATCGAGATCGTAGCGGACCAGCAAAGGCCGCCCGGCGCGCGACAGGCCTTGCAGCGTATCGGCGTCGTAGCGCTCCCCGGTCATCGCGCATTCGAGATGGGTGACGAAAGTCGGACGGTCGGTGGTGAGGTTATCGTCGTAGCGCATGGCGATGGTCTAAGCGTCGTTGCGGTTCCGGTCGAGCGGACTAATCGATCCGTTCGGCGGCCCAGTCGTCGCCGGTGATGGCGCGATCACCGACGATCCCGTGATAGTCGACGCCGTCGGCGGTGAAAGCGAGCGCCGCGCCGGAGAGCGATGCTCCACGGACCGCACGACCATCGAGCGTGCCTGAAACATGGCTATAGCGCTGGTCGACCGCCAGCGTCGCCGTTGCGCCGCCGGCACGGGTCAGGCGCCATTCGCCACCCGCGATCGCTGGGATCGTCCAGCGGAAGACCCGCTTGTCGGCGATCTCGCGATTCTCCTCGGGCGGCCAGTCGCCCATGTCGAAGGCATGGCTGACGACACGGGCGCCAGGTTTCATCTCGCTGAGAAGCTTGGGCTTCAGGCGCTCATTGATGTCAGGAAGCAAATAGAGCGTGACCACATCGGCGTCGCGCAGCGAGATGGTGAAGAGGTCATCGCGAACGAACCGGGCACCAGCCTCAAGCCCTTCGAGCAGCGTGAGCGAACGCGCGCGCGCGACCAGCCGCGCATCGATCTCCACCCCAGCGCATGGGCACCGCGGCGGGCGGCGGCTCGCGGAATGCGACCATCTCCGGAGCCGAGATCGATCAGCCGCTCGCCAGCCTTGAGGCCGACCATATCGAGCATTCCTTCGACGACCTCGGGCGGCGTGGGCACATAGGGAACATCAGCTTCCTTCGCGGCTCGAGCTGCGGCAGGGAATACGCTCAGACCCAGCGCGCCGGTGAGGAAGGTTCGACGAGGAAGAGGATGCAGGATCAAGAAGGCCGTCTTTCCGAAGATAGAATGCCCGCAGGATAGCGAGGCTGGCTGTCTAGCGCGACAATAGCCTTACGCGCACGCCGTATCCGGCGTAGGTTGCCCGCAGGCATGGAGGAAAACATGACCAATGGCGAGCAGAAGGCGCATCGGCGTGGCGTCACCGCGGGAATGATCACCGGGCTGACGATCGGGCTGATCCTGGCGCTATTCATCGCGCTGAAGCCGGAATTCTTCGCCGCGCTGATTGGCTGAATCCGCGCGACAAGTCCAAGAAACGCAAAAAAGCCGCCCGTTGGGCGGCTGTGTGTGTGAGTTGTGGTTGATGGTTGCGGGGGTTGGATTTGAACCAACGACC
>NZ_JBWKNK010000005.1:0-123878 GCF_059415525.1 Sphingomonas sp. GW821-FHT10C01 | reverse complement strand
GTTCCTTCAGCTCCGCCGCACGCGTCCGGCCTTCGCTTGGCGGAGCGCTTCGAAGAAGGATGCGATGATACGGCTGCGCCGCCGTTCGCGCAGGCAGCAGACATAGATATGGGTCAGCACGGGTGAACCCGCGATCGGCAGCGGGTGGAGTTGCTCGTCGGGGATGTACTCGGACTCCGACACCGTCCCGATGCCAAGGCCCCGGATCACAGCCTCGCGGATCGCCTCGCGGCTGCCAATCTCCATCGCCAGCTGCGGCACTGTGCCGATCGTCGCGAACCCGTCCTCCAGCGCGCGGCGCGTGGTCGAGCCTCGCTCCCGCATCAGCAATTTCTCTTCGGCCAGGCTGGTCAGTTCGATCGATTTCAGCACCGCCAGACGGTGGTCACGGCGAACGAACGCAATCACCGGATAACTCGCATAATGCTGCACATGGTACCGATCATCATCGGTATCGCGCGCCATGATCCCAACGTCGCAGCCATAATTGGCCAGTTCGCGCAGCACCGATTCGGAGTTCCCTAGCGCCATCGACAGAAACACGTCGGGGTAGCTGGTGTTGAACGTCTCGATCATCTCGATGACGTGGAACGGGCTGACCGCGCCGATCTTGAGCGACCCGCTGCGCATCTGCGCACTGTCCTTCAGCATCATCGCGGCATCGTCCTCCAGCCCCGTCATCCGGCGCGCAAGGTCCAGGAACTCGCGCCCGATCTCGGTCAGTTCGATGCGGCGGCCGCGTCGCTCGAACAGGCGCACGCCATGTTCCTCCTCCAGTGCCTGGATCTGCGAGGTGATCGTGGTCTGGCTCATGTTGAGCGCCCGTGCCGCTGCAGTGAAGCCATTATGGCGGGCGACGGCGACGAAGGCGCGAAGCTGGATCAGGGTCATGGGTTCTTATCCATCGAAATTCCCGTTCAATATATCGGTAATACACGTCTATTTCGACATAAATGAGCCATGCTAGCTTCCTAGAAACATCGACGAAGCAGGACGCTGGAGCCCGCCATTTCCCACGTCGGGGCGACGGGGAAATGACGTTTCTATCGGGCTGGATTTGTCGAGATTACAGGAGGGGATAAATGGCAATTCGTCATTCGATTCGGTGCGGCACCGCGATTCTCGCTGTCTTGGCGGCGACGGGCGGCGCGCATGCGCAGACCGTTGATCAGCCGGAGCAGAGCGAAGAGGCCAAGGAAGTCGTCGTCACCGGCTCCAACCTGCGCCAGGCGCAGGAAGGCGCCCTCCCCGTCACCGTCATCGACCAGTCCGAGATCGACCTGCGCGGCGGCTCCACCGGCGCTGACCTCTACGAAACCCTGCCTTCCGCCGCTCCGCCCGAGATCAACGAAGGCACGATCGCCTCACAGGGCGCGCGCGGCGACGTTTCCTCCCCCGACCTTCGCGGCATCGGCGCCGGCAGCACCTTGCTGCTCATCAACGGTCGCCGCCTGGCCCCGCACCCGATCACCGGCACCGATCAGGGCGTCCCCTCGCTCTCGGCCAACGCCAATGTCGTTCCCACCTCGCTGATCTCGCGGGTCGAGGTGCTGCGCGACGGTGCCTCGGCGATCTACGGTTCCGATGCTGCCGCGGGCGTGATCAACAACATCATCGATCCGGGCAAGGATCGCGGCCGGATTTCGATCGAAAGCGCGATCACCGACGATGGCGGGGCGGACGAGTTCCGCATTACCGCAGCCAAGACCTTCCAGTTCGGCCACACCTCGGTCGGCGTCTCCGCCGACTATTTCGATCGCAACAAGCTGTTGTTCGGTGACCGCAAATGGGGCTCGCAGTCCGACCTGCGGCGCACGCGCGAGCTGCCCGCGCCGTGGAATGGCGAGGCGATCGTCGATCCCGCGACCGGCGCCAATTTCTCGCGCGACAACGATCTCGATAACGGCAGCACGATCACCCATTACGGCCAGTATCGCCGCGGCTTCATCCAATCGGACTTCCTGACCTTCAACGGCGGCCGTCCCGACGGCAATCGTGGCATCTCCACCTCGACCTCCCCGACCGGCGGCGTCGCGACGGTGGCGACCGACGGTACCTTCTTCCTCTATCCCGGTGCCGACGGCGCGGTGAACTTCAAGCAGACCGCGCCATCGCGGACGCTGGGCGGCGCCGAGGACGAATATTACGACAACCGCCTGCCGCACCGCACCCTGGTGCCCGCGCTCAAGCGCCTCAACCTGGCCGGGTTCATCGAGCATGAGTTCAGCGACAGCCTGACCGTGTTCGGCGACGTGATCTATTCGGGCTCGCGCGCGAAGAGCCAGCGCGAAGAAGCGAACATGCAGAACGTCAACGAGCCCGGCCTCTACGTCCCCGCCTCGAATCCCTATAACCCGTTCGGTACACGCTTCTATCACCCGACGGGCGCACCCAATGCCGACGGTACGCCGCGCATCGCGGGCACGCCGGCGGATGTCACCATCGTCTCGGGTCTGATCCCGCCCGGCACAAGACAGCGCTATATCCAGGTGAATTCGAGCTTCTATCGCGCGCTCGCCGGTGCGCGCGGCAATTTCGGTCGCAACTGGTCATGGGAAAGCGGCGTGCTGATCTCGGGCGCCTATAGCCACGAGACCGAGTCAAACATCTATCGTGAATCGCTCCTGCGCATGGCGCTCAACCGCACCGACGCGACCGCCTACAATCCGTTCCCGGTGACCTTCAAGGTGGTCAACAACCGCGTCGTCGCAGACCAGCCCTATCTCAATCCCGCATCGGTCACCGATCCGATGTACGATACCGACAATCGCTACGGTAAGACGCAGTTGATCGTCTGGGATGCCAAGATCGCGGGCGAGCTGTGGAAGCTTCCCTTTGGCGGCGGCAATATCCAGGTCGCGGCCGGCGCCGAGGCGCGCTGGGAACGCTACGATGCGTGGAAGGCGCCCTATGCGGGCCTCAACCCGCCGGGTTCGGGCAGCCAGTTCCCCTATCTGCGCGAGAATGACAACGACTTCATCGCGATGAGCCCGAACTCGGACATCCACGCCAAGCAGAATATCCAGGCCGGGTACGCGGAGATCGCGCTGCCCCTGGTCACGCGCGACAATTCCTTCTTCCTGTTCAAGGTGCTCGAACTCAGCGCCGCGATCCGGCACGAGCGCTTCTCGATCCACGGGTCAAGCACCACGCCCAAGTTCAGCGTGCTGTGGGGGCCGACGCCCTGGCTCAAGCTGCGTGCATCGTACAATGAATCCTTCCGCGCGCCGAACCTCGCCCAGACCAACACCACCCCGCTGCTGCGCGTGAACTATACGCAGGATCCCTACCGCTTCGACGTCACCGGTTCGGCCGCTGACGACAACGCCCCGCGGCGGACCTTCCGTCAGGGCAATGACCGGCTCAATCCGGAGCGGGCCAAGAATTTCGGCGCGGGGTTGGTGCTCGATGTGCCGGGCGTCCGCGGGCTTTCGCTGACCGTCGACTATTGGAACCTGTATCAGCGCGATGCGATCACCGCGCTCGGCAATGCCGAAGTGCTGGCGACCGACGAGCTGCTGCTCGATCTCGCGACCCAGGCGGCCCTCGCCTCGGGCACAGCGATCGGTCAGATCAACCTCGGCTCGGGCACCGCGAGCTATGCCGGCAACAGCCGCGTCACCCGTCGTGCCCCGACCGCCGCCGATATCGCGGCCTTTGCCGCCTACAATGCCGCCCAGCCGACCAACGCCACCAAGCGCGCCACGGTCGGTGAGATCACCAGCCTGATCAACGACTATATCAACCTCGGCTCACGCAAGCTCGCGGGCATCGACTTCGCGCTCAACTGGCGCCTGCCCGATTTCGGTCTTGGCCAGTTCACGCTCAAGGCCGAGGCGACCAACTATCTCAAGCGCGACGAAGAACTCGCCGACGACGGCATCGTCACCGACGAGCTCGGCAAGAATCGCCGTCCGAAGTGGAAGGGCAATTTGTCGCTCGGCTGGCGCAGTGGTCGCTGGTCGGTCAATTGGTTCACCAGCTATTTCGGCGCCTATGCCGACAGCTCGGCCTCGACCACCCAGGCGATCTACGAGGCGCTGGGCAAGCCCAAGACCATCACCGTATTCAACGACAATGGCATCAACCGCTATTACATGCGCGTGAAGCCCGCGGTGCTGCACAATCTGCGCGTCACCACCGCGCTTGGTCCCGACAGCAACACCCGCTTCACCTTCGGCATCAACAATGTCTTCAACACCTGGCCGCCGGTCGCGGACGAGGATGAGGGCTATTTCGTCGGCACGGTCAATCCGCGCGGCCGCCAGTTCAAGGTCAAGCTCGAGCATCGCTTCTAGGCCACCACCCGATCCGGAAGAGTAAATGGAGTCAGTGATGAAGCGACGGCGCATTCTTCAGGCCACGATCGCGATCGCCGCGATCGCCGTCCTCCCCGCCGGATCGGTGGTGGCGTGTCCCGGCGCGCCGCAAAAGGCCGCCGAGGCGCAGGCACGCCATCCGGTCCTGCTGATCTCGATCGACGGGATGCGCCCTGACGCGGTGCTGGAGGCGGACAAGCACCAACTCGCCATCCCCGTGCTGCGCGGCTTTCTCAAGGACGGGAGTTATGCGCAACAGGTGATCAACGTGAACCCCACCGTCACCAACCCCAATCACACGACCCTGGTGACGGGCGTGCTGCCGCTCGAACACGGCATCTACAACAACCGCCCCTTCGCGGCGACGGCCAAGCTGCCCAAGGGGTATAGCGCCTACGCAGAGATCAAGGCACCGACCCTGTGGGGGGTGGCGAAGAAGGCCAAGCTGCGCACCGCCAGCATCTTCTGGCCGGTGACGAAGAAGGCGCACGACATCGACTTCAACCTGGTCGAGGGCAATGACGAGGACGACGTGAAGATCGCCGACGATGCGATCGCGCTGATCGAGCAGAAACGTCCCGATCTCCTCACGGTCCATTTCGTCGCGGGCGACCACGCCCAGCACGAACATGGCCCGTTCAGTGCGGAGGGGAATGCTGCGCTCGAACGGATCGATACCCAGATCGGCCGGGTCGTCGCCGCGCACCGCAAGGCCTATCCGGACTCTGTCGTCGCGATCGTCTCCGATCATGGCTTCGACAAGGTGACGCATCAGGTGAACCTCAATGCCGGGCTGGCTGAGGCCGGCTTCATCAAACTGAGCGGCGAAGGCGAGGATCGCGTCGTGACTTCGTGGAAGGCCTTTGCCTGGTATGTCGGCAGTTCGGCGATGATCGTGTTCGAGAATCCGAAGGACCAGCAGGTTCGCGCCGAGACCCTTGCCTATCTTCAGAAGCTCGCGGCCGATCCGGCGAACGGCATCGAGCGGATCTATGCGCGGGAGGAATATGCGAACCGCGGCCTGCCTCCCGGCGTCGCCTATATCGTCGCGTTCAATCCCGGTTACCGCATGGGTAATTCGATGTCGGGTGCACTGGTGAAAAAGTCCAAGGGCGGTTCGCACGGCGCCTTCTCGACGCGGGACGTACGCCCCGACATGCACTCGTCCTTCTTCATCACCGGCCCGGGGATCGCGACGGGCAGGAATCTCGGCACGATCGACATGCGCCAGATCGCGCCCACGCTGGCCAAGGAGCTCAAGGTTTCGCTCCCCGCCGCAAAGGCACCGCCACTGCCGGTACGCTGAGAAGTATGAACAATTTGGGGGGCCGCCGCCGTCTCAGCGGTGCTGCACGGCGGCGGTAAATGCTGGGAGTAACGTGTGTCCGAAGTCTATCCGGTCGCGGCCTTCAGGCTGACTTCAGGATAGCCGCCAAGCGACAACAGCTTCTCGACACGCTTTGGCGTGAACGCGCCATCGACTGAACGGAACTTAACCCTGGAGCGCCAGATTCTAAAGGTTCCAAGCCGAAGATGCAGCGCGATCAACTTCTTGGCTTCACTCCGGGCCAATGAGCGTTGGGGCGGCGTAAACTGCGAGTTTTTGAACATTAGCTCCTCGAGGAACGGGCGGTACACGGCCACATCCTGAAGCGACCAGTTAGACTGTAATCGGTCCGTGAGACGCACGAAGCCACGGGGCATCTCCGAGTGCAGATGCGCGGACGACGCGCCGCACTTTCGGAAACCATCGCGCGCTAATCGCGCTCGACCCGCTCCGTGGCCTCAAACCGACGAAATGCTGGATCGGCTCTAGTATCCTGGTTTTGAGTTGCAGCGGGCACCCCGACCACAACGAGTGTCGCGGTCGTGAATGTCGCCGCCAAGTTATGCTCAGCTCTCGACTGTCAATCGAGCGGCTGGTTCTGGACCGGAGACGGAATGGCCGCGTTCGGACGGAAAGTTGCTGAAGCCGACACTAGCTGCTTGACGACCGCGCCCCGGCCAACCTTGACTTACGTCTTGCAGGCGGGCGCACTACGCTGCTGGCACCCGTCTTGGATGGTTGAAACCGCTCTCGTAGGTCAAGGGCGCCCATTCTTGCATGGCAAGGAATCCCAGCCATCAGGCGCGTTCATAGAGCGTGACCACGCACGCGCCACCCAAGCCGAGATTATGTTGCAAACCGTGACGAACACCGTCCACCTGGCGCGCGCCGGCGCTACCGCGCAGCTGGTGAGTCAGCTCATAGCATTGCGCGAGGCCCGTCGCGCCGAGCGGGTGTCCCTTGGACAAGAGGCCGCCCGAGGGGTTGGTGACGGTACGGCCGCCATAGCTGTTCTCACCGTCGGCGATAAAGCGCGACGCCTCACCCTCACCGCACAGGTCGAGTGCTTCGTAGGTGATGACTTCGTTGTGGGCGAAGCAATCGTGGAGTTCTGCGACGGGGATGTCCGCAGGACCCACGCCAGCGGCCTCGTAAACCGCCTGAGCGGCGCGACGCGTCATGTCGCGGCCGACCAGTTCCATCATATCGCGTGCGCCGAACGCGACCGGCCGGTCGGTGACCATGGCCTGCGCCGCGATCGCCACCTTGGCCGAGACACCATGCCTGCGCGCGAAATCGGGCGAGACCAGGATCGCGGCGGCTGCACCACAGGTCGGCGGACAGGCCATCGGGCGCGTCATCACGCCGGGCCACAGAACCGGCGCGGCCAGCACATCCTCCTCTGTCATCACCGTCCGGAACAGCGAGAGCGGATTGTTCGCCGCATGGCGGCTCGCCTTTGCGCGCACCTTGGCGAAATCGGCCAGCGTGGTGCCGTAGCGCTGCATATGCGCCCGCCCGGCACCGCCGAAATAGCGCAGCGCCAGCGGCAGATCGACATCGACCAGTTCATCGCACAGCGCATCGAACTCGGCGAACGGGCTGACGCGATCGTCGAAGATCGTCCCGATCGCACCGGGTCGCATCTGCTCGAACCCCAGCGCGAGTACGCACTCCGCCGCCCCGCTCGCCACCGCCTGCCGCGCCATGAACAGCGCTGAAGACCCCGTCGCGCAATTGTTGTTGACGTTGAAGATCGGGATCCCGGTCATGCCGACGCCGTAAAGCGCCTTCTGCCCGGCGCAGCTGTCGCCATAGACATAGCCGACCGCCGCCTGCTCGATCCGGTCATAGGCGATGCCGCCATCGGCCAGCGCGGCACGCACCGCCGCCTGCGCCATCACGTCATAGGGGCCGCTCTGGCCGGGTTTGACGAACGGGATCATGCCGACGCCCGCGACGAGGACCCGCCGGTCATTGCTCACGCGCCAGCTCCCTGCAGCGCCGCGAGCTTGCTGGCGCGAATGTCCTTCTTCAGCACCTTGCCGACCTTGGACCGGGGCAGATCGTCCCAGATCTCCAGTTCCTTGGGTGTCTTGACGCTGCCGATCTCTGCCTTGACGTGGGCGATGATCTCAGCCGGATCGGCGCGCTGCCCCCCGCGCAGCTGCACCACGGCGCAGACGCGTTCGCCCCATTTTTCGTCGGGGAGACCGAATACCGCACTGTCAAGAATTGCGGGGTGGCGGAGCAGGGCTTGTTCGACTTCGGCGGAATAGACGTTGAAGCCGCCGGTGATGATCATGTCTTTCGCGCGATCGACGATGAAGAGGAAATTGTCGCCGTCGAGGAAGCCGATGTCACCGGTGCGGTGCCATCCGTTCACGCTCGCCTCGGCCGTCGCTTCGGGGTTCTTGTAATAGCCCGCCATCACCAGGCTGGAGCGCACCACGATCTCTCCGCGCTCGCCCTGCGGAAGCGCCCTGCCCTCCGCATCGACGATCGCGACCTCGACCAGCGGGCCTGGCTTGCCGGCGGACGCCAGCCGCTCGCG
The DNA here is from genome assembly GCF_059415525.1 of Sphingomonas sp. GW821-FHT10C01. NCBI lineage: Bacteria > Pseudomonadati > Pseudomonadota > Alphaproteobacteria > Sphingomonadales > Sphingomonadaceae > Sphingomonas > Sphingomonas sp. GW821-FHT10C01. The sequence goes on along the minus strand of NZ_JBWKNK010000005.1, from coordinate 115,678 downwards.
CGCGATCGTGCCGTCGGCGTTGAAGTGATCCGCGGGCGCCATCATCGAGACCATCATCGGTGCCTCGGTCTGGCCGAACAGCTGCGCCATCACCGGTCCGATCCGCACCAGCGCGTCCTCCAACCGCGCGGCTGAGATCGGCGCCGCGCCGTACCAGAAGCATTGAAGGCTGGAGAGATCGGTCTCCGCCAGCGCCGGATGCTCGAGCAGCATGTAGATCAGGGTCGGCGGCAGGAAGCTGTGGGTGACGCGATGCCGGGCGACCAGATCGAGGAAATCGCCGATATCGGGCTGATACATGATGACGATCTCGCCGCCATGGCACAGCACCGGAAAGGTCAGCACCCCCGCCGCATGAGTCAGCGGCGCCATCGCGAGATAGATCGGGCGTCCGGCGAACGGATAGCCCATCAGCGTCAGCGCGGTCATCGTCTCGAGATTGCGGTTGGTGAGCATCACCCCCTTGGGGTACCCGGTCGTGCCGCCGGTGCCGGGGATCATCGCCAGATCGCTCACCGGATCGACATGGAACGGCGCATCCGTCACTCCCATCAGCCATTCCTCCAGCGACGGCGCGAAGGGCTGGGTCTCGTCAAGGCAGACGAGCAGGCGCAGCTTGGGCAGGCTGACCCGCAGTTCGTTGACCAGCCGCGCGAACTTGCTGTGGAAGATCAGCGCGACGCAATCGAACGCATCGAGGATGAAGGCGTTCTCCGACGCCTCGTTGCGCGGGTTGATCGGGCACCACACGCACGCCGCGCGCGAGATCGCGAACACCGACGCGAAGGCCAGCGGGTCGTTGCCGGACAGGATCGCGACATGCTCCCCCGCCGCGATCCCCGCCGCATGCAGGGCACGCGCGACACGATGCGTGTGGCCCTGCACCTCGGCATAGGAGAGGCTGTGGCCGTTCATCGTCAGGCAGGGCGCACCGGCGCCGAGCGACGCGCCCTTATCGAGATAGTCGACCAGCCGCATGGCCCTCTCCCTTTCAGCCGAGTCAGTCGTGGACGGTGACGATCGGTCTCAGCACCAGCCCGAACTGCCGCATCACGCCATAGAGCGCCTGATGGCCGAACGCCTGGCAGGCGGAGGCGAAGCCCGCACGGCGCGGCGGTTGCTGGACCAGACTGAGCGCGCAGAACGCCTGGAGCAACCCGGTCTGCTTGTAGTTGCTGTTGCCGTGGATCAGCACATGGACGCGGCCCAGCGGGCCCGAGGCATAGACGGAGTCGATGCTGGTATTGAGCCGCGGATTCTCGCGCGGCGGCATCGCGCCCTGCACCGAATCCGCCATCTTCGACAGAGCTGCCTCCTGCTCGTCGAACGGCAGCGGCTTGATGTCGGTCTCGATCATCTTGGTCATGTTGACGACATTGTCCATGACTTCGCGCGCGAACACGCCGCCATGGACCTTGACCGTCGATACGCGCGGATCGTCCTTGAACCAGATCGGGTGCGATGTGCCGCCCCAGGGCAAGGTCAGCGCGGTGGCGTGCTGGCCGGGCACCTGGCATTCGGTGGCGGTCAGCGTCGGCCATTGGACGTACTGGTTGTTCTCGAGGAAGTACCAGTCCGCCTTGAGGATCGTGAAGATTGTCTGGACCGAGGCATAGGTCGGGAAGCCCTTCCACAGCACCAGCATATCGAGCGTGTCGAGGCCCGGCATGGTCTCCAGCGCGATGTTCGCCGCGATCTCACCCGTGGTGTACATCTGCGCGACGCAGGGGCTGAGCAGCAGACCCTTGTCGGCGAACGCCTGCCCCCATTTCTCCTGGGCGAGCATCATCCAGTCCTGCTCGCCGGTGGTATCGAGATAGTGGCATCCGGCCTCCAGGCACGCCTCGACAGTCTCCGGCCCGTATTTGATGAACGGGCCGACCATGTTGCAGACGACCTTGGCGCCGCGGAACAGCTCGGTCAGCGACTTCACGTCATGCTTGACGCCGACCACCTCGTAATCGGCGGTCTCGATCCCCGGGATACGCTCGACCACTTCGCGTGTGCGCTTCTCGTCGCGGCCGGCGGCGATGAAGGGAATGCCCAGCTCGCGCAGATATTCGCACACCAGCCGCCCGGTATAGCCCGAGGCCCCGTAGACGATGACCGGTTTCTTGCTGCCCATTCCCACTCTCCCAAAATCTTTGACCTTCGATGATTTTCGATGCCGGTCAGCTGCCCATGCCGCCGTCGACGGGCAGTCCGATGCCGGTGATGAAGCGCGCCGCGTCGCTGCACAGAAAGACGGTGGCGTCGGCCATATCGGCGACTTCGCCCAACCGCCCGAGCGGGGTCAGGCCGATCACGTCGCCGACCGCAGCCTCGGCCGAGGGCCACAGGCCCAAAGCCGCCATATCCACCGCCAGCTTGCTGCCCATCGCGGTGGGCACAAGGCCGGGATAGAGGCAGTTGACCCGCACGCCGTAACCGAGCTTGCCGGCCTCCGCCGCAGCGACCCGCGTCATCCGGTCGACCGCCGATTTGGTCGCGGAGTAGCCCGAGATGCCGGGGAACGGGATCGTCGCCGCGACCGAGGCGATGTTGACGATCGCTCCGCCCTGCCCCGCCGCTCCGCCGGGCTTCATCGCGCGGAAGCCATGCTTGATGCCCAGTGCGGTGCCGACGACATTGACGTCGAGCATCCGGCGCAGATCGCGTGGATCGGCGTCGATCGCGAGCGCCGAAACCTCGATCCCGGCATTGTTGACGACGATATCGAGCCCGCCCATCGCGCGCACCGCCGTGGCGATAGCGGCTTCCCAGTCCGACTCCTCAGTGACGTCCAGCCGGGCGAAATGGCCACCGATCGACGCGGCGGTTGCGGAGCCCTGTTCCTCCGCCACATCGGTCACGGTCACGGCTGCGCCCGCCCTGGCCAGCGCCGCCGCGATCGCCGCGCCGATCCCATTCGCCGCGCCGGTCACCAGCGCCTTGCGTCCCGTGAGTTCGAATGCCGTCGTCATCGTCCAGCTCCCCGTTTCACACCGCGATGTAGCCGCCATCGACCACCAACTCGCTGCCGACCATGTATGCGGCATCGTCGCTCGCCAGGAACAGCAGCGGCCGGGCGATCTCGCGCGGTTCGGCCAGCCGGCCGAGCGGGATCGCGGCGGCGACACTGCCCGCGAACTGCTCCGCTTCGGTGCCCAGCGCGGCCACGGCGTCGCGCACCAGCTTGGTGTCGCAATAACCGGGGTGGAGCGAGTTGATGCGGATCGGCCAGCCCTTGCGCACGCAATCGACGGCGGCGGCCTTGGTCAGCATCGACACGGCGCCCTTGGTGGCGTTGTAGGCGGGGAATAGCGGCTCGGCGACGTTGGCGGCGATCGAGGCCACGTTGACGATCACCCCGCCACGCTCGCGCATCACCGGGATCGCCGCCTGCATGCCGAGGAACACGCTTTCGACATTGATCGCCATCAGCCGCCGCCATTCGTCGAGCCCGGTTTCCTCGATCGTCTTGAGGAAGCCCCAGCCGGCATTGTTGACGAGGATGTCGATCCCGCCATGGCTGGCCTCGATCCCGGCGATCACGCGGGTCCAGTCCTCGGCCGAACTCGCATCCTGCTGAAGGGCGGTGATCGCGAGCCCGAGCGCCTCAAGTTCGCGCCCGGTCTCGGCCAGCGCGTCGGCATCGATATCGGTGGCGACGACGCGTGCGCCCTCCACGGCGAATTCCATCGCCGCGGCGCGCCCGATGCCGCGCGCCGCGCCGGTGATCAGGACCACCTTGTTTGCAAAGCGCCGCATCAGAATTTCATCGTCGCTTCGACGCCGTAGGTCCGCGGCATCCCCCGGTTGAGATAGTCGAGGCCGAACACGTTGATGTTGAGGCCGTAGGTGTAATAGAATTTGTTGAAGATGTTCTTCCCCCAGACACTGACCGAAAAATTGTCGCGTTCGTAGGTCAGGCGCCCATTGACCAGCCAATAGGCGGGATTTCCGCAGCTGATATCCGGCCCGGCCAGGGTAATGTTCGACCCCGCAGGCGGCTTGTCGCAGGGCGACTGGCCGTAGTTCTTGAACGGGTCGAAATAATATTTGCCCATATAGGCGGCATCGCCACGCAGGGTGAGCCGATTGCGGCCGTCCTTGACAATGTCCCAGTCGAACCCGCCCTGGAAAGTCAGCTCAGGTGCGTTGGGGAAAGGATTGCCGTTGACGTTCAGCCCCTGAAAGTCCGTTGCCGGATTGCCGGGGATCGTCTTGTTGCCGCGATATTCGCTGTTGAGATAACCGATGCTCGCATCGAAGCGCAGCGTGTTGAGCGCGCGCCAGCTCAGTTCGGCCTCGCCCCCGAACAGCCGGCCATTGGCGCTGCGGGTGAAGGTGGTGGCGCCGACGACTTGCGTCACCTGATGGTTCGAATAGTCATAGTAGAAGCCGGCAAGGTTGAACATCACGCGCCGGTCGAACAGCATCGTCTTCAACCCGGCTTCATAGGCGTTCACCTTCTCGGGCTGGATGTAATAAACCTGGTTCACGCCCTGATAGGCGAGGCCGTTGAAGCTGCCGCTGCGATAGCCCCGGCTATATTGCGCGTAGCCCATGATATCGTCGTTGAACGCGTAGCTGAGGTTGAACCGACCGGTCAGGCGCCGGGCCTTTTCGCGTCGTTCGAGCGGGGCCAGGTTCGGGTTGTACTGGCGGCTGTACGGGATCAGGTTGGCGACCGGGGTGGTACCATCCAAGCCGAATAGGATCGTACTGCCGTTGAGGTAATTGACCTCATCCCAGGTGTAGCGGAGGCCGGCGGCGACGGTGAGCTTGTCGGTCGCCTTCCACGTGACGTCGGCATAGACGGCGGTCGAAGGCCGCTCGACATCGTAGCGCTGGACGCCCTTGATCGGGGAGAAGGGCGGCGCGCCGGCGGTGCGGCATGCCGCCGAATAGGCGCCGCCAAAGCCGCCGCCGCCCGAATTGTTGAGCGCGATGTCGGTCTGCAACGCGACCAGCGAACGCGCATCGAGGAAGCCGTTGGGATTGACCTCGATCGGGGCGCAGAAGCCCGCGTCGCCGGGACGCAGCGCCGGGTTGACGGCGAAGCCGGGAACATAGCGGATCGCATCGGGCGTGCCGACCGCGGCATTGTTGAAGCCGCCGGGCAACCCCGCGCCCTGTAGCAAGGGCCGCAGCACGCCGAAGAAATCGGGATAGTTGGTCGTCTTGACCGTGTCCTTGCCGTAATAGGCACCCGCGACGATATCGAACCTGTCGTCGGAATAGTTGAGCCGGAAATCCTGGTTGAAGTTCTTGCTGGTCGAGGTGAAGCCGATCGAGCACAGGTCGTTGGGCGATCCGTCGCAATCGTCGGGATTGTTGATGTATTTCCCGGTGTCGTAGCCGGTGATCGATGTCAGGGTGACCTTGTCGTTCACATCCCATTTGATGTTGAGGGCGAAGCCCTTGGTCTCGCTCATGTTGCGGCCGACGCGGTCGACCATCACCTCGTCGCGGCCGAGCCGGCGGCCACCAAGCAATGGCTGCGGATCAAAACGCGAGTAGCCGAGCGCGTCCTGCCCCCCGGCCAGCTGCCCGCCGGCATAGGGGGCGGTACCCCAGGGGTTGTCCTTCGCGGCATAGACTTTGAGATTGATGTCGAGCTCGGGCGTCGGGCGCGCGCGGATCGCCAGCCGGCCGCCGATCGTGTTGGTGGTGCCAAGGTCGCGCTCGGCGCCGGGCATCAGGTTGCGCTGCCAGCCATCGCCCTTGGCCCAGGTGCCGGCGATGCGGATGCCGAGCGCGTCGGGGATCAGCGTCGCCTCTGCCGCGGCCTGCACGGTATAGGTGTCGTAATTGGCGTAGCCGGCGGTGATGTAGCCGTTCGATTCCGCCAGCCGCGGCTGGCGCGTGAAGAAGCTGATCGCGCCTCCGGTGGTGTTGCGGCCATAGAGCGTGCCTTGCGGCCCGCGCAGCACCTCGACCCGGTCGATGTCGTAAAGCTGCAGGCCGTGGCTGACGCGGAAGCTCTGATAGACCTCATCGACATAGACGCCGACCGGCGAGGCGGTAGAGGCGGAAAATTCGTTCGCCACCGAAATCCCGCGCAGCGCGAAATTGGGTTGGGTCCGGCCATAGGGGGTGGTGACCTGAAGGCTCGGTACCGCGCCCATCAGGTCAGAGGTTTCGGCAATACCGCGCGATTGCAGCGCTTCGCCGCCGATCGCCGAAACCGCCGCCGGGACATCCTGCAGCCGTTGCTCGCGCTTCTGCGCAGTGACGACCACTTCACGGATCTGCCCGTCGTCTTGCGGAACGGGTTCTTCCTGCTCGGCAGGGGGCGGCGCGGCGGCGCCTGTCTGGGCCTGGACGACAACTGGAAATCCCAGGGCGGTGCTTGCCAGCAAGGCAACAGCGATATGCGTTGGGCGCATCGTTCAGGTCTCCCCTTTTCCCGCGCTTGTCAGAGCACTCTGACTGGCGGCTTTTGGTTCACCCAGACTAGGATCGCCACGGAGCGTCCGGCGAGGCGGGTTGATGGGGGGGATAGTGGGGGGTCGTGGCGGTGGGGGTTGCGCAGGGAAAACCACGCGCATAGCCTTTTTCCACGGACCGGTCCCAGATGCCGGCCGGGAATGGAGAGGCCGAATGACGGCAACACCATCCGACGCGAAGATCGCGACACTTGTCCCCCGGGACGGTGCGGCACCATCCAGTCGTACGCCGCTGGTGAGCAAGGCGAAGCTCGTTCCGCCGCGAGCCCCCGAGCCCCTCGCCGCCATACAACGCCATCGCCAATGGCTCGGCCATGTCCTGACGCACGACGTCACGCTCGTCACCGCACCGCTCGCCTACGGCAAGACGGTGTTTGCCGGTCAGCTGTATGACGAAATGCTGGGTTCTGGCTGCGCAGCGGCATGGGTCTCTTGCTACCGACTACCGCCGGGACAACTGGCCGGTCACATTGTCGAGGCGGTGTTTCTTGCGACCGGTGAGCGAGCGGATCACGGCGGGCCGGTCGCGGCGGAAACGCTGGCAGTCGCTCTTGCCAACCATATCCATGATCACATGGGGCCGATGCTGCTGTGCCTCGACGACATCGACCAGCTCAACGAGGCCGGTGACCGCGACTTCCTGCGGCACCTGATCGCCAATTGCCCGACCAATTTGCATCTGCTGGCGACCTGTCGCGACGACCATGGCCTGTCACAACTGATCGAGCAACGCGGCGCGGTGCTGCTGATCGACGCCCGGGTGCTGCGGGCCCGCGATGCCGAGGTGGTCGACTATCTCCGCGCCGAGGGCGTCGTCCTCGGCAGTCGGCGTGCGCGGGGATTGAACGATGCCCTGCAGGGCTGGTGGGGCGCGCTCGGCAAGGTCGCAGCGGGGCTGCGCAATGACGGATGGAATGCCGGCCCCGAGAATTGGGCACGGCGTTGCGCACCCTGGATCACGCCGCTTTTCCGCGAACCGCTCGCCGCGTTGCCCGCGCGGCATCGCGCGGTGCTGACGCGCTGTGCGGTTGCGCCAGTGCTGACCGCCGATCTTGCCGCCGCGCTTACCGGCGACGAAATGGCGGGCGCATTGTTGCGTAACATCGCCCGGTCGGGGCCGCTTGTCGGCATCGTACCGGGAAGCACCGATCGTTTCGCCATCCAGCCGGCGCTGCGCGTCGCGCTTCTGATGGACGACGGAGATTGCTCCCCCGAGGCACTTGCGGCATCACATGCGGCGGCGATCGACTGGCACGTAGAACATGGCGAACCCGAGCAGGCGATCGTCATCGCCAGCGCGGGCCAGAACGTCGAACGCTGCGCTGCACTGGTCGCACAATTCGGCATGCAGGCGCTCGAGCGATCAGGGCCGTCCAGCCTGATCGATGCGTTCGGCCGTATACCGCCGGCGCGGATCGCAGCGGACGCGGCGCTCGCCCGTATCGCGCGCTGGACCGTGATGCTCTCAGGCGGAGACCCAACGCCACCGACAGAAGACGACGCGGTCGACGATCGAGAACAGGCGATTCTGAGGGCCATCCGCCTGGCGACGACAGGGGAGACTGTTGAGGGCGGCATTGCCAACTCTACGACCGAAACGGCGGATTTCGGTTCGCGATTGCTCTGGGCGATATCGGCGGCACAATCCGCGCGGGCCGGCGACCACCGCCACGCACAGGAACTGTTGCGTCCGATTGTCCGGCACGGACGTATGGCGGGACTGGGCTTCGCCGAGGCGGTCGCACTGGTGACGATGGCGGACATCCACCGTGCGAAGGGACGGCTCGCAGACGCGGAGCGGCTGCTGCACGAGGGGCTGGCTGATATCCCGTGCAGCGTCGGGCGCCGCTCCGATACCGCAGCGATGCTGGCGGTGGCGCTGGCCGACCACCTCTATCTGCGTAATGAAGTTACCACGGCCGGCACGCTGATCGATGAGGCGCTGCCGGTGCTGGCGCACGCCGGTCTGCCGGACTTCCTTCTGCGGGGCTATCGTGTCGCAATCCGCGTTGCGGCGGCAGCTCGGCCCGACGAAGCACTGGCCCTGATCGAGGCGGCGGAGGAGATCGGCGCGGATCGCGGCCAGCCGCTGCTCACGGCGCTCGGCGCGGTGGAGCGGATACGGTTGCATGTGCCGCTGGCGGCAGAATTGGACGAGATATTGCCGCCCGATGCGGAGGTCTCGGCGATCGTCGCGCCCGGATCGCTCGCCGCTCGGACCTTCGCTCTGCTATCGGAAGCGCGCGCGTTCGAGGCGATCGCCGATCTCGATCGTCCACGGCTAACGGTTGTGGCCAACCGGTTGGTCGAGTTGGCGGAGCGCGCCGATGATGTCGAACTGCGGTTGATCGGCACACTGCTCAATGTCCTGCCACAGCTCAGCGGCCGCTGTGATCGCATGGTGGAGATCGATACGGTCAAGTTCCTCAATCATGCGGCCGGCATCGGTTACATCCGCCCGATCCTCGATCTCCTGGAAATCACCGGCGTACGAACGTCACAGGACTTCAACCGCGCCGATTATTCCGCCGGGTCGTTCCTTGCCCTGTTGCGGCTCAGCAGACCTGGTGATGGCGAATCGCTTCGGCCGCCCTATCGCGCCGGATCCGCCTTCTCGTTCTTCACCGGCCGCGAAATGGAGATCGTCAACGCGCTAAATGAGGGCGAAACCAACAAGGTCATTGCCCGCAAGCTCGGCGTGACCCCCGAAACGGTCAAATGGCACATGAAGAGCCTGATGCGGAAACTGCGCGCGAACAGCCGCGAAGAGGTTGTCAGCAACGCTCTCGTGCTGGGCGTCGAACTGGATCGCAGTGAACATCCATGAAGTGCGAACCGCGCACGATATCTGGCGCTCTTGCTCTAAACGACGTTTAGATCGTCAGCCCGTATTTCGCACGCGCCACGAACGCTCGCGCAGCCCCCGATCGCGATCGGGGGATTGCGCACGTGGCCGCGCCTGGTCGGCCGAAGCGGCTGAGCGTACGGCAACACAGTAGCCGTACGCGGAAGTTATCCCTTCGGTGTCACCCAGACCGATACAGGCACTACCACCTTTCCCGGCGCGGGCTTGCCTACCTCCACGCGGTCCGCTTTGACCAATTCACCGGTCTCCAGGTTGAAAGACGCCCAAGGCTTGGGCATCCGTCCAAACGACATCTTCTGGATCGGCTGACCGGTGGTGGAGTTCATGATGGTGGCAATGATTGGCATGCCGGCGCGTTACTCAGCCGCCCGGATACCTGTCCAGCACACCAGCGCCAATTGCTGTGGACGATCAGGCCGACGTGTCAGACCGCACTGCCATGACGCCTCCTGATGCCCGCATTCCGGGCTTCTAGATTGATCGTTCGACAACCGGCCTGAGCACATGATCCGGACTCACGTGTCAGCGATCCGTCATCCTGGTAGCTCGTGCGAAAATGTCCCAGCGCTCGTCGAAGAACGCCTCCGCCGACTTTCCCGCAAAGATATCGTCCTGACCGATACGCAACAGCCGCCCGGCGCTGCCGATCAGGTCGGCGAGAAGCAGGCACAGCTTGTGCGGCGGTTCGTCGACGATACGGCCGTCGCGTTGCGCCGCTTCGACAAGTGAGATCATCGGCGCGAGATAGAGCTGGTTCCAGCGGCCGAGATTCTCCCGCATCTCGGACGAATAGGCCGCCTCGGCGAGCAGGAAACTCGTAAAGCTGGCATTTGCCGGTTCGATGCTGAAATGGAAATAGCGCCTCGCGGTCTCACGCAGCGTGGTCACCGGATCGGCTTCGCCGACCACATCCGCGATCGTCGCGGTGAGCTGCGCCAGATCGCGCTCGACTACCGCGTCGACCAATGCGAGCTTGCTTGGGTAGCGGCGGTAGATTGTGTGCTTGGTCACGCCGCACGCCGCAGCGATCTCGTCCATCGACGCGCCCGTGATTCCCTGTTCGCAAAAGACCGCGCGCGCCTTGTCGAGCACCAGATCGGCGATCTCTGCCGCCTGCTCACGCGTTGGCCGCCCCGGACGTTTCTGTTCCTTCTCCACGGTCGCGACTTAGCGGCAGAAAAAAGCACTGACCAGTTGCTTTTTTGCGCTTGCGAGATAAAGGCACCACTGAGTGTCGATTCTGGAGATTCGCGTGCCGACCACATTTTCCCGCATTCCCGGTACCCTGACCGGCGCTGCGCTTCCCGCGCTTCTGCTGATCGCGGGATGCAGCCAGCCCGCGCCTCAGGCACCGCCGCCGCCGGTTGTTGACGTCGTCACGGTGACGACAGGCAGCGTTCCCAACATCGTCGAGCTACCGGGCCGGATCGAAGCGGTGCGATCGGCCGAAGTCCGCGCACGGACCGACGGCATCATCAGCCGCCGCCTCTATCAGGAAGGCACCGACGTGCGCGAAGGCACGCCGCTGTTCCAGATCGACCCGCGCGACAAGCAGGCGCAGGTGCAGCAGGCACGGGCCGCACTTCAGCGCGCGCAAGCGGCGCGTGAAAATGCGGCAGCGGTCATGCAACGCTATCAGCCGCTGGTGAACGACCGCGCGGTGAGCGCGCTGGAATATGACAACGCCCGCTCCGCGCTGCGTCAGGCCGACGCCAGTGTCGCCGACGCGCGCGCGATGCTGGATCGCGCGCAGCTCGAGCTTGGCTATACATTGGTGCGCGCGCCGATCAGCGGCCGCGTCGGCCGTGCGCAAGTCACGGAGGGCGCCCTTGCGAGCGCGGCGAGTGCGACGCTGCTCACCACGATCGAGCAGATGGAACCAGTCTATGCGGTCTTCACCCAGTCGAGCGCCGAGCTTCAGCATCTGCTGGCACAGGCACGCACGGGCGCGGTCGATCTTCCTACCCTCTCGCGCGTAGAGGTCCGGCTCGTTCTCGAAGACGGCAGCGATTATGGTCCCGTCGGCCATATCGATTTCGCCGATCAGACGGTGAACCCCTCGACCGGCAGCCAGACCCTGCGCGCCACCTTCGCCAACCCGGCGCGTGCACTGCTGCCCGGACAGTTCGTGCGCGGCCGGATCACCGCCGGCACGACCGGCAATGGCATCGCGGTACCGCAGCGTGCGGTGCAGATCAGCAATGAAGAGGCGCGGGTCGCCGTCGTCGGCACCGACGGTACGGTGCAGTTCCGCACCGTCACGCTGGGCGGCCAGACCGGTTCGCGCTGGGTCATCCGTTCAGGTCTCAAGGCCGGCGAGCGCGTGATCGTCGATGGCTGGCAGAAGGTTCAGACCGGCCAGAAGGTGCAGGCCCGCCCCGCCGCCCCTGCGGCGAAGAAGTGAACGGACACCCGATATGAATCGCTTCTTCGTCTACCACCCGGTCTTTGCCTGGGTGATCGCCCTGTTCATTGCGATCGCCGGCGCGATCGGTCTGATGAACCTGCCGGTCGAACAATATCCCGACGTCGCGCCCCCGTCGCTCAACCTGATGGTCCAGTATCCCGGCTCCGACGCCGATACACTCGACCGCAACGTCACCTCGGTGATCGAGAAGGAGCTGAACGGTGTCGAGAATCTGCTCTATATGAGCTCGACCAGCCGGGCCAACGGCTCGGCTCAGATCGCGGTCACCTTCAAGTCGGGCACCGACATGGATGTGGCGCGAACCCAGGTTCAGGACCGGCTCGGCCGCGTCGAGACGCGCCTGCCGGAAGAGGTCCGCCGCCTCGGCATCCAGATCCGCGAAGCCTCGTCGGGCTTCCTCGCGATCGTGGCGCTCACCTCAAAGACCGGCACCACCCCGATCCTCGATATCGGCAACTATGCCAGCAACAGCATCCTCGACGAGCTTCGCCGGATCGAGGGCGTCGGCGACGTCCAGCTGTTCGCGTCGCCTTATGCGATGCGTGTCTGGCTCGATCCCGAAAAACTTGCCGGCTACAATCTTTCGGCAGCCGAGGCGCTTGCCGCCGTCAAGGAACAGAACGGGCAGACCGCCGGCGGCGGGCTTGGCGATCAGCCGCTGGCCAAGGGCAGCGAGTTCAACGCGCGCATCATCACGCAGAACCGTTTCTCGACGCCCGAGCAGTTCCGCCAGATCATCGTCCGCTCCAACCCCGACGGCTCGACCATCCGGCTGAGCGACGTCGCACGGGTCGAGCTTGGCGCCGACAGCTATAATTTCTCGTCGCGCCTCAACGGCAAGCCCGCCGCGATGATGGCCATCCAGATGACGCCTGGCGCAAACGCGGTCGCCACGGTCGAATCCGTTCGTTCGCGGATGGAGGAGTTGTCGACGACCTTCCCGCCCGACATCGGATGGTCGGTGCCGTTCGATTCCACGCCGTTCATCAACGCCTCCATCGACAGCGTGGTGAGCACGCTGGTCGAGGCGATGGTGCTCGTCTTCCTCGTCATGTTCCTGTTCCTGCAGAATTGGCGCGCAACGCTGATCCCCACCATCGTCGTGCCCATCGCGCTGCTCGGCGCGTGCCTGGGCCTGTGGCTGTTCGGCTATTCGATCAACACCTTGTCGCTGTTCGCGATGGTGGTCGCGATCGGTATCCTCGTCGACGACGCGATCGTCGTGGTCGAGAATGTCGAGCGCATCATGGCCGAGGAAGGCCTGTCCGCCCGCCGCGCCACGGTGAAGGCGATGGGGCAGATCACCGGCGCGATCGTCGGCATCACGCTGGTGCTGATCGCGGTGTTCATCCCGATGGCGTTCTTCCCCGGATCGACGGGCGGTATCTATCGCCAGTTCTCGGTGACGCTCGCGATCTCGATCCTGTTTTCCGCCGTGCTCGCGCTGACCCTGACCCCGGCGCTGTGCGGGGCACTGCTCAAGGCGAACGAAGCGCATGGCGCGGACGGCCACCATCAGATCGAGCCCAAGCCGGGCGTTCGCGGCTGGCCGCAGCGCTTCTTCAACTGGTTCAACGACCGGTTCGGTCGCGCCACCGACAGCTACACCCGCTCGGTCGGATCGATGCTGGGCCGGCCGGCGCGATGGCTCATGGTGTTCCTCGTGATGATCGTGGTCACCGGGTTCCTGTTCACCCGCGTCCCCGGCGGCTTCCTGCCGAACGAGGACCAGGGTTATGTGATGATCAACGTCGACGCGCCACCCGCGGCGACCGCGCAACGCACCGAGGTCGCGATGCGCAAGGTCGAGCAGTTCGTACTCGCCCAGCCGCAGACCGAGCTCGCCGTGTCGATCTCTGGCTTCAACTTCTTCGGCCAGGGCCAGACCGCCGGCATGGTGATCCAGCGGCTCAAGCCGTGGGACGAACGCCCGGGCGCCGCCAATTCGGCCGCGACGATGGCGGGCAAGGTCATGGGCTTCGTGCAGAGCATTCCGGAGGCGAACATCTTCGCGATCACGCCGCCGCCGATCCCGGCGCTCGGCAACGCCACAGGGTTCTCGATGAAGATCCAGAACCGTTCGGGTGACCGCGCCGCGCTGCTCGACGCGCGCAACCAGATCCTGGCCAAGGCCATGCAGAGCAAGCTGCTGGTCGGCGTGCGTCCCGAAGGCCAGCCCAACGCGCCGCAGCTCTATGTCGATATCGACCGGGTCCAGGCGCGCGCGCTCGGCCTGTCGATCGCCGACGTCAACGCCACGCTGTCGATCTCGTTCGGCTCGGCGTATGCCAACGACTTCGTCCGGGAGGGCAGCGTGCTGCGCGTCTATCTCCAGGCGGCTGCCGAACAGCGGATGACGCCCGAGGACGTGCTGGCGCTGCGCGTTCGCAACGATCAGGGCCAGATGGTTCCCTTCTCGTCCTTCACCCAGGTCCGCTGGACCGACGGGCCGCAACAGCTTGAACGCTATAACGGCTATGTGTCGATGACCATCTCCGGCCAGGCGGCGCCGGGCCAGTCGAGCGGCGACGCGCTGCTCGAAATGGAGCGGATCGCGACAGAAGTCCTTAAGGGCAGCAACGCCTTCGAATGGACCGGTGTCGCGCGCGAGGAGAAGGAGGCCGGCGGCCAGGTCGGGCTGTTGCTCGCGCTGTCGTTGCTGGTCGTGTTCCTGCTGCTGGCGGCGCTCTACGAAAGCTGGGCGATCCCGCTATCGGTGCTGCTCGTGGTGCCGTTCGGCGTGCTCGGCGCGGTTGCCTTCACCTTCCTGCGCGGCTTCTCGACGGACGTCTATTTCAACGTCGGCCTGATCACGATCATCGGCCTTGCCGCCAAGAACGCGATCCTGATCGTGGAGTTCGCGCTGGAGCAACGCCATCGCGGCGTGTTCGAGGCGACGGTCGAGGCGGCGCGCCAGCGCCTTCGCCCGATCCTGATGACCAGCCTCGCCTTCATCCTGGGCATGGTGCCGCTGGTGATCGCATCGGGTGCTGGCGCGGCCAGCCGCCAGGCGGTCGGCACCGGCGTGATGGGCGGCATGATCGTGGCGACGATCTTCGGCATCTTCTTCACGCCCGTCTTCTATCTCGCCGCCCGCCGCTGGCTGGCACGCGACAACGACCACGAAGCGGAGGACGCGCGCGAGGAAGCGGAAGACGCGACGCGCGATCCGGAGACGAACCATGCGTAAAGTCATTGCCCTTGCCGCCGCCGCCTCGCTCTCGGCCTGCAACTTCGCCCCGCAATATCGCCAGCCGCCCACGCCGGTGAGCGCCACCTTTCCCGAGGCGCAAACCGGGTCCCGGCTGGCCACCGACATCGGCTGGCGCGAGTTCTTCGGCGATGCCCAACTCCAAGCGTTGATCGAGACCGCACTGGCCAGCAACCAGGACCTCGCCCAGTCCGTCGCCCGGATCGAGCAGGCCCGCGCGCAATATCGCATCCAGGACGCATCGCGCCTGCCCGAGCTGGGCGGGCAGGCCGGCGCGGGCCGCAGCCGCACCTCGGCGGCGCAGAGCGCCGGAAACGGTGCGGTCACACGCGACCAGTTCAACATCGGCGTCGCCGTGCCGGCGTTCGAGCTCGACTTCTGGGGACGCGTCCGCAACCTCAACGATGCCGCGCGGGCACGCTATCTCGCGACGGTCGAGGCCGAGCGCGCCTTTCGCCTGTCGCTGATCGGCCAGGTCGCCGCCACCTATCTTACCGTTCGCTCGGCCGAGGAGCGTATCGTCCTCGCCGAACGCAGTGTCGCCAGCCGCCGCGAAGGGCTGCGTATCGCCCAGCGGCGGCTGGATGCCGGCGTCACATCGACGGTGGACTACGACCAGGCGGCGCTGCTCGTCACCCAGGCGGAGACCGAGAAGGCCGAGCTGGAACGCGCGCGCGCGCAGGCGGGCAATTTGCTCACCGTGCTCGTCGGCGGCCCGATCGAAACCGCGCTGCCGGCTGGAAATCCCATCACCAGTTCAGGTCAGTTCCGCGATATCGATGCCGGGCTGCCCTCGGCACTGCTGGCGAACCGTCCCGACATCCTCGCCGCCGAACAGCAGCTGCGCGCCGCCAATGGCGATATTGGCGCGGCACGTGCGGCGTTCTTCCCCAACATCTCGCTGACCGGCAGTGCCGGCTGGGCCTCGACCGAGCTTGGCGACCTGTTCAAGGGGCCGTTCCAGAGCTGGTCGTTCGGCGGCGCGCTCAACCTGCCGATCTTCGACTGGGGACGCCGCGAAGCACAGCTCGACGTCAGCAAGGCGCGCGCGCAAGAACTGACCGCCGCCTATAGCCGCGCGGTGCAGGAAGCGTTCCGCGAGGTTGCGGACGCGCTCGCCGGCCGCCGCACCTATGCCGAACAGATCGCGGCCCAGGAGCGCGCGGTCGCCTCCCAGCGCCGCCTCGCCCAGACGGCGCGGCTGCGCTACGACAATGGGGTCGCGATCTACCTCGAAGTGCTCGACGCCGAACGCAACCTGTTCGCCGCTGAGCAGCAGCTGCTCGCATTGCGCACCGCCGAGTTGCAGAACGGCGTGTCGCTCTACATTGCCTTGGGTGGAGGCCTGAAGTGACAGGCCACCACCGAACCTCCGGGAATCCGGGATGATCTGCGCAAACCGTCGCGCGCCGCCTCGGCGCGGACGGCCGCGCGATCCGGCAATCGATGCGCGCATCCTGACCAGCGCGCTCCGCCTGTTCGGCAGGACCGGCTGGGCGGATTTCTCGATCGAGAAGGCGGCAAAGAGCGCCGATGTCTCGAAAGTGACCCTCTATCTGCGATGGCCGGACAAGATCTCTCTTCTGACCGAGGCGCTGCACTTCGCCTATCCGCCCTGGACCGTGAACGACAGCCTCGAAGCGGAGGAGGCGCTGATTCTCATCGTCGAACGGATGATCCGCGAGCTTACCCATGAAACCGGTTGGGCATTACACCGGGCATTGCGCGATCCGAGCCTGCCGGTGGCGCTTCGGGATTCATGCCGCACGATGGTCAGTGAGCGGTTCGCCGTGATTGACCGGCTGATCGAAGACCTGTGCGAGGGAGAAAGACCATCTCAGTTCACACCGCAATTAGCCCGTAGGGCGCTTGTCGGCGCGGCGATGGGAGCGGCGGGAGACGTTCTTCTGACGGCGCGCCAGTTCGACCCGACCGACGCGCGTAAATTTGCCCAGGAAGCCGTTCGCCTGATTCTGTCTCGCTCGGCCTAGCGCCACTGGACTATTTGCGGCCTAAGCGAACGATGGCCGCGTTACGGCTACGGAATGACAGCATGGCAGGGCTGCAATGCGCTCCAAATACGATCCCGGTCAGCGCCGGAAATCGGCGATCAGAGGCGTCTTGGATGTCACAGGATCGTGATGAAGCATGCTCATGGTGACGCGCTGAACATCGAGCTCCACGTGCAGCGCCACTTCGTGCATCAGCTGCGCGAGTCCCACTGCTGCGGCGTCGATTGAACAGTTCCCGGTCGGATCGACCAGCATCAGATCAAGACGATCCCGGCCCCGCTCCTTTCGCCGCAGCTGAATTTGAAATGCCTCCGCACCCGTGGCGAGCGGCGCAAACAGCGGCAGGTCGAAATGCTGTTCGGCGAGCAGGAACGAACGCGCGTTGCGTCCACGCAGTTCAAGGAGGCGAACGCCGTCGTGCTCGATCAGGCGCCCGACATCGCCGACAAGGTAGCGGAACACCGGAAACCGCTTTCGATAACCGTTGGTGATCGCGAGTTCGCCAAACCCGTCGGGGTCCGGAGACATCACCTCGGCAACAATCTGTGGCAGGATGCGGAATAGCCCGGGCTTGCGGCTCACATCGGACCACGCCCAGATGCCTGTCTCGGCGCCACCGTAGAGCGAGCAGAAGTCACGCGTGCCGAAGTCTCGAGCGAAGCGCTCCGCGGCACCCGCAGGAAGCGGCTCGCCAGCATAGAGCAACTGGGGAATCTCCAGGCGTGCTCCCGCGCCGCGGAGGAATTCGGCGAAGAGTTGAAGCTTTGAGGGTGTGCCCAGCAGATGCGTCGGCGCGAACCGCCGCGCCGCCGCCAGGATATCCTCATAGCGGGCATGCGCGCTCATCGGCAGCGAGGTTGCGCCACAGCGTTCAAGCAGGTCATCCACGATCGCGGCGCTGCGATACATGTCGGCATAGCCGAACAGATTGAGCGCCACCGTCCGCCCATCGAACATCCCTGCGGCGAGCAACTCCCTGGCCAAGGCGTGACGCTGAGCGTGATTCTCTTCAATGTCGACCGGAAACACCAGCGGCGTGCTCGTGCTTCCGCCCGACCGAACCAGGTAGACGCCGCGCGGCTCGGAGCCGGGCGCGAAACGGTCGAGATGCGGCTTGAGCACGACCTTGTCGGTTGCCGGCGCCGCGCGATGGTCGTCGATCCCGGCAAAATGGTCGCGGTAGAAGCTGTGCGCGCGAGCCCGGGCAAAACCGTCGCGCAACAGCGCTTCATCGCCAGGACTGGTCATGAGACGACCGTTCGGAGCAAGTCACGATAGTGCGCCAGGAACAGGGGCCGCTGTTCTTTGGGCAGCGTAGCAAGCGCATGCTCGTGCCAGCGCGCGGCGAGCATCTCCGCCATCCTGCGGTCGTCGGGGTCGGAACTGTGGCGATAGCGCAATACCGTCGGCGGTACATCCAGCGTGCGCCAATCATCGTATCGGCGACGCGACAGACTATCGGGCACGATACGAAAGCGGATCAGCGGCGGCGCGATCAGTCCCACGCGCGCACCGGCGGCAACGACATCCTTGAGCACGCGATACCAAAGGTCGACGCCCTCGTTGAGCTGGGCGCCCGCATAGCGGTGTTCGCCGAGCCAGCGACGCCGAACGACGACGTTGCTGGCGCGCCCCATCATGAACTCGGGGTGCGCAACGGCGCGCGGAGGGTCGATGAGCAGGAAGAGGCCATCCTCAATCGGCTCGAGCTCGCCAGCCAACAGCTCAAGCTCCGGAAAGACCTCATCCGCGGGTTCGCTTGCAAAACCGATCACCGCCATCGCCAGTGCGTGACGGTCCATGACCTCCCGCATGTGTCGCAGCGCATCGGGGCGCAGCATGTCGTCGGCGTCGAGGCAAAGGAGCAGTTCGCAATCGGTACGCTCGATGCCGCGATTGCGGGCCACGCCCGGGCCGCCATTCTCCGTGCACCGTATCAGCTCGACGCGGGTGTTGCCGAGCGCAGTAACATGGCGGGAAAGTGCTTGCTCGGCGGCTTCAGCACTACCGTCGGTGCTCGCATCATCGACGATGATCAACACATCGGGCGGGGCCTCCTGACCGGCCAGCGACGCGATGGCTTCGCCGATGAACGCCCGCTTGTCGAACAGCGGAATCACGACCGCAAGGCTGGTCATTGCACGATCAACGGAAGGTAGATCAGGCCTCGATCACCATGGAGGTTGATCACCGACGCGTTGGATCCACGGAAGACACCCGGGCCGTAGCTGGTCGCGTCGTGGCACAGCTGCAACCCGACCAGATGCGTCGCGCGGGCGTCGCCGGGCGCGCCAAAGTCGCGCTGCGGAAGGTAATGCTGATACATGTCCTTCGACCAGTCGCGTTCGACGCGCGCGCGCCACGCCGTCTCACCGCTGTCATGGCGCACCAATGCGTCGATCCCGCGACCGCCGCTGCTCCGTTTTGCGATCATGTCCTCATCGCGCGCGAGCATCGCTTCGCAGCCATTGGCATCGGCGATCGCCCAAGAGGGGATCAGGAAGGCACCCAGTTCGTCCGCCTCATCCGCCGGCAACAGAGTCCGGCGGATCGCATCGTCCCACAGCACAGCGAGCACGCGCTTGTCATGGACCAGGATCAGCGTACGGACGTCGTTGAAATAACGCCCCGTGTCGATCAGGTGTCGCAGCACCTCGCAGGGGATCAACGGCAGCTCGCTTCGGTCCATTTCAAGAATGACATGGTCGATTGCCCGCCCCGCCGCGTGCAATCCGCCGTCTTCCATCCCGATCTCCGCCGGTGAGACGGACATGAACTCGATACCACGGTCGCGGAGCGCTTCGGCGAGAAGGAAAATCTCCGTGCCGGCCTCCCCAGCATGCAGCATCGCCACGGTATCGCCCGGGCGATATCGGTCGCACAGCGCGTCGATAAACCCGTGCCCGGTCACATCACCCAACCCTGCCGCGGCCGCGAGCGGCGCGAGTGCCTCCGCCGCACGCTCACTCACCATCCAGCCATTAAGCGGATAACGCGCGCCGATCTCGCAGACCCGCGGCTGGCCATCCATGTCATGGACGAGGTCCGGGCGATACCAGCCGACGCGATAGGGTCTTCCGCGCGCCAGTTGCAGAATCGCTTCCATCGGTTCGGACAGCGCATAGGCGGAGCGGATGCGCGCATCGTCGAAATATCGCTCGACGATCGCGCGCAACGCCTTGTCGAGCAACTGGTTCAGCCGTTCGAGACGCGTCAAATAGGCGCGCGTGATCAGCACCGGCATCGCCGCGAGTTGTTCGCTGTCGATGATCGGGGGCTCACCGAGCCGAGCCGCCAGCGCCGGGCGTAGGTCCTCGGCGAACCCCTGCTCGGCGATCCGCAACAATGGCGCTCCGACACCGGCACCGTTCAATGGACCGCCTCGACCTCGAGTCCGTCGCGCAGGCAGAGATGCTCGAGCACCGCTGCCTTCTTTTCGAGATAGGTCTCGACAATCTCGTCGAGCGAATAGTCGGCGATGTCGACATTCATGGCTTCGGCAAAATGCTGCAACGCACTCAGCGCATGAAAGAAATGGTCCTTCTCGGTCGGCCCGGTGTGAACGCTGATCCAGGCGAGCGTGCGGAGACTCTCCGCGTCAGTGAAGCCATATTCCTCGGCCAGCCAGCGCCGGAACAGCGGGAGGATGAACTCGACCTCGCCATGCGTGTAGATCTCGTGCGCCAAGGTGGTGAGCAATGCCACCATATGGTCGCGGTTCCGCAGCGAATTATGATCCTTCCAGTCCTTGAACTCCTTCGCCGCGGGATGAAGGTAACGCCGGGACAGCCAACGGTCATCGCCAACGATGTCGGTCGCCATTCTATAGAACATATCCGAGTGAAGCACCCGGTGCGTGACCGCGAGATCCTCATCGATGATGCGATCGAGGCTGGTGAGCGTGCGCAGCAGCGCGCCCTCATTGCCGACCCGCTGTCCGCGATGAAGCATGAGCGTCAAACGATTGCCAATCCCCGAAACGGTAACCGCGCTGTTGTTGGTCTGTGACCAGCTGTGGAAGAAACCGCTCAATGCTTCGGGATCCTGTCGCTTCCGGGTCAGAACGCGGAACCCCTGCTCGATGGCGTGGAAGTAACGAGAATTATCCGAAAAGCATCGCACTAGATTGGTCTTGATGTGCGAGTCTGGTACTGTTTCAAGCACGGGCAATATGATATCTTGCAGAGACCCTGCCATAACCACCCCCTTTTTTTGATTTTAAGGACATGCCTGATATCAAAGGGCAATGATAGCACAATACGCCCCGAATTGGATGGTTATTATATAATATACATTTAACGAATGATAAATTGACCATTTGAAATGTAAGTAAATAATTAATACCCCTTAGTATCCACCACCCCATCTATTGAACCACGGTCGCCTTCAAGGTATTCAGCAAAGGCAGCGAATGGCCAAAATTAGGATCAGCACCCATTGATGTGAGAGGCGCGATCCGATTCAGGCTCCACAAGGAGACTGAATGTGAGCGACCCGTACTGGCTGACGAACGAGTAGATGGCGCGGCTCGAGCCGTATTTTCCGAAGAGTCACAAGGCACAATGGCTGCTCGCCGACCGCGGCTATGATGCCGACTGGTTTAGAGACGCGCTGGAGGGAAAGGACATCAAGCCCTGCATCCCGGGCCGGAAATCGCGCAACGAGCCCATCAAATACGACAAACGCCGCTACAGGCGCCGCAACCGGATCGAGATCATGTTCGGCCGTCCAAGGGCTGGCGCCGGGTCGCGACACGCTACGACAGCTGCCCTAGCGCTTTCTTCCCCGCCATCGCACTCGCCGCCACCATCATCTTCTGGCTCTGATCAGCGAGTCCTGACCCTAGATCGTGATTGATGGGCGAGAACACGAACAAAGCCGCCGAATCCCCACTAAGTCATGAAAAAACTGGTGCGCTTACAGGACTCACATCGAGCTCTGTAAGCCGCAGAAAAGCTGGGATTTCTAGCGCCATTCGATTCCGTGGCCCCAGCATGGCCCCACCCTTAGTTCGGTCCGTGCGAGGGACACGAACCCGCGCCGAAGCGGGATTTACTGGTACGATTCGGCACATCTCAACAGGCAATTGCGGGGCCCCGAACTGCGTCCGAGCGTAGCGAAGAGGCAGCATTTGGGCCGTAAGCGGCCTGGCCGCTTTCAGGTATCGGACGGTGAAAGCGGACATGTCGAACTAGACGACCCGCACGGCTGGAATTGGGCCGCCAGCTGACAGTCCGTTGTCAGATCGAAAATTACGGAAAGCTGACATTCTCAATTCAAAGCCGGGTGTCAGCACTGACAGAACTGCCATTGGGACGAGCGAAGCGGCTCCCTGATAGCGGTCATCCGTTCACCTTCAGCGGCCCCGATTGTCCGGGTCCGGGTCTGGGACTTAGCTGCCGTCGGCTGGCGTCGCATCGAACGGCAGGCCTAGACCAAAGCGGCCAAGCTACGCAGCCGCGCGCCCGAGCTGATCAGGATTGTCGTTGTCGGAAAGTGACTTCCGAGAGGCTCCCTTAGAGAGGAATGCGCAAAAGCGCTCCTCATCCACTGCCATCCTGAATTTTGAGTCACGGAGAAGGGCGGCCCGGATCGCCTCAAGCTTTGCCCTCAGCTTCCCAGTTCGATCATCGCGATACAGCGCCTCTTTTGTCCCGAACCTGCGAAGCATGTGGCCAAAGGCTAGAAGCAGCTCAGGGTGTTGGTGGATGAGATGATGCCCGAGTTCAGCGAAGGTCTTGTAGCCGAAGCCAACCGGTTTTCCCGCCTTTGCGCTCTCGATCAGATGGACGATGCGAGTAGCCGTCAGCAGGTCCGGGTATTTCCCGTCGAGGCCGCAACCCATGGAACGAAGGCGATCATTGAGCAGCAACCATGCCTGGTATCGAGGGAGGTAGTCGTTATCGCGCGAGGCATCGAGAACGAACTGAAGCACTTGCTCGCGTAGCTTATTCTCTCGGCCTTCCCGGGCCTGCCTCGCGGCGGCTTCTACAGCGGCGACCCTTTCCAAGCGGGCCGCCCTGAGCTCTTCTCGAAGTCTTGCGGCCTCTTGCGCATAGTCGAATGCGACGACCGTCTGGCGGTCCACATCAACCGCAATCTCATCCCACTGGACCTCGCGCTCGACCCACTCATCGACAATCTCATCGCCCTGAATAAGCGGCCTGCGGTACCAGCATGTCATGGTGAAGGTTCCTGCCGCTTCGGACGCAGCAGCACTTCTTTCATCGACCACGAAAACGTTGGAATTGTTCCCGAACAGGATGTCGTCATCGGTCATACGCCGATAGCTCGGGTGGAAACTCGGCAGAACCCAAACAAGTGCCGCCCCTTCGGCCCGATAGAACTCCTTCCGGTTCAGCACGACGTCCATGAAGGTAGTGCTTAGCTGCACTTCGAAGGCCAACCTCTCGGTTTCCGTTCGCGCAGAAACGTCGGGCCGGCGCAGGCCGCTCAGACCTTCGCTCGCTTTCCAGGTCTTTTCTAATGCCATGTCCTTGAACCGGGGGTCGGCCGAGAGGCTCCGCAAAAGAAGTCCCTTGATCCGCTTGTGCGCCGAGCTCTCCTGAGCGCCGCGGTACTTCATGGCCCTAATATCAGCTTCGCTCAGCTCCGTTCGCGTGACAGCGGGGCACGAGCCATCTTCATGGCGATGCCGAAAGAAGAACCGCTTGGTTGTACTGCAAGCTAGATATACCGGGACACCGCACGTCGCACAGACGAGGCGTGCTTCGTCACGTTTGACGAGCGCCTTGAGTTTCTGGCGGAGCAGGATCGCGTGCTCATACCGGAATGCCCGGATCAAACGGTAGACATCAAGCACATGGCCGGTGCTCGGGTTCCTGACCGTGTCGATTTCCGGCCTTGTCACCGCCGATGCCCTTGCCAGCGGATCGACTGTCGTGTTTCCAACCATGGACATCTCCTTCCCTTGAAGCAGCAGACTTTGCTCGCACGGCGAGGCTAACAGCGTTCCAGTCGTGCCCCCGCTCGGTTGAGCCCCCAGCGTCGCTCGACATAGAATTCGAGCGACCTGCGGACCTCGAAGCTCAGGACCTCCTGCGTGAATCCATACTCTAGCCGGACGGCGGCCTGCTGCTCTTCGGTCAGGCTGCTCAGCGGCCGAAGCCGGATCTCGACGAGCTCCTCCCAGTCATCATCGCGCGGAAGGTCTTCGTCGACCGAGGCCACGGCAAAGGTGCTGTCAGGCAGCACCCGCACCGGCACGAAGTCGCGCCATTCCTCGCGGTGGAAGCTCCAGGCCCGAACGTGCAGGCGCTCACCGTCGGAAGCAAATTGCGCAGGCGCGATCCATTGGTTCTGACGCAGCCCACTCGACATCGACACATAGCCGATTTCGATCTTTTGCCGCTGCTCGATCGCCTGCCAGAGACGCCGGATCACGAATGGCGGGCACTGCCGAACAGGCGAAGGTAGAACGGAAAGGCTCTCCGATGCCGGATGGCCGACGAATTCATCCGGTGAGCCTGCATCCTCGACAAACGGCAGGCCGCGATGGCGCGGGTCGGCAACATAGCACTTTCGCACTGTGTCATAGCCAGGCTTCGGCTCGGCAACCCGCTCGAGATATTCCCTGAGATCGATCGCAGCCTGCGGGGATGAGATCCCAAAACGCTCGATCAGGTCCTTGCGGTTCACCTGCCCGCGCCACGTCAGGCACCTGTCGAGATAGACCAAGCGAGCGAGCATTGCCGGCTTGAGTGTGGGATCGGCCATGCCCGAACCCTACTTGACGCACCATCGCTCGTCTATATAAAATTTATACGTACCTTGGATTCGAGGACAGACTAATGCGCATCTTGCACACCAGCGATTGGCATCTGGGCCGACAATTCCATGGCCTGTCCCTCGATGATGACCACGAGCACATCCTCGTCCAGATCCTCGCGGTGATCGATGACGAGCGTCCCGACGTCGTGATCATCGCCGGCGACATATTTGACCGGGCGAACCCGCCCCAAAGCGCGATCAGCCGCCTCTCGCAGTTCCTCACGACCGTGCGGGCAGCATCCAATGCAGCAATCGTTATGATCGCCGGCAACCACGATTCCGCCGCGCAGATCGGTGCGATGGGCGTTCTTGCAGATGGCGGCGCGGCGATTGTGCGCGGACCACTGGATGAAGATGAGCGGCCGCTCGTCATTTCCGACGACCATGGCCCGGTGGCTATCTCCGCCCTGCCCTTTGCCTTCGAATATGCCGCACGTCTGTGCTTCGAAGACGACGCCATCGCCTGCCCTGCGGATGTGATCCGGGCCCAGCTTGCCAGCGCTCGCAGGCACGTGGCCGAGGGGATGCGGTGGGTTGTCGTCGCGCACGCCTTTGTCGACGGCGCCGCGACCAGCGAAAGCGAGCGTCCGCTCACACGCATGGTGGGCGGGATCGAGACGGTGTCGGCTGCGGCCTTCGACGGGGCGCACTATGTGGCCCTTGGGCACCTTCACCGCCCGCAACCGGTCGGACTGGATCACATCCGTTATTCGGGCGCGCCTTTGGCATTCGGCTTCGATGAGGAGGGTCAGCAGAAATCCGTCAGCCTGATCGATCTTGCGGCCGACGGCACTGCAGCAGTGACCGAAGTTCCGCTGCGGCCGCTGCGTCAGGTCAGAACCATTCGGGGCAAGCTGCTCGAGCTGCTCGCCGCCACGGAAGTGTCCAACGACATCGTCCGCGTAGTGCTCACGGACGACACCCCGCAAATCGATCCGATGAAGAGGATCAGAGCTTTCTATCCCAATGCCGCTCAGCTCTCCTACGAGCGCAACGAGCGCCCCATTGCGCAGGGCCTCGAGGACAAGCGCGCTGCGATCGATGACCCGCAGACGCTGTCGTCTGCATTCCTCGAGTTTATCCGCAGTGAGCCGCTTTCCGAGGCAGAGGAGCAGATTGTGGCGTCCGCTTTGCGATCCTTTGCGATCATGGAGGAAGGCGCATGAGACCCATCAAGCTCACTCTCAGCGCTTTCGGTCCCTATGGCGGTGCTGAGACGATTGATTTTCGCGAAGCGACGAACGCTGGCCTCTTCGGGATTTACGGCCCCACAGGATCAGGCAAGTCATCGATCTTCAGCGCAATCTCATTTGCCCTGTTTGGCGAGGGAGCCAAGGAGGAACAGGGCATCGGGACCATGCGGTCTGATTTTGCACCTGAGGATCTCCTCACTGAGGTCAGCCTGCAGTTCGAGCTTAGCGCAAAGCGCTACTATGTCAGGCGGCAGCCTGACCAGGCACGGCCCAAAGCGCGGGGCGAAGGCCGCACGATGCAGTCACATGCTGCCTGGCTCTTCGATGTATCGGAAGTAGCGATCGATGATGTCAGCCCGGACTGCTGCGGGACTCCGCTGGCAGAACGGAAGGTCAGCGCGGTCCTGCGACATATTGAAGAGCTTCTCGGCTATGGCGCGCAGCAGTTCCGCCAGATCGTCCTGTTGCCGCAAGGCAGGTTCGAGCGCTTCTTGGTGTCGAACAGCAAAGACCGGCTCGAAATCTTACGAGAGCTGTTCGACGTCTCCCTGTACCGCCAGCTCACCGAAAAGCTGAAAGCCGATGCTGCAAACATCAGGCGGGAGATCGAAGACGGCTATCGCCTGCACGGAAATCGCCTTCAGACGGAGGGTTTTAACAGCTCGGACGAGCTCAATGACGGCATTGCCTTGGCACTTGAGCGATATGAGTTTGCCCAACTGGCGGTTTCCGAGACGACGACTGTGCTCGCAGTCGCCAACAAGGCCTACGCGGCCGCCGAAGAGCAGGAAAAGCGGTTTGTCGAGGTCGAGGCTGCATGCGCTGCACTCAAGCAGCTCGAAGGGCAGGGCCAGACTTTCCAGGCGATGCGAACACGCAAATCCAGGGCGGAGCTGGCGCGGCGCATGTCGGATCTCGACACCAGCGTTGCCGATGCCCAGAGGCGCTACAGCGCAACGATTGAAGCACACGCCAACGCTGAAATTGCAGCCAGAAAAGCAAGCGATGCTCTTTCGGCGGCGAGTGCGACGCTGCTCGATCTTCGCTCCCGCGAACATGAGATCGAAGACCTCGCGCGCAAGATCGACCAGCTGAACCGCCACAAGCAAGTTCTGGTGGATGCCGCCGAGCGTCTAACTGACCTTGAAACCGCTGAGGTGGTGCTGGAGCGCGCAAAGCAGGCTCATTCCCAAGCAACCGACACCGAGACTGGGGCGGCTGATCTCTGCGAAGAGAAGGAGACTGCGCTCGCGGCAGCCCAATCGAATGCTCTTGAGCGGCAGAAGCTGAATGGAGCACGCGACGGTTTGAAGGGCGAGCTCGATGCAGCGCAGGCCTTCGCAAAGGCCACGCAGGCTGTGGGCTTGTCGCAAGACGCCTACAAGAAAGCATCGGCAATCGCCCGCGACGTGCAGGCCCGCCATGCCGAGGCAGTCGGTGTGGCCGAGACGCACGAGCGCGCTTTCATTTCAGCCCAGGCCAGCGTCCTTGCCCAGCGATTGCAGGATGGGCACCCCTGCCCGGTTTGCGGCGCCAGCAACCACCCCGAACCAGCGCATGGTTCAGGAGATGCGGGTGCACTCGAAAAGGCTTGGCGCGACGCTCAAGGCGCGGCACTTGCCGCATCCAAGGTTGACCGCGAGGCCCAGGCAGCCGCCAGTTCGGCCCATGCTATTCTCGAAGCAAACCGTGCAGCCCTGGACGGACTGTCGCAACCGAAGCGCGGCGTGATCGAAATCGATGGCGAATTGCAGCTCATCCTTGCCCAGATCGACTCTTTGGGCGCGCACGTAGACATCGGCCTTCTCACCCAAGAACTGGATGACGCACGCAAGCGCAATCTGGTAGCGACAGAGGTCCTCCAGATGGCTCGCGACGCGCTGGGCAAGGCAACGACTGCAGAGGCACTCGCCCGCCAAGCCTACGACGAGAAGATTGCATCGGTCCCCGAAAACCTGCGCCAGCAAGACGGTCTGCAAACCGCAATCGATGCCGCCACCGCAAACTTGAGCGGCCGCAAACAGGCACTTGCCGATGCCGACGCGAAGCAGCGCGAGTTTGATGCCCTTGCCATCAAGGCCGCAGCCGAACTCCAGAACGCCGCCACCACGGTCAGCGAAAGCGAGAAAGACCTCGCCGCGAAGCAGGCCGCATTCGAAGCCCGTCTTGTCCAGCTTGGAATGGTCGAGGCAGACTATCGCACCGCAATCACCGATATTGCTGCGATCGCGGAACTGGAGAAAGCAATCGCAGGCTTTGAAACCGCTCTTGCTGAAGCCCGCGCGCGCGACACGATCGCAAAAAACGCCGTGAATAACGCGCAGCGCCAAAGCTTGGAGCCCTACCGTCTAAGCTGCGTTCAAGCACAGGCGGTGGCAGACGATGCGGTAAAGCAGAGCGCCACCGCCCAGCAGCGTCACCAATCACTTGTCGACCTACAAGCCAGCTTGGCTGACCAACTTGAGAACCTTCGGACTCTTGAACAGTCCTCAAGGGCGCTGCGCGGTATCGCCGAAGCCTTCGACGGCCAGAATGAGATGCGGACCAGTCTCGAGACATTCGCCATCGGTGCGATGTTCGATCGGGTTCTCGAAGCAGCGAACCTCCGGCTTGATCCCATGACTAGCGGCCGATATCGGTTCGAGCGCGACACCGAGAGCATCGGAGGACGCTCAAAGCGTGGGCTGGACGTTCGCGTTCACGACATCGAGACCGGCCGCGCCCGCGAGATCATCACGCTTTCGGGCGGCGAGACCTTCATCGCAGCTTTGGCCCTGGCACTGGGCCTGTCCGACATCGTGGAAATGACCAATGGCGCGATCAAGCTCGACACCATTTTCATCGATGAAGGCTTCGGAAGCCTCGATACGGATAACGACGCCGGCACGCTCGATCGGGTCCTGCAGGTGCTTCAGAATATCGTTGGTGAGCAGCGTGCCGTGGGCCTGATTTCACACGTGCCCTTGGTGCAACAGGCAGTTCCAAATGGCTTCTCCGTGCACAAGGGTGAAAATGGCAGCCAGATCGAGGCTCGGGCAGGCTGACTATTCATTATGCGTAAATTAGTACGCAATTGAAATGTAGGTGATTTATGGAAACTTATCGAGATTGGGATAATGATTCAGGTGTTCGAGCCTTTGAGATTTCTGAAGGTCAAATCGACATTCAATTCAAAACTGGAGCAGTTTACCGGTATACATCTGCCACAGTCGGCTCAGCAAACTTTGATCAAATGGCAGCCCTTGCGAGGGCCGGTGAAGGTTTGAATAATTTTATAAATAGCGTTGTAAAGAATCGATATTTATCAAGGCTGCGTTAGAGAAGGTGCCGTTTGCAAATCTGCCCGGCATGGTTGTCTATCGGATGCTGTTGCGGACGAATGAACAATGGCATGAAAGCGAAATGCTAACGAAACTTGTCCGTGCGATGTAGCGCTTCTTCCGCGATCAGGAAATTTCACTAGCGCCCTAATATTTGGCAGCAACATATGAGGCATGCTGCCATCGGAGACCGCATTGAGGGCAGCTATCCTCAAGCTAGTCCTACAACTTGCCGTTCCGCAGCGTCCCAAGTTTGGCCGTCAAAGTCGATCGGTACCTTCGTCCGCTTTCGGGCGTTCGCCTGGTGGGCGGGAATGGTCGATATGGAGGGCGCGTAGCCGTCGGGCCGGTGAGCCGGAAATCGAACGGCCGCTAGCGACCCAAGGCAGTCGTTAAGACCAGCTTTCGCCTCACCCGAAACCGTCCGTTATTGATTGGGAGCGGCATTGCCCGGTACAGCGACGCCGGGCGTTTGTTCGCCAGCCTCGGCGGTTTTCTTGGCGTCCTCGGCCGCCATCAGTTCCCATAGCTCAATGCTCTTCGAAATCACCGGCATGTCTTGGAAATACTCAGCGCCTAGCGGTACATCCATGAAGGCATGCACTCCCTCCATATGGCTCGCGATCCCTTCAAGCTCCGCCGCCGCTGCATTGATGCTCACCTCGTTCAGGTTCTTAAGTCGCTTCACCTGAAAGCTCTTATGCTTGCGGTTCACGATTTCAAACGTGCCGCTGTAGCGGTCTTGATCAAAATGGCCGTGAGCAAGCGCATTCCGCACCCCGTTCAGTTCGGGCAGTCTCCCGTTGCCCACTCCGCCAAGACAAAGATGCGGAGCGACCCGCATGAGTAGTGCGAGGTTCGTTGCCCTTGCGGAGAAGTCACCGAGCGCCAGATAATTTAGCGAGCCGTCCGGTGCGACAATCTGCACCGCTTTTTCGAGAATGGCCGACATCCAAAAATCGACCTCGTTGTGCGCCATGATGAAGCGACCTAGGGCGTTTTGATATCCAGACCGTATGGCCGGATCGGCGTAGGGTTCGTCGGGGATGTCGTCGCCGTCGAAGGGCCAATCATGTTCGTCAGACACTGGTACCCCCGCTTCTGTTGCGTGATGGATTTGTCGATAAAATCGTCCGGAAAATGTCGAGACGACACATCCTCTACGAAGCATGCCAGACGTTTTGTCTTTTGCGCATCCTCTATATGCAGCGTGGCACCACGCGAACATCTCGCTCGTTGGATGATTGCAAGATCGTTGGATCTCAGCCCTAAAGTAGGGCGGCTTCCCACCCAATAGCTGCCGTCGGGGACGCTGGTCCAATGAATGGCAGCTTTCGGGAGCGCCGCGCGGTGGGCCGAACGACCGGAATTGGGGCGCATAGCTGCCCGGCATTGGAGTGGCCCATCTGCAACCGAGACGGGCCGCCCCTGCGGTCAAATCTCTGTCCGCTCTGCAAGGATTAGGGCATCCTCAATGTCGACGCCGAGATATCGAACCGTATTCTCGATCTTTGTATGGCCTAGGAGGATCTGGATTGCGCGAAGATTGCCCGTGGCCTTGTAGATCATCGACGCTTTGGTACGCCGAAGCGAATGCGTGCCATACTCGGTGCGGCGAAGTCCGACGGCATCGACCCACTCGTCCACGAGCCTGGCATACTGGCGCGTGCTGAGATGGCCTGCATGATCCACACGGCTCGGAAAAGCATAGTCGTGGACGGCCCCGCCTCGACGCTCGAGCCAAACGAGCAGGCTCGCCCTGACATCAGCTGTGAGCTCGAACTGCACCGGCTTCCCCGTTTTCTGCTGGATCACGATAGCTCTGGTCCGGATGTCAGCTCCGGAAACGATATCGCCGATCTTGATCTTCACCAGGTCGCAGCCCCGTAACTTGCTGTCGATCGCCAGATCGAACAGTGCCCTGTCGCGAAGGCGGCCTTCTCGAACTAGGAAGAAGCGTACAGCCCAGATCTGCTTCTGCGTCAGGGGCCGCTTTGTGCCGACCGTCTTACCGGCGTTCCATGCCGGTCGGTGCTGCGCGGCAGGGTCATATTGCGAGTGTCCCATCGTTCATCTCCACGGCCTTGTTGGCCATCGAGCAAAACGCCGGCATGCGCATTGGCCAGCTAGAAGCCGTCGGGCGGGAGGCGACCCAATAGCAGTCGTTCAGCGGCAGCGCGTGTTGTCGGCAGTTCGGACGTAAACGGCGGACGTCCCATCCGATGCGACGCTGATCCTACCGCCAAAGCGGTCGGGCGTGCGCAACTCGCTCGGATTATCCGAATATGCTGTGAGCAACGGCCAAAAATAGCCAATGCCGCGCGCTTCCTTGAAGTAATATCGACCGCCGGCTGTTGGCTCCAATCGAAGTGCCGGGTGCACCGAAAGTTGATAGCCCTCCTTGTTGGGCTCAGCCACGTAGCTGAACGAACGGCCGGTTCCGTCCAAAATGTTGATGCGATCAGGTCTTATCGATAGCGGCGGAGCTCCTTCAAGATGATAGCATCCCCACACGGTACGCGGGTCGATAGGATCACGCCGAAGAAAAAGAGCGCCTAGAATGACCAGCAGGATGATCGGGCCCATCAGAATAGCCCATCCGATGATCTTGGCTCGGACGGGCACGGTTCTGAAAAAATCGTCCATGACACCTCATTGGCATCACTGATCGCAATCGTCACGCCGCGAAGCCAGCTTTGACCCGACAGCTCGCACAAACGGCCAGACGGCTTACCACCCAATAGCGGCCGCCAGATCGTAGTCTGAACGAACGGCGGGTTCGGGATCGCCCACCGGGTCCTCGAACGACTGGAATGAAGGCGCATAGCTGCCGCTATATGCCAATATTGAGCCCCCTCCTCCGACCCATCTCTACCATGGCCGCAAGACTCTGGCCGAGGCTGCGCCCTGGCATTTCCGGAAGCTTGAGCTCCACGCGTCGGTTGCGAAGGATCGACTCCATCTGAGGATCGCGCTCAAGCGACTTCGCCATACCGATCATAGTGTCGGCAACGCCTCGAGCGCGCGAAGTCTCATGATCGAGCAGCAGCGAGCGCCGCAACTGGTCAAGTGCCTGCCAGCGTCGCACGAACGTGTCGGCGCGGAGCTGCGGATCCACACGTTGCCTGGCTTCATGCTGCATCGCTTTGATCGCGTTACCGGAGTTCCCTGCTGCAGCCTCCTCGATCAGCTTGTGATCGACCGACATTGCCGCCTCAAGATCGATCCGCGCGTTCGGGCGGATCGCGTCCAGCGCATTGCGGCTACCGTTCAGCTCGGCCCGTTGCACTGGGGTATATGGTTCGCCGATTGAGTATGAGAACCGTATCTCGCGAACGATCCGCGCATGGCGCATAACCGCCGCCGGCAGCTGGTCTTCCGCCCTGACGCGTTCCGGCTTCTTCGTCTCAGGACGCCGGTCATTCAAGCCAAGCTCGAGTTGAACAGGTCTCGGCCGGACATGGCCTCTCACCATGTCCTTGCCGCGCTCGCGCGCCAAGGTGCGTACTAGCCTCGCCTCATCGGCGAAATCGTCGCGGCCATAGTGAAGATCAACGGCCTCGCGCTGCCGCGACAGCGCGACATAGGCGGCGTGCCGATCGAGTCCCGGCGTTGCCAGCACATGCACACGATCAACGGTCATGCCCTGCGCCTTGTGCACGGTTGCAGCATAGCCGTGATCGATGTGAGTATAGTTCTTGATGTCGAACGCAACCGCGCGCCCATCGTCGAGCATCACTGCCATTCGCGCGGCGTTGATATTGTCGACACGACCGAGCGAGCCGTTCTTCACGCCCAGACTGCGCTCGTTACGCAGGAACATCACACGGTCACCGGTGGCGAACACCCGCGCACCGCGCTCGGTACGAACCGCGACATCCTCGCCAAGCTCGCCGCCTGAACGCAGCCGCTCGCGTGCCGCGATGTTGAGCGCGCGAACCTCGTCATTGGTGTGCGTCAGGATGATCCGGGTGGAGCCCGGCGAGGCGGTGCGATCCCGATCCCAATGCTCGATCAGTTCGCCTCTCGCCTGATCGCGCGTGTCGGCTGCGTGAATGCGCCCGCGTTCTTCATACACCGCGAGCGCTTCTGCCGTTCGGCCAGTCGCGAGCTGGCGGGTCGCATTACGCTGCCAGTCCTCGCGTTGGCGGCGGATGTCGGTAACTTCGACATGACCATAGCGCTCGGTGATTGATCGGAACGCTGCGCCGGCCTCGATCGCCTGAAGCTGCTCAGGATCGCCAACCAGCACGAGCTTGGCGCCGCGCTTCTCGACCTCCCGGACAATCCGTTCCATCTGCCGGGTGCCGATCATCCCTGCTTCATCGATCACCAGCACATCGCGATTGGTCAGCAGCTCGCGATCCTGTCCCCATTGATGCTCAAGGCTCGCCAGCGTCCGTGAGGCAATGCCGGAACCCTTCTCCAGATTCTCAGCGGCAATGCCCGACAGCGCCGCGCCATGGACGCGGTAACCCGCGTGTTCCCACGCTTCGCGTGCCAGGCCCAATGTGGTCGATTTGCCGGTACCGGCATAGCCGATGATGATCCCGAGATCGCGCCCCTGCACGACATGGCGAAGCGCGCCCTCCTGCTCCGGTCCCAGAATCAGCCCGTCACGCGCGGCCTTGGCCAATATCCGATCGCTCGCCGGCGCCGGCAGACTGTGCTCGATCCGTCCGGCAACGCGGTCGGTCTCCTGCTCAAGCCGAAGTTCGATCTGAAGCATCTCGTGCGAGGTGAAGCGTTGCTCGCCGCGTCCGTCCTTGCCGAGTGCCACCAACTCGGGCGCGGCTTTCACCGCCGCCATGATGCGATCGAACTGCTCCTTCCCTTCGCTGTGGCGGTGCACAAACATCGCCAGATCGCGAGTGGTGAAGGTCGCCTGGCTGTGGGTGATCGCGTCAATCGCCAAAGCCGGGTTTGCCAGCAGCTTCTCGCCATTGGCGCGTGCGATGGCGTGATGCTCTTCGAGCCGCTCCGACGCCAGGCCCTGCGCCGCCATGCGCGAAGCGGCCGGGCCAATCTTGTGCTGCGGCTCGAGATCGATCCCTTGGGCTTCAAGCGAGCGGTGATCGATGCGCGCATCGATATCGAGTTCAACGAGACGTTGGTTGACGTGCTCGGCCCAACGCTCGCGCCATTTCTCCAGCAGGTCAGTGCGGTTCCAGTCGCGGTTCTTCTTGCCGAACCCGTCCTCACCGACTTCCCGGAGCGTCAGCATCACATGCGCGTGCGGCTTGGTCAGACCATCGGCGCCGACATCCCAATGCACATTGAGATCGGCGATCATGCCGCGCTCGACGAACTCGTGCCGAACAAACTCGCGGGCGAGTTCAATCCCTTGTTTCTCGGATAGCTCGCGCGGGATCGCGAACTCGACCTCGCGCGCCAGCTGCGAGTCGATCCGTTTCTCGGCAGCCTCGACCGCGTTCCAGAGTTTCGCGCGATCGGAGAGGTGCTCCGGCGCGCCGTCTGGCAGCATCACTTCAGAGTGGCCGACGCCGGCCTTGTTCGAGAAGTCGTGATGGCGATCGAGCCGCTCGTCATAGAGCCGCGATGCTGAGCGATAGGCAGCGGACGCCAGCGCTGACGATCCGTTGGCGCGGGAAATGATCTTGGCGGAGAAGTGGTAGATCGCCATGGCGACCACACCATCTACACTTCGCAAGCCACGTCGGCACGACGTATAAGCGCGCCCTCGAAAGAATTCATCTTCCTCGGGACCGGCGAATCCCAATGCGTTTCAAGGGATTTACGCTGATCGAGCGCACCGATAACTGGACCGTCCTCATTGCACAATGAAGGACACATCCATGCGCAAACCCCGCGACTATGATGCCGAGCTCAAGGCACTCGATGACAAGGCCAAGCGTCTCAAGGCCCGCAAGCTCCAGCAGCTCGGCGAGTTGGTGATCGCGTGCGGCGCCGATGCGCTGCCGCTCGACCAGCTCGCCGGCGCGCTGCTCGGCGCAGCGGCGAACAATGACCTTGTGACGCGGGAGAACTGGCGCAAGCGCGGCGCCGCCTTCTTTCAAGGAACGCGCGGCAATGGCGACAGCGCTCGTGGCCACGCGCGCGGCGCTGCGCCGCGCGACGAGTGCGCGCAACCGGCTTCAGTTAAGCCGGGCGCGGCATGACACACGCGTCTGGGCGGTGAAACGCCGCGAACGCACGCGCCAACTCATCGAGCTCGGCGGTCTCGTCGCCAAGGCAGGCCTCGTCGAGCTGACCGATGACGATCGCGCGGTGATCTTCGGGCTGCTTGTCGCTGGCGCTGCGACGCTGCGCAGCGAACAGCGCGATGAGGCGCTTGTACTTTGGCGCCGCCGCGGCAAACGCGCGTTCGACGAGGCGGCGAGCGATTGAGCAAGGGCACGCGGGTCGACAGCAACAATTGATCCACTATGGATATAAAGGATCCGCAAGATGCTTGCGGCTATCCCCGCGAATTCACGCTGCTGGAGAATATCATTGTCCGACGAAACGACGCTCAATCCCGTCGAGCTTGCCACTGAACTGACGATTGCCTGGCTCGGCAATCAGAACAACCGCGTTGTCGCCGACGAAGTCCCGGCGTTTCTGCGCACGATGCACGCGACGCTAACTGAACTGTCGAGCGGCACGTCGAGCGAAGCTGTTGCTGAAGAAGCGCCTTCAGCTGAATTCACGCCCGCAGTGTCCGTGCGCAAGTCGCTGGGCTCGAAGGACCACATTATCTCGCTGATCGACGGCAAACCCTATCGTACGCTGCGTCGTCATCTTTCGACGCACGGCCTGACGCCCGAAGAATATCGCGCGCGCTATAATCTCAAGCCCGATTATCCGATGGTCGCCGAGAATTACTCAGCGCAGCGGCGCGAAATGGCGAAGAAGATCGGGCTTGGCAGCAAGGGTCGCGGTGGCCAGCCGAAGGCCGCGACGACGAGCGCTCCTGCCCCGCGCGGGCGCGCCAAGAAAGGCTGATATTGCCGGGCTGACCCAAGCGGCGCATAGGCTGGGCAGATGATGAGTACCGAGCTTCTCGATATCGTTCATGCTGTCGTTGCCAAGGCGCCGATATGGGTCCGGCAGGACCTCCTCTCCAAGGACGCACTGGTACGCGAGCGGGCCGAGGAAGCGCTGGCCGCGATGATCGCCAGCGCGCTCGAAGAAAAGCAACCGCACAAGGCGACTTAGAAAAGGTGCGAGCGCCGCGCGTCAGTCGCGCGGCGCGAGCCGTTCCTCACAGACCGCGCGCACGAGATTGCGCAATACGGTGATGCGCTCGGCGAGCCAGCTCAGCTCCTCGGCGGTGATCTTGTAGTGGGGCGAGTATCGCGCGTTCACATAGGCTTGGCGCAGCAGCTCGAACCGGCGCCGTGTTGTCTTGTCGTCGCGCGGCCATGCCTCAATCAACGCTGGTGCCATGTCTTCAGCGCGCGAGCGGAGGAAGTTCAACTTGTGCGACTTCGGGCTGTAGAGCGACAGCACGAGCAGCGTGCAATGGTAGAGCCGTTCAGCCGCCTGATGCAGCATGAATGCCGCATCGCGATAGACTTCGTTCTGAACGCTGGCTTCCGCTAGTTTGATGGCGTGCTCACCAAGCGGGTACCAGTAGTCGAAGTGCTTCTGTGCCTCAGCCCGCGCGTCATCCTCGGGCAAGTTCTGCGGTGCGACAAACGGGAACCCTTCGGCCTCGTAGAGTGCGATGCCCTGCCGCAGAATATCGACGAAGAATGGCCGCCCGCGCTCGAGCTGCTTGTTCACATCCGCAAGCGTGTGGACGATGAAGTTGACCGGCGCGCTCAAGGCCTGGGCGATGGTCACCTCGCGCATCAGCCGGTCGTCGGCTGCCGCCCAATATTCGACGACATCGGTCAGCCGCTCGTCGTTGACGACGACGAGGATATCGTAGTCGGAGTGATAGCCACCGACCGGATCATCGACCCAGTCGCCCCGCGCATAGGAACCGAACAACACGAGCTTGAGGATGCGTGCGGCCTTGCGCTTGGGATCGGTGGTGCGCGCGGTGATCTCCGCGAATTCCTCGAACAGGATACGCACGACTTCACGCAGTTCGCGCTGCTTGGCGTGGGGCAGATGATCGAGGTCGGTTCGCATGGGATTGCTCCTAGCTTTGGCTGGCGCGAACCGGAAGGCAAGGCCAATCCGGTCCGGCCGCATCCCTTCATAGCGGATCGGCGCAGCCAAGCAGCCAGTCGGCAGCCTTGCCCGCTGCGCTTGCCGCGCGGAAGATTGCGCGCTCGTCCTCGCGCAGCACCGCGAGCCATGCGCCGACATAATCGGCATGCCGCACGGTCGGCGCGATGCCGAGCGAAGCGCAGGTGAACGCGCTCGCCATCTCGGCGACCAGTTCCTCGCGGGCGTAATCCGGGCTGCCAAAGCTGCCGCGCTGATCGCGGTTGAGGCGGCTCCTGTGCCCGGTCCAATGGCCCAGCTCATGGAAGGCAGTGCGATACCAGTTGATCGGATCGTCAAAGGCATGCGGTGGCGGCACCTGCACATGATCGCTGGCAGGTGAATAATAGGCCTCGCTTCCTCCGATCCGGAATGTGGCCCCGTTGGCGCGGATCAGTTCGTACGCGATCGGGGCCAGCTCTTCTTCGCTGACTGGCTCGGGATCAGCCGTGAAGCACGCCTCCAGCCCCTCGCACTGCTCGATGTTGAACACGGTGAAGCGCTTGAGGAACGCAACCTGCCTTGCCTCGCGATCCTCGTCGCGCGCGCGGGCTTCCTCCTCCTTGGGCGTGAAACGGTCGGCATAGCAGACAGCGATCCCCTTCTCGCCCCTTCGCACGCTGCCTCCTGCGGCCTGTGCCTGGCGGTATGTCAGCCATTGCTGCGAGCGATAGCCCTGCTCCACAACCTGCGCCCACAGGATCAGCACATTGATCCCCGAATAGCGGCGCCCGGTCACTGCGTTGCGCGGCATGGTGCAGCCGCATTTGGCGTTGTCCCACGGCTGGACCCAGGGCAGCCTCCCCTGCTCGAGCTCGGCAATCACCCGCTCGGTCACCTGCGCATAGATGCTCTTGCGATCGGTCTCCATCGTTCCACTCCTTCCTGATCACCGCACCCGGCGCCGGAATGGCGGGGTGGGCGGCAGGAGCGGACCCATGGGTCCCGCCGAGGAAGGCGGGCTGCACCCGAAGGGCTGCAACGAAGTGGAAGACCCGGCAACGCCGGGTTGCGGCACGCCGCGGCGGGATCAAAGGGCAGCGACGCCCACCCCGCCAAACCGATGCCGGAGGCGCCAACGCCATCGCGATCACGCGATGTCGATTGGCCGGCGCACATGCGCCGGCACCCGCGCCAGCCGGCCGTCACCCGGATGGGCCGAGACCTGGGATCAGTGCTCGGTGCCGCGCAGCGGCATAGGACGCGGTCTCGCCTGTGGCGAGAGACGCCACCTCGAACCTACGTTTATGAAGCAGCTCGAAGCGCCTGGAGGAATCTACGGCCCCTGCCCCTTGTCCTGGGCCTGCACTGTCTCAATCCTTGTCGTCGGGGCGCCAATGCACAGCAAGCCATGCAGGACCATGCCATGACGACCGAAGCGCCTGATCGCATCCTTCGCATCAACACCGTACTTGAGCGAACCGGCCTCACCCGCTCGACACTCTATCGCAAGATCAACGACGGCACGTTCCCGAGACAGGTAGCGATCAGCAGCCGCTGCGCAGGATGGCGCGAGTCTGCGGTGAACGATTGGATGCGCAATCCGATGTTCTACCGCGTGGAGGCACAGCCCTAATGCCCGCTTAGCGCCCTCATTGCGGTCGTTCGATCAGCTGAGGCAGGCTTCCAAAAGCAGTCATTGGACAAAACGGGATCGGCTTGACCTTAAAGTATAGTTTAATGCCATGATGGCTGTTGAGCAAATATCGTCCATTCGGGCCGATGGCGATTGTCAGGAAGGCCGATGACCAAGCGCATCCTCCATGTCGTCAGCAACGTGGCGCATTATGACGACCCGTCCCATCCGACCGGATTATGGCTCTCGGAATTGACACACGCCTGGGACGTGTTCGCCGAGCGGGGCTTCGAGCAACGCATCGTCAGTCCCAAGGGCGGGCAGTCGCCGTTGGAGCCGCGTGCGCTGAAATGG
Source organism: Sphingomonas sp. GW821-FHT10C01 (assembly GCF_059415525.1). Lineage (NCBI taxonomy): Bacteria > Pseudomonadati > Pseudomonadota > Alphaproteobacteria > Sphingomonadales > Sphingomonadaceae > Sphingomonas > Sphingomonas sp. GW821-FHT10C01. The sequence goes on along the minus strand of NZ_JBWKNK010000005.1, from coordinate 76,312 downwards.
CCGCTGCTGGATATGTCAGCCAGAGCCTGGTTGGGAGATCCGGCGCGCATGGCCCTTCTGGCCACGACCGCCCGGCCCGACGAAATCGATCCGGCCGAGTTCGACGCTATCTATTTTACCGGCGGTCACGCCGTGATGTGGGACTTTCCCGATAGCGAAGGGCTGCAGGCGATCGCGCGTGCGATCTGGGAGCAGGGCAAGGTGGTTTCAGCCGTCTGCCACGGCTATTGCGGACTGCTCAACGTGCGGCTGTCGGACGGATCGCTGCTGGTGGCGGACCGGCAGATCACTGGCTTTTCGTGGACTGAGGAAGTGCTGGCGGGCGTCGCCAAGTTCATGCCGTACAACGCAGAAGCCGAAATGATCCGCCGCGGGGCCGATTACCGGAAGGCGCTGCTACCCTTCGTATCCTATGTCGCCACCGACGGGCGGCTGCTGACCGGCCAGAATCCCTTCTCTGCGAAGGCGACGGCCGCCAAAGTCGCCGCAGTGCTCCGGGCCTAACGTCTTCGCTACGATCGGCAGGCGCTCTTTACGCCGATCGTCGATCACTCTCTTACCAGCAGCCTCGACAGGACGCGGCGCGCATTGGTGGCACAGTCGATATCGTCGGGTCGCGCTTCAATTTCCTCGATCACGGTGACGAGCTGCGCCTTGCTATGTGCAAGCCGCGCTTCGAGCGACCCGATATCGTCGACCTTGCGTCGCAGCGTGCTGAGCAAGGCGTCGTGATCCCAATGCTCGGAATCGCCAGGCAGCAGCACGCGAATCTCATCGAGACTGAATCCCGCAGATTGCGCAGTCGCGATCAACTCGAGGATGACAAGCGCTTCTCGCGGATAGACGCGATAACCATTCGATCGGCGGTCCACCGCCTTCAGCAATCCGATCTTCTCGTAGAAGCGGATGCGCGACGGAGCGAGGCCGCTGCGGTCGGATAGCTCGCCAATCTTCATCTTCAGATCCCATAGATTCACTCTTGACCTTGAACTTAACTCAAAGGTTACACGCATGCCAAGTTGATTTTCCCGGAGTCGAAAAATGTCCCTGTTTTCACCGCTGGCGCTGCCCAATGGCGCCGTCATCCCGAACCGAATCGCCAAGGCTGCCATGGAAGAGAACATGGCGGACGACGATCACGCGCCGTCTGACGAACTGATCCGCCTGTATCGCGCCTGGGGTGCGGGCGGCGCCGGTCTGATCATCACCGGTAATGTGATGATCGATGCCCGTGCGATGACCGGTCCTGCCGGCGTCGTGCTCGAAGACGATCAGCACCTCGATCGATTCCGCGTCTGGGCCAAGGCGGCGCGCACGTCGGGCGCTCAGGTCTGGATCCAGATCAATCACCCTGGCCGTCAGATGCCTGCATCGATGGGACAGGAAACCGTTGCGCCGTCCGCGCTCGCGATGGATCTGGGCGCACAGTCGAAGATATTCCCGATGCCGCGCGCGATGACCGAAGCGGAAATCGCCGATGTTCAGCGCCGGTTTGCGACCGCGGCGAAGCTCGCCGAGCGCGCGGGTTTTACCGGCGTCGAGGTTCACGCCGCGCACGGCTACCTGCTCAGCCAGTTCCTGTCGCCGCTGGCTAATCACCGGACCGACCAATGGGGCGGTAGCCTCGAGAATCGTGCGCGTCTGTTGCTCGATATCGTACGCGATATCCGTAAGCAGGTTTCGCCTGGGTTCGCGGTGTCGGTGAAGCTCAACTCCGCCGATTTCCAGCGTGGAGGTTTCTCTCCCGAGGATGCTCGGGAGGTCGTGGCAATGCTGGCGCCGCTCGGTGTCGATCTCGTCGAGCTGTCCGGCGGCAGCTACGAGGCACCGGCGATGATGGGCGCATCGCGTGACGAACGCACGCTTGCACGCGAAGCCTATTTCCTGGAATTCGCTCGCGAGATAGCGGCGGTCGCGACCATGCCGCTGATGGTGACCGGCGGCATCCGTCGGCGCGCGGTCGCGGAGGCCGTGATCGAAAACGGTGTCGCGATGGCCGGGATCGCGACCGCTATCGCGATTCAACCCGACCTGCCGAAGCGTTGGTCCCAGGGCGGTAACGACGCGCCAGCACTGAAGCCCATCACCTGGAAGAACAAGCCGCTCGCGTCCTCGGCGCACATGTCGGCGGTTCGCTACCAGCTTGCCCGGCTGAGCAAGGGCCGGCGTACCGCGCCTAACGTGTCGCCGATATGGGCGCTGGTTACCGCCCAGCTGGCAGCGAAGCGATGGGCGAAGCGCTACCGGCAATGGATCGTCGAGCGGAAGGCCGGGGCACACGCCTCCCACCCCTGATCCTATCCAGATTCAAATTTGCAAGGACGCCATGACAATGGACGGGCAATTCTCAGAGGTCGAGTTTGCGGGCCAGAAGGTGTTGGTGCCTGAAGGTGGCTATTATGATCGCTTTCGGTCCAACCCCGACCTCGATGAGGTGGCGCGCGACCCGGCGACAGGCAATATCGGCTGGTTCCGCCGCATTCCGAAGCAGCGGATCGAATCCCGCGTCGGTCCCGTGTGGGCACCCAATTTCTACTATCGCAGCAGCAGCATCCAGTTGCTGATGGCAGCCCCGATTGATCGTATTCGCGGGATGCTGCCGCAACCGCTGGAGCCGCTGCGCGCATGGCCGGGCCACGGCCTGGTGGCGCTGACCTTCTTCTCCTATGCGGTTTGCGATAACGATCCCTATGACGAAGTGTCGATCGCGGCGGTGGTGCGCCGTCCCGGCGTGCGGAGTACAAACCTCGCCGAACTGCTCTGGCAGGTGCGGCGGCGCAGTTTCTTCGCGCACGTCCTGGCTCTGCCAGTGACCACCGAGATCGCGCGCGTGCGCGGCGTGCTCGGCTATCAGTTGCCCAAATGGAGGACCGGCATTGCCGTTGATATCGGCGCCGATGTGCGCGCGAGCATCGCCGCCACCGACGGGACGCCCGACCTGACCCTTGCGGCACCTTTGCCGACGTTCCGTGAGTTTCCCACACAGTCGCGCATGGGCAGCAGCACGATGATCCATCAGGTCGATGGCCACTGGCATCGCACGACCGTGCAATCCAACACGCTGTCCTTCGCGCAGCGCCGCATGCCCCGCGACGTCACGCTGATGCGCCACGGCGGGCCGATGAGCGACCTGCTCAACGGCCTTGGCGCCTCCCGCATGCTGCAGTTCGACGTCGTCCGGGACGCGCAACTCGTCCTCAACATGCCGGTCCGGCTCAATGTCCCGGGATTCGAGACATGACCGCCGTCAGTACGGAAACTGGTGTGAGCGATTTCGCCGAAGCGATGGCGGCGGTGCTCGCCGGGCAACGCGCGGCGTTCATTCGCGACGGAGCGCCGACCGCGCGCGACCGCAAGATGAAGTTGCGGCGCTTGCGTGCCGCTATCATTGCGCACCGTGCGGTGCTTGCTGAAGCGGTCAGCGCCGATTTCGGACACCGCTCCCGCTACGAAACCGAGATCATGGAGATCGTCGTCACGGTTCAGGCGATCGACTATCTGCTGCGTCACACCAAGCGTTTCATGAAGCCGGAGCGGCGGCATGTCGCCCTGACCTACAAGGCTGGCCGGGCTTATGTCGAATACCAGCCCAAGGGTGTGGTCGGGGTCATGGCGCCCTGGAACTACCCCTTCTCGCTGACGATGATCCCGTTGGCGACGGCCCTCGCCGCCGGCAATCGCGTGATGCTGAAGCCCTCCGAACTGACTCCGCGCACAAGCGAAGTGATCCGGGGGATGCTTGCAGAGGTGTTTTCCCCGGAGGAGGTGACGGTCGTCCTGGGAGGGCCGGATGCGGGAGCGGCGTTCAGCGGCCTGCCGTTCGACCATCTGCTGTTCACGGGCAGCACCAAAGTCGGCCGGCTGGTGATGAAGGCGGCCAGCGACAATCTGGTACCGCTCACGCTCGAACTGGGCGGGAAGAGTCCTGCGATCATCGCACGAGGCGCGGTGACCCCGCAGGCGGTCAAGAGCATCGTCTTCGGGAAACTGTCGAACGCCGGCCAGACCTGCATTGCCCCCGACTATCTGCTGCTCCACCGCGACGATCTGGACGCGTTCACGTCACTCTACGATGCGACCGTAGGCAAGGCATATCCGGATGGACCGACCGGCGCCGACTACAGCTCGATCGTGAACGACGGTCACTATGATCGATTGCAGGGCCTGCTCGACGACGCTCGGAACAATGGTGCCCGCATCGTCGAGATGGGACAAAAGCCAGCCACCGCGACTGACCGAATGAGGACGATTGCGCCGGCGCTGGTCATCGGCGCGCCCGACGATAGCGCGATCATGGAAGAGGAGATTTTCGGCCCGCTTCTTCCCGTCCGGACCTATGCCTCGATCGACGAAGTGATCGATTTCGTGAATGCACGCCCGCGACCGCTTGCGCTATATTATTTCGGACCGGAGGGCCCGGATCGGGATGCCGTGTTGAAGCGGACAACTTCCGGGAATGTCGGGGTCAACAACACTTTGCTGCATATCGCGCAGGACGATCTGCCTTTCGGCGGGGTCGGGCCGAGCGGCATGGGCGCCTATCACGGCATCGAGGGCTTTCGCGCGATGAGCCATGCGAAGGGCGTGTTCGCGCAGGGGCGTTGGAACATGGCCAATCTGCTTCGCGCGCCGTTCGGCAGGGTCACCGATTTTGCGGTGGCCTCAGTGCTGGGGCGCGGCTAGCGCGGCGCCAAGCCGGTCGCGGACCCTTTGCGGAGTTCCGCGACCGGTCTATCAGGATGGGGCTCGCCTGCGCGATTATCCGCGAATGAACTTCAGGATGTCGGCGTTGATCACGTCGGGATTGACCGTCAGCATCCCGTGCGAGAAGCCGGGATAGATGATCAGCGTGCTGTTCGGCAGCAGCTTGTCCTGCATGATCGCCCCGATCTTGTATGGCACGACTTGGTCATCGTCGCCCGCCAACACCAGCACCGGCACGGTGATCGCCTTCAGATCCTCGGTCTGGTCGGTTTCGGAAAACGCCTTGATGCCTTCGTAATTCGCCTTGGCGCTGCCCATCATGCCCTGACGCCACCAGTTCTCGATCACGCCTTGCGAAGGCGCCGCGCCCGGCCGGTTATAGCCGTAGAACGGACCCGCGGGGACATCGAGAAAGAACTGCGCCCGGTTGGCGGCGAGGGCGGCGCGGAACCCGTCGAACACCTCGACGGGCGTACCATCAGGATTGCCGTCGGTCTTCACCATCAGCGGCGGGACCGCGCTCACGAGCACAGCCTTCGCCACGCGCCCCTGCGGCTGGCCATGCTGCGCGACATAGCGTGCCACCTGGCCGCCACCGGTGGAGTGGCCGATATGAATGGCGTTCTTCAGGTCCAAGTGCTCGGCGACCGCCGAGGCGTCGGCCGCATAATGATCCATGTCGTGCCCATCGCTCACCTGGCTCGATCGGCCATGCCCGCGCCGGTCATGCGCGACGACCCGGAAGCCTTCGTTCAGGAAGAAGAGCATCTGGTTGTCCCAGTCGTCGGCACTCAGCGGCCAACCATGATGGAAATGGATGGGTTGAGCGTCCTTTGGGCCCCAGTCCTTGTAGAAGATCTCGGTTCCATCTGCGGTGGTTACGAACGGCATGTCAGGCCTCCTGCGGTGATTTTCGCGACGAGCCCAATGTAAGGTTGAACCTCGGTTTAGGGTCAAGAGCCAGGACGTCTTTGCCTTATCAATCAGGCGTGGCTTTCTCACAACTCAAACGCTCGCCAGCGGTCCCAGCAATATCCACAGCGGTCATTGCGGTTACGGTTTAGATTCGCCAATCAAATGTCGGACCGGCGATGTCGGCTTTGGTCGGATGCGATCCTGAAAACTGTCAGACGGCTAGCGGCCCAATTCCAGTCGTTCGGTTTCACCACATGTTTGGGATCCGGCCGTTGAGATCCGGCATACCTGTCGGACCATCACCTCAGAACGGACTAGGCCAGCCGGTCCACTCTCGGTGCGTTTGGCGACGTATTTCAGGCGGTGGATGACGCGAAAACGGACTGGCTGAGTTACTAGCGGTGATAGAGGCTTGTGGCCCCCATCACCGCTAGCTAAACGCGCGTTCTTTTTTGATTTCGGGTTTGGCGTCCAAGGTTGCTTGGACTGCGCTGTATCCTCTCTTCCTCCAGGTTGATCTCTGAGACTGCCGTCTCGCCGCTTAGGCCATCACGACGCGATCAGTCCGTGCGTGCGAAGACGAGCAAGGAGTTCGTTTAGGCAGGCGGTTGTGGAAGCTGCGTCAACAGCGTTGGCTACCGCTGCGCCCCGTTCACCCACGACCCGATGAGCGCCGACATTATACCCGCCGGCAGTTTGCATCATCGCTTCGGACTGCAACACCGTGCCGGCACCCTTGACAACGTAAGCAGCGGCGCTGGCATCTGTGACGAGGTTCCCCGCGATGAAATTATTGTTGCAGCCCGCATTTTCCTCGATGATCCCGTGCGTCATGCCGGAGTTGCTGTCGCTGACCCGGTTACTCGTGATGCTTGACCCCACCACCGAGATAAGACGAATGCCTGCGGCATAACCAGGGGTCACGCGTCCAGCTTGGGTGATGATGTTGGCGGATACCGCTATGTGATCACAAGAGCTCGCGGCGATTCCGTGCGTTCCCGCGCCGTTGATTGAGTTGCCAGAGAAAACCACGTTGCTTGAAGAGTCGATGACGATGCCGGCAAAGACCGAGTTTTTGGAAGAGTTGCCCGTCACTGAACCCGAAGCGAGGCGAGCGATTTCAATATCGACATAGCTGTTGGAGCAATTGTTGCCGGTCACGGTGATGCTTTCCTGCGGCGTTGCAGAGGCTCCACTACCAATGAAAATGCCACCGAGTGCGCAATGTCGAACAACATTGTTCGAAATGCTGGTGTCCCGAACCGTGCCAGTGTTCTGGCTGTAGCAAGTGATGCCCTTGCGGCTAGCGCCGATGACGCGGTTGCCGTTGACGATGGTGCCAACGCAATCGATGGCGTCGATCGCCTGCACGGTGATGCCGTGATCCTGGCTTGAAGTGCCACCGGAGAGAGTGGTCGGTCGCCCGCAATTGATAACCCGGTTTTCCGTGATCGAGCCATCACTCACCCCATCGAACAAGATGCCAGTCGCCCGCGAGTCGTGGATGTGGCAATTACGAACCGAGGCATCTGATCCCTGCCGAATATAGATGCCGAACATCGCGCCGGCATTGTCGCCATTGCAGTCGATCTCGAGACCCTCAATTTCGACGCCGACCGCGTCGTAGGAATGGAGCACGGCTCCGCCGGGCGCATAGGTCGCATTGTCGAGGCCGATCTTCGCATTTGCCTTGACTAGGATTCGGGCACCGCGCCCCCGCAGGCGCAACCCAGATGGGACAACCAACTCTGCCGAAACAAGATAGGTCTTGCCGGCTACGAAGTTAAGCAGCGCGCCAGCAGTTGCCACATAGTTGAACGCCATCTGCAGGGCCGCAGTGTCATCCGTATCGCCATTCCCCTTAGCCCCACCCGCAAACCGTGTGTCAGCTACCGAGAAGGCTTCCCGCAGCCTTTCATCGGTCGAACGGCCGTCAAAATTCACGCCCCGGGCCTTCTGCCGCACCCAAGCCCCAATGCTCAGCGCCGTGCTGTCGGCCTTGATGATGTTTTTATCATCAGCTTGCCCGGTGAAGTCGCCGAGGGTCCAGAAAAATGCGCCATCCTCGACAGCGGGGACCTGAACGAGGAAGGCAGTTCCTTCCGCCACTGACGAGGCCTTCAAAGTGGCCAGGCTGAAGTATGTGTTGTTAGAAGACATGGACAATCTCCGCAGGCCGGATCGGTCCGGCTCACGACGAAATTGCAGCCTAAATCCAACATGTATCCAACAATCGTCAGGTTATTGTTCAGAGTCTAATTGCGCTTTGATCGCTTCGGTAGACGCTGGTGTGCAACTATGTCCGTTTTCATGGTCTAGCGCACAAAAACCGCTAGTCCACAACCGGCCCAGTTTAAGCCACTGCGGTTATGCCCGTTTTCGAAACTTCCCCTTGATAACCGCGCCGCCGATGCGAAGCTGATCGAGGTAATCTGACCACCACTGCGCCATGCGAACCCTCTCCGCCCAATGAGCGCCGCGATGGTAGGCTGCACGAACCTTGTCCTTCTCACCATGGGCCAAGGCGCGCTCGATGGCGTCGGGGTGCCAAAGACCTGACTCATTAAGGAGAGTGCTGGCCATTGCGCGGAAGCCATGACTTGTCATTTCGTCGTGTTCGAATCCGAGGCGCCGGAGCGCGACATTCAATGTGTTATCCGAAAGGGGCCGCTTGGTTGTGTGAAGCGCCGGGAATAGAAACTCGCTCTCCCGGGCAAGCGACCGAAGATCCTGAAGAAGGTACAGCACCTGTCGAGACAACGGCACTGCGTGCGCCTGTTTCATCTTCATGCGTTCAGCCGGCACACGCCAAACCTTCTCTGCAAAATCGATCTCGCTCCATTTTGCCTGCCTCAGCTCACCCGGTCGTAGAAACACGTGGGGCGCAATCCTCAACGCATGAAGGGTCTCAGGCCGGCCTTGATAGCTATCGATTGCGCGAAGCAATTCTCCAACTTTTTTTGGCTCGACGATTGCCGGATGGTGTTTGACGCGAGGGACTGTGAGCGCGCCGCGCAAAATGTCCGCCGGATTGCGCTCCGTGCGCAACGTAGCGAAACCGTAGCGGAAGACGCGGCCCGCGAACGATCGTAGCCTGAGCGCGGTTTCGTGATGCCCGCGACGCTCGACACGCTTCAAAACGTCTAGAAGCTCGTGCGGTGTCACTGAGGCGATTGGGCGCTTCGCGATGCCGGCTAAGAGTTCGAGAAACCAGCGCGCCTTTTTGAGCGTCGCAGGCGACTTCCCTTCCCGCTCCATCTTCTGAATATATTCCTCGGCCACGAGCCCGAAGGTCGTCTGGGCCGCCAGTTCAGCCTTCAGGCGACGCTGGCGCTTCTCCTCAACTGGGTCGATGCCGTCGTCCAACTCGGCCTTCGCCTCATCGCGTTTTCTGCGAGCCTGGAGCAAGGAGACATCGGGGAAGCTTCCTAGCGAGAGCTTCCGCTCAATGCCGCAGCATCGGTAGCGAAAGCGCCAAAGCAGGGCCCCGGAAGGCTGCACCAGCAAATAGAGACCATCGGCATCAGCAACTTTATAGGGACGCTCAGCTGGTTTGAGCGCTCGAATCTGCACGACCGTAAGCATGGGGCCACGCCTCCTGCACTGTTCGTGGCCCCATGATTCGTGGCCCCTTTTGAGTGGGCCACGGCGGAACATAATGAGATTTCATGGAACCGCAGAATGGCATTTTACCGCAGATTTCTGCGGTTTTCTAGCACTGTTCTCGGTTTGAACTGGTGCCGCTTACAGGACTCGAACCTGTGACCCCCGCATTACGAATGCGATGCTCTACCAACTGAGCTAAAGCGGCCCTGCCGACGGAACCGCCGGTGGAAGGTGGCGGCGCTTACCAGCCTCTTTGCCGGCTGACAAGCGTTCGAAATACGCGCCGAAATCCCCGCGCATCTTTACGCAAGATTTACCATGCCATGCGCAGACTCGGCATGTTCGAGGGCATTGCCCCTCTGTGGAGCATGCGCATGGATACCCGCGGACTCGAAGACCGCCACCAAACCGACCACGACGACAATGGCGTCGGCGATTCGGATAACGGACGGCACCAACTCGAAATCGGTTCCGACGAGCGGCGGATGCACGTGCGCGCGTACAACCATTGGGTGTCGCTGCTGCGCGGACGCGCCTACCCCTCGATCGAGGACCTCGATCCGGAGAGCATCGCCGATTTCGGCCCGCACAGCGTGCTGCTCGATTTCAGCGGCGGGATCGAGAATCCGGCGATCCGCTACCTCGGCGCCTCGCTGCGCGAGGAATGCGGGGTCACCAGCCTGATCACGCATGTCGGCGAAGTGCCCAGTCGCTCGCTGCTCTCGCGCCTGACCGACCACTATCTTCAGATCATCGCCAATCGCTCGCCGATCGGCTTCGAGGCGGAGTTTGTCGGCCAGCGCGGTCATAACACGCTCTATCGCGGCATCCTGATGCCCTATTCCTCGGACGAGGACACGATCGACTTCATCTACGGCGTCATCAACTGGAAAGAGATGGTCGACGCCGAGACGCAGGCACGACTCGAGCGCGAGGTCGAGGAGGCCCGCCGCGCGGCGCCGCCGCCCGCAGCCGCCGCGCCGGTCTGGGCCGACGGCCCCAGCGCTCCGATTGCCGACGAGACGCCCGAACCCGCCGTCCCGCACGACGATGTCGCCGCGATCCCCGACACGCTCGCCGGACGCCTGCGGCTCGCGCGCGAAAGCGCCGCGATGGCGCGCGCCGCCGATACGCGCAGCCATGCGTCCCTCTATCGCGCGCTTTCGCGTGCCTATGATTTCGCCCGCGCCGCCGAATCGGACGAGGCGGACTATGCGGAACTGCTCTCCGAAGCATCGATTTCCGTCCAGGCCCGCGCGCCGATGACCGCGGCGGCAAAGCTCGTCTTCGGGCCCGACTATGACAAGACGCGCCTGACCGAATTCGCCGCGGTGATGAGCAACGCCCGTCGCAACGACGTGGCCGAGGGTGGGCTGGATGCCTTCCTCACCGCCGAACCCGGCGGGATCAAGGCGATCGTCAAGGCTGAGCGCGCGCTGCGCAAGCCCGCGCCCAAGCCCGATATCTACGCCCGCGCCGCGGAGGAACTGCGCAACCGTCCACCGCTCGCCCATGTCGAGATCGAGGCGGGTGATTCGGAGTTCGTCGTGTTGCTCGCCCGCGCTGGAAGCGATGGGATGCTCGATATTCTGGCCAAGGTGGACGGCGATGCGGCGTTCGCCGAACGCATCGTGCGTAAGGCCGCAGCCTGATTCGCCACCAATTTAGCTGACATCATCGGCACAGACTGCGCGCGCCCACGGGCGTCGCGCAGCTTTGTGTCGATTGTCACCGTTGACATCGCAACTTCGTCACAATTGTCACGTTGCGGTGCAGCAAGCCTTGAGCCGCGCCGAATCCCGGCGCATAGCCCGCGAGCATGAGCAAGCCGATCAAGTCGCTCGCCGATGCGTTGCAAGCGCGTCTTACCGATGGAGCCCTGCCGGGTGAGCTTGAGGGGTTCGGCGATGCCGAGCGCGCCGCTGCCGCCCACTTTGTCGCGGAGGCCGCCGCGACCCGCGCGCCGGGTACGCCAGGCATCGCGCTCGAAACCGGCCTTGGCGAAGACAGCCGCACGATGCGGCTCGCCGTCGTCAATGACGACATGCCCTTCCTCGTTGATTCGATCTCTTCCACCATTGCCGCCCACGACATTGCCATCCGCCGCGTAATCCACCCCGTCATCGCCGTCGAACGCACCGGCGATGGCGCACTGACCGGCATCGGGGCCGGCGGTTCGCGCGAATCGATGGTCTATATGGAACTGGAACGCGCCGACGCGCGCGACCGCACCGGCCTGGTCCGCGACCTCGAACGCAACCTTGGCCATGTCCGCGCCGCCGTCACCGACTGGCCGGAACTCCGCCGTGCAATGAGCGACGACGCCGTCCGCGTCGGCGACCCTGAGGGCGCGTCGCTGCTCCGCTGGTTCCAGGGCGGCAGCATGACCCAGGTCGGTCATGAGGTCTGGCATATCGACGGCAGCGTCACCGACGCCGCCGGCATCTGCCGCATGAAGCTCGACACGCCGCTGCTCGCCGATGCTTCGCGCCAGCTTGCGGTCGAGTGGTTCGAAAAGGGTGGCCAGCCGCCACTGCTGCTCAAGTCCAACCTCATCTCGACCGTCCATCGCCGCGCCCCGCTCGACCTGGTGCTGGTGCCGCTGCGCGAAGGCGGCAAGATCACCGGCCTGTCGATCCATGCCGGTCTGTGGACCAGCGCCGCGCTCCATTCGACACCAGACGAGGTTCCGGTGCTGCGCGCGCGTCTCTCGGCGCTCGAAACCAAGTTCGGCTTCGATCCGCGCGGCCATACCGGCAAGGCGCTGGCGCACGCGCTGACCGGCCTGCCGCACGACCTCACCATCGCCTTCCAGCAGGAGGCGCTCGAGCAGATCGCGCTCACCGCCATGTCGGTGACCGACCGCCCGCGCTCGAAGCTGGTGCTGATCCGCAGCGCGCTTGGCCGCCATCTCTTCGCGTTCGTGTGGTTGCCGCGCGACGACGTCTCGACCGGCCGCCGCGTCGCGATCGGCGAGATGCTGGAGCGTGCTGCCAACGCCACTCAGATCAGCTGGTCAATCGCGCTCGAGGACGGGCCTGTCGCATTGCTGCGCTACACGCTCGACCTTCGCGGTGAAGGCCGCATGCCCGACGCCGCCGCGCTCGATGCCGAGCTGGAGCGGATGGTCCGCGGCTGGCTGCCCGCGGTCGAAGCCGCGCTGACGGACGACGGCCTTGCTCCCGCCCGCGCCGCACGGCTCGCGCTGCGTTACGCTCCCGCCTTCCCGCTCGGCTACCGCAACAATAGCGGTCCGGAGGAAGCGGCGCGCGACGTCGTCCGCATCGCCGGTCTTGCCGATGCCGATGCACGCTCGGTCCGCTTCTTCGAGCAGGCGGGCAAGCTGCGCATCAAACTCTACCGTCTCGGCGGCGCGCTGGCACTGTCCGACGCGGTGCCGGTGTTCGAGAATTTCGGCTTCCGCGTGATCGAGGAATTGCCGACCGCGCTTCCCGGCGAGGCCGGCGCCTATATCCATGACTTCGAGGTCGCCCTGACCGGCGAAGCCAAGCTCAAGGGCGAAATCGCCACGATCGAGGACGCGATCGCCGCCGTGCTCGAAGGGCGCGCCGAGAATGACGCGTTCAACCGGCTGATCGTCGAGGCGGGCATTGCCCCCACGTCGGTCGTGCTGCTGCGCGCCTGGTTCCGCTATCTGCGTCAGACCGGCCTGGCCTATGGCCTGGTCACGGTGGTCGAAGCGCTGCGCCGTGCGCCCAGCGTCGCCACCGCGCTGGTCGAACGCTTTGCCGCCGCGCACGATCCCGCGCGTACAAAGGGCAGCGCGGACGCGGTCAAGGCCGCCGATGCCGCCATCGCCGCCGGTCTCGACGCGGTCAGCGCCATCGACGACGACCGCATCCTGCGCGCCATCGCTGGCGTGATCCGCGCGACGTTGCGCACCAACGCGTTTGCACCGGCCGCGGCCGAGGCGCTGGCGTTCAAGCTCGACAGCGCGCAGGTGCCGAACCTGCCCGCACCGCTCCCCTGGCGTGAGATCTGGGTCTATTCGCCGCGGGTCGAGGGCATCCACCTGCGCGCCGGCCCGGTCGCACGCGGCGGCCTGCGCTGGTCCGACCGGCGCGACGATTTCCGCACCGAGATCCTCGGCCTGATGAAGGCGCAGCGCGTGAAGAACGCCGTCATCGTGCCGACCGGCGCCAAGGGCGGCTTCTATCCCAAGCAGCTCCCGTCGCCGCAAATCGATCGCGACGCATGGTTCGAAGAGGGCAAGGAAAGCTACCGCATCTTCATCCGCTCGCTGCTGTCGATCACCGACAACATCGTCGCGGGCAAGATCGTCCATCCGGACAGCGTCGCGATCCTCGATGGCGAGGATCCCTATTTCGTCGTCGCGGCGGACAAGGGCACGGCCACCTTCTCCGACGTCGCCAACGCGATCGCGATCGATCGGAACTTCTGGCTGGGCGACGCCTTCGCCAGCGGCGGCTCGGTCGGATACGACCATAAGGCGATGGGCATCACCGCCAAGGGGGCTTGGGTCAGCGTCCAGCGCCACTTCCTCGAAATGGGCACCGACGTCCAGACGCAGAGCATCCGCGTCGCCGGCTGCGGCGACATGTCGGGCGACGTCTTCGGCAACGGCATGCTGCTGTCCAAGGCGATCAAGCTTGTCGCTGCGTTTGACCATCGCCACATCTTCCTCGACCCCGACCCCGATCCCGCCGCGAGCTGGGCGGAGCGCGACCGCATGTTCGCGCTGCCGCGGTCGAGCTGGGCCGATTACGATCCGACGCTGATCTCCAAGGGCGGCGGCGTGTTCGCGCGGACCGAAAAGGTCATCAAACTCAGCCCGCAGGTCCGCGAAGTCCTCGGCATCGACGCCGAGGAGATTGAGCCGGGCGCGCTGATCTCCCTGATCCTCAAGGCGCCGGTCGACCTGATCTGGTTCGGCGGTATCGGTACCTATGTGAAAGCCGCATCGGAAGCGCATGTCGAGGTGGGCGATCCCGCCAACGATCGCCTGCGCGTCAATGCCGAGGATATGCGCGCGCGTGCCATCGGCGAGGGTGCGAACCTGGGCGTAACGCAGGCCGCACGCATCGCCTTCTCGCTGCGCGGCGGCCGCCTCAACACCGACTTCATCGACAACTCCGCTGGCGTCGACTGTTCGGATAACGAGGTGAACATCAAGATCGCCCTCAACCGTGAGGTGATCGAGGGCCGCCTGAAGATCGACGATCGCAATACGCTGCTCGCCAGCATGACCGACGACGTCGCGCATCTGGTGCTGGAGGATAACCGCCTCCAGACGCTGGCGCTCTCGTTCCTCGAGAATGACGGGGCGGTCTCGGTGCCGAGCTTCGTTCGCGTGATCGAGATCCTCGAAGCCGCCGGCCGTCTCGACCGTGCGGTCGAAGGCCTCGGCTCGAACGAGGATTTCCTGCGCCGTGCGCAGGAGGGCCGTGGTCTGACCCGGCCCGAACTTGCCGTGCTGCTCGCCACCTCCAAGCTCGCGCTGCAGGACGCGATCGAGGAAGACGATCTCGGCCTCGACCCAGAGCTTGAACCCGATCTGATCGCCGCCTTCCCGCCCGCGATGCAGAAGAAGTTCAAGAAGCCGATCGAGGAGCATCGCCTGCGCGGTGAGATCGTCGCGACCAAGCTAGCCAACCGCATCGTCAACCGGCTCGGCGTGCTCCATCCGTTCGAGCTGGCCGAGGAGGAGGGCGCCTCGCTGCGCGACATCGCCGCGATGTTCGTCGTTGCCGAGCGGCTGTTCGGTCTGCCCGGCATCTGGGAAGCGATCGAAACAGCGGCGATCAGCGAGCAGGCTCGCCTCGCCCTGCTCGACGAGGTCGCCGTCGCCACCCGCTCGCAGATCGCAGACCTGCTCCGCGTCGCTCGCCCCGATGAAGGCCCCGGCGCCTTGATCGCGCGCCTCAAGCCCGGCATCGCCGGTCTCGACCGCCAGACCAAGAAGCTGCTCAAGGACGAGGCGCGCGCGCAGTCGGGCCGTATCGCGGCCAAGCTCGAGGACGCCGGCGCGCCGCATGACCTGGTCGTCAAGATCGTCCGCATCTTCGAGCTCGACGGTGCGGTCGGCCTGGCCGATCTCGGCCAACGTCGTGGCATCGACGAGACCGAGCTGACTCACGCCTTCACCCATCTGGGCCAGGAGCTTGGCCTCGACTGGGCACAGGCGGTGGCGGCACGCATCGTCGCGGGCGATCCGTGGGAGCGCCTGCTGATCGCGGGCCTCGCGCGTGACTTCCAGCAGCTGCGTCTTGAGTTCCTTGCCCGTACCGAGGGCAAGGATCCGCGCGCCGCTGTCGATGCCTGGCTCGCCGATCACGGCCCGCGCGTCGCCCAGTTCGCCGCACTGGTGAACCGCGCGCGCAAGGCATCGTCGCCCAACGCCGCGATGCTCGCCCAGATCGCCGGACAAGCACGCGTCCTGCTAGGCCGCTGAACATCTAGCCCCTCCCCTTCGCGGGGGAGGGGCTTTCAGTTCCACACATCACCGCACGTTGTAATTGCGAATCGTTCTCGCTAAGTCGCGAACGACTCGCAACTGGAACGCCTTCGCCCGATGCACGGCACCGCCACCAAACCGGCCCCTCGCAAGAAAAGCCGGAAGAGCTTCTGGCTCAAGCAGCTGCACACCTGGCATTGGGTCAGCTCGGCGATCAGCCTCGTCGGCCTGCTGCTGTTCGCGATCACCGGCTTCACGCTCAACCACGCCGCCGAGATCGAAGGGTCGCCGGTCACGGTCGAGAAGAAGGCGCAGCTTCCCGCGCCCTTGCTCGCGACGATCAAGCCCGACGACGCGCCCGACGCGAAGAAGCCGCTGCCGGCGCCGGTCGCCGGCTGGGTGAAGGCCAACCTGCCTGTCACCCGCGCCACCGGCGACGCCGAATGGTCCTCGGGCGAAATCTACCTCGCCTTGCCTCGTCCCGGTGGCGACGGCTGGGTCGCGATCGACCGCGAGACCGGCGAAGTTACGACGGAAAGCACCAGCCGCGGCTGGATCGCCTGGCTCAACGATCTCCACAAGGGCCGCAACGCCGGCACCGTGTGGAAATGGTTCATCGACATCTTCGTCGTCGCCTGCGTGATCTTCTCGCTCACCGGCCTCATCCTGCTCCAGCTCCACGCGCGCCACCGCCCCAGCACCTGGCCGCTGGTCGCAGCGGGCCTGATCATTCCCGCCATCCTGGCCATCTATTTCATTCACTAGGGGAACGCCGTCATGCAGCTTCGCATCACCGGATTGACCGCCACCGCGATCGGCGCGGGCCTGTTCGCGCCGGGCGTGGTCGCGGCGCAGACACTCGACGTCAGCCTCACCATCCCGCGCCTCAGCGTCGCCGAATATCACCGGCCCTATATCGCGATCTGGATCGAGAAAGAGGGCGCGCCCGCCAAGACCCTCGCGGTCTTCTACGATGACGACATGAAGGCGAATGAGGGCACCAAATGGCTGCGTGACATCCGCCAGTGGTGGCGCGTCTCGGGCCGCACGATGAAGTTCCCGGCGGCAGGTGTCACCGGCGCGACCAAGGCGCCCGGCACCCACAAGCTCAGCTTCAAGCCGCAGCTCGCGCCCGGCAACTACACGCTGGTCGTGGAGGCCGCGCGCGAAGTCGGCGGCCGCGAGCTACTCCGCCTGCCCTTCTCGCTGCCCAAGGGCGGCACCGCCCGCGCCGCCGGCACGTCCGAGCTGGGCGCCGTCACCCTCACCGTCAAGCGCTAACAAGGGGATAGCCTGATGAAGTTCCGCAACCTCATGATCGCCGTCGCGGGCATCGCGATCACCGTTCCCGCCGCCGTGCAGGCGCACCGCCAGTGGATGCTCCCGTCGATGACCGTCGTCTCGGGCGAGGGCGACGACGTCTGGGTCACGGTCGATGCCGCGGTCTCCAACGACCTTTTCTATTTCGAGCATCAGCCGATGCGCGCCGATGTCAACGTGCTGCTGCCCGACGGCACGCCGGGTGAGGTCAGGAACAAGGCTACCGGCCGCTACCGCACCACCTTCGACGTACAGATCGGCAAGCGCGGCACCTACAAGATCTTCTACGCGATCGACGGCGTCATGGGCACGTACAAGCTCAATGGCGAAGAGAAGCGCCTGCCCCGTGGCACCACCACCGCCAACCTCGCCGCCGCCATTCCCGCCGGCGCGACCGACGTGAAGACGAGCGAGAGCAGCAACCGCAACGAGATCTTCGTGACCGCGGGCGAGCCGACCTCCACCGTGTTCAAGCCCGCCGGCAAGGGTATCGAGCTGGTCCCGGTCACCCATCCCAACGATCTCGTTTCGGGCGAACCCGCCACCTTCCAGTTCCTGCTCGACGGCAAGCCCGCCGCGGGTCTGCCCGTCACCGTCATCCCCGGCGGCATCCGCTATCGCAACCAGCTCAACCAGCAGGACCTCAAAACCGGCGCCGACGGCAAGGTCACGGTGAAGTGGGGCGAACCGGGCATGTACTGGATCAACGTCACCACGCCGCGCCCCGCCGGCGCTGAGGAAGGCGCCCCGCCCGCCCCCGGTGCTCGCCGCGCCAGCTATGTGACGACACTCGAGGTGATGGCCCCCTGACCCGCGAACCGCGGATCGTCATCCCGCTAACGCTGTCGCCCGCCGCCTTCCACAGGCGGCGGGCGAACGCAGGCGTGGAGATGTTCACCGGCGAGACGATGGGCACCAGCTGGTCGGCGAAGATCGTGGCCCCGCCCGCTGGCGTACAGCTGGCTATCGAAGCGGTGCTTGCGGGCATCGTTGCCCAGATGAGCCATTGGGAGCCGGCCTCCCAGCTCGGCCGCATCAACAGCGCGCGCCCCGGCAACTGGCACCGCATCGGCCCCGAATTCGCCTATGTAATGACCCTCGCGCTCGACATTGCGGCGCGCTCAGGCGGTGCGTTCGACCCCGCCATGGGTGTCCCCACCGACCTGTGGGGCTTCGGCCCACCCGGACCGCGCGCCGGCCTCCCCAGCGAAACCGAGATCGAGGCCGCCCGGGCGGCCAGCGGGCATGACGCGCTGGACTTCGACCCCCTGCTCCTGCGCCTCGGCCGCACCCGCGCCGTCCAGCTCGACCTCTCCGGCATCGCCAAGGGCTATGCCGTCGATGCTGTCGCCGCGCGGCTGCGCGCATTGGGCTGCGCCGACTTCCTCATCGAGATCGGCGGCGAATTGCTGGGCGCAGGGATTCAGCCCGACGGCCAGCCCTGGTGGGTCGATGTCGAGACGCCCCCTGGCCTGCCGCCGGTCCTCCCACTGCGCATCGGCCTTCACGGCCTCGCCGTCGCGACCTCGGGCGACTATCGCCGTGCCTTCGTGGCGGGGGGCAGCACCTACGCCCATACGATCGATCCACGCACTGCCCGCCCAGTGGCCAACGGCGTCGCCAGCGTCACCGTCCTCCACCGCGACTGTGCCCGGGCCGATGCCTGGGCGAGCGCACTCTGCGTCCTCGGTCCCGGCACGGGGATGGCGCTGGCGAAACGCGAAGGGCTGGCCGCGCATATGCTCACGCGCGACGGCGGTGACCACCTGTCGCCAGCGCTGGAGGCAATGCTCGGCTAGTTAGGCGTCGGCCCAACGGCGCAAGAGATTGTGATACACGCCCGTCAGCTCGACCACACTGCGGTCGCCGCCGCCCAGCTGGCCGCTCAACCGCTGCACATTCTGGTCGAGATCGAACAGGATCCGCCGCGCGCCGTCGTCGCGGATCATCGACTGGAGCCAGAAGAAGCTCGCCACCCGCACGCCACGCATCACCGGGGTCACATGGTGCAGGCTGGATGAAGGATAAACCACGGCATGGCCCGCGGGCAGCTTCACCCGCTGCGCGCCGAAATGGTCCTCGACCACCAGCTCGCCGCCGTCATAGACGCTGGGATCCTCGAGGAAGACGGTGACCGACAGGTCGCTGCGGATGCGAAACTCGCTGCCCCGCTTGATGCGGATCGCATTGTCGACATGCGTGCCGAAGGTCTGGCCCTCGCCATAGCGGTTGAACAGCGGAGGAAAGACCTTGAGCGGCAATGCCGCAGCGAAGAACAAGGGTGAACGGCCGAGGGCATCAAGGATGATGCCCCCGGCCTCAAGCGCTGCCGGGCTTCCCTCCGGCAGCTGCTCGTTCTTCTTGGCCAGTGCCGACTGGTGGCCGGAGGTGACGTTGCCGTCGACCCATTCAGCCCCATCGACGATCGCCCGCACCTTCGCCACCGTCTCGGCATCCAGCAGCTCGGGGATCGCGATCATCATGGCACGTGCCTAACCCGAAGGGGTTGGAGCGGGCAACGTTCCGGGGACAAATGGCCCGCCACCCGCTCCTCCCCCTTATTCAGAAGCTGTAGAACAGGCTCAACACCGCCGATCGTCCCTCACCCGGCATCGCCCAGCCGCCCGTCACCGCGCCCGAGGTCGTGTTGATGTTGTTGCGGATGTTGGTGAAATACTTCTCGTTGGTGAAGTTCTGGACGTTGAGCTGTGCGGTCAGACCATCGGTGATCGCATAGGAAACAAACGCGCGATGGACCAGATAGTCGTCCGACCGGTACTGGTTGGGGTTCGCCAGCGTCGCATTGTTGAGCGCGAAGCTGCCCTGATAGGTGAACCCATAGCCCAGCTCCAGGCCGAACGGCAGGCGATAGCTGGTGAACAGGCTGCCCGAATGCTTCGGCGTCTGGACGATGAAATTGCCGCGCTGCGGATCGCGATTGGCCGCGCTGTTGCCGCACCCGGCTGCGCCCGGATTGGCGAGGCAGAAGTTCGACGTCGCCTGAAGAATCTCACCATCGAGATAGGTGTAGTTGGCGAAGATCTGCCACTCGGGCGTGATGAAGCCGCTTGCGCCCAGCGCGATGCCGTCGACCCGCGACCGCCCGTCCAGCACCTGCAGCGCGACCGGCTGCGCCGGATCGTTGGACGCGACACGGAAGTTGCTGCGCTCGTTGCGGAACGCCGCCGCGGTCAGCAGCAGCTTGCGGTTCATCAGCTCGATCTTGCCGCCGATCTCGTAGTTGCGCGCGGTCTCCGGCGCGACCGCACACGGGTCGGCCTGGTTCGCGCCGGCACCGATCACACCGCAGCCCAGCCGCACCGTCGCCGACGAGGGCGTCTTGGAATTGGCGAATGCCGCATAGAGGCTGCTGTTCGCCGACGGCTTGAACACCGCGCCGATGCGGTAGGAGAACAGGCGCTCGTCGCTGCGCTGCGGTGCTGCCTGAAGTGTCGTCAGCGGGGTCGTGCCCGGCGGATAGGAAGCGAGCGGTACGTTACGGAACGTCGCATCGTTCCATTCCAGCCGCACGCCGCCGTTCAGTTCGAACATCGAACCGATCTCGAGCGTGTCGAACGCGTAGATCGCCTGATTTTTGGTGGTGGCACGCGAACGCGCGGTCACCGTGTAGTTGATCGGCCCGGTATAGATGCCGGTCGGATTAACGATGCTCTGCTGGGGCAACACGACCTGCCGACCCAGCGCGTCGCGGGTCAGCGACGCCGCTTCGATGCTATAGTCTTCCCAGGCGAAAGCAGCGCCGACCACCAGCGTATTGCGCAGCCCGTTCGCCTCGCCGGTCACGAACCGCAGGTCGGTCTGGTTGTAGAAGAGCTGGTTCTCCTGGTCGCGCACGAACCCACGCGGTCCCGAAGGCTGCCAGAAGCCGGGCGCGATCGTCACGTTGAGCGGGTTGGCGGCCGTGCGGAACACGCCGGCCGAATCGACGACATTGGTGAATGACGTTGTGCAGCCGATGCCGGTGGTCGCGGTGCCGTTGGCGGGGACCGGCTGCAGGCCGGTGCCGGCCAGGCAGAAAGTGCCCTGCGGCGCGCTGGTCTGGCTGTACTGGCCAACCCGCTGCCAGCGGGTCAGGTTGCGCACCGACAGGCCGTCGCTGAACTGGTGCCGGAACGTCGCCGTCAGCCGGTCGACCGTCGTTTCCTGCGTGTCGAGGTTGCGATAGCCATAATAGTCGCTGGTATCGGTGCCCGGCAGCGCGCCAGCGTTCAGCTGGTTGCGGAAGAACGGCACGCCATAGATCGGAATATTGTCGTCGCGCTGGTGGACATAGGCGATCGTCAGGCTGGTCGTCCCCTCGATCCCCAAGGTGATCGACGGCGCAACGCCCCAGCGGCGATACTTCTCGAAGTCGCGACCGGGATAGTCGTTGCGATGGTACATGGCGTTCAGGCGCACCGCGATCAGCTCGTTGACGCGCACATTGCTGTCGACCGCCGCGCGGTAATATTCGTCGGTGCCGATCCCCGCCTGGAAGATGGTCAGGTCGCTCGCCTGCGGCGTCTTGGACACCAGATTGATCGTGCCGCCGACGCTGCCCGAGCCACCGAACACCGAATTGGCCCCGTTGACGATCTCGATCTGCTGCAGGTTGAACGGATCGGTGCGGCTGTACTGGGCGCTGTCGCGAACCCCGTCGATGGTGATGTCGTTGCTGCCCGAATAGCCACGCAGGTTGATCGAATCGCCATAGCCACCGCCGCCTTCACCGGCGCCAAAGGTGATACCCGGCACGGTGGCCAGCGCGTCGCGCAACGTCAGCAGGTTCTGGCGGCGCAGCGTCTGGTCGCTGATGACGGTCACCGTCTGCGGCGTGTCGAGCAGCGGCGCGGTCGCCTTGGGGCTTTCCTGCTCCGGCGCGGTGTCCTGTCCAATGACAACCACATCGTCGCGCTGCTGAACCGGGGTGTCCTCACCCGCCACCGGATCCGCGGCGTGGGCAGGCGCCGAAGCGATGAATCCGACCGCGGCCAGCGCGAGGAAAGCGGGCACGGCCTTGCGGCCGTCGGAAGTCGTGCGAGTCATTGGCGGCCCCTTTAGCCTTATGTATTTTCGGGCCAGCTATTGAGAGTCGTTCGCAGAGTCAACGAAGTTGCGACTCATTTTCAATACTGTCGCAATTTTGTCGCAGCTCGAACAGCCAGCTGCGGATCGCACTCGCCAGATTGGGGGGGTCGTCGGCGCCGATGCGCAGATGGTCGATCTGGGCGACGATCGCGTTGATCGGCAGGCCGTGACGCACCGCCGCTGTCTCCAGCGCCGCCCAGAAAACCGGCTCCAGGCTGATCGACGTCGGGTGCCCGGCAATGGTGATCGACCGCTTGACCGGCCCGTGAAACCCGCCGGGCGGTGCCTCGATCACGTGCGCGCCATCACGCGTCGATATCGAAGAGCGATGCGAGTTGTTCGATCATCGTACCGGCCAGCTGGTCAGCATCCATGATCGTCACCGCGCGGCTGTAATAGCGCGTCACGTCATGGCCGATCCCGATCGCGACCAGCCCGACCGGCGATCGTTGCTCGATCCAGCCGATCACCTGGCGCAGGTGCCGCTCCAGATACGACCCGCTGTTCACGCTCAATGTCGAATCATCGACCGGCGCGCCGTCGCTGATGACCATCAGGATCTTGCGGTCCTCGGGCCGTGCGATCAGGCGGTGATGCGCCCACAGCAGCGCCTCGCCGTCGATATTCTCCTTGAGCAGTCCTTCGCGCATCATCAGCCCGAGCGACTTCTTGGCGCGCCGCCACGGCTCATCGGCCTGCTTGTAGACGATGTGACGAATGTCATTGAGGCGGCCCGGTTGCGGCACGCGCCCCTCGGCCAGCCACTTCTCGCGGCTCTGCCCGCCCTTCCACGCCTTGGTGGTGAAACCCAGGATCTCGGTCTTGACCCCCACGCGCTCCAGCGTACGCGCCAGAATGTCCGCGCTGATCGCCGCGATCGAGATCGGCCGCCCACGCATCGAACCCGAATTGTCGATCAACAGCGTCACGACCGTGTCGCGGAACTTGGCGTCCTTCTCGACCTTGTAGCTCAGCGACTGCATCGGGTTGACCACGACGCGCGCGAGTCTCGCCGCATCGAGCAGCCCCTCATCCTGGTCGAAATCCCAGCTCCGCGATTGCTGCGCCATCAGTCGCCGCTGCAGTCGGTTAGCGAGCTTGGTCACGACACCCTGCAGATGCAGCAACTGCTGGTCCAGATAGGCACGCAGCCGCTCGAGCTCCTCCTCGTCGCACAGCTCGGTCGCCGCGATCACCTCATCATACTGGGTGGTGAACGCCCTATAGTCGAATTGCGGCGGCAAATCCGACCAGGGCCGGTTCGGGCGGACGGGCATCATCCCCTCCTCGCCGTCGTCACCCGGCTCGCCCTCGGCGTCGTCGAACTCGCCTTGCTCCTGCTCGCTCTCCTGGCCGTCCTCGGTCTCGGCCTCATTCTGCTCGCCGCGCGCTTCGACCTCGCCTTCGCCGGTCTCGCCGTCCTGCTCGCCCTCTTCGCCTTCGTCCTGTTCCTGCTCGTCGGCGCCCTCATCCTCCCCGCCGCCCTCGTCGGCCTCGTCCGGGATCATCTCGCCTTCGGTCAGTTCCAGATCCGCGAGCAGATTGCCGACCAGCTTGGCGAAGGTCGCCTGATCGTCGATCGCCAGAGGCAACGCATCGAGATCGGCGCCGGCGCGATCCTCAACCCAATCGCGCACCAGTGCCAGACCAAGCGCGGCTTCAGCGGGCGCCTCGCGCCCAGTCAGCCGTTCGCGCACCATCAGCTGAATGGCGGTCGACAGCGGCACCTCGTCCCGCGTGCGTGCGCGATTGATCGGATCGGAACGCATCCGCATCTCGAGCGCGCGGTCGAGATTCTCAGCGATCCCGGCATAGCCGCGCGACCCCAATGCCTCGACCCGCGCCGTTTCCACCGCATCGAACACGGCGCGTGCCACGGCCTCCTTGGGCGCCCGCTTCTGGTGCAGCGCAGTGTCATGCAACCGCATCCGCAGCGCGAAACCGTCGGCAAAGCCCCGTGCCTCCGCCACCTGTTCCGGCGGAAGCGTGCGTCCAGGCATCGGCACCTTGATATGCCGCCCCGACTGCACGGGCGCATCGGCGGTGAACGCCAGTTCGATTTCCGGTTCCGCGGCAATTGCGCGCGTCGCCCCGGTCAGGACGGACTTGAACTGGTCAAGAGGAGAGTCGGCGGCCATCGCGATCCGATTAGCGGGCAAAATCGCACTCGGCTACCGCCAGCGCGGGAAAGCTGACGAAGGGTGTCAGCTTTACGCCCCTAGACCGGCGTCACAAGCTGGGAGACGAACATGACCGATACCACCGGGCGCCGCGCAATCCTCAAATCCGTTGCCGGGCTGGCGATCGGCATATCCCTCCCCGCCAGCGCCGCGACAGCGGCGTCCCTGGGCAAGCCAGGCGAATTCGATTGGCTGAGCGGCGAATGGCGCATCGACCATCGCCAGCTCAACAATGGCCAATGGGACGAGTTCCCCGGCGAAGCGTCCTGCTGGTCGATCCTGAACGGCGTCGGCCATGTCGAGGAATTGCGTATTCCCGCGCGCGACTTCTCGGGCATGGGCCTACGCCTGCTCGACCTCAAGACTCGCATCTGGAGCGACTATTGGGTCAATGCCAAGTCGGGCGCACTGGGTGCCGCCGGCCTGACCGGCGGTTTCGTGAACGGCGAAGGCATCTTCGACGCGCGCGAAACGGTAGACGGCAAGGAGATGATCTATCGCGGCCTTTGGGACCGCATCGCCCCTGGGAAGTCGCACCGCTGGCAGCAAATGGCATCCAGCGACGGCGGCAAGAGTTGGAAGGTCAACTGGACGATGGACTGGACGCGGGCATCTGTCTGAGGCCGGAGTCCAACTGCCTCATGCCGCGAAATAGCGGCCGATCCGCTCTACCCCCTTGCAAAGCAGCGCGATTTCTCCGAACCGTGTTAGTTGGGTGGCACAGTTCGGATGAAGTCCAATCATGAAGAAGCTGTCTGCACTCCTCTTGCCACTGGCTTTCGCATTCCACCTGCCAACCGCGCTCGCTCAACCCGCCTCCGTTGAGTCCGCCCGCTGTGCGATCGGCATATACCGGCTTGCCGATGGCCGGGCGGTCGATATCGCCCCAGCCAGCGAAGGAAAGCTTCGATGGCGCCAGGAAGATGGAACCAGCGGCACGCTCGCGCCCATGGCGGAGAGCACCGCCTGGTCGAGCAGCCTGGGCAGAACAGGCCGCGCCGACGGCAAGACGCTCCGCTTCGATTGTGCCACTGGTGGTATCGATTTCGCCGGTAGCCCGGGACAACGCATCTCACTCGACGTCACCGAAACCCGCTTCGCGGTCGAAGGCGCCGAACTTGCGGGACGCCTGATCCTGCCAAGGGGCTCCGGTCCGGTCCCCATCGTCGTCCTGATCCACGGCGCCGAGCCGATCTCGGCGCGGGACGCCTACAGCCTTCAGCGCCAGTTTCCGGCGGCAGGCATCGGCGCCTTCGTCTATGACAAGCGCGGAACGGGCGCATCGGGCGGGCGCTACACCCACGACTACCTGACCCTGGCAACCGACGCGGTGAAAGCCGCTGCCGAGGCACGCCGGCTGGCAGGTCGCCGAGCGGGCACAATCGGCTATCAGGCGGGCAGTCAGGGCGGATGGGTCGCCCCGCTCGCCGCCAAGATCGCGCCGGTGGATTTCGTGATCGTCAGCTTCGGCCTCGCGGTATCGCCGATCGCCGCCGAGCGTGAATCGCTTCTCGCCGATGCCCGACGGATCGGCGGTGACGCGCTTGTCCCGCCGGCGACCGAGATCGCCGACGCGATCGCCGCGACCCTCGAAAGCGGCTTTCGCGACAGCGAGCGCTACATGACTCCGGTCCGCGCCAAATATGGTTCCGAGCCCTGGTTCGGCCGCATCGGCGGCGACTTCACCCGCTTCATGCTGACCGCGCCGATCGAAACCCTGCGCGACAAGGGACCGGGCCTGATCCCCAACATCCCGCTCCGCCACGATCCGATGCCGGTGCTTCGGAACCTCGACACCCCACAGCTCTGGATTCTCGGCGCGGAGGATCGCGATGCGGCGCCCGTCGAAACCGCGGCACGTCTTGCGGATCTCAAGCGCACCGGCCGCCCAATCACGACAGCGATCTTTCCGGGCGCCGAACACGGCATGGCCCTGTTCGAGACCGCCGCCGACGGCACGCGCCTCGCGACGCGACAGCCCGCCGGCTATTTCCCGATGATGCGTGACTTCATCCGCCGGAGGCGGATCGGCCCGATCAGCGACTATGGTGCCGTCGCGCCTACCCCCAAGCGGGATTAGGCGGAGAGCTCAGTCACGCAATGGGGCAGATGCCGACGGCTGAGGCCTGAGGGTCGCGTCGAGAAACGCGACAATCTTCGGCCAGCTATCGGCCCGTGCGGCGGCATTGGCTTCAGCCGTGCCGCCCAGCGCGGACCATTTCCGAAGCGCGGGATCGCTTGCGGGCAATGGTGCGCCCATCACGCCGTGCCCCGCTTCGGGATATACCAGAAGCTCGGTATCGGCGGGTGGCGCCTTTCCTGCGCGCGTGACGATCTGCCGGGCCATGGGACAGGTCGGCCACAGCGTATCGCGCTCGCCGCAGATCAACAGCAGCTTCCCGCCAAAACGTTCCACCGGGATGACCGCCTCGGGATGTGCGCTCAGTTCCTTGAGCCCGTTGACGAAGCGGGGCAGCAATTCGCGCTTTCCCTCGCCCGAGCCATAGGGAAGGCTCGGCAACGACTTGCCCGCCTCGCTCCAGGACGAAACGCCGCCGAAGATATAGCTGCGCATCGACATACCGCCCCACGCCACGCTGGACGGCATCCCCGCCACCACCGCCTTCACATCCGCCCGGCGAACGGCGACGAGCAACGCGCCCTCCGCACCTTTGGAATAGCCGACGATCGCGACCGCGACGGGATCAACCTCAGGCCGGGCCCTCAGCCAGTCGATGCCACGGAAGAATGCCTCGAGCGGGATATCCGCGAGATAGCCCGGCTTCTCCGGCAGGTTGAAATAGCCGGCGTGCAGGACGTTGAAGCCCGCATTCTGCAGCAGCAACGCTTCACGCTGCACATCCCTGCCAAGTCCGCCCTCCGATCCGCCGAGCAACAGGATCGCTGGCTTCCTGCCCTTCCCCGGCGCCGGGTAGTAATTGGCGAACAGCCCGTTCTCGACGATCCGCCGCCCGGTGGGCCCTGGCTCGACGATCGGCGCCGGCTTGGGCGGCATCACCAGGAACCAGACGAAGCCGCCGACACCAACTAGCGACAGACCGCCAACAACAGCGATCGCGATCTTCCAGACTCATCTCACGGCCCACCCCCAGCGCCGCGATCAGCGGCTATGCCTTGCCGACGACGCTTTCTGGCAGATCCTTGCCGAACACGCGCTGATAATATTCCGCCACCAGTGCGCGCTCCGTTTCGTCGCATTTGTTGAGGAAGCTCAGGCGGAATGCGAATCCCGGATCCTTGAAGATCTCGGTATTCTGCGCCCAGGTGATCACGGTACGCGGGCTCATCACGGTCGAGATGTCGCCGTTGATGAAGCCGCGGCGCGTCAAGTCGGCGACGCGCACCATGTTCTCGACCAGCTCCTTGCCGCCCGGCTTGTCATACTCGCCGCTCTTGGCGAGCACGATCTGCGCCTCGGTCGCGGCGGGCAGATAGTTGAGCGTGACGACGATGTTCCAGCGGTCCATCTGACCCTGGTTGATCTGTTGGGTGCCGTGATACAGCCCGCTCGTATCGCCCAGACCCACCGTGTTGGCGGTCGCGAACAGTCGGAAATAGGGGTTCGGGCGGATCACGCGGTTCTGGTCGAGCAAGGTCAGCTTGCCCTCGGTCTCCAGCACGCGCTGGATCACGAACATCACGTCCGGCCGGCCCGCGTCATATTCGTCGAAGACGAGCGCGGTCGGCGTCTGGATCGCCCAGGGCAACAGCCCCTCGCGGAACTCGGTGATCTGCTGCCCATCCTTGAGCACGATCGCGTCGCGGCCGATCAGGTCGATACGGCTGATATGCGCGTCCAGGTTGATGCGGATGCACGGCCAGTTCAGGCGCGCCGCCACCTGCTCGATGTGCGACGACTTGCCGGTGCCGTGATAGCCCTGCACCATCACGCGGCGGTTGTGCGCGAAGCCGGCCAGGATCGCCAGCGTCGTGTCGGGATCGAACACATAGGCGGGATCGAGATCGGGCACCCGCTCATCCGCCTCGCTGAACGCCGGGACTTCCATGTCGATATCGATCCCGAACAGGTCGCGCACGCTGACATGCTTGTCAGGTGCTTCGAGGATCGTGGTTTCCCGGCTGTCGGGCTGGGTGTTCGGGATATCGGTCATGGCAGGGCCTTCGCAGAGTCGCCGCAGTCCCTAGCCCCGCGCGCGACCCGAAGTCGAGACACTTGTGCCGCGCCGCATCATTTCGCGGCCCCGTTCAGGCCCGATACAGCCGAACCGGCGCCGTCGATCGCGCCACTACCCCCTTCGCTTCCTGATCGAGTTGCACCGCCTTGATCCACCACCCGGCCTTGTCGCCGCCGGGAAACAGATCCTCAGAGAGGCGCGGCAACACCGCAGCCTTGATCTCACCCGGGGTCAGCCCGGGCGCGGCTGCCGGGAGCACCGCCAGCATCGCATCGCGCATCGCCGCGAACTTGCTCGCCTCGACGCGATAGGTCTTGCCGGGCTGAAGGACATTCTCGATCTCGATCCGCTCGGGCTTGGCCATCATGCATCTCCTGAAGTGAGTTTTTCGGGCAGCGCGAACAGATCGACGAACTGTTGCGCCTTGGCGCGGTCGCCGATCAGCTTGAGCCGGCCCTCCGCTTCGGATTCCTCGAACGGCCATTTGCCGTAGACGAGCGTGACGAACCGGGTGGTGTCGGTCTCGAACACCACGTCCGCGTCGATGGCCTCGCCCGGTTCGATCGCCAGATCATGCCGGTCGAGCCTGCCCACGAACGACGCACTCGGAAAGCGAAAGCCGATCGTCATGCGGAGGTCCGGCCGGTTGGGGTCGATCATCGTGCGCAGCGACATCATCGCCGACACGGGCGAGAGCGGCAGCGTCGGATCGTGCCGCGGCGAACGCGTCGCCCAGCGCCCCGTCGCCTGGAAGATCGGCTCGCTCTCATAGCCCCAGGGCGTCAGCTCATAGACCTGCACATTGGCGGGCGGCGCCAGCTTGCGCCGGGTCAGGACGCCCGCCTGCTCCAGGCTGTCGAGCCGCTGGGTCAGCACATTGGCACTGATCCCGGTCAGGTCCGCCTTCAGTTCACCAAAACGACGCGGCCCCAGCATCAGCTCGCGCACGATCAACATCGACCAGCGTTCGCCCAGAAACTCCAGCGCCAGCGCGGTACCGCATGCATCGTCATACCAGCGCTTTTCCGCCACTTTCGCCTCTTTAGTCACTTTTTCTAACTTCATAGTTGCTTTTAATAACCGAGTCGCACATCAAGATCAAGCAAGCGATTCGCGGCCACCCTATCGACGAATGGGCCGCCACCGAATGGAGACACAAGATGCGTAGCCTGTTCCGTGAGTATCTGCCCGTCGCCCAAAGCATCGCGATCGGCGTTGCCGCGTTCTGCTTCACGACGGCGGCGATGCTTGGCCATGGCGCGCTCAACGGCACCGGCCCGTTCGCCTGACCGCATCGGCAGGTCGTTGGTCGAAAAATATTGGCGGGTTCGCAACGACGAGTCCGACATCAATTCGAGAGGAAAAACGTCATGACTCAGCTCACTACCTGCATCTGGTATGATCATACGGCTGAGGAAGCCGCCAATTTCTACGCGTCGGCCCTGCCCGGTGGCCGCGTCATCGCGGTGAACCGCACCCCCTCCGACACCCCTTCGCAAAAGGCCGGCGACGTCATCACCGTCGACTTCGAAGTCGCGGGACAGAAGTTCATCGGCCTCAACGGCGGCCCGATCTTCCCCCAGACCGAAGCGGTCAGCTTCATGCTCTTCACCGACGATCAGGAAGAGACCGACCGGCTGTGGAACGCCATCGTCGACAATGAAGGCAAGGAAAGCGCCTGCGGCTGGTGCAAGGACAAATGGGGCGTCAACTGGCAGATCACGCCGAAGCGGCTGATGGACCTCATCTGGAACAATGCCGATCCCGCCGCCAGCAAGCGCGCGATGGATGCGATGCTGACGATGCACAAGATCGACATCGCCACCGTCGAAGCTGCGGCCGCCGGCACTCCCGTCAACACCTGAGGAACCCAAATCCATGTCGTTTCAAGCCTATCTGAACACCATCGAACAAAAGACCGGCAAATCCGCCGCCGACCTGCGCGCCATGGGCGCGGAGCGCGGCTGGACGGCCGGCACGACACTCGCCGACGGCGTCAAGCCGATGGCGATCGTCGCCACGCTCAAGGACGAGCTGGGGCTCGGCCATGGCCATGCCATGGCGGTGGTCGCCCTGCTCAAGGGGCTGAAAAAGGAAGGCGACGCCTGACCTTTCCGCCCGGCCACCAGCACATAAAACAGGAGAGAACCATGTCAGCCACCCCGCAACCCGCCCAGCTTGAGATCACCGGCTTCAACTGGGTGCCCGATTTTGCCCGGGGCTTCGTCCGCGACCTGCGACCGCGCTGGGCCTGCGAGGAGATCGGCCTTCCCTATTCGATGCGGCTGCTCAACGCCGCCGGCCCGCGCCCCGAGGCCTATTACAAGGAACAGCCCTGGGGCCAGGTCCCTGCGATGGTCGATCAGGGCAGCGACCTAAACCTGTTCGAAAGCGGCGCGATCCTGCTCCACATCGGTGAGAAGGACGAACGCCTCCTGCCCCGCGACGCGCAGGCCCGCGCGACTGCAATCAGCTGGCTGTTCGCCGCCTATAACAGCGTCGAACCCACGGCCTTCGAACTCTCGAACATCGAGATCTTCTCGGCGGGGGAGCAATGGGCGGAACTTCGCCGTCCCAGCCTCATTGAATTCGCGGGCCAGCGGCTCGACCGGCTTTCCACGGCGATCGACGGTCGCGAATGGCTCGCGGGCCAGTTCAGCATCGCCGACATCGCGATGGCGACCGTGCTGCGCGATATCGAAGGCAGCGGTCTGCTGGAGGAACGCCCCGTTCTGATGGCGTATCTGGAGCGTGCCATCAGCCGCCCCGCCTTCAAGGCCGCGCTCGCGGCCCAGCTGGCAGACTTCAAGCCCGCCCCCGCCGCTGCGGCCTGAACACAAGTCCGAAGAACCAAGGAGAGAGAAGATGACCTTTGTCGAAGGATTCCTCACCCCCGTCCCCACCGCCAACAAGGACAAGTACAAGAAGCATGCGGAGAGCGCGATCAAGCTCTTCCAGAATCTCGGCGCCATCCGCTTTGTCGAGGCATGGGGCGACGACGTCCCCGACGGCAAGACCAACGACCTCAAAAAGGCGGTCGACCTCAAGGACGACGAGACCGTGCTGTTCAGCTGGCTCGAATATCCCGACAAGGCGACGCGCGACGAAGCCAACCGCAAGATGATGGAAGATCCTGATCTCGGGAATATGGAGATGCCGTTCGACGGCAGCCGTATGATCTTCGCCGGGTTCGAATCCTTCGTCGATGTCGGCGACGGCAACGGCACCGGCTATGTCGACGGCTATGTCCTCCCGGTCCCGGAGGCGAACCGCGACGCGTACAAGGACATGGCGACCAAAGCCGCCACGGTGTTCCAGGACTATGGCGCGCTGCGCATCGTCGAGGCTTGGGGAGAGGAAATCCCCGACGGCCAGAAGACCGACTATAATCGTGCCACGCTGCGCAAGGACGGTGAGCGCGTCGTCTATAGCTGGGTCGAATGGCCCAGCAAGGAAGCGCGCGACACCGCCTGGCCCAAGCTGATGGAAGACGAGCGGATGAAGCCCGACTTCGAGAATATGCCGTTCGACGGCCAGCGGATGATGTGGGGCGGCTTCGCGCCGATCCTCGACACCAAGGCCTGAAGCCCCGCGCGGGGCGGTGCCGGATCCCTTGCCCGGCACCGCCCCGCAAACTTTCGAGGAGCCAAGCGATGACCAATCCCAATGGAAGCTGGATCTGGTACGAGTTGCTGACCACCGACGCGGACGCGGCGATCGATTTCTACAGCCAGCTTATCGGCTGGACCCCCAGCAAATTCCCCGGCGGAACGATCGACTACACCATCATGTCGGTTGGTGAGGACGGCGTCGGCGGGGTCATGAAGAACCCGGCGCCCACTCCGTCCGCCTGGCTCGGCTATGTCGGCGTCGACGATGTCGACGCGACCGTCGCGGCGGTCGAATCGCTGGGCGGCAAGGTCCATGTCGCGCCGATGGATCTGCCGGGCGTCGGCCGCATGTCGATGGTCCAGGATCCGCAGGGCGCCTATTTCTACGTCATGCGCGGCGCCTCGCCCGAGGCGAGCAAGGCCTTTGGCCGGACCGAGCTGGGCAAGGCGAGCTGGAACGAGCTCCAGACCACCGACGATACCGCCGCGCTCGAATTCTACGGCACACTGTTCGGCTGGGAAACCGACGGCGCGATGCCGATGCCCTGGGGCGACTACACCTTCCTCAAGGGCGGAAGCAGCGACGAAATGTGGGGCGCCGTGATGCCACGCGAAAAGGCGGAGCATCCCGTCGCATGGAGCTTCTACTTCCGCGTTCCCGATATCGACGCGGCCTATGCCAAGGTGAAGGAACTCGGCGGCAACCCGGTGATGGAACCGATGGAGGTCCCCGGCGGCGAACGCGTTTTCTTCGCCATCGACCCCCAAGGTGCCGGCTTCGGCCTCGTCGCCCCGAAATAGTCGTGCAAGGAGGTGGGATGCGCCAGGCACCGAGTGCCAAAGCTCACACACCTCCTTCGTCATTCCCGCGCAGGCGGGAATCCATTCCGGCTGCGCTCGAGGCAAGAGCCGCTACGTCACGGCGAACGGATTCCCGCCTGCGCGGGAATGGCGGACCTGTAAGGTCACGCACACCAGCTCGAACCCACTCACCTTGACAAAATATCCTATCGTGATAGTAGGAGATCAGATGCGTGAAGCGGATACAGTCCCCGCCTCAACCGCCGGACACCCGGTCTGGCAACGGATCTCCAGTTACCAATTCGGCCCTTCGCAAGCCACGCTGCCTTTCGCCGCGCGGCTTTCGCGCGACAATGGCTGGAGCGCTCCGAAGACCGAGCGCGTGATCGAGGAATATCGCCGCTTCGCCTTCCTCGCGGCGACCGGCGAAACCCAGGTCACCCCGTCCGACGCGGTCGATCAGGCCTGGCATCTCCACCTCACCTACACCCGCGATTACTGGGAACGTTTCTGCCCCGATGTGCTGGGCAAGCCGCTCCATCACGGCCCCACGGCTGGCGGGCCGGACGAGCGCAACCGCTTCTTCGCGCAATATGCCGATACGCTGGCCCGCTATCAGGCCGCGTTCGGCGCGCCGCCCCCGTCCGACATCTGGCCATCGGCCGCGCAGCGGTTGCTGGACGATCCCCGCGCGCGGCGGGTACATCCGCGCGACGCGATCCTCCTTTCGCGCCTGCAGGCCGCGCTGATCCTGCTGGCGTTTATCGGGCTGATTGCGCTCGCGCTCTTTCTGGGAGTGACTTGATATGTCTTTCGGCCCCCTTGACTGGACCGGCGGACCCTTTCTCATTCTCTATCTGGTCCTGCTGGTGATCGTCGTGATCGCCGGGGTGATGATCCCCGCCTGGCACTTGCCCGAAGGCCGCCGCCAGAAGGTGAGCGACCCCGACCAGCTTGCCTTTCTCTCCGGCGGGCGCGCACGCTTAGCCGATAGCGTGATCGCCCGGCTCCTCGCCGGACGGGCGCTGGTGATGAACGGCAAGGACAAGCTCGACGTGCGGATGCGCAATGGCGCCAGTACCGCCGAGAACAGCGTCCTGGCGCTCACTTCGCCGCTGGACTGGGTGCGGATCGAACGCACCCTTCGCCCTACTGCCGATAGCCTGAACGATCGCCTCCAGCGCGCCGGCCTGATGCTCACCGGCGCGGAGCGATCGAACCTCCGCTACTGGGCGCTGCTGCCCTACCTCACGCTGCTGATGTTCGGCGCCACCAAATGGTTCATCGGCGAGGCCCGCGATCGCCCGATCGGCTTTCTCACGGTGCTGCTGATCGTCACCGCGATCCTCGCGCTGATCCGCGCCTTCACCATCCCCAAGCTCACCTATGCCGGTATCGCAGCGCTGGGCGACGCGCGCGAGGAGGCGGACCGCATTCGCCGCGCCCCGCTCACGGCCGAGATGGGGCTGGCGGTGGCGCTGTTCGGCACCACGGTGCTGCTCGGTTCCGATCTCGACGCCTTCCACAAAATGCGCGCGGCGAGCGGCGGCGACAGCGGCTCCTCGGGTGGAGACAGCGGGGGTGGTGATGGTGGAGGCTGCGGCGGTGGCGGGTGCGGCGGCTGCGGGGGTTAAGCGCCAACCTCAAGCAAAGGCCGGCGACGCCTTGAGCTGCTGATACGCCTCGATCACCCGGCCCAGCATCGCCTCGTGACTGCGGTCACCGCCATTGCGGTCCGGGTGATATTTCCGCACCAGCTCCGAATAGCGCCGTCGCAGCGCCGTCCGGTCCGCATCGACCTCCAGCGCCAGGGTACGCAGCGCCTCACGGTCCTTGCCAGATAGCGGCCTGCCATCCTTGCGCTCGGCCGGCATCGCGTTGCGCCAGCGCGCACCGATCGCGTCGAGCGGATCGTTGAAATCGGCCCAGCGCGGCGGCCGGTCGGCACCGCCGCTGGTCGCAAAGGCCCGCGTCTCGCGTTCCCATCCGGCCAACGGCCGCTGTGCATCGTGGATCTCGTCGGGACTCATTCCGGTGAAGAAGTTGTAGCTCGAGTTGAACGCGCGGACGTGATCCAGGCACAGCCAGCGATAAGCTGGCGGCTGGTCGCTCGGACGCCCGCTGCCCAACAACGGCGCGCGGAATTCTCCGGATTCCTTGCAACCCGGCTCGGCGCACGACCGCCCGGGCGCCTCCACCCGGCCGTGGAAACGCGTGTTGGGGCGATATTTCGGCGGCTGACGAGACACTCGAACTCCGGGCGGAAAACCGCCTATATAGGTGCGATGACCAATCCCGCCACCGGCCCCGCCGCCACAGAAATCACCGCTCGCCTCACCGCAGCGCTCACCCCGTCGAAGCTCGACGTGATCAACGACAGTGCCAAGCATCGCGGCCATATGGGCGACGATGGCAGCGGCGAATCGCACTTCACCGTCGTGATCGAGAGCGCAGCCTTCACCGGAAAATCCCGCCTCGACCGCCAGCGCATGGTCAATCGCGCGTTGGGCGACATCATGGTCGAGCGCGTCCATGCCCTCGCCATCCGCGCGACCGCGCCGGGCGAGGCATGAGCGAACGCACCCCTCGTCCCGCGTCGCGCATCCTGCTGACCGACCCGGCCGGGCGTGTGTTGCTGTTCCGCTTCACGCCGGACGATCGCCCGCCCTTCTGGTGCACGCCCGGCGGCGCGCTCGATCCGGGCGAAAGCTATCCCGATGCCGCCCGGCGCGAACTGCGTGAAGAGACGGGGCTAGACCTCGATTGCGGCCCCGAAGTCGCGCGCCGACAGGTCGAGTTCGTGACGATCGAAGGCGTCCCGGTCAGCGCCGACGAACGCTATTTCGCGGTACGCACGGACATCACCGCGATCGATAGCGAAGGCCATACCGACCTCGAACAGCGCGTGATGCGCGAATGGCGCTGGTTCGACCGCGCCGAGCTGCAACACCACGACGAACCCTATTTCCCCGAGGACCTCGGGGCGATGCTCACCCTGACGGAGGCACGATGATGACCGACGATCTCTTCACCCAGACCATCCTGCCGACCACCCACGATCTGGGCGGGTTCAAGGTCCATCGCACCCTGCCCTCGCGCCCGCGCACGATGGTCGGCCCGTTCATCTTCTTCGACCAGATGGGGCCCGCGCATCTCGATGTCGGCACCGGCATCGACGTCCGCCCGCATCCGCACATCAACCTCGCCACCGTCACCTATCTCTTCGCCGGCGCGATCGACCATCGCGACAGCATCGGCACCTTCGCGACGATCGAGCCGGGCGCGGTCAATTTGATGACCGCGGGCAACGGCATCGTCCATTCGGAGCGCTCGCCCCAGGCCCAGCGCGACGCTGGCCCCGAACTCTCGGGTATCCAGACCTGGCTCGCGCTGCCCGAGCGGTTCGAGGAGATCGACCCGGCGTTCGAACATGTCGCCGCCGCGAACCTCCCCATCGTCGACAGCGGCAACGCGCGCGCACGGGTCATCATGGGCTCGCTCTGGGGCGCGAGTGCCCCGACCACAACCTATGCCGGCACCATCTACGCCGATATCGAGCTGGCATCGGGCGCCAGCGTGCCGATCGACGCAGAAGCCGACGAGCGCGCCATTTATCTCGCCATGGGTCAGGCCTCGATCGATGGCTGGGAGCTGGAACCGCAGACCCTCTACGTCCTGCGCCCCGGCATCGCAGCGACGCTGCGTTCGTCGAACGGCGGCCGCGTCATGCTGTGCGGCGGCGAGGCCTTCACCACCCCGCGCCACGTCTGGTGGAATTTCGTCTCGTCCGACCGCGACCGCATCAACCAGGCCAAGGAGGACTGGAAGGCCGGCCTCTTCCCCACGGTCCCCGGCGACGACAAGGAATTCATTCCGATCCCCGAAGTGCCCAAGACGATCAGCTACCCCTGAGGGCTTGATCGCGGCCTCGCACCCCGCCATACCCCATCTTCGAAAATATGGAGAGGCACATGGCGGGTTTCGAGCTTCAGCGGATCGCACTGCCCACCGGCGTCGAACTCGACGTCGCCACCGCGGGCGACCCAGCCGCGCCGGCGATCGTCCTGCTCCACGGCTTTCCCGAATCGCACCGCACCTGGCGTCACCAGATCCCCGAGCTGGCGAAGACCCATTTCGTCATCGCCCCCGATCAGCGCGGCTTCGCCCGTTCGTCCAAGCCCGAGGGCGCGGAGAACTACACCCCCGACAAGACCGTCGGAGACCTGATCGCGCTCGCCGACCATTTCGGCAAGGACCGCTTCGTCCTGATCGGCCATGACTGGGGCGGCGCGATCGCCTGGATGGCCGCACTCCAGCACCCGAACCGGGTCGAGCGGCTGGTCATCGTCAACGCCCCCCACCCCTTCGTCTTCCAGAAATCCTTGTTCGACGACATGGAGCAGCGCGCCGCCAGCCAGTATATCCGCCTCTTCCGCAATACCGGCCTTGAAGTGCAGCTTGAGGCGATGGGCCTCGGCACCTTCTTCGACACCACCTTCGCTCGGCACGCCGATCCCGCCTTGCTCGCGCCCGAACGCGACGCCTATCTCGACGAATGGGGCCAGCCCGGCGCGATGACCGCGATGCTCAACTGGTATCGCGCCAGCGCCATCGTCGTCCCCGGAATGGACGAGACGCCCGAACGCCCCGCCTTTCTCGACGGCCCCTTCCCGCCGCTTCAGATGCCGGTGCTGGTGATTTGGGGCATGGGCGACAAGGCCTTGCTTCCCGTCCAGCTCGAAGGGCTCGACCAGCTCGTCCCCGACCTCAAGGTCGTGCAGGTTGACGCCGGCCATTTCGTCCCATGGGAAAATCCCGAGGCCGTCAACGCCGCGATCCGCGACTGGATCGACTAGGCCCAGTCGATACTGGCAACCGTCACCCCGGCCTTGTGCCGGGGTCCACGCAGCCTCCTGGACTGAACCAAATCCTCATTTCCGACGCGTGCCTCACGGTGGCCCCCGGTACAAGGCCGAGGTGACGAACAAAGATGTCGACCCATCCTAACGGCTCCGCCGCACCCCCGGCGTCTTCTTCACCGCCGGATCGGCCAGCAGCCGCGCATAGTCCTCGCTCTCCATCGCCACCAATGCGATACGCCCCTCGCCATCATGATGAACGCCCCAGCCGAACTGCTTGACCAACGGTGACACGCGCAGGCAAGCCTGCGGCTTGGCGAAGAAGCCGGTGCGGTCTCTGTCCCCGCCCCGCGCGAGATGCGCGGCATGCAGCAGATCGTCGCTGGTCATCGCATAGGGCTTGGTCGCCAGCAGCGCGTGCTGCACCTGCGCGACGGAGCCCGGCTTCTCGGGAATCGTGCCCGTCGTCACCGGCGTGTCCGGCGATGCGGTGATCAGCGTATCGCGATAATTGGTCGTCTTCATGCTACCCACTCCGCCCATGCACCGTGCGGGTGCGCCTTGCCCAGCAAGTGTGGCTCAGCCCCACCCGGCCAATATCGCACCACCAGTTCATGCTGCAGCGTCTGGCGGTTCGCCTCCAGCATGATCCACGCCATGGGCCGCTCGGCACTTGCTCGTGCCCCCGCTTCCTCCATCGCCGCGGTGATCCGCGCCCGCCGCGCATCGCCCAGATACTGCCAGACGATCGAGTGCATCAGCACGCGCGTCGTCCCTGCTGCCTGCGGCCGCGCCAACCGCGCCTCGACGAACTCCGCCGCATCGGCCTGCGCCAGGTCGGGTTTCTTCTCTCCCGCCGATTGCGCGGCGAAATCCAGCCGAGCGAAC
Organism: Sphingomonas sp. GW821-FHT10C01; assembly: GCF_059415525.1. Taxonomy (NCBI): domain Bacteria; kingdom Pseudomonadati; phylum Pseudomonadota; class Alphaproteobacteria; order Sphingomonadales; family Sphingomonadaceae; genus Sphingomonas; species Sphingomonas sp. GW821-FHT10C01. Next base: position 37,747 of record NZ_JBWKNK010000005.1, on the reverse strand, counting down.
CGCTCGGTGTGTTCGCGCCACACGAATGCGCGCAGCCGCAGCAGCTGCGCCGGATCGGTGAGATCGACCGGCGCGACATCGCACCCCTTGATCGACTCGAATCCCCAGCCCGCCGGAACGCCTGGCGGCGGCAGTCCCCGCCAATCGGGCGCGATCCGCATTCCCGACTCCACCGGCCCGACGCCCACCCCGCCCAGCTCATAGCGATAGCGATCGATCATCAAATTGATACCAGCGCTCGACCCGATCTCAAGGCACTCGAAACGTGGCGGCAGTCCCTGCCCTGCCAGCCAAAGCATCGCGGCGACATAGCCCCATGACCGCCCTGCCTCATTGGTCTGCGGCGGCCCGTCGAGCCACGGCAAGAGCTCCGCGTCGTGACGCGCGATCGCCTCGCCCACCAGCCGCTCGGCATCGGCCAGCGCATCAGGCTCTCCCGCATAGAGTGGCGCCAGTACAGGCTCAGCCCCGCTCAGGTTGAGGGCATGCAGCCCCGCCGCCGCGCGCAGCGGCAGCGCATCGGCCATCGGAATCCCCGGCCACTCGCGGATCGCCTTCAGAAAGGCGCCGGGGCCGTCGAGATTGGCGAGAATTCCCTCAACCACGCGCATGGTGATCGTCCCGCCATTCGCGCGGCAATAATCGACCTGATTGGCGAAGGCCGCCCGCACGTCGTTCGAGGTCATCCAGTCGCGCATCGCCGCTATCCTCCGCCGAATCTCCCGCGCTTGTTGCGCCCGCACGCCCCCCCAAGTAAAGGCGCGCAGCCTCAGAGAGTCAGCCGATGTCCGAACCGATTATCCTCGCCGTGCCCAAGGGTCGCATCCTCGAAGAGGCGCTTCCCCTGCTCGCGCACGCCGGGATCATCCCCGAACCGGCCTTTGTCGATGAAAACAGCCGCGCGCTGCGCTTCAAGACCAACCGCCCCGACATCGACTTGATCCGCGTCCGCGCCTTCGACGTCGCGACCTTCGTCGCCCACGGCGCGGCGCAGCTCGGCATCGTCGGCTCGGATGTGCTCGGCGAGTTCGCCTATTCTGAGCTCTACGCACCGGTCGATCTCGGCATCGGTCATTGCCGCCTCTCAGTCGCCGAACCGGCCGAGCTTGCCGCGACCGACGATCCGCGCGGCTGGAGCCATGTCCGCGTCGCGACCAAATACCCCTCGCTTACCCGCCGCCATTTCGAGGCGCGCGGCGTACAGGCCGAGTGCATCAAATTGAATGGTGCGATGGAGCTGGCGCCCCTGCTCGCGCTAGCTCCACGCATCGTCGACCTTGTCTCCTCGGGCCGCACGCTCAAGGAAAACGGGCTGGTCGAGGTCGAGACGATCATGGAAGTGTCGAGCCGCCTCGTCGCCAACCGCGCCGCGTTCAAGACGCGGGCCGAGATCGTACCTTTGGTCGATGCCTTCCGCCGCGCGGTCGAGGCGAAAGCAGCATGATCCGGCTCTCCACCTCCGAACCCGGTTTCGCCCAGGCATTCCGCGAGCTGGTCGATGCCCGTCGCGAAGCCGATGCGGATGTCGCCCGCGACGTCCGCACGATCGTCGCCAGCGTCCGCGACGAAGGCGATGCCGCACTCCACGCCTTCACGCGGAAGTTCGATCGCCACGACCTCAACGAAACCGGCTGGCGGATCGAGAAGGCCGATTGCGTCGCCGCGTACGACGCGCTCGAACCCAAGCTGCGCGATGCGCTCCAGCTCGCCGCCGACCGCATCGCCGCCTATCACGAGAAGCAGAAGCCGGCCGACAGCGACACCACCGACGCCGTGGGCGTCCGCACCGGCGCACGCTGGCAGGCGGTCGAGGCCGCCGGCGTCTACGTTCCTGGTGGCCGTGCGGCCTATCCCAGCTCGGTGCTGATGAACGCGATCCCGGCCAAGGTCGCCGGCGTCGATCGCCTCGTCATGGTCACACCGACCCCGAATGGCGAGGTCAATCCGCTCGTCCTTGCCGCCGCGCATATCGCCGGGGTGGACGAGATGTGGCGCATCGGCGGCGCCCAGGCGATCGCCGCGCTCGCCTATGGCACCGGCCGCATCGCCGCGGTCGACGTCATTACCGGTCCCGGCAATGCCTGGGTGGCGGAGGCCAAGCGCCAGCTCTACGGCGTGGTCGGCATCGACATGGTCGCCGGCCCCTCCGAAATCGTCGTGGTTGCCGACGGCAAGAACGATCCCGAATGGATCGCCGCCGACCTACTCAGCCAGTCCGAGCATGACCCCACCAGCCAGTCGATCCTGCTCACCGACGATGCGATCTTTGCCGGCAAGGTCGCCGAGGCGGTCGACCGCCAGATCGGCACGCTCTCGACCAAGGCGGTCGCACGCCAAAGCTGGGATGCCAACGGCGCGATCATCCTGACCGGTTCGCTCGACGAGGCGATCCCGCTGGTCAACCGGCTCGCCCCCGAGCATCTGGAACTCGCCTGCGACGATCCCGACGCGCTGTTTGCACGTGTGCGCCACGCCGGCTCGGTGTTCCTCGGTCGCATGACGCCCGAGGCGATCGGCGATTATGTCGCCGGACCCAACCACGTCCTCCCCACCGGCCGCCGCGCACGCTTCGCCAGCGGCCTGTCGGTGCTCGACTTCATGAAGCGCACCAGCTTCCTCGCGCTCGACGCTGCCGGCCTCGCCGCGATCGGCCCCGCCGCCGTTGCGCTGGCCGAGGCGGAAGGGCTGCCTGCGCACGCCGCCAGCGTGGCGAAGCGACTGGGCTGAAACATACACGTCGCCAGGGGGTGACGCGCGAGGCGACCGTGCCTATATGCGCGCGCCATGCCTAGCCCAATTGCCAAGACCCGTTCCAAAGCCCGCGCCGCCGCGCGCCTCGCCGCCGTCCAGGCGCTGTATCAGCAGGAAATGGAGAACACCCCGCTTCCCCAGCTGCTCACCGAATTTCATCAGCACCGGCTCGGCGCGACGATCGAGGACGCGGAATATATCGATGCCGATCCCACCTTCTTTGACGATATCGTCAAGGGCGTCGATGCGCGCCGCGATGAGATCGACGCGTTGATCGCCTCCAAGCTCAGCAGCGACTGGAGCTTCGACCGGCTCGATCGCCCGATGCGCCAGATCCTGCGCGCCGGCACCTATGAGCTGCTCGCGCGGCAGGACGTGCCCACGGGCGCGGCGATCAGCGAGTATCTCGATGTCACCGCCGCCTTCTATGATCGCCGCGAAAAGGGCTTCGTCAACGGCCTGCTCGACGCCATCGCCAAGGCGGTACGGAGCTGACCACGCCAGGTCGCCGTTAGTCCATCACCCCGGCCTTGTGCCGGGGTCCACGTCGCCACCGGGCGATGCGGTCCAGGCTCCTGTCCATGCCTCGACTACGCCTTGCAATGTTGGATTGCGTTTGTTCGTCTGCGATCGCGCCGGATGCCGTCCGGCCCGCTCTTTGACACCTAGAATCCTGTCCGCGCACGCCTGACACCCGCACGAAAAACATGCCTTTCGTGTCAACTTGCCCTCAGAGACGTGTCAACTTCGCTCATTTTGGGTAGGCACTGTCAACTTAGCGCGGCGTGACATCCTTCGCCCGACCGAGCGCCGGCGGATCGATCACCTGCCCCCGCGCGAACAAGACCTCCAGCGCGTCGAGGTCGAGCATCCCGCCCGCGACGTCCTTGCCCGCCTTGAAGCTGGTGAAGCCGTCACCGCCGCCGCCGAGGAAGCTGTTCACGGTCACGCGATAGACCGCGTCGTCGCGCATCGGCTGACCGCCGATCATCGGCGCGATGATCCGTTGCCCCTCGGGCCGTGACAGGTCGTAGCTGTAGGTGAGGCCGGCCGGGAACAGCAACGCCGTGCCATCGGTCTTGGCGAATTGCTGCTCCAGCACCGCCCGCAGCTGCGCCCCGGCCATCTCCTTGACCTGCAGGTTATTGCCAAAGGGTTGGACGGTGTAGATGTCGCCGAACGTCACCTTGCCGTCGGTCGCCGCGATCGAGGCGCGCACCCCGCCCGGGTTCATCAACGCCACCTGCGCCCCGCTCGCTCGCGTCGCCGCCAGCTGCGAGTCGGCGATCAGCAGGCCCAGCGGCGACTCCTTCATATCGTCATGCTCGTCGCGCAGGATCGGCGCCGACGCCCTGCCCACCACACGCCTGGCACGCGGCTCCGCCGCCGCCGCGTAGCGCGCGACGTGCGACGCCACCGCCGGATCGGCGGCAAAGGTCGGGAACGCCGCGCTCGGCTTCACAGGTCCCGCGCTGCTGTTCACGCCATCGCCTTGCACGATCACCTGTGCCGCGCGCTTGCCTGTCACCCGCTTCGTCACCGGATCGAAGCTCAGGTCGATATCGGTCAGCATCACGCCGTTATTGCCCGCGCTGGTCAGCAGGAGCGGCTTGGCGGGATTGGTCGCCGCATAGTCGCAGATATAGGCGCGGTGGGTATGGCCCGACACGATCACGTCCACCGCCGGGGTCAACCGCTGGGCGATATCGACGATCGGTCCGGACAGGCCCTCGCACTTGGCGGGCTGGTCGTTGCGGGCGGGATAGCCGCCCTCATGCACCAGCATCACTACCGCGTCCGCGCCCTTGGCCTTGAGATCGGCCGCGAGCCGGTTCGCGGTCTCCGCCTCATCGGCGAAGGTGATACCCTTGATCCCCGCCGGATCGACATAATTGCCGGTCAGCCGCGTCGTCAGCCCGATGAACCCGATCATCACCTTGTCGCGCCCGCTGCCGAAGCTGCGCAGCGCGGTTCCGGGCAAAAGGCTGGTGCCGTCCGCCTGGATCGTGTTGCCGGCAAGATAGGTATAGCTCGCGCCCTTGAACGGTTCGATCTGGCACGGCTCGACCTGGGTCAGCTTGGCGCAGCCGCCGCTCTGGAGGCGCTTCAGCTCCTGCGCCCCACGGTCGAACTCATGATTGCCCGCCGCGTTGATCTCGAGCCCGGCCATGCTCAGCGCCTTGACCGTCGGCTCGTCGAGGAACAGCGAGGACACGAGCGGGCTGGCACTGGTGAGGTCGCCCGCCGCCACCACGACGCTATGCGCCACCTTCGCCTTGAGCGACTTCACCGCCGTCGCGAAATAGGCTGCGCCGCCCGCCGGCACCTTGGCCACCGAACCATCGGCCGCCTGTACGTCGATCGCCCGCCCCGGCGTTTCGAGCGCGCCATGGAAATCGTTAAAGGCGATGATCTTGACCGTCACCGGCGCAGCCGGGCCATCGACCCGATGCTGCGCACAGCCAGCCAGCGCCAGCGCACCCAGCGCCGTCACAGTGATCCGCTTCATTCGATTGCTCCCGCGAGTCGTGTCGTGACCGCGGATACCAGCGTGAACTTCAGCCGTCACCGACACGTTCGATGTCCGCGCCAACGCCCTGCAATTTCTCTTCAAGGCGCTCATAGCCACGATCGAGGTGGTAGATGCGGCTGACCTGGGTCTCGCCGTCGGCGATGAGGCCGGCAAGGATCAGGCTCATCGATGCGCGCAGATCCGTCGCCATCACCGGCGCGCCGACAAGCTTGTCGACCCCATGCACCACCGCGGTCCGCCCCCGCACATCGATGTTTGCTCCCATGCGCGTCAGCTCGGGCACATGCATGTAGCGGTTCTCGAAGATCGTCTCTGTCAGCACGCTCGCGCCTTCGGCCTTGCACAGCATCGCCATGAACTGCGCCTGCATGTCGGTCGCGAAGCCGGGGTACGGCGCGGTCGACAGCGTCAGCGGCTTGAGCGGGCCATTGGCGGCGATCCGCACGCCATCGGTCTTCTCCTCGACGGTCACGCCCGCCTCGACCAGCGCGTCGAGCGTCGCGCGCATGTCGTCGGCCTTGGCGCCCTGAAGGAACACGTCACCACCGGTGATCGCCGCGGCACAGGCATAGCTGCCCGCCTCGATCCGGTCGGGCATGACCTTGTAGGTCGCGCCGTGCAGCCGGTCGCGCCCTTCAATCGTCAGCGTCTCGCTACCGATCCCGTCGATCGACGCGCCCATCGCCACCAGCAGGTTGCAAAGGTCGACAATCTCCGGCTCACGCGCAGCATTTTCCAGCACCGTGGTGCCGCGCGCGGTAGCCGCGGCCATCAGCGCATTCTCGGTCGCGCCCACAGATACCACCGGGAAGCGATAGCGTCCGCCCGCCAGACGCCCACCCGGCGCGGTCGCCTTGACGTACCCCGCCGCTAGTTCGATCTCCGCGCCCATCGCCTCGAGCGCCTTCAAATGCAGGTCGATCGGCCGGTTGCCGATCGCGCAACCGCCGGGAAGAGAAACCGTCGCTTCGCCGGCGCGACCGAGTAGCGGACCGAGTACCAGGATCGAGGCGCGCATTTTCCGCACGATGTCGTAGGGCGCGACGGTCGAGGTCAGGCGCGAGGCGCGTACCGTCAGGACGCGGCCGAAATCGTTGGGGCGAGTTCCCTCGATCGCGGTCGATGCGCCGAGTTCGTTGAGCAGATGCCCGAACCCGTCGGCGTCGGCGAGCCGCGGTAGATTGCGCAGCGTCAACGGCTCGTCGGTCAGCAACGCGCAGGGCATCAGCGCAAGCGCCGAGTTCTTCGCGCCCGAGATGGCGATGGTTCCGGAAAGGCGCTTGCCGCCGCGAATGAGAATACGGTCCATCTGCGGGCTTCTATCGACTCGCGGGCGCCACGCAAGCGGGTGACGTCAACGGGTCAGCGCACAGCCCCGCTCGGGCCGGCTCAGGCCTTCTCCAGCGTGCACTGGAGCGGATGCTGGTTCTGGCGGGCGAAGTCGATCACCTGCGACACCTTGGTCTCCGCGACCTCATAGGTGAACACGCCGCACACCCCGACGCCGCGCTGGTGGACGCTGAGCATCACTTGGGTCGCCTGCTCCATGTCCATCTTGAAGAAGCGCTGGAGCACCAGCACGACAAACTCCATCGGTGTGTAATCGTCGTTGAGCATCAGCACGCGATAGGGCGTCGGCTTCTTGGTCTTGGCGCGCGTGCGCGTGGCGACGCCGGTTGAAGCGTCACCGTCGTCGTCGCGGTCGGCATCGTCTGCCATCGAAATCGGATTGAGCGGCACTGTCATGAGGATTGCAAAAATATGGCACCGGTGAATCGAGGGCAAGGGCGCTAACCCTGATTTTGTTCTTTGTGGTGCGGTACCGGCCCGCTCCTCCACCGGATCCACAAAGCAAAAAGGGCGACCGCTTGCGCGGCCGCCCCATTTGTTCGTTGAATTCCAGGCAATTACGCCGCGGTCTTCACCTTCTCGACCGCAACCGCGACGCGGTTGGAGATCGGCTGCGCGGCGTCGCCGGCGAGCTTGATGAAGGCTTCGGTGTTCTTCGAGGTCTCGGCGACGACCGAGTCGAAGACCGAGCGGGCATAGTCGCTCTGCAGCTTGAAGAAGTCGGCCGGGGTCTTGACCGCCGACAGGCTCTTCAGCGTCGCGGTCGCGTTCTCGAACGACTTGCGGCTATACTCGGCGGCGTCCTGACCCAGGGTTTCGAAGCCCTTGGCGGCGATCTTGCCGCTCTCGACGAGCGCTTCGACATTGCCCTTGGCGAATTCGGTGAACTCACCGGCCAGCTTGGTGTTCTTCTCGACGGTCGCCTTGGCGCGCTCGTTGAAGTCGGCGAACAGAGCCTGGGTCTTTTCGATCGTGTTTTCCATGATGTCAGTTCCCTTGGTTGCGGTTTCCGCCATCTTGGGGGCGGTGTCTTCGATGATTTCAATGACCGGCGCGGCGATTTCCTCGACGGTCGGGGCAAGCGTCTCCGCCACTACTTCGGCGGGCTGGGTCACGGTTTCGATCGCCGGCTCGACAGCCGGGGTATCGATGACGGGCGCCGCTTCAGCGACGACCGGTTGAGCCTTCGGCGCTTCAACCTTCGGCGTCGCCGCCTTGGGCTTGCTTACCGGAGTCTTCGCGACCGGCTTCTTCGCACCGGCACGTGGAGCCTTGCTGGCCATTGAACGTCCTCGCAGCGATTGTTGCGATGCAGCATATACGCTTCGAAAGAGACGGTTTCAAGACGGATTTTTGTGCAGCGCACAAAAAACCTCACCGGGTCTTCACATATTGCCCGGGAGCATCGCCAAGCTCTTCTTTTAACTTGGGAATTCTTGACCCCTTTGCGGCGGAACGCGGATCGCCGAACCCGTCGATCCAGCCCATCCAGTCGGGCCACCAGCTGCCCTTGGTCTCGGTCGCACCCGCAACAAACTCCTCCAGAGTCGCGACGGCGGTCTCATTGGTCCAATACTGATATTTCTGCGCGGAGGGCGGGTTGACCACCCCGGCGATGTGTCCAGATCCGGCGAGGACGAAACGCAGCGGGCCCGCGAAATGCTCGGTGATCTTCCACACGCTGCGCGCCGGGGCGATGTGGTCCTCACGTCCCGCCTGGATATAGGCCGGGGTCGCGACCTTGCTCAGATCGACCGGCGTCGAGCCGATGCTCAGCGCCCCAGCCTGGGCGAGCAGATTGTCGCGATAGAGGTCCGCCAGATAGCTCGCATGCCATTTGGCCGGCAGGTTGGTGACGTCCGAGTTCCAGTGGAGCAGGTCGAACGGCATATAGTCTTCGCCGAGCAGATAGTTGCTCGACACATAATTCCAGATCAGGTCCCGGCCGCGCAGCAGGTTGAAGGTCGCCGCCATATAGCGCCCGTCGAGGAACCCGTCGGTGGTCAGCGACTGAATCAGCGCCAGCTGCTCGTCATCGACAAAGACATTGAGGTCGCCCGCCTCGCTGAAATCCACCTGAGCGGTGAAGAAGGTCGCGCTCCTGACCTTCTCGGCCTGCCCGCGCGCAGCCAGCACCGCCAATGTCGCGGCGAGCGTGGTACCGGCGACGCAATAACCGATCGTGTGGACGGCATCGACGCCGAGCAGCTCACGCACACTGTCGATCGCGTCGATCTGTCCGCGCTCGACATAATCGTCCCAGACGATGTCGGCCATCGACGCATCGGCGGACTTCCAGGAGACGACGAACACCGTCAGCCCCTGCTCCACCGCCCAGCGGATGAAGCTCTTCTCCGGACTGAGATCGAGGATGTAGAAGCGGTTGATCCAGGGCGGGAAGATCAGCAGCGGCGTCTCGATCACCGTATCGGTGGTCGGCGAGTACTGGATCAGCTCGTAGAGCGGGGTGCGCTTGACCACCTTGCCCGGCGTCATCGCGATATTCTCTCCCAGCGCAAACGCGCCCTCGGCGGCCTGGGTCATCTGCCCCTTGCCCATATCCTTGAGCATGTGAGCAAGGCCCTTGAGCAGGCTTTCGCCCTTGGTCTCGACGATCTTCTCGAGCACCACGGGGTTGGTCGCGGGGAAGTTGGACGGGCTCATCGCGTCGATGAAGCCTTGCGTGGCGAACCGCGCCTGTTCTTTCTGCTTGGGCGTCAGCCCCTCGATCGAATCCACGCCCTTGAGCAGATGATCCGATACGGTGAAATAGCTCTGGCGGATGAAGTCGAACACCGGCTGTTCGCGCCATTGCGGCGCTTTGAAGCGTTTGTCGCGGGCCTGTTCGGGGGTTTCCTCGAAAGCCCCCGCCTTGGACGGGTCGAGGAAACGCTGCCACAACGTCATCGTATCGGCCCAGAAATCGGCGCCCGCGCGCATCGCCGCGGCAGGATCGACCGGCGGCACCGACGGCATCTGCGGCATCGAAGGCATCGGCGGCGCCTTCGCCATCAGGTCGAAGCCCTGCTCCATCAGCATCTGCTGCGCACGGCCCCAGACCCAGGTCCAATGCTGAAGGTCTTCTAGGTTCGGCGTCGCAACAGCCTCAGGCTCGGGGGGCGACGCAGCCTTGGCCTTGGTGTCCGGCTTGCTGGGCTTGGCGGCGGGTTTGCGGGGTTTGGTGGATTTCGCAGCCTTGGGAGCCGCCGTCTTTTTCTTTTCCGCCACCACTCGCCTCTCCTCTGGCACCCATGCCCGGTCCCTGTATAACGGCCCCGCGCATCCTGCGCGACCTCAAGAGGAGCTCACCGAGAAATACGATGTCCGAAGAATTCTACCGCATGAAGCGCCTGCCGCCCTACGTCATCGCCGAAGTCAACGGGATGCGGGCAGCGGCACGAGCGGCGGGTGAGGACATTATCGATCTCGGCATGGGCAATCCCGACCTGCCGCCACCCCAGCATGTCATCGACAAGCTGTGCGAGGTCGCACAGAAGCCATCGGCCCACGGCTATTCGCAGTCCAAGGGCATCCCCGGCCTGCGCCGCGCCCAGGCGAACTATTACGGCCGTCGCTTCGGCGTCGATGTCGACCCCGAGACCGAGGTCGTCGTGACGATGGGGTCCAAGGAAGGGCTGGCCAGCCTCGCCACCGCGATCACCGCGCCCGGCGACGTGATCCTGGCGCCGAACCCGAGCTATCCGATCCACACTTTCGGCTTCATCATCGCAGGCGCGACGATCCGCGCCGTGCCGACCACGCCTGACGAGCGCTATTTCGAGAGCCTCGAGCGCGCGATGAACTTCACCGTGCCGCGCCCAAGCATCCTGGTGGTGAACTATCCGTCGAACCCGACGGCGGAGACGGTCGACCTCGCCTTTTACGAGCGGCTCGTCGCCTGGGCGAAGGAGAACAAGGTCTGGATCATCTCCGACCTCGCCTATTCGGAACTTTATTACGACGGCAAACCGACCGTCTCGATCCTGCAGGTGCCGGGCGCGAAGGACGTGGCGATCGAGTTCACGTCGCTGTCGAAGACCTATTCGATGGCCGGCTGGCGCATCGGCTTCGCGGTCGGCAACAAGGATCTGATCGCGGCGATGAGCCGGGTGAAATCCTATCTCGACTATGGCGCGTTCACGCCGATTCAGGCCGCCGCCTGCGCCGCGCTCAACGGGCCGCAGGACATCGTCGAGAAGAACCGCGAACTCTATCACAAGCGCCGCGACGTGCTGGTCGAAAGCTTCGGCCGCGCCGGCTGGGACATTCCCGCCCCGCCCGCGTCGATGTTCGCCTGGGCGCCGCTGCCGCCGGCGCTCGCGCATCTGGGCAGCCTCGAATTCTCCAAGCAGCTCCTGTCCCACGCCAAGGTCGCGGTCGCGCCCGGCGTGGGTTACGGCGAAAATGGCGAAGGCTATGTCCGCATCGCCATGGTCGAGAATGAGCAGCGCCTGCGCCAGGCGGCGCGCAACGTACGCAAGTATCTCCAGTCGATGGGCGTCAATACCGGCGTCAAATCGGCCTGACGGATATGGGACGCGAAGGCTTCGACTTCTCGACGCGCCTTCGCGTCCGCTATTCCGAGATCGACGGGCAAAAGGTCGTCTTCAACTCGCGCTATCTTGAATATGCCGATGTCGCGCTCAGCGAATATTGGCGCTGGCTGAAGCTCTCCGAACTGCCCGAATGGGACGGCATGGAATTCCACGTCGCCCGCGCCACGGTCGATTTCAAGGCGCCCTTCCGCTACGGTGACGAGATCGACGCCTGGGCCCGGACCGAGCGGATCGGCACGTCCAGCCTCACCAGCCGGGTCGAGCTCTGCCACGCCGAAACCGGCGCGCTCCACACCGTGATCGACCTGGTCTACGTCAATGTCGATCTGGAGGCCGGCACGTCCGCACCAGTACCGTCGGCGATCCGCCGGCGCATGCTTCCCGAAGACTGATCCGCCCGAAGATTGATCCGATTGCCGCGATTCGCGGGAAAGCTACTCCGCCGCCTGGGCGGCATTGCGCCCCTCGCCCGCGACATCCTCCGGCAGCGACCAGAGCAGGTCGTGCTTGGTCAGCGTGCGGCCGTCATGGCTCAGTACCTGAACCGGTGCGATCCGCCGGTGATCGCGGGCATCGACCAGCACCGGCGTCGCGGGCATGCCGGTCTCCCAGCGCTCGCCCCATTGGCGCAGCGCGACCATCGTCGGCAGCAGCGCGAAGCCCTTGTCGGTCAGCCGGTATTCGACCTTGCGCCGGTCGTCATCGCACGTCTGGCGCGCGAGGATGCCGTGATCGACCAGCCGCGCCAGCCGGTTGGCCAGGATGTTGCGGGCAATGCCCAGTTCCGACTGGAATTCCTCGAAATGATGCAGGCCGTTGAACGATCCGCGCAGGATCAGGAAGGACCAGCGCTCCCCCATCGCCTCAAGCGCGGCGGGCAGGCTGCAGTTGGCGGCCAACTGACGAAGCGGTTCTCGCAGTCCATTCTGACCCATAACCGACGAACCTACTCCAAATTCCCTGGTGGACAAACCGCTTAAGTTACCGCAATGCAGCACCAGTTTCCGTTTGCAACCTAAAGTCTAAGCTAGTAAGTTGCGATTCGCAACCTTTGTTGCCTGCCCCAGGGAGAATATCATCATGACCCGCCTCGTCTCGCTTGCCGCCGCCGCGCTGTCGGTCGCGGCGATCATGCCCGCCGCCGCGTTCGCCCAGTCGGGCGGCCATTATGCCGCGACCGCGGTGGAAGCGCCCGGCAAGAACAGCTTCGTCACGCAGAACACGATCTGGAAGTGCAAGGACAGCGTCTGTACCGCGCCGCGCGCCGGATCGCAGGACAAGATCATGTGCGAACGCGCCGTTCAGCGCATCGGCACCCTGTCGGCCTTCACCGTCGCCGGCACCGCGTTCGATGCCGAGGCGCTCGCCGCCTGCAACGCGCGCGCCAAGTAAATCTTGCGACGCTAAGTCACACCAAAGCCACACTGAAACGGGCATCGGCAACGCCGGTGCCCGTTTTGCGTTGAAACTTATTGCAAAGCAGCAGTCCGCCGCACCATCTTGGCGTGGTGTTGCGTCAATATGAACTTGTCGATCGGGTCCTGAGCTACGATCCCGAAGCGGATGAAGCGCTGCTCAACCGCGCTTACGTCTTCTCCATGCACGCGCATGGCAGCCAGAAGCGCGCGTCGGGCGATCCCTATTTCAGCCACCCGATCGAAGTCGCGGGCATATTGACCGACCTGCACCTCGACGACGAGACGATCGTCACCGCGATCCTGCACGACACGATCGAGGATACGGTCGCGACGCCCGAGGAGATCCTCGCCCGCTTCGGCCCCAATGTGGCGCGGCTGGTCGACGGGGTCACCAAGCTGTCGAAGATCGAAGCGCAGACCGAGAATGAGCGCGCCGCGGAGAATCTCCGCAAATTCCTGCTCGCCATGTCGGACGATATCCGCGTGCTGCTGGTCAAGCTCGCCGACCGGCTGCACAATATGCGCACGCTGCACCATATTCCGAAGCCGGAGAAGCGCCGCCGCATCGCGCGCGAGACGATGGATATCTATGCCCCGCTCGCCGAGCGGATCGGCATGTACGAATTCATGACCGAGATGCAGACGCTCGCCTTCCGCGAGCTCGAACCCGAGGCCTATGAATCGATCACCAAGCGGCTTGAGGCACTCAAGGTCGAGGGTGAGGATCGCATCGCCAAGATCGGATCGGGCTTCAAGCTGCTGCTCTCGCGCGGCGGCGTCGACGCCGACGTGTCGGGACGCGAGAAGCACCCCTATTCGATCTGGAAGAAGATGTCGGAGCGGCATGTCAGCTTCGAACAGCTGTCGGACATCATGGCGTTCCGCGCGACGGTCGGGAGCGAGGAGGAATGCTACCGCGCGCTCGGCATCATCCACCGCCGCTGGCCGTTCGTGCCTGGGCGGTTCAAGGACTATATCTCGACGCCCAAGCGCAACGGCTATCGTTCGCTGCACACCACGGTGATGCATGCCGGCGATACCCGCGTCGAAATCCAGATCCGCACGCAGGAGATGCATGCCCAGGCCGAACACGGCCTCGCCGCGCACTGGGCGTATAAACAGTCGGGCGTGCGCCCCGACACGCAAGTCCGCTGGATCCAGGACCTGGTCGAGATTCTGGAGACCGCCGAAAGCCCCGAGGAGCTGCTCGAGCACACCCGGATGGCGATGTATCAGGATCGGATCTTCGCCTTCACCCCCAAGGGCGAGCTGATCCAGCTGCCCAAGGGCGCGACCCCGATCGACTTCGCCTATGCCGTCCACACCGACCTCGGCGATCAAGCGGTGGGCGCGAAGATCAACGGGCAGGTCGTTCCGCTGCGCACCGAGATCGAGCAGGGCGACCAAGTCGCGATCCTGCGCTCGAAGGCGCAGCGACCTCAGGACAATTGGCTGAACTTCGCGATCACCGGCAAGGCGCGCGCGGCGATCCGCCGGCATCTGCGGCACAAGGAACGCGACGAGACGATCGTGCTCGGCCGCAAGCTCTACGACGACATCGTCCGCCGCCTGCCCGTGCCGATCGGCGAGGAAGCGCTGGGCGCCGCGCTGACGCGCCTCAAGCTCGACGATGCCGACGCGCTGATGGAGGCGATCGCGCGCCGCAAGCTGTCCGACATCCAGGTGATGGAAGCGTTGATGCCGGGATCGACCGAGGGCGACCTTGCCCCCCTCCCCGCCGCACGCGAGCCGATCTCGATCAAGGGCCTCACCCCCGGTGTCGCCTTCACCCTCTCCCCGTGCTGCCATCCGATCCCGGGCGACCGTATCGTCGGGGTGCGCCAGCCTGACGAGCCGATCGAGATCCACCAGATCAGCTGCCCGAAGCTCGACAAGGTCGAGGACAAGGACTGGATCGACATCGGCTGGGGCGACAAGGCCGAAGGTGGCACCGCCCGTATCGCGGTGACGGTCAAGAACGAGCCTGGCGCGCTGGGCGCGGTCGCGACCCTGCTCGGCCAGCACAAGGCGAACATCCTCAATATCCGCTTCGACACGCGCGACACCACGTTCCATACCAACATGATCGATCTGGAGGTACGCGACGCGGCGCATCTGATGAAGCTGATCGGTGCCCTGCGCGCGGCGGATGCGGTGAGTTCAGCCGAGCGAGCCTGATCTTCGGCCCGGACGCGGCCGAGCGCATGTCGTTCGCAGGATCACGGTTGCAATCTCGAAATCGATTTGCTTGCTTTCGCCGACGCGCGGCTCCCCGCCGTTTCTGCGCCCGTCAGCCCGAAAGGACACTCACTTGGATCGCCGCACCTTCCTCGCCTCCGGCACCGCGACCGCCGCCCTCGCCGCTTCTCCGGCTACGGCCCGCGCGCTGCAAGCCGCCGCGGCGAAGCCCCCGGCCGGGCCGGGCGACGCCGGTCTCAACGCGATTTTCGACGACGTTCTCAAGAAGACGATCCAGCGCTCGCCCGAGCTCGCAACTTCGATCGGTTTCGACAAGGGGCCAGGCGCGGCGCTCAAGCGCCAGCTGACCGATCGCTCGCCCGCCGCCAAGGCGAAGGCGCAGACCGAGATCAAGGACGCGCTCGCCCGGATCGAGGGGGTCGATCCCGCAACGCTTTCCGAAGCCTCGAAGCTCGACCGCGAAATCGTCGCCTATTCGCTCAAGACCCAGCTCGTGCCCCGCGAGCGCTTCGATCTCGACGCGGTGATGCGGCCGTTCGCGATCTTCCAGCAGGGCGGCATCTATTTCTCGATGCCCGATTTCCTCAACACCACGCACACGATCGCGACCAAGGACGATGCCGAGGCGCTGCTGTCGCGGCTCGAGCAGATGGGACAGGCGCTCGACTACAACACCCAGGAGCAGGCCGACCTCGGCAAACGCGGCGTGGTCGCACCCGACTTTTGCCTCGATCTGACGATCGACCAGATGCAGAAGCTGCGCGCGCCGGCCGCGATCGACAACACCATCGCCCGGTCGCTGGCCCAGCGCACCATGGCAAGGGGTATCCCCGGTGCCTGGCGCGCGCGCGCCGCCAAGATCATCGACGCGTCGGTCTATCCGGCGCTCGATCGTCAGATCGCGTTGATCAAACAGCAGCGCGCCAAGGCACGTACCACCGCCGGCGTATGGGACGTCCCGCAGGGCGCCGACATCTACGCCGCAGCGCTGATGCAGGCGACCACGACCAACTTCACCCCCGACGAAGTCCATAAGATCGGGCTGGAGGAAGTGGCGCAGATCAGCGCCGAGCTCGACAAGATCCTCAAGGTGCAGGGACTGACCAAGGGCAGCGTCGGTGAGCGGCTGACCGCGCTCAACCAGCGCCCGGACCAGCTTTGGCCCGATACCGCCCAGGGCCGGATCGACCTCATCAAGTCGCTCAACGTCGACAATGAAAAGGTCGGCAAGCTGCTGCCCAAGATGTTCATCGATCCGACCAAGGCGCCGCTGGAGATTCGCGCGGTGCCGGTCGAGATCCAGGACGGCGCGTCGAACGGTTACTACAACCGTGCCGCGCTCGACGGGTCGCGCCCCGCCATCTACTTCATCAACCTGAAGAGCGTCGGCGACTGGCCCAAATACACCCTGCCCTCGCTGACCTATCATGAAGGACTGCCGGGCCATCATCTCCAGATCAGCACCTCGCAGGGTGCCGAGGGGCCGATGATCCGCAAGTTCAGCTTCTTCGGCGCCTATTCGGAAGGTTGGGCGCTCTATGCCGAGCAGGTCGCCGACGAACTGGGTGCCTATGCCAGCGACCTCGAGCGCGCGGGCTATCTCCAGTCCTTCCTGTTCCGCGCCGCGCGGCTCGTCATCGACACCGGCATTCACGCGAAACGGTGGACCCGCGAGCAGGCGACAGATTACATGGTCAACACCGTCGGCTTCGCCCGCCCGCGTTCGCAGCGCGAGATCGAGCGCTACTGCACCCAGCCGGGGCAGGCGTGCAGCTACAAGATCGGGCACACCAGCTGGGTCCGCGCGCGCAAGAAGGCGCAGGAGATCGCCGGTGCGAAGTTCGACCTCAAGCGCTTCCACGAGGTGATCCGCCGCGGCGCCGTCCCGCTCACCACGCTCGAGCGGCTGGTCGAGGAGGACGCACGGCGGATGGCGGCGGGATAGGAAGCGCTGGCAGCTGGACGGGGATCGGCCTTCCCCGTCCAATATCACTCGTCACCCGGCCTTGTGCCGGGGTCCATTCGGCCTCACCTGCCGATCTTTCGACTCTAGTGCAGGCCTCGCCTCCGCGTGGACCCCGGCACAAGGCCGGGGTGACGGCGGGAGGTTATGGGCGCCGTATCCCGCCTACTTTCCCCCGAGCCGCAGCGTCAGCGAGGCGCCCCACATGCGCGGTTCGCCCGCGATGAAGGTAGGCAGGCCGAGGCCGTCTCCGGTGTTGCCCGCGTCCTTGATGTATTCCTTGTCGAACAGGTTGGTGACGAACCCCTCGATCCGCCAGCGGCCATTGGCGGTCTCGATTCCGATCCGCGCGTTGACCGTCGCATAGGCGCCCTGCGTCTCGTCCTGGATCGTGTCCGGGATCAAGTTGCCGGTCTGGAGGCGCGCCAGATCATTGTCGTCGTCGAAGAACACGCTCGACTGCCAGGTCACGTCCGGGGTGAAGTCGATCGCGGCCGGCCCGACATCACCGCGCAGCGTCACGCCCGCCGATGCGCTGTGGTCGGGCGACAGGCGGAAGCGGTTGCCGTCACGGGCACCCGATTTAAAGCGGCTATGGTTATAGGCATAGGTCGCGAACAGATTGACCCAGTCCGCCGGGTTCCAGCGCAGCTGACCCTCGAAGCCATAGCTCTGCGCCTTGCCGGCGTTGACCGTGACGAAGGTCGTGCCGACCTGCTCGGTCGTCTGGAAGTTGCTGTAGTCATAGTAGAAGAGCGACCCGTCGAGGAACAGGGTACGGCTCAGAAGCTCCGTCTTCAGGCCGATCTCGAAACTGTCGACGGTTTCGGCGGGCAGCAGGTTGAAGCGTGCCGCGCCGCCCGGTGCCGCGGGCGGGGAGACGCCGAGCACTTCGGGCCGGCGACCACGCGCATAATTGGCATAGACGCTCGCCTGCGGGGTGAACTCGTAACGCGCGGTCGCGCGCCAGGTGAACCCGCCGCTGTCGTTGGTCTGTGCGAACAGGTCGCCATTGTTCGTGGTCGGCTGCAGCCCGAGGCCAAAGAACGGCACCGGATAGAGCGCCGATTGCGGAATATTCGCCGCGCCCGGCGCCGCGAGTGCATTGAGCAAGGCGCTCCGCGTCGGATCGGCCTGGCTGAGCGCGCCGATGAACCCGCCCAGGATCGATCGGCCATTCTGGACGGAAGCGGTGTAGCTGGTCCGCTTGTCGTCGCGGCTGTAGCGGATGCCGCCGCCGATCTCGAAGCCGTCGGTCACCTCGAACGTCACGTCCGCGAACAGGTCCCACGCCTTGGTACGGCTGAAATTGGTGCTGGTCTCACGATGCGCGCTCTTGAGGTTGGCGGCGATCGCCTGGGCAAGCGGCGCGGACAGCGCATAGCCGCGCGCCGCCGCAACACCCTGAAGCAACTGGCCGGTGAATGCGGTGTTCGAGAAGAGCGCGATGGGTGCCGGATCGGTTGCCGGGCGACCGGGGATCGCACCGCCGCCATTCAGCGTGTTGGTGAGACGCGCCAGCGCGACGCGCTCATCGAACTGGGCGGGTGTGCGCTGGTGCCCGTTCTCGTAGAAATAGGTCGCGCCGACAAAGCCCTTGAGCGGGCCGCCATTGTCCCAGCTGAGACGTAGCGTCGCCATCGTCTGCTTACCCGCGGCATCCTCCGCCGCGGTCAGCGCGGGGAGCGAGATGCCGTCGGCGTCGAAGATCTCCGTGCCGCTGAACGCACGATAGGCGAGCGTGCCGTTGAGCGAGAAACCGTTGCCCAGTTCGGCATTGGCGATGCCGGTGACGCCCCACACCTCACGCTCGAGACCGAGACGCTTGCCGCCCTCGAACCCCGGACCGGCGGCGAGCGCCGCACCGGTATTGCGGCCGCGATTGCCGATCACCGCGCCGGTGATCGTGTCGGTCGGGTTGTACGCGATCGACTTGAACGCGGTGCCCGTCGCGCGATCGGTCTGGTAGTTGCCGATCAGGTCGAAGGTGAAACCGGCGGGTTCCCAGCGCAGGCTGCCGCGCACCGCCTCGCTCTCGATCCCATTGAAGTCGCGGCCGCCGAGCAGATCCTCGACAAAGCCGTCGCGCTTCTTGACGCGCGCGGCGGCGCGGATGGCGAGGTCCTCGGTCAGCGGAATATTCCAGGTCCCGTCGACGCGATACATGCCATAGCTGCCACCCGATGCGCGCAGCATGCCGTAACCGGCCTTCGGGTCGGCCTTCGCCTGGATCAGGTTGACCGCACCGATCAGGGCGCCACGGCCGTAGAGGGTGGATTGCGGCCCCTTCGCCACCTCAACCCGTTCCAGATCGAACAACTCGACATAGGAGCCGCGCGACTTGGAGATCGAAACCCCATCCTGGAAGACCGAGACGCGCGGCTCGTTGAAGGAACTGCCCGAGTCCGAGGTGATGCCGCGCATCACGAAGCCGGGATTGTTGGGCGACTGGTTCTGCACCTCGAAGCCAGGCACGTAGCGCGAGAGGGCGTCGAACTCCTGGATGTTCAGCCGCTCGAGGAAACGATCATCATAGGCGGTGAGCGCGAAGGGCACCTCGATCGGGCGCTGTTCGACAAACTGCGCGGTGACGACCACATCGTCCACCACCGGCTCCACCGGCGCGTCCTGCGCCAGAGCGGGGGTCGCGGCGAGCGCGATCGGGCTGGCGAAGGCAAGAAGCGGGAAGCGGATCGACATGATGGAAGCCCCTGTTGACGCGGACGGAATGCCCATGCCCGGCTCCATGTCGGCATTTGGTGACGAACCTGTTGCAGCGCACCATCGCGCCAAAGAAAAATGCCCGCCCCGGGGCTGATTCCGGGGCGGGCCAGGGATCGGCACATGGGGTGCCGGAGGGTCTCGTGAAACTCAGTTGGCGGATTGCCCCGCCGCGCGCGTGGCCTGATCCATCAGCGCCTTCGCGGTCTTGATGGCCTCGGCTTCCTTGATCTTGCTGCTCTGAACATCGTCGGCGATGCCGAGCAGGCGGCTGGCGATCACCGTCCCGGCCTCGGCCGCCTCGGTGATGCGGATGCCGTTCTTGGCGGTGGCGATACGGTCCCATTCGCCGCGCACCGCGGCCCAATAGCCCTTGGTTGCCGCCCAGTAGTCGTCGGCCGCCTTCACGGCATAGCCGTCGAACTTGGTATAGGTGTTGAGGACATATTCCTGGACGACCGGCTCGAGCTTGCCGTCGAACTGGCCCATCTTGGTATTGTCCTGCCAGTGGATCCAGCCGGCGGGACTGATCTGGTGGCGGTTGATCCCGTAATAGCGGTCATAGACCGGACCGCGCACCGCATCGCGGCGCGCGAGCGGGCGCCAGGTCCAGTTGGAGCGCCAGCGGCGGACCCCCGCCTCGGTCGTCCACTGGCCCCAGCCGCCATAGCGCGGACTGTCGTCGACTTGGTAGACGGTCTGCGACCAACGGCCCCTGCGCATCCGCTCGGGCACTTCTTCCCACGTCCAGCTGTCGGGGCCGGAATAGACCAGCACCTTGGCGGGCTCATATTCCCAGTCCTGGCGCCAGTGCTTGATGATCATGTCCTTGCCCTCATGGCTCACGACCAGAAGGTGCTGGAGGCGGATCACACGGCCGGTGTCCTCGATCACGCGGACCGATTCATGGCCGCCCGACACCTTGGCGGCGATCGGCGTGTAATCGGCGCGCCACGGCGTCGATTCCTGCATGTCGAACCTGACCTTATAGTTGCCGGCCATCGCCAGGATGTCCTTGCGGTCGGCCTCGAACGACGCCTTGGCCTCCGCCTCGCTGCCCGCCTTGACCGGTCCGTCGGCCAGTGCCGGGGTGGCGCACGCGATCAGCGCTGCGCCAGCGATCCACATCATCTTCTTCATTCTTGTTACCCTCAGTTTTGTCGTTCGTTCAGAAGCGGATGCTGGCCGAGACACTGGCGTTGCGCCCGGGCTGGGTATAGGCGTCCTTGATGGCGGAGGTCGCGGCGAGGCCACGGACGTCGTTCCACCACCAGTATTTCGCGTTGGTGACGTTGAAGACGCCCGCGCGTAGCGTCAGCGCCTCGACCGGCCGCCAGAAAGCGGTAGCGTCCAGCGTCACGAACTCGTCGCCACGGAAGCAGCCAGGCGCCGGATTGGGAACCGCTGTGGTTGGCAATGGGTAGCAGGTCGAACCCCGGGTCTCCCGCACGCCCTTTTGCGCGCTGTAGGTTGCGATCAGCTGACCGCCGAAGCGTCCGCCCGGATCGCGCCAGCCGGCTCCGACCACCAGCTTGATCGGATCGATCGACTGTAGCGGGGTCTTGATGCCCGACGCCCGAACCTCGTTGCCATCGGCGTACGAGAAGGCGAGACGGCCGGTGAAGCCGTTATCGGTCCACACTTCGAACCGCGCCTCGGCGCCCTTCACCTGCGCGCGGTTGATGTTGATGAACTGGAAGACCGTAGGATTGGCGGCCGTGCCGGCACCGGAAACCGGCTCCTGCGAGATGAAATCGTCATAGTCGACATGGAAACCGGTCAGGTCGAGGCGGACATTACGGCCCAGGAAGCGGACACCGGCCTCGAGCGCCTCACTGGTCTCGGGCCGCAGGTTCGGGTTCGGGGCCGAGGTATAGCCGAAGGCGAGATTCTCGAAGAACTGGTTCACCTGGCTCGGCTCAGGCGCTTTGAAGCCCTGAGCGTAATTGGCGAACAGGCGCACGCCTTCGCCGAGCTTCACCACCGCGCCGAGTTTGGGCGAGACATGCGACCCGCTCTGCTTCGCCGCCGCGAAGGTCGGAAGCAGCGGGTCCTTGTCGGGCGACAGGTTGTAGTGATCGAAGCGCAGCGCGGGGTGCAAGGTGACCGGGCCGAAGCTGATTTCACCCGCTGCGAACGCGCCGACCAGCGTATAGTCGGTCTTCGGGAAGGCGCGGGTCGGGAACACCTCGCCGGCGGGCGGAACGGTGCCATCCCGAAGCCCCTCCTGCTGCGTCACGCTGACATCGCCGCCCAGGACCAGACGCAGCGGCGTTTCGATACTGCCGAAGTTGAGGCGCACATCGCCCGACGCGCCGTAGACGCGGTTCTCGAACGTATTGAGCCGGGTGCGGTCTATGGCCGGATTGCGGTCCTCGAAGGTGAACTGGCGGTCTTCCGAATCCTGGAGATAGGCCGCGATCCGTGCCTGCTCCACCGTGCCGCTACCGGTCCAGGTCCAGTCCAGCGCCGCTCGCCAGCGGTGGCCCGTATCAGTCGCGTCGAGGTTGAGAACGCTCGCCGAATGACCGGTGAGCACATCGGTGAACAGATGCGTGTCGAGATACTCGCCAGTCAGGCGGATACGATGGCCACCGCTCTCATAGACGATCCGGCCGAGCGCCGCGTTTGACCGGCCATCCTGCGGGTTGGCCTTGGTCCGAGTCGCGCGATCGCCGCCGACGGTACCTTGGTTCTCATATTCGTTGAAATCGCGGCGGGTATAGGCCGCCATCGCCGACCAGTTGCCTGAGCGCCCGGCGAGGATCAGCGTCTCGCTGAACTCGTTATCGGCGGACGAAAACGCGGCGCGTGCACGTCCCCCGACATTCTGGCCTTCGCGCAGGAAATCCTTGGGGTCAGCGGTGATGAAGCTCACCGCCCCCGCCAGCCCGTCGCTGCCATAGAGCGCCGAGGCGGGTCCGCGCAGAATCTCAACCGACTTGATGAGACCGAGATCGACATAGTCGCCACGGCCGACGCCCTGCGCGCCGAAGGTGAACCCATCAGGCACGCGCACGCCATCGACCTGGATCAAGACGCGGTTGCCGCCCATGCCGCGGATGTTGAAGCCTTCATTGCCGGCACGGCCGGTGGTGCCGAGCGCAGCGCCGAAGCGGGTCGGCTGACGCGTGACGCTCACGCCCGGTTCGAACCGCACCAGTTCCTTGATGTCGGTCACCATCTCGTCGGCGATCTGTTCCTCGCCGATCACACTGACGGTCGCCGGTGCATCCTGCGTCGCCAGCGGCGAGCGGGTTGCGGTGACGGTCACGGTATCCCGTGCATCGGGATCAGCCTCCTCGGCAAAAGCCGGTGACGCCGCGAGCGCCAGCAGGCCGGCCCCGGCGACCAGGAGGTTGCGTGATCCGTACATGATTACCCCTTCAATTCTGCGATTGCGACTGACTCGCATTATTATTTCGCAGCTAAGCTTATTGCGAACCACTGTCAATTGGGCAGGGTCGAGCATCTGGATGTAAAACCCGCATGACGTTTCGTCGGCAGCACGCTAAGTCGCTCGGCATGCAACGTCCCAAGCTCTCGGTCGTCGTGCCGTGTTACAATGAAGAAGGCTGTCTCGAGCTGCTGCACGGCCGGGTCTCCGCCGCCGCGCGCGCCGCGGTCGGCGATGATTATGAGATTGTGCTGGTCAATGACGGCTCGCGCGATGGCAGCTGGGCCGTCATGCAACGACTGTCGGCCGCCGACCCGCGCCTCGTCGCGGTCAACCTCTCCCGCAACCACGGGCATCAGCTGGCGCTGACCGCCGGTCTCGACCTGTGCGCGGGCGACGAGATCCTGATCATCGACGCAGACCTGCAGGATCCGCCCGAACTGCTGACCGAAATGCGGGCGACCATGCGCGAGCAGGGCGCGGACGTCGTCTATGCCGTACGTCGCAAGCGCGAGGGCGAAACCTTTTTCAAGAAGGTGACGGCTGCGTTCTTCTACCGGATGCTCGACCGGATCACAGACACGCCGATCCCGCTCGACACCGGCGATTTCCGCTTGATGTCGCGCCGCGCGCTCGATGCGTTCCTGTCGCTGCCCGAACAGGCCCGCTTCATCCGCGGCATGGTCGCCTGGGTCGGCTTCCGCCAGGTCCCGTTCGTCTATGATCGGCATGAGCGGCACGCGGGCGAGACCAAATATCCGCTGGCCAAGATGATCCGCTTCGCACTCGACGCGGTCACAGGCTTCTCGACCGCGCCGCTGCGCTTCGCGAGTCACGCGGGCCTTGCACTCACTGGCCTGTCGGCGCTGCTGTTCCTCTATATCGTCATCGGCTGGCTGATGGGGAATGCGGTTCAGGGCTGGACCTCGACCATGCTCGTCGTCGTCTTCCTTGGCGCGGTGCAGATGTTCGTGCTGGGTATGATCGGCGAGTATCTGGGTCGGCTCTACGTCGAATCGAAGCGGCGCCCGCTCTATCTGGTCGCGGACGTCGCCGGGCCGGTGAAGGGCCATGCCTCGCTCGGTTATCGCTTTGCCGATTCGGGCGAGGTGACGGTGTCGCCGCATGCACCAGCGCGGGTCGCCCCCCCTGAAACTCGCCCTGCGCCCGCCAAAGCGGCACCCCGCAAGACCGACGAACCGCCGACACTGCTTTGAAGCGCGCCCTAGCTCTCTTCGCGCTCGCCACCGCGAGTCCGCTCGCCGCGCAGCAGGCAACGCCGCTCCAGAGCCGTGTCGAGGCGGAGCTGGCCAAGGCCGCGCCGGGCACGCGTTACGGCCTTGTCGTAACCGATGCGCAGGGACGCGAGATCGTCGCGGTCAACCCCGACCAGCGCTTCATCCCCGCATCGAACACCAAGATCGTGACAACGGCAGCGGCTCTATCGACCCTCACCGGCTTCGACCGACCCGACATCGCCGGCGGCGCCAGCGTGCGGATCGAGGGCCGAGACGTGGTGCTGACCGGGCACGGGGACGCGCGGCTTTCGAGCGCTGCGGACTGCGCCACCAACTGCCTGTCGCAGCTTGCCGATGCGATCGCGGCGAAGACGAAACGCGTCGGCAACATCATTGGCGACGCGACCCTGTTCCCCGACGAGCGCTGGAGCGCCGGGATGAGCTGGAACAACATCCCCAGCCCCTATGGCACCGCGCTGACCGCGCTCACGCTCGACGACAATGAGCTGATCGCGACCGCAACCCCCGGCAAGGCCGGAGCGGCACCGGGCGTCGCGCATCTTGGCTATCTCACGATCGACAACCGTGCGGTCACCGTCGCGGCGGGCGGGAAAACCGACCTCGACGTCGACCGGCTACCCTTCAGCCGTACGATCCGCCTGATCGGCACGATCGCCGCCGACGCCAAGCCGCAGAAGATCCGCATGGGGATCGACGATCCCGCGCACTATGCCGCCTGGCGCCTCGCCGCACTGCTGCGGGAGCGTGGTGTCCGGGTGACCGGCGAGTTGCAGTCGCGTTACCGCACGCCAAGCCTCACCGACGACCCCCGCCAGCGCCTCGCACCGATGCCGCCGCGCGCAACGCCCCCCGCGCCGCTCGCCGCGGTCACCCCACCGCCGCTGATCGAAGACCTGCGCACGATCAACAAGGACAGCCAGAACCTTCACACCGAATTGCTGTTGCGCCGCGTCGGCCTGGTCGGCGGCACGGGTTCGGTCGCCGACGGTCTGGCGCGCGTGGAAGAGATGTTCACGGCGGCGGGCGTGCCGCGCACGTCGTGGGACTTCTCCGACGGGTCGGGCATGTCCACCTATAACCGCATCGCACCGCGCGGCATGGTCAAGCTGCTTCGCTGGATCAGCGCCCAGCCCTGGAGCGCGGCGTGGCGCGAGACGCTCCCCATCGGCGGTGTCGACGGCACCCTTGGCCGCCGCTTCAAGGGCACGATCCTTGAAGGCAAGATCTTCGCCAAGACCGGCACGATCAACGCCACCAACGCGCTGGCGGGCTATATGACGACGAAGAGCGGCAAGACGCTGACCTTCGCCGCCTATGCCAATGACGTCCCGTCGGGCACCGCTGCGACACCGACGATGGACGCGGCGCTGGTGGCGATCGCCGAAGCGAACTGACACGGCTCAGATTGACAAAGTTGACAGAATCGCATGGTTTTCCCGGCGAGTGTCAACCTGACCGACGACTGCCAAAGTCCGCTGTTATCAAACCTCTATGACCGAATGCGAGCATTGGTCATGAAGCCCGGGCGGTTGACACTGTCAAAGAGCGCGCCGGGTGTCCGGGCACGCTCTGGCAGAGCAAATCAATTCCAACATTTCAAGCCGCGGCGCGCTCAGCCCTTGGGCTGGGCGAGCACGATCAGCGACAGGCCGGGCGGCAGCGGCATGCGGCCGACCAGATGGCGCTCAAGCCCGAAGATCTTCTCGAAAATCGCGTTGAGCGGCTTGGGCGGCGGCGAATCGTCGCTGTCATCCTTACCCGTCAGCTTGCCCGCGAGCCGCGCGGCGACCGCAGCGGGGAACAGCAGCGAGTTGAAATAGCCGAGCTTGCGCCACTTGAGGCCCGCACGCTCCAGCGCGGCGACCAGCGTCGCCTTGGAGTAGCGACGCTTATGGTGGTTCACCACGTCATGCGCGCTCCACATCCACTGGTGCGCGGGCACCGTGATCAGGATCGTGCCGCCAGGCTTGAGGCGCTTCGTCATCGCTTCCAATGCGGCGACATCGTCCTCGATATGCTCGACCACATCGAGCACGGCGATCATGTCATACTGACCGTCGGCGACGCCCGTCAGCTCGGGAAGCGGCGAACTGCCGACGTCCTTGCCCAGCCGCTTGCTCGCGATCTCACGCGCCGCGGGGTCGATCTCGATCGCATCGACTTCGCCAAAGGCGCCGAGCATGGGCAGGTTGTGGCCGGTGCCGCAGCCGATCTCGAGGATACGTGCGCCCTTGGGCGGGTTCACTTCACGAGCGATGAAGTCGGCGAGGATGTCGCGGCGCGCCACATACCACCAATGGGTGGAATCATGCTCGGCCATGCGGTCGTAAACGATACGGTCCATATCAGCCGAATACCCATTGCCGGTTGAATGCGAAAGTCGCGAGGGGAGTGATGGTGACGATCGGGATGAGCGGCACCCAGTCGGGATAGTGCATCAGGTCCGCGATCAGCCAGGTGAACAGCGCGTTGAGCAGCAGGCCGAAACCCTGAACGACGAGGAATTTGAGGTGCTGGCGCCCGCTATTCTCGCGCGTGCCATGCCCCTTGAAGCTCCAGGCGCTGTGCAGGAAGAAACCGCAGGTTACCGCGACCGCGAAGGCAAACGGCACTGCGGCGACGGCGAGATTCGGGAACACCCACCACGCCAGCGGCAGATAGACAGCCGAGTAGATCACGGTCGAAATCACGCCCGCGATGCCGAAGCGAACGATCTGTCCGATCACCCCGCTACGCTGCAATTCGCCTATTCTGTGGATAATCGCCGTCACGCCTGCCTTGCCCTGAAGCCGGGCGCCGCACTAATGCCCATCAATCGGTAGGGGAAGCGGTTTTGACCAAGGCACTGCAAGGCTTCGATCTGGAGCGGGAATTGTCGGTGCACTGGCTGCGCTGGACGCTGCTCGCCTGGGCGCTGATCGCCGCCTGGTTCCTGTGGGACCGCTGGGGGCTGATCAACGCGCTGGGCCTGGGCGACACCGACGACAATATGCGGCTGATGCAGGTGCGCGCGCTGCTCGACGGGCAGGGCTGGTACGATCTGCGCCAGTATCGCCTCAGCCCGCCCGGTGGGCTCGACATCCACTGGTCACGGCTGGTGGACCTGCCGATCGCGGCGCTGATCCTGATCTTCAAGCCGTTCGTCGGCGTGGCGATGGCCGAACGGCTGGCCTGCGGCATCGCGCCGATGCTGCCCCTTGCGGTGACGATGGCGGCAT
Source organism: Sphingomonas sp. GW821-FHT10C01 (assembly GCF_059415525.1). Taxonomy (NCBI): domain Bacteria; kingdom Pseudomonadati; phylum Pseudomonadota; class Alphaproteobacteria; order Sphingomonadales; family Sphingomonadaceae; genus Sphingomonas; species Sphingomonas sp. GW821-FHT10C01. The sequence continues at coordinate 10,382 of NZ_JBWKNK010000005.1, read as the reverse complement.
TGGGAGTCACCGTGCGCCGCCTGATCGCGCCAGTCGCATGGCCGATCGCCGCGATCATCCTGCTCGGCTGCGGATCGACGATGCTGATGTTCATGCCGCTGCGCATCGATCACCATGGCTGGCAGCTCGCCTTCCTGGCGCTGACGCTGGTGGGCCTCACCGACCCCAAGCGCATGCGCGGCGGCGTGGTCGTCGGTCTCTCAAGCGCCGCATCGCTGACCATCGGGCTTGAGCTGCTGCCCTATTGCGCCATCGCGGGCGCGATCGTGGCGCTGCGCTGGGTATGGGACGGCGGCGAGGTCCGGCGGATGCAGGGCTATGCGCTGAGCCTGGCGGGCGGCAGCGCCTTGGGTTTCGCGCTGTTCGCGTCCAACGCCAACCACGCGATGCGATGCGATGCACTGACGCCCGTGTGGCTGTCGGTGACGATCGCGGCGGGCGTGCTGCTGTTCGCGATCAGCCTGCTCAACCCCGCCAACCGCCTGGCGCGGCTGGGCATGGCCGCTGTGGCTGGCGCGATCATCGTCGGCGGATTCGCCGGCCTGTTCCCGCAATGCCTGTCGCGGCCCGAGGGTGTGTCGGACGAGCTGTACGAGATCTGGCTGAGCAATGTGCGCGAGGCACGACCGATCTATCGCCACAGCTTTGCCATGGCCTTCCCCATCGCGGTGTTACCGGTGATCGGTGTGATCGGCGCTGCGGTGGCGGCATGGCGCGCCCGCGCCTCGGCAGTGCAGCTGACCAGCTGGATCGCGATCGGACTGTTCACCGCCTTCGCCGGCGCGATGTTGCTGTGGCAGATCCGCGCGGGCCCGGCGGCGCAGCTGCTCGCCATTCCGGGCGCGACGGCACTGGTGTGGCTGGTGGTGCCGTGGTTCCTCAACCAGAAATATGTGGCGGTGCGCGTGCTGGGCGCGGTCGCGGCATTCCTGTTGCTCTCCGGCCTCTTCACCGGGTTCGTCGTCAAATATGTGAAGGTCGACAAACCCGTGAAGGCGCGCGGCGTCGTCAACCAGGCCAATGCGCGGTGTGCCGGCGCCTCGGGCATGTCGTTGCTCGACCGGTCGTTGCCGCCATCGACGCTGTTCACCCATGTCGACCTGGGGCCGCGGCTGATCGTGATGACGCATCACAACGGCATCGCCGGGCCATACCATCGCAATGAACGGGCGATCCTCGACGTCCATCATGCCTTCACTAACAGCCCCGACGCGTTCCGGCCGATCGCTCGGCGCTATGGCGCGCAATATCTGCTGGTCTGCCCCAACATGGCCGAGACAACGATCTACCGCAGCCGCAACCCCAACGGCTTCTATGGCCAGCTTGCCAAGGGCAAGGTGCCGGACTGGCTGATCCCGGTGCGGTTGCCGGCCAAGGCACCGTACCGGCTGTGGAAGATCCGCTACGAGAAATGAGGTTTGGCTCCTCCCCTTCAGGGGAGGAGCTTGAGAGCTACAGCCCGAAGCTGCGCTTGATCCCATCGATCACGAACTGGATCGCCAGCGCCGAGAGCAACACGCCCAGCAAGCGGGTGATGACCGATTCGATCTTGGCGCCGAGCAGCCGCATCAACGGCCCGGCGGCGAGCAGCGCGATCAGGGTGAGCACCAGCACCAGCCCAAGCGCGGCGAACACCACCGCGGTCTCCCCCGCCCCGTCGCTGCGCGAGACGAGCAGCATGACGGTGGCGATAGAGCCGGGTCCGGCGATCATCGGCATGCCCATCGGGAAGACCGAGACATCCTCGACCTCGGGCGTGTCCATGATCTTGTTGGCGCGATCCTCGCGGCGTTCCTGCCGCTTCTCGAACACCATCTCCAGCGCGATGATGAACAGCATGATCCCGCCGGCGATACGGAAGGCATTCAGGCTGATACCGAGCGTCTTGAGCAGCGCCTCTCCGACCAACGCGAACACCAGCAGGATCGCGCTGGCGATCACCACCGCGCGGATCGCCATGCTGCGCTGCTGCGCCAGTGTCGCGCCCTTGGTCAGGCCCGCATAGATCGGCGCACAGCCGGGCGGGTCGATGACCACGAACAGGGTCGCGAAGGCGGAGAGGAACAGTTCGATCATGTGCGCTCTGCCAGTTTGCGCTCCCAGGCGAGCGCGTCAGTGACGATGCGGTCGAGATCGTCATGCTTCGGGCGCCATGGAAGCGCGTCGAGAATAGCGCGATTGTCCGAGATCAACTCGTCCGGGTCGCCGGCACGCCGACCTTCGAGGTGGCGCTCGATCTTGACGTTCGTCACCCGGTCGACCGCGTCGAGCACTTCGAGCACCGAATAGCCGCGACCATAACCAGCGTTGAGGAAATGGCTCTGTGTCGGCTGCGCGACCAGCAGGTCGAGCGCATCGACATGCGCGGCGGCAAGGTCGCTGACATGGATATAGTCGCGTACCCCGGTGCCGTCGCGCGTCGCGAAATCGGTGCCGAACACCGACACGCCGTCGCGCTTGCCCGTCGCCGCCTCGACCGCGACCTTGATCAGGTGCGTCGCGCCCGCCGTGCTCTGGCCCGAGCGGCCCTGGGGATCGGCGCCGGCGACGTTGAAGTAGCGTAGCGCGGCGAAGTTGAGCGGGTGTGCCGCAGCGACATCGCGCAGCATGTGCTCGGTCATCAGCTTCGACATGCCGTAGGGATTGATCGGCAGCTGTGGCGAATCCTCGCGCACCGGCACGACTTCGGGGATCCCGTAGGTCGCGGCGGTGGAGGAGAAGATGAAATGATTCACACCCTCGCTCACCGCGCTCTCGATCAGGCTGCGCGATGCGGCGGTGTTGTTGCGGTAATATTTGAGCGGATCGGTGACCGATTCCGGCACCACCACCGATCCGGCGAAGTGCATGATCGCCGTAACCCCATGCTCACGGATCGCGGCGCGGACCGTATCGTCATCGGCGACATTGGCGACGACCAGCTTCGCCCGCGGATCGACCGCCCAGTCGAAGCCGGTGACGAGATTGTCGAGCACCACCACGCGCCAGCCCGCATCGAGCAGGGCCAGCACCGCATGGCTGCCGATATAGCCCGCTCCACCCGTCACCATCACCGCGCCGTCACGCATTCCATTCACCCCTAGTTGCGCGCATCGCTCAACCCTATCTTGCATGGCGTAGCAAGGAGTTGAAGCGAATGACCACCGAAACCGCAATTCTGGCGGGCGGCTGCTTCTGGTGCGTGGAAGCCGTGTTCAAGGACCTGATCGGCGTCGAGTCGGTCGAAAGCGGCTATATCGGCGGCCATGTCCCCGAACCGACCTACAAGGCGGTGTGCGGCGGCGATACGGGCCATGCCGAGGCACTGAAGGTCGTGTTCGACCCGGCGCAGATCAGTTACGGCGACCTGCTCGACATCTTCTTCGCGACGCACGATCCGACCCAGCTCAACCGTCAAGGAAACGACATCGGCACGCAATATCGCTCGGCGATCTTTCCCCAGTCGCCCGAGCAGGAGGAAGCGGCGAAGGCGGGCATCGCGCGCAACGCCAGCGAGTGGCCCGCGCCGATCGTCACCACGATCGAGGCGAACGATACCTGGTGGCCGGCCGAGGGCTATCACCAGGATTATTGGGAAGGCGAAGGCCAGCGCAACCCGTACTGCCTGGCGGTGATCCCACCCAAGCTCAACAAGCTGCGCAAGAGCTTCGCCAACCGGATCAAGGAGGGGGCGGCGGGCTGAGCCGCCTCCCCCACCCCGTGCTTTAGTCCGCCTTGCCGGCGAGCGTCTTGTAGGCGATTCCGCCCAGCACGCCGCCGACAATCGGTGCGACCCAGAACAGCCATAGCTGCTGGATTGCCCAGCCGCCGACAATCAACGCCGGTCCGGTGCTGCGCGCCGGATTGACGGAGGTGTTGGTGACCGGGATCGAGATGAGGTGGATCAGCGTCAGCGCGAGGCCGATCGCGATCGGTGCGAAGCCCGCCGGTGCGCGGCCATCGGTCGCCCCCATGATGATGAAGATGAACATGAAGGTCAGCACGACCTCGATCATCAGCGCCGCGTGCATGTTGAACTTGCCGGGAGAATGCTCGGCGAACCCGTTCGCCGCCAGTCCACCCGCCAGATCATATCCGCCCGGCGCACCGTTCGCGATCGTGTAGAGCAGCCAGGCCGCGATCACCGCGCCGATCACCTGTGCGATCACATAGAGCGGGATATCCTTCGCCGCGAAACGCCCACCCGCCCACAGGCCAAAGGTCACAGCCGGATTGAGATGGCAGCCCGAAATATGGCCGATCGTATAGGCCATCGTCAGTACCGTCAGGCCGAACGCCAGGCTGACGCCCAACAGCCCGATCCCCACTTCCGGGAACGCCGCCGCCAGCACCGCACTTCCGCAGCCCCCAAAGACCAGCCAGAATGTGCCGATCAGCTCGGCTAGGCCCCGTTGCACATTGGTCATCATGCCTCTCCCACTCTCGTGTTCGAACACGCCCCTACGCGGCGAGGGGGAGACTATGCGCGGTTACGCGCTTGTAAAGGCCTAGCGATGCGCCGCACGCTGCAGGCGGTCGTTAATCGCGATGCCGATCCCCTCATCCGGGATCGGCGCAACAGCGATCGCGGTGCAGTCCGAATCGTCGGCGCGATGCAGCGCATCGAACAGGTTCGCCGCCGCCTCGATCAGGTCGCCTGACGCGGACAGGGTGTCGTTGCCTGTGACCGGACCGAAGCCGATCAGCCACTCGTCGGCGCACCGCTCGGTCGCGTCGAGGCGGACCGGCTTGGCGGGGGCATAGTGGCTGGCAAGCTGGCCCGGTGCCTCGATCGCCTCGCTTCCTCCGGAAAGCCAGCGGCCGATCTCACGCTCGATCGCTTCCGCCGGAATCGGGCCGGGGCGCAGCAGGCGCGGCGTACCGCCCAGCGCGACGATGGTCGATTCGATGCCACCGCTGGTCGGCCCGTCATCGAGGATCAGCGGGATACGGCCAGCCAGACTCGCGGTGACATGGCTGGCGCGGGTGGGGCTGATCGTGCCGCTGGCATTGGCCGAGGGCGCAGCGAGCGGCTTGCCACAAGCTGCGAGCAGCGCCTGCATCGCGCGATGCTGCGGCACGCGGATCGCGACGGTGTCGAGGCCGGCGGTGACGAGGCCGGCGATCCCCGCGTCGGCGCGCAGCGGTAGCACCAGGGTCAGGGGACCGGGCCAGAAGGCGTCGGCGAGCGCGCGCGCATCGCGGTCAAACTGCGCGATCCGCTCCGCCGCGTGCCGGTTCGCGACATGGACGATCAGCGGGTTGAACGAAGGACGCCCCTTGGCCGCAAAGATGCCCGCCACCGCGTCGCGATTCGTGGCATCGGCCGCGAGGCCATAGACCGTCTCGGTCGGCACGGCGACGCATCCCCCCCCATCGATCACCCCGGCGGCACGCGCGACCGCAGCCTCGCCGTAGGGTAAGGTCAGGGTCTCGATCAGCGGATTTGGAGCGCTCATTTCCTCTGGCTATAGCGAGGTCAAAATGACGGCAAGAGAGGACCGATGAGCTTCACCCCCGCCACCGCCGAACAGCGTTTCGTCCTGGAGCATATCGCCGGCATTTCGGAGCTTTCCGAAGCCGCCACCCCCGACCTTGTCGATGCCGTTCTGGAAGGCGCGGGCGCCTTTGCCGCGGGCGAATGGGCGCCACTGGACCGCGCGGGCGATACCGTCGGCGCGAAATGGACGCCGGAGGGCGTGAAGATGCCCGCGGGCTATCCGGAGGCCTATAAGGCCTATGTCGAGGGCGGCTGGGGCACGATCGGATCGCCCGAGGCGTTCGGTGGCCAGGGCCTGCCCTTCACGCTGGCGACCGCCGTGCTCGAGACGCTGGGCACCGCCAACACCGGATTCGCGCTGTGCCCGACACTGAACGTCGGCGCGATCGAATCGCTCGTCCATCACGGCACGCCCGAACAGCAGGATTTGTGGCTGCCCAAGCTTTCGACCGGCGAATGGACCGGGACGATGAATCTGACCGAGCCGCAGGCAGGGAGCGACGTCGGCGCGCTCAAGAGCCGCGCGACCCCGCGCGCCGATGGCAAATGGTCGATCACCGGGACCAAGATCTTCATCAGCTTCGGCGATCACGACATGGCCGATAATATCGTCCACCTCGTCCTTGCCCGCACGCCCGACGCCCCGCCGGGAACCAAGGGCATCTCGTTGTTCCTCGTCCCCAAATACCGGCTGGATGCGGACGGGAATCCGGGCGAGTTCAACGATGTCCGCGTGGTTTCGATCGAACACAAGATGGGGCTGCACGCCTCCCCCACCTGCGTCCTGTCCTTCGGCGACAATGGCGATTGCGTCGGCGAGCTGATCGGACCGGAGCTGGCCGGGATGCGCGCGATGTTCACGATGATGAACAATGCACGGCTCAACGTCGGGCTGCAGGGCGTGCAGATTGCCGAACGCGCGACCCAGCGCGCCGTGGCCTATGCCCGTGATCGCGTCCAGTCGGCGCGTGCGGGCCACGGGCGCGACCCGGTGGCGATCATCGAGCACCCCGATGTCCGCCGTATGCTGCTGCGGATGAAGGCGCAGACGATGGCTGCGCGCGCCTTGGTCTATCTTGCCGCAAGCCAGGTCGATCGCGCCAATGCCGGCGATGTTGCGGCGAAGGCACGGCTCGAGCTGCTCACCCCGCTCGCCAAGGCGCACGGCACCGATATCGGCAATGAAGTCGCCAGCCTGGGTGTCCAGGTGCATGGCGGCATGGGCTATATCGAGGAGACCGGCGCGGCCCAGCATTTCCGCGATGCGCGCATTACCCCGATCTATGAGGGCACCAACGGCATCCAGGCCGCCGATCTGGTTGGCCGCAAGCTGACCGGAGATGGCGGCGCCGAACTCGCTCGCCTGCTCGCGGATATCCGATCGGAGTCGCGCGATCCGGGTGTGCTGGAGCTGGCGGACGCATGCGAAAACGTCGGCCGGCATCTGCTTCAAGCCGACGTCGATGATCGGCTGGCATCAAGCTACCCGTTCCTGACGATGCTGTCGGTCGCGGTGTGCGGCTGGCTGATGGAGAAGCAGGAAGTGATCGCGTCCGGGCCGGACGCCGGACCCGACACGCCATTTCTCCAGATGAAGCGAACGGCGGCGCTGTTCTATCTCCAGCAGATCGTGCCGGAAGCGATTGGCCTCAAGGCGGCAGCGCTGGCCAACGCCGACGTGCTTTACTCGATCAATGCGGAGACGTTCGCAGCCTGAACCTGACCGTCACCCCGGCCTTGTGCCGGGGTCCGCCGGGAGGCAAGCAACAGGCAAGCGGCTCGAAGGCATATCGCGAGGCACCGTGGATCCCGGCACAAGGCCGGGATGACGATGGTGGGCTGGAAACTCAGGCGATTTCGCGGTCGAGCAGCTCGTGCGCGTTGAGACCGAGCAGCGCGATATGCTCGCGCACCTTGGGCCAATAGCCGTTGAGGAAACGGTCACGCTCGGCGACCTTCAGCCGTTCGACCGCGCCGGGCAGCACGAACATGCCGACGCCGCGGCGGACCTCGACATAGCCGTCGTCCTGAAAGCTCTGATAGGCCTTGGCCACGGTCAGCGGGTTGGCGCCATGCTCGGCGGCAAGCGCGCGCACCGACGGCAACTGGTCCCCCGCCCGGAATTCGCCACGCAGAATCGCGGTCGCGATGCTGGCACGCAGCTTCAGATATACCGGGCTGTCTTCATGCTCTAGCGCTGTCATGCTGCCTTAATACAGCAGAGGAGCTAGAAGTTCCACTCCTAAGAAGGTTTCACTGGATACCGCTTCAGGTGCCGCTCGTTGCCGGGCCGTTCCAGATCGATACGACACGCGCCATGTCTGGCCGGGGCCGCTCCTCCAGCGGCTTGCCCGGCGTACCGATGAAAATGAACCCGGCGATTCGCTCCGGGGCCGCGCCGAACAGGTCGCGCACCCGGTCATTGAACGCGGCCCAGCCGGTGAGCCAGCACGCTGCATAGCCCATGGCATGTGCGGCATGCTCGAGGTTCATCGTCGCGGCGCCAACCGACAATTCCTGCTCCCAGAGCGGGATATGGCTCTCGACCTTCGGCGAAGCGAGCACGACCACCAGGGTCGGCGCCTGACGCGCGAACTGGTCCATCGCCTCAATCTCCAGCCGCCCGGCCTCGGGTTTCTCCGCGCGATAGGCCTCGACGATCCCCGCCGCCAGCGCATCGCGCGCCTCCCGCGGCACCACCACGAACCGCCAGGGCGCGAGCTTGCCATGATCCGGGGTCCGCGCGGCGATCTCAAGAATGCGGCGCAACTCGTTCGAATCCGGACCTGGGGCGATCATGTCACGCGCCTTGCCGGAACGGCGGGTGGCGAGCAGCGAAAGTGGCGTAGAGCGGTCGTTGAAGGTCATGCCCGTCCCGTTAGCGGCTTCGCCGCGTTGCGCAAAGGTATTTTGCGAATGATTCGCAACAAAAGCCCACTTCCGGTCCGCGGTTACCGTTGTAACAATCATGCTTCAATATATGGGGTTTCGACGCTAGGCTCCCCACCATCCAGCCGCGGGGGCGGCAAAAAAGAACTTCAGGGAGTGTGACGTTGGCCACAGCAGCAACAGGCGGAGGGTCTGAAGACCGCGCCTTTTTTGGACATCCGCGCGGCCTTGCCGTGCTGTTCTTCGCAGAGATGTGGGAACGGTTTTCCTACTACGGCATGCGCGCGCTGCTCGTGCTCTATCTCACGCAGCATTTCCTGTTTTCCGACAAACATGCGCAGGGCCTGTACGCGGCCTATGCCTCGCTGGTGTATCTCGCCCCGGTGCTCGGCGGCTTCGTCGCCGACCGCTATCTGGGATCGCGCAAGGCGGTGACGATCGGTGCGTTGCTGCTTGTCGCGGGCCATTTCGGCATGGCGTTCGAGGGCGGCGGATCCAAACAATATATCGACGTGGCTGGCCAGACCTATCAGGTCTCGGCGGAAGGCCGCGGCGTGGATCGTAAGCCCAGGATCGTCCTGCCCGACGGGCGCGAGATCCAGATCGAGTTCACCAAGGAGGGGATCAATGTCCCGCAGGGCGCCTCGGTCGGCCTGCCGACGCAGATCCCGACAGCCGATTACACCACCCGCGTCGAGCAGGAACAGATCTACGTCCAGATCCTGTTCTTCAGCCTCGCGCTGATCATCGTTGGCGTCGGCTTCCTCAAGGCGAACATTTCGACCATCGTCGGCGCGCTCTACGAGAAGGGCGATCCCCGCCGCGACGGCGGCTTCACCATCTTCTACATGGGCATCAACCTCGGCTCGGTGCTCTCCACGCTGGCCTGTGGCTATCTCGGCATCAAATACGGGTGGTCGTACGGCTTCGGCCTTGCCGGCTTCGGCATGTTGCTCGGCCTCGTCACCTTCCTGTGGGGCCAGAAATATCTCGAGGGCAGGGCCGAGCCGCCCGCTCCTGCCGCACTCAAGAAGTCGATCGCAGGCCCGCTCAACCTCGAATGGCTGATCTACGTCCTCGGCTTCATCCTGCTGCTCCCGGCCTGGTTCCTGGTGCAGCGCGATGAGATCGTGACGACGCTGCTCGCCTATGGCGCACCGCTGATCTTCGCAGGCATGCTGGTCTGGTCGTGGGTCAAGCTGCGCGGCGCCGAGCGTTCGCGGATGATCGTGGCGATCGTGCTGATCGTCTTCTCGGTGCTGTTCTGGACCCTGTTCGAACAGGCGGGCAGTTCGCTCACGCTCTACGCCGATCGTAATACCGATCTGACCATCGCCGGCGACTTCAAGATGAACGCCGCACAGACCCAATTCTTCAACCCCGGCCTGATCGTGCTGCTGGCCCCGGTCTTCGCGGGCGTGTGGGTGTGGTTGGGCCGCCGTGGGCTCGAGCCTTCGACCCCGGTCAAGTTCGGCCTAGGCATCATGCAGGCGGGCCTCGGCTTCCTCGTGCTGACCATCGGCATCACCTATTTCGCCGGTGAAGACTATCGCGTGCCGCTGATCTGGCTGTTCCTCGCCTATCTGCTGCACACCATGGGGGAAATCTGTCTGTCACCAGTCGGACTGTCGATGATCACCCGTCTCTCGGTCCCGCGCGTCGTCGGCCTGATGATGGGCATCTGGTTCCTGTCCTCGGCGCTTGCGCATACGCTGGCTGGCATCATCGCCCAGGCGACCTCCGGCGACACGGTCGGCGGCGTGGTGGTCGATCCGGCAGCGCAGCTTGCCACCTATGACAGCGTGTTCGGTACCATCGGCTGGGTCGGCGTCGGTATCGGCGTGCTGGTCGTGGTCCTGTCGCCGTGGCTCAAGAAGGGCATGCACCTCGACACGCTGGGCAAGGATCCGGTCGATCACAATCTGGCCGGCCAGGCGGAGATCGGCGAATCCGCCGCCGCCGGTACCCGGCCGGACCTCGAGACCAAGGCCTGAACCGGGCACAACGAAAAAAG
>NZ_JBWKNK010000004.1:0-353748 GCF_059415525.1 Sphingomonas sp. GW821-FHT10C01 | reverse complement strand
AAACTCCCGGGATCGGCGATCGAGCGCCCATAGAGCCGCTCATACCCCGACGCGTCGTAACGCGCCTCCTTCGCCCATTCTGCGGGAACTGGATGAATCTCGCCGGTCATTGCCTCTCCTCTCGAGGCCGGAGCTGTAGTTTCCGGCCCGGAAAAGGCAACGCCAACAGCGCTTTCGCGACCTTAAGCTGCCGTGATAGCGATCTCAGACAAAGGTCCGTGCGGATCAGGCCTTGGAATTGGCATATTCCTGCGTGCCATGGGTGATCACCTGATCGCCCTCCACAAGCTCGGCGACGGAGATGTCGGGCTGGGCCAGGATCTCGCCATAGAGCGGCGCGAAATCGGTTTCGACCGTCGCCTGGAGCAGCGTTTCGAAGCTGGGGATGACGAAATAATTCTGCTGGAAATCGTCGATCCGGTACTCCGTCCGCATCACCCGCTTGAGATCGAAGCCGATGCGGTTGGGGCTGTTGCTCTCGAGCGCGAAATGGCTCTCGGCGGAGCTGGACACGATGCCCGAGCCATAGATGCGCAGCTCGCCCGCTTCCTCGATCAGCCCGAACTCGACCGTGTACCAATAGAGGCGCGAAAGCTGCTTGAGTGCGCCGAGCTCCATCGCCCGACCGCCGCCACGACCATAAGCCTCCATGTAATCGGCGAAGACCGGATCGGCGAGCATCGGCACATGACCGAACACGTCGTGGAACACGTCCGGTTCCTGCAGATAGTCGAGCTGATCGGGTCGGCGGATGAAATTGCCCGCGACGAAGCGGCGATTGGCCATGTGGTCGAAGAACACATCGTCCGGGACCAGACCGGGCACGGCGACGACCTGCCAGCCGGTGAGCTTCATCAGCCGCTCGGACAATTCCTCGAAATTCGGAATGCCGCCGTCGGAAAGCTTGAGCAGGTCGAGGCCATGCAGATACGCCTTGGACGCGCGGCCGGGCAGCAGCTTGATCTGGCGTTCGAACAGCGTGTCCCACACGGCATGTTCCTCTGCCGTGAAAGCGTCCCAATCCTGCGGGATCGTCCAGTCGGCCGCCGCACCCTCTGGCGGGCGGTCAAGAACATGGGTTTCATTCATCATTCCTCCCTATAGCATGGACCCGATCGCCACGGAAAGAAGTAACAACGGAAACTAGATAGTTGCACCGCCACGCTGGATAAATGTGTGTGCGAGCCTATCTCGGTCGAGAGTGACTGGATGACGCTGAACACCGAAGCCAAAGCCCCGCCGATGTCGGTGATGCTCGCCGAATGGCCCCGCGCGGCATGGGGCCTGTCCACCCTGCCCTTTGCCTGGCCCGAACTGATGCAGGCGCCACGCGGCGACGGCCGGCCCGTGATGCTGCTGCCGGGACTGGTCAATAGCGACATGTCGAACTTCGTCATGCGCCACTATCTCGACGCGCTGGGCTATCGCGCGCTGCCGTGGGAACTGGGCCGCAATTTCGGGCCGCGCGTGATCGGCATGGAGGGCGAGCGGCTGTTCGAGCGGATCGCGGCGATCCATGCGGAAACGGGCGAGAAAGTCACGCTGATCGGCGTCAGCCTGGGTGGGATCATGGCGCGGGTCGCGGCGCACCGGCACCCCGAACTGGTACGCGAGGTGATCACCGTCAGCTCACCCTTTGCCGGGCTGCCCAAGGCGACCAATGTGTGGCGCGTGTTCGAGCTGGCGTGCGGGCAGCGTTCGGACGATCCGGCGGTGCGCGCGTGGCTGGAGGAGGCGGCGACGCCCCTTCCCGTCCCGGCCACCGCGATCTGGAGCCGCAGCGACGGGCTGGTCAACGGGATGTGCTGTCACGAGGAAGCGACGGGCGACGCCCGATCGATCGAGGTCGTCAGCTCGCATCTGTGGGTACAGATGAAGCCCGAGGTGCTGCGCGCCATCGCCGACACGCTGGGCGGCGTGGACGCCTAATTCTTCCGGGGTTCGGGATCGCCGGCGCGGTAACCCTGATAGGGGCCGCAACTTTCTGGATCCTTGCGACAGGCCTTTTCGTGCGCCTGGCGCTCACGCCCTTCGCGAGCCTCCTGCTCACGCAGTTTGCGCCCGGCGTTGCGATCGGCTTCGTCCTGGCTGGTGGTCGCCCAATCGGCGGTCTTGCCCACCACCTTGACCGGCGCGGTGACGACATCGGCGGCGGCCTTGACCAGACAGCCGCCCGTCAACAGCGGCAGTGCGGCAACGAAGAAAATCAGACCCTTGCGCATCACGCTGTCTCCTGGCCGATCAGCGTACATGCCGATCACGCGCCTCGACGCCCTGATAGGGGAAATCGGTGAAAAAGCCATCCACCCCGGCGGCGAGATGGCGTGAAATCTCCTCACCCAGCCGTCCATGACCAGCGGGATTGATCCCGACGCGCAAGCCCGAGGGCAGGAAGAAATTCTCGGCCCGGAAGGTCCAGGGATGAACTTTCAGGCCTGCCGCATGGGCGTCCGCCACCAGCGGCGTGACGGTGCCGTCGGCCTTCACCACCATCGCCTTGTTGGGGCCGATCCCGCTGGCATAGGCGGCGACCGCCTTCAGCCCCTCGGGCGTGGTCATCGCCGCGTAGCTGGGCCGCGCGCCATCGGCCGGGCCGCCATCGGCGTCCATCAGCTGGATCAGCGGGATGCTGGTCATCCGCTTCAGCGCCTTGAGGTTGTTCACCTCGAACGACTGGATGAACACGGGCGCATCGGCGCGGTCCCAGCCCGCCGCCTTGAGCTCCGCCACCAGCACCGCTTCCAGCGGCAAACCGATCGAGGCGAAATAGGTCGGGTGCTTGGTCTCGGGATAGATGCCGATGGTGCGGCCGGTCCGCGTCGAAGCGGACTTGGCCAGCGCGATCACCTCGCCCAGCGTCGGCACCTCGAACTGCCCGTCGAACTTGGTGTTGCCGCGGCGGAGCAGCGGGAGGCGTTCCTTCGCGCGCAGCGTCTTCAACTCGGCAAGCGTGAAATCCTCGGTGAACCAGCCGGTATGCTTGGTGCCGTCGATCGTCTTGCTGGTCTTGCGGTCCCTGAACTCGGCGCGAGACGACACATCGGTGGTATCGGTGATGTCATTCTCGTGCCGGGCGACCAGATGACCGTCCTTGGTCATCACCAGATCGGGTTCGATGAAGTCGGCGCCCTGTTCGATCGCGAGCTCGTACGAGGCGAGCGTATGTTCGGGCCGCTCGCCGCTGGCGCCGCGGTGCGCGATGACGATCGGTTTGGCGGCGGGCATGATCGCATCCTTCGCGGCAGCGGGAACCGCGACCATAATCAATGCAAGCGCGGCTCGCCACATGCCCGGCATCGCCTTATCTCCCTGTGAAAGCAGGACCGGCTAATCGATTCGGATGACAGTCTAGAGGCAATGGCGGACAACGACAGCGTGATCGCGGCGGCGCGAGCCTGGGCGGGGCAGCCGATGGCGCTGGCCACCGTCGTCTCGACCTGGGGATCGGCGCCGCGCCCGCGCGGATCGCATCTGCTGGTGCATGGCGATGGACGATTCGAGGGATCGGTGTCGGGCGGGTGCGTCGAGGCGGATATCCTGACGGTCGCGGCACAGGTGATCGGCGGCGCCGGATTTCAGCGGCGGCGCTATGGCGTGGCCGATGCAGCGGCTTGGGAAGTCGGCCTGCCCTGTGGCGGCGAGATCGAAGTAATGGTGCAGCCGGTGGCACCCGACGGGTTCGATCCCGCATTGTTCGAGGCGATTGCAACCGTCCGCTCGGACGGCCGGGGGCTGGATATCGTCACCAACCTAACGAGTGGACGCAGCGGCACCGAACCAGTGGCAGGCAACACCTTCGTCAATCGCTACGAACCGCCGCGCCGCTTGCTGATCGTCGGCGCCGTGCAGATCGCGCAAGTGCTGGCCGGGCTTGCGCGCGAGCTGGGGATCGCCACCGTGGTGATCGATCCGCGCGGGCGGTTTCTGACGCCCGAGCGTTTTCCCGGCGTCACCCTCGATGACCGCTGGCCCGACGCGGCGGTAGCCGCGCTGAGACCCGATGGCGCGACCGCCGTGGTGACGCTGAGCCACGATCCCAAGATCGACGATCCCGCGCTGATTGCCGCGCTGAATGGCGGCGCCGGCTATGTCGCCGCATTGGGATCGCGCAAAAGCCATGCGGCGCGGCGAGCCCGCTTGGCCGACGCGGGACTGACCGTGGCCCAGATCGACCGGATCGATGGCCCAGCCGGGATCGATATCGGCGCGATTGGCCCGGCGGAAATCGCATTGTCGATCGCGGCGGGGATGGTCAGGCGCCTGCATGATCCGGGCTGAGCAGCTCGCATTGGTGCTGCTCGCCGCAGGGCGCTCGCAGCGGTTCGGCGCGCAGGACAAACTGATGGCGCCCTATCTGGGCCGCCCGCTGGGACTGCATGTCGTCGCCACACTGGAGACGATGCCGTTCCGCGAGCGGATCGCGGTGATCTCACAGACGAAGCTCGACCTCGCCGCGCACGGCTATCGCGTGGTGCGCAACGACGATCCGGAAGCGGGAATGAGCCGATCGCTGCGGCTCGGCGTAAAGGCCGCGATCGACAACGGTGCGGAGACGGTACTGATCGCGCTTGCCGATATGCCGCGCGTCACCGCGACGCATATCCACCGCCTGCTCGATCGCGCCGACGGGCCGGACGCGATCGTCGCATCGAGCGATGGGATCATTCCGTGCCCGCCGGCTTTGTTCAGCCGCGCGCATTTCGACGCGCTGCTGCGCGGCGAGGGGGACGCGGGCGCGCGTGACCTGATCAAACAAGGTCACCGCGTCGTGACATCCGCCGCCGAGTTGGTGGATATCGATACGCCCGAGGATCTGGCGAAGCTCAGCAATGGATAATCAGGCGCTGGCGATCGCACTGGGGCTGTTCTCGGCGCTGACGCTGGCGCTCGCCAATACCGCGGTGAAGAAGGGGCAGGACATCTTGGTCGGCCGCGCGACCTTGTCGTCGATCGCGGCGCTGCTGGTCGCGCCCTTCGCGCTGACCGTTCCCCTGCCCGACGCCGCCACATGGCAGGCGCTCGCCTGGGCGATCCCGGCGCATTTCTTCTACCAGATCTGCCTGATCCGCGCGATGCAGCGCGGCGAATTGAGCCTGGTCTTCCCGATCATGCGCGGCGCCGCTCCGCTCCTGACGGCAGGATTCGCCGTGCTCGTCTTGCGCGAGCATCTGCCCGCAATCGGCTGGGTAGGCCTGGTCATCGCGACCGGGGCGGTAATCGTGTTCGCCCTGCCCGCACGCGGCGTGTCGCTGCGCGCGCATCCCGACAAGGCGGCGATGGGCTGGGCATTGGCGACCGCGCTGGGAGTCGCACTCTACAACATGACCGACGCGCGCGGCGTGCGCGTCGCGCCCGATCCCTTCACCTATATCGTCTGGCTGTTCATGCTCGACGCGATCTGCGTGACCACCACCGCGCTGATCCTGCGCCGGCGCGAGCTGCGCCGCGCCATCGCCGAAACCTGGCGCACCGGTGCCATCGCAGGCGCGCTGTCGATCGCGTCGTTCGGGGCGGCGCTCTACGCCTATTCGCTGATCGAGGTCGCCAAGGTCTCGGCGCTGCGTGAGACCGCGGTGGTATGGGCCGCGCTGATCGGCGCGCGCTTCCTGGGCGAGGGGCTGGGCCAACGCCGCATCCTCGCCGCCATCGCGCTCGCGGGCGGGCTGGTGCTGCTCCAGTTCGGGTGAGTTACTCGTGCCGCAGCGCGTCGATCGGGTTGAGGCTCGCCGCGCGCCGCGCCGGGAAGAAGCCGAACACCACGCCGATCGCCGCGGAGATCAGGAACGCGATGACATTGATCTGAAGATCGAAGGTCCACGGCACCTGCATCAGCGGTGTGATGATCGCGATCACCAGCTGCGCGAGTGCCAGGCCGATGACCCCGCCCAGCATCGACAACACGATCGCCTCGACCAGGAATTGCAGCAGCACCTCGCTCGCGATCGCGCCGATGGCAAGGCGGATGCCGATCTCGCGCGTCCGCTCGGTCACCGACACCAGCATGATGTTCATGATGCCGATCCCGCCGACGATCAGGCTGATTCCCGCCACCGCCGCGACGATCTGGGTCAGCAGGGTCGTGGTGCCCGTCAGCGTCGCACTGATCTGCGCGGTGTCGAAGATGTTGAAATTATCCTCCGCGCCCGGCTCGATCCGCCGCCGTTCGCGCAGCAGGTCGCTCAGCGAGGACTGAACCTGCGCGCTGCTATAAGCCTGATCGACGCCCACCAGCATCAACCGGATGTCGCGATTGCCGGTGAAGCGCCGCTGCACCATCTTGATCGGCATGATGATGACATCGTCCTGATCGCCGCCGAATCCGGCCTGGCCGCGGGTCGACAGGGTGCCGATCACGTCGCACGACACATTGTTGACGCGCATCCGCTGGCCGACGGCCGGGGTGCCGCGGAACAGGTTCTGGCGCACCGTATTGCCGATGATGCACACCGACTTGCCCGCCGCTTCCTCTGCCGGCGAGAAGGTCCGCCCGGCGGTCAGCGGCCAGGGCTGGACCTTGAAGAAGTCGTTGTTGGTGCCGTTGACGGTGGTCGACCAGTTGGCGCCTTCATGGATCGCGGTGCCCGTGGTCTGTGCCTGTGGGGCGACCGCGGTGACACCGGCGATCTGCTCCTTCACCGCCTCGACGTCCGCCTCTTCGAAATCGGGTGGTCGCGGGCCGCCGCCGCCGCGCCCGAAACCCTGGCCGGGCCGCACCTGGAGGATGTTGGTGCCAAGGCTGGCGATCTGCTGCTGCACGGCGGCTGTCGTCGCCTTGCCCAACGTCACCATCGCCACCACCGCCGCGACGCCGATGATGATGCCGAGCGTGGTGAGGAACGAGCGCAGCTTGTGCCGCAGGATCGACCGGATCGCGAGGGTGAAGGTGGTACCGAGCATCTAGCGAAAATCCAATTCCGCCCCCGGAGGGGGAGGGGAACCGCCGCAGGCGGTGGAGGGGTAGTTTCGGCAAGCGACATCGCGTGAGGCGAATACCCCTCCACCAGCTTCGCCGGTCCCCCTCCCCCTCCGGGGGCGGAATGAAGAAGTGCCGCTCACGCCATCACCTTCCCGTTCCCAACCTCGGTCCGCTCGACCAGCCCGTCCTTGAAGTGGACGATGGTGTGGGCGAACGCGGCCATGTCGGGTTCGTGCGTCACCATCAGCACGGTGATGCCGCTGTCCTTGTTGAGGCTGGTGAGTAATTCCATGATCTCGACCGATCGGGCGGAATCGAGGTTGCCGGTCGGCTCGTCCGCCAACAGCACCGCCGGGCTGGTGACGATCGCGCGAGCGATGGCAACCCGCTGCTGCTGGCCGCCCGACAGTTCCGCCGGGGTATGGTCCCACCAGTCGGCGAGGCCGACCTTGTCGAGCGCCGCCATGCCCAGCTCGCGCCGCACCTTCTTGTCCTCGCCGCGATAGAGCAGCGGCAGTTCGACATTCTCCAGCGCGTTGGTGCGCGAGAGCAGGTTGAACCCCTGAAACACGAAGCCGAGATACTTGCGCCGCACCAGCGCGCGCTGGTCGCGGTCGAGCGTCTCGATATGCACGCCCTTGAACAGGAATTCCCCACTGGTCGGCACGTCGAGGCAGCCGAGGATGTTCATCGTCGTCGACTTGCCCGATCCCGACGGTCCCATCACCGCGACGAAATCGCGCTCGGCAATGTCGAGGTCGACGCCCTTGAGCGCCTGGAACGCGGTCGCACCCTCACCGAACACCTTGGTGATGTTGCGCAGGCGGATGATCGGATCGGCGTCAGCCACCCGTCGCGCCCCCGCCGCCTTGCCGCCGCTGGCCGCCGCCCGAACCGCCGGACTTGCGCTGTCCGCCACTCGAGGACTCGCCGGCATATTGGCCGGTGATGACCTCCATCCCTTGCTTGAGGTCGCCCGACAGGATTTCGGTCACCTGCCCGTTGGTGTCGCCGGTCGTCACCTCGATCGCCTGGGGCTGGCCGTCGGCGCCCTTCACATAGACGGTCTGGCGCGCGCCGCGTCCGATCGTCGCGGATTTGGTGGCGCCGCCCTGCCCACGACGGCCGCCACGCGGCACCAGCGCCCCGGCCATGCCGCCGCCGCTCGCCTGCGCATTCGCGGCCGTAGGCGTGAAGCGCAATGCCGAGTTGGGGACGAGCAGGACGTTGTTCTTCTGAAGCGTCACGATCTCCGCCGTCGCGGTCATGCCCGGACGCAGTTTCTGCTGGGCGTTGGCGACACTGAGCGTGGCGCCATAGGACACGACCTGTGCGCTGGTGGTCGATGTCGAAGTCGATGATGTGCTGCTCTGTGCCGACAGGTTGGAACCGACATCGACCCGCCGGATCACCGCCGGGAAGGTTTCGCCGGGGAAGGCATCGACGGTGAAGTTCGCCTTCTGTCCGTCCTTGACCTGGCCGACATCCGCCTCGTCGATCGCGACCTCAAGCTCCATCGCGCTCAGATCCTCGGCGATCACGAACAAAGTCGGCGTGTTGAACGACGCCGCGACGGTCTGGCCGGGATCGATCTGCCGCGCGAGGACGACGCCGTTGACGGGCGAACGGATGATCGCCTTGTCCCGCTGGGTCTGGTTCGATCGCAGCGCCGCCTGCTGCGACACCACCTGCGCCTGGCTGGCGCGCAGCGTCGCGACCGCGCGCGCGACGGCCGCGCGCGCATTGTCCATTTCGGTCTTGGCCGGAACGCGCCCGCCCGACAGGCGGCTGACTTCCTGGAACCGGGCCAGCTGCGATTGCGCCTCCGTGACGGTCGCCTGATTCTGCGCGACGGTCGCCTGCGCGGCGGCAACGGCGGCTTTACTTTGCTCAATTGTGTCGTCGAGACGCGATGGGTCGACCAGGGCGAGCGGCTGGCCGGCGGTGACGCGATCGTTCACATCGACCTCTACCTTGGTGATAAGGCCCGACAATTCCGAACCGACCTGCACCTGATTGGTCGGCGCTAACTTCCCTGTCGCCGACACGGTCACGGTAAGCGCCCCCCGCTCCACCTTCTGGGTCGCGAAGCCCGCCTGCTCGCTACTTCCAAAATATCGCCACAGGCCGAACGCCACCGCGATCACCACCAGCGCCAGCAATATCCACTTGGCGTAGCGCTGCCAGACAGGCGTCACCTTGCCGCCGAGGAATTCGTCGAGCTTGGGGTTCGCTGGTTCGGCCATCAGTTTTGTCCGCTGGTGGAGGCCGGCGCGGGGACGCGCTCCGGCGTTGGAATGGTGCCCGCGTCCCAGCCACCGCCGAGTGCGAGATAAAGCTGGATCAGCGCCGTTGCCTGATCCGAACGTGCCTGAAGCAGACCGTTGCGCGCGGAGATCAGCGCGGATTCGCTCTGGTTGAGCGTCACGAAATCGGAGAGGCCGACGCGGTAGGAGCTGCGCGACAGGATTGCGCTGTTGTTCGCGGCGTCGAGCGCGATCACGAACTCTCGCTCGCGCCGCTGCGCCGCCTGAAGCGCGACGATCGCATTTTCGACATCCTCGAGCGCGCTCAGCACCGTCTGCTTGTAGCTGTAGAAGGCGCCATCCGCCGCCGCCTGAGCCGAGCGGACCTGCGATCGGGTTCGACCAGCGTCGAAGATCGTCTGGGCGAGATTGGCGAAGACGCGGCCGGTGATGATGTCGAAGATATTACCGATGTTCGATGCGCCGGCGTCGATGCTCCCGCCCAGTGACAGCGACGGGTAGAGTTGCGCCTCGTTCACCCCGATTCGGGCCACCGCGGCGGCGAGGTTGCGTTCGGCCGAGCGGACGTCGGGGCGCTGGCGCAGCGTATCGGCGGGGATACCGACCGCGATCGCCGACGGCCCCTGCGGAACCGGTCGCACCGCCTCCATCTCGCCCTTGAGCGCGCCGGGCGTCTGCCCCGTAAGCACACCGAGCCGCGAGACCACGCTGTTGTAGCTCGCCTCGATATTGGGGATCGACGCCGCCGTCTGCGCCCGGCTGGAGCGGGCCTGCTCCTGATCCAGCGAAGATACGAGACCCGCCTGTACGCGAAAACCGGCGATCTCCAGATTGTCATCTTGGATGGCGAGGCTGTCGCGCGCATTGGCGAGCTGAGCCTGTGCCGCGCGGGCGAGGATATAGTTGCGCGCGATCTCTCCCTGGGTGGAGATCAGGACGGTCGCATAGTCATAGCCGCTGGCGTCAAGGCTCGCTCGACTCGCTTCGACCCCGCGTCGCGCACCGCCGAACAGGTCCGCCTGATAATTGACGTCGGCGCCGAGCGAGAAGCTGGAACTACCGCCCGACTGGCCGACCCCCCCCTCGGTCCGCGACGCGCCGGTGCTCGCGCTGACACCGGGCAACAGCGAGGCACGCGACTGGACCAGAGCCTCGCGCGCCTGCCGCAACCGCGCCACCGCCTGTGCCACGTCGAGATTCTGGGTCGCGGCCTCCCCGACCAGCCGGGTGAGCAGCGGATCGTCGAACGCGGTCCACCACTGGCGAAGATCCGCTTGCGCTTCCTGCCGCGCTTCAACCGAATAGGCTGGGGGCACGCCCAGCTCGGACGCGCCTTTGGGCCGATAGTCAGGCCCGGCGGCGCAACCAGCGAGCGGTAGCGCGATGAGCGTCATCAGTATCGTCGGACGGTTCATCATGCCTCCGAAACTGGTCAGGTCAGCCGGTCACGTCCATCAAAACATTGTCGCAAATTGTACGCGCCCAATCTGAACGCGCCCGAAACGATCTGGTTTCCGGACGCTACCAGCTGCCGAAACCGGGCGCGAGGCCAAGGCCGTCCGGCCCGGGCCGCGTGACTCGGTCCTGACCGTAGCGCGCGCGCTTGCGAAGCCGAAGCGCAGGCCATTCGCCCGTCGACGTCCGACCCGCGAGCCGGAGTCCCTGGCGGCGGTAGGCGTTGGCAACGCGTTCAGCCTGCGATTCCAGGAGGCCCGCCAGAACCAGCGTTCCGCCTTGAGCCAGTGCCGCGCTGATGCTTGGCGCCAGCTCGATCAACGGCCCGGCGAGGACGTTGGCGATAATGAGATCATAGGGCGCACGGTTGAGCAGCAACGGATGCTCCAGCCCCGGTGCTGCGGCGAGCGCTAGTTGCCCCATGCCGACACCCAGCGGTACGCCGTTCACGGCGGCATTCTCCGCCGTCACCTCGACCGCGACCGGATCGATATCCGATGCCGTGGCATAGGCGCGCGGCCACAAATGCATCGCGGCGAAGGCGAGCAGCCCGGTACCGGTGCCGACATCGATCAGGTTACGCACCACCTCGCCGCGTGCACGCATCCCGTCGAGCGTGCGCAGACAGCCGCTGGTGGTCTCGTGGGTGCCCGTGCCGAACGCGCGTCCGGCCTCGATCAGGAAGGTCTTGGCATCTTCAGGCACCTCACCGCGATTGGTGCCGGTATGGACATAGAAGCGCCCGGCATGCACCGGCTCGATCCCCGCCTGGCTCAGCGTCACCCAATCCTCGTCGGGCAATTTCTCGACCACCGGCTTGGCCTTGCCGGCACTGGGGACGAGCGCATGCAGCGCCGCGATCTCGGCCTTGCCGGGCTTGCTCTCGAAATAGGCCTCGATCTGCCAGGCGAGCGGATCATCGGGGATCGTCTCGCTGGTGAGCAGCACCGGCGCAGGGTCGATGCCGAGCAGCTCGGCGCTCTCGAAATCGATCGCCTCCGCCTCGTCACGGGTGCACGGGAGCGTAACCTTCCAGCTGCTCATCGCACGTAGCTCGCGCCATTCACGTCGAGCACCGCGCCGGTCATCGATGCGGGCGCCTCGAGCGCACAGAAACGGGCCATCGTCGCCACCTCCTCGGGCATTGCCACGCGACCAAGCGGAATGTCGGCCAGCAACTTATCGCCGCCACGGCTCGCCATATAGTCGTCGGCCATGCCGGTCATGGTGAAGCCGGGACAGATGGCGAAGGCGAGGATGCCTTCGCGCGCGAAACCGCGGGCGATGCTCTTGGTCATGGCGACCACCCCCGCCTTGGACGCCGCATAGTGCCAGTGCGCCGGACTGTCGCCGCGATAGGCGGCACGGCTTGCGATGTTGACGATCCGCCCGCCGCGTTTGCGCTCGTGCCAGTGGCGCACGGCCAGGCGCGAGAGCTGCGCGGCGGCGGTCAGATTGACCTGCATTGTCCGCTCCCACACCGCGAGCCATTCGTCGTCGTCGAGGTCGACCGGTGCGGCTTCGAAGATGCCGGCATTGTTGATCAGCACATCGATCCGCCCGTCGAGCTGTTCGAGCGCGGTCTCCCACAGCGCTCGCGGCGCAGTGGGATCGGTGAAGTCGGCGGGAATCCCACTGGACGTCCCCTGCCCCACCGCCTTGACGGTGGGCAGGTCGAGCGCGTTCAGGATCGCGGCGCCGATGCCCCGGCTCGCGCCGGTGACTAGAATGTTGATCGTCATGCGGCTGGACTAACGGCGAAGCCCCGCGCCGTCACCCCGTGATGATCTATGCCGCAACCGAGGACGAGAAGCTGCCGGCGGCGTCCTTGAGCTGAACCAGCCGCTCGTCGATCTCGCCGAACTCCTGCCGCAACGTGTCGATCTCGTCGGCGATACCCTTGGTGTCCTCACGGATTGTGCCGATGGTGGCGGACATGGAGTCGGCGGCAAGCGCGGTCTCGTCCACGGCGGCCGTGATCGCGGTGACGGTCTGGGCCTGGATCTCCATCGCGGTGCGGATGCGGTCGGCACTGGCCTGCACCTCCATCACCGTGTCGCGGATCGAGGCATTGGTATCGACCGTCCCCTTGGTCGCCGACTGGATCGCGGCGATCTTGGCGGCGATGTCGTCGGTCGCCCGCGCGGTCTGGTTGGCGAGGCTCTTCACCTCCTGCGCCACCACCGCGAAACCACGACCAGCATCCCCGGCTCGCGCCGCCTCGATCGTCGCGTTCAGTGCAAGAAGGTTGGTCTGCCCCGCAATGTCGCGGATCAGGCCTAGGATCGATTCGATCGACTTGGCGTGGTCGGACAGCATCTCGCTCATCGCCACCGCTTCGCCGGCCTGCGCCGACGCGCGCGTTGCGATTCCCGCCGCAGCCTCGACCTCGGTCCGTGCATCCTCGATCGCGCGGATCAGACCCGCAGCGGTATGCGCCGCCTCGCGCATCGCTACCGCCGACTGCTCCGCCGCGGCGGCAACCTCAGAGGTCTTGCCCAGCATCCCGCGCGTCGAATCCGCCGCGCCCCGCGCCTGATCGCGCACCTTGGCGCCCAAAGTCGTGGTCAGTTCGATCGTCCCCGCGATCTCACCGCGAAACTGTTCGGACCGTGCTCGCCGTTCGTTGCGCGCCAGCTCGGCGTCACGTCCACCAAGCTGCGAGGCCATGAAGTCGGCCTCGAGCAGTGACATGCGTTGCGCGACATCGACCAGCCGCGCGAACCGGACCGGATCGTCGCTCAGCCGATCCCGGATCATTCCATGCGTGCGTGCATGGGCATAGGCAAAGGCCGACAACAGCGCCGAAAGCGGGATGCGCGAGCGGTGCGCATCGTCGGCATGCTTGGACGCCATTTTGAGCCACGCCTCATCGAACGGGCGCTGGAACTTGGCGGCCATATAGATCGCGCTGGCGCGGACCTGATCGCGCATCCGCTGCCCGGTGAAATAGTCACGGACATGCGCGGTGGCGTCGAGCGAAAGATAATGGTCCCAAAAGGCCTGCGACACGGTTTCGAAATCGTCACCGACCAGCGCGGCGATCTCCGCGCAGCTCTCCCGGATCGCGCCGTCCCAGTCATAGTCCCGGATCCGTTCGGCAATGGGACGGGCGCGGCCGCTCCATTGGCCGAGCTCCTTCGCTCCGGCCATTCATTCTCTCCAGTAATTCTTATGCAGCGACTTTTGCGACGAACTCGCCCGCGCTGTTCCTCAAAGTACCCAGCTGGCCGTCAAGCGCGGCAAAGCCCTGTCCGACCCGGTCGATCTCGCTCGCGACCGACTCGGTATCCTCGCGGATCGCACCGATGGTGGCGGACATGGAGTCGGCGGCAAGCGCGGTCTCGTCCACGGCGGCCGTGATCGCGGTGACGGTCTGGGCCTGGATCTCCATCGCGGTGCGGATGCGGTCGGCACTGGCCTGCACCTCCATCACCGTGTCGCGGATCGAGGCATTGGTATCGACCGTCCCCTTGGTCGCCGACTGGATCGCGGCGATCTTGGCGGCGATGTCGTCGGTCGCCCGCGCGGTCTGGTTGGCGAGGCTCTTCACCTCCTGCGCCACCACCGCGAAACCACGACCAGCATCCCCGGCTCGCGCCGCCTCGATCGTCGCGTTCAGTGCAAGAAGGTTGGTCTGCCCCGCAATGTCGCGGATCAGGCCGAGGATCGATTCGATCGACTTGGCGTGGTCGGACAGCATCTCGCTCATCGCCACCGCTTCGCCGGCCTGCGCCGACGCGCGCGTTGCGATTCCCGCCGCAGCCTCGACCTCGGTCCGTGCATCCTCGATCGCGCGGATCAGACCCGCAGCGGTATGCGCCGCCTCGCGCATCGCTACCGCCGACTGCTCCGCCGCGGCGGCGACTTCCGACGCCTTGCCCAACATTCCGCGCGTCGCACCGGAAGTAAGTGCGGCCTGTGCACGCAGCGATTCGCCGCCGCGGGTCGCCTGTTCGACCGTCGCACCGATGGATTCACGAAACTCGGCAGCCAACAGATCGCGGGCCGCCCGCGCGCTGAATTCGACATAGGCGGTATAGAGAGTGGTATAGACCTCACACTCCATTGAGCGGAGGCGAAACAGCAGGTCGATCAGTTGCGTCAGCTCAGCCGACCCAGCGGGCAGCCGCTTATTGAGAATGTCGAGCGTCGCGCGCCCTCCGGCATCGGTCATCGACAGGATCGCGGTGAGAGAGACATCCTGCGCATAGGCCGCCGCGACCGTACGCTCCGCCGACTGCACCCAATCCAGCCCGGTCAGGTTGGTGTAGCGGTTGCGCAGGTAGGCGACGCCCAGTTCGATCATGCGGTCATGATCCTTCTGCAGGAAGTTCCTGCTCCCATCATGAAGGCGCTGCCACTGCTTCCAATGCGCGGCGGCAACCACCTCGACATCCGGCTCGATCGTCGTCCAAAGCTGCTGGGCAAGCTTGAGATCGGCGTCGCTCAGATCGAACAGACGCAGGCGCGCGCGCAGATCAATCGTCGGGCTGACGCTCTCCGGCGCCGGCATCTGCTTGTTCGCGGCTTCGCTCACGACTCACCCATCTGATTCGCACGGGCGTGAGATATTCGCGCCCCCCTTCATGCCTGGGGTAAACGGTCAACTGTTAAGGGCTGGTTAGCCACGGCCCGCTTGCATCGACCGCGTCTCTGTCTCATTAGGCGCCCAACTCGACAGGGGAACCTTGGCCTTGGCATCCGCCCGTAACGAAAACCGCCCGCTCTCGCCCCATCTCCAGGTCTGGAAATGGGGTCCGCACATGCTGGTCTCGATCCTGCACCGCGTCACCGGCTCCGGCATGGCGACGGTCGGCGCAGTCGTGTTTCTCGCCTGGCTCGGCGCGCTCGCCGGCGGCAAGGAATGCTATGACTGGTTCATGGACCTGCTGACGGTGAAATCGGGCGCGCCCAATATCGCGGGCTATATCCTGGGCATCGGCCTGACGCTCAGCTTCTTCCAGCACATGATGACCGGCATCCGCCACTTCGTGCTGGATGCGGGCGCGGCGTTCGAGCTCAAGGCCAATCGCAATTTCGCGATCCTAACGATGATCGTGTCGGTCACACTGACCGTCCTTCTGTGGGGCTATCTGAGCTATGACCGGCTGACCGCGAAGCCGGTCGTGAACGCGCCGATCGTTGTGGAGACGAAATAATGGGCAACGGAACCAGCATCGGCCGCGTCCGCGGTCTCGGATCGGCACATGAGGGCACGCATCATTGGTGGCAACAACGGCTGACCGCCGGCGCCAACCTGGCGCTTATGCTGTGGCTGATCGTCAGCCTCGTCCTGCTGCCCAGTCTCGATTACGCCACCGTCCAGGCATGGCTGTCCTCGCCGCTCGCAGCGGTGCCGATGATCCTGCTCGTCATCAGCGTCTTCTATCACCTCAAGATGGGCCTTCAGGTCGTGATCGAGGATTATGAGCGCGATGCCCGCCGCATCGTCTTCATGACCCTGCTCAACTTCTTCGCGATCGCCGCCGCGGTCTTCGCGATCTTCTCGATCCTCAAGATTTCCCTCACCGGAGCCGCCGCATAATGTCCGCAGCCTACAAGATCATCGACCACAGCTATGATGCGGTGGTCGTGGGTGCCGGCGGTTCGGGCCTGCGCGCGACCATGGGCTGCGCCGAGGCCGGTCTCAAGACCGCGTGCATCACAAAGGTGTTCCCGACCCGCAGCCACACCGTTGCGGCACAGGGCGGCATCGCCGCCTCGCTCGGCAACAACTCGCCGGACCATTGGACCTGGCACATGTTCGACACCGTCAAGGGTTCCGACTGGCTCGGCGACCAGGACGCGATCGAGTACATGGTGCGCGAAGCGCCCGCGGCCGTGATCGAGCTGGAACATGCCGGCGTGCCGTTCAGCCGCAATGACAACGGCACGATCTATCAGCGTCCGTTCGGCGGCCACATGCAGAATATGGGCGAAGGCCCGCCGGTGCAGCGCACCTGTGCCGCCGCCGACCGTACCGGCCACGCCATGCTCCACGCGCTCTATCAGCAGAGCCTGAAGTATGACGCGGACTTCTACATCGAATATTTCGCGCTCGACCTGATCATGGAGAACGGTGCCTGCCGCGGCGTCATCGCCATGTGCATGGAAGACGGTTCGATCCACCGCTTCCGCAGCCATGCCGTCGTCCTCGCGACCGGCGGCGGCGGCCGCGTCTATCAGTCGGCAACCTCGGCGCACACCTGCACCGGCGACGGCAACGGCATGGCGTTGCGCGCGGGCCTCGCGCTGCAAGACATGGAATTCGTCCAGTTCCACCCGACCGGCATCTACGGCGCGGGCGTGCTGATCACCGAGGGTGCGCGCGGCGAAGGCGGCTACCTGACCAACTCGGAAGGCGAGCGCTTCATGGAGCGCTACGCCCCCTCGGCCAAGGATCTCGCCAGCCGCGACGTCGTTGCGCGCTCGATGGCGATGGAGATCCGCGAGGGTCGCGGCGTCGGCAAGGAGAAGGACCATATCTTCCTTCACCTCGACCATATCGATCCCAAGGTGCTGGCCGAGCGGCTGCCCGGCATCACCGAGACCGGCAAGATCTTCGCCAATGTCGACCTGACCAAGAAGCCGCTGCCGGTGGTCCCAACCGTCCATTACAATATGGGCGGCATCCCGACCAACTATCACGGCGAAGTCGTGCAGCTGCGCGACGGCAACCCCGACGCGGTCGTCCCCGGCCTGTTCGCGGTCGGCGAGGCGGCCTGCGTGTCGGTGCATGGCGCCAACCGCCTCGGCTCCAACAGCCTGATCGACCTTGTCGTGTTCGGCCGCGCCACCGGCCTGCGCCTCAAGGAGACGCTCAAGCCCAACACGCCGCACAATCCGCTGCCCAAGGGTTCGGAGGAGTTCGCGCTCACCCGCCTCGACCATTTCCGCAACGCCAAGGGCGGGTCGTCGACGGCCGATATCCGCAAGGACATGCAGAAGACGATGCAGCGCCACTGCGCCGTGTTCCGCGACAGCGCGCTGCTGTCCGAGGGCGTTACCCACATGGACCAGGTCTACAAGCGGATGGAGGACATCGACGTCACCGACCGCTCGCTGATCTGGAACACCGACCTGATCGAGACGCTCGAGCTCGACAATCTGATCGGCCAGGCGCTGGTGACGATCAAGGGCGCCGAGAACCGCAAGGAAAGCCGCGGCGCGCACATGCACGAGGACTTCCCGGATCGCGACGACGCGAACTGGATGAAGCACAGCGTCGCCACCTTCGAAGGCTGGGGCGGCAAGGGCGGCGCGACGTCGATCGACTATCGCCCGGTCCATGAATACACGCTCACCGACGAGGTCGAGTACATCAAGCCGAAGAAACGGGTATACTGATCGGGCGCGGGCGCCTGTCCGCGTCACCTTGACGATCCCACAGGACGCACTCACTTTCCCCGGAACATCTCCGGGGGAAGTCGATGCGTTCGATGTTGCTGCCGTTGGTCGCCTTGCTGACGCCGCTTTCCGCGGCCTCGCAGCAATATACCCCGCCACAGCACACCGCCCCACCCCCGCCCGGCATCGCCCGCTCGACGCCGTGGGAGGTCGTCCAGCAGGCCGATGGCGGCACCCAGATCGAGCGTGACCGCCCCGCCCGCCATGCACTCGCCGAGCACCGCCGGCTGAGCAAGGCGCTCGCCCCGCTGCTCCCGCAGCGCAAGGGCGTGGTCGACGCCTATGTCCTGTCGGTCGCGCTCGACAGCGATCCGGTGTTCGGGCGGGAGGCGCGGGAAGCAGCCAGGGTATTGGCGCGCCGCTACGACGCCGCGGGCCGCACGATCACGCTGGGCGGCACCGACGGATCGGCACCCAGCCCGCTGCCGATGGGCTCGCCGGTTCATGTCGAAGCCGCGCTCGCCCGCATCGCCGAGCTGATGAACCCGGCCGAGGATGTTCTGATCCTCTATGCCACCAGCCACGGCGCGCCCTATGGCGTAGTCTATAATGACGGGGACCAGGGCTATGGCGCGATCTCCCCCACACGGCTCGCCAGACTGCTGGATACGCTCGGCATCCACCGGCGCCTGCTGATCGTCAGCGCCTGCTATTCTGGCGTGTTCGTGCCCGTCCTGTCCGGTCCGCAGACGATGATCGTCAGCGCAGCCTCCTCCGACCGCCCCTCCTTCGGCTGCGCTGCCGAGAATGACTGGACTTTCTTCGGCGATGCACTGGTCAACCGTGCGCTGCGCAAGCCCCAACCGCTGGGACCGGCCGTCACCGAAGCGCTCGGGCTGATCGCGGGTTGGGAACAGCAGGCCAATCTCCAGCCATCGCTGCCGCAGCAGAGTATTGGCGACGAGGTGAAGCGGTGGCTCGCCCCGCTCGAGGCGCGGATGCCGAAGGCCGCAACCCAACCCGTCGGGCGCCCTTCCGCGGAGGGTTTGGCGGCACTGCGGCGCTGATCTTTGACGGCTCCGCTATCGAAGCGTTTGCAGCACCGCCCCCGCTTATGTATCTGACCCCCAAATTCGAGAGGCAGCACCGCGCCTCCGCAGACACGGTACGGGGTTTCACATGGCTGATTTCGCTCTTCCCAAGAACAGCAGGATCACGAAGGGCAAGAGCCACCCGGCACCGGCCGGCGCGAGCCACACCAAGACCTTCACCATCTATCGCTACGATCCCGACTCGGGCGAGAATCCGCGCTACGACAATTTCACCATCGACCTCGACGATTGCGGCCCGATGGTTCTCGATGCGCTGATCAAGATCAAATCAGAGGTCGATCCGAGCCTGACCTTCCGCCGTTCGTGCCGTGAAGGCATCTGCGGCTCGTGCTCGATGAACATGGGCGGCAAGAACGGCCTCGCCTGCACCACCGCGATCGAGGACATCAAGGGCGACATTCGCATCACCCCGTTGCCCGCGATGGACGTGATCAAGGATCTGGTCCCCGACTTCACCCATTTCTACGCGCAATACGCGTCGATCCAGCCCTGGCTGAAGACCGTGTCGCCCCCGCCCTCGGGCAAGGAGCGGCTGCAGTCGCCGGAGGATCGCAACAAGCTCGACGGCATGTACGAGTGCATCCTGTGCGCCTGCTGCTCGACCAGCTGCCCGAGCTATTGGTGGAATAGCGACCGCTTCCTCGGCCCGGCGATCCTGCTCCAGGCCTATCGCTGGCTGGCCGACAGCCGCGACGAGGCGACCGGCGAGCGTCTGGACGAGTTGGAAGATCCCTTCCGCCTCTATCGCTGCCACACGATCATGAACTGCGCGAATGTATGCCCCAAGGGCCTCTCGCCCGCCAAGGCGATCGCGGAGATCAAGAAGATGGAAGCCGAGCGCATCGTTTGATAGCGCGCGCCGCCCTCGCCCTGCTGGCCGCGTTCGCGGTTCCCGCCGCGGCGCAGGAGGCCAAGCCGGTCGCACCCGGCATCTGGCTGATCGAGGGTGGCTATGAGCCGGGCCGCCAGCCCGACGGCAATTCAGTGCTGATCGAGGGACGGGACGGGTTGCTGCTCGTCGATACCGGCCGCCACGCCAGCCACACGGCGAAGGTCGAGGCCGCAATCGCCGCGCGCAGCAAGCCGCTCAAGCGGATCGTCAACACCCACTGGCACCTCGATCATGTCAGCGGCAACCTCGCCCTCAAGGCAAAACATCCCGGCGTTCGCGTCTCGGCCAGCGATGCGATCGACGAAGCCCTGACCGGCTTCCTCAAGCGCAGCGCCGACTCGGCCCGCCCCGCGCTCGCGTCCGGCAAGATCCCCGAACCGATGGCAAGTGAGGTACGCGGCGATCTGGCGACGTTCGAGCGCGGCAAGGAACTGCGCCCCGACGATGTTGTCCGCCAGGACGGCGCCATCGATGCGGGCGGACGAAAGATCGAACTGCATCTGGCCCGTCACGCCGCCACAGCGGGCGACGTGTGGCTCTACGATCCGAGGAGCAAGGTCCTGATCGCCGGCGATCTGGTTACCGACCCCGTCCCTTTCCTCGACACCGCCTGCCCCGACGGCTGGCGCAAGGCACTCAAGACGATCGGTGCCGTACCATTCACCATGCTGATCCCGGGGCATGGCACACCAATGAACCGCGGCGGCTTCGATGCATGGAAGCAGCGGTTCATTCGCCTTCTCGATTGCGCGCGCGGCAGCGAAAAGGCGACCTATTGCGCCGATCGGTGGCAGGACTGGCACCCCGATGGCACACCGCCTGCCGACAAGCTGCGCGTACTCTCCATGATCCCCTATTATGTCGAGCGCATCCGCAGCGGCGAACTGGACAAGAACTGCCCCAAATGAGCCAAGAGCCGCATTTCACCTTCACCGACGATCCCGAGCATCCCGGCTGGAAATGCTGGGAGCTGCGCGATCCCACCCGGTTCAACGCCTTTCTCGGCCCGATCCTGACGCGGATCGAGGACGGTAAGGCGTTGGTACGGATGGTGCCGGGGCGGGAACATTCCAACCTGCGTGATTCTACCCATGGCGGCGCGCTGCTCGGTTTCATGGACGTGGCGCTGTTCGCGGCGGCGCGCAGCTTCGGCGTGATCTCCGCGGGCGGTGCGGTGACACTCGATCTGTCGGCACAGTTCATCGGCACCAGCACCATCGGCCAGCCGATCGTCGCCGAGGTCGAGCTGCTGCGCGAGACCGGCCGGATGCTGTTCATGCGCGGGCTGGTCAAGCAGGACGCCAATGTCCTCGCCAGTTTCTCCGGTACCGTCCGCAAATCCTCGCCCAAGGCATCATGATCCGCAGCAAATGACCAAGGTTCTCGAAAAATATCACGCTCTCGTCGCCGCGGGCGAGCTTCGCGCCGATCCCGATCAGGCCACCGCCGCGCGCCGGCTCGACCATCTCGCGCACGAGCTGGAAACGGGTCCGCGCAAGGGCAGCGTGCTGTGGCGCCTCGCCCGTCGCGCGCCCGAAGCGCCCAAGGGCGTGTACATGTGGGGCGGTGTCGGGCGCGGCAAATCGATGCTGATGGACCTGCTGTTCCAGACCGTGAAGATCGACCGCAAGCGCCGCGTCCATTTCCACGAGTTCATGATCGAGGTCCACGCCCGCATTGCCGAGGAGCGCAAGAAGGAAGCGGGCGACCCGATCGTACCGGTCGCCAAGGCCCTGACCCATAATCTCCGCCTGCTCGCGTTCGACGAGATGGTGATCAATAATGCCGCCGACGCGATGATCCTCTCGCGCCTGTTCACCGCGATGATGGCCGAGGGGCTGACGGTGGTCGCGACCTCCAATCGCCCGCCCGACGATCTCTACAAGGACGGGTTGCAGCGCGATTCCTTTCTGCCCTTCATCGCGCTGCTCAAGGACAAGCTCGACGTCCTGCCGTTGAACGGCCCGACCGACTATCGCCGTGACCGCCTCGGCCTGATGGACATGTGGCTGGTCCCGAACAGCCCGGCCAACACCGCAACCCTCTCCGCCGCCTTCTTCCGCCTGACCGACTATCCGGTCGAGGACCGCGCCAATGTCCCGTCCGAAGATCTCGAGGTGCAGGGCCGCACGCTGCACGTGCCGAAGAGTCTCAAGGGCGTCGCCGTCTTCTCGTTCAAACGGCTATGTGGCGAGGCGCGCGGCGCGGCCGACTATCTCGCCATCGCGCGTCGCTATCACACCGTGATCATCGTCGGCATCCCGCGCCTGGGGCCGGAGAACCGCAACGAAGCAGCGCGCTTCGTCACGCTGATCGACGCGCTGTACGAGCACAAGGTCAAGCTGCTGGCGATGGCCGATGCATCACCGATGGACCTCTATGCGGAAGGCGACGGCAAGTTCGAATTCGAACGCACCGTCAGCCGCCTGATGGAGATGCAGTCCGAGGATTATCTGGCGCAGGGGCATGGGAGCGCGTAGCATCGCATCATGCTCGGCCGCGCCATTGCGATCATCTCAATGCTGGCGATCCTGACGGGTCTGTCCGGCTGCTCAAAGGCAACGATCGTGCAGGCGCGATTTATCGACGGACGCCTGGCATTCGTCGGCGTCGAACGAGAACTGGGGTGCATCTACGGCATCGAAGTTCGGGAACAATTGACCGGAGAGCTGGTCTGGCAGGTTGAAGAGGACTTCACGGACAGGAAATGCCTCGGCGACGATCCGCACTATTACGGCAAGGCACATCGGCAGGCGAGGACGACAGTCGCTCCGGCGAAGCTTCGCCTCGGCACAGCCTATGAAGTGAACGGCACCGCGGAGGGCTCAGACTATTTCGGCGGCGCGTTCAGGATCACGCGCGACTCACGCTACCGCATCGAGGATCTGCCGATGAAACCGCACGGGCTCACAGAGTAATCGCCGCCGCCAACTCGCCCCCCCGCCCCGTCAGGCCGTAGAGCGGCACCGGCGGAAACCGGTCCTCCAGCCGCCGTCGTACCAGATCCTGCCCGATCATCGTCTGTAGCGTGAGCGATAGCGCACGCGGCGTCACTGGCGACAGCCGCGTCTGCAGCGCGTTGAACCGCGTCCATTCGTCCTCCAGTCCGCCCGCGACCGGCAGCGTCCAGCGAGACAGATCAGGCGCCTCCAGCCCCAGTCGCACCCGCACCCCCTCGATCCGCTCGCACGCCGCGCCGATCGCGCGCCCGGCATCGCTCAGCACATATTCGGGGCGCAGCGGGTGGCCATGGCCGGGATTGGGCATCACCCAGCCCTGTTCGCGCAGATAGGCGAGCGTACGCGTCAGGCTGTTGCGCGACAGGGCGAAACGCCGCTCGATCACCGCGAAGCGCGACCCCTGCTCGCGGCTGAGCAGCGCCAGCACCGGGATCGCCCAACGGCTGGCGCTGAGCAGGTGCAGAACCGCAGGCGAAAGGACCGGATCGTTCACGGGCTTGACCATATCACAATCTACTATACAAATGGAACCATAATCAATGGAGGATGACATGGCAAGTTCCGCAACCGCCGAAACCACGGCCACTTCGGCTATCGCCTATGACGGCGGCCTCGCCTGCGCGATCAACGTCACCAGCTTCGATCGCTCGATCGACTGGTACACCAATGTGCTCGGCATGAAGCTGCTCTACCGCATGGACGAGATCGCCTGGTGCGAGCTGGAAACCAGCGTGGCCCGCGTCACTATTGGCCTCTCCCAGGTCCAGAACGTACCTGCCGGCGGCGGCGCCACCCTCACCTTCGGAGTCGTCGACATCGAGGCGGCGAAGGCGGCACTCGATGCGGCTGGCGTGCGACAGGACGGCCCGATCGCCGACGTCCCAGGCATGGTCCGCTACCTCACCTTCTTCGACCCCGACAATAACGCGCTGATGTTCTACCAAGATATGGCCGGCACCGCCTGAGCGGTCCAAACAACGACCCGACGCGGATCGCGTTACCCCACGCGATCCGCGTCGGGTTTGATCCAGGGGCACAGCCAAACACTCTTTATTGCAACTAATTCGCAAGTGCAAAGATTTCCTTGACAGGGTCGATTCGACGGTTGCCGCACGGAAGCAAAGCGCCTAATGCGCCTGCGTTCCCTGCGGCCCGGAGAGTCATTGGAGCCGCCCAACCTTGTTTAGGGAGGCTCATTTGGCCCGCAAGAAGATCGCCCTTATCGGCGCCGGCAACATCGGCGGCACGCTCGCTCACCTCGCCGCGCTCAAGGGCCTCGGTGATATCGTCCTGTTCGACGTGGTCGAGGGTGTTCCCCAGGGCAAGGCGCTCGACCTGTCGCAGTGCGGCCCGGTCGAAGGCTTCGACGCCAAGATCACCGGTTCGAACGACTATGCCGACATCGCGGGCGCGGACGTCATCATCGTCACCGCCGGCGTCGCCCGCAAGCCGGGCATGAGCCGCGACGACCTGCTCGGCATCAACCTCAAGGTCATGAAGGCCGTCGGCGAGGGCATCGCCGCCAACGCCCCCGACGCCTTCGTCATCTGCATCACCAACCCGCTCGACGCGATGGTGTGGGCGCTGCGCGAATTCTCGGGCCTTCCGCACAACAAGGTCGTCGGCATGGCTGGCGTGCTCGACAGCGCGCGCTTCAGCCACTTCCTCGCGGAAGAATTCCAGGTGTCGGTCAAGGAAGTGAACAGCTTCGTGCTCGGCGGCCATGGCGACACGATGGTGCCGGTGGTCGAGTATTCGACCGTCGCGGGCATCCCGATCCCCGACCTCATCAAGATGGGCCGCTCGACCCAGGAGCGTATCGACGCCATCGTCGCGCGCACCCGTTCGGGCGGCGGCGAGATCGTCGGCCTGCTCAAGACCGGCTCGGCCTTCTACGCCCCCGCCACCAGCGGCATCGCGATGGCCGAGGCCTATCTCTACGACCAGAAGCGTCTGCTGCCCTGCGCCGCACACCTGACCGGCCAATATGGCGTCGATGACCTTTATGTCGGCGTCCCGGTCGTGATCGGCGCCGGCGGCGTCGAGCAGATCGTCGAGATCGAACTGAACGAGGAGGCCAAGGCCAACCTTCAGGTCTCGGTCGACGCGGTCAAGGAACTGCTGGTGGCCTGCAAGAGCATCGACAGCTCGCTCGGCTGATGTCGGCATTCGCCGCCTTTGGAATGATCGCAGCGACGGTCGGAACGGCGCAGGCATTGCCTGCGCCGTCGCCGTTGTTCGGCGCGTTCAGGGCGGCATGCTTCGACGTACAGAAATTCGACGGCGTCGCCGCTGCGGCGACGGCAGCCGGCTGGACCGAAGTCGCAGAGGCTCAGGCCGATCCGCGAGTCATGGCGATCGTCGCCAAGGGCCGGGTCGCGATGCGCAAGGAAGCGCCTGAGGCAAAGCTATCAGGCCAGATGTTCCGCCAACGTCTTGATGGCCGCGACGTGTGGCTGGTCACCAGCCGGATTGAAGCAGGCAAGGACCGGTGGGCCAATGGCTGTCGCGCCTATGATCTCGACGCCCCCGCCGCTCCGTCACGCGAAACGCTCGACGCTTGGGTCGGAAAGGCGCCGACAAGCGTTCAGGCGAACGGCACCGCCAGCAGGCGGCTCTGGCGGCCCTGGCAACCGGGCGTCAGCCTCGAAATCACTTACGTGCCGCGCGGTCATCCGCTCGGCGCATCCTATGGCATCCAAGGGCTGATCTTTGTCAGCCAATCAACCGGAGGTTTCTGAATGTCGATTCTGATCGACCGCAACACCAAGGTCATCACCCAGGGGATGACCGGCGACACCGGCACCTTCCATACCCAGCAGGCGCTGGCGTACGGCACGCAGATGGTCGGCGGCGTCACCCCCGGTAAGGGCGGCACCACCCATATCGGCCTGCCCGTGTTCGACACCGTCGCCGAGGCGAAGAGCAAGACCGGCGCCGATGCCTCGGTCATCTATGTTCCGCCGCCCTTCGCCGCCGACTCGATCCTCGAGGCGATCGACGCCGAGATCCCGCTGGTGGTCTGCATCACCGAAGGCATTCCCGTGCTCGACATGGTCAAGGTCAAGCGCGCGCTCAGCGGCTCGAAGACGCGCCTGATCGGCCCGAACTGCCCCGGCGTGCTGACCCCGAACCAGTGCAAGATCGGCATCATGCCAGGCAGCATCTTCTCTGAAGGGTCGGTGGGCGTTGTTTCGCGCTCGGGCACGCTTACCTATGAAGCCGTGTTCCAGACCACCAATGCGGGCCTTGGCCAGACGACCGCGGTCGGCATCGGCGGCGACCCCGTCAACGGCACCAACTTCATCGACGTGCTCGAGCTGTTCCTGGCGGACGAGGCGACCAAGTCGATCATCATGATCGGCGAGATCGGCGGCGACGCCGAGGAGCAGGCCGCCCAGTTCCTGATCGACGAAGCCAAGCGCGGCCGCAAGAAGCCGATGGCTGGCTTCATTGCGGGCCGCACGGCGCCTCCGGGCCGCCGCATGGGCCATGCCGGCGCGATCGTGTCGGGCGGCAAGGGCGATGCCGAGAGCAAGATCGCGGCGATGGAAGCTGCGGGCATCCGCGTTTCGGCCAGCCCGTCCGAGCTCGGCTCGACGCTGGTCGAAGTGCTGAAGGGCTGACGAACACGCCGGCGCCCCGGTTCGCGCCGGGGCATCGTGCGGTTGAAGATCCCGGCACCGGCCGGGTGACGAAGGAATGAAGAAGATGGTGGGCGCTGAAGGCCTGGATTTCGCAGACATCGCCGGGGGCGTGAGCCCCGCGTTCGTCGAGACGCTGTACGCCAAGTGGAAGGCGGACCCCGCGTCCGTCGAAGCCGGCTGGCGCGAGTGGTTCGACGGACTCGAAGGCACCGTCAACGGTCCGAGCTGGGAGCGTCCCAACTGGCCGCTCAGCGATACCGACGCGCTCACCGCGGCGCTCGACCCCACCCAGATGGAGCCGGCGCCCAAGCCCGCTCGTGGCGGCGCGGCCCCTGCCCCGGCTCCGGCGCCCGCCGCCTCGTCGGCCGACATTGCGCGCGCCGCGAACGATTCGATCCGCGCGATGCTGCTGATCCGCACCTATCGCGTGCGCGGGCACCTTGCCGCCAATCTCGATCCGCTCGGCCTGTCGCATCAGAACCTGCCCGCCGATCTGACGCCCGAGTATCATGGCTTCACCGCCGCCGATCTCGACCGTCCGATCTATCTTGGCGGCACGATGGGGCTTGAGAAGGCGACGATCCGCGAGCTGGTCGAGATCCTGCGCCGCAATTACTGCGGCAATGTCGGCCTTGAGTACATGCACATCGCCGATGTCGAGGAGCGCCGCTTCCTGCAGGACCGCATGGAAGGCAAGGACAAGGCGATCGAATTCACGCCCGAGGGTAAGAAGGCGATCCTGTCCAAGGTGATCGAAGCCGAGCAGTGGGAGAAATTCCTGGGCCGCAAATATGTCGGCACCAAGCGCTTCGGTCTCGACGGCGGCGAATCGATGATCCCGGCGATGGAAGCGATCATCAAGTACGGCGGCGCACAGGGCGTGCGCGAGATCGTTTATGGCATGGCGCATCGTGGCCGCCTCAACATGCTCGGCACGGTGATGGCAAAGCCCTATCGCGTCATCTTCCACGAATTCGCCGGCGGCTCGGCAAACCCCGACGACATCGGCGGTTCGGGCGACGTGAAATATCACCTCGGCACCAGCACCGACCGTGAGTTCGACGGCATCAACGTCCATATGTCGCTGGTCGCCAACCCCTCGCACCTCGAAGCGGTCGACCCGGTCGTGCTCGGCAAGGTCCGCGCACAGCAGACCAACCGCAACGACCTTGAGGATCACGAGCAGGTCCTTCCGGTGCTTATCCATGGCGACGCGGCATTCGCGGGCCAGGGTATCGTGTGGGAGTGCCTCGGCTTCTCGGGCATCCGCGGCTACAATACCGGCGGCTGCATCCACTTCATCATCAACAACCAGATCGGCTTCACGACCAGCCCGCAATTCGCGCGCTCGTCGCCCTATCCGTCGGACGTAGCCAAGGGCGTCCAGGCGCCGATCTTCCACGTCAATGGCGACGATCCCGAAGCCGTGACCTTCGCGTGCAAGATGGCGATCGAGTTCCGCCAGACATTCAAGCGCGATATCGTCATCGACATGTGGTGCTACCGCCGCTTCGGCCACAATGAAGGCGATGAGCCGTCATTCACCCAGCCGCTGATGTACGCCAAGATCAAGGGCCATCCGGGCGTCGCCGACGTCTATGCCAAGCGCCTCGAGGGCGAAGGCGTGATCGACGGCGAATTCGCCAAGGCTCAGGCAGCGGCCTTCACCGCGCATCTCGAGGACGAGTTCACCGCGGGCGCGAGCTACAAGGCGAACAAGGCCGACTGGTTCGGCGGCCGCTGGCAGGGCCTCAGCGCGCCGATGGACGCGGAGACTGCACGCCGCAACGTCGAGACCGGCATCGACAAGAAGCTGTTCGACAGCCTCGGTCGTACGCTAACCACCGTCCCCGGCGACCTGACGCCGCACAAGACGCTCAACCGCGTACTCGACGCCAAGGCGGCGATGTTCAAGTCGGGCGCCAATTTCGACTGGGCGACCGGTGAGGCTCTGGCCTTCGGTTCGCTGCTGTCGGAAGGCTATGGCGTGCGTCTGTCGGGCCAGGATTCGGGCCGCGGCACGTTCAGCCAGCGTCATGCCGTCTGGGTCGACCAGACCGACGAGCACAAGTACGTCCCGCTGAATGAGATTCCGCACGGCCGCTTCGAGGTGCTCGACAGCCCGCTGTCCGAGTACGGCGTGCTCGGCTTCGAGTACGGCTATGCGCTCGCCGATCCCAAGACCCTGGTGCTGTGGGAGGCGCAGTTCGGCGACTTCGTCAACGGTGCGCAGATCATGATCGACCAGTTCATCTCGTCGGGCGAAGCCAAGTGGCTGCGCGCCAACGGCCTCGTGATGCTGCTCCCGCACGGCTATGAAGGCCAGGGTCCCGAGCACAGCTCGGCACGCCCCGAGCGCTTCCTCCAGTCGTGCGCGGGCGACAATATGCAGGTCGCGAACGTCACCACGCCGGCCAACTACTTCCACCTGCTGCGCCGGCAGATGCACCGCAACTTCCGCAAGCCGCTGGTCATCATGACGCCGAAGTCGCTGCTCCGTCATAAGATGGCGGTCTCGACGGCGGCCGACTTCCAGGGCGATACGCACTTCAAGCGCATCCTCTCGGATCCTTCGGCTCCGGCGGACAAGGATGTGAAGCGGGTCGTGCTGTGCACCGGCAAGGTCGCCTATGACCTGATCGAGGCACGCGACGCCGCGGGCGACAAGAACACCGCGATCATCCGCATCGAACAGCTCTACCCCTTCCCCGGTGAGCCTCTGGTCGCACGCCTCGCGCGCATGACCAATGTCGAGGAAGTGGTGTGGGCGCAGGAAGAGCCGAAGAACAACGGCTACTGGTTC
The DNA here is from genome assembly GCF_059415525.1 of Sphingomonas sp. GW821-FHT10C01. Taxonomy (NCBI): domain Bacteria; kingdom Pseudomonadati; phylum Pseudomonadota; class Alphaproteobacteria; order Sphingomonadales; family Sphingomonadaceae; genus Sphingomonas; species Sphingomonas sp. GW821-FHT10C01. The sequence goes on along the minus strand of NZ_JBWKNK010000004.1, from coordinate 324,346 downwards.
TTCGTCGAACCCTATGTCGAGGCGTGCATGGTCGAAGCGGGCATCACACCGCAGCGTCCGCGCTATGCGGGCCGCGCCCCGGCGGCATCGCCCGCCACGGGCCTGATGAAGCGCCACCAGGCCGAGCAGGGCGCACTTGTCGCCGACGCGCTGGGCCATAATGTGCGCAATGAAATCCGCCGCGCACGCAAGACCGAAGACCAAAAGACCGCCGGCAAGGCCGGCGCGTGATCGCCAGGAAGGACTGAACCATGGCCACCGAAATCCTCGTTCCCGTTCTGGGCGAATCCATCACCGAAGCCACGATCGGCGAATGGCTGAAGCAGCCGGGCGACGCCGTCGCCGCCGATGAGCCCGTCGCATCGCTCGAGACCGACAAGGTCTCGGTCGAGGTCGGCGCACCCGTCGCCGGCGTCATGGGCGCCCACGCCGCCAAGGTCGGCGACACCGTCAATGTCGGCGCGCTGATCGGCACGATCGAAGCCGGCGCCGGCGCCGCGGCAGCCCCGGCTGCTGCCCCCGCCACCGCGGCTCCCGCCGCCCCGGCCACCGCTCCCGCCGAACCGGCGCAGGATGTCGAGGCCGCCGCGCTTTCGCCATCCGTCCGCCGCGCGATCCTCGAGCACGGCGTCGATCCCGCAACCGTCACCGGCTCGGGCAAGGACGGCCGCATCACCAAGGAAGACGTCGTCGCCGCCGCTTCGGCCAAGCCCGCCGCGCCTGCCGCGACCCCGGCTCCGGCAGCCGCTGCTCCAGTCGCGGCGCCCGCAACGGGTGGCGCCCGCAACGAAGAGCGCGTGCGCATGACGCGCTTGCGCCAGACCGTCGCCCGCCGCCTTAAGGAAGCGCAGAACACCGCGGCCCTGCTCACCACCTTCAACGACGTCGACATGACGGCGGTGATCGAGGCGCGCACCAAGTACAAGGACCTGTTCGAGAAGAAGCACGGCGTCCGCCTCGGCTTCATGGGCTTCTTCGTGAAGGCCGCGACGATGGCCCTCAAGGACATCCCCGCGGTCAACGCCCAGATCGACGGCGAAGAGATCGTCTATCACGACTATGCCGACATCTCGGTCGCGGTCTCCGCGCCGCAGGGCCTGGTCGTCCCGGTGATCCGCGACGCCGACAAGATGTCGGTCGCGCAGGTCGAGCGCACGATCGGCGACTTCGGCAAGCGCGCCAAGGACGGCACGCTCAAGATGGAAGAGATGAAGGGCGGTACCTTCACCATCTCCAACGGCGGCGTGTTCGGTTCGCTGATGTCGACCCCGATCATCAACCCGCCGCAGTCGGCCGTGCTGGGTCTCCACCGCATCGAGGACCGCCCAGTCGTCCGCGACGGCCAGATCGTCATCCGCCCGATGATGTATCTCGCGCTGTCCTACGATCACCGCCTGATCGACGGCCGTGAGGCGGTCACCTTCCTCGTCGCGCTCAAGAACGCGATCGAGGATCCGACCCGTCTGCTGATCGACCTGTAATTTACCCGAACACGTCCACCCCCCGGACGAACGGAGCAAGAAATGGCTGAATACGACTTCGACGTCCTCGTGATCGGTTCCGGACCCGGCGGCTATGTCGCCGCGATCCGCGCGGCGCAGCTGGGTCTCAAGACCGCCTGCGCCGAAGGGCGCAAGACGCTGGGCGGCACCTGCCTCAACGTCGGCTGCATCCCGTCCAAGGCGCTGCTCCACGCGTCGGAGCTGTATGAGGAAGCCGCCAGCGGCGCGCTCGCCAAACTCGGCGTCAAGCTCGGCAAGGTCGAACTCGACCTCGACGCGATGCACGCCCAGCGCCTCGACGCGGTCAAGGGCCTGACCGGCGGCATCGAATTCCTGTTCAAGAAGAACAAGGTCGAATGGCTCAAGGGCTATGGGACCTTCACCGGCAAGGACAGCGTCAAGGTCGGCGACCGTGAGGTCCGCGCGAAGAACATCATCATCGCCACCGGCTCATCGGTCACGCCCCTGCCCGGCGTCGAGATCGACCAGAAGATCGTCGTCGACTCCACCGGCGCGCTCGAGCTGGCCAAGGTTCCCGAGCATCTCGTCGTCATCGGCGGCGGCGTGATCGGGCTTGAGCTTGGCAGCGTGTGGCGCCGCGTCGGGGCCAAGGTCACCGTGGTCGAATATCTCGACCAGATCCTGCCCGGCTTCGACGCCGATGTCCGCAAGGAAGCCGCGCGCCTGTTCAAGAAGCAGGGCATCGAGTTCAAGACCGGCACCAAGGTCACCGGCGTTGCCGTGAAGGGCAAGAAGGCTACCATCACCGTCGAGCCCGCCGCCGGTGGCGCCGCCGAGACGATCGAGGCGGACAACGTCCTCGTCGCGATCGGCCGCAAGCCCAACACCGACGGCCTCGGCCTCGAGGCCGCCGGCCTGACCGTCAACCAGCGCGGCCAGATCGAGACCGATCACAGCTTCAAGACGTCGGTCCCCGGCATCTGGGCGATCGGTGACGTCATCCCCGGCCCGATGCTCGCGCACAAGGCCGAGGACGAGGGCATCGCGGTGGCCGAGAACATCGCCGGCCTCACCGGCATCGTGAACCACGACGTCATCCCGTCGGTCGTCTACACCATGCCCGAAATCGCGGGTGTCGGCCTCACCGAGGAAGCGGCAAAGGCCAAGGGCGAGGTCAAGGTCGGCAAGTTCCCGATGGCCGGCAACAGTCGCGCCAAGACCAACCATGAGCCCGACGGCTTCGTGAAGGTCATCGCAGACGCCAAGACCGATCGCGTACTCGGCGTGTGGATCATCACCAGCGTCGCCGGCACGATGATCGCCCAGGCCGCGCAGGCGATGGAGTTCGGCGCGACCAGCGAGGACATCGCCTATACCTGCCACGCCCATCCGACGCACAGCGAGGCAATCAAGGAAGCAGCGATGGCGGTGACCGGCAAGCCGATCCATATCTGACCTGATAGATCGGCGGGCGCGGCTAGCAACCGCGTCCGCCGTCACGGCTTGGCCGCAATGGCCGTCCCCTCGCCCATCCCACTTGCGCTCCCCCAATCTGTTGTACCATAGCAATTATACAACATATTGGAGAGTTTGATGCTCAGATACGCCGCCGGCCTCGCACTCGTCTTGGCCGCGCCTGCCGCCGCGCAGCAGGCCGCGAAGCCGGACCCCGCCCGGATGGACACGGTCGTCCGCGCCGATGCCGACAAGGGCGAGTTCATGGGCGTCGTCCTAGTCGCGCGCGACGGCAAGATCCTGTTCGACAAGGGCTATGGCTCGGCGAACCTCGAATGGAAGATCGCCAGCGACGGCGACACCAGGTTCCGCATCGGATCGCTGACCAAGCAGTTCACCGCCGCCGCCATCCTGCTGCTTCAGGAACGCGGCAAGGTAAAGCTCGACGCGCCGATCAAGACCTATCTGCCCGATGCGCCCGCGGCGTGGGACCAGGTAACGGTCCGCAACCTCCTCACCCATACCGGCGGCATCGCCAATTTCACCTCGTTCCCCGATTATGCGAAACTGCAGACGCTGGAGACGACACCCGCGAGCCTGATCGCGCGCTTCAGCGACAAGCCGCTCGATTTTCAGCCGGGCGAGAAATACGCCTATTCCAACTCGGGCTATGTCCTGCTCACCGCGATCGTCGAAGCGGCGAGCGGCCAGCCCTATGCGAGCTTCCTGACGGACAATATCTTCAAGCCGCTGGGCATGGCCGACACCGGCTATGACAACCACGCCACGATCATCCCGCGCCGTGCTGCGGGCTACACACCTTCGCCCAAGGGCGTGGTCAACGCCGACTATGTCGCGATGACGGTTCCCCAGGGCGCGGGCGCGCTCTATTCGACGTCGCACGACCTGCTCAAATGGCAGCGCGGCCTGTTCGGCGGCAAGCTGCTCACGCCGGAATCGCTCAAGGCATATCTGACGCCGTTCAAGAACAATTACGCTTTGGGGGTCAACGTCGTCACGGCCGACGGCAGCACCACCATCTCGCACAGCGGCGGGATCAATGGGTTCAACACCTGGCTGGGCTATGATCCCGATCGCAAGCTCACCGTCGTCGTGCTCGCCAACCTCAATGGCGGCGCGGCCAGCCGGCTGGGCAAGGCGATGCTCACATTGGCGCGGGGCGGCAATGTGACGCTGGCGAGCGAAGCGCAGTCGAACAGCAAATAGGCGACTCGGGTTTGGGCGGCGGCGGATTGATCATCGCGCCGGCGCCCAAACCCCGCATTAACCATCGCCGTTAGCCTGTTCTCATCCATATCCCCGCTATGTCGTCCGCTGCCGGAATCCCCTCCGGCCTGTACGACTATGCGGATGACAGCGACCACCACACCTTCTCCAGCCGAACCGTCGGCCATGGCCCGTCCGGGAAGCACCAACACGATCATCGCGCTGATGCTGCTGATGATCGCCGTCATGATCGCCAGCTTCGCCTATGTCTCCAGCCAGGAGGCGGAACTGCGCAACGGCCGTATGGAAAGCCGCCATATCCGCGTCGCGCGACAGGCGTTGATGGAAGCCGACGTCGCGGTGCTCAACGCGATGGTCGATGGCGGCATCGCCCATGCCGGGCATTATCGCGCGGCGATCGAGAAACTCGACGCGCAACCCGTCACCCACTTCCCCGCAACGCTCCGCATCCAGGGGCGCGAGGTTCGCGGTATCGACGCGGTCACCGGCGTTCGGCGCAGCTGGAACGCGATCATGGCACGCATCGAGGCCAACGATCTCGCCGGTGCCCGCGCCCTGCATGATGCGCAGAATGTCCAGCAACGGGCCAAGGCGGTGGTCGATTCGATGATCGGCCAGATCGAACAGCTCGACGCGCATAACGACCGTGCGCAGGGCAATATCGACTTAACGATCAAGGCGGTCGTCATCCTCCAGCTGGCGAGCGGCCTGTTCTGCATCGCGGTGTTCCTGTTCGCGGCTCGGCGCGGTGCGGTGGAGGCTGAGGCCCGCGCACTCGCGGTTACCAACGCCACCCGGTCGCGCGAAGAGGTGATGCGCCTGTTCGAGATGACCGACATGCTCCAGAGCGCCCAGGATCAGAGCGACGCCAACATGGTGCTGCGCGCGACCGCGATGGAGCTGCTGCCCGACCTCACCGGAACACTCTACGTCTTCAGTAATTCGCGCGATCGGCTCGTGCTGTCGGCCAGCTGGAATCTCGGCGACGGGCCCGCGCCCGCCGATACGATCGGCCTTAGTCAGTGCTGGGCACTCAAGCGCGGCAAGCCGCACCTCAACCACCCCGGCGGCGACAAGCTGCGCTGCGAACATCATGCCGACGGCGCCTTCGTGCTCGAAATCCCGATGGCCGCGCGCGGCGAGGTGCTCGGCCTGTTCTGCATCCAGACCACCCGCGCCGACGGGGACGTTCGCCTTCAGGAGATCGCCGGGCTCGGCACCGCGCTCGCCGACGCGATGTCGCTGGCGCTCGCCAATCTCGCGCTCGGCGCCAAGCTGCGCAGCCAGGCGCTGCGCGATCCGCTGACCGGCCTCTACAATCGCCGGTATATGGAGGACACGCTCCAGCGCGCGGTTCAGCTTGCCCAGCGCGAGAAGCAGGAAGTGTCGATCGTGATGATCGACCTCGATCATTTCAAGCGGCTCAACGACCAGCACGGCCACGCCAAGGGCGACACCGTGCTGCGCGACGCGGCATCGGTCATCACCCATCAGCTGCGCGAAAGCGACGTCGCCTGCCGCTATGGCGGCGAGGAGCTGCTGGTCGTGATGCCCAATTGCAGCCTGGAGGACGCCGCGCACAAGGCCGAACGGCTGCGCATCGGTATCGCCGCGCTGTCGCAGCCGGGGATCGATGTCTCCGCCTCGTTCGGCGTCGCTTCCATCCCGATCACCTCGTCCTCGGTGCATGACCTGATGCAGGCCGCCGACGCGGCGCTCTATGCCGCCAAGGAACAGGGCCGCAATCGCGTCGTGACCGCGCCGCCGCTGATCGATCCGATCCGCGACCAGCTCCTCGCGGCCGAATAGGATGATCGGGCGGGCTGGCATCCGGCTCGGGCAGACAGCCGCAAAATCGCGGTTAACCGCGCGCCAACCGGGACCCGGTCCGAAACCGGGGCGTTCTGCGCGAATGCTCCGTAACCGATCCGTTTCGTCCGCGCCTGTTGCGTCGGTCCTCGTTCTCGCCATGCTCGTTGCGGGTTGCGGCGGCGGGGGTGGCGGCAGCAGCGGTGTGATCGTCGCTCCGACGCCTACCCCCTCTCCGGTCACGCCAACCCCGAGCCCCTCGCCAACCGCTTCCCCTTCGCCGCTTCCGACGACTTGGGCGGGCGTCGCCGGCTATTACGATGTGCAGCCGGATATCGGGGGATGCCGCGCGGGAACGCTCAAGGCGGCGGTGAAGACCGAGTTCCTCGACCGGCTGAACGAGATCCGCGCGCGGCACGGCCTGGCACCCGTCGTCTATTCGACCGACGAGGACGTTCAGCAAGCCGATTCCTCGCTCATGATGGCCGCCAACGTCGCGCTCAGCCATACGCCTCCGACAAGCTGGCGCTGCTATACCGCCGGCGGCTCGACCGGAGCCGGGTCGAGCAACCTGATCGGCGGCTGGGGCACCGGCCTCGGCTTCGACAGCGAAGACGGGCTGCTCGCAGGCTGGCTGCGCGAAGGCGGCACCGCCTCGCTCGGCCATCGCCGCTGGATCCTCCACCCCTTCCTGCGCAAGACCTCCTATGGTCGGGTCTCGGGAACGCTTCCCGATGGTCGGCGCGCCACCACCGCGTCGATGCGCGTCTTCGGCTTTGTGAGCGCCGGACCCGCGCCCTCGACGGTCCCGCCCTATGTCGGTTTCCCGCAGGGCGACTATCCGTCGCGCTACTTCGCGCTGACCGACTATCTCTCCTTCTCGGTCGTCCCGAGCACGAGCGACAACGGCGCCGACCGCTCGGTCGACTTCTCGGCCGCCACCGTCACCGTGCGCGGCCCCTCGGGCGACCTGCCCATCACCAATGTCTCACGCGACAATGACGGATACGGGATCGCCAACAACATCCAATGGCGTGTCACCGGCCTCGCCGCCAATACCGGCTACACGGTGACGGTCGCGGGGGTGCGCGGCGCGCCTCAGTCCAGCTATTCCTACGGTTTCCGGATCGTCCCCTAGGGGTTGCCGCGGGCTCAGGCCGGGGCCGGAACCTGCCCATCCGCCGTTGCGCTGGACTCCGGCGACACCATTGATGCCGTGTGAGCCTGTACGGGATCTGCGCCGAGGCGCCACGGCATCCGCACCCATTCCCCAAAGCCGCGCGGCTGGCGCGCTTCGGCGATTCCCACCACCGGCCATTCGTCGCGCGCCGGCATGTGACAGGTACCGAACAACCGGTCCCACAATGTGGTGAAAGCGCCGAAATTCTTATCGAAATGCCGCTCTTCCACCGAATGATGGATGCGATGGAATCGGTTGTCGACGATCAGCGCACGCAACGGCCCCAACGTGATCCGTGTCGGCGAATGGATCCACACGATATGGCACCACAGCACCAGATTGACGATCGGCGAAACCGGCCCATGCATCCCGATCAGCAGCGACATCGGGATCTGCATCACCACCAGCGAGACCATCGCCTCACTCGGGTGATGATAGGAATTCACCGCGTTCAGCTCTTCGATCGAATGATGCACGGCGTGCCACCGCCACAGCCAGCGATGCTGGATGCGATGGAACCAGTAGAAGAAGAAGTCATGCGCGACCGCCGCGATCAGCGCGGCGACAAGTCCACCGATGATCGGCCCGCCGACGACCGCCAGCACGCTGGGGATCGTGAACAGCGGCCGCACACCCAGCTTCTGCCAGGCCAGCGCCAGCATCAGCGTCGCCACGAACGAGATCAGCAACGACACCATCCAGAAGCCCGCACCCAGAAGCCGGGCCTTGAGCCGATGGTCCTCACGCGGATTGAACACCTCGAAACAGGTGAGAATCCCGAACACCACCCCCCAGGCGATATAATGGTGTTTCAGATCGGCGAGGAGGGCAGGCGTGTCCATTGACCGGTGATTAGGGGGGCAATGGCAAATGCCAGGTAAATGCTCCGCGCATTGGCGGGATTGATCCGCCGCCCCGGCAATGAGACATGAACCCGATGACACCCCCCGCTCTCGCCCAGCTCGGCACCGTGCTGCCGCTGCTCGACCTGCTCGGCATCGCGCTGTTCGCCGCCACCGGCGCGCTGGCAGCCGCGCGGCACGGGCAGACGATGGTCACCGCCGCCTTCTTCGCGCTGATCACCGGCGTTGGCGGTGGCACGATCCGCGACCTGCTGATCGGCGCGCCCGTGTGGTGGGTCCATCACCCCTATGTCTCCGCGCTCTGCCTCGGCGTCGCGCTGCTGATCTGGGTGACGCCCCAGAAATGGTGGCACGGCGCCGCGCTCGACTGGCTCGATGCGCTGGGGCTTGCCGCCTATGCGGTGTTCGGCGCCGCCAAGTCATTGAGCTTCGGCATCCCGCCCGTTCCCGCCGCGCTGATGGGCGTGCTGACCGCCTGTTGCGGCGGCATCATTCGCGACGTGCTCGCGGGCGAGCCGTCGATCCTGATGCGGCCCGAACTCTATGTCACCGCCGCTGCGCTGTCCTCGGGCCTCTATGTCCTGCTGATGCTCGCCGGACTGCCCTTGCTGGTCGCCGCGGTGATCGCCGCCGTCGCCGGTTTTGCCCTGCGCGCCGCCGCTATCGCATGGAAGATCAAGCTGCCCGCCTATCGCGGACGCCGCTGAGCCGAACGAGCAGGCCGCCGCCCGGCCCGCCCCTCTAAGGCGAGACCAGCCACTCGATCGCGGAGGCGCGATCGCCGAAGACGCCGAAATCGGGCCGCACCTTCTGCAGGCGCTTGGCCTGCATCCGGCCCGTCGCATTGGTCACCACGAACGCGACCTTGCGCGCCCATAGCGCGCGTACCGCCGGATGGTCGAACGACTCCATCATCATGTCGATCGTCGCGGTCGGCACGGCGGGAACGCCACTCACGTCATAGAGCGTGACATGCTGGCCGACCTCGTCCCCGAACGTGCGGATCGCGGCGCGCAATTCCTCCCCGACCCAGCTCGAATCCTCGGGCGACAGCACCGTATAGGCTTCGACGATCACCAGCTTGCGCGGGCGATCGACGATGATCCGGTGCGTCAGGGGGGCGGACATGGTGCGCCAAGTCTAGCGCACCGCTACCGCCAAGTCATTCTTAACGTAGAAATAATATGACGAATCTTGCGGTCAGTCGCGCACCACGCCCGTCTCACTGAACGGCTTGGGCTCGACCGGTGGAGTCACCGCGTTGTTGAGCTCGCACTGCCAGATGCCGATATCGACCCAGCGGCCTTCCTTGAACCCGATCTCGCGCAGCTGTCCCGCGCGGCGGAAGCCGACCTGCTCGTGGTTGCGGATCGAGCTGTCATTGGGCAACGAAATCACCGCGATCGCCTGGGTGAAGCCCTGCGCGCGCAGCGTGTCGATCAGCGCCTCATAGAGCAGCCGCCCGATCCCCTGCCCCTGCACCGCGCCTGCGACATAGACCGACGTCTCGACGACATAACGATACGCCGCCCGCTCGCGGAACCGCGTCGCATAGGCATAGCCCAGCACGCCCTTGCCCTCGCCATTGGTCGCGACGATCCATGGCAGCAGCCCGTCCGACGCCTCCATCCGGCTGCGCATCTGACGCGCATCGGGCGGGTCGAATTCGAAGCTCACCGTCCCGGTCAGCACATAGGGGGCATAGATGGCGGCGATCGCCGCGGCATCGGCGGACTCGGCGGCGCGAAGCTGGATCACAGGCCGACCCTCGCCAGGATCAGGTCGATCAGCTTGGCATCCGCCCGGCTATTGACCGCGCCGGGGCCGAACGCGCCGCACTCCAGGCAGCGCGCCTGCATCGACGATCCCATCGCCAGCCGCTTGGCGTCGCCCAGCGCCTGTCCGAACACCGCGCGCCGCTCCGCCGCGATGCGCGCATAGATGTCGCCGCCGCTTTCCGGCTCGACCCCCTCTTCCTCTTCACCGCTCGCGGCGAAGCTCGCGAACAGCGCCTCGAACCAGCCCGGCTGCTTCTCGAGATAGGCGGCATGGACCTTCGCAGGGTCGAGATTGGCGCGCTTCGCCGCCTCGGCGACCGCGTCGTTGAGGTTGCCGAACCGATCGACGAGCCCAAGCTGGCGCGCGGTACCGCCGTCCCACACCCGGCCCTGGCCGATCTCGTCGACTCGCGCCGGCGTCATCTTGCGCGACTGCGCGACCAGGTTGATGAACCGGCTATAGCCCTGTTCGATCCCCGACTGCAGGACGCGTCCGGTCGTATCGTTGATCCCCGCGAACACATCGGGCTGCCCCGTCAGCGGCGTCGTCTGTACCCCGTCGCTGGTCACGCCGATCTTAGCGAGCGTATTCTCGAAGCTCGGGATGATGCCGAAAATGCCGATCGATCCGGTGATCGTATTCGGCTCGGCAAAGATCACGTCGCCCGGGGTCGAGACCCAGTATCCGCCCGATGCGGCCAGGCTGCCCATCGAGACCACCACCGGCAGCTTCTGCGCCTTGGCCTGCAGGATCGCCTGACGGATCCGCTCCGATGCCAGCGCAGATCCGCCCGGTGAGTCCACACGCACCACCAGCGCCTTCAGCTTCTTCTCGGCCAGCCCCTTGAGCAGCAGCGCGGAAACGGTGTCGCCGCCCGCCGTGCCCGGCCCGGCCTTGCCGTCGACGATCTCGCCCGCGACGGTGATCACGCCGATCGCGTCGCCGCTCGTCGGTGCCGGATTGGCTTCCAGCCAGTTGGCCAGCTTGATCGACTTATAGTTGCCCGCCGGCTTGCTCGCATCGGCGCCCGCGATCTCCGCGACGCGCTTGCCGAACGCCAGCCGATCGCCCAGCTTGTCGACCAGCCCCGCATTCAGATTCGCCTTGGCGATGTCGCCATTGGCCGCCGCGACCACCACGTCGGGCTGGGTGATCGTCTGCGCCAGCTTCGCCTTGGGCCGCGCCTTTGCGACCGCTTCCTGCCACTGGCTGAAGATCGTGCCGTAGAGCGCCTCGTTCGCCGCCTTCGCCTCGGGCGACTGGCCGGTCAGGATATAGGGCTCGACCGCCGACTTGAACTTGCCGACCTTATAGACGTGCGCGGTGACGCCAAGCTTGTCGATCAGCCCCTTGTAATAGAGGCGCGACCCGCCCGGCCCGCTGAACAGCGTGCCGCCCATCGGATCGACCCAGATCTCGCTGGCATTGGCTGCGAGCAGATAGCTGCTGTCGCTATAGCCGGTGGCATAGGCCAGCACCGGCTTACCCGCGGAACGCACCCGCGCGATCGCCTGCCCCACCTCGGCCACCGCGGCGGGGTATCCACCCATGAACCGGTCGAGATCGAGCACCACCGCCTTCACCCGCGCGTCGCCCTTGGCGGCATCGAGCGCCCGGACCAGGTCGCGCGTGCGATGCTCGCGGATCGTCTCGCCGCCGCTGAGCGATGTGAACGGATCGGATTCGGAAGGCTGTTCGACGATCATGCCCTCAAGATTGAGCACCAGCGCGCCATCCTTCACCGCGCCCGGATTGGGTCGCGCCGACAGCACCATGAACAGGCCGGCGAAGAACAGCAGCATGAACAAAAGGACCAGGCCGTCCTTGATTCCGACGAGCAGCTTCCATGCGCCGCGTACCAGTTTCACGTCTTCTGCTCCTCGGATGCCCCGCGCCAGTTGACGCACAGGTAAGTCGTCGGAGCAAGCCCTAACCGGCCTGTGTTAATGAAGCAATACAGAGAGGGGTCGGTCGCCGGCATCCTCGGAGAACGAGGCATCTCCCAACCGTCATCCCGGCCTTGTGCCGGGATCCATCGGAAGGCAGCGCATGAAGCAGAAGCTCAAGCCCCGCCGGTGCGGCACCACGGATCCCGCAACAGGGCCGGGATGACGCCCCTACAACGACAATCTCCACATCACCGAAATCCGCCAATCCTCGTCGAACGCCGGATAGGGATCGTCGATCGCGGTCGCCGCTTCCAGTCCGATCTCGGCCTTCTCCCTGAACTTGATCCGCCCGCCGATCCCGGCGGACGCCATCGACAGGTCGATCCTGGAATCGATCCCGCGCGCCGCGATGCCGATCCAGGCGCGGTCGGCAAAGGCATAGAGTTCGCTCGCCGCGAACGCCCCGCCCTTCGCCGGGCGCACCGCCAGCTCGCCCAGCGCTCCCGCCCCCTTGTCGGCGGTCAGGAATGCGGTGTCGAACGCGCGACCCAGCGCCTCCCCGCCGACCGAAAACCGCTCGGCCGCGGGCAGCCGGTCCCCGCTATACTGGCCCGACAGATTGAACCGCAGCGCCACGCGCTTGCCCAACGCCTGCGCCACGCTCGCCGCGCCGCTGACCTTGCGGAACCTTTTCTGCGCGAACGGCTCGATCACCCGCGCACCGAGCATATCGATCCCCTGCGATACCGCCGCGCTCACCGCCCATGACCGTTTCTCGCGCGTATCGCTGATCCCCGCGGCCACCCGTACCGCGCGCGTCCGCTCGGTCGCGATCAGATTGCCCAGCACGGCATTGTCGCTGTTGATCCCGTCCACGCCCAGGCTGAGGTCGGCGGCCCGGTGAAAGCTGCGCACCAGCGGGTAGCTCAGCGTCACTCCGGCCAGCTTCGCCACGCCCTTGCCGGCAAAGCCGCGCGGCCGCGTCTCCAGCCAGGCGGCATTCGCGGCGAAGGTCAGCCCGCTCGCCGTCAACGGCGCCTGATAACCAGCGGCGGCGTAGCGATAGCGTCTGAAATCGCTCGCGGCGGACAGGCCGAGCGTCAGCTGATCGCCCTCCCCGGCCAGGCCATAGAATTCGGCGTTGAGGTCGAACTGCCCGCGCCCGGTCAGATCGATCCCGCGATTGCTGAACCCGGCGGTGATCTTGCGGCGCTTCTGCCTTGGAGTCAGCGTCAGGTTGAGCGCGCCATCGTTCCGCGGATCCTTGAACTCCGGCTCGATCGTCAGCCCGGGGATCGCCCGCATCAGCGTGAACTGGCGCTCGAACGTCGCTCGGCTCAGCGGGGCCTCCGTCGTCATCCGCCCCGCCCGCGCCGCGAGCAACCGGTGCTGGCCGCGCGGCGCCTTGATCTCGACCTGCGCGATCCGTCCCTCGGTCAGCAGCACCTCGACCACATCATTGGCGAAATCCTGTTCGGGGATGGCGATCGTGTAGAGTGCGATGTCGCTCTTGCCATAGGCACGCGACAGACTGCCCGCGAGTTCGGCAAGCGCTTCGCCCGTCATCGGACGCCCCAGAAACCCCTCGGCCGCACGCGCCACCGGACGCGGCGCCTCGGCCCCGCGAAAGCGAATGCCGCGGATCGGCCGCCCGGTACCATGCGCCTTCACCGCCGCGCGTTCGATGACGGGCGCGGATTTGAGTTCGGGCGCGGGGGGGCGGGGCCGGTCGATCCGGTTTCGGTCGATCAGGCGGGTGCCGTCCTGCGGGTCAGCAGCGGCGGCCAGCGCCATCATGGCTGCCAGCATCATGTTTCCATCCTCGCCATGGAAAAGGCGCCCGCGCACGCAGACGCGGGCGCAGGTGGCTCAGTCGTTCTTGGGCGCGAGGCCGCCGAGCAGTCCGGCACTCTGTCCGGTCTTGCCCAGCACGCCACCGACCGTGCCGGTGGTCGTCTGCACCACATTCTTGGTGGTTCCGACCAGGCCGCTCGTGGTGCCGCTCAGCAGCCCGCCGGTCGTGCCATTGACATCGAGCGCGACGAGCTTGCCCCCGGTCGCCGTACTCACCGTCGCGAGCGACCCGGTCCCCGGGTTCTGTGCGAGCACGTTGAGCCCAATCAGCGGTTTCGAACCCTCCGGCGCGGCGACTACCTTGCCCTTGCCCAGGTCGATCGCGACCAGCGCGCCGAGCTTCCCGCCGACCCCGTCCAGGATCAGTCCGCCGGTGCCGCTGCCTTCGCCCAGATTGACCAGGGTTTGGCCGGTGCGGTCGAGCACGCGGGTGACGGTGCCGGTGACAATGCCCGTCACGGGAAGCTTGCCGTTCACCACTTGCGCCAGCTGGTCATGCTTGCCCGCGACGCCGATCACCGTGTTACCCGCGGTGACGATCAGATCGCCGACTAGCCCGCTGGCGCCGCCCGAGCTTCCCGTGCCACCCGACGAACTGCTCGACCCGCCGGAAGAGCTGCTCGATCCGCCCGATGAGCCGCCCGAGCCGCCGGACGAACTGCTCGATCCACTTCCGCCCGAACTGCTCGAACTCGATGGTGGCGGATTGTCGCCAACCCAGCCGACCCGATAATTTCCGGAACTTTCGCACGCCGCCAAAGCCAGTGCCGCCGTGGAGGCGAACACCAGCGCCGGCCAAATGGCCGTTTTGCTAGTCATGACACATCTCCTATCTTATGGATATCTACCGATATCGATAATATCGCGAAATTCTATTCACCTCAGTTGGTTCCATGAATTTGAAATGAATCGTAGTTACTGAAATATTTATTTGTAGCTTACTTGTATTTTACTGAATGACTTGGAGCACCTCTGCCCGTCGGATTCTTTTCCGGACTCGCCGCTCGTGCGGTTGACGATGCCGGACCCCACATCCATATGCCGGGCGCTGGCACTCGCTTCAGGGGAGTGCCAACAATTTCAACCCGCGTTCAGGAGAGCTCCATGAACTTTCGTCCGCTGCACGACCGCGTGCTCGTTCGCCGCGTCGAGGCAGAAGCCAAGACTGCCGGTGGCATCATCATCCCCGACACCGCCCAGGAAAAGCCGCAGGAAGGCGAAGTCGTCGCCGCCGGTTCGGGCGCCAAGAACGAGAAGGGCGAAGTGACCCCGCTCGACGTCAAGGCCGGCGACCGCATCCTGTTCGGCAAGTGGTCGGGCACCGAGGTCAAGGTCAACGGCGAAGACCTGCTGATCATGAAGGAAAGCGATATCCTCGGGATCATCGCCTGACCTCATTCACCGCACCGCCTCGCGCACGCGTGGCGGTGTGACTTTTGAGACTTTCCAGATTTTGAAAGGGTAGCCACCATGGCAGCCAAGGACGTAAAATTCGGCCGTGACGCGCGTGAGCGCATCCTGCGCGGCGTCGACATCCTCGCCGATGCGGTGAAGGTCACGCTGGGCCCGAAGGGCCGCAATGTCGTCATCGACAAGAGCTTCGGCGCGCCGCGCATCACCAAGGACGGTGTGTCGGTTGCGAAGGAAATCGAGCTCAAGGACAAGTTCGAGAACATGGGCGCCCAGATGGTGCGCGAAGTGGCCTCGAAGACCAACGACGTCGCCGGCGACGGCACCACCACCGCGACCGTTCTCGCCCAGGCGATCGTGCGCGAGGGCATGAAGTCGGTCGCGGCCGGCATGAACCCGATGGATCTGAAGCGCGGCATCGACCTCGCCGTCGGCAAGGTGGTCGCAGACCTCCAGTCGCGTTCGAAGGCCGTCAGCGGCTCGAACGAGATCGCCCAGGTCGGCATCATCTCGGCGAACGGCGACCGTGAAGTCGGCGAGAAGATCGCCGAAGCCATGGAGAAGGTCGGCAAGGAAGGCGTGATCACCGTCGAAGAGGCGAAGGGTCTCGAATTCGAGCTCGACGTCGTCGAGGGCATGCAGTTCGACCGCGGCTATCTGTCGCCCTACTTCATCACCAACCCCGAGAAGATGGCCGTCGAGCTGGCCGATCCGTACATTCTGATCCACGAGAAGAAGCTGTCGTCGCTCCAGGCGATGCTGCCGATCCTCGAGGCGGTTGTGCAGTCGGGCCGTCCGCTGCTGATCATCGCCGAGGACATCGAGGGTGAGGCGCTCGCCACGCTCGTCGTGAACAAGCTGCGCGGCGGCCTTAAGGTCGCAGCGGTCAAGGCACCGGGCTTCGGCGATCGCCGCAAGGCGATGCTCGAGGACATCGCGATCCTGACCAAGGGCGAAGTCATCAGCGAAGACCTCGGCATCAAGCTGGAGTCGGTTACCCTCGGCATGCTCGGCACCGCCAAGCGCGTCACGATCGACAAGGACAACACCACCATCGTCGACGGTGCGGGTGAAGCCGATGCGATCAAGGGCCGCACCGACGCGATCCGTCAGCAGATCGAAGTCACCACCAGCGATTACGACCGTGAGAAGCTCCAGGAGCGTCTCGCCAAGCTCGCCGGCGGCGTGGCCGTGATCAAGGTCGGCGGCGCTTCGGAAGTCGAAGTGAAGGAGCGCAAGGACCGCGTCGACGACGCGCTGCACGCGACCCGCGCTGCGGTCGAAGAGGGCATCGTCCCCGGTGGCGGCACGGCGCTGCTCTATGCGACCAAGGCGATCGACGGCCTCGAAGGCGCCAACGAAGACCAGACCCGTGGCGTGGACATCGTCCGCAAGTCGCTGACCGCGCTGGTTCGCCAGATCGCCAGCAACGCGGGCCATGACGGCGCGGTCGTCTCGGGCAAGCTGCTCGACCAGACCGACACGTCGTTCGGCTTCAACGCCGCGACCGACACCTACGAGAACCTCGTGGCTGCCGGCGTGATCGATCCGACCAAGGTCGTCCGCACCGCGCTGCAGAACGCAGCGTCGGTCGCCGGCCTGCTCATCACCACCGAAGCCGCTGTCTCGGAACTGCCCGAAGACAAGCCGGCGATGCCGATGGGCGGCGGCGGCATGGGCGGCATGGGTGGGATGGACTTCTAAGTCCTGTCACCCGGCCACTCGGCTGGAACAAGCAAGGGGCCGGCGGAGCGATCCGCCGGCCCTTTCTTTTTCGGCTCATCGCCGCAACGTCACCCCCAGCGTCACCGCCCTTGCGCTGCTCCCATCCACGCGCCGCCCGCCGAGCAGATCGACGTCGATCCACGTCTTCGGTGTCCAGCGCACCCCGGCCTGGAACCCGGGCTTGCCGCCGTCACGAACGAACCCCTCTGCCATCACGGACAGGGTGCCGCCGACCCGCGCTTCGACCTGCGCCCCGGCGACAAACCCATGACGATCCCCGGTCCGCGCCCATTGGTAACTCAGGTTGAAGTTGGTTCTGACTCGCGGCGTCAGGTCGATCGTCAACGGCACCAGCACCGCAGCGCTCTCGACCTTTCCGGTGGAGGTATCCACCGCCGCCGACATCGCCACGCCCAGCCCGAAGCCGCGCGACGGCCTGCGCAACGCCAGCTTCACCGCTGGCCCCACCAGCGTATGCCGGTGCCCCCGCTCCCAGCCATACTGGATCGCCGCGCCGAACTCGATCGAGGGCAACGCATGAAAGGTACAGGCGGGCGACAGGTTCATCAGCCGCCGCCCACCCTCGAACCCGGTCAGCCAGCTTTCGGCGTGGCACAAGCCCGGCGTCTCGACCTCGGCATCGTCGACGACATGCGGTCCGCCCGACGCGCGCGCCTCCTCGGCCGCCACGAACATCGCGGCGAGACCGAGACCGGCGGCACTCCAGCCGCGGGGGGCAACCCCGCGCCGGAGCCGGATCACCGAAGCCACCCCTTGCGCTTGATGTACCAGAGCGGCAGCAGCGCCGCGAGCAGGGTCAGCAGGATGGTGGCGGTGAACCCCCATTCCCACGACAGTTCGGGCATCACCGCGAAGTTCATGCCGTAAAAGGTCGCGATCAGCGTCGGCGGCAAGAACACCGCTGTGATGATCGTGAACACCTTTACCACCTGGTTCTGCCGCACATTCAGGCTCGTCATCACCGATTGCTGGAGATAGCGGACCTTGTCGTGCTCGAACCCGGCATGTTCCTTGATGCTCTGGATGTCGGAAATCAGCGTCTCGATCTGGCCACGCAGCTCGGCATCGTCGACTTCCGCCCGCAGATACCGCGCCGCCCGCGCCAGCAACAGCTGGCTCTCCAGGATGCGCGAGACCAGTTCCTCGCGGTCGTTGAGCTCGGCCAGCGTCTCACCGATGTCGTCGGTGGTGAGTTCGCGTCCGGCATCGTCATAGCCCTCGGCGATCTGGCGGATCTTGCGGTTCATCCCCTCCAGCGCCGCACTGGCGAGCTCGAGGATCTGGTTCGACGCCGAGTTCACCGCCTGGAGCAGCACGTACATCACGCCCTGCGCGGTGCGCGGGATGCCCGGCCGCCGGCGCAGGATCGCGAGCGCCCGGTCGAACGGTACGAACCCCTCGGCCGGCTCGCGCGTCACCAGCACTGTGTCGCCCAATGCGAAGGCGATCTGGTCCTGCCGCACCTCATGCCCCTCGCGCGCCAGCACGCTGACGGGCAGGTAGATGAACGCCGCGTCCTCCTCATAGCCCTCCTCGGGTGGTGGAAAACGACAGCCGAGATCGGCCGCCGCGCGGCCAAGCTCCGCCACATCGTCGCTGCGCAGCCGCCACCATACATGGGCAAGGCTCGCCTGCTCGGGGGCGAGCCCCGCCTGATTTACATGTGCCATCGCCTATTCCTTTCCGGCGCGGTCGGCGTGCGAGGGCGAAGAGGACGACGTTACCGTCGCCGTCCCGCCCGGCTGCAGATAGTGGATTCCGATCATCGCGGCGCAGATCAGGACGTAGAGGATGATCACCGAAAGGATCACCTCCCGCTCCAGATCCGCGGACGAGTTCCTGCGCTTGCGCATGGCTCAGCCCTCCCGTGTCAGGCGGCGAGACGGAAGACGCGGTGGGGTGACACGCATCGCGGCGCCACCTCCCCTTCGTCGCGGACCCAGCATGCGACGGGCACGCCGGTCACCGGGTCGGGCGACCAGTCGAGCCGCAGCGGCGCAGGCCGCACGACGACAGGGGCGACCCGCACGGGCAGGCGATAGACGCACGCGGCCGGACGGCCGGGCGCCAGCGTGAAACGGCGATTGTTCAGATTGGTCATGCTCACCTCCATCGGCCCGTCATGGGCCTCCGGGGCGAGCGGGGACGCGACTAGCGGCCGGCGCTCGCCCGGCGATCCGTGCCGGGCGCGTTCCTCGGTTTCGATGCGGCGGCGGGCATGCCCGTCACCGCGTTGCTACTAGAGTCGCTGTCCATGGTTCCTCTGGTTGCGATTCCCGCGCCCCGGATTGGGCGCGGCCGGGCGTCTGCGCCTCTCCGCCGGTAAGGTCAACCCGTTAGGGGCATCCGCCGGCGCGCGATTCATGATATCGCTTCCCGAAATTTAACGCTTCACCGCTATCGCCAGATCAGGGGGTTCAGGAGCGGCATGAACGCGGCAAAGGCCATTGATCGATCGACTGTCCGTGAGGCGGCGTCCGCGCTGCGCCTCGCGCCGGCTGCTATGTCCGCCGATTTCCTGCCGCTCGGCCTGACCGATCCCGCTCTTGCCGCCGAGTGGGACGATCTCGCCGCGAACGCCTCCGAACCCAACGCCTTCATGGAACGCTGGTTCGTCTCCGCCGGTGCCATGCACCTCCCGCCGCGCCACGGCCGCCTGCTTACCGTCCGCGCCGGCGATCAGCTGATCGGCCTGCTCCCGCTCACCACCGAGCCGCGCTATGGCCGCCTGCCGATCGCGCATGTCGAGAACTGGCTCCATTATCATTGCTTCCTCGGCGGCCCGCTGCTCCGCAGCGGCCATGAAGCGGCAGCCTGGACCGCAATCCTCGACGCGCTCGACGCCGATCCGCAATCGTCCGGCCTGCTCCACCTCACCGGCCTGGTCGAGGACGGCCCCGTCCACAACGCCCTGCTCGCCGTCGCGAACCGCCCCTGCGACACCGTCCACCGGATCGAGCGCGCACTGCTCGAAAGCGACCTCTCGCCCACCGCCTATTACGAAACCACGGTACGCAAGAAGAAGCGCAAGGAGATCAAGCGCCTCCAGTCGCGCCTCGCCGAGCTGGGCGCCGTCTCCACCACGCGCCTAACCGATCGCGCCGACCTCCCCGCCTGGGTCGACACCTATCTCGCGCTCGAGCAATCGGGCTGGAAGGGCCGCGCCGGTTCCGCGCTCGCCAGCGAGCCGCATACCGCCGCCTTCTTCCGCGATGCCCTCACCGGTGCGTTCGACGCGGGCAAGCTCGAGCTCCTCCGCCTTGACCTCGACGGCAAGCCGCTCGCGATGCTGGTCAACTTCCTGACCGCACCCGGCTCCTTCTCGTTCAAGACCGCGTTCGACGAGGAGTTTTCCCGCTACTCCCCCGGCGTGCTGATCCAGCTCGACAATCTCGCCATTCTCGACACCCCGGCTATTGCCTGGATGGACAGCTGCGCCGCCGCGGATCACCCGATGATCGACAGCCTGTGGGGCGAGCGCCGCGCCATCGTCCGCGTCACCCTGCCCCTCGCCGGCTGGCGCAGCCGCGCCCTGTTCCGCGTCGCCCGCGCCGTCGAGCGCGCGGCCGAAACCATCCGCAACCGCCGCACGCGCCCGCAAGCGCCTCCGGAGACCGAAGAATGACCGCCACCCGCCTCGCGCCCGCGACCGTGTTCGACAGCGACGCCCGCGCCCGCTTCGCCACCCTCTATCCCGAACAGCCGGGCAAGATCGCGCACGACCTTTCCGGCCACAAGCTGTTCGAGCTCGAGTCGCTGGTCGAGCTGTCGCAGCGCATCCGCCCCGTCGATGTCGAGCAGAACCTCGCCAATCTTCCGATCGAGGTCGATCCCTCGACCGTCCAGCATAACGGCCTGTCGGTCGCGGACTCGATCCGCTCGATCGAGCAGAACGGCTCGTGGATGGTGCTCAAGTTCATCGAGCAGGACGCCGTCTACCGCCAGCTGCTCGACGAGATTCTCGACGAGTTGGAGCCGGTCGTCACCGCCCGCACCGGCGCGATGATCAAGCGCGAGGCGTTCGTCTTCGTCTCCTCGCCCGGCGCGGTCACCCCTTTCCACATGGACCCGGAGCACAACATCTTGCTCCAGATCCGGGGTGAAAAGACGATGACGCTGTTCCCCGCTGCCGATCCCGAGCTGACGCCGGGTTCGTTGCAGGAGGAATTCCACCGCGGCGCCCACCGCAACCTCCCCTATCGCGACGAATTCCTGCCCAAGGGCCAACCGATCAGCCTCACCCCAGGCGAGGGCCTGTACGTGCCCGTGAAGGCGCCGCACTGGGTCCGGAACGGCCCCACCACCTCGGTCTCGCTCTCGGTCACCTGGCGCTCCGAATGGAGCTATCGCGAGGCCGACGCGCATGCCTTCAACCGGCTGTTGCGCGGCGCAGGCCTCAGCCCCGGCATGCCCGCCCGCTATCCGCATCAGAACATGTTCAAGGCCTATGCCTGGCGTGCCATCGCCAAGGCGAAGCGGCTGACGGGGAATCCCGATCCGCAATGAGCGCAGCGCTGCCCCTGACCGCCAGCCATGACTCCGCGCGACTCCATGAGTCGCTCGACGGCATCGCGCGCGATGCGGCCCGGGCAGCTCAACCCGGCTTCTACGATCGCCACGACTGGCTCGCACTCACCCGCGCGCACATCTATCCCGACGACCCGCTCGCCATCGCCAGCGCGCATGAGGGCGACGCCACCGCATGGCTTCCGCTGCGCGATTGCGGCGGCGGTCACGGCCGCGGCCTCGCCAGCTGGTACACGCTCGCCTTCGCCCCGCTCTTCACGCCGGACACCGATCCCGGCACCCGCTCCCGCCTGCTCGCCGAACTCGCCCGCATCCTGCGTCGCCGCTTCGATACGCTCAGCCTCTGGCCGCTCGAAGCCGATGTCGCCGCGCAGCTTCAGGTGGCGTTCCGCGCGCAGGGCTGGCTGCCGCGCCTTCAGTTCGAAACCGCCAACTGGGTCGCCGACACCGCCGGCCTCGATTTCGACGCCTATTGGGCCGCCCGTCCCTCGAAGCTGCGCAACACCGTCCGCCGCCGCACCAAGAACTCACCCTTCACCGCGCAGGTGCTCGACCGGTTCGACGATGCCGCCTGGGACGCATACGAGGCCGTCTACGCACACAGCTGGAAGCCCGATGAGGGCGCCCCGACCTTCCTCCGCGCCGCCGCAGCGGCTGAGGGCGCCGCCGGTACGCTACGCCTCGGCATCGCCCGGCGCGACGGCGTTCCGGTTGCCGCGCAATTCTGGACGGTCGAGAACGGCCACGCCACGATCCACAAGCTCGCCTATCTCGAAAGCGAGCGCGAGCATTCGCCCGGCACCCTGTTGTCGGTGGCGATGTTCCGCCATGTCCTCGACCAGGATCGCCCGGCGGTGATCGACTATGGCAATGGCAACGAGCCCTATAAAGCCGAATGGATGGACACACGCCGCGAACGCTTTCGCCTGCGCCTGTTCAACCTGCGCAGCGTCGGCGGCTTGTCCCAGGGCGTCAGCCGCGCCGCCCGTGCCGCGCTCCGCCGCATCACCGGCTGAATTGGCTTGAAATGCGACCTTTGGCGCACTTCCAAATCAACTCAGGTCGGCTCCGCCGCAATTGTATAGTCAAATCCGTGAAGCAGCCCGCCCTGTCGCGCTGACAGGCTGAGCGCGCGCTCGCGGATTTCCTCGCCTTGCGCCTCAAGCGCCATCGCCAGCAACCGATCGGGCATGGCCTCCAGCCGGCGCCGGCACATGTCGATCTGGCTGTTCACGAACCGCGCGCCGTAACGGATCGGGAAGCGCGCAACGTCGGTCACCCGCCAGCCATTGGTCTCCAGCCGCTCCACCACCCATTCCAGCGGAAACTCGCGATAGGGCCGCTCGGCTGACAACAGCAGCACCGCGTCGCGATAGCGTCCGATCTCCCAGATGATCCGCCCCGCCTCGGTCCCCGGGTCCTGGCTGACATAGGGTTCCAGCCCGACCAGATAGAGCCGCCCCGCCGTCACCCCGTGCAGCCGCGCGAACATCCGTTCCTGGAAATAGGGGGCAAAGCCCTCGACCGCGCCGATCAGATAATCGGCCAGCACCGTGTCGAACCGCTCGCCCGCTAGCAGCGTGGGGTCGGCCCAGTTGCCGACGATGATGCGGTCCTGCGGCCGCCGCACCGGCTCGGCGACGTCGCGCACCTGCGCAGCATGCGCCACCGCGCCGCTCACCGCGACCCAGCGTTCGGTCGGAATCGACGTCACCCAGCCGATCGAATTGGTGCCCGTCCCTGCGTCGAGCACGGCGCCCCAGGGCCGTTCGCCCTGAAGCGCCTCGATATGCCGGAACAGTGCGGACGGCTGTCGCGTCCGCACTGCCCCTGCTCGGGCGGACAGGAGCCCGCTCAGAACGCCGCCCTCAACCCGAACACGATGTTGCGCCCGCGCAGCGGCGCCGCATTCTTGATGAAGGACGCATGGTTGAACGCCAGGTCGTTGGTCAGGTTGGTCCCTCGCACGAACAGCTCGGCGCTGCGGTTCGCGCCAAGCTCCAGCTTGTAGGCGACCGTCGCGTTGACCATGTCATAGCCCGGCGTGCGCGTCTCGTACGACGCGACCTTCCCCTGTTCGAACACATGATAATATTCGGCGTCCGCCGTGAACGGCCCGAGATGCGCGTCGGCGCGTGCGCCCAGCCGCCCGGCGGGAATGCGCGGCAGATTGCCTTGCCCCTCCTTGAATTTGGCGCGGACATAGTCGCCGAACACCGACGCCGCGAATTGCGGGGTAAACTGGTACCGCATTTCGCCGTCGATGCCGGTAAAGGTCGCGCCGCGCCCGACATAGCGGATCAGGCGGAAATCCTCGAACCGGTCGATCGTGTCGCCATAGATATAGTTGGCGAAATCCTGATGATAGGCGCCGATGGTAAAGGTCGCCGCGCCCTTGGTCTTGCGCAGCGTCAGGTTGATCGAGTTCGATTTCTCGACATCGAGCGAGACCTTGTCGCGCAGCCTGGTGTTGCCCGTGACCATGCCGATCTCGAACGTGTTGGTCGCCAGGTGGACGCCATAGGCGTAGAGTTCCTGCACCGACGGCGCACGCTCGGCATGGGCAAAGGACAGCGCCACCGAATAGCTGTCGTCGAGGCTCCACACCGCCGCGGCCGATGCCGAGAACGGGCTGTGGCTGATCGAGGGATAGCGCGCGGCGTACGACTTCACGTCCTGCCATTCCTGCCGCACCGCGCCCTCCAGCCGCACCGGGCCAAGCTGGAGCGATTCCATCAGGAACAGCGCCGTGTTCTTGGTCTTGGTGTTGATCAGGAACGCCTCGGCGCCGGTGGCTGAGAAATCGCTTTCCCAATGCTGCACGCCGAACACGCCGCGCAGCCCGCCGATCGGCTTGTGCGCCAATTCCAGCCGCACGTCGGTCGCCTTGTTCTTGAAGGTCGTGGCGACAACGCCCTCGTCCAGCTCGTCATGCTCGTAATCGGTGAACGACATGCGGAACCGCACGCGTTCGAACCCGGGCAGCGGATCGCGCCAGTCGCTGCGGATGTCGAACCGGTCGCTGCGCAGTCTCACTTCGGGCGGATCCTCATGGCCGTGCCCGTGATCGTGGTCATGATCGCCATCGTCATGGCTGTGTCCGCCGCAATGCAGCTTGGTGCCGTGCGGATGGCAATCCTCATATTCATGGCTGTGGCCGGGCAGGCCATAGGTGCTGCGCTGGCGGGTATAGGCGACGCCCAGATAGCCATTGTCGCCGATCCACGACGCGCCGGCGCTCAGCGTGTTGGTGTCGTTGTACGATCCGTCGACATGATCCTCGCCGAACTTGCCGGGCACGCGATAGTCGTTCGACTTGCGCTTCACGCCTTCGATACGAAGCGCGAACGGACCGAGGCCTGCGGTCACGCCGCCGACGACCGCGCGTTCGTCATCGCCTGTGCCCAGCCGGCCCTCGATCGCACCGGTGATCCCGCCTTGGGGGAACGATGTCGGCACCTTCTCGTCCAGCAGGTTGATCGCGCCGCCGCTCGCGCCGCTACCGTAAAGCAGGGTCGCCGGACCGCGCAGCACCTCGATCCCGCGCAGCAACAGTGGTTCGGCGGAAATATTATGGTCGGGCGAGATAGCGGAGGCATCCTGGATGCCGACGCCGTCGGTCAGCGCCTGCACGCGCGGCGCGGTCTGGCCGCGGATCACCGGACGGCTCGCACCCCCGCCAAAGCTCTCGAAATTGATGCCGGGCTGGCCGGCCAGCGTCTCGCCGATCGTCGCCGCGCGGCGGTGCACCAGTTCGTCGCCGCTCAACGTGATCACCGGGGTCGCGGTCTCGTCGACGGTCTGCTGCAGCGGGGTCGCGGTGATGACGATCTCGCCTTCGGCATGGCTGCCCGCCTGCCCGGCCGCATTGGTGTTGCTGTTCGCATAGGCCGCACCCGGCAGGATCGCGACCGCCGACACGGCGCAGAGAAGATGATGACGCACGCTGTTACCCCTTTGACGCTTACTGATGCGGGCCGATTAAGTGATGATGTATCATCACGCAATAGGGTTGTTCCGCTTGCAATGTTGGAATTGCTTTGCTTGCCTCGTCCTCATGCGCTCCGCTTTGCCTGCCCTGTCCGCTCTTCCCCTTCGCGGCCAGGCTGTGGCAGGGGGCAAGTCAAGGGGGAGCTAGTGTGGGTTTTGACGGTTTCCGCGGCGGCCTGACATCATTTGCCACGCTCGCCGCGCTGGCGCTCGTGCTGTTCAGCGCGTTCTTTCACTGGCAAATTCTCGATACCTCCAACGTCGCCTGGCTGCTGCGCGGCACCGATAATGGCGAAAACGCGCTCGGCCTTCACGCTTGGCTGCACGATCCCGCGCCGGGCTTCCTGCGCACCACCCTGCTCAACGCGCCCGAGGGGACCGGACTGCTGTTCACCGACAGCAACCCCTTGCTCTCGGCGTTGGTCTTCCCGTTCCATGGCCTGCTACCCGCCGATGCTCAGGTGATCGGCTGGTGGCTGCTGCTCTGCCTGTTCCTCCAGCTCTTCTTCGCGTGGAAGCTGCTTCGCCGCCACGCGCCCAATGAAGTCGCGCTCTGGTGCGGCGTGCTGCTGCTGGCGGCGCTGCCCACCTTGTTCAACCGCATCGTCCATGTGAATTTGATGGCGCACTGGCTGATCCTGTGGGCGCTATGGCGCTTCACGGACCCGGATCGAGCGGGCGAGAACAAGGGCTGGGCGGTGCTGATCGCGGTATCCGCCTTCATTCACTCCTATCTGCTGGTGATGGTCGGCGCGATCTGGGCGAGCGCAATGCTCGAACGGCTCTGGAAAGCGCCCAGGACTGCCCCCCGCCTCTTCGCCGAAGGTCTCGCGATCCTGCTCATGGTCGGCGCCATCGCCTGGAGCCTCGGCGTGTTCGAACCGCACTGGCCTTCGGGCAATTACGGCGCGTTCGCGATGCCGCTGGATGCGCTGTGGAACCCCGGCGTCGCGACCCATTCGACCTTCCTTCCCGCGATCGAGCAGCGACCCGGTCGCGGGTTTGAGGGGTTCCAGTATCTCGGTCTCGGCCTGCTGATCCTGCTCCCCCTCGCCGCGTTCCTCGCCCCGCGCCTGCCACGCCCAGCGGCGGACACCGGCGACAGCCTCGCTCGGCTCAAATGGCTGATCCCGGCGCTGATCGCCCTCACCCTGATCGCGATCAGCACCTATCCCGACTTCGCCGGCCAACGCCTGCCGCGCTATCAGCTGCCCGGCAACGTCGCGGTCGCGCTCGACGCGGTGCGTGCTTCGGGCCGACTGTTCTGGCCGGTCGCCTATGTCCTGGTGTTCGCCGGCATCCGCATCTTCTATCGCTTGGAACCGCGCCGGGCCGGGCTAGCCTTAATGGCACTTACGGTTGTGCAGATCGCGGATCTGACGCCGATGGCCGTTTCGATCCGCGCCCAAAGCGCCGAAGCGCGCGGCGCGCCTCTCTATGTCCGCACTGTCTCCCCCGAATGGGACCGGCTGGTCGCACAGGCAAAGGATATCGCCTTTGTCCCGGGTGACGTCACCAAGGGCCTCGGCGTATTCCAGGAGATCGCATGGCGCGCCGCCAAGCGGCAAGTGCCGGTCCGCGCGGTCTATGCCGCCCGACCGTCGCTCGCCAGCAACGACCGTCAGAATGCGGAGACCGACGCCTTCCGCCGCGGTGAGGCGGTTCCAGGGCGCCTCTACATCCTGATCGACGGCGAACCGATCCCGCCACCGCTAATGAACCGCGTCCGTCTGCTCGACGGTGTCACGATCCTGTTTGAACCCTAGGTCCACCCGCGCCTCAGAAACCGTTCGCACCGCCCCGGCAATGCGGGTTGACGAGCGCTTCGCGGCCGTGCGCTCAAGATCATTCGTCAAATTTACCGACATCAGGTTAGACCGTGTCGGTTTTGTTTACAGTTTCAGGGTAAGAGTGGCACCGCCATGATCCGCCTGTTCAAACACTATATCCCGAACGCGGTGCTGTTGCTCGCGCTGTTCGACATCATGCTGCTGTTCGCGGCGGCCGAATTCGGCTGGATCTATCGCGCATATCAGATCGGGATGAAGGTGGAGCCGATCCACACCCGCATCCTCCAGATGACCAGCTTCGCCCTGTGTCTCGAGCTCGCGATGATCGCGGTCGGCGTCTATGGCGCGGACGCACTCCAGTCGATCCGCGTCGCCGCGGCGCGATTGCTGGTCGCGGTATCGCTCGGCACGATCTTCCTGTCGGTGGTGTTCTTCGTCGTCCCGGCATTCACCTTCTGGCGCTCGAACCTGCTCTACGCGATGCTCGCCGCCACGGTGATGCTGTTCATGCTCCGCTTGTTGCTGGGCAAGACATTGGGCAGCCAGGTGTTCAAACGCCGCGTCGTGGTACTCGGCGCAGGCGCGCGTGCCGAACGCCTGAAGGTACTCTCGAAAAAGCCCGGCGCCGGGTTTGTCGTGGTCGGCTATGTCGCGATGAGCGAGGCGAACCGCGTGATCCCCGAGGCGATCGCGCGCGACGCGATCTACAGCCTCGCCGATCATGTCGTGTTGCTCAACGCCAGCGAAGTCGTGCTCGCGCTTGAGGAACGCCGCAACGCGCTTCCGCTCAAGGATCTGCTGCGGATCAAGACCACCGGCGTCCATGTCAACGATACCTCGACCTTCCTTGAACGCGAGACCGGCCGGGTCGATCTCCAATCGGTCAATCCCAGCTGGCTGATCTTCTCCGACGGTTTCTCGTCAGGCCGGATGCTGTCGAGCATCTTCAAGCGCTTCTTCGACATCGTCGCCAGCCTGATCCTGCTCATCCTCACGCTGCCGGTAATCCTGCTCGGCGCGATCGCCGTGAAGCTGGAGAGCCGCGGCCCCGCCTTCTACCGCCAGCGCCGCGTCGGCCTGTACGGCCAGGGGTTCGACATCATCAAGCTGCGCTCGATGCGCCAGGATGCCGAAGTCGCGGGCAAGGCGGTCTGGGCGGAGAAGGACGATCCGCGCATCACCCGCGTCGGCTGGTTCATCCGCAAGGTTCGGATCGACGAGCTGCCGCAATGCTGGTCGGTGCTGAAAGGCGAGATGAGCTTCGTCGGACCGCGCCCCGAGCGTCCCCAGTTCGTTGAGGATCTCGAGGCCAAGCTGCCTTATTATGCCGAACGACACATGGTGAAGCCCGGAATCACCGGCTGGGCGCAGATCAACTACCCCTATGGCGCCTCGATCGAGGACAGCCGCCAGAAGCTCGAATACGACCTCTATTACGCCAAGAACTATTCACCCTTCCTCGACGTGTTGATCCTGCTCCAGACGATCCGGGTCGTGCTCTTCCCGGACGGCGCGCGCTAATCCCATGGTTCCCGCGCTGATCCTCTGGGGCCACGCCCTGGCGGCCCTGCTGTTTGGCGCTCTGGGCCTCTGGACGCTGCGCCGGGTCGAATCCGGGGTACCGCGCAAGCCGCTTGCCGCGGCGCTGACGATGACCGCGCTCTGGGCTCTTGCGGTTGCCGGAATCGGTGAGACCGACCTGACCACCCGCGTCGCCGAAGCCGCGCGGAACCTCGCCTGGCTCGGCTTCATGATTGCGCTCCACCGCCGCAACGGGTCGGAGCGGCCGCCGGCGGCGATCGGCACCGTCTATGGCGTGGTCGCAATCGTCATCCTGATCGCGCTCGCGCTCAATGTTGTCGCTGCGACGACACCCAGTATCGCGTCCGAAGTCGTTCAGGCGGCACTGCTGCTGCGGATGATGGCGGCGATCGCCGCCCTCGTCCTTGTCCAGAGCCTGCATGGTGCCATCACCGCGCCCGGAACCGCCGGAATGCGCCCCGTCGTGCTGGCGATCGGCGCGATGTGGCTGGTCGATACCAATGTGCTCAGCGTCGCGTGGCTCACCATGGACTGGCCGGACCAGCTCGTCGCGGTGCGCGGCGGTGCGATGACGTTGATCGCCGCGGCGATCGCGATGGGCCTCCAGCGGCGCGGCGAATGGCCGATGCAGCTTTCGCGCACCGTCGCCTACCAGTCGCTCTCGCTGGTCGCGATCGGCCTCTATTTCGCGTTGCTCGCGCTCGCCACCTCGGCGCTTGCCGCGATCGGCGGCGACAATGCACGGCTGCTCCAGACCGCGTTCGTCTTCGGCTCGACCGCCGCGATCCTCACCGTCGTCTCCAGCCCTTGGCTGCGCGCCTGGACCAAGGTGAAGCTCGCCAAGCATTTCTTCGCCCACCGCTACGACTATCGCGCCGAATGGCTGCGCTTCACCGAGACGCTGGGCGAACCGGAGGGCAGCGCCCCGCTCGACGAGCGCATCGTCAAGGCGCTGGCGGACCTCACCGACTCTCCCGCCGGCGTGCTGCTCGTACCGCAAGGCGACACCCTCGGCGTCAGCGCCGGATGGAATGTCGCGCGCGGCGGCTTGCCGACTGCCTATGGCGAGGACTGGTCACATGCCGCGCTCGATCCGGCATTGATCCTCGAGCTCGACACCACCGACCCCGACGCCACGGTACCCGCCTCTATTCGCGCCTGGGACCAGGCATGGGTCGTCGTGCCGCTCGCCCACCACAACCGCCTTGCCGGTGCGATCGTGCTCGCCCGCCCGCCGATCGCACGCGCGCTCGACTGGGAGGATTTTGACCTGCTCAAAGCCGCCGGCCGCCAGCTCGCCAGTTACCTCGCGGAGGAACGCGCGCAGGAGGCCTTGGCCGAGGCGGAACGCTTCGAAGAGTTCAACCGCCGCTTCGCCTTCATCATGCATGACATCAAGAATCTGGTCAGCCAGCTCACTCTCGTCGCGCGCAATGCCGAGCGTCACGCCGACAACCCCGCCTTCCGCGCCGACATGATCGCGACGCTTCAGGATTCGGCAGGGCGCATGAACGACATGCTCGCCCGTCTCTCACAGCATCATCGCGCTCGCACCGAAGCGCCCGTCGCGGTGCCGCTCGCCCCGCTCGCCCGCCGGGTGGCGAAAGCACGCCGCGCGCAGCATCCGGTTGAGGTGTCGAGCAGCGGCGACCCGCTCGCCATCGCCGATCCGGCACGGCTCGAAACCCTGCTCGGCCACCTCATCCAGAATGCGATCGAGGCGAGTAGCCCAGGCACACCGATCACGATCGAGGTGCGCGCAAACGCAAGCGAGGCGCAGCTGGACGTGGTCGATCGCGGCACCGGCATGTCCGCCGCCTTCATTCGCGATAAGCTCTTCAAGCCTTTCGTTTCCTCCAAGCCCGGGGGCTTCGGCATCGGTGCGTTCGAGGCACAGAAGCTCGCCGCCGAAATGGGCGGTCGGATCGAGGTCGAGAGCAGCGAGGGCAAGGGATCTCGGTTTCGCGTCGTACTGCGTGCAGCGGGCGGCGCCGGTAACGAAGTTGGACAGGCGGCATGAACGACAAACCCAAATTGCTGATCGTCGAGGACGATGCCGGACTGCAGCGTCAGCTGCGCTGGGCCTATGAGGGCTATGAGATCCTCACCGCGGGCGACCGTGAGAGCGCCATCGCGATGCTGCGTGCCGAGGAACCCGCCGTGGTCACGCTCGACCTCGGCCTGCCGCCCGATCCCGACGGCACGACCGAGGGGTTCGCCGCTCTCGAAACCATCCTCGCGCTCAAGCCCGATACCCGCGTCATCGTTGCCTCGGGCCATGGCGAGCGCGAATCGATGCTGCGCGCCATCTCGATGGGGGCGTGGGACTTCTACCAGAAGCCGATCGACATCGACGCGCTCGGCCTGATCGTCGCGCGCGCCTTCCACGTCCATGCGCTGGAGGCGGAGAATCGCCGTCTCGCGGCGCGCGCCGAAAGCGGCACCGCCTTGGGCGGCATCGTCACCGGCTCCGCCGAGATGCTCAAGGTCACGCGCACGATCGAGCGAGTCGCCCCTGCCGATGTATCGGTGATGCTGCTCGGCGCCAGCGGCACCGGCAAGGAACTGCTCGCCCGCGGCCTTCACGACGCCAGCCGCCGCAAGGGCGAGTTCGTCGCGATCAACTGCGCCGCCATCCCCGAAACGTTGCTCGAATCCGAACTGTTCGGGCATGAAAAGGGCGCCTTCACCGGCGCGGTCAAGACGACCGAGGGCAAGATCGAACAGGCGCAGGGCGGTACCCTGTTTCTCGACGAGATCGGCGACGTGCCGCTCCCGCTCCAGGTCAAACTGCTCCGCTTCCTCCAGGAACGCGTGATCGAGCGCATCGGCGGCCGCAAGCCGATCGCGGTCGACACCCGCGTGGTTTGCGCGACACATCAGGATATCGACGCGATGGTCGCCGCCAGCACGTTCCGCGAGGATCTCTATTACCGCCTTGCCGAGATCGTCGTGCGCATCCCCAGCCTCGCCGAACGGCCGGGCGATGCTGGCCTGCTCGCGCGCCACCTGCTCCATAAGCACGTCACGGCGATGAAGCTCGGGTCCAAGAGCTTCGCCCCTGACGCGATCGACGCAATCGATGCCTGGCACTGGCCGGGCAATGTCCGCGAGCTCGAAAACCGGGTAAAGCGCGCCGCGATCATGGCCGACGGCAAACTCGTCACCGCTGCCGATCTCGATCTGTCGCCCGCCGAGGGTGCCGATCCGATCAACCTCAAGGCCGTACGCGAGGCCGCGGACCGGCGCGCGATCGTCCAGGCATTGTCACGCAGCGACGGCAATATCTCCGGCACCGCGCGCCTGCTCGGGATCAGCCGCCCCACCCTCTACGATCTGATGAAGGCCTATGACCTCCAGCCCTGAGATCACCCAACCCGTTGCCCAGCGGCGCAAATGGCGCAGCGGCGGCGCTCGCCTGTCCGGCAAGGGCCGCATCAACCTGCGCCGGATCGTCGTGTTCGCGCTGTGCCTCGGCGCGTTCGGCGTTGCCCTGCTCGCCTTCCGATCCGTCGTCGCCAACCGGGTAGACCCGGATGCCGCGCGCGCGGCGGTCGCGCGCAGCCAGCAATATCTCAAGGCAAGCAACGCATCCGCCGCCCGCAGCCAGGCCTTCGGCGCCGTGCGCGCCGATCCGCAATGGGGCGAAGCGCATCTCGCGCTCGCCCGCGCCTCGCTTGCGCTGGATGAAGGGATCGCGGCCGAGGCGTCGCTTCGCCGCGCGCTCGACAATGGCGTCGCCCCCAAGCGCATCCATGCGCTGATGGCACATGCGATCCTGTTGCAGAGCGACCCCCGCCGCGCGCTGGTGGAGGCGAACAAGGCACTCGCCGCAAACCCGTCCGGGCCTGACCATCTCTACGCGATACGCGTCCGCACCCGCGCCTATCTCGCCGGCGGCAACCTCGCCGCCGCACAGGAATCCGCTCTCGCTGCGGTCCACCTCGCCCCCGACGACGCCAATGTCTGGACCGATCTCGGGCGCTTCCGCGCCAACGCGGGCGACATGGTCGGCGCGATCGAGGCTGCCGGCAAGGCGACCCAGCTCGACAGCGGCAATACCGATGCGCTGATCCTGCGCGGCGAGCTTGTCCGCAGCCAATATGGTCTGGTCGCATCGCTCCCGTGGTTCGAGGCGGCGCTCAAGCGCGATCCCTATCGCCACGGCGCCCTGATCCAATACGCCTCCACCCTCGGTGACGCCGGTCGCACCCGCGAAATGCTCGCGGTCACGCGCAGGGCGATGGAGGTGCGTCCGCGCAGCCCGCAGGCGCTCTACCTCCAGGCCGTCCTCGCCGCCCGTGCCGAGCAGTTCGACCTCGCGCGCCAGCTGCTCCAGCGCGCCGGCAGCGGAATCGCTTCGCTCCCCGGCGGCCTGCTGCTCGGCGGCACGCTCGATCTGGAGGAAGGCAGCTACGAGCGCGCGGTCGAGAAACTGCGCAACCTCGTCAACGCGCAGCCGATGAACATCACCGCGCGCAAGCTGCTCGCCACCGCGCTGTTGCGGTCCGATGCATCGAAGAACGGGATCGAGCTCCTCCTGCCCGTCGTCGCCCGCGGCGACGCGGATGCCTATGCCTTGAGTCTGGTCGCGCGCGGCTACGAACGCATCGGCCTGCGCGCCGAAGCCGCCAGCTATTTCGACCGCGCCGCCTCGCCCGCACGCGACGGCGCCGCCTGGTTCAGCTCCGACGACGCGCTCCCGATGCTGACCGCCGCCGCGCAAAAGGCGCCTACCGACGACCCGCGTGCCGCGATCCCGCTGATCCGCGGCCTCATCGACGGCGGCGACACCGGCACCGCGCTCGCCCGGGCGCAGGAGATCGCCCAGCGCAATCCCGGCGCCCCCGCCGCCCATACGCTGGTCGGCGACACGCTGATGCTGCTCAAGCGCCCCGCCGACGCGGTCCGCGCCTATAAGGACGCGGCCAATATCCGCTTCGACGAACCGGCGATGCTCCGCCTGGTCGAGGCACTCGACCGCTCCGGCCAGCGGCAGGAGGCGTCCACCACGCTGGCGCTGTTCCTCTCACAGAACCCGCTCAACCTTGCCGCGCTCCGCCTCTCGGCCAGCTGGCAGGCCGCGGCGGGCGACTATGACGCCGCGATCGATTCGCTCGAAGCGGTCCGCCTGCGCACCGGCAATCGCGACGCGGCGCTGCTCGCCGAGCTCGCGCTCGCCTATGCCGGCGCCGACGAACCCGAGCGCGCCGCCCGCTATGCCGAGGCCGCCTATCACCTCGCCCCGTCCAACCCGGCGGTCGTCGGCGCGATGGGCTGGACGCTCACCGAAAGCGGCGATGTCGAAGGCGGAATCGAGCTGCTGCAAAAGGCGGTCTCGATCGCCCCGCGCCATCCGGTGCTACGCTGGCAGCTCGCCCAGGCCTATGCCGAAGCTGGTCGCAACGCCGAGGCAACGGCGGAAGCCAAGGCCGCGATCGCCACCCCCGGCTTCGCCGACCGCAGCGCCGCCGAAGCCCTGATCGCGAAGCTGGCCTGAATCGCCCGCAAGCACAGAATCATTGCCAATCCGCCCGGCGCGCCATAGCGCGCTGGGCATGAGCGACCCGCTGGACCGTATCGCCGCCGCGCTCGAGCGCCTGGCCCCGCCGCCGCCGCCCGTGCCGGACCTTACCGCGCATCCCGCCTATGTCTGGCACCGCGGTTTCCTCCAGCCCGCCCGCGCCTTCGCACCGCTGCCGCTCGCCGAGCTGGTCGGGATCGATCGGCAGAAGGAGACGTTGCTCGACAATGTCCGCCGCCTCGCCGCCGGCCTACCCGCGCACGACGTCCTGCTCTGGGGCGCACGCGGCACCGGCAAGTCCGCGCTCAGCAAGGCCGCGGTCGCCACAGTCCAGGCCGAAGGCGGTGCGGTCGCGCTGATCGAGGCTCAGGCCGACGCGCTCGACACGCTGCCCCAGCTGTTCGCGCTCATCGCAGCCAGCCCACGCGCCTTCGTCGTCTTCCTCGATGATCTCGGCTTCGACGCCGCCTCGGACGGCCGCGCGCTGCGCTCGCTGCTCGAGGGCGGAGCCGAAGCACGCCCCGTCAATGCCCGCCTGTTCGTCACCTCGAACCGCCGCCATCTGATCCCGCGCGACATCGCCGAGCAGTCGAGCGCGATCAATCCGCGCGACAGCATCGACGACAACCTCGCGCTCGCCGACCGATTCGGCCTATCGCTGGGCTTCCACGCGATCGACCAGGACACCTATGTCGAGATCGTGCGCACCTATGCCGCGGACCACGGCCTGCCCTTCGATGCCGCCGAGGCGATCAACTGGGCGACCCGGCGCGGGAGCCGCTCAGGCCGCGTCGCCTGGCAATATGTCGTCGAGCTGGCCGGTCGGAACGGCAAGCGGCTCTGAACCTCCGCCCGCCTCGCCCGTTGTGACGCCGTGACAACGAACCTTCCCGTCCCGCGCGAAGCGGTGCTCATCGTCAACGCCCGCTCGCGCCGTGGCGCGGCGCTGTTCGAGCAGGCGCGCGCCAAGTTCGAGGCGGAGGGCATTCGCCTCACCGCCGCCTGGCCGATCCGCGATCCCTCGCGCCTCAACGACGCGGTGCGTGGCGCCGTGCGGTCCGGCGCGAAGATGGTCATCGTCGGCGGCGGCGACGGATCGCTGTCGGGCGTGGTGGACGATGTCGTGGGCAAGGACGTCGTGTTCGCCGTTCTGCCGCTGGGCACCGCCAACAGCTTCGCGCGCACGCTCGGACTGCCGCTGGACCTCGACGGCGCGATCAAGGCGATCGCCACCGGCAAGCGCCGCCGCGTCGATCTCGGCATGATCGATCACGACTATTTCGCCAACGCCGCCGCGATGGGCCTGTCGCCGATGATCGGGGAGAGCGTGCCCCATAACCTCAAGAAATATCTCGGCCGTGTGGGTTACCTGACCTGGGCGGTCTGGTGCTTCGCACGCTTCCGCCCGTTCCGCGTGTTCATCGACGACGGCCAGAAGACCCACCGCATGTGGGGCAGCGAGGTCCGCATCCTCAATGGCAAGTTCCATGGCGGCGTGGTGATGAGCGACGAGGCCTGCGTCCAGAGCGGCGAGATGATGATTCAGGTCGTCACCGGCCGCAACCGCTGGCGCCTCGCCTGGGACTGGTATGCCCGCTTCTTCCGCCTGCGCTCCCGCGACCAGACCGTCAGCGAGTTCCGCGGCGCCGAATTGAAGCTCGACACCCGCCCCCACCACCGCATCTCGATCGACGGTGAGGTGCTCGCCCGTACGCCAGTGACGGTGCGGGTGGCCGAGCGCGCCATCGACGTCGTGGTCCCCGCCGACTAACAGCCCCTACGGAAGCGATGAACGGAGATCAGGCGATGAGCGAAACCCCCTGGCTATTCTCCTATGGCACGTTGCGTCAGCCCGAAGTCCAGATCGAGCTGTTTGGCCGCACGCTCGAAACCGTCGAAGACAGCCTGCCCGGCTTCAGGGTCGAGCGGCTCCGGATCACCGATCCGCAAGTCATCGCATTGAGCGGCTCGGACGAGCATCCCGTCCTCCGGCGCGGCGCCGATGGCGATGTGGTGAACGGCTCGGCGCTCGCGGTCACCGGCACCGATCTCGAGCACGCGGATCGTTATGAGGTCGACGACTATGTGCGGATCGCGGTGACCTTGGCCTCAGGTCGCGACGCGTTCGTCTATATCCACCGCGACGACCAATAGGCTCACCCCAGCCCCTCGACCATCTCCGCCAGCTCCAGCCAGCGCAGCTCGGCCGCATCCTTCTCGTCGCGCGCCTTGGCGATCCCCGCCATCAGCGTGTCGAACTTGCCCGGGTTCTTGGCGTAGAGGTCGGGATCGGCCAGCGCCGCCTCATCCTTCGCGATGCCTGCATCCAGCTCCTCGATCCGCTTGGGCAACAGGTCGTAGTCGCGCTGGTCCTTGTAGCTGAGCTTGGTCTTCGGCTTCGGCGCTTCGGCGACCGGCGCGGCCTTGGCCGCTGCCTTCTTGACCTCGGTGCGGACCTTCCGCTTCGCTTCCCAGTCGGCATAGCCGCCGACCACCATGTCGACCGTGCCCGATCCGTCGAGCCCGATCGTCATCGTCACCGTGCGGTCGAGGAAGTCGCGGTCGTGGCTGACGATCAGCACCGTGCCGTCATAATCCGCGATCACTTCCTGCAACAGGTCGAGCGTCTCGAGGTCGAGATCGTTGGTCGGCTCGTCGAGCACCATCAGGTTCGAAGGACGGGCGAACTCGCGCGCCAGCAACAGGCGCGAGCGCTCGCCGCCCGACAGCGTGCCGACCTTAGCATCGACCATGTTGGGCTCGAACAGGAATTCCTTGAGATAGCCGTGGATGTGCTTGCGCACGCCAAGCACATCGATCCACTCGCCGCCGTCCGCCACCACCTCGCGCACCGTCTTCTCGGGCTGCATCCGGCTGCGCTGCTGGTCGATGATGACCGGGTCGAGCGTCTTGGCGAGCTTCACGCTCCCCGTGTCCGGTTCGATCTCCCCGGTCAGCAGCTTGAGCAGGGTCGACTTGCCCGCGCCGTTCTTGCCGACGATGCCGATGCGGTCGCCGCGCGTCACGCGCAGCGTCAGGTCGCGGATGATCGTGCGGTCACCGTACGACTTGGACGCGCCCTTGGCGTCGATCACCACCTTGGTCTTCGAATCGTCCGACGCCGTGGCCAGGTTGGCCGCGCCCGCCGGGCCGGTCATCGCCGCCCGCTCGGCGCGCATCTCGAGCAGCTTGGTCAGCCGTCCCTGGTTGCGCCGCCGCCGGCCGGTGACGCCGCGCTGCAGCCAATGCTCCTCCAGCTTCAGTCGCGCGTCGAGTTTCTCGGCCGCGCGCTGCTCCTCGGCATAGACCTGCTCGGTCCAGGTCTCGAATCCGCCGAAACCGATCTCGGCGCGGCGCATCGATCCACGGTCGAGCCACAGGGTCTGCCGCGTGAGGCGCGTCAGGAAGGTGCGGTCGTGGCTGATCACCACGAACGCGCCGCGATAGCGGTTGAGCCACTCTTCCAGCCACTCGATCGCATGGATGTCGAGATGGTTGGTCGGCTCGTCGAGCAGCAGCACGTCGGGATCTTGCGCCAGCGCCCGCGCGATGCCCGCGCGGCGGCGCTCACCGCCGCTCGCCGTCGCCGCCTCACGTGTCAGGTCGATGCCCAGCTGATCGGCGATCGCCTCCGCCTCGTGCCGCTGCGGCGCGTCGTCGCCCGACAGGACATAGTCCATCAGCGTCGTGCATCCGGTCATGCGCGGTTCCTGCTCCAGCATCACCACGCGCGTGCCCGGCTGGATCGTCCGCCGCCCCTCGTCCGCGTCGACCTGTCCGGCCAACAGCTTGAGCAGCGTGGTCTTGCCCGCGCCGTTGCGCCCGATCAGCGCCAGCCGGTCGCGTGCGCCGACATAAATGTCGAGATCGCGGAACAGCCAGCCGGATCCCTGGACCAGACCGAGTTTTTCATAGGAGAGGACAGGAGCAGCCATAGCGCCGCGCAGGTAGGCGGACCGGCTTCCCGGAGCAAGCCCGCCGCGCCCATGGATCGCGATCAGCAGCTTTCGGGAGGCTTACCGGCATATTCACCGGCTGTTCAACGGTTCGCACCTATGCCAAGCCGCATGAAGATGTTCGGGTTTCTCTGTCTCGGGGCAATTCTTGCCACCGCTGCGCTCCCCGCGCATGCCTCGCCGCAGGTGCGGGCGGACCAGGAGGCTGCGCGCGAAGGCCGCCAGCAGGGCCGCCTGTTGCCGCTGCGCGAGATCGAATCGCGTGTCGTTCCCGCGATGACGCGCAAGGGCGCCCAATATCTCGGCTTCGATTTCGATTCGGGGACGATGATTTACACGCTAAAGTTCCTGCGCAATGGATCGGTCCTCTGGGTCGATGTCGATGGCCGTTCGGGCCAGATCGTCGGACAGTCGGGCCGCTGAGCGGAACAAGAAGGATAACAAGATGCGCGTTCTGATCGTCGAGGACGAACCCAATCTCCGCAATCAGCTTCAGGCAACGCTCGAAGGCGCGGGCTATGCCGTGGATACCGCCGGCGATGGCGAGGAAGGCCATTATCTCGGCTCGACCGAAAATTACGACGCGATCGTCCTCGACCTCGGCTTGCCCGAAGTCGACGGGCTGACCGTGCTCGACCGCTGGCGCAAGGAAGGCAAGACCACGCCGGTGCTCGTCCTCACCGCGCGCGACAGCTGGTCGGACAAGGTCGCCGGGCTCGATGCCGGCGCCGACGATTATGTCGCCAAGCCATTCCAGTCGGAGGAGCTGATCGCCCGCCTGCGCGCGCTGATCCGCCGCGCTTCGGGCAACGCCTCGGCCGAGTTGATCGCGGGCGACATCCGCCTCGACACCCGCTCGGGCAAGGTCACCAAGGGCGGCGACCCGGTCAAGCTCACCGCGCAGGAATACAAGCTTCTCTCTTACCTGCTCCATCACAAGGGCAAGGTGGTCAGCCGCACCGAACTGATCGAGCATATCTACGATCAGGATTTCGACCGCGATTCGAACACGATCGAAGTGTTCGTGACGCGCATCCGCAAGAAGCTCGGCCCCGACGTGATCACCACGATCCGCGGCCTTGGCTATAGCCTCGAGGAACCGGCGGAGGCCGGTGCCTGATCTCCCCTTCGGACTGACGCTCGGCCGCCGCTTCCCGTTCGTCCGCCGCGCGGAGAGCGAAGCGGCGCCGGTGGAACTTGTCCTGCAACCCGGCGATCCCGCGCCGCGGCCCTATGTCCGCACGACCGGATCGCTCAGCCGCCGCATGATCCTGATCGCGGCGGCGTGGATCACCCTGCTGCTCACCGGCGGCGGCTTCGCGCTCGATCGCGTGCTGACGGGTGCGATCACGCGCAACTTCGACGACGGACTCGAATATCTTCTCACCTCGCTCGTCGTCTCGGCCGAGATCGGGCCTGAGGGGGAGATCGCGTTCAACCGCCAGCTTTCCGATCAACGCTTCCTCGAACCCTATTCGGGCCTGTACTGGCAGGTCAGCGGCAAGGGCTACGAGCCCTTCCCTTCACGCTCCCTATGGGACCGCCAGTTGCGCATCGATCAGGCGCATCAGGATCAGGAGGTCCACACCTACGATTCGAACCAGTTCACCGACCACCGCCTGCGCGTGGTCGAGCGCGATATCGTCCTTCCCGGCTCTCCGGTCCGCTGGCGCTTTCAGGTCGCGCAGAGCCGCGACATGCTCGACGCGCAGATCGAGGCATTGCGCAAGACGCTGGTCCGCAGCTTCCTGCTGCTGGCCGCGGGGCTGATCGGCATGGCCGCGCTCCAGACCTGGTATGGCCTGCTCCCGCTGCGCAAGCTGCGCGCAGGCATCCAGCAATTGCGCACCGGCGAGGCGCCGCGAATCGAGGGCGCGATGCCCGCCGAGGTCGCGCCGATGGTCGAGGAGCTGAACGCCCTCGTCGCGCACAACGACAAGCAGGCGGAAGAGGCGCGTCGCCACGCCGGCAACCTCGCCCATGCGCTCAAGACGCCGTTGACGGTGATCATGAACGCCGCGACCGCCCATTCCGACGATTTGCCGGCCACGGTGGTGCGCGAGGCGCGGACGATGCGCCGTCAGGTCGATCACCATCTCGCCCGCGCCCGCGCCGTCGGCAGGCGCGGCTCGGCGCACAGCCGCGCGCCGGTCTGGCCCAGCGTCGAATCGGTCGAGCGCGCCGTCTCGCGCCTCTATCCGCATGTCCGCATCGACACCGACGGCCCCAAGGACCTGGTCGCGCATATCGAACGGCAGGATCTCGACGAGATCATGGGCAATCTGGTCGAGAACGCCGCCAAATATGGCGGCGGCAGCGTCTTCATCACCGTCAGCGTGCAGGCCGGGTTCGTCGAGATCATGATCGAGGACGACGGCAGGGGTATCCCCGAAGCCGACCGTATCCGCATCTTCGACCGCGGCGTCCGGCTCGACACCGGCAAGCCCGGCACCGGCCTCGGCCTCGCCATCGTCCGCGACGTCGCCGAAATCTACGACGGCACGGTCACGCTTGAGGAGAGCGAGGATCTGGGCGGATTGCTGGTCCGGCTGAGGCTGCCGGCGGCGGGTTAGAGCCACGTCATTCTTCGTCATTCCCGCCTTCGCGGGAATGACGGGGCTAGTTTGATCTTCAGCCCATCACGCCCGAAAAGCGCCATCGTCCGGTGACGGGGCTCAGCACCAGATCGCAGCCGCAATCGCGGCACGTCGTCTCGAACTCGCCGCGGCCGGGCCGGTCGCGGCGGCGTGGCCGGTGGATGCCGATATGGCATCGTATCGCAGGCTTTGGCGCTGACATCGCCGTCTGCTCCCTCGTTCAGCCCCCTGAACGTGCCCCTGTCAGCGCGGTTGGTGCCCCCCGATCAAGGCAGCTTTCGGGCAAGCATGGGGTAGATTGCGGCGCAAACCCGAAATGGCGCCTTTAGAGCCCTTGCATCGCCTCCGCCGCGATCGACAGGCTCTTCTTGCGCGCCTGATGGTCATAGATCGAGCTGACCAGCATCACCTCGTCCACGCCCGTCCGCGCGATGAACTTGGCCAGCCCGTCACGCACTGCCTCCGGCCCACCGATCGCGGTGCACGACAGGACATGGTCGAGCATTGCCCGCGCCTGTCCGGGGATCGTGTCGAGATAGCCCGGCACAGGCGGCGGCAGCTTGATCCCGGTGCCGGTGGTCCGCAGCGCGACGAACGCCTGCTGCATCGACGTCGCGAGCAGCGCTGCCTCGTCGTCGGTGTCAGCGGCGAACACGTTGAACCCGGCCATCGCGTGCGGCTTGTCAAGTACCGCGGACGGCCGGAACTGCCGACGATAGACATCCAGCGCTTCTTCAAGCGATCCCGGCGCGAAGTGCGAGGCAAAGGCATAGGGCAGCCCCAGCGCCGCGGCGAGCTGCGCGCCGTACAGGCTCGATCCCAGAATCCACAGTTCGGGCCGCGCTCCGCCGCCCGGCACCGCATGGATGCCGGTCTGGCCGTCGTCCGCGAAATAGCTCTGCAGCTCGACCACATCCTGCGGGAAGGCGTCCGAACTGGTCTCGAGGTTGCGCCGCATTGCCCGCGCCACACGCTGGTCGCTGCCCGGCGCACGGCCAAGCCCCAGGTCGATCCGCCCCGGGAACAGCGCGTCGAGCGTGCCGAATTGCTCGGCGATCACCAACGGCGCATGGTTGGGCAGCATGATCCCGCCCGCACCCACGCGGATCGTCGAGGTCGCCGCGCCGACATGCGCGATCACCACCGCCGTCGCCGCACTCGCGATCCCCGGCATGCCGTGATGCTCGGCGACCCAGTATCGGCTGAACCCCTCCGCCTCGGCGTGCTTCGCCAGATCGGCGGCGTTGGCGAAGGATCGGCTGGCGTTGCCGCCCTCGAGGATCGGGACGAGATCGAGCAGGGAATAGGCTGTCATGCCCGGCCAGATGGGAAGCCATCGCCGCCGCCGCTACCCAAGCAAGCCTTGGCAACGCCCAATCAATTCCTCCCCAAGCAATCCTATCCTTCCCCTCCGCCCGCATCCCTCCTAAACGCCGCTGCACGATGCGCCCTGATCTCGCCCATATCGACGCCTGGCTGTTCGATCTCGACAACACGCTCTATCCCAAGAGCGCGGACCTGTTCGCCCAGATCGACGAGCGCATCGGCGCCTATGTCGCCCGCCTGCTGGGTCTCGACCCGGTCGAGGCGCGGCGCGTGCAGAAGGCATGGTTCATCTCGCACGGCACCACCCTCGCCGGGTTGATGGCCGAGCACGGCGTCGACCCGCACGAGTATCTGGCGGACGTCCACGACATCGAGATGGATGTGCTCGAGCACAACGCCCCGCTCGTCGCCGCGATCGCCAAGCTGCCCGGCCGCAAGCTCGTCTTCACCAACGCCGACGCGCCCTATGCGGAAAAGGTCCTCGGCCGCCTCGGCCTTGCCGAAAGCTTCGAGGCGATCCACGACGTCCACGCCAGCAACTATGCGCCCAAGCCGCACCCCGACGCCTATCGCAGCGTGTGCGAGGCATGGAACATCGATCCGAAGACCGCCGCCTTCGTCGAGGACATGGCCCGCAACCTCGCGCCGGCCAAGGCGATCGGCATGACCACCATCTGGGTCGATAACGGCTCCGAACAGGCGCCCGACAGCGACCGCAGCTATATCGACCACACCACCCACGACATCAGCCACTGGCTCGAAACCATCCTGGAGCACGCATGACCGACCTCGCCGCCACGATCGACGCCGCCTGGGAAGACCGCGCGAACATCTCCCTCGCCACCACCGGCGCGGTGCGCGAAGCGGTGGTCGAGGCATTGAACCTGCTCGACAGCGGCACCGCGCGCGTCGCCGAGCCGGTGGGTGACGGCTGGCAGGTCAACCAGTGGCTCAAGAAGGCGGTTCTCCTCTCCTTCCGCCTCAACGACAACGCCGTGATCGGCACGCGGAATGGCGACTGGGGCTTCGACAAGGTGCCGCTCAAGACCGCGGGCTGGGACGAGGCGCGCTTCCGCGCCGCCGGTTTCCGCCAGGTGCCCGGCAGCGTCGTGCGCCATGGCGCGCACATCTCGAAGAATGTCGTGCTGATGCCCAGCTTCGTGAACATCGGCGCCTATGTCGGTGAGGGCTCGATGGTCGATGGCTGGGCCACCGTCGGCAGCTGCGCGCAGATCGGCAAGAACGTCCATCTCTCGGGCGGCGTCGGCATCGGTGGCGTGCTCGAACCGCTCCAGGCCGATCCCGTCATCATCGGCGACGGCGCCTTTATCGGCGCGCGCGCGGAAGTGGCCGAGGGCGTCCGTGTCGGCGAGGGCGCGGTGCTGTCGATGGGCGTCTATCTCGGCGCCAGCACCAAGATCGTCGACCGCGCGACCGGCGAAGTCCATCGCGGCCATGTCCCGCCCTATTCGGTGGTCGTCCCCGGCACGCTGCCCGGCAAGGATGGCGGCCCCGGCCTTTACTGCGCGGTGATCGTCAAGACCGTCGACGCCCAGACCCGCAGCAAGACCGGAATCAACGAGCTGCTGCGCGACTAGTCGACAGCGCGGCCGATCCGCACGAGCACGCCGCTCGGGTCGCTCACCGCGAACTCGTAGCAGCCCCATGGCTTGAGGCTCGGCGTGCCGGGCTCGATGATCAGGTCGCGCACGCGATCGGCGACGGCATCGACATCCTCGACATAGAGGTACAGGCCGAACGGATTGTCCTCGATCCGCTTCGGCCAGCCGGGCATGCGGTTGAGGTGCAGATGCCAGCCGCGCCCATCGGCGAGGATGCGGTAATGCCCCCAGTCGCTGACCGCCTCGAACCCCAGCCGCCGGTAAAAGGCCTCGCTGGCGTCGAGATCGCTGCTCGGCACGATCGCTACGACGCGGTGTTCTTCGCTCATTGCTTCACTCCTGTCCGGCCCCGTCATGCGCAGCTTTGGCGGCCCGGGCGAGAGGCAAAGCGCCCCAAATGCCCGTTTCCGGACAGCCGGCCCGACATGTCCGGAACCGAGCAGCGAATCCCGTCTCCCCGCCGCGCCATCGCGGGGCTAGTCTTCGTGGATGGCAGACAATCTTGACCCACGAACCGCCCGCACCCGCGAAGCCATCGTGTCGGCCTTCCGCCAGCTCGCGCTCGATCGCCGCTACGATGCGATCCGCGTCACCGATCTGATCGCCATGGCCGGGATCGGCCGCGCCACCTTCTACGAGCATTTCCGCGGCAAGGACGATGTCCTGCTCGCGGCAATGCAACCGGTCCTTGATCCGATGGCGCGCGCGGCGCTCGGCCGCCCGGTCGAAGCGCATCTGCGCGCCACGCTCGATCATGTGTGGCGGCAACGCTTCGTCGGCCGGATCCTTCTCGCTTCGTTCGCCGGGGGAAAGCTCCAGCACCACCTCGCCGGCATGGTCGCCGCAGGCCTCAAAGACGCGCACGTCCCGGCCACGATGCGGGCCACCGCCATCGCCGCAGCCCAGTTCGCGATGCTGCGCCTGTGGCTCGGCGGCACCGCGCCCTGCACCGCACAGGCGCTGGCACGGCAGATGATGGCCTGCGCCCGGATCGCTTGACCGGTCAGGCCGTCAGATGGTCCGCGCGCGCCGTCAGCTCACGCCGGCTCAGCCAGCCATGCCCCCAGTCGCGCAGGCCCAGCAGCACCGGCTCCAGCGCGCGGCCCTCTTCGGTGATCGCATAGTCGACCCGCGGCGGCACCACCGCAAAGACGGTCCGCTCGACCAGCCCGTCCTCCTCCAGCTCGCGCAGCTGCTTGATCAGCATGCGCTGCGAACAGCCCTTCAGCTCGCGTTGCAGCGCGTTGAACCGCCGCTCGCCGCGCAACAGAT
Source organism: Sphingomonas sp. GW821-FHT10C01 (assembly GCF_059415525.1). Taxonomy (NCBI): domain Bacteria; kingdom Pseudomonadati; phylum Pseudomonadota; class Alphaproteobacteria; order Sphingomonadales; family Sphingomonadaceae; genus Sphingomonas; species Sphingomonas sp. GW821-FHT10C01. The sequence goes on along the minus strand of NZ_JBWKNK010000004.1, from coordinate 279,504 downwards.
GATACAGGATCATCCCCTTCCACTTGCCGCTGATCAGGTTGAGCGCGGCGTAGAGGGTGCAGCCCGGCACCACGTCATAATCCTTCAGCTTCTGCATCTCGGTTCCCGGGGTGGTTACTTCCGGTTCACTATGTGAATCCGATTACCGTATTTTCAATTCCGGCTGCGCCCACATCTCCCCCGCTCCCGCCGCGCTGATCCCCGGCCCGGCATTCATCACGGAGTGGAAACATGGCGAAACAGGTTCGGTTCGAGTCGATCGGCGGTCCCGAAGTCTTGCGCATCGTCGAGGTCGATGTCCCCGCGCCCGGCCCCGGCGAGGTCCGCATCGCGGTCAAGGCGCTCGGTCTCAACCGGGCGGAGAGCATGTACCGATCGGGCAGCTATATCATCGACCCCATCTTCCCCGCCCGGCTCGGTTCGGAGGCTGCGGGGGTGATCGACGCGGTCGGTCCCGACGTCACCGGTCTCGCCCCGGGGGATCGCGTCGCGGTGGTCCCCGCGTTCAGCTATCACGATTATGGTCTCTACGGCGATCTCGTCCTCGCCCCGGCGCGCGCCACGGTGAAGCTGCCCGACGACCTGAGCTGGACCGACGCGGCGGCGGTGTGGATGGCCTATGTCACCGCCTGGGGCGCATTGATCGACACCGCGGGGCTGAAGGCGGGTGAGACGGTGTTGATCCCCGCCGCCTCCAGCAGCGTCGGCCTCGCCGCGATTCAGGTCGCCAACGCCATCGGCGCGATTCCGGTCGCGCTCACCCGCACCGCCGCCAAGGCCGATCTCCTGCGCGAAGCCGGCGCCGCGCATGTCATCGTCACGGACACCGCCGATCTCGTCACCGAAGTCCGCCGCATCACCGGCACGGCCGGCGCTCGCGTCGTGTTCGATCCCGTCGGCGGCCCCGCTTTCGCGCAGCTCGCCGCCGTCACCGCCGAGCGTGGCACGATCATCGTCTATGGCGCGCTCGATTCACGCACGACCCCGCTTCCCGTCGGCGATGTCCTCGGCCGCAGCCTCACCGTCCGCGGCTATCTGATCTTCGAGGCGTCACAGGACGATGCCAAGCTCGCCGCGGCCACCGCCTTCGTTCTCGACGGCCTCGCCGGCGGCACGTTGCGCCCGCGCATCGACCGCGTCTTTCCGTTCGCCGCGATCGCCGACGCCCACCGGCACCTCGAAGCCAACGGTCAGATCGGCAAGATCGTCGTGACAGTGTAGCCGGGCAGGCGCGACGGCGGCGGGCGATTCCGCTGTCGCGCCCGACGCGCGCCGGGCTAATCAAAGCCCATGCGATGCTTATCCCTGTGGCGCGCCCTCGCGCTGATGCTGTCCGTGGTCTTCGCCGTCGCGGCACAGGCGGAGGAAACGCCTTCGCGCATCGCCTTTGTCGGCGCCAATGTCGTCCCGATGGACCGCGAGCACGTGCTGCGCGATCAGGTCGTGCTCGTCGAGAATGGCCGCATCGCCGCGATCGGTCCGAAGGTCGCCATTCCCGCCGACGCGCGCCGGATCGACGCCCGCCACCTGTGGCTCAGTCCCGGCCTCGCCGACCTACACACCCACGCCCATACGCGCGACGATCTCGCCATCTACCTCTCCTACGGCGTCACCACCGTGCTTCACATGGGGGAAGCGTCGAACGCCTTTGCCGGCCGCACCCGCCTCGCCGCCAATGAAGGGGCGATCCCCAGTCCACATATCTACACCGCACTCGCGGTCGATGGCTCGCCGCGCTACGGCCATCTCGTCGTCACCAATGCGGAGGAGGCGCGCGCCGCCGTCCTGCTCGCCCGCGCCAATGGCTATGCCTTTATCAAGGTCTACAACAACCTCTCCGCTGGTACCTTTACCGCGCTCGCCGCTGCGGGCCAGGAGTATGGCATTCCCCTTATCGGCCACACCGTCTCCGCGATGGGCGGGCTCGATCGCCAGCTCGCTGCGGGCCAACTGCTCGTCGCCCATGCCGAAGAATTCATCTACAGCCATTTCTTCGCGCCCGACTTCGATTCCGGGCAGAGCGTCCCGCCCGACAGCGCCATCCCCGGCGCGATCGCGCTGGTGAAACACCACAACGCCTTCGTCACCGCCGATCTCGTCACCTACCGCATCATCGCGCAGCAATGGGGCAAGCCCGCCGCCGTCCAGGCCTGGCTCGCCAGCCCGGAGGCGCGCCTGCTCTCCCCGCGCTACCGGCTCGACTGGCCCAATGCCGGCTACGACCGGCGCAGCGGCGATCTCATGCCCCGCTCCGCCTTTCTCGCCCGTCTGGTCAAGGCGTTCGCCGACGCGGACGTCCCGCTGGTCTCGGGCACCGATACGCCGACCATCCCCGGTCTGTTCATCGGCGATTCGCTCCACCAGAATCTTGCGTTGCTCGAAGCGGCGGGCCTGACCCGTTACCAGGCGCTCGTCACCGCCACTCGCAGCGCCGGCGCGTTCATTGCCCGTGCCCGCCCCAGCGAGCCGTCCTTCGGTATGATCGTGCCGGGCGCGCGCGCCGACCTCGTCCTCACCCGCGCCAACCCGCTCGACGACCTGTCGACGCTGCGCCAGCCGGCCGGGGTGATGATGCATGGCGTGTGGCGCGACCGCGCCGCGCTCGACGCGCTGATCGCGCCGATCGTCGATCGTTACGCGGCGCGATGACTGTGCTTTCCTCGGCGCCTGCGTCCCGATAGGACCCCGTTGCACACGACATGATCCACCCTCAGCGCGGATACCAGAATGAGCGATGACATGACCTATGGGCGCTATCTCGCGCTCGACCAGCTTCTCTCCGCCCAGCATCCGATCTCGGACGAGCATGACGAATTGCTGTTCGTCATTATCCATCAGACCAAGGAACTCTGGCTCAAACAGGCGATCGCCGAGCTGCGCATCGCGCTCGATCTGGTCCGCAACGACAAGCTGGTTGAGGCCTATAAGAGCCTCGCCCGCGTCAGCCGCATCCAGGCGGTGATGACGCTGTCGTGGGACGTCCTCACGACGATGACCCCCAGCGACTACAGCGCTTTCCGCAGTGTACTCGGTGGCTCCAGCGGCTTCCAGTCGGACCAGTTCCGCGCGGTCGAAACCCTGCTCGGCCTGCGCGGCGGCGGCGTCCCCGGCCCGCTCACCACCCAATTCGCCGCGCTGCCCAGCCTGTGGGACGAGGCCAATGCCGCGCTCGCCCGTGCCGGCTTCGATCTGCCCGAATCGGCGCTGAACCGCGACTGGACCAAACCCTATCAGCCCAGTCCCGAGATCGAGGCCGCCTGGGTTCAGGTCTATCGCGAGCCGCATCGCTGGTGGGAGCTCTACCAGCTCGCCGAGAAGCTGGTCGACATTGACGACGCGCTCGCCACCTGGCGGCATAAGCATGTTCTCACGGTCAGCCGCGTGATCGGGATGAAGCCCGGCACCGGCGGCACCCCCGGCGTCCCCTATCTCCAGTCGACGCTGTCAAAGCGCGCCTTCCCCGAACTCTGGTCGCTGCGCACGTCGCTGTGAGGATTCGCCTGTGAGCTACAAGCACCTCTTCCAGCGTGCGCTGGCTGCCGCGCCCGACCGGCTCCACTTCGCCGCGCACAGCCACAGCCTGTGGCCCGACGCCTCGTGGCTCGGGCAACAGGCGGCGTGGGAGGACGCCGCGCGCCTCGCCGATCATAAATGGGGCCGGGTAATGGGCGAGATCTACCCCGCCGCGCAGGGAGAGGTCGCCGCCGAGCTTCGCTTGCCCGATCCGTCCACGATCGTGTTCGCGGGCAACACCCACGACCTGCTGCTCCGCGTCGTCTCCGCGCGCGCGGAACATCCGGTCCGCATCCTCACCAGCGACGGCGAGTTTCACAGCTTCCGCCGCCAGTCGCGGCGCTGGCTCGAATCGGGCCGCGTGGTGCTCGACATCGTCCCTAATGGCTCCGATTTCGCCGATCGCTTCCTCGCCGCCGCGCGCGCCGGCGGCCACGACCTGATCTTCGTCAGTCAGGTGATGTTCGAAACCGGCGCCGTCTTCGCCGCGCTGGCCGACCTCGCCGCACTCGCCCGCCCCGACGGCCCCTGGGTGGTGATCGACGGCTATCACGGCTTCATGGCGATCGAGAATGATCTGTCGGCGGTGGCCGACCGCATCTTCTACGTCGCCGGCGGCTATAAATACGCGATGGCGGGCGAAGGCGCCGCTTTCCTCCACTGCCCGCCCGGCTTCGGCGCGCGGCCGGAGATCACCGGCTGGTATGCCGAGTTCGCCGAGCTGGAGAAGGCGCCGGGCAAGATCGGCTATTCGGCCGACGCGATGCGCTTCATGGGTTCGACCTTCGACCCCTCCGGCCTCTACCGCTTCGTCGCGGTGCGCGACATGCTCGCCGCCGAAGGCATCACCACCGCCACCGTCAACACCCATATCGCCCCGTTGCGGGAGCAACTGATTGCCGGCCTCGCCGCCACCCCGCTGGCCGAGGCGCAATTGCTCAACCCCGGCGGCGATCCCCGCGCCCGTTTTCTCGCGCTGCGCTCACCCAAGGCGTCGGCATGGAAGACGGCGCTCGAGGGCCACGATATCGTCACCGACGTCCGCGGCGACGTGTTGCGCATCGGCTTCGGCCTCTATCACGACGAACGCGACGTGAAGCGACTGCTTGGCGCGTTACGCGACCTTCGCGACGCCTAGCCGCGGGATCTCGATCGCGGGGCAGCGGTCCATCACCACCTTCAGCCCGGCCGCCTCGGCGCGCTCGGCGGCTTCATGGTTGACGATCTGGAGCTGCATCCACACCGCCTTCGCCCCAACCGCGATCGCCTCGTCCACCGCCTCCCCCGCCGCCAGCGGACGGCGGAAGATGTCGACGATGTCGATCGACTCGCCGATGTCCGCCAGCGCCCCGAAGACATATTCGCCATGGATATGTTCTCCCACAATCTGCGGGTTGACCGGGATTACCCGGTATCCGCGTCCCTGCAGGAACTTCATCACGCCATAGCTCGGCCGGTCGGGCCGGTCGGACGCGCCGACCATCGCGATGGTCCGGGCATTCTCGAGCAGCGCCTTGATGTCCTCGTCGCGGGTCAGGGGCATCTCATCCTCCGTTGGCAGCGAGCCAGTCATTCACCTGGCCGGCTATTTCAGTGAACGCCGCCGCCTCCGGCCCGTTCCCCGCCACCGGCGGCGTGCCCGCGTCCGATGCCGTCCGGATCGCGATGTCGAGCGGAATCCGCCCCAGGAACGGCACGCCCAGCTTCGCCGCCGCCGCCTCCGCGCCGCCATGTCCGAACGGATCGGACACCTCGCCGCAATGCGGGCAGGCATAGCCCGCCATATTCTCGATCAGGCCGATCACCGGAATCCCGGCCTTGGCGAACAGGTCGATCGCGCGCGTCGCGTCGATCAGCGCCAGGTCCTGCGGGGTCGAGACAATCACCGCCCCCGCCGGCCGGTGCTTCTGGATCATCGTCAGCTGCACGTCGCCCGTCCCGGGCGGCAGGTCGATCACCAGCGCCTCCGCCGCGCCCCAATTGGCATCGACCAACTGGGTCAACGCGCCCGCGATCATCGGGCCGCGCCACGCGATCGCCTGCCCTTCGGCCACCAGGCCGCCCATCGACAGCATCGGCACGCCATAGGCGGTCGCCAGCGGCACCAGCTTCTTGTCATGCGCCTCGGGCTTTCTGCCTTCGATCCCCATGATCTTGGGCTGCGAGGGGCCATAGATATCGGCATCGACCAGCCCCACCCGCCGCCCAAGCCGGGCCAGCCCGATGGCGAGGTTGGCGGAAACGGTGGACTTGCCCACCCCGCCCTTGCCGCTCGCCACCGCGATCAGCTTGCGGTTCACCCGTTGCGCCGTCCGCGCGATCCGTACCTCGTCGATCCCCGGCAACGTTGCCGCCGCGCGGATATCGGCCTCCAGCGCGTCCTGCGCCGCTTCGGGCAGGCCGGTGACGTCGAGGATGATGCTCGCCCGCGCCCCCTCCACCCGAACGGTGGCGCGCCCGGCGGCAACGGGGGCAAGGACGGCTTCGATCTCGGCTCTTTCGGTCATGGCCGCGCAGATAGGGTGAGTTTGTGCCGAGCGAAAGCCGCACGATTCCAACTCAAACAACACAGCTGCCCACTGTAAATCCGCGGATCGCCCCCTATAAAGAATGGCTATGGCGAAACTGAGCGGTTGGATCGCGCGCGCCCCCGGACTGTGGGGTGCGCTGTGGAATGAGAACAAGGGCCCCCAGAGTCCGTGGGGCGGCGGCAAAGGCGGCAATGACGGCGGCGACGCTGGCAAGGGCGGTGGCGACGATGCCGGCGGCCCCCGCAACCCCTGGGCCTTTCCCCCCGAGGGCAAGCGCGGCGGACGCGGCAGCGTCACCAGCCTCGATGATTTCCTGAAACGCGCCCGCAAGGGCGGCGGTGGCGGCGGCGGCGGGTTTCCCGGCGGCATGCCCAGCCGCCCGGTTATCTTCGGCGGCATCGCCATTCTCTTCCTGTTGTGGATCGCCTTCACCAGCTTCCACGTCATCGCGCCCGAACAGCGCGGCGTGGTCGCGTTGTTCGGCAAATATTCAAAGACGATGGAGCCGGGTATCGGCTGGACCTTGCCGGCCCCGATCGCCAGCGTGAAGAAGCTCAACGTCCAGCAGATCCGCACCGAGAATTTCCCCGCGACCAGTGGCGAAAATCTGATGCTGACCCAGGATCAGAACATCGTCGATCTCGCCTATTCGGTGCGCTGGGACATCGCGAATCCGGAGGATTACGTCTTCCAGATCGCCAACCCCGAACAGACGGTACGTGCCACGGCCGAAAGCGCGATGCGCGCGGCGGTTGCCGGCGTGAACCTCAACGACGCGATCGGCCCGGGCCGAACCGTGATCGAGGCGCGGGTACAGCAATCGACCCAGGCGATTCTCGACGAGTATAATTCGGGCATCCGCATCCAGGGCGTCTCGATCCGTGGCGCAGCGGCGCCGGGCGCCGTCGATGAGGCGTTCAAGCAGGTCACCGCCGCACAGCAGGAGTCCGAAGGCGCCCGCAACCAGGCGCGCGCCTATGCGCAGCAGGTCCTTGCCGCGGCACAGGGCCAGACCGCCGAGTTCGACAAGATCTACGAACAGTACAAGGCCGCGCCCGAAGTCACCCGCCGTCGCCTTTATTATGAAACCATGGAGGCCGTGCTGGCCAAGTCCAACAAGACGATCGTCGAGACCAACGGCGTGACCCCCTATCTTCCGCTTCCCGCCGCGCGCGGCGGCTCGACGCAGCCGTCGGTCCAGCAAGGCCAGCAGCAGGGAGGCGCCCAGTGAACGGCGTCCTCAATCGGCCGGTCATCTTCGGCGGCCTCGCCCTCGTCATCCTCTTCCTGCTCCTGAGCACGATCGCGATCGTGCCTGAGACCAAGCAGGCGGTGATCCTGCGCTTTGAGCAGCCGGTGCGCACCATCAACCAGTGGCAGCCGGGCGAACAATTCGGCCGCACCACCGGCGCCGGCCTGATCGCGCGCTGGCCGCTGATCGAACGCATCGTCTGGGTCGACAAGCGCGTGCTGGATATCGAGCTTGAGAACCAGCCAGTGCTTTCGACAGATCAGCTCCGGCTCGAAGTGGACGCGTTCGCGCGCTTCCGCGTCGTCGATCCGTTGCGCATGGTCGTGACCGCTGGCACCGAGACGCGCGTCGCCGATCAGCTCGAGCCGCTGTTCGGCTCGGCATTGCGCGCGGAACTCGGCAAGCGTCCCTTCGCCTCGCTGCTCAGCCCTGAACGGACCGCGGTGATGGACAATATCCAGGCCGGTCTTCAGCGCTATGCCAGCCAATATGGCGTCCAGATTGTCGACGTGCGCATCAAGCATGCCGACCTGCCCGACGGCAGCCCCCTCGAATCGGCGCTGCAGCGGATGCGCACCGCGCGTGAGCAGGAAGCGACAACGATCCGCGCCAACGGGCAGAAGGACGCTCAGATCATTCGCGCCGAGGCGAATGCCCGCGCCGCGCAAATCTATGCGACCAGCTTCAACAAGGATCCGCAATTCTACGATTTCTGGCGCGCGATGCAGTCGTACCGCACCACCTTCATCGGCGATCCGCGCCAGAAGCAGGGCGAGACGTCGATCATCCTGTCGCCCGACAATGATTATCTGCGCGAGTTCAGAGGGAAGAGCCGTTGATCATGGGCGATACCGGCTCGGTTCAGCAGAACTGAATCGAGCCGGCTGAACCGGAGAGCTTTCGGTTCGTTCATATTCAATTGCCGTTCAGCTATCCTAGGTGAGTAATACACGCATGACTGACCCTCAGCCCGGCAAAGGCCCGATGACCCAGAGCAAACTCAAAGGAACGTCCCCCGTGCGTTACGCATATGCGATCACCTCGGCGCTGCTGATTGGCGGCGCGAGCGCGGCGCTCGTCCTGCAGACTCCTGCAGGCGCACAGACCGCGCAGAACGAACCCGGCGCGATCCAGGCCGGCGCCCCGCGCGCCGGCGCGCCGATGAGCTTCGCGGATATGGTGTCCAAGCTCCAGCCCGCGGTGGTGAACATCTCGACCACCCAGCGCGTGCAGGTCCAGACCAACCCATTCGCGGGCACACCCTTCGGTGATCTGTTCGGCGGCCAGCAGGGCGGCGGACGTCCCGTGACCCGTCAGGCCGAATCGCTCGGCTCGGGCTTCATCATCTCGGCCGACGGCTACATCGTCACCAACAACCATGTGATCTCGGCCGGCCAGCGCGGCGCGGTGGTCGAATCGATCAAGGTCATTCTTTCGGACCGCAAGGAATACACCGCCAAGCTGATCGGCCGCGACGTCGAATCCGATCTCGCGGTGCTCAAGATCGAGGGTACGAACCTGCCCTTCGTCCGCCTCGGCAATTCCGATCAATCGCGCGTCGGCGATTGGGTGGTCGCGATCGGTAACCCGTTCGGCCTTGGCGGTTCGGTGACCGCGGGAATCATCTCCGCCGTGCATCGCCCCACCGTGGGCGGCGCGTTCGATCGCTTCATCCAGACCGACGCCTCGATCAACCGGGGCAATTCGGGCGGCCCGCTGTTCGATCTCAACGGTAACGTGATCGGCATCAACTCGCAGATCTACTCGCCCACCGGTGGCAATGTCGGCATCGGCTTCGCGATCCCCGCGACCGAGGCGAAGCCGATCCTCGATACGCTGATGAAGGGCGCCAGCGTCCAGCGCGGCTATCTTGGCGTCGGCATCCAGCCGCTGAGCGAGGACCTCGCCAAGTCGTTCGGCGTGCCCAAGGGCAAGGGCGAACTCGTCTCGCGCGTCGAGCCGGGCGAAGCCGCGGCCAAGGCCGGCGTCAAGCAGGGTGATATCATCACCAAGGTCGACGGCAAGGACGTCACGCCAGATCAGACGCTATCGTTCCTCACCGCGAATATTCGTCCGGGCACGCGCGTGCCAATCGAGTTGGTCCGTGACGGCAAGACGATGACGCTCCAGCTCACCGCCGGCACTCGTCCGCCGGCCGATCAGCTCGCCGGCTTCGATCCGGATTCGGAAGAGGGTAATCAGGGCGACAGCGAACAGGGCACGCAGGCCGCGGCGGCATCGCTCGGCATCAGCGTCACCGCGCTGACCCCGCAGATCGCACGCAGCGTCGGTGTCGATCCCGAAACCAAGGGCGTTGTCGTGGTCGGCGTCGATCCGGCGAGCGACGCCGCGCAGAAGGGGATCACCCGCGGCTTCGTCGTGGCCTCGGTCAACCGCGTGCCGGTGGCGACCCCAGCTGAATACAACGCGGCGGTCGCCCGTGCGAAGAGCGGCGGCGCCGAGCGCGTCGTGCTCTACGTCGTGCGCCGCGGCGGCGTCGGCACCTATGTGCCGGTCGACCTCGCCAAGTAGGCTCGACCCGCAATTTTCAACTGACCTGACCGTTTTCCCCGTTATGCTGGCTCCCTGAAATTCAGGAGTTCGGCATGACGGGTGAGACGGAGCTTTTCATCGGAGCCGGCGCGGGCGGTGGCCAGCGCCAGGCACTCGTTCTCAAGCGCGCCAACCGCCACGGACTGATCGCGGGCGCGACCGGCACCGGCAAGACGGTGACGCTTCAGGGCCTCGCCGAAAGCTTCAGCCGCGCCGGCGTCCCCGTTTTTGCCGCCGATGTGAAGGGCGACCTCTCCGGCCTCGGCATGGCCGGCTCCGCCACCGCCAAGCCGCACGAGGCCTTTGCTGCCCGCGCCGCCGAGATTGGCGATACCGAATGGAAATACGCCGCCGCCCCGGTCCAGTTCTGGGACCTGTTTGGCGAGCAGGGCCATCCCGTCCGCACTACCGTCTCGGAAATGGGCCCGCTGCTGCTCTCGCGTCTCATGGGTCTCAATGACGTGCAGGAAGGCGTGCTCGCCATTGCCTTCCAGGTGGCTGACGATGACGGCCTGCTCCTGCTCGACCTCGACGATCTTCAGTCGATGCTTGTCCATTGTGCCGAGCGCGCCGACGAGCTCACCGCCAAATACGGCAACGTAGCCAAGACCTCGGTCGGCGCGATCCAGCGCCAGCTGCTCCAGTTGCGCAGCGAGGGCGGCGCGCACTTCTTTGGTGAGCCCGCGCTCGACATCGACGATTTCATCAAGCTCGACGAGAATGGCCAAGGCGTGGTCAACGTCCTCGCCGCCGACAAGCTGATGGCCTCGCCGCGGCTCTACGCCACCTTCCTGCTCTGGCTGCTTTCGGAGCTGTTCGAGACGCTCCCCGAGGTCGGCGACCCCGACAAGCCCAAGCTCGTCTTCTTCTTCGACGAGGCGCATCTGCTGTTCGAGGAGGCGCCCAAGGCGCTGCTCGACAAGGTCGAACAGGTCGTCCGTCTGATTCGGTCCAAGGGCGTCGGCGTCTATTTCGTCACCCAGAACCCGATCGACATTCCCGAGGATGTCGCCGGCCAGCTCGGCAACCGCGTCCAGCACGCGCTCCGCGCCTTCACCCCGCGCGAACAGAAGGCGATCAAGTCCGCCGCCGAGACGTTCCGCGCCAATCCCGGCGTCGATGTCGCGACCGCGATCACGGAATTGAAGGTGGGCGAGGCCTTGGTCTCACTGCTGATGGCAGACGGCGCCCCCTCCCCGGTCGAACGCACCCTCATCAAGCCGCCCTGCTCGCGCGTCGGTCCGGTGACGCCGGAAGAGCGCAAGGTGCTGATCGACACCGACATCGTCGGCGACAAGTACGACACGGCGCTCAACCGCGAATCCGCCCACGAACTGCTGACCGCCAAGGCCGGCGAGGCCGCCGCCGCCGCCGCCGAGGCCAAGGCGACGACCGAGGCCGAAAAGGCCGCCGCCGCGCAGGCCAAGGAAGACGCCCGTCTCGCCAAGGAGGCCGAGCGCCAGCGGCTCGCCGCCCAGCGCGAAGCCGACCGTCAGGCCCGGCTCGACTCGCAGGCGCAGCGCGCGGCCGAGCGTGAAGCGGCGAACAATCCGTGGAACCGCGCGATCAAGTCCGCGACCCAGTCAGCCTCTTCCGCCGCCGGACGTGCGGTCGCGGGCGAGGTATCGAAGGCGATCTTCGGCAAGAAGTCGGGCGCCGGTGCCAGCGTCGTCGGCGGCATCGTCCGCGGTATCCTGGGGGGATTGTTCAAGGGCTGATTCGCGCGAGTCGCCCTTGTGGACAATTGCTCATCAGAGAGTGGAACATGCGATCGCGCGCCGAACCAACTTCGGTTGCCGCTTGTTCCACTTTCCAGACGCGTCAGCCGCGTCCACGATAGCCCGGAACGTCCTGCGCGGGGATCCACACGCCCTCGGGGACCGGACCGGATTGCCAGAACACGTCGATCGGGATGCCACCGCGCGGATACCAATACCCGCCGATTCTCAACCACTTGGGCTTCATCTCGTCGAACAGTCGCTGGCCGATACCGACGGTACAGTCCTCATGGAAGGCACCATGGTTGCGGAAGCTGCCCAGGAACAGCTTGAGCGACTTGGACTCGACGATCGTCTCGCCCGGCACATAGTCGATCACCAGATGCGCGAAATCAGGCGCACCAGTGATCGGGCAAAGCGAAGTGAACTCGGGCGCCGCAAACCGCACCAGATAATCGGTACCCGTCCGCGGGTTGGGGACGTAATCAAGCGCGGCTTCCTCTGGGGAAGCAGGAAGCGCGCTCTGCTGGCCTAGATGTTTGGGGTTCATGCGCGCCATTTAGGCGTTCTGATCGCATCTGGAAACTCGACGCGACAAGAACGGCAGATTACCAAGGGTAAATGGACGCTCTGGTCACCACGCAATGGCTCGCAGGCGAGCTTTCCGCCCCCGATCTCCGCATTCTCGACGCCACATGGTTCCTGCCCGCCGAAGGCCGGGATGCTGCGGCAGAGTACGCTGCGGGACACGTTCCTGGGGCAGTGTTCTTCGACATCAACGCAATCGCCGATCAGTCCAACTCGCTTCCGACCATGCTGCCTTCACCGGAGCAGTTCGCGACGCAGGTCGGCGCGCTCGGCGTCGCAACCGGCAATCGGATCGTCCTCTACGACAATGCCCCCCATCACACCGCGACGCGCGCCTGGTGGATGCTGCGCAGCTTCGGGATCGACGCGGCCATTCTCGACGGCGGCCTGGCCAAGTGGAAAGCTGAGGGCCGCCCGCTTCTCAGCGGAAGACGGGCTCCTTCGCCCGCCGCGCTTGCGGTCAGCGCGGACACCGCACTCGTCCGCACATTAGATCAGGTAAAGGCCAACCTCGTCAGCCATGCGGAACAGCTGGTCGACGCCCGTTCGGCGGTCCGCTTCACCGGGCAGGAGGCGGAAACCCGCCCTGGCCTCGCCAGCGGCCATATCCCGGGCAGCGCCAACATCCCCTATTCGTCCTTCTTCAATCCTGATGGCACCTGGAAGCATGTTCCAACGCTGCGCTTGTTGTTCGAGGATGAAGGTATCGAGGTCGAACGCCCGGTAATCGCCACCTGCGGCTCGGGGATCAGCGCAGCGGTGGTCGTCTTCGCACTCCATCTGCTCGGCCATCCCGCCGCGCTGTATGATGGTAGCTGGAGCGAATGGGGCGCCGCCCCCTCCACGCCCAAGGCGACCGGTGCAGCATGAGCGGTTCGGATAGCAAGAAGGGCGACGGCACCCGCGTCGTCGGTGCCGGCCGCCGGCCCGAATGGACTCAGGGTATCGTCAACGCCCCCGTCTGGCGCGCCTCGACCATCCTCTATGACAATGTCGGCGATCTACGCGCCGGCGCTGGCCGGGACACGCATCACCGCCTCTTCTATGGCCGTCGGGGCACGCCTACCCAATGGAGCCTCGCCGAAGCGCTAACCGAACTCGAGCCGGGTGCCGAGGCGACCTTCCTCTACCCGTCGGGCGTCGCCGCGGTTTCGGCCGCGCTGCTTTCGGTCCTGTCTCCCGGCGACGAGCTACTGCTCGCCGACAGCGTCTATGATCCGACGCGCAGCTTCGCGACGAGCTTCCTCAAGCGCTTCGGGGTTACCACGCGCTTCTACGATCCCATGATCGGCGGCGGCATCGCCGATCTAATCGGCGAAAGGACCCGTGCGATCTTCATGGAAGCGCCCGGCAGCCTCACCTTCGAGGTGCAGGACGTCCCGGCCATCGTGGCCGCGGCCAAGGCGCGCGGCGTGGTCACCCTGCTTGACAACACCTGGGCGACGCCGCTGCTGTTCCCTGCGATCGAGAAGGGGATCGATCTCACCATCCTCGCCTGCACGAAATACGTCGTCGGCCACTCGGACGTGATGCTGGGCAGCGTCACCACGACCGCCGAATATTGGCAGCAGCTGCGAGCCACCAGCTTCCAGCTCGGCCAGACCGCCAGTCCCGATGATGCCTGGCTCGGCTCACGCGGCCTGCGCACCATGGCGCTTCGTCTCAAGCATCATGGCGAGGCGGCGCTTGAGATCGCGCGCTGGCTGGACACCCGGCCCGAGGTCGCGCGTGTCCTTCATCCCGCGCTACCCTCTTGCCCTGGCCACGAATTCTTCGTGCGTGACTTCAAGGGACCGGCCGGCCTGTTCACCTTCATCCTGCGTGGCGGGAACGAAGCCGCTCGCGCCGCCTTGATTGATGGACTGGAGCTGTTCGGGATCGGCTATAGCTGGGGCGGCTTTGAGAGCCTTGCCATCCCGGTCGATCCGGATCGCTACCGAACCGCCGTGCCATGGGAAGCCGAAGGTGTCGCTGTGCGGCTCCAGATCGGCCTTGAGGATCCCACCGACCTCATCGCGGACCTTGCCGCCGGGCTCGACCGGTTCCGGGCGGCGCAATGACCCCGATCATCCCGTCCGCATTGGCCAACTGGCTCGTGGCGAACGGGGTGCACCTGCCCACCAATGCCGAGCTGATCGAGGGCGCCGTCGCCGGCGGCCTGGCCATCCTCGCGCTCGCGACGGGCTGGTTCACCGGGCGAAAGCTGGGCCCGAAGCTCGCGGAGATATGGCAGAAGCGCGTCGGCTCGCATGCCGAGGGCCTTGCGCACCGCATGCACACCATCGTGCGGCATGGCAGCGCCGCCCTCCTGCTCGCGATCCTCATCAACGTCGCGCCGTGGAGTGGGTTCGCCGCGCTGCTGCTCGGCATCGCGCTCGGGGCCGCAACCGCGGCCTTCACGCTCGCCTTTCTGCGCGGCCTGCATACGCCGCGCTGGATTGCCTGGGTCACTGCGGCGATCGTGTTCGTCGCGATCCTCAGTCATGCGATCGGCGGATTCAATGTCATCACTGACACGCTCGACAAGATCGGCGTCAATATCGGCCGCCGTCGCCTGTCGCTGCTCGCACTTGTCACCGTGCTGGTCACCGCCGTCGCGCTCTATGCCGGCGCGCGGCTCACCAACCGGGTGATCGGCCATTCGATCGGGCAGGCGCGCGGCTTCGACCCCACCCAGAAGCTGCTCTTCCAGAAGATCGCGAGCATCGTCGTGGTCGTCGCCGCCTTCTTCTTCGGCATCGATCTGTTGGGGATCGATCTCACCAGCTTCGCGATCTTCTCGGGCGCGTTCGGCCTCGCGATCGGCTTCGGGCTGCAAAAGACGATCGGCAACCTGATTGCGGGGATCATCCTGCTCATGGACCGCTCGATCAAACCCGGCGACGTCATCGTGGTGGGCGAGAGCTTCGGCTGGGTGAACAAGATCGGCGTGCGCGCGGTCAGCGTCATCACCCGTGACGGCAAGGAACACCTGATCCCCAACGAAATCCTGATGACTCAGGAAGTGGAAAACTGGTCCTTCTCCGACCGCAACGTGCGCGTGCGCATTCCCGTCGGCGTCGGTTATGAGACCGACCTCAAGCTTGCCCAGGCATTGATGCTTCAGGCGGCGACCGACAGTCCCCGCGTTCTCAAGAATCCTCCTCCCAATGTCTGGCTTACCAGCTTCGGCGACTATGCGGTGGAGCACGAGATCCTCGCCTGGATCAGCGATCCGGAAGGCGGCGTCGGCAATGTGAAGAGCGACGTCCTCAACCGCTTATGGGTGTTGTTCAAGGAAAACGGCATCGACATTCCGGTGCCGCGCCGCGAGATCATGGTGAAGAGCTGGCCAAAGGGCGAACAGACGGTTCAACTCCCGCCCGCGAAAACCTAAATAGAGCGCGTGTCCTCATCCGTAACCGCCCGCATCGCCAACGGAGTCGCGTCGATCCCGGCGGCGCAATGGGACGCATGCGCGGGCGACGCGAATCCCTTCGTCTCTCACGCCTTTCTCTCGGCGCTGGAACGTTCGGGTTCCGCGACGGCAGAGACCGGCTGGCAACCGCTGCCGATCGTGATCGACGGCCCCTGCGGCACCCCCGCCGCGATCGTGCCCACCTATGCCAAGAGCCACAGCCAGGGCGAGTACGTCTTCGACCATGCCTGGGCCGATGCGTGGGAGCGCGCGGGCGGGCGTTACTATCCAAAGCTGCAAGCGGCTGTCCCCTTCACGCCCGTACCCGGCCCGCGCCTGCTGCTGCGTGATGCCGCACTAGCGCCAGGTCTGATCGCAGGCCTTGAGGCCGTCACCGATCAGAACCGCCTCTCCTCCGCGCACGTCACCTTTCTTGACGACGCTCAACTCCCCCTATTCGAGCAGGCGGGCTGGCTGATACGCTCAGGCACGCAGTTCCACTGGCGGAATGACGGCTATTCGCGCTTTGACGACTTCCTCGATGCTCTCTCCTCCCGCAAGCGCAAGGCGATCCGCAAGGAACGCGAACGGGCATTGGACGGCCTCACCATCCGTCATCTCACCGGCACGGACATCACCGAAGCCCATTGGGATGCCTTCTGGACCTTCTATCAGGACACCGGCAGCCGGAAATGGGGTCAACCCTATCTCACCCGACCCTTCTTCTCGATGCTGAACGAGGCGATGGGCGACAAGGTGCTGCTGATGCTCGCGGAACGCGACGGGCGCCCCATCGCGGGCGCGCTCAATCTGATCGGCGCGGACGCACTCTACGGCCGCTATTGGGGCTGCGTGGAGGACGTGCCGTTCCTCCATTTCGAGCTTTGCTATTACCAGGCGATCGAGGCCGCGATTGCGCATGACCTGTCCCGTGTCGAAGCGGGTGCGCAGGGGGAACATAAACTCGCGCGCGGCTATGTCCCCGTCACCACCTGGTCGGCGCATTACCTGCCTGACCCGGATTTTCGTCGCGCGGTCGCCGACTATCTGGAACGGGAGCGCGCCGCAGTGGCGCACGAACAGGAATTCCTCGGCGAACTGACGCCCTTCCGGCGAACCGGTTAGACTTTCTTCTGCGCGTTGGCCCAGGCTTCCAGCTGCTTCTGCTTGTCGCGCTTCAACAAGTCCCGGATCTTTTCGATCTGACCATGATAGGGGCCAAGGTCGACCGGGTTAAGCACCGCCGCGGGCGTGCCGTGATCGATCTTGAACAGCACGCTACGCCCGTCGCGCCAGATCGGGATCAACCCCGCTTCCAGCCTCTTGTCATAGGGCGGTGGGCTGATCACCCACAGATAGTCATATGCTTGGCGCGGGAAGCGCGCGAGACTGACCGCAACCGGGCGCCACCATTCGCGCGGACATTTGGTATCGGTCACGATCTGTGACGGATCGTGGTTGAATCCGCGCGCCTGCTTGTAGCGTACCGTCAGCAGCTGGCCGCCCGCCATCGACCACTGGTCGTTGGTGTAGGCGAGTTTGCGCACCATCGCCATGCCCGGCAGATGCTGGAGCCGGGTCATCGTCCATTCGTTATAGCAGGTCTCGCCGACAAAGCTCAGCAGCCGTGCGCCTTCGGGCACATGCTCGAGCGCGGCGAGCTCGCGATCATAGGACTTGTCATAGATGACATAGCTCCACGTCGTCGCTCCCATGCGGACGAGGAAGAAAGCAAGCCCAGCCATCGCCAGCGCATTCGCGCCGCGCATCGTCATCCCCGGCTTGGGTCGCAGGGAGATCACCGCGATCGCGATCATATAGGGGGCCAAGCGCATATCGGCATAGGCCGATCCGAACACAACGCGCGGCAGCAGCACGAACACGGCGATCAGGAACAGCGCCGAGATGCCCAGGTGTCGCGAATAGCCGATATTGGGATCGCGCACGCCCTTGAGCAGGATCAGGTAGATCACACCGAGACAGGCGATATCGAAAAGCTGCCAGCGGTCGCGCAGCACCATCAGGACCCACCAGATCTTGGCGCGCCAGTTGAACCAGTCGCCCGTCTGTCCGCTGACATGACCGCCGCTGCGCCATGCGAGCATCAGCAGCGCCGGCGGCACAAGGACGAGGCAATGGATGCCCGCCCAGATCCACGGCACCACCCAGCGCTGCACAAAATCGGCATGCCAGGGCCCGCTGCGTGGGCCGCTCTTGTCGTGCTGACGGATCAGCTCGGCGGCAAAGCAGAGCACGCCCAGCATACCCCAGCCAAAGGTGTGCGTGACCCAGATGATGAGACCGATCGGCACAAACAGCACCGCTCGCAGCTTGATATGTCCCAGCCGCGCCAGCCGCAGCCACAATGCGAAGGCGTTGAGCGCCAGGGCCATCGACAGCGCGAAGTTCGCGAAGCCGAAGTGGAAAGCGTAGTTATAGGCGAGCGGCAACGCGAACAGCGCGGTCGCGGGGATACGACCATGCACCTCCCGAGCGATCCAAAGCAGACCGGTGACGGTGAGCACGGGGGTGGCGATGACAATCAGCTTCACCGCCAGCTCCAGGCCGAAGATCGGTTCGAGCGGAATGATCAACAGGTCGAGTCCGAGATTGCCGATCAGGCTCCACTCGAACTTGTACCAATCGTTGAGCCACGGCACCTCGCCGTGCGATAGCTGAACGCGGAACCGCGCCATATGCCCGGGCAAATCCACCATCGGCGGAATGTCGGGCCACAGCAAAGGGATTGCCGCCGCGATCGCCGCGAACAGCACGAACCAACGCGTCTGCCACCAGCGCGGCGTCTCAGAACCCCCTTGCATCGGCCGCTTCTAGTGCGCGGGTATGGCGCGGGGCAAGCGGGCTTTGGGGTTGCGACCTACCAATTTTCGACGAAATGTGACGTTACAGCTACTGGATGACTGGCGATTCCGGGGATTCGATGCGCAGCAGCATATCCGTCCCGTTGCGCCAGACGAGCGTCATGCCGCGCAGACCACGTGGATCGAATGCGGGCGGACGAATCAGCCAGACATGATCAAAACGGGTACGCGGCAGGCCGGCCAGCGCCACATCCAGCGTACGGAATTCCGAACTTTGCTTGCATGTGCGATCCACCACGATCTGAGACGGATCGAGCGCATAACCCTCGACTCCCGGCGCGACCACGCGCAACAGCGCCGTGGCGCCGAGGTCAAACTGGTCGTTGGTGAACGCCGCGCGCCGAACGATCGCCATGGACGGAAGATGCGCAAAGCGCTCCACATGCCAAGGCCGCTCGCAGTTGGCGCCGACGAACGCCGCCACGCGCGCGCCGCGTGGAATTCGTTCAACGGCTTCCAGATGCCGCTCCCAGTCGCGATTCTCGATCCACAGGCTCGCGGCTCCCGCCGTCGTACGGACCAGCACGAACGCCAACCCGATCCAGGCAAGCACCCTCTGTTCGCGCGGGCTTACCGAATCGCAGCGGATTGCGAGCAACGCGAACATCACGGCGTAGGGGGCCAGCCGCATATCGGCAAAAGCCGACATGAACGGCATCGCGACGAACATCGCCAACGCCCCGACCGCTGCCGCGGTAATCGGCACCGCATGCCCGAAGCGCGGCGAGCGGACACAACGGTACAGCGACAGCGCGATCAGGATGATCGACGCGATATCGAACCAGCGCCACCGGTCGCGTAGCACCGTCACCAACCAACCCGGCTTGAGCTTGAGACCCGGAAGCCAATCGCTTTCCGCGCCTCCCTCTCCCGGCCGCCACCCCAGAAACATCGCGAAGGGAGGCGCGAGCGGCAGGCAGGCCAGCCCGCCGTGGAAGATCGCCGCCGGCCATATACGGCCACTGGCCCGCTCCCGCATCAACTCGGTCGCGAAAGCCATCATGCCGAGCATGAGCCAGCCAAAAAGATGCGCGCTCCAGATCACGAAGGCGAGCGGGACGAACAGCGCGGCGCGAAGCCGGAAGCGACGGACTCGCCCGAGGCGTATCCATAGCGCCCAGGCGTTGAGCGTCAGGGCCATCGCCAGCGTGTAGTTGATGAACCCATATTGCAGCGCGGGGTGGTAGGCGAGCGGGAGCGCCAGCAGCGCGAGCGGCTGAACCCGGCCATGCGCCTCGTGCGAGATCCACAATATGCCCGCGACGGTGAGCATCGGTATCGTGATCACGATCGCTTTGACCGCCAACTCAAGCCCGAGCAGCGGCGCCAGCACCGCCGCGAGCAGATCGCCGCCCAGATAGCCTATCGGTCGCCAGGTGAATTGATACCATTGCGAAAGCGTGCCGGTATCGGTGTCGAGCATCACCCGATAGCGGCCCATGTGCCCCGGTACGTCGGTGAAGGGGGGAATGGCGGGCAGCAGCAATGGCACGGCGGCAAGCGCAACCATCAGCAGCGCGAAGCGGCGCGATTGCCACCATGCGCCGTTCACGGCGCGACCCGCAGAATGACGAGCTCGGGGCGGCGCGAAACCGCCCTCGCCCAGCCGGGAGTCCGCCCCGCAGCGGCGAGTTTGACGATCGAGCCGGAAGCGGCGATCCCCATCGGATCGAGATCGCCGACCCAGCCCGGACAATAGGCGATGGCCTGGATACCATGTCGCTCCGCCGCCGCTCTCGCCGCCGCAGGCCCTGCAAGGAACAGTCGATAGTGTGCGATGTTGGCGGCTCCGTTGCGATGATAGGGAGCGGCGAGCACGCGGGCGTCAGTCGCGGCGAGGACATAGCCCCCCATGTCGATCGGCACAGCGATCTTCACCGGGCCGAGCGCGGCGATTCGTCCAAGGTTATCGGGAGTGAAACATGGCGCACGCGCCGTTTCCGTATGACCGACTGCCGCCATGCTTCCAGCAAACGGATACAGGATCCCGGCGGATACCACCCACGCGCCGATCCGGCCTGGCGAGGAGCCGCGCTGGCGAGCGGCTGCAACCAGCCCCGCCAGAACCGGCACCGCGAGGGCCGCGCCGAACGGCGCAAGTCTGAGCTGGATGCAAGCCAGCATCGCTGCGCCCAGCAGCAGCGCATACCAGCCAAGCGAAACAACATCGCGCTGGCCGCGCATCAAGCGAACCATTGCCACCGCCAACCCTGTAAGCATCAGCCCGCCATAGCCGATCGCAACGCCTGGCGGCGCGGCGAACAGCGGTTGCGCCTCCGCGACATGATCGAGCCACAAGACGCGCAAGAGCGGTGGTACAGCGGAATAGGGTCCGGCAAGACAGTCGGGCGCGAATAGGGTCACGGCGATAAGGCCCACGATTCCGGCTATGCTGAGTGCGATCCAGCGGCGCGGCCGTTCAGGCAGCGTGCGTCCCGCGACACCGAGCCCGATCAGCAGCAGCCCGGCCACACCGCCCAGTACCGTGACCGGCGGCGTGAACGCATCGCACAATGGCGGCCAAATTCGCGGCGCCAGGATCAACGCCGCCAACGCCATCCCGCCGGCCAGCCCGGCACCACACCCTGCGAGTTCCGCATCGCGCTCGCGCCCAGCCAAAATCCAACGGAGCACCATCACGATGAGCATGACGGCGCAGAGCGGCGCTGTTTCCAGGCCGATCGCAAGGCTGGCGGCAACCGCCACGCCCGTCAGCACGCCACTGCGGATGTCCGTTCCGCCCGTCAATCCCCGGGCCGCGACCAACAACAGCACCAACTGCAGCCCATGATGATCGATCCGGCCCGGCATGAAGAAGCCGGTTGCCGGATAGGCGATCGCACCGAGGAGCAATGCGATCACCCCGACCGAGGGATCGGGATCCAATCGCCGGGATATCTGCGCGAGGAGCGTGAGCGCGGCGGCGAACAGCATTATTGGCCAGCCGATCACTGCCGCAAGCTCGGCACCATGACGACCTGTCAGCGGCTCCAACAGCACGATC
Source organism: Sphingomonas sp. GW821-FHT10C01 (assembly GCF_059415525.1). Taxonomy (NCBI): domain Bacteria; kingdom Pseudomonadati; phylum Pseudomonadota; class Alphaproteobacteria; order Sphingomonadales; family Sphingomonadaceae; genus Sphingomonas; species Sphingomonas sp. GW821-FHT10C01. Next base: position 258,066 of record NZ_JBWKNK010000004.1, on the reverse strand, counting down.
AGCATCGCGGGCACCAGGTCGGGAAGACGCGACCAGTGCATCGCCAGTCCATCCCCCAACCGGTACTGCGTCAGGTCCGAAAAGGCCTGCCCACCGATCCAGTTGCGGATCTGGACAAGCCGCATCATATCATCCGGATCTGGCAGCGTTAGCGCGGTGAGCCGTGCCCAGTCGGCCACGCTCCACGCCACGGACAACAGGACCGCGATCCCGATCGCGATTCCCGGTTCGAACCGGACCCGGCCTGCTCCCCGCTGCTCCATTCCCCCGAGCTAGACCAAGATGGTTAACTCAGCCTAAACCTCGGCCTCGGTTGCAACCGTTAGGCGAGCCTCGCGGCATCGTCAGTCGTCGCGCCGTCCCAACAGACGAAGCCGCAGCGCGTTGAGCTTGATGAAGCCCGCCGCGTCGCGCTGGTCGTACGCGCCCTGGTCGTCCTCAAAGGTCACGACCTTCTCGCTGTACAGCGAGTTGGGCGACTTCCGCCCGACGACATAGACCCCGCCCTTGTAAAGCTTGAGGCGCACGGTGCCGTTGACGTTCTGCTGGCTGTGGTCGATCGCCGCCTGCAGCATCTCGCGCTCGGGCGCGAACCAGAAGCCGTTGTAGATCAGCTCGGCATAGCGGGGCGCCAGCTCGTCCTTGAGGTGCGCGGCGCCGCGATCGAGCGTGATGCTTTCGATCCCGCGATGGGCAAGGTGATAGATGGTGCCGCCCGGCGTCTCGTACATGCCGCGCGACTTCATACCGACGAAGCGGTTCTCGACCAGATCGAGGCGGCCGATGCCGTGTTTGCGGCCTAGATCGTTAAGCGCACCGAGTAGCGTTGCAGGGGACATCGCCTCGCCGTTGAGTGCGATGCCGTCGCCCTTTTCGAAATCGATCGTGATATATTCGGGCGTATCCGGCGCATCTTCCGGGTTCACCGTGCGCGAGAAGACATAGTCGGGCACCTCTTCCCACGGATCCTCGAGCACCTTGCCCTCGGAGCTGGTGTGGAGGAGGTTCGCGTCGGTCGAGAAGGGCGCCTCGCCGCGCTTGTCCTTCGCGACCTGGATCTGGTGCTTCTCAGCGAACTCGATCAGCTTGGTGCGGCTGGTCAGATCCCATTCGCGCCACGGCGCGATCACCTTGATGTCCGGGTTCAGCGCATAGGCGGACAGCTCGAAACGCACCTGATCATTGCCCTTGCCGGTCGCGCCATGGCTGACCGCATCGGCGTTCACTTCCTTGGCGATCTCGATCAGCCGCTTGGAGATCAGCGGGCGCGCGATCGACGTGCCGAGCAGATACAGCCCCTCGTACAGCGCATTGGCGCGCATCATCGGGAAGACGAAGTCGCGGACGAACTCTTCCTTGAGATCGTCAATGAAGATGTGCTCGGGCTTCACGCCGGCGTTGAGCGCCTTCTGGCGCGCCGGCTCCAGCTCTTCGCCCTGGCCGAGATCGGCGGTGAAGGTCACCACCTCGCACTGATATTCCTGCTGGAGCCATTTCAGGATCACGCTGGTGTCGAGGCCGCCCGAATAGGCAAGCACCACGCGATTGATCTTGTCGGCCATTGCATACGCTCCAGAGGGAAAAGTCGCGTGGCCTCTAGGCCCGTGGGCGCGCTTCCGCAACCGTAGCGAACAGGCGGGGTAGATAGAATGCGAGCGCACCCGCCCGGTAGAAATAGCTGGCGACGAACGCGAGCCAAAGGCCGGTCGCGCCGAACGGGCGCAACAGCAGGTCAGTGCCGATATACAGCACCGTCGCCAGGATCGCCGCGTTGCGCAGCGCCCTGCCCTGCGTCGCGCCGATGAACACCCCGTCGAGCAGCCATGCCGGAACCCCCAAAGTCGCGGTCAGCGCGGCGAAGGGCAGCATGGCATAGGCAGCCGCGCGCACCTCCGCATTGGTGGTCAGCAAATCGACCAGCAGCCAGCCGAACGCGGCCGCGATCGCGCTCGCGATCAGCCCGAAACCAAGCGAGAACTCCCCCGTCAGCCGGATCGCGCGTTTCACATCCGCCTTTGCCCCCGCCCCAATCGCGATCCCCACCCGCGATTCGGCGGTGAAGGCGAAGCCGTCGAGCACAAAAGCAAAGATGCCGACGAGTTGCAGCAGCACATGGTTGGCGGCGAGTTGTACCGTCCCCAGCCGCGCGCCGGCATTGGCGAGCCACAGGAACATCGTCAGCAACGCGATGGTGCGGATCATGATGTCGCCATTGACCGCGAACAGCCGCTTCCACGCGGCCGGATCGAAGAACCCCGCGCGCTGGCGCATCAACGCGCCCGGCCCGACGATCCGAAGCACCATCACGATGCCGAGCGCCAGCGCGACCCACTCGGCCAGCGCGGTGCCGAGGCCGACACCCCGCGCGCCCATCCCGAAATGCCACACGAACAGGATGTCGAGCGCGACATTGACCACGTTCATCGCGATCTGAAGCAGCAACGTCTCACGCGTTCGGCCAAGCCCGTAGAGCCAGCCGTTGATCGCGTAGAAGCCTAGCGCCGCCGGTGCGCCGAGGAAGCGCGCGGTCACGAACTCATGCGCGGCGGCGGTCAGCGTCTCGCCCCCGGCCAACAGACTGAGCGCGAGCGGCACGATCAGCAGCTGCAGCGCGACCAGCACCGCGCCGATCGCCAGACCGGCGGCGACGCCGCGCGCGAGCAGCGCATTGACCTCGGCCGCGTCGCCGCGACCATGCGCTTGCGCGGTCATCCCGGTCATGCCCATGCGCAGGAAGCCGAACGCCCAGAAAATGAAATTGATGATCGCGACGCCCAGCGCCACGCCCGCCAGCGCCGCCGCATCCCCGGTCCAGCCGATCACCGCGGTATCGACGAGGCCCACCAGCGGCACCGTCGTCTGGCCGAGCATGATCGGCCATGCCTGCGCGAAGATCGAGCGGCGGGTGAGGACGAGGGGCTGAGCCGCTTGCATGGCGTTCCCATGCGCATATGCTCGCCGCGAAATCCAGCGGAGCCGTCCGATGGCCGAGATCAAGACCAAGCCGACACAGATCACCGCCGATGACTTCATCGCGGCAGTCGAAAGCCCCGCCCGGCGCGAGGACGCCCAGGTCGTCTGCGCGATGATGGAACGAATCACCGGCGAGCCGCCACGTATGTGGGGGCCGTCGATCGTCGGCTTCGGCAGCTACCATTATCGATACGACAGCGGCCATGAGGGCACGATGTGCCGGCTCGGCTTTTCGCCGCGCAAGGCACAGCTCGTGCTCTACATCCTTACCGAAGACCCCGCACAGCACGAACAACTCGCCCGGCTCGGCAAGCACAAGACCGGCAAGTCGTGCCTCTATATCAACAAGCTCGCCGATGTGGACATGGCGGTGCTGGAGAACATGACCCGCGATGCGCTCACCTGGATGAACGCGAAATACCCCGTTTGACGGTTCAAGCGCCGGTCAGCGGGTTCGTGCTATGATAGCGCTCATGCTGATTCTCTTCGCCCTCGCCGCCGCCCAGACCCCGCCCGCCAGCCTCGCGCCCGGCCCACTGCCCAAGGCCGAGGCCGAGCGCCGCGTCGCGGAGCGCTTCGCCGATCTCGACCTTAACGAGGACGGCGTGGTCGAGCGCGACGAAGTCCGCGCCCGCTTCGATTTCGAGACGACCGCCAACGCCACCTATGCCGCCGCGCAGAAGGCGAAGAAGGCGGGCGATCCGCGCCCCGCGATCGACGCGCGCCAACAGCCCTTCGCCAAGGCCGATGCCTGGTTCGATGCCGTCGATACCGACAAGAACGGCAAGATCACCCGCGACGAACTCACCCGCTATCTGGGTGCGGATGTGGAGCAGCTGGGCGTCAAATAGCTCGGCTCCGCGCCGAAGCACTACGACCCTGCCGTCATCCCGGCCTTGTGCCGGGATCCGCCGCGCGGCCCGATATGGGCAAGAGGCTCTGGCCCAGCCGGTGCCGCTAGGTGGACCCCGGCACAAGGCCGGGGTGACGAAAAGATTATAGGCCCCGCCCGGCTAGCGCAGCTTCGCTTCGGCCTCCGCCATGTAATCCCGCGTGATCGGCAGCGCCGTACGCGAGCGTGAATATTGCAGCTGGTAGTTGACCAGCCCGCCATTGCGGAACGCGCACAGCGACCCGGCGAGGTAGAAGGTCCACATGCGGAAGAAGCTCTCGTCGTATAGTGCGACGATCTCCGCCTTCGCCGCTGTGGCGCGGTCGTACCAGGCCTGCAGCGTATAGGCGTAGTGGAGCCGCAGCACTTCGACGTCGGTGAGGAACAGCCGCATCCCCTCATGCCCGCGCACGATTTCCGACAGCGCCGGGATATAGCCGCCGGGGAAGATGTATTTGGCGGTGAAGGCGTCGGTCACGCCCGGCTCGCCGGCGCGGCCGATCGTGTGGAGCAGCATCACCCCCTCTTCGTTCAGCAGCTCGCGGCACTTGCGGAAGAAGGTGCGGTAGTGCGCCGTGCCGACATGCTCGAACATGCCAACCGAGACGATGCGGTCGAACTGGCCCCCAAATTTCTCAGGGGTCACATGGCGATAGTCGATCAGTTCGAACTTGACCTTGTCCGCGACGCCGGCCTTTTCCGCCCGCTCGCGCGCGATCTTGAGCTGCTCTTCGGACAGGGTGACGCCCAGCACCTCGGCGCCGGTCTTGGCATGCAGATAGAGCGCCATCCCGCCCCAGCCGCAGCCGATGTCGAGCACCCTCATGCCAGGCCGGATCGCGAGCTTGGCGGCGATATGCGCCTTCTTGTCCGCCTGTGCCTGTTCCAGGCTGTTCGCCGGATCGGTGTAATAGGCCATCGAATATTGGCGGTCGGCGTCGAGAAAGTGGTCGTAGAGCGTCGCCGACAGGTCGTAATGGTGCGCCACGTTGCGCTTCGATCGGCGCGCCATGTTGATCCGGTCGAGCCGGAAGCGGACATTGTCGAAGCTGCGCTTGAGCAGCCCCGGGTTGAGGTTGCTGACCCCCGCTTCCCATTTGTTGTTGGCGGTGAACAGGTTGAGCAGCGCGAGGATGTCGCCCTGTTCGATCACCAGCGATCCGTCCATGAACGCCTCGGCCGCGCCGAGCGAGGGATCGATCAGGATCCGCCGCGCCACGGACGGTTCGGTGAAGCGGATTGTGATCGGCGCGATTTCGGGATCGGGTGCGCCGAAGCTGCGCGCCGTTCCGTCGGCATGGATCACGGTGAACTCCCCGCGCTTGATGGCGCGGGCGAAGAAATGGTCGATAAGAGCCATGGCGCTAGGCTAGCGGGCGAAACCCCGTTCGCAAGTGCGGAAAAGCCGCGAACCCGAAAAACTTCTCATCAAATCCCGGCATACCATTCATAATCCGCGATATCCTCCCACAGCCCACCCTTGCCGCCGTGGATCGCGTCGATCGAGGCCACCGCTTCGATCCGCATCACATATTTGGCGTGCTTGTAGCCCAACTGCCGTTCGACCCGCAGGCGTAGCGGCGCGCCATGTTCGACCGGGAGCGTGCGGTTGTTCATCGCCCAGGCGAGGATGGTCTGCGGGTGGAAGGCATCGATCAGGTCGATCGATTCATAATAGGGCCGGCCATAGAGCGTGTCGGCGCAATGAAAGACCAGGAAGCGCGCGCTGTCCCTCAACCCCGCCAGGTCGAGCAAGGTCGACAGCTTCGGCCCGTGCCATTTCCCGATCGCGCTCCACCCCTCGACACAATCGTGGCGCGTGATCTGCACCCGCTGCGGCAGCGACCGGATATCGGCGAGCGACAGGCTGAGCGGCCGCGCCACCAGGCCGTCCACCTTGAGCCGCCAGTCGGCGAAATTGCCGCGCATCAGCACGCGATAGGCCGGATCGGCCGGGAAGGTCGATCCGTTGGCGCGGAAGCGCGGCGACATCTCGGCCTCGCTGAATTGCCGGGCCAGCGCGTTGCGGTCGGTGATCGCGCGCTGCAGGCTCTTGTGCACCGCCTCGGCCTTGAACAGCAGATCGCGGCCGGCCTCGCTGTTACCGATCCTGTCGCATCCGGCGACGACGCTTCCCGCCCCGGCGATCAGCAGCGAGCGGCGGGTGATCAGGCTCATTGCGGCACCTTCCACTTGCCGGTGATCATCGACCGAATTTCATTCCACGCCCCCGCGAGGATGACGAGCGCGAGGTGGACGATGATGAAGAGGGCGAGCAGCATCGCGACGATGAAGTGGATCGATCGCGCGCTTTGCCGCCCGCCGAAGAGGTCGATCAGCCACGGCCATGCCGCGTTCATCCCCGGCGACATTGCCAGCCCGGTGAAGATCACCAGCGGCAGCAGCACGAAGATCACCGCCACGTAGGACAGCTTCTGTAGCCCGTTATAGGCGCGTGGATTTTCCGGATCGTGGAAGCGCAGCGCGGCGTGCGCCTTCACCTCCGCGGCGAGATGCGCGGGCGACAATTCCTTTGCTTGCACGCGCAGATCGCGCTGGAAATGGCGGTTGAGCAGGCTCGCGACCATGAATGCCAGCAGCGCGAACGCCAGCACCAACGCGAAGAACAGATGCCAGCGCCGCGCCAAAGCGAGGTTGTAGGTCGAGGGAATGGTCAGCCAGCCAGGCACCCGCCCGCCCTCGAAGATCCAGGCGACACGGAACCAGGGCTGGTCATAGTTCGCGCCATATTGGCCCCAATAGAGCTGGCCATGCGCGTTGAGGATCATCAGGCCGCTGCCCAGCAGCACGATCACGCTGATCGCGGTGATCCAGTGCCAGATGCGCGTGGTCAGCGCGTGGCGGCGGATCGCAATCGGCGGTTCGGGTTCGGCCATGCACCTACTACGCGTATCGGCCGCAAAGGGTTACGGCCGAGGGGCAGAATCGCGCTTCCGCCGGCCCGGCGCAAGGCCGAACCGGCGGGGGCTGTCTATGCGTGCTTGCGCAGGATCTCGGCGAGCGGGATCTCGCCCAGCATCGTGCCGTTGCCCGGCGGGGTCTCGCCAAACTCGCGCGCCTGGGCGAAGGCGACAGCGGGGTCGGCCATCAGCCGCTCGATCAGCGCCTCGACCTTGGGATAGGCGCCCGGCTCGATCGCCTGGTGGAATTCGCCCCAACGCGCGACACCGATGAACACGCCATCGGCCAGCGTCGGACGATCGCCAAGCAGATAGGGACCGTCACCGATCAATTCCTCCAGCCGTGCATGCCGGTCGTTGACCATGTCGCGCCCGAACTGGCGCAGCGCCGTCTTATAGGCCGGGTCGTCGCCCTCCATCTCCAGCGCGACCCAATAGGGGGTGAAGGCACCGGTAAAGCCGGTGTTGATGAACGCCATCAGCTGATGCATCCGGTCGGCTTCCGGCGTGCGGGGATCGAAGCTGACGCGGCGTTCGTGATCGCGCGCCTCGATCCAACGGGCGATCGCCATCGTCTCGGTCAGCACGCGGCCATCCTCGGTAATGAACGCCGGAGTCTCGCCGCGCGGATTGAGGCGCAGATAGTCGGGCGTCTTCATCTCGCTCAGCATGTCGACGCGCGACAGCCGATAGGGCTGGCCGAGCCATTCGAGCGATGCGACAAGCCCCATCGAGCTCCCCAGCGGGAAGCCATAAAGCAGGGTCGGTTCCATGATGTTCTCCGTGATCTTTGGGGGATCACCGCGCGGTGTGACTGGCATTTAGGGAGCCAAGCGCCCAAGTAAATTACGCACAAAAATGTCACTTCTGGAGCGGAGCCGAAAAAATGCAGGACGTCGTGTCGAACTGCCCGATCGAGGATGCGATGCGCGTGCTGAGCGGCCGCTGGGCGACCTTGCTGCTCTATTATTTGAAGGACGGCCCCAAGCGCTTCAGCGAGCTGCAGCGCGACAATCCCAGCATCTCGCACCGCATCCTGACGCTGGAATTGCGCAAGCTCGAGGACGCTGGCCTGGTCGCGCGCACCGCGTATCAGGGCTTCCCGCTGCGCGTCGAATACAGCCTCAGCGCGCCCGGCGCGGAACTGATGCCGATGATCGACGCGATCGGCGACTGGTGGGCCACCTCATTTCCCCGGCGGAGGGAGTGCCGCGATGCGGCTTAGGTCGGGACGGGCCGCTATGAATGGGATGCGGAATGGCAGCGTCGCGGAAGTCAGCGATCGATCAAATGCATTTTGAAAGAATGTCGTCAACGACTTGGCCGATCGGGGCGGTCGCGTTGATTCGAACCGCGTTTCCGGGAACGTCCTCACCTGTCTCATGCAGTCGAATGATCATCGCCTTTTGCGATGAAATTCCGCCCCACTCATTCGATGGTCTGCTGGAAAGGCGTTGAAGCAGGGTGTCCCTATCAATCTCGAGAACAAATACCTGATCAAACAGGTCAATGAAGCGCCCGAAGTTACGAGAGCCACCGCAAAAGAAGGAAGCGGCGTGGCTCTGGTCGCCCGCTATGTTCCTAACCTTCTCGATGTCCCAGATATGGTTCTCGTGCGCCAAGCCATCGAGCGGTTCGCCGGTCTGAGGATCGCCCTGATACGCTAACGCACGGTCACCGTGAATGGCGTGGTAGCCGCGCCGTTCCAGCTCGTCACAAACCGATGTCTTGCCAGTCCCCGAAACGCCCTCGATCAGATAGTTTCTGGTTCCCACCAACTTGCTCCGGATCGCCGCGGCAGCTTTTACCAAAAACATATGCAGGCTGATATGTCTGCAATCGGGTCGCCAGCGCGCACGCCTTCCTTGTCATCCCGGCACAAGGCCGGGATGACGGCCGCAGCGCAATACGCGACCGCCCCGCCTTACCCATAGGCCCGCATGAAGAAGATCACCGTCGTCGATGCCGTCACCAGCAGCGTCCACACCCGCACCGCCCGCGCCGACAACTTCTTGCCGATCGCCGCGCCGGCCCAGCCACCGATGATCGACCCCGCCAGCATCGGCAGGCACGCCCACCACCACACCATCGCGAAGGTGGTGAAGACGATCGCCGCGGCGAGGTTGGCGACCGAGAGCATCAGCGTGCGGATCGCGAACAGCTCACGCGGCTGGATATTGGCGAGCAGGCCATAGACCGCGGTGGTGATCAGCCCGACTCCGCCGCCGAAATAGCCGCCATAGATGCCGAGCACCGATTGCGCGCCGACCAGGGTCCGCTTGCCGATCGTCACCCGCGCATGCAGCCAGTCCGCCGCGCTCCGCCCGAACAACATCACGACGAAGGCGAACAGCAGCAGCCACGGGACGATGATGTCGAACATGTCGCTGGGCGTCAGCACCAGCAACAGGCTGCCCGCGATCCCGCTGATGAAGGTGATCGTGGCGAGCAGCACCACTGACAGGCCCGCCACCGGCCCCAATTCGTCCCGAAATCCCCAGGCGCTCGCCGCCGCGCCGGGCAGCAGCGCGACGTTGGAGGTGGCGTTGGCGATGTTCGCGGGCAGGCCCAGCGCGATCAGCGCGGGCAGCGTCGCGAACGATCCGCCGCCGGCCAGCCCGTTCATCGCGCCGCCGACGACCCCGGCCACGGCGGCAAGCGCCAGATTCGCCCACGAGTCCATGCCGCCCATGCCCCTTTCGCGATGGCTCTTGCGTCACGCGGTCCGGCACCACAAGTCCGGGGCCAACAAATAGAGGCAGGGTGGAAGTGATGAAGCTGGATCTGGTCGACGTGTTCGGGGCGCGGGCGCTGCGCGGCAATCCGCTCGCGGTGGTGCATGGCGCGGAGGGCATGAGCACGGCGGCGATGCAGTCACTCACCCGCTGGCTCGGCTTCTCCGAGACGACCTTCCTCCTGCCGCCCACGGATCCCGCCGCCGACTATCGCGTGCGCATCTTCTATCCGGCGGGCGAGCTGCCCTTTGCCGGACACCCCACGCTCGGCACCTGCCACGCCTGGCTCGCCGCGGGCGGCGTGCCGAAGAACCCCGACCGCATCGCGCAGGAATGCGGCGTCGGCCTGGTCGAAGTGCGGCGCGACGGCGAGCGGCTGGCGTTCCGTGCCCCGCCGCTGATCAACGGCGCCCCGCTCACCGATGCCGAACGTGCCGACACCGCCGCCCTCGCCAATGTGCCGGTCGATGCGATCATCGACGCCCGCCATGCTCATAACGGCCCGCAATGGCGGATGCTGCGGCTGAGCACGGCGGAAGAGGTGCTTGCCGTGCAGCCCCAACCGCGCGCGCCGGCGGGCACCGATATCGCCCTGGTCGCGCCCGCCGCGCCAGGCAGCGGCGCGGATTGGGAGATCCGCGCCTTCTTCACCGATCCGGCGGGCAAGCTGGTCGAGGATCCCGTCACCGGCAGCCTCAACGCCGCGGTCGCGCAGCATCTGTTTGCGGACGGCCTAGCCAAGGGGAGCTATGTCGCAGCGCAAGGCCGTTGCACCGGCGCCGACGGTCGTGTCCATTGCAGCGTCGACGATCAGGGACAGGTCTGGATCGCCGGCCGCACCGATACGATCGCGGCGGGCGCGACTCTATAGAGTCTAGGGAGAAGCCGGGTGGGCGACGCGATCACCGACTATGCCGCACGGGCAACCCCCGATCTGATCGCGGGCTATGACGCGCTATCGCCGGAACAAATTTATGCCACGGTGCTGGATCTGCTTCCGGACTCGCCCGCCCGGGTAGTGGACATCGCCGCTGGCACCGGTCGCGATGCGGCGTGGTTCGCGGCGAAGGGGCATCGCGTGCTGGCGGTTGAGCCGGTGCGCGAGTTCCGCGAGGCCGGGACGGCGCTGCACGGCGACCAGGTCGAATGGCTCGACGACCGGCTACCCGAGCTGGCCGGAGTGGCGCAACGCGGACCGTTCGACCTGATCGTGCTGTGCGCCGTCTGGCACCATCTCGACACCGCAGACCGCGCGCGGACGGTTCAGAGCCTGACCCGGATCGCGGCGCAGGGTGCCACGCTGATCCTGTCGCTGCGCCACGAGCCGGGCGAGCTCGGACCCCACAGCTATCCGGCACCGCCTGACGAGGCGATCGATCTCGCCCGCACGGCGGGTTTCGAGCTGATCCGTCAGGCGGAAGCGCCGGCGGTGCATCCGCTCAGCCGGGCGGCCGGCGTCCACTGGACCTGGTTGGCTCTCACTAGAACCGCAGGCTAATCAGCCCAGCGCGGCCTGCTTCTCTTCGGCCAGCCGGTCCAGCTCGGCGCGCGACTTCTTCTCGCTCGCCGTCTTGAGCTGGCCGCATGCCGCGTCGATATCGCGGCCGCGCGGGGTGCGGGCGGGCGCCGAGATGCCCGCGCCGAACACGATCTCCTGGAACGCGCGGATACGCTCGGGCGTCGAGCATTCGTACGGCGCGCCGGGCCAGGGGTTGAACGGGATCAGGTTCACCTTGGCGGGCAGCTTGTACTTCTTGATCAGCCGGACCAGCTCGCGCGCGTCCTCGTCGCTGTCGTTCTTGTCCTTGAGCATCACATATTCGAACGTGATGCGGCGCGCGTTGTTGGCGCCGGGATAGTCGGCGCAGGCTTGCAGCAATTCCTCGATGCCGAACTTGCGGTTGAGCGGCACGATCTCGTCGCGCACTTCCTTGGTCACCGCGTGGAGCGAAACCGCGAGGTTGACCCCGATCTCCTCACCCGCGCGCTCCATCATCGGCACCACGCCGCTGGTCGAGAGCGTAATGCGGCGCTTGCTCAACGCCAGGCCGTCACCGTCCATCACGATCTTGAGACCGTCGCGGACATTGTCGAAATTGTAGAGCGGCTCGCCCATGCCCATCATCACGATGTTGGTGAGCATGCGGCCGTCGGGTTGGCTCGGCCATTCGCCGAGCGCGTCGCGGGCCAACATCACCTGCCCGACGATCTCACCCGGCTCAAGGTTGCGGACCAGGCGCATCGTGCCGGTATGGCAGAAGCGGCAGTTGAGCGTGCAGCCGACCTGGCTGGACACGCACAGGGTTCCGCGATCGGCGTCGGGGATGAACACCATCTCGTAATCCTGGCCGTCGTCCGAACGGAGCAGCCATTTGCGCGTGCCGTCGGTCGAGACCTGCGCCTCGATCACTTCCGGGCGCGAGATCACGAAGCGCTGCGCCAGCCAGGGCTGCATCGACTTCGAGATGTCGGTCATCAGGCTGAAGTCGGTGACACCGCGATTATAGATCCAGTGCCACAGCTGCTTGGCGCGCAGCTTGGCCTGTTTCGGCTCGAGCTGCGACGTCTCAAGCGCCATGCGCAAATCATGCTTGGACAGGCCGAGCAGGTCGATTCTGCCATCGGCGCGTGGCTTCAATGCCCGGGGAACCGGCACGGGATCGATGTGCCCGGGGATGGGCATGAGGGCGGCCGGAGCTGTCTGCATGGCGCGCATATAGGCGAAATGGGCGGCGAAATCCACTCCCCGCCTCACCCCGCCCACGGCTCGCCGTGTCGAAGCACGATTGCGGCAACCGGATCGCGCTGGAAGCATTCGACCGAGGCAACCCGAATTTGTTGTTGGAGAGTTTGACATGAAATTCCGTCACGCCCTGATGCTGGCCGGCGCCACCCTTATCACCACGCCCGCGCTGGCTCAGGACACCGCGGCGCCCGCCGCATCGGCACCCCAGGCCGCGACCGCCGCACCGGCGACCGTGAGCGACGCCGAACTCAAGCAGTTCGCCAAGGCCGCACTCGCGGTCGACAAGGTGAACAAGGACGCTGCGGTTCCGGCCGCCGACAAGCAGAAGAAGATGGCCGATGCCGTGACGGGCAGCGGGCTTGCCGCGGCTCGGTTCAATGAGATCGCGCAGGCATCGCAGGCCGATCCGGTGCTTCAGCAGAAGGTTCAGGCCGCGATCGTGGCCGAGCAGCAGGCTTCGCCGACCCAGTAATCGTCCCCCCCGGGTTGTGCGGACAGGCCTAGCGCCGCGCGCAGCCCATGGCGGCGGCGTCGATCGCGGTGGCTGCGCCCTTCAGGGCATAGACATCCGCGAAGGCGCCGCCGCCACTCGCCAGACTTTCGACGCTCATGCTCCGGCTCGACCGGATCGCCGCGACGATCGCCGCATCGGTACGCGGATCGGGCGCCCAGGCGTCGCTTGGCCCGGCCATCAGCTCGAACCGCCGCTCGCCTACCGCCAGCGTGACCTTGGCACGCGGATCGCGCGGACGACTCAGGCGGATATGGATCTGATTGCGCGCGCCCGCACGCGGCCAGCTGGCGACGCTGGCGAACGCGCCCCGTCCGGCGCCCTGCGGTGGCTGGCTGATCGCATAGCAGCGCTGTGGCGCCGAATCGCGAAATGCGCCCCAGCTGTCGAACACGCCGAGCGATTCGCGGCCCTGTCCCTGGAGCGCCGCGATCAGCATAATGGCCGCCGCGATCATGCCGGCGCGTGCCCGGTGCCGGTGTGGATCACGGTTTCGACGCCGCCTTCGATCATCACCACCGATCCCTGCGGCAGCACCTGCGCGACGGGCGCTTCGAAATCAGGATGCACCTCCTGCCCGGTCATGATCCCGCGCAGCACGCGGCTCGATATTCCATGCATAATCACCAGCCGGTCGCCGGGATCGTCATCGGTATCGGCAAGCCAGCCTCCGACACGCTCGGCGATCTGATGATAATCTTCTCCTTCCGGCGCAACGCGGAGCAGTCCGCCCGGCGCGACGATCTCGCCATACTCAAACGCCAGCTCGGCATAATAGCGCCCGCCCCATGCGCCCATGCCGATCTCGGCCAGCCGCGGATCCTGCCGCGCGCCATGCCAGTCGAGTTCCAGGTGCTCAGCGATCACCGCCAGCGTCTGAAGCGCGCGTCCGGTGTTCGAGGCCCATAGGGTGAGTTTGGGCTCCACGCCCAGAATGACACGCAGTGCCCGACCCATTTCGTCCGCCTGCGCGAAACCCGCACGGGTCAGCGGGGTGTGCGGATGCTCGCCCTGAAGCCGACCCGCGGCGTTGAACACCGTCTCGCCATGCCGGGCGATGAAGTCGCGGCCCAACCTTGCCATTAGTCCGCTCTCCCCAGCCCATGCTGCGCCTGCGTTGCACCAAGCGAAGCTAGGGCGCGCTGTGGCCAAAAAGCAACGGTTTTCCGCGTTTATGCAGGGTTCATGCAACGCAGCATGATTTGGCGCATTTAGACGGCTCCCGCCCAAGCGGGGGTGTATTTGTACAGGAGTTTTTATGCGTAAACTGGTTCTGGCCGTACTGGCCACGAGCGCGATGGCGGCCCCGGCCCTGGCCCAGGACGCGACCTTCACCGGTCCCCGCGTCGAGGCGCTGGTCGGCTATGACGCCGCCAAGGACGGCACCGACGGCGACGGCGCATCGAAGGACGGCGTCACCTATGGCGGTGCGATCGGCTATGACGTCCAGCTGGGCGGCGCGGTGATCGGCGCCGAAGCCGAACTGACCGGTTCGGGCGTCGGCACGCGCACCAACAATCTGCTGGTCGCCGGCGACCGCTTCCGCGCCGATCTGGGCCGTGACATCTATGTCGGCGCGCGCGCCGGTGTCGCGATCACCCCGACGACCCTGCTCTACGCGAAGGGCGGCTACACCAACGCCCGCGTCGAGACGACCTATGAGACCGGCAACACCAAGACCGAGATCCATGAGGACATGGAAGGCTTCCGCGTCGGTGCCGGTGCCGAGTTCAAGCTGTCGAACAACATGTATCTGAAGGGCGAGTATCGCTACTCGAACTACGGCAAGATCGACGGCTACGACATCGACATCGACCGTCATCAGGTGGTCGCGGGCGTCGGCATCCGTTTCTAAGGCGAATGCCTTAGAAACGGGCACGACTCGGCATCATCCACAGATGATGCCAGAATCATGCGATACGAAGGGCCGGGGCGCTTGCTCCGGCCCTTTTTCACGTTAAGGATATCTCGACCTTCCGACGGCAATCCGTGCGCCGTCTGGCAGCCTGTTGTCTTTAGGGGCCGCCGCCCCGGGGGTTTGAATACACATGAAAGCGACGATCGAACGCGCAACGTTGTTGAAGGGCCTGAGCCACGTTCAGTCCGTGGTGGAGCGTCGCAACACGATTCCGATCCTGTCCAACGTGCTGATCGAGGCTTCGGCCGAGGGTTCGCTGCGCCTGATGGCGACCGATCTCGACCTGCAGATCGACGAGACCGTGCCCGCCGCGGTCGATCAGGCCGGCGCCACCACCGTCTCCGCGCACACGCTGTTCGACATCGCGCGCAAGCTGCCCGAGGGGTCGCAGGTCGAGCTGACCGCCGCCGAAGGCAAGATCAAGATCAACGCCGGCCGCGCCAAGTTCGAGCTGGGCACGTTGCCGCGTGACGATTTCCCGGTGATCGCCGAGGGCGAGCTGCCGACGGTGTTCGAACTGTCAGCCGAGATTCTCAAGCAGATCATCGACAAGACCCGCTTCGCGATCTCGACCGAAGAGACCCGCTACTACCTGAACGGCATCTTCCTGCACGTCGCCGACGACACGCTGAAGGCCGCGGCGACCGACGGTCACCGCCTCGCCCGCGTTACCGTGGCGCGCCCGGACGGCGCCGAATCGATGCCCGACGTGATCGTGCCGCGCAAATGCGTCGCTGAGCTGCGCAAGCTGCTTGACGAAGTCGACGGATCGGTCGGCGTGTCGCTGTCGGGTTCGAAGATTCGCTTCGACCTGGGCGCCGCGATCCTCACCTCGAAGCTGATCGACGGCACCTTCCCCGACTACAGCCGCGTGATTCCCACCGGCAACGACAAGATCCTGAAGATCGATCCCAAGAGCTTCATGGAAGGCGTCGACCGCGTCTCGACCATCGCGACCGAAAAGACCCGGGCGGTGAAGATGGCGCTGGATCGTGACCGCATCACCCTGTCGGTCACCAGTCCGGACAACGGCACTGCCGCCGAAGACGTGCCCGGCGACTATGCCGCCCAGCCGTTCGAGATCGGCTTCAACTCGCGCTACCTGATGGACATCCTGGGGCAGGTCGAGGGCGATCTGGTCGAAGTGCACCTGGCCGATGCCGCCGCGCCGACGCTGATTCGCGAAAACGACAAGTCGCCCGCCCTGTACGTCTTGATGCCGATGCGGGTCTGACCCGGGGTCTTGAACAGCGCGCGATAATGGCTTATTAACACGCTTGTCAGTAAGGATAAGCGATCATGGCCACGCAAGCGCAGATGCAGCCGCCCGCCACGCAGGCGCCCCTTCCCCAGTCGACCGCGCAAGCGATCGACTGGAGCCAGCCGCGCAGGCGCGAATGGGGTACGGCGCTGCGTGCGCTGCTCAAGCTGCTCGGCAATGCGGATGATACGGTTCAGGTCTTCCGCATCATGCGTGCGCTCAACGGCGACACGGCGGCGAAGAATTACCGCAAGCTGCTCACGACCCCGCACGGCGGTCGCCTTGCCTATCAGCGGATCGAGTTGTCCGAGCGATTCTCCGATCGCGCCTGGATCGATTCGCTGCCCGAAGGCAGCGTCGGCGGCGCCTATCGCGCCTTCCTCGACCGCACCGGCTATTCAGCGCAGGGGCTGGCGGACGTCAGCTATGCCGATGCCGAGGTTGAGCGCAATGTTCAGCATCCGCACGCCTGGTTCGGCCGCCGCGAGCGGGACATCCACGATATCTGGCACATCCTGACCGGCTATCAGGCCGACGAGCCGCTGGGCGAGGCGTGCCTTGTCGCCTTCTCCTATGCGCAGACCGGCGGTCTCGGTTGGGCGTTCATCGGCGGCGGCGCGGCCCTCAAGAGCCTCAAGATCACCGGCAAGACGACCTTTGCCAAGGCCGTGCTCGAGGGCCGCCGTCACGGCAAGCGCGCCAAATGGCTGTCGGGCGAGGATTATGAGGCGCTGATGTACGAACCGCTCGATGCCGCGCGCCAGCGGCTGGGGATCGCGGATCCGCAAATCTACCGCCAGGCACAGGCCGAACTTCGCGAAATGGGGCTGATCGGCCTCTGACCCGAATACACTTTCTTTGACCGTCATTCCCGCGCAGGCGGGAATCCATTCTGGCCGCCCTGTCGGATAGAGCCGGAACGCCAGCTGCAGTGGATCCCCGCCTGCGCGGGGATGACGGCAGCCAGCACAGGCCAAACGTCGATCGGGCGTTAAGTCACCCCGAACGGCACGACGCGGTTCAACGCGATGTGCCCGATGCCCGAACGGCCGAGATAGGGCACGCCCATCTCCCGGCACCAGCGGACGATCATCTGCTCGATCGATTCGCCGAACGGTACGTCATTGTCGACGACGTCGGTCACCGCGCCCAGCCGCACGCCCGCGATTCCCTGAAGCTGGGTGGAATGCGCCATCTGGAACAGCATCCGGTCGATCCGGTACATCGGCTCGCCCACTTCCTCGATGTGCAGGACATGATCGGTGAGGTCGGGCAGCCATGGCGTGCCGATCATCGCCGTCAGGATCGCGAGGTTGAACGCCGCCGCCGGGCGCCCGTCCAGCGTCGGCTCCAGCCCCCGACGATCGCCGTCGATCAGCCAGCCAAGCACCCAGCCCGCATCCACGCCCTTGTCGTCGCGGCCCATCGCGCTCGCCATCGATCCATGGGCCTGCCGTCCGATCCGCCGGGCATAGAGCGCACCGAGCATGAACCCCATGTCGGAATAGCCGATATAGGTCTTGTGGCGCGCCGCCGGGCCAAGCTGCGGCATCGCGCTGTGGAGGATGCGGTTCGAGCCATAGCCGCCGCGCGCGAACCAGATCGCATCGAACGCGGGATCGTTGGCGAATTCCAGGAACGCCGCAGCACGATAATCGTCCGGTCCGGCGAAATGCCCCTCGGTGACGAAGCATTGCGGGTGGAACACGATCTCGTGCTTCGGCCAGGTCAGCGCCATGAACGCCTTCATCCGCACCGCAGATTCTTCGCTAACTGTTCTCGCCGGTGCGACGACGCCGATCCGCATGCCTTACCCCTTGCACTCACCCGCCAGGCCCCGAACCAGATCCGGGGTTGTCGAAGCCCTGCTCGTTCTTCCCATCGGACAAGAAGAACAGCCCTTCGACAAGCTCAGGGCGAACGGGGTGGGAGTGCCTTGCTCCCCGCGCGCGAACCGGCGATAGCCCGCCACGATGCAACACGGCAAATCCTGTTTTTTCGTCGGGATCGGCGGCAGCGGCATGATGCCGCTCGCGATGATCCTGGCCGGGCAAGGCGCGAAGGTCGCCGGTTCGGACCGCAGCCTCGATTCCGGGCGCCTGCCCGCCAAGTTCGACGCCTTACGCGCGCTTGGCATCGACCTGTTCCCGCAGGACGGCAGTGGTATAACCTCACCCGATCAGATGGTGATCGCCTCCGCGGCGGTCGAGGACAGTGTCCCCGACATGGTTCGCGCCACCGAACTTGGCTGCCCGCGCATGACCCGCGCGGAACTCAACGCCGCGCTGTTCAACGCCGCCGGCACCTCGATCGGTGTTGCAGGCACCAGCGGCAAATCGACCGTCACCGGCATGATCGCATGGATCCTGCACGCTTTGGGCCGCGATCCCACGGTGATGAACGGCGCGGTGATGAAGAACTTCGTCCGTCCCGACGCGCCCTTCGCCAGCGCGCTGGTCGGGAGCGACGGTTTCTATGTCAGCGAGGTGGATGAGAGCGACGGGTCGATCGCGCTCTATACGCCGCACGTAGCTGTGCTCAACAATGTCAGCCTCGACCACAAGTCGCTCGAGGAACTGCGCTCGCTGTTCGGCGATTTCGCGGCCAAGGCACGCACGACCATCGTCAATGTCGGCGACGCGGAAAGCGCCGCGCTCGCGATGGCGCTCGACCGAAGTCGCACGGTGACCTTCGCGGTCGAGGGCGATGCCGACCTGTCGGCGCGCAACCTTGCGCTCGAGGCGTTCGCGGTCCGCTTCGATCTCGTGACGACGGGTAGCACCGTGCCGGTTCGCCTCGCCGTACCAGGCCGCCACAATATCGCCAACGCGCTCGCAGCGATCGGCGCAAGCGTCGCGGCGGGTATCGCGCTGCCCGACGCGGCGCGGGCGATCGAAGGCTTCACCGGTCTGCGCCGCCGCTTCGAGCTGGTGGGCGAGGCGAACGGTATCGCGGTGATCGACGATTTCGGGCACAACCCCGACAAGATCGCCGCCACGCTCGACACGCTCCACGCCTTTCCCGGCCGAGTCCTCGCGCTGTTCCAGCCACATGGCTATGGCCCGCTCAAGGTGATGCGGCGCGAACTGGTCGAAATGTTCGTGAACAAGCTCGCCCCCGGCGATCAGCTCGTCCTGCCCGATCCTGTTTACCAGGGCGGTACCGTCAACCGCGAAGTGACGAGCGCGGACATTATCGCCGACATCGCCGCATCGGGCCGCGACGCGCGCCATATCCCCGACCGTGCCGCCGCCGCCGCGCACCTCGTGGCCGAGGCACGACCGGGCGACCGCATCGTCATCATGGGCGCGCGCGACGACACGCTCAGCCTCCTCGCACGGGAAATGGTCGCGCGGTTGCGAGACAGGTAAAGCATCCTTGACATGTAAAGCGTCATTGACGTAAAGTTTCCTTGTCTAGTTAGAAAGGAAGCTTGACATGGAAATCTCCTCTGCATCGGTGCGTTTCCTGTGGCGCTTCATGGGCGCGACGCTTGTCTATGGCCTGCTGATCACCTGCGCCTCCTGGGTGGCGAAGGGCCTCAACCCGTCCCCGATCGGACTGGTCGCCCTGTCGATCCTGCCCGCGATCGGCATCGCAGCCTCCTTGATCGTCGTCGGACTGTATCTCGTCGAGGAAACCGACGAATATGTGCGGAAGCGTCAGGCGGTCGCGATGCTCGTCAGCATCGGCATTCTGCTCACGCTTTCGACCGGCCTCGGGTTTCTCCAGCAGAGGAACCTGATCAGTGCCGTCGATCTGCTCTGGGCATTCCCCGCCTGGTGCGTTCTGTGGAGCGTCACGCAGTGCTGGATGGCGATCCGCGACTGTCGCCGTACGGCCGACGCGGCATGAAGAACCGTCTGCGCGTGTTGCGCGCCGAGCGTGAATGGAGTCAGCAGGACCTTGCCGAGCGGCTCGAGGTCTCGCGCCAGAGCGTCAACGCGATCGAGACCGGACGCTACGATCCTTCACTGCCACTCGCCTTCAAGATCGCCGACCTGTTCGGTCTGCGGATCGAGGATGTGTTCGAAAACCCCTCCACTGCGGGCTAACCCCTAATGGCCCGCAGGATAGGCCATCCCGGCATATAGCCGGGATGGCCTTCTTTTTCGCGTTCAGCCGATGGTCTGACCGGTCTTTGCCCAGTCGGCGAGGAAGCCTTCGATGCCCTTGTCGGTCAGCGGGTGCTTGACCAGCTGACGGATCACCGCTGGCGGCGCGGTCATCACGTCGGCGCCGAGCTTGGCGGACTCCAGGATGTGGATGGGATGACGCACCGATGCGACGAGGATCTCGGTCCCGAAGTCGTAATTGTCATAGATCAGGCGGATATCGCTGATCAGTTCCATGCCGTCGAAGCCGATATCGTCGTGGCGGCCGACGAAGGGCGAGACGAAGGTCGCGCCCGCCTTGGCCGCGAGCAGCGCCTGGTTCGCGGAGAAGCAGAGGGTGACATTGACCATCGTGCCGTCATCGGTCAGCGCCTTGCAGGTCTTGAGGCCGTCGATGGTCAGCGGCACCTTGACCGCGACATTGTCGGCGATCTTCCGCACGATTTCGGCTTCGCGCATCATGCCCTCATGATCCAGCGCGACAACCTCAGCCGAGACGGGACCGTCGACGATCTGGCAGATCTCCGCGACCACTTCGAGGAAGTTGCGGCCGGCCTTGTGGATCAGCGAGGGGTTGGTGGTGACGCCGTCGAGCAGCCCCGCCTCCGCCAGCTCGCGAATGTCGTTGGTATCGGCGGTATCGGCAAAAAACTTCATGGCGGCGGCCTTCTGTTCAAATATGTGACAGTCGTGTGACGGCGTGCTAGTCGCGCGCCCGATCGCGCTGCCCTCTATCACTGGAAGGCGGTCACCGCATAGCCTGGATGCACTGATGTCACGCCTTCTGATTTGTGCTTTCCCGTTGCTGCTTCTGCCCGCTGCCGCAATGGCGCAGGACCATGACAGCGAATTGTGGGTCACCGGCTCCGCCAAGATCGCGGTCTCCGACCCCACCGACATCGAATTCGAATCGATCAACCGGTTCAGCGATGATTCGGGCGGCCTGTACGAAATCGAACTCGCCGGCGGTCTGGCGCAGGAAGTGGCAAAGGGCGTTTCGATCGGCGGCGCTTATGTCCGCGTGGTCAATTATTCGCGCGGACGGGTGACGCGAACCGAAGACCGGTTTCGCGTCCAGCTCGGCCTTGCCGGAAACGCCGGACCGTTCAAGCTGTCGGGCCGCCTGCGGCTTGAGCATCGTTCGCGCTCGGACGGCGACGATACCGGCTATCGCCTGCGCCCCCAGATCAAGGCGGCCCTCCCCCTTGGAAAGAGCGATTTCAGCCTGGTCGGCAGCCACGAAAGCCTGATCGTGCTCAACGATACCGACTGGGGAGAAAAGGCCGGCTATGACCGGATGCGCAACATGGTCGGCGTCAGCTGGAAGGCGAGCAAGCTGCTGTCGATCGAGGGCGGCTATCTCAATCAATACCGCTTCGCGCGTGGCAACAGCCGTGACACGATGGATCATGCGCTGGCGGTGACGGTCGGCCTCAGCCTCTAGTCCGCAACCAGCATCGTCTTGGCGGCCGGCTTGTCGAGCCCGGTCAGGTAGAGGCGATACGTTCCCGGCTGAAGGTCGAAGCGCACGATCTTGCGGATCGTCGAGCATTGCGGCCCGTGGCCATGGACCACCGATTTGAGTGCTTCGCCACCCGACGCGCCCGGCACCACGTCGATCCAGCCGCGCTGGTCGAGCGCGACGCCATAGCGCCCGGCCCTTTCGACCTTGAACCCGATCATCACCGCGCCGCCCGGCCGGGTGCCCGCCGGAACATCCTTCAGCTTCGCGAGATCGCCCGCCTGTACCGTCACCGCCTTGTTCACCCCGAACTCGACGCCGGGCACCCCCCAACCGGAAAGATTGGTGGGCATCGCCACATCGGCGGCGGGGCATTGCGGTGCGGCGGGCGCGGCCTGAAGCAGCAGCAGGGCAGCGAACAGCATCGGCGAGTCTCCTTCGCGTCGTTCGATAGCGCTTTCCTACCCGCGCCGGAATGACGATATGACCATCAATGTCCCGCGCCCGCGTCATCGTCCTCAACTCCGCGCTCGGCCCGCTCGACTATCGCGTGCCGCATGGCATGACGGTCGAGCCGGGATCGATCGTCATCGCGCCGCTCGGTCCGCGCCAACTGGTCGGCGTGGTGTGGGAAGCCGAGCGACTTCCGGTCGAGGAGATTAGCGACAATCGCCTCCGGAACCTGATCGCGGTCGCCGACGCCCCGCCCGTCCCCGCGCCGCTGCGCCGACTGATCGAATGGACCAGCGACTATTATCTCGCGCCGCTCGCGTCGGTGCTGCGAATGGCGCTGAGCTCCACTTCTGCGCTTGAGGGCGGCCGGACCATCGTGGAATATCGCGCGACGGGCGAATTGCCCGAGCGCATGACCGCGCAGCGCGAACAGGCTCTGGAACGGATCGGCGACCGTCAGGGCTTGATCCGTGAGCTCTCGACGATCGCCGACGTCTCCGAAGCCGTGATCCGTGGCCTGGTAAAGATCGGCGCGATCGAAGGGATCGCGGTCGATCTCGATACCCCCTACCCGATGCCCGATCCGGCCTTCGCCCCGCCCGCACTGTCCGACGTGCAGGGTGACGCCGCCGCGACCCTGCGCGGCGCCGTCGCGGCAGAAGCGTTCCAGCCCTTCCTGCTCGACGGCGTGACGGGTTCGGGCAAGACCGAAGTCTATTTCGAAGCCGTCGCCGCCGCGATCGACGCGGGCAGGCAGAGCATCGTCCTGCTCCCCGAAATCGCGCTGACCGAGCCCTTCCTCAAGCGCTTTCACGCGCGGTTCGGGGTCGAGCCGGTGGCATGGCATTCGGGCCTGCGCCAATCGCAACGCCGCCGCGCATGGCGCGCCATCGCGAGCGGTGAGGCGCTGGTCACCGTCGGCGCGCGCTCGGCTTTGTTCCTCCCCTACCCCAATCTCGGCCTGATCGTGGTCGACGAAGCGCATGAGACCAGCTTCAAGCAGGAGGAAGGCGTCCATTATCACGCGCGCGACGTCGCCGTGATGCGCGGCCGTTTCGAACGCTGCCCG
Source organism: Sphingomonas sp. GW821-FHT10C01 (assembly GCF_059415525.1). NCBI lineage: Bacteria > Pseudomonadati > Pseudomonadota > Alphaproteobacteria > Sphingomonadales > Sphingomonadaceae > Sphingomonas > Sphingomonas sp. GW821-FHT10C01. Next base: position 235,010 of record NZ_JBWKNK010000004.1, on the reverse strand, counting down.
GTGGTTCTCGCCAGCGCCACCCCGGCGATCGAAACGCGCCAGCAGGTCGCGCTGGGGCGCTATGCCGAGGTCAAGCTTCCCGGCCGCTACGGGGCGGCGGAAATGCCGGATATCGAGGCGATCGACCTGCTCGCCGAACAGCCTCCACGCGGCCGCTGGCTCGCCCCGCGTCTGGTCAAGGCGATCGACGAGACGCTGGAGCGCAAGGAACAGGCCTTGCTGTTCCTCAACCGCCGCGGCTACGCCCCGCTGACGCTGTGCCGCACCTGCGGGCATCGCTTCCAATGCCCCAATTGCACCGCATGGATGGTCGAGCACCGCCTCATCAGCCGCCTCGCCTGCCACCATTGCGGCCACACGATCCCGACACCCCGCGCCTGTCCGGAGTGCGATACCGAGGATAGCCTTGTCGCGTGCGGCCCCGGCGTCGAGCGCATCGCCGACGAGGTCGCGGCGCTGTTTCCCGACGCCAAGACCGCCATCGTCACCAGCGACACCATCTGGTCCCCCGCCAAGGCCGCCGAGTTCGTCAATCGGATGGAGGCGGGCGATATCGACATCGTCGTCGGCACCCAGCTGGTGACCAAGGGCTATCACTTTCCCAACCTCACGCTGGTCGGCGTGGTCGATGCCGATCTTGGTCTGGAGGGTGGCGACCTGCGCGCCGCCGAGCGCAGCTTCCAGCAGATCATGCAGGTCGCCGGACGCGCGGGTCGCGGCGAGAAGCCCGGCACCGTGCTGATCCAGACCCACAGCCCCAAGGCGCCGGTGATGCGCGCGCTGGTCAGCGGCGATGCCGAGAGCTTCTACGCCGCCGAAACCGAAGCGCGGCGCGAAGCAGGTGCGCCGCCTTTCGGCCGCTTCGCAGCGATCATCGTGTCCAGCGAGGAAAAGGAAGCCGCGCTCGAGACCGCGCGTCTGATCGGCCGCGCCGCGCCCCAGGTCGAGGCGATGCAGGTGTTCGGCCCCGCCCCAGCTCCGCTCGCCATGCTGCGCGGCCGCCACCGCTTCCGTCTGCTCGTTCATGCCCGCCGCGCGCTCGACGTTCAGGATGTGATCCGCGATTGGCTAGGCGCAATCGAATGGTCGGCGAAAGTACGCGTCGTTGTCGATGTGGACCCGTACAACTTCTTGTGAGTCCGCGATTTGTGTCTGTTCGAATCCGGCGTGCCCACATAGCATCCGCCCAATAGGGGGAGGCTATTCGATGATTCGCATCTTGTTGGCGGCTTCGCTTCTGTTCGCGCCGGTGGCCGCGCATGCCGACTGGTACGAAGCGAGCACCGATCATTTCGTCGTCTATTCCGACGACAGCCCGGAGCGGCTGGAGAAATTCGCCACCCAGCTTGAGCGATTCGACAAGGCGCTTCGGGCGATGCGCGGTCTCGCCGCCCATCCTGTCGGCGACGCCAATCGCGTCGTCGTCTATGTCGTCGGCGGAACCGGCACGGTCTCACGGCTTGCGAAGGATAGTCAGGCGGCGGGCTTCTATCGCGCCCGTGCCGGCGGATCGATGGCGGTGGTCCCGCGCCAGGCCGGGTATGACGAACTCGATCTCAGCTCGCAGGCGATCCTGCTGCACGAATATACCCATCATCTGATGCTCAGCATCTGGCCGCATACGGCGTTCCCGAGCTGGCTCATCGAAGGCTATGCTGAGTTCCACGCGACCGCGCGCTTCGAGAAGGACGGCAGCGTCTCATTCGGATTGCCACCGCAATATCGCGGCTATGGCCTGCTCGCCGGCAACGCGCTTCCGGCCGACAAGCTTCTGACCGCCGAAGGCCGCGCGTTGAACGACATGCAGCGCGACGGCCTGTACGGGCGCGGCTGGCTGCTCACCCACTACCTCACCATTGGCGGAAAACGGCCGAACCAGCTTCAAACCTATCTGCTGGCGATCAACAGCGGCAAGGCGCCGCTGGCCGCCGCGACCGAGGCCTTTGGAGACCTCCGCGCCCTCGACCGTGAACTTGAACGCTACAAGACCGGCAAGTTCCAAGGCAGGACGGTCCCGACCGCTCTCGTTAAGCTTGGGCCGGTCACCATCCGCAAGCTGACCCCCGGCGAGGCCGCGACGATGGACGTGCGGATCGTTTCGAAGAACGGCGTCGATGAGCGAACGGCTCCACGCGTCTATGCGCAGGCAAAGAAGGCCGCCGCCCCCTTTCCAAATGATCCCGGTGCGCAGATCGTTCTGGCCGAAACTGCCTATGACGCCGGTGACTATCGTGAAGCCGAAGCCGCCGCGGATCGCGCGATCGCCGCCAACCCCAAGGCGGTCGACGCCTTTGTCTACAAGGCGATGGCGCGCATGGCCGTCGCGGTGAAGGCTGACGACACGAGCAAGGAAACCTGGTCGGCAATCCGCAAGATCATCGGCACGGCCAACCGGCTCGACCCCGACGATCCCGAACCATTCATGCTGTTCTACAACAGCTTCATCCAGGCTGGACTGACCCCGACCAAGAATGCCCGGGAGGGTCTGTACACCGCATTCCAGCTTGGTCCGCAGGACAAGATGCTGCGAATGTCCGCCGCGACGAGCTATCTGCAGGACAACAACCCCCAAAGGGCTCGCGAACTCCTCAAGCCGCTCGCCTTCGATCCCCATAACCGGGAATTGGCCAAGATTGCGGCGGACCTCATCGTCGCGATCGACGCCGGCAAGACCACCGAGGCGCTCAAGGCGCTGGAGAATGACGTAAGCGAAAAGGACGAGGACAAGGACAAGGGAGGCGCCGGGAACAAGGACGGGAAGTAGCACCCGACCTTGAACGCGCCGTGATTATGGTCGACAGCGCAGCTTCCATCGTGATCGACGGAGTGTTTGTGTGACCACGGGCCGCTTCCTGCTGTTGTTGACCGGACTGTTCGCGCTGCTGGGCTTCACCGCACCGGCACGAGCCGACGACATCTCCGCCGCGGGACGCGGGGTGGTGCGGATCGTCACCATCGCCACCGCGGAGGGCGAGGTGGTCGGATTCGGCCATGGCAGCGGTTTCGCGGTCGCGCCCAACCGCGTGCTCACCAACGCGCATGTGGTCGAGGCGGCGGAACGCTATCCCGGCAATGTCATGATCGGCGTCGTCCCGTCAGAGGGCGACAAATCCTTTCAGGGCCGGCTGATCGCGATCGATTCGGACCGCGATCTCGCATTGATCGAATTCGGCGGCATCCGCCTGCCGACGCTTACGTTCTACAATGGCCCCGTGAGCGAGGGCGAAGCGATGATTGCCCTGGGCTATCCCGGCAATGTCGATCTGGCCACCGCGCGCTCGGCAATGGACTTCATCACGCCGCTTTCGCCGATCCGTTCGCAGGGCGTGTTTTCGGGTCGACGCAACCTTCAGGGCGTGAACGTCCTGCTCCACACCGCGGGGATCGCGCGCGGCAATTCGGGCGGACCGCTGCTTGACCCGTGCGGGCGCGTACTGGGCGTCAATTCGGCGGTGACACGGGGCGACGAGGGCGATGCCAGCTTCGGCTTCGCCGTTGCCAATGACGAAGTCGCCGCTTTCCTGCGTGAGGCGAAACAACCGATGCCCGTCAATGGCGTCGCCTGCACCAGTATCGCCGATCGGCTGGCGCAGGACCGCAGCGAAGCGGAGAAGGCCCGCGCCGCGGACGAGGCCAAGGTGCGCGAGGATGCGGCACGCTCCGCCGCCGACCGCGAAAGCGCGCTCGACAAGGCGCTGGTCGCCAACTTCACGATGCGCGAGAATTTCCTGGCGGGCGCCGGGCTGCTACTGGTGCTGGGCGTCGCGGGTATCGGCGTAGGCGGCTTTTTCCACACGCAGGGAAAACGACGCGAGATGATCTGGGCATTGAGCGGCGGCGGCGTATTGGTGCTGGCCGCCTTCATCCTGTTCTTCGTCCGTCCGGCTTTCGATCCCTCGACGATCACGAGCGCGGCGCGTGTCACCGTTCCGCCACCGGCGACGCAGACGAGCGGTCTCGGCAAGATGGTCTGCACTATCGATCCCGCGCGTTCGCGCGTGACGGTTTCCAGCACGCAGGACGTCAATATCGACATCAACCCCGATGGCTGCGTCAACGACCGCACCCAATATGCCGAGACCGGCCAGCTCAACTGGCAGCGCATCCTAGTGCCCGACGACGAACAGACCGTCTCGGTGCTCGAATACGCCCCGACGACGCGGACCTATTCCACCACCCGCTATCTGCTCTCATCGAGCCAGATGGCGGATGCGCGCAAGCTGCGCAGCGACGTCAAGATCAAGGCCTGCTCGACCGATCCGGCGCAACGGGCCGACCTCGCCGCGAAGCAGCAGGCCGTCCGCACAGCCCTGCCGCAGGTGTTCAACGAGCGGCTGGTCTACAGCTGCAAGCCGGCGGCGGAATGATGCGCTGGCGCCCCATGAGCGCCGTCGATCTCCCGGCGGTGACGACGATCTCCACCGAAGTCCATGGGCGCTACGCCGAACCGATCGAAGTCTATGCCGAGCGGCTGCGCCTATGCGCCACGGGGTGCTTCACCTGCGAGGTTGGCGACACGGTGCGCGGTTTTCTGGTGACACACCCCTGGCGCCGCGCTGAGCCGCCGCCCGCACTGGGCGCGATGTTGCATGTGATCCCGGAACCCGCGGACACCTGGTACCTTCATGATATCGCGCTGTTGCCGGACACGCGCGGACTGGGCGCTGGGCACGCGGCGGTCGCGCTGGTCGATGGCCTGGCACGAGCGGCCGGCGTGCTGGACATAACCCTGGTCGCCGTCAACGGTGCCGATCGTTTCTGGGCGGCACAGGGTTTCGACTACACCGATGCAAATGCCGGCGGCTACGGGCCGGGCACCTATGTGATGCGCCGGCCCGTCGACTGAGGCCGAAGCCTAGTCCTCCACCCCTTCGCGCAGCACCTTCTTGCGATCGACCCGCGCGGCGAAACAGCCGCGGCGTGCGTTGTGGACATGGAGATAGGCAGCGCGCGGATCGGCGAACACTCGCGCGATCTCCGCCTCAAGTCCCACGCCGTCGAGCACCTCGGCATCGATCATCATGTCGTCCGCATCGAACGCGCGCACCGAAAGCAGGCGTGAGCGCAACTGCGCCGGGACCGCGGCTTCATAGCGTGCCCGAACTTGCGCACCTTCCGCGACGAAGATCGCATGGCGCGAGCGATAGGGCGTATCGACCGGCAGATGCTCGTGATTGACCAGCAGCACTGCCGCGCCCGGTTCGACATCCTCGAGCGTCACACGACACGGATAGCCGGGCTTGGCGTCGACGATCATCCGCACCGCCCCCTGCGTCGCCAGTTCGTCGCTGGTAAGACCATAGAGATGTACGAACGGCGCCGGATCGAGGCCACGGATGACATAGCTCATTCCGCCACTCCCTCGCGCCGCCGCAGCACCTTCTTGCGATCGACCCCATAGGCGTAGCCGCCGATGCTGCCATCGCCCCGCTGCACGCGATGGCAGGGGATGATGACCGCGACATTGTTGGCGCCGCACGCCGTTCCGGCCGCACGCACCGCTCCGGGACTACCCGCCGCGATGGCGAGCTGCGCATAGCTCATCGTTTCACCGCTCGGAATCGTACGCAGCGCCTGCCACACCGCTTCCTGGAATGCCGTCCCGCGTACATCGAGCGGCAGATCGGCATGACGCCCCGGCTGCTCGACCTCCGCCACAACCCGCAGCGCCAGTTCGGCGAGCGCCGCACCGCCCGGCACGATCTCCGCACGGGGAAAGCGCGTGGCGAGGCTCAAACTATCCTCGTCGAACGCAACCCGGCACAACCCCTTGTCGGTTGCCGCGATCAGCAGCGGTCCAAGACTTGTGTCCGCCACCGTCCAGCGGATCGTCACTCCCGCCCCGCCGTTGCGCCAGGCGCTTGGCGTCATGCCGAGACGCGCGTTGCTCGTCTCGTAGAAGCGGCTCGGCGCCGAATAGCCCGCCTCATAGATCGCGCTGGTGACATTGTCTTCGGCGGTGAGCGCCTCGGCCGCGCGCCGAGCCCGCAGCGACCGGGCATAGGCGGCCGGGGTCACCCCGGTCGCGCGCTTGAACAGCCGCTGGAAATGATGCGGGGCGTAGCCGACATGGCCGGCAAGCTCGTCGAGCGTTACCGGATCTTCGGCGCCTTCCAGCACGGCCACCGCCCGCGCCACCGCGATCCGCTCGCGTCCGATCTCGTCGGGCTTGCAGCGCAGGCAGGCGCGCAGGCCCGTGGCGCGCGCGGCGTCCACGTCGGGAAAGAACACCACATTCTCGCGCTTGGGGTGCCGCGCCGCGCAGCTCGGCTTGCAATAGATGCCGGTGGTCAGCACGCCCGCGATCACCCGCCCGTCATAGGCGCGGTCGCGGCGCTGGAACGCTTCCCAGGCTTCTTCGTCGGGGATCATCTTGCTCATGGTGCCGATATAGGGGCGCGATACAAGCATCGCTTCCCGGCACTTGCGTCCAAACTATGCTCGGCAAAGCTTGATGCGGCGCGTCTGCACCACTAGGGGGACGCTTTCCCGCAATACAGGGGCATGGAATGGCGGACGCACCTCTGGTCGGCATCATCATGGGCAGCACCTCCGATTGGGAGACGATGCGCCACGCCGCCGACGTGCTCGCCGAACTCGGCGTGCCGCACGAAACCCGGGTCGTCTCCGCGCACCGCACACCGCAACGGCTCTATGATTACGCGACCACCGCCGCCGATCGCGGGCTCAAGGTGGTCATCGCGGGCGCCGGCGGCGCGGCGCATCTGCCCGGCATGGCGGCGTCGATGACGCACCTTCCCGTGCTCGGCGTACCCGTTGAATCCAAGGCGCTGAAGGGCATGGACAGCCTGCTCTCGATCGCCCAGATGCCCGGCGGCATCCCCGTCGGCACGCTCGCGATCGGCAAGGCGGGGGCAATCAACGCCGGCCTGCTCGCCGCCGCGATCCTCGCCACCTCCGACCCCGCCCTTACCGACCGGCTCAAGGCCTGGCGCACCCGCCAGACCGACAGCGTCGCCAACGATCCCGAATAACCCCGAACAACCGGAGCCCAATGACCGCGATCCCCCCCGGCAGCACCATCGGCATCCTCGGCAGCGGCCAGCTCGGCCGGATGCTCTCGGTCGCTGCGGCGCAGCTCGGCTATCGCTGTCATATCTATGCGCCCGAAAGCGGGCCGGGCTGCGACGTCGCGGCGGCATTCACCCAGGGCGACTATGACGACGCGGCGGCGCTGACCGCCTTCGCCAACGCGGTCGATGTGATCACTTACGAGTTCGAGAATGTCGATCCGCGGTGCATCGCGCATTTGGCGCCGATCGTTCCCGTCCGTCCGGGTAGCATGGCACTCGACATTTCGCGCGCGCGCCCGATCGAAAAGGCCTTTGTCCGCGATCAGGGCGGCACCACAGCGCCATTCCGTGAAGTCACCAGCCTCGCCGATCTGGAAGCGGCGGTTGCCGGGATCGGGGTCCCCGCGATCCTCAAGACCTCGATGTTCGGTTATGACGGCAAGGGTCAGGCACGCCTGAAGTCCCCCGGCGACGTGGCCGATGCGTGGGAAACGGTGGCGGGCCAGCCCTGTGTCCTCGAAGGCTTCGTCACCTTCACGCATGAATTCTCGATCATGCTGGTGCGCGGGATCGACGGATCGACCGTTCACTACCCCGCCCCGCACAATGTCCATCGCGACGGCATCCTCGCCAGCTCAACCGCCCCCGCTCCGGAAGCGGTACAGATCCAGGCAGAGGCCGCCGTGGCCCTCGCCGAGAAGCTCGCCCATGCGCTCGACTATGTCGGGGTGCTGACCTGCGAGTTCTTCGCCACCGACAACGGCCCGGTGTTCAACGAGATGGCTCCGCGCGTCCATAATAGCGGCCATTGGACGATCGAAGGCGCCGTCACCTCGCAGTTCGAGAACCATATCCGCGCCATCTGCGGCCTGCCGCTCGGCTCCACGGCACTGACGGGCACCTCGGTCGAGATGGACAACCTCATCGGCGACCAGGCCGATGCCTGGCCCGAATTGCTCGCCGAGGGCGACGCCCACCTCCACCTCTACGGCAAGCACGAAGCGCGTCCCGGCCGCAAGATGGGCCATGTCACGCGGGTACGGCGCTAACCCATTCAGCGTGGCCGCGCGACCGCTTCGCGCAGCCAGTTCATCACGGCTACGACTTCGCGGCCGTGCGGCTCCGCCCGTGTGACGATCTGGTAGTAGATGCCCTCGATCATCGGGCCAAAGGGCTGAACGAGCAGTCCGGCGCGGATCTCCTCTTCCGCCAGAACCACGCTGGCGATGATCGCACCCTGCCCCGCGATCGCCGCCTGGATCGCGTGATCGCCGTTGGTGAAGCGCGCGCCCTGATCGAGCTTCAATCCGGTAATTCCGGCCAATTTAGCCCAGCGGTGCCAGTCAGGCGTGGTGTCGCGCAGCCAATCGGTATGCAGCAATGGTACCCGATGCAGGTCCTCGGGTCCGGTCAGCCCAAGCATCGGGCTGCACAACATACCGAACCGTTCGGCAAGCAGCGGCTCCGATTGCAGTCCGGCCCCGATATCGCCGCCATAGCGAACGGCGATGTCCGCCGCCCCGGCCGCGATATCGACTGGCGCTTCGTTGGCGTTCAAACGCAGGTCGATTTCGGGATGTTGCGCGTTGAACACCGGAACGGCGGGTAACAAGCGGCGGGAGGTGAACTGGGTGGTCGCGCTAACGGTAACGCTTTGCCGCTTTGGCCTCAGGTCGCCGATCACCTGCGCAAATGCGTCGAACCCGTCGCGCAGGGTCGGATAGAGCCGCCGCCCCGCCTCGGTCAGCGCAACCCGCCGCGTCCGCCGCACGAACAGCGATAGCCCCAGCGTCTCTTCGAGCAGGCGGATCTGGTGGCTGATCGCGGTCGGTGTCACCGCCAACTCGGCTGCCGCCTCGCGAAAGCTCAAATGCCGCGCGGCCGCCTCGAACGCGCGAAGCGCTGCCAGCGGCGGCAATCGACGCACGCGCGACATGGCTGAATTTACCTCATCCATAGGCTGAGCAATTCGCATTGGCTGCACGATCAATCAAGCGCCATCTATCCAGCTCAAACAGATGAGCAGGATATCATCATGATCCCGACCGACTCTCGCAATCTCCTGTGGATCGACTCCAGCGCCCGGCCAGGTCGCTCCGGCCGAGATCCGCGCGGCTCACACACACGCAGGCTCACCGCGCGTTTCATCGAAAGCTGGAAGGCCGCGCGTCCGCAGGATGCGATCACCTATCGCGACGTTGGGGCCAATCCGCCCGCCCCGGTCACCGGGGACTGGGTCGCCGCCGCCTTCACCAAGTCGGACCGGCGCGATGCGGTTCAGCGCGCGACACTGGCCGAGAGCGACGTGCTCACCGCCGAGTTGATCGCCGCCGACCTCATCGTGATCGGCGCGCCGATGTACAATTTCGGTATCCCCGCCCCGCTCAAGGCATGGATCGACAATGTCGTACGCGTCGGCGTGACCTTCGGGTTCGACCGGGCACGCGGCGAAATCCCCTATTGGCCGATGCTGACCGGCGGCAAGCAGCTGGTGATCCTCGGCGCGCGCGGCGACCATGGCTACGACCCCGGCGAAAGGCTCGCCGACATCAACCTCGTCGAGGCCAGCCTCACCATCCCGCTCGGCTATATCGGGATCGACCGGCATGAGGCCGTTGCGATCGAATATGATGAATTCGCCGACGACAGGCTCACCGCATCCATCGCCACCGCCGAAGCCCGAACCGAAGCGCTGGTCGCGCGTCTCGCCGCGGCGATGTCCCCAGCCGCCCAAGCGGCATGAGCCACGAAAAAGGCCCGCCTCCCTCACGGAAGCGGGCCTCTTCATCTCAACGGATCATCCGCGCTTCAGGCGCGAACGCCCTCCATCGGGAAGCTGCCGAACGCGCCCGCAGTGACCGATCCCTTGATCGAGTCGCCGTCAACGGTCGCTTCGATGGTCAGGGTCATCGGCATCGGCACGGTGATGTCGACCGCCCAGCTCAGCTTGTCGCCATCGACCTTGCCGCTCACATCGGTCGTGCCCATCGCACCGGCATAGGTGCCGGTGAAGCTGTCGCCCGAGCTGTTCACGGTCAGCGTCGCCTTCTGGTCGCCCATAGGCGAGTGGGTGACGGTATCCCAGGTGCCATCGACATTCGCCATGCTCGTCTCTCCTGTCATTCGGGTCGGGTCAAAAAAGAGTTCAGCCCTCAGTTCGCAGCGGCCTTTGCGGCGACGCCGACGGACTCGGGCTTCACCACCTCGACAGGCAGGCCAAGGCTGTCAAGCTGTGCCCGGACCTTCGATGCGTCGCCAACGACCACCCAGATGAAGCGTTTCGGGTCGATTGCCCCGCGTGCCGCAGCGTCAACCTGCGGGATGGTCAGCGCCCGATATTTTTTCGCGAGTCCGTCCTGATAATCGTCGGGACGGCGCATGAAGTCATTGCCCTGCATCGCCCCCAGCACCGCGCCCGCGGTCTCATACTGGCCCGCCATCTTGCGCACGCTGCTGATCACCGACCGATCGAACTCGGTCTGGGTCACGCCCTTGCTGCTCAGATAGTCGCCGACTTCCTTCTGGATCTCGAGGATCGAGGGGCCCGTCTTGTCGGCCTGGACGGGCGCGGAGATGGTGAAGGGCACGGCATGTTCCATCCGCGCCACCGCACCGCGCACGCCATAGGACCAGCTCTTGTCCTCGCGCAGGTTCATGTTGATGCGCGACAGGAAGTCGCCGCCCAGCACTTCGCTCGCGGTGCCGAGCGCGATCGAATCGGCGAACGGATCCACCGGCGTCATCTGTGCCGCGACGATCAGCGACTGGGGCGAATCCGGCCGATCGATCAACAGGATCTTCGGCGCGGTCTGCGTCGCCTTCGCCGCGAACACCTTGGTTCCCGGCGCGCCCTCGCCCTTCCAGTCGCCGAAGCGGCTCTCGAACGCCGCCTTCACCTCTGCCAGCGGACGATCGGAAACGACGAAGATCTTCGCCTTCTCCGGGCGAATCCACGCCTTGTAGTAACCGACCAGATCGTCGCGGGTCAGCTTCCTGACCGCATCCTCATCGCCGCCCACGGCCGCCATCTTCGCATAGGGCGAATCCTTGCCATAGAGCAGCGTCGGCATCGCCATCTGGGCAAGGCCCGACGGGTTCGACTTGATCTGCTTGATCCCGGCCAGCATCTGGCCGCGCACCCGCTCGATCTCGGCGGCCGGGAAGGCCGGCTTGCGGGCGATATCGGCCATCAGCTCGATCGATCCGGCAAGGTTCGGGCTCGGCGTGAACATCGAGACATAGGCCCGATCCGCGCTGCTGCCCGTACCGATGCCCGCGCCCAGCCGCTCTTGCGCCTCGGCGATCGCGATCGAATTGCGCGTCGCCGTGCCCTCTTCAAGCAACGCCAGCGTCATGCTCTCGGTCCCCAGCGCGGTCGGTACGTCGGACGCGACGCCCGCGTCGAAGCTGATCACCGCCTGAGTCACCGGCACCGCATCGCGCTGGGCATAGACCAGTTCGATCCCGTTCGAGAGTTTGGTGCGCGTAACCGTCGGGAAGTCGATGTCCTTGACGTCGGCCACCGCCGGCAACGCCCCGCGCGTGCCCTTGAACGGCGCCTCGTCGACCACGGGTTTCTTGGCGGGTGCCCCGGCCTCCGAATAGGCCGCACGCGCGCCCGGCTCGATCGTCAGCGTATAGGCGGGGCGCGACAACCACTTGGCCGCGACCGCGCGCGCCTGTGCCGGCGTCACCGCGGCAAGATCGGCGAGCTGCTTCTTATAGAAGCCGGGATCGTTCATGTAGAGCGCGCCCGACGCCAGCGTTACCGCCTTGCCGCCGAAACCGCCGACCGACTCCAGGCCACGGATGCGCGACGATGCGGTGCGCGTCTTGTAGCGCTCCAGCTCCTCGTTGGTCGGACCGTTCTTGAGATAATCGGCGATCAGCGCATCGAGCCGCTTCTCGACCGCCGCCGGGTCGACGCCCGGCCGCACATCGGCGGAGATCAGCACCATCCCCGCCTGCGCCATGCTCTGGTTCGACGCGCCGACACTGACCGCCAGCTTCTCCTGCTTGACCAGCGCATTGTCGAGCCGCGAGCTGGCAAGACCGCCGAGCACGCCGGTCGCGATGTCGAGCACGGTCGAATCCTTGTCGCGCATCCCGGGGACCGCCCACATGCGATAGATGCGGGTGACGGCGACCCGGTCCTTCATCACCTCAGCCTTGGCCGCGGCCAACGTGGGCACGTCGACCTTCGGATCGGCGATGTCCGCGCCCTTCGGGATCGCGCCGAAATATTTCTCGACCAGCGGCTTGGCGGTCGCCGCGTCGATATCGCCGGCCAGCACCAGCACCGCGTTGTTCGGACCATAATATTGGCGGAACCAGTTCTTGACGTCGTCCAGGCTGGCGGCGTCGAGATCGGCCATCGAACCGATCGTCGAGTGGTAATAGGGGTGGCCCTCAGGGAACAGCCCTTCGAGCATCTTGTAGCGCATCAGGCCATAGGGCTGGGTGTCGCCCTGGCGTTTTTCGTTCTGAACGACACCGCGCTGCTCGTCGAGCTTGCCCTGCGTCACCGCGCCGAGCAGATAGCCCATCCGGTCGCTCTCCAGAAACAACGCCCGGTCCAGCGCCGCGCGCGGCACGGTCTGGAAATAGTTGGTGCGGTCCATGTTGGTGGTACCGTTATAGTCGGTCGCGCCTACTTCCTTGAGCGGCTCGAAGAATTCGCCCGGCGAGTTTTCCGACCCGTTGAACATCAGATGCTCGAACAGATGCGCGAAGCCGGTCTTGCCCTTGGGCTCGTGCTTCGATCCGACATTGTACCAGACCGCCACGCCCACCACCGGCGCCTTGCGGTCGGTATGGATCACCACGCGCAGGCCATTGGCCAGCCGGAATTCCTCGTACGGAATATCCACCCGCTTCACGAGATCGGCGACGGCGACCGGTGCAGGGGCCTGCTGGGCATAGGCGGGCGCACCGAGGACGACCGCAAGCGCGGTCAGGCTGGCAAAGGCTGGCTTCATGGAAGTGGCTTTCCGGAAACTTGTTTCGATCGAAACCAGCATAGTCCCGCCACCTTCACACGCAACGGACTTGTCAGCGGTCCGGCTTTGGCTAGGCTTGGCGGATCATAGGGGAATATATGCACTACAAACTCTTTGCAGCCGCGTTGCTCGCGGCCGCCTCTCCGTTTGCTGTCCAAACCGTAGCCGCCCAGACCACCGCCGACGAACCTGCCTTCTCACCCGACCAGGTCCGCGCGCATGTCGAGTTCCTGGCCGACGACCTGCTCGAGGGTCGCGATGCGGGCACGCGCGGCTATGACATCGCCGCGCTCTACGTCGCCAGCCGTTTCGACGCGCTCGGCCTCAAGCCGGGCGGAAACAAGGGCTGGTACCAGCCGATCGAGTTCGCCCGCGCGAAGTTCAAGAAGGACGCACCGGCAACCATCACGATCGGCGGCACCGCCTTCCAGAATGGCGTCGACGTGATGATGACCGCCAATGCGCGCGAACCGGATCTGCTGCTTGAGGCGCCCACGGTCTTTGTCGGCTACGGCCTCGACTCCCCGGCCCATGGGTTCGACGACTATTCCGGAATCGATGTGCGTGGGAAGATCGTCGTCCTGCTCGCGGGTGTGCCCGAAGGGCGGACCTCGAGCGAGATCGCCGCCCATCTGGGTTCCGAAAAGTCCCGCATGGCCGAACGCCGCGGCGCGATCGGTGTCGTCACCGTCCCCACCCGCGCCTTCCTCGCGAATACGCCGTGGAAGCGGCTGGCCGGGTACGCCGCCTCCTCGCGCTATGTGTGGATCGGCCAGGACGGCAAACCCTGGTCGCCAGCCCCGGGGATCCGCGCCAGCGCCTATGCCCATGGCCCGGCCGCAGAGGCGCTGTTCGCCGGCGCGCCCAAAACCCTCACCGGCATCCTCGACGCCGCCGCAAAGAAAGGCGCGATGCCCCACGGCTTCGCGCTCAAGGCGCCGGTCCGCATCGAGCGCCACAGCGTCGTCGAAAGGATCGCCAGCTCCAACGTCCTCGGTGCGATCCCGGGCTCCGACCCCGCGCTGGCGAAGGAAGTCGTGATGATCACCGCCCATCTCGACCATGACGGCGTCGATCCCAAGCTCGAAGGCGACAAGATCTACAACGGCGCGATGGACAATGCCGCGGGCATCGCCACGATGCTCGAGGTCGCGCGCGCCTTTGCCGAGGGCAAGGAGAAGCCCAAGCGGACCGTGGTCTTCGCCGCCGTCACTGCCGAGGAGGACGGTCTCCTCGGCTCCCAATATCTCGCCAAGCATCCGCTCGTGCCCGCGGGCGGGCGGGTCGCCGGCGTTGTGAATCTCGACATGCCCGTGCTGACCTATGACTTCAGCGACGTCATCGCGTTCGGCGGCGAGCATTCGACGCTCGGCCCGATCGCCGATCGTGCCGTGGCCAAGGCGGGGATCAAGGTATCGCCCGATCCGATGCCTGAACAGGGGATCTTCACCCGCTCCGACCATTATAGCTTCGTGGTCGAGGGTGTCCCGTCGATCATGCTCGCCACCGGTTTCGCGGGCGAGGGGCGTGAGAAGTTCATGGGCTTCCTCAGCAAGACCTATCACCGCCCGGGCGACGATCTCAGCCAGAGCTTCAACTGGCAGGCCGGCGCCAAATTCGCGAAGATCAACTATCTGATCGCGCGCGAAATCGCAGACGGCTCAGAGGCACCGCGCTGGTATGCTGGCAACTTCTTCGGCGACACCTTTGCCAAGGGCGCCGTCAAGGCACCCGCGCCAATGGTGACCAAGCCCGCCAAGCCGAAGGCGAAATAAGCCCATCCGCCGGGCCGGACTTGTTCCGGACCCGGCGGTGCGGCAGCATCGTCCCATGCAGTTTTCTGCGCGCGAGGCTTGTGTTGCGAAAATGCAACACCCATCTCGCGCCATGAAAGACGACAGGGACACGCATGAACCTCGAAAAATTCACCGACCGCGCCAAGGGCTTCCTCCAGTCCGCGCAGACCGTCGCCATCCGCAACAACCATCAGCGGATCAGCCCCGAACATATTCTGAAGGCGCTGCTCGAAGACGAACAGGGCATGGCCGCCGGGCTGATCCAAGCCGCCGGCGGCGACGCGCGGCGGGCGGCGAGCGAGATCGATTCCGCCCTGTCCCGCGTCCCCGCCGTCACCGGCGGCGGCGCGCAGCAGGCGCCGGGCCTCGACAATGACGCCGTCCGCCTGCTCGACCAGGCGGAGCAGATCGCGACCAAGGCTGGCGACAGCTTCGTCAGCGTCCAGCGAATGTTGCAGGCGCTGCTCCTCGCCAGCACCACCAATGCCGGCCGTGCGCTCATTGCGGCGGGCGTGAAGCCCGACGCGCTCAATGCGGCGATCAACCAGCTGACCGGCGGCCGCTCCGCCGACACTGCGGGCGCAGAGGATCGCTACGACGCGCTCAAGAAGTTCGCGCGTGACCTCACTCAGGCGGCCAAGGACGGCAAGCTCGATCCTGTGATCGGCCGCGACGAGGAGATCCGCCGAACCATCCAGATCCTTGCGCGCCGCACCAAGAACAACCCCGTGCTGATCGGCGACCCCGGCGTCGGTAAGACCGCGATCGCCGAGGGTCTCGCGCTACGCATCGCCAATGGCGACGTGCCCGATACGCTCAAGGGTCGCGCACTCATGTCGCTCGACATGGGCAGCCTGATCGCGGGCGCGAAATATCGTGGTGAGTTCGAGGAGCGCCTGAAAGGCGTGCTCGACGAGGTGAAGGGCGCCGACGGCCACATCATCCTGTTCATCGACGAAATGCACACGCTGATCGGTGCGGGCAAGGGTGAAGGCGCGATGGATGCCGGCAATCTGCTCAAGCCCGCGCTTGCCCGCGGCGAGCTGCATTGCATCGGCGCGACCACGCTCGACGAATATCGCAAGCACGTCGAAAAGGACCCCGCGCTCCAGCGGCGGTTCCAGCCGGTGTTCGTCGGCGAGCCGACGGTCGAGGATACGATCTCGATCCTGCGTGGCCTCAAGGAGAAATACGAACTGCACCATGGCGTGCGGATCACCGACAGCGCGCTGGTTTCGGCAGCAACGCTCTCCAACCGCTACATCTCCGACCGGTTCCTGCCCGACAAGGCGATCGACCTGATGGACGAGGCCGCCTCACGTATCCGCATGGAGGTCGAGAGCAAGCCCGAGGAGATCGAGACGCTCGATCGCCGGATCATTCAGCTCAAGATCGAACGTGAAGCGCTCAGGAAAGAAACCGACGCGGCGTCGCAGGATCGGCTCGCGGCGCTGGAGGGCGAACTCGCCAATCTCGAACAGCAATCGGCCGAGCTGACCCAGCGCTGGCAGGCCGAGAAGGACAAGATCGCGGGCGAGGCCAAGATCAAGGAGCAGCTCGAGCAGGCCAAGCTCGAGCTCGAGCAGGCCCAGCGCGCGGGCGACTTGGCCAAGATGGCCGAGCTCAACTACGGCACCCTCCCCGAGTTGACCAAGAAGCTGGAGGAAGCGCAGGCTTCGGCCGGCCCGGCGATGCTGCGCGAGGAAGTCACCGCCGACGATATCGCGGCGGTGGTCAGCCGCTGGACCGGCATCCCGGTCGACCGGATGCTGGAGGGTGAGCGCGAGAAGCTGCTCACCATGGAAACGACGCTCGGCAAGCGCGTGATCGGCCAGCAGGCGGCGGTCAAGGCCGTCTCCACCGCGGTGCGTCGCAGCCGTGCGGGCCTTCAGGACCCGAACCGGCCATTGGGCTCGTTCCTGTTCCTCGGCCCGACCGGCGTCGGCAAGACCGAGCTGACCAAGGCACTCGCCGAATTCCTGTTCGACGACAGCGCCGCGATGGTGCGCATCGACATGAGCGAGTTCATGGAGAAGCACAGCGTCGCCCGCCTCATCGGCGCCCCTCCCGGCTATGTCGGCTATGAGGAAGGCGGCGTGCTCACCGAGGCCGTTCGCCGCCGCCCCTATCAGGTCGTGCTGTTCGACGAGGTCGAGAAGGCGCATGGCGACGTCTTCAACATCCTGCTCCAGGTGCTCGACGACGGCCGCCTGACCGACGGGCAGGGCCGTACGGTCGATTTCACCAACACGATCATCGTGTTGACCTCGAACCTGGGCAGCCAGTTCCTGACCCAGCTCGACGAAGGCCAGGACGTCGCCTCGGTCGAGCCGCAGGTGATGGAGGTGGTTCGCGGGCATTTCCGACCGGAATTCCTCAATCGGCTGGACGAGATCGTGCTGTTCCACCGCCTCGGCCGCAGCGAGATGGCACCGATCGTCGACATCCAGGTTGCCCGGCTCGGCAAGCTGCTTGCCGATCGCAAGATCACGCTCGACCTCACGCCCGAGGCGCGCGATTGGCTCGGCCGCGTCGGCTATGATCCGGTCTATGGCGCGCGCCCGCTCAAGCGCGCGGTGCAGCGCTATCTGCAGGACCCGCTCGCCGACGCGATCCTGCGCGGCGACGTCAAGGACGGCAGCACAGTCAAGGTCGGCGAGGGCGATGGCGAGCTGGTGCTGACCCCCGCCTGAGGCCGGCCCCGAGGGGGGGCTTGCGTGTTTTCCTTCGTTGCGCCTTACTGCGAAACGAATGGAAAACGCGTCGGCGCCCGGCCTCGCTCAACAAGCTCTCGCCGCGTTCCAACGCGGTGAGCGCGCCGCGGCTCGGGGATTGCTCGACGCGATCGTCCCGACGCCCGACATCGCGTGGCTGCTCGTCGGACAGCTCGAAGAGGGGTTGGGGCGGGACAGCGCCGCCGACGCGGCCTATGCGCGCCATCTCAAGGCCGCGCCGCGCGACCTGACTGCCCTGCTCCGGCTCGGCGCGTTGCGCGCGCGTTCCGGCGACGATCGGTCAGCCAATGCCTTTTATCGCGCGGCGCTCAACGTCGCGTCACAGCCGGGATTTCGGCCCCCCGCGCAGCTCGTGCCGATGCTGCAGGAAGGCCAGCGTTTCGTCGCGACCGCGACGCAACGCTTCACCGCGCATATCGAGGCGGCGGTGGCGGGCGCCGGCCTGGCCGGCGCCGCACGCATGCAGGAAGCTGTCGACCTGCTGTTGGGCCGCAAGGAACTCTATCTGCAGCAGCCGTCGATGTTCTACTTCCCCGGCCTGCCGCAACGCCCCTTCTATGAGCGCGAGGAGTTCGACTGGCTGCCCGCCATCGAAGCGCAGACCGCAGCGATGCGAGCGGAACTCGAAGGGCTTCTCGGCGAGCCCGGCGCCTTCGCCCCCTATGTCCAGCGCGACCCCGATCGCCCTCCCCCCGCAAACCCGCTGCTCGACGATCCGAGCTGGGGCGCGCAATATCTGTGGAAGGACGGCGCGCCCGCCGAACCCGGGGCCTCGCGTTGCCCTGTCACGATGGCTGCGCTCGAAGCCGCGCCGACTCCGCGCATCCTCAAGCGCTCGCCGACCGTGCTGTTCTCGCTGCTCAAGCCCGGCACGCACATCCAGCCGCACCACGGGCTGCTCAACACCCGGCTGATCTGCCACATTCCCCTGATCGCGCCGCCGGGCTGCGCACTCCGCGTCGGCGCACATACGCGGGAGTGGCGCACCGGCGAGGCGCTGATCTTCGACGACTCGTTCGAGCACGAGGCGTGGAACCGTGGCGATTCGCTCCGCGTGATCCTGCTGTTCGAAATCTGGCGCCCGGAACTCCATACCGAGGAGCGCGCGGCGCTTACCTCGATCTTCGAAGCGATTGACCGCTATCAGGGGATTCCCGCCGACACGGGCGGTTAAAGCCTAGCTCTCGGTCCCCCCGGAAACCGCGAAGAAGGTCTGCAGCAGCCGCTGCTCTTCGGCAGTCAGGTGCGGATTCCACACGTCGAAAATCAGCACGATGCGCGGCTCGGAGCTGTCGTTCCATGCCTCATGCTCGATCGTGTCGTCGAACGCGAAGGCCTCGCCTTCCTTCCATTCGCGCGTCTCGCCGCCAACACGGAAGCGGCACCCGCCCGGCACAACCAGCGGTAGATGCAGGATCGCGCGGGTGTTGGTGACGCCGGTATGTGCCGGGATATGCGCGCCCGGGGCAAGGATCGAGAAAAAGGCGGTCGGCGCCTTGCCCGGAATATGGTTCTGCGGAACCAGCTCCAGCGCCGCCGCGGTCTCCGGGCACAGGTCGCACACCGCATCGTTGCGCGCGCCATATTCCCACAGGAAACACGCGCTCCAGTCGCGCGAATGGTCGAGCTGCGACCATTTATTCTCCGGAGTCCCTTTGTCCTGCCGCACATAGGGCCGGATCGCCTCGCTTCCGCGGGCAAGCAAGTTCAGCGCCTCGGCCCGGATCGCGTCGGTCTTCGCCTCGATCGCTTCCAACCAGGGGAAATGCTCGCGCTCGAAGAACTCGTCCGCGGGCAGGAAGGGGAAATGGATCCCCGCGCATTCATTGTGATAGATCGCCCGGCGGCCCAGCACATGATCGATACATGCGCGAAACCGGCGGCTCTCGCCACCCGCCATCGCCGGGTCGCCCGCCAGTTCCGCGTCGAGGGCATCGGCCAGCCCAGCCTTGTGCGCCTGCAGGAAAGCACGCGCACGCGCTTCTGCATCCCGCACCGCGGGCGGCGGATTTTCGAACCCCAACGCGAGTTGTGCCACCGCGCTCCAGCCGGAGGCCGCGGCACTCATCCGTCCCCGGCGTTCCTCCAACTCGGCACCACGCAGCTGCGCGGCGAAGTGCAGCCGGTCGATCTCGAGCACATGGTCGAGCGCCTGCCGCTCACCCTCGACATCGCCCAGCGCGCGCGCCGCTGTGGCGACATTCATCCACAGCGCCGGCTCGCGCGGATCGGCGGCGGTGGCGCCCTCAAAGCAGCGGCGCGCCAATGCGCTATCGCCATCGCCCAGCGCACGCATACCGCGTGCGTTGAGGATGCGGGGATCCGCCGGCGCCAGTTCCAGCGCCGCATCGAGCTGGCTTCGCTCGCCCGCCGCGTCCCCGCGCTGGCGGGCCGCCATTGCGGCGGAAAGGGCGGTGTCGAGGCGCGGATCGTTCTGGCTCATCCAGCCGATCAACCATAGCGCCGCACGTCGTGCAAGGCTGACGCCGCAACAGCGCTTGAACCGGCCTTCCGCACGCCCCACAATGCCCGCGATGACCCACTCTGCACCGGTTCCAACGGGCACGCGCCTCCCCGAATGGCTGCCTCATCGTTACGACCCGCAGCACGATGCGGTCCATTTTATCGGGGCCGATCGTGCATCGCGGCAGAACGTACCGTTCCTCACCGACGAGTATCTGCCGAACGCCGCCAACCCGCAGGTGGTGCGTCGAACGGAGGCACTGGCTGCGACCCCCGCGGGCGCGCCGCTCCATTTCATCTTCCACTCGGCCTATTGCTGCTCGACCTTGCTTGCCAATGTGCTCGATCGGCCCGGAACCGCCTCCGCGCTCAAGGAACCGGTGATCCTCAACGACCTCGTCGGATGGCGACACCGCGGCGGACCGCCCGCGAAGATCGGCGAAATACTCGACCACGCGCTGCGGCTGCTCGCGCACCCGTTCGAGCCGGGCGAAGCGGTGGTCATCAAACCGTCCAATGTCGTCAATGCGCTCGCCCCGGCGATGCTTTCGCTCCGCCCCCAGGCCCGCGCGATCCTGCTCTATGCCCCACTCGATCATTTCCTCGCATCGATTGCCGGCAAGGGTCTGTTCGGACGGCGCTGGGTGCGCGATCTGCTGATGAAGCAACTCAAGGACGGGATTGTCGACCTGGGTTTCGCACCCGACGACTATTTCCTGCACACCGACCTCCAGGTCGCGGCGGTGGGCTGGCTGGCCCAGCACAAACTCTTCGCGGACATGGCCGCGCGCTGGCCCGACCGGGTTCGCACGCTCGACAGTGAAGTGCTGATGGCACGCCCGCATGAAGTGCTGCAGGCGATCGGCGCATTGTTCGGCCTTGGGCTCGATGCAGCGGCGGTATCGCAGATGATCGCCGGCGACGCCTTTACTCGCAACGCCAAGGATGGCGCGCGCTATGGCAGCGCCGATCGCAGTGCCGCGCGTGAAAGCAATGCGGCACTGCACGCCGACGAGATCGAGAAGGTCGCGATCTGGTCAAAGGCGGTGGCTGAGGCCGCCGGACTCGACCTGCGCGCGCCCGCGCCGCTGCTTCCCGACAGCTGAGTTCCACGCGTCCGGTCCACGCGCGCGCCTTCCGATTGCAGCCGCAAGGATTGCAGGCACAAAAAAGGGGACGGTCCGAAGACCGTCCCCCGATTTTGCCGGTTCGAACCGCTTAGAAGCGGATCTTCGCCTGCGCGCTGAAGCGACGGCCCAGCGTGTCGTACGTCGCCGGGAAGGTGTTGCCACCGTTCGCCGCCGTGGTGCCGACATTGTGACCCGTCAGCGGCGGCTGACGATCGAACAGGTTGGTGACGCCGAACACCAGGTCGAGATGCTCGTTGACCTCGAACCGGGTCGTCAGATCGAAATAGTGGAATGCTTCGATCTTGTTGAAGTTCTCGGTACGGCCAACCATCGGGCTGTTCGCCGCCGCGCCAGGCGCGCCGGTGATCGTGCCCGAGAAGATCGGCGGCAGACCCTTTTCGTACTCGACCGGGTGGATGTAGCGCCACAGGAGCGAGATGTCCGCCGGGCCGAACGACAGCGTGGTGCGCTGCTGGAACGAGAACTTCGGCTGGATCTGGCCGTTCGACGGGCCGCAGTTCGCGCTGAAGTAACCCACGCACTCGCGGTTGATCGAGGACGGCGATGCCTGGAAGTACAGGTGGTTCGTCCAGTTGCCGACGAAGTTCAGGTTCAACCCGACATCACCGAACTTGCGCTGATAATTCAGCGTCAGGTCGATGCCGTCGGTGGCCAGGCGGCCATCGTTGGTCAGCGGCAGCGCGAGACCCGGGGTCGTCGCAGGCGAGCCCGAAAGGCTGCCCGTGGCCGGGTTACGGCGGATCGCGCGGCAAGCCGCCGAATTCGCCTGTGCCGCCGTGATGTTCGCCGGCGTCGTACCGAAGCAGGCGTTCAGGGCGTCACCCGGGGTCATGCGGGCGATCGCGTTGTTGATCTTGATGTTGTAGTAATCGATCGACAGCGTGAAGCCGGGCACGAAGCTCGGACGGAAGATCGCACCGACGGTGAACGTGTCGGCCGTTTCCGGCTGGATGTTCGTGTTGCCGCCACCGGTGAAGTTGATCTGGCCCGAAGTCGGGACCGGGATCCCGCCCACCGACGTCGCACCCTGATTGAGGCAAGCCTGGGTCAGGTTGGCGTTGCCGACCGGCAGAGCCAGCTGGCAGGGGTCAACCGTCAGGTTGGTCAGTGCGGTCGAGACCGGACGGAACAGCTCGTCAACGTTCGGCGCACGAACCGCGCGCTGATAGTTGCCGCGCAGCTTGATCGAGTCGACCGGCTCCCAGGTCAGACCCGCCTTCCAGGTGGTCGTCTCGAACGAAGGATCGTTCGGCGCTTCGATGCTGTACGACGAGTAACGGACGCCCGCTTCGAGCGTCAGGCTGTGGAAGAACGGCTTGTCCGCCACGATCGGCGCGATGAGCTCGCCATAGACTTCCTTGACGTTATAGCCGCCCGCGAACGGGCTGACCGCGCCACCGGCGCCGCCCAGCTCGCCCGGAACCGCCGCGAAATTGTCGGGCAGACGGGCATATTCATACTTGCGGTACTCGGCGCCGATCGCGAAGCCGATCGCTTCGTCGGCCCAGAGGTTGGTGCCGAAGTCGCCGGCAAGCACTGCGCGAGCCTGCGACAGCTTGTTCTTGATCGTGATCGTGCTCGATCCCGACAGGAACGCCGCCTGCTCGGGCGTGATGCTGCCCTGCGGACCGAACAGGTTCAGCGGCACGCAGTTGTTGGTGGTGACGGTGCAGGCCGTGGTGCTCGATGCGTTCAGCGCCTGCTGCACGCGCGAGCGAAGCACATAGCCCGACTGGATCTGGACCAGATCGCTCTCGCCATAGCCGGCCGACACGTCCAGCGCGATGCTCTCGCTGAACTTGACCTTCGCGCCCGCGCGATAGTCGAACATCGTGGTGGTGTAGTCGGAGATACGCGGCCCGAGCTCGGTCGTGCGGCGATACACTTCAAGCATCGGGATGGCGGCGTGCGTGTTGCAGGTCGTGCCAAGGGCGATGCCCGCCGAGTTGCAGAGCTGGTCGCGAACGGCAGCCGGCAGATACGGGTTGTTGCCCGGAATGGTCAGCGCTTCGCCGAAGATGCCCGACGGTGCGATGATGGTCGCAACCTGGTTCCGCGAGAACATGCCGCGGGCATAGACTTCGATCGTGTCCGAGACCTCGTAGTTCGCCGCCGCATAGATGTTGTGGCGCTTATACGGGGTGTAGAAGATGTTGTACGGGTTGAAGTTGAAGCCCGCATATTCCGGCACCAGCAGCGTGCCGCCCGCGTTGAGCTGGTTGCGTGCGGCGGTGCCAGCCGGATTCGGACGGATCGAGATGGTGGTCGGAACCGAGGTTGCCGACGAACCGGCGGCGCGGCCGGCGGTGCCGCTGATCTCGAACACCGAGATGTCGCGCTGGCCCATGTAGACGGGGTCGGCTTCCTGATAGCCCAGGCTCAGCACCGCGTTGCCGCGGCCGTCGTCGAAGTTGACGCCCAGGGTCAGGTCGGCGCGGACGGTGTGACCGTCGCCACGCTCGGTGATCGAGTTGCTGACCCCCAGCTCCATGCCGGCGAAGTCCTTGCGCGTGATGAAGTTCACAACGCCCGAGACCGCGTCCGCACCATAGGTGGTCGAAGCGCCGCCGGTCAGGACTTCGGTGCGCTGGATCAGGGCGACCGGGATGTTGTTGAGGTCGACTGTGCCCAGCTGGTTGGCGACGACCAGGCGGTTGCCGTCGAGCAGCACCAGGTTGCGCTGCGAGCCAAGGCCGCGAAGATCGACGGTGGCGAAGCCGCCATTGCCGTTGTTGGTGGCGGTGCCCAGACCCGGAACCGCGCCCGGAAGGTCGCGAACCAGTTCTTCGGCGTTGCCCATGTTGCGAAGCTGGATTTCGCTCTCGCCGATCACGCTGACCGGGCTCGAGGAAATAAGGTTCGGGTTGGTGATCAGCGTACCGGTAACGACGACTTCAGTCGCTTCCTCGGCCGGCTCTGCGGTCGTTTGCTGTGCGAACGCCGCGGTCGGCAGCGCAGCCGCACCGATCAGCAGCGTCGAGCACAGAAGACGCGCACGGATATTGGTTTTCATCAAGTAGCACCCCTTGTGTCAGCGGTTTTCCGCCTTCGTGGCGCTGCGCGGGAGGGACCCGACGCAACATGATACATTCATAAGTCGCTCGCACCTTCGCTCACAATGGTGTTGTGCGCATGCAAAACACTTTGCCGGTCATCGTGATATAATCGTCACACTTGGAACCAAGTTTATGTAATTTCTATAATTTTCAGTGACTTTGCGGGCACCTCCGGCTCGGCTAGGGTCCCCCGGTCTTATGCTGCCCTGCGGAGGAATAGATGCCTGGAACGCCTGCCCTTCTGCTCGCCTTGACCGCCCTGTCGGGCGCGCCCGCCGGGAGCGCGCAAAAACCGGGCGGTGACACCGTCGACGCGATCGTCGCCTGTCGCGAGGTCGCGGACGCCACCGCGCGGCTCGCCTGCTTCGACCAGCAGGTAAAGGCGCTCGCCGAAGCGAAACAGCGCAAGGATATCGTGGTGATGGACCGCGAAGGCGTGCGCGCGGCGAAGCGCGGGCTGTTCGGCTTCTCGCTTCCCAAGATCAAGCTGTTCGGCGATGGCGACGGCGATTCCGACACCGACGTCAAGCAGATCGACAGTAGCATCACGACCGCCCGTGCCGGCGCGGGCGGAACAACCACTTTCGCGCTCAAGGACGGCACGCACTGGCAAACGACCGAAGCCAGAATGGGCTTCAGCCCCCGTTCCGGCGATGAGATCACCATCACCGCCGGCTCGCTCGGCAGCTACATCGCGAAGATCAAGGGCGGCCGCTCGAGCAAGGTCAAGCGCGTCAATTGAAGCGGCCCGCTCGTCGCGCGCCCCTTCAGTCCACCGTCACCGGCATCGACCCCGCGATCAGCAGCGGGTCGATCTTGGCGTTGCGCCAGCGCATCCCCCAATGGAGGTGCGGCCCGGTGGCGCGGCCGGTCGCACCCACCGCGCCGATCGTCTGGCCGCGCCGCACCACGTCGCCCAACTTCACATCGATTCGCGACAGATGCAGGAACGCGCTGTTCAGCCCCATGCCGTGATCCAGCATCAGCAACCGGCCCTCCAGCGTGAAGGAGGATGGCGTCGCCAGGATCACGACCCCGTCGGCGGGGGCCAGGATCGCGGTCCCGGTAGGCCGCGCGACATCGACGCCGGAATGGTACGACCCCGGCTCGCCGCGATAGACGCGCTGTGAACCGAACAGGCCCGAGATGCGCCCGGTCGCTGGCCACATGAAGCGCTGCCGCCAGCCCTGACTGTCATTGGACAGCGCGCGTGCGGCGTTGATCTGGGCGATCTCGATCGGGCGACGACGGTCGAACTCGGCGCTCGGCTGCGAAATGCGCGGCAGGGTGTTGAGCCGCTCGATCCGCCAGGCGCGCGGCTGAACCGTGAGTGCCCGGCGCACCACGCTGCCATCGACCCGCGTCGCAAGGATCGTGGCGCTCGGTCCGGCGTCACGATCGAACGCGATCAGGAATCGCCCGTCCGCGGCAAAGGGCACATCCTGCCCCTGAAAACTGATCCGGCTGGTCAGCGCGGGCGCGGTCCCCAGCACGGCCCCGCCCTGGATCATCGGCCCGTCAAAGGTGAAGTCGTTGCGCGACGGTGCCGGACGCGCCTGCGCGTTCACCGACGACACCGGCTCGATCATGCCCAAGGCCGTCGAAACCAAGACCGCGCCAGCGATGAAAATCCCCCCCGCTGCCTTCATGGCGTCATCAACGCGCGCGTTGCGATCTCGGCGGTGGCGTAGGCTTCCTGACGCGCGACGCTCCAATAGCGCAACGCCTCGAGCGGCACCTTCTCGCCGCTGACGGCGCAGACGACATGATCGCCCGGCACCAGAACGCGAAAGCCGTTCGCCATGTAATGGAGCCGCGCCGGGCGGGCGGTGTTGGACGACATCAGCATTACGGTACTCGCTTGGGCTTGAGGATCAGAACAGATCGGGCTGTTCGGGCTTGTCCCCAGCATAAGGTTTGCCGCCCGCCCGCTCAACCCGCGCATCGACGGCACCGTCACGGAAATGCAACGTTACCGCGCCGGCCGCCCGCGCGTCCGCCGCGCTCGCCATCACCTTGCCGCTCGCCTTGGCGCTGACGCGGACATAGCCGCGCTGGAGCAGATTGTCGGGATTGACCGCGTCGAGCAGCTTGCCCGCGCCGTCCAGCCGGTGCCGCAGCGTGTCGAGTTTGCGCTCCAGCACCGCCGGGCGCAGCGCGCCTGCGGCCCGGTCGAGCACCCCGCGCGCCACCGTCACCCGCCGTTCCAGCGCGCGGTCGAGCTTCGCGCCCAGATCGTCGGCCTTTTGCCGCTGCGGCCCCAGCAGCGCATCACGCCGTGGCAGCACGCGCACCAATGCCGCCAGCCGCTCGCCCGCCCGCTCATGATAGCGCCGCGCATAGCGTTCGGCGCGCAGACCCATGGTCGCGACCGCATTGGCGAGCTCGGCGCGCACCGGCACCGCGATCTCCGCCGCAGCGGTCGGCGTCGGTGCCCGGACGTCGGCGGCATAGTCGCATAACGTCGTGTCGGTCTCGTGCCCCACCGCCGAGATGATCGGGATCGAACAGGCCGCGACCGCACGCACCACGACTTCCTCGTTGAACGCCCACAGATCCTCGATCGACCCGCCGCCGCGCGCGACGATCACCAGGTCGGGCCGCCGCACCGGTCCATCCGCCGGCATGGCGTCGAACCCGCGCACCGCCGCCGCCACCTCGGCCGCCGCGCCGTCCCCTTGCACCTTGACCGGCCAGACCAGCACATGCGTCGGGAACCGGTCGGCCAGCCGATGCAGGATATCGCGGATCACCGCGCCGGTCGGCGACGTCACCACGCCGATCGTCCGCGGCGCGAACGGCAATGGCTTCTTGCGCGCCGGGTCGAACAGCCCCTCCCCGGCTAGTTGCGTCTTGAGCTTCTCCAGCAACGCCATCAGCGCGCCTTCGCCCGCCAGCTCCATCCGCTCGATCACGATCTGGTATTTCGACCGGCCGGGATAGGTGGTGAGCTTGCCGGTCGCGACCACCTCGATCCCGTCCTGCGGGCGGAACGGCACGCGGTCGGCCTGGCCGCGCCACATCACCGCGTCGATCACCGCATCGGCGTCTTTCAGCGCAAGGTAGACATGCCCCGACGCCGCGCGCTTGAATCCACTTATCTCTCCGCGAAGGCGAACATGGCCGAACTCGCCTTCCACCATCCGCTTCAACTTCAGCGACAATTCGCCGACGGAAAGCGGAGCAGCGTTGTCCCCTTCCCGCCCCTCGGCTACGAGCCGCGGCGGAATGCTATCGTCGAAGGGGTCTGACATGAACGTCCTGTTGCTTGGGTCCGGTGGCCGCGAACATGCGCTCGCCTGGAAGCTCGCGCAATCGCCCCGGCTCGATAGCCTGCATGCGATCCCCGGCAACCCCGGAATCGCCAAATACGCGACCTGCCATGACGTCACGCTGACCGATCACGCCGCGGTCCTCGATTTCTGCGTCAAGCAGTCGATCGGCTTCGTCGTGGTCGGCCCAGAGGCACCGCTGGTCGACGGCCTATCCGACAGTCTGCGCGCCGCCGGCTACAGTGTGTTTGGCCCCAGCCAGGCCGCCGCCCAGCTCGAAGGGTCGAAGGGCTTCACCAAGGATCTGTGCGCGCGCGAGAATATCCCGACCGCCGGCTATGTCCGCGTCGCCGACCTTGAAACCGCGCGCCTCGCGCTGGCCCGCGACTTCCCGCGCCCGGTGGTGATCAAGGCCGACGGTCTGGCAGCGGGCAAGGGCGTCACCGTCGCCTTCACCGATGAGGAGGCCGACGCCGCCATCGCCGCGATCTTCGAAAAGCCCGGCGGCGAAGCGGTGATCGAGGAGTTTCTGGAGGGCGAGGAAGCCAGCTTCTTCGTCCTCACCGACGGCACGGACTTCGTGACCTTCGGCTCCGCGCAGGATCACAAGCGCGTCGGCGACGGCGACACCGGCCCCAATACCGGCGGCATGGGCGCCTATAGCCCCGCCCCGGTGCTGACTCCGGCGCTCGAGGCCGAGGCGATCGAGACGATCATCAAGCCGACGATTGCTGGCATGGCCAAGGCCGGCACCCCCTATTCGGGCGTGCTCTACGCCGGGCTGATGCTGACCCGCACCGGCCCCAAGCTGATCGAGTACAACGCCCGGTTCGGCGATCCCGAATGCCAGGTGCTGATGCTCCGGTTCGAGGGCGATCTGCTCGACCTGATGCTCGCCACCGAAGCGGGCGAGCTGGCCGACCAGGACGCCCCCCGCTTCGGCGCCGAGACCGCGCTCACCGTCGTCATGGCGGCAAAGGGCTATCCCGGCACGCCGCGGACCGGCGGCGCGATCCATGGCCTCGACGCGGCGGAGGAAACCGGCGCTCAGGTGTTCCAGGCGGGCACGAAGATGGACGGCGGCCAGCTCGTCGCTGCGGGCGGCCGCGTGCTCACCGTCACCGCGACCGGCGCGACCGTGACAGAAGCCCAGGCCGCCGCCTATCGCGCGGTCGACGCGATCGACTTCCCCACCGGTTTCGCCCGCCGCGACATCGGCTGGCGCGAGGTCGCGCGCGAACGTGGCTGACCCTTAACCGTCACTCCGTTCAGGGCTTCTCGACCCAGCGCCCGCGTTGCGCGATGCAGCTCTGCTTGGTCGTCGCCAGCTGCTGCGGGCTGCGCGCGTAATAGAAGGTCGTCACCTTCTGCCCGAACGGGTTGACGCACGATGCCTGCGCCTGCGCCGGACACGCCTTCATCGGCGTTGCCTTGAGGCCGGCGCCCTCATTCTCGCGGCATTGCGCCGCATAGGCGGCTGCGGGAACGGGCAGGCTGGTCTGCGAGCAATCCTTGACGATCTCGGACATGATCGTCCCCTCGATCAGGCAGGCATTGCCCGATTGCGCCGCGGCGGGTGCAGCAGCGGGGCCAATGAAGAGGCTGGCGATTCCGGCAAGCAGCGTCAGGTCCATCTCGTCTTCCTCTTCTGAAAATTCGGCGCATAGCCCGCGCCCGGGTCATCCTGATTGCACTAGTCCCCGATCGCTCGGTCGGCATCCCCGATCAGATAGGCCGCCATCGACGTGCGCTTGGGGTTCACCCGGTGTGGCGCGAAGGTCAACAGGCATAGCACCGCCGTCTCGCGCAATGCCCAGCTCGCCCAGCTCAGCGGCGAATCCCCGTGCGCGTCGCGCTGGTCGATCGTCGCGCCAGCCGCGATCAGTCGCTCGATCACCCCCTGCGGCGCATAGGCCGCCGCGCGATGGAGCACGCCCTCCCCACGGTTGCGCACGTCGCGCATGAACGCGCCGGTCTCGCTCCCGGCAACCGTCTTGCGGTTGGGATCCGCGCCCACCGCCAGCAGCACCGCGACCACCGATTCCATCGCCGGACTGTCGCGGCGGCTCACCGCATTATGCAGCGCGGTTTCGCCACTTTCCGGATCGGCATCGTTCGGGTCGGCGCCCCGCTCGATCAGCCAGGCACATAGCTGCCAATGGCCGTGAAACGCCGCGCCACCCAGGCCCAGATTACGCCCCAACCGTTCCAGTGGCACACCGGCCGCGATCAGCCGCCGGATCGCGCTGACATCGCCATAATAGGCGCACCAGCCGATCAGATCGGCGCCCTCGACGCTCGCGCCCGGATCGCCGCCCTCGGCAATCCAGTCGAAGATCAGGTCGGTGCGGCCCGCGGCGATCCGTTCCAGCATGGCGAACATCCTCCGGCGTGTTGCCGTACTATATCACTCACTGCCGACTTCGTCACCCGCGCCCGCACCCTCACAATGTTATGTTATATCCCGTTCACCTTCCGCTCATCCGCCGGGGCGCACCTGCTGTCGCATCCAATGGCGTCAAAGGGGTTCTGCCATGAAACGCACCGCCGCTCTCGTCTCGCTCTCGCTGCTGCTCGGCGCCGCCGCGCCACCACCGCCACAGCAAGTGCGCCGCCCGCTCCCGCCGCGCGCGGACAATGATTCGCCCGTCCGCTGCAAGGTCGGCGCCCGGCAGCACGAAATGCGCAGCCAGCGCGCACTGCGGTTCGGCGGCACTCGTGGCCCAATGGCGCCTCCGCCACCGCCGGTACTGGCGTCACCGCAGATGCTGGTGTCGCCTCCGCCACCGACGGTCGCCATGATCGCCCCCGCCGATGCGATGCGACAGAACCGGATCGCCGCACATCCCTCCGCCCCCTATGGCGCGCCCGGCAATACCGAACGCTATGAGGGCAAGGATGTGGCCGCGATCCAGTCGGTCGCCGCCGCGCCCGTCTCCACCTTCTCGGTCGATGTCGATACCGGCGCCTATTCCAACGTCCGCCGCTTCCTTCAGAAGGGCGAAGCACCCCCGAGCGAAGCGGTGCGGACCGAGGAGATGATCAACTATTTCCGCTACGACTATCCCCTCCCGCGTGACCGCGCCCAGCCGTTCAGCGTCACCACCGACGTCGCCGCCAGCCCGTGGAACCCCGACACGCGCCTCGTCCGCGTCGGCCTGCGCGGCTATGACGTGACGGCTCAGGGCCGCCCGGCCGCCAATCTCGTCTTCCTCGTCGACGTCTCGGGATCGATGAACAGCGACGACAAGCTTCCGCTGGTCAAGCGCGCGCTCACCATGCTCGCCGACCGGCTCACGCCCCGCGACCGGGTTTCGATCGTCGTCTATGCCGGTGCCGCCGGCGTGGTGCTCGAACCCACATCCAGCGCCCGCCATGTCAAGGCCGCGCTCGACTGTCTCGAGGCGGGCGGCTCGACCGCCGGCGCCGACGGCATCCAGCTCGCCTACAACGTCGCCGCCGCCAATTTCGTGAAGGGCGGAATCAACCGCGTGATCCTCGCCACCGACGGCGATTTCAACGTCGGGATCAGCGACAACAAGCAGCTCGAGGCACTGATCCGCAAGCAGCGCGACACTGGCATCACCCTCACCACGCTCGGCTTCGGCGAGGGCAATTACAACGAGGCGCTGATGGAGCGCGCCGCCGATCTCGGCAACGGCAACTACGCCTATATCGACAGCGCGATGGAGGCTCAGAAGGTCCTGGACGACGAACTGTCCGCCACCCTCTTCACCATCGCGAAGGATGTGAAGGTCCAGGTCGAGTTCAACCCGGCGCAGGTCAGCGAGTATCGCCTGATCGGCTATGAGAACCGCGCGCTGGCGGAAGAGGATTTCGCCAATGACGCGGTCGATGCCGGCGATATCGGTGCCGGGCACCAGGTGACCGCGATCTATGAGGTGGTACCGGCGGGCGCCAAGGGCTGGCTGCCCGAACGCCGCTACGACGCCAACCGCCCAGCGGCGCCCGCGACGAACCGCGGCGGCGAACTTGCCCATGTCCGCCTGCGCTACAAGCTGCCCGGCGAAACCGCCTCGAAGCTGATCGAACGACCGATCCCCGCCTCGCTGCTGCGCACGGCGACCGCCCCCACCGGCGACATGGCCTTTGCCTGCGCGGTCGCGGCGTTCGGACAGAAATTGCGCGGCGACAAATATCTCGGCGCCTACAGCTTCGCCGATATCCGCAGGCTCGCGGGCACGCCGCAAGGCTTTTGGCGCAACGAGTTCGTGAAGCTCACCCAACTCGCCGCGATTCAGACCGGCCCGCAGGTCGCCACCAGGGACTGACGTGCAAACTGCCTTCCACCCCGCTTAACCATCGGATAGGCTTCGGCTTTCTCA
This sequence comes from Sphingomonas sp. GW821-FHT10C01, assembly GCF_059415525.1. Classification (NCBI taxonomy): domain Bacteria; kingdom Pseudomonadati; phylum Pseudomonadota; class Alphaproteobacteria; order Sphingomonadales; family Sphingomonadaceae; genus Sphingomonas; species Sphingomonas sp. GW821-FHT10C01. The sequence continues at coordinate 203,158 of NZ_JBWKNK010000004.1, read as the reverse complement.
GCCGGAGCCGCCGATGGACAGCAATGCCCAATCCGTGTCCCTCACCAGCGATCCGTTCGCCTGGGTGACGACGACGCATTTCGTGCTGATCGGCCTGTTCGCGATCGGCGCGGTCCTGATCCTGATCTGGGGCCGCCGCCTGCGTCGCCAGCGTCGGGAAGCCGACGCCGAGATCGAGGAGAATAACGAGATCGTCGAGGGCGAAACGCCCCCCGAGCCTTAGTCGCGCGGCGCTTCGCTCAGCAGCAATTTGTCGATCTTGTGCCCGTCCATGTCGACAATCTCGAAGCGCCAGCCCTGCTCAATGAAGCTCTCGCCTTCCTTGGGCAGATGCTTGAGCACCGCCAGCGCAAGGCCCGCGACGGTCGCATAGTCGCGATCCTCGGGCAGCTCGATCCCGATCCGCTCGGCCAGCGCGTCGGCGGCAAGCTGGCCGGACACCAGCAGCGACCCGTCGTCGCGCACCACGATCGAAGGGCTGTCACCGGGATCGGCGTCGGACACGAATTCGCCCGCGATCGCGGCGAGCAGATCGGCCGGGGTCACGATCCCCTCGAAATGTCCGTACTCGTCATGGACGAAGCCCATCGGCACGGCAGCCCGGCGCAGCGCGCCCAGCGCGTCCATGGCATCGACCTGGTCGGGCAGCACCGGTGCGGCATGCATCAGCGCGCGCAGGTCCAGCGGCTCGCCGCGGATCAGCGCGGTCACCACGTCGCGCGCCTGCACCACGCCGACCACCGCGTCGACCGACCCCTCGGCCACCGGCAACCGCGTGTGCGGCGTCTCGGCCAGTTGCTTGCGGATCGCCGCCTCGTCGAGGTTCGCGTCGATCCAGTCGACCTCGGTGCGCGGCGTCATCACCTCGCGCACCGGACGGTCGGCCAGCCGCACCACGCCCGAGATGATCGAACGCTCATGCTCCTCGATCACCCCCGAATGCGTCGCCTCGGCAACCAGCATGTGAAGCTCTTCGGCGGTGACGCGATTCTCCGATTCGCGGTTCATGCCCAGCAGGCGGAACGCCAAGCCGGTGCTCTGGTCGAGTACCCACACCACCGGCGCGGTGATTCGCGACAGCCACAGCATCGGCGTCGCCACCAGCACCGCGATCGGCTCGGGCGAGCGCAGCGCGAACTGCTTGGGCACCAGCTCGCCGACGATCAGCGAGGCATAGGTGGTCAGCGCGATGACGATCGCGAAGCCGATCGTCTCGGCGGTCTCGTGCTCCACGCCCCACGCCTCGATCCGCGCCGCGGTCGGCGTGCCCAGGCTCGCGCCCGAATAGGCGCCGGCGATGATGCCGATCAGCGTGATGCCGATCTGGACGGTCGACAGGAACTTGCCCGGGTCTGAAGCCAGGTCGATCGCGGTGCGCGCGCCGCGCTTGCCCGCGCGCACCATCGCCTCAAGCCGCGCCTTGCGCGCGGAGACGATGGCGAGTTCGGACATGGCGAACACACCGTTCAGCGCGACCAGCGCCAGGATGATCGCGACGTCGATCCAGGGAAATGGGGGAAGTGGGTCCATTGGCCTGCGGCCTCATAGCCATATTCAGGTGGGTTTCACAATGGCGCGCGCATTGGCGGCTCGATGCGAAGGCGGAACAAGGCCGCTTTCGGATGATTTTGTCAGCGTAGAACAGACCTGGAGGACCCCATGCGTAACTGGCCCCTTATCCCCGCAATCGCCGCGATGGCACTGACCAGCGCTTGCGTTACCGATCCGGTGACCGGCGAGCAGCGCATGTCGAAGACCGGGATCGGCGCGATCGGCGGCGCGCTGGGCGGCTATCTGCTCGGCGACATCGTCGGTGGCCGTCACGACCGCACGGAGAAGATCCTGGGCGCGGGTATCGGCGCCATCGGCGGCGCCGCGATCGGCAGCTATATGGACCGGCAGGAGCGTGAGATTCGCGAGCGTACCGCCGGCACCGATGTCGAGGTAATCCGCAAGGGCGACGATCTCATCCTGTCGATGCCCTCGGGAATCACCTTCGCGACCGACAGCTCGTCGATCCAGCCGCACTTCCGCCCGACGCTCGACAAGGTCGCCGACGTGCTCGACCGCTACAACCAGACCTATGTCGACGTGTACGGCCACACCGATTCGACCGGCAGCGACGCCTATAATCAGGCGCTGTCCGAACGCCGCGCCGATTCAGTCGCCAGCTACCTTGTCTCGCGCGGCGTCGAGTCGGCCCGTCTCGAAGCGCTCGGCTATGGCGAGACCCAGCCGATCGCCTCGAACGACACGGTCGAGGGCCGTTCGCAGAACCGTCGCGTCGAGATCAAGGTCGTCCCGGTCCGCGACAGCGACATGCGTTAAGGTGTGAGGGCGGCGCCAGTCCGCTCTCAACCTATCTCCGCGCCGCGAAGAACTCCCTGAGCAGCGCGCGCGCCTCGCCCTCGCCGATCCCCGAATAGATTTCGGGCCGGTGATGGCAGGTCGGCTGGGCGAAGAATCTCGGCCCGTGCTCCACCGCGCCGCCCTTGGGATCGCTCGCGCCGTAATAGACGCGCGCGATTCGGGCGTGGCTGATCGCCCCCGCGCACATCGCGCACGGCTCCAGCGTGACCCACAGATCGCAATCCTCCAGCCGCTCGCGGCCAAGCGTCTCCGCCGCCGCGCGAATCGCCAGCATCTCGGCATGTGCGGTGGGGTCATGCAACGTGCGCGGAGCATTGGCGGCCACCGCCACCACCGTCTCGCCCCGCATCACCACCGCGCCCACCGGCACCTCGCCTGTCTCCGCCGCATCGCGGGCGGCATCGAGCGCAATGCGCATCGGTTCGGGCAAGGGAAACATCGCGCCGCTATGCCCGCGCCGAACGGGCTTGGCTATGGGCGGCGAATCGGGGTTACTGCGCCTTGGCGGCTGGCTGGGTAGGCTCCGCCGGCTTGGCCTTCTCGACCTCGACCGTCGGCACCTGGATCACCTTGTTCTCCATCACCACGGTCGGCACCTGGATCGTCTTGTTGGTATAGCCCATGCCGACATCGCCGACATCGGCCTTCACCGCCGGCGCCTGCCCGCCCTCCAGCTTCACCGTGGGCAGCGAACCCGACTGCATGTTGACGCTCAGCATGCCGAGCGAGATCATCGCCACGATCACCACCGCGGCCAGGCCCAGTATCGCCAGGATTGCACGCATCGTTCCGGTCTCCTCAATCGAATCGTTTGCGAAATAACGCGCCATCGATCATCGAAGTTGCATCGAAGGCCGGGAACGAGGTTGACGAAAAGCCTCTGTCTCGGTACTGCGCCCCACTTTCCGGGGCTACCGGAACAGGCATAAACCTAGGATCAAGCGATGTCGCGCATTTGCGAGCTGACCGGCAAGGGCCGGCAGGTGGGTCACAATGTTTCCCACGCCAACAACAAGACCAAGCGGACGTTCCTGCCCAACCTGCAGAACGTGACCCTGATGTCGGAGTCGCTTGAGCGCTCGGTTCGCCTGCGCGTCTCGACGCACGGCCTGCGCTCGGTCGAGCACAATGGCGGCCTCGACAACTGGCTGCTGAAGACCAGCGACGACAAGCTCTCGCTCAAGGCACGCCGCCTCAAGCGCGAAGTCGCCAAGAAGGCGGTTCCCGCCGCAGCCTGAACCCTTTCGGGTTTCGCTGTTCTGACCGGCCCGCTCCCGCGAGGGATGCGGGCCGTTCGGCGTTGTGCGGATGCGACACCAGCAGCTTCCACTCATCGAAGGCATCTTTAGCTAGTGACCCGGAGCAGGCTGCTGCGGCTCTCCGTCAAACGTTCAACCGGAACTTGAGCAGAAGCGATCGCTGAAGAAACGACTGATTGTCGTCTGACGCGATCCACAGAATCGTCGAATCGCCCTCCCGCGTTACCGCCAGCGCTTCGAAATTGTCGTGCAGCACTGGCGCCTCGAATCGCGCGACTTCGCGCCCCGCCACGATTCGGCCTGGTCGCACCGCCTCGCGATCGATGATCGTCAACACCGCGGTGAATCCTTCGCGCAGCGACACCTTCCGGTTGAGCACCGCCAGCCGTCCATCAGGCAACTCGGCGATATCGGTCGGCTTGTACCCCCTGGGCGGACGATAGCCGAATGCGAAGCCCCGTTGCCTCGGCCGGGTGGGGTCGCCCGCAAACCATAGCCCAACCTTCACATCGGGGATTTCCACGCCCCCGCGCATCGCTTCCTGTCCCTCCGAAAGCGCGATGAACCCACCGTCGCGCAACCGCACCAGCGATTCGGGGCCGCTATTGTCGGACCAGTCGGTCATCGCCTGCGGTGCGGCATTCGCCTCCACCCGGGCAAAACCGGAGGAAAAGCGCCAAATTTCGTTGGCGCGCTCAAACCCCACCCAGATTTGCCCGGTCGCCGGATCGCGCGTCAGCGATTCGCTATCGCGATCCGATTTACGCCAACCGGTGCCAGGCCCATCGGGCAGTTCGGCGAAACGAGGTTCGCGCACCTTCCAGTCTGCCCCCATGCGAAAGCTGACGATGTTGCCGCCGTCGCTCAGCAGCGTGAACCGGTCGCCCGCCACGCTCATTGCAGAGAAGCCGCCGAACGCGGGAGCCGGTCCGGTCAGATATACACCGCCCAGAAACGTCAGCCCGCCCAGCTTCACGCGTGCGGGATCGCTCGGGTCGAGCGCGACTCGATGCGCCGCCATCTCCACCTTGGCGGGCAACAGCGGCAGCCGAGAGTCTCCCGACCAGCTCGGCACGAACAGCAGGATCAGCAGGACCGAAAGCAGAATACGCATCGCGCCCCTCATAGCGGCCCGATTCGCCCCGCAAAGCTGAACCTCAGATAACAGTGATGTTCAGAAAGCGCTCAAGCCCGTTCATCTAGGGGCAATCGCAACGGGACGCGCCGCATGCGGCGCTCCCGCCGAACAGCCGGTGCGCGTCAATGGCACCCTGCCCGAGTTTCCCCGTGTTGCGTATCGGGGGCGGGCGCGTACCCCCCTCGGGTTCCTTTACCGCACCGGCCATTTCTCCCCGCACCCGCGTGTTGCACCGGCTTCGAACCCCGCCTTCGCTGAACGCCAGATAACCGGCACATTCAGACAAGGCTCAACCCGGTTGTGCGAATCCCTTGTTCAACGATGGCGGCACAGGGCCGCATCGCACGAAACGGCAGAACAAGGAGAAAACCGATGTTCAAGAAGCTTTCCCTGATTGGCGCCGCGCTGGCGATGACCGGTACCGCGCTGATCCCGGCGACCCCCGCCGCCGCGCAGAGCCGCTATGACTATAATGACGGCCGCGGCTATTATGGCGACCGCGACTATCGCGGCTACGACCGTGGCTATGGCCGTGACCGCGGCTATCGCGACTATCGCCGCTATGACCGTGACGACCGCCGCTATTATCGCGATCGGGCACGCGACAAGTGCAACGACGGTGACGGTGGCACGATCGTCGGCGCGATCGCCGGCGGCCTGGCCGGCAACGCGATCGCCGGTCGTGGCGACCGGACGCTCGGCACGATCCTGGGCGGTGCCGTCGGCGCGATCGCCGGCCGCGAAATCGACCGGTCGGACCGTCCCGGCTACTGCCGCCGATAAGTCGCTAACGGCTTGAAACAAGAGGGCCGGCTTCCGGAAGGAAGTCGGCCCTACTTGCATCGGACACCAAGTGTATCACTTAAGCAACACTCGTTGCCCAATCCCACATTTCGCACGGGCCAGCGCTTGTTTCCGCCACATTCGAAACCCAGATGCGCCCTCCCCGAGGCACGGACAACACGCGCCCAGGGCTGTAACAAGGAATGTAAATTACCATGAAGAAGATTGCTCTGGCGCTCGTCGCCCTGACCGCCGCCGCAACCCCGGCTTTCGCGCAGGACGAAGCAGCCCCCTTCAACGGCGCCCATGTTTCGGCCGTTGTCGGTTATGACAAGCTCGACCTCAACACCGCCGGCGTCGATAACCCCGATGGCGTCACCTATGGCGTGAACTTCGGCTACGACGTGCAGAGCGGCAACGTGCTGTTCGGCATCGAAGGTGAAGTCACCGAATCCTCGGCCGAGCTCAAGGCCGGCAACACCGTCATCGCTTCGGCGAGCCGCGACCTCTATGCTGGCGGCCGTCTCGGCTATGTGTTCGGCAACACCGCGGTCTACGCCAAGGCCGGCTACACCAACGCGCGCATCGAGAGCACCGTTGGCAACGAGAATGGCGACGGCGTCCGTCTCGGCGGTGGCGTCGAGCACAAGTTCGGCAAGAACCTCTTCGGCAAGGTCGAGTATCGCTACTCGAACTACGAAGCAGACGTCACGCGCCACCAGGCCGTCGCCGGCCTCGGCGTGCGTTTCTGATGTCCTGATGCCGCGTTCGGACAGCACCATCGCGGCATGAGACAGAAGAGGCCGGCTTCCGCGAGGAGGCCGGCCTTTTCCATGGTGAGCGAAGTGTCGCCGCGCGACGACTTACCGCGATCCTGACACTCGCCCCCATGGCCGCCCGTCGATCGCCGCCAGGCCCAGCGCGATCAGCGCCATTCCCGCGACATGCTTGGCCAGCAAGGTCTCACCCAGCACCAGCACGCCCAGCAGGATCGCGACGATCGGGATGGTGAAGGTGACGAGCAGTGCGTTGCTCGCCCCGGCGCGCTCGACCAGGCGGAAATAGAGGACATAGGCGAACACCGTCGATACCAGCACCATGCCGGCGATCGACGCGATCACCACCCCGCCAGGCATCGGCAACAGCCAGGGGCGGTCGACGATCCCCGCGATCGGCAGGATCACGATCGTCGCCGCGACCAGCTGGCCGGTCGCCACCCCCATCGGCGTCACGCCCTGTCCCTTGAACCGCCGCGCCCAGACCCCGGCCAGCGCATAGCTCAGTGTCGCGACAAGACAGGCACCCTGCGCGAAAACATTCGCGCCAAGCCCAGCCAGCGCGTCGCCGCCCACCATCGTCGCCACCCCCGCGAACCCCAGCAGCACGCCGACGATCTTTCCGGCGGTGGCACGCTCATCCACCGTGAACAGATGCGCGACGATGACGCCCCATAACGGGGTCGTGGCGTTGAGGATCGAGGTGAGCCCGCTCGAAATCTGCTGCTGTGCGAACCCGTAAAGCGCGAACGGGATGACATTGTTGAGCAGGGCAAGCACGACGAACGCGCCCCATGCGCTTCGCGGCGGCAGCTTGATCCCCGCGATCGCGGCCCAGCCGAGCAGCAGCAGCGCCGAAAATCCGACACGCGTCAGCACCAGCGTGAACGGCGGCAATTCGCGCAGGCCGATCGCCAGGAAAAAGAAGGAACATCCCCATAGCACCGACAATGCCGCGAGGATCGCCCAGTCGCCGGCGTTCATGCGGGCGTGGATGGTCGTATCAGCCATCGCGTCGGCCTAATGCGGGCAGCGGCGCGGAACACCCCGCGCCTTGCGCTCTAAACAGACCGGCGCGGGATGCCGATGCACCCCGCGCCCGCCACGTCAGTACATATGCTGCCCGCCATTGATCGACAGCGTCGATCCGGTGACGAACCCGCCCTCTTCCGAGCACAGGAACGCCACGCCGCGCGCGATTTCATTGGCCTGGCCCAGACGCCCGACCGGGATCTTGGCGACGATCTTCTCGAGGACTTCCGCCGGCACCGCCGCGACCATGTCGGTATCGATATAGCCCGGCGCGATCGCGTTCACCGTCACGCCTGCACGCGCGCCTTCCTGCGCCAGCGCCTTGGTGAAGCCGTGGATGCCGCTCTTCGCCGCCGCATAATTGACCTGGCCATATTGCCCGGCCTGGCCGTTGATCGATCCGATGTTGACGATCCGCCCCCATTTGCGGTCGCGCATCCCGGGGAAGGTCGCCTTGGCCATGTTGAAGCAACCGCCAAGGTTGGTGTCCATGACCTCCTTCCACATCTGGTAGGTCATCTTCAGGATCGTGCCGTCGCGGGTGATGCCGGCATTGTTGACGACGATATCAACCGGTCCCAGCGCCGCCGCGACGTCCGCCACGCCCTGCTGGCACGCGTCATAGTCGGCAACGTCCCATTTAAACGCCTTGATCCCCGTCCGCTCGGTGAATTCGGCCGCGCGCTGGTCGTTGCCGGCATAGTTGGCCGCTACGGTCACCCCCAGATCCTTGAGCGCGACGCTGATCGCCTCGCCGATGCCGCGCGTCCCGCCGGTTACGATCGCTACCCGTGCCATGAACCTCTCCCGTAAGTGGTTGGACTAGAGGCTAGGCAAGCTCCGCCCAGCCCGCAAGCTCCCTTGCGAATATGCTGCGCAACATGAGTAGCCCGGGCTCGCTGTCGTTGAGGCAGTCGAGATAGGCGAAGCGCTCGCCCCCCGCCGCCTCGAAGCTCTCGCGCCCGCGAATCGCCAGTTCCTCCAGCGTCTCGAGGCAATCGGCGGAAAAGCCCGGCGCCACCACCGCGACCTTCTTCACGCCCTTCGCAGGCAGCCCAGCCAGCACCGTGTCAGTCGCCGGCTCCAGCCACTTCGCCCGCCCGAAGCGTGACTGAAACGCGATCGTCAGCTCGCGGCCGAGCGCCTCGCCCAGCAGCCGCGCGGTCTTGACGCAATGGCAGTGATAGGGATCGCCCAGCTCGAGCGTCCGCTGCGGCATGCCATGGAAGCTCGCGACGATCGCGTCGGGCGTGAAATCGAGCGGGGCGAGCTGCGCCTCAACCGATGCTTTCAGCGCAGCAATATACGCAACATCGTCATGATAGGGCGGCAGCGTCCGCACCGCCGGCTGCCAGCGCATCGTCGCCAGCGCCGCCGCCGCCGCGTCGGTCGCGGTCGCGGTCGTCGCCGCGCAATATTGCGGATAGAGCGGCGCGATCAGGATGCGCTCGCACCCCGCATCCTTCATCGCCTTGAGCTTGTCGCCGATCGCCGGATTGCCGTAGCGCATCGCCCAGTCGACGTGCAGCTCCGGCCACGCCGCCTGCAACGCCCTGGCCTGCCGCGCGGTGATCGCGGCCAGCGGCGACCCCTCATCGGTCCACACCAGCGAATAGGCATGCGCCGATTTCTTCGGTCGCGTGCGCAATATCACCCCACGCAGGATCGGCTGCCACAGGAGCTGCGGAATCTCGACCACGCGCGGATCGGACAGGAACTCGGCCAGATAGCGCCGCACCGCCGCCGGGGTCGGCGCATCGGGCGTGCCGAGGTTGACCAGCAGCACCCCGACCTTGCGCTCGGGGATCGCAACATGTCCGTCCATATTCATTCCCCGCCCGGAATCAGCGGAAGTTGGCGCAGGCGAATACCGGTCGCGGCATAAAGCGCGTTGGCGATCGCCGGCGCCACCGGCGGCACCGCCAGTTCGCTCGCCCCGCCGGGATCGGCATCGCTCGCGATCAGCTCGACCATGATCTGCGGGCAATCGGCGAGCCGCGGCAGCTCCAGGTCACGGAAGGTCCGCGCATCGGGTCGGTTGGCGGTGATCCCCGTCGTCGCGCCCAGCGCCGCCGCCATGCCAAAGATCAGCCCGCCCTCGATCTGCTGCTCGACCACGCTCGGATTGACCACGCGCCCGCAATCGACCGCCGCGATCAGCCGGTCGACCTGCACGCGCTGGTCGCCGCCGACCGACGCCTCGGCCATCACCGCGATATAGCTGCCGCCAAAGGCATGGCACGCCAGTCCCTGCCCGCTTCCCGGCAGCCCGCCCTGCCACCCGCCCAGCGAGGTGACGGTCGACAGGCATCGCGCCAGCCGCGGCTCGCCGCCCAGCATCGCGATACGGAAGCTGAACGCCTCGATGTCCGCGACATGCGCCAGTTCGTCGATGAAACTCTCGGTGAAGAAGGCGGTGTAGCTATGCGCCCCCGACCGCCAATAGCCCGTCGGCACGCCGATCTCGGCGGGATGGTGATCGATCGCCAGCACCGGAATGCGATAGGGCGGCCGCGCGCCCGCCACCGCCGACCGGTCGCCGATCCCGGTCATGGCGAGGCCAGCGCCGATCGCGCCGCCACCGCCGGTCAGCCGTCGCGCCAGCTCATGCCCGGTCTTGGGCGCCGCGATCTTCGCGAGCCAGCCCGAAATGCTTCCGTTCGACCCCAGCCGCGCGGTCATCCGCCCCGCGGCGGGCGGCCGGAAGCGGTCCTGCACACACGTCTCGCCGCGCGACCACATCAGCTGCACCGGCTTCTTGACCTCGCGTGCGATCAGCGCCGCCTGCGCCGCGACCTGATGCTCCAGATTCTGCCCGAACGATCCGCCCGCCAGCACCGGCTGGATCATGACCTTGCTCGCGCCGATGCCCAGCACCTCCGCCACCGCGTCGCGCGCGAATCCGGGCGCCTGGGTCGGCAGCCACAGCCGCACGACGCCATCTTCCCACATCGCCGTCGCGCAGATCGGCTCGATCGCGGCATGCAGCGCCAGCCCGACGCGATATTCCGCCGCCACCACTCTCGCGCCCTTGAACACCGGCGCCAGGTCGCCGACCGCGACCATCCGCTCGCCCTCGCCGTCCAGCGCGGTATCGAGCGCGGCCTGGATCGTCTCGCTCTCGACCTTGCCCGCCACCTCGAACCGCGGGTTGATCGCATCGAGCGCCTGGCCTGCCGCCCACCAGGTGTTGGCGACTGTCGCCACCCACATCTCGTTCTTCACGATGTGCAAGGTGCCCGGCACCTTCGCCGCCGCCGCCTCGTCGATCGCGGCGAGCTTCACCGTCCCGATCGGTCCCTGGCGCAATGCCGCGAAGACCATGCCGGGCAGACGGATATCGGCCGCGAAGTTCGCGCTGCCATCGACCTTGCCCGGCGCGTCGAGCCGGGGGGCGGGCGTCCCCGCCAGTCGCCCGGCTTCGTCCTCACGCAGCGGCAGGTCGCCCGGCACTTCCTCGCCCGCGGCCTCGACCGCCAACTCGCCGAAGCGCAACCGTTTCTGGTCATGGACGACATGGCCGTTGGCGGTGTCGCATTCCTGCCAGTCGACGCCCCAGCGCCGCGCCGCCGCCTTGCACAACAGCGCGCGCGCGCCGGCGCCCGCCGCGCGCAACGGCGCCTCGAAGCTGCGCATCGACGTCGATCCGCCGGTCAGCATCACGGCGTTGCGCTCGGCCCACATCCGCTCCAGCCGCTCGGGCAGAACGCCCGGAAACAGCTCGGCGAACCCCAGCGTATTGGCGTAAAGCGGGTTGAGCGGCGCCGCTTCCACGCCGACCATCCGCCAGTCGGCGCCCAATTCGTCCGCCACCAGCTGGGGCAGCGTGGTGAACACGCCCTGCCCATATTCGCATTGCGGGACCGCGACGGTGACCTGACCATTCTCGGCGATCTTGAGCCACGCGCCGAACGCGGTCTCCTTGTCGCGGACACTCAGGTTGGGAAGATAGGCGCGCGGCCACACGGCCCAGGCAAGCACCAGCCCGATCCCCGCGCCGCCGCCGATCAGCAACGTACGCCGATCAATGCCCTTGCCCAATCGCTCCATCCCCGCCGCTCTACCCGCGGTTCGGAGGATCGGCAATCGGCACGCGGCGCCGCTCGAACCAACCTTCCCTGACCGCCCCTAGACCGTCACCCCGGCCTTGTGCCGGGGTCCACCGTGCCGCACCCGTGACGCTGCAACCGCTTGCCCCTCCCTCGCCGCGCCGTGGACCCCGCCGGGGTGACGGATGAGGGGTTTCTATGCCCCCGGTACGCCAGCAATCGCACCGGCGCGCAGCAAATCGCGCTTTGCAGGCCCACATGGGCTGAAACGAGACCCATCCTCTTGGGTTTGCCGTGAGATGCGGATAGGACAGCCCCGAACCCTTCGGGAGCCACGCGCTTGATCTTATCCACCGCCGCCGCCGTCTCCGACGCCGCGACCCATATCCAGTTCAGCCAGCTCGGCCTCGACCCGGTCCTGCTCAAGATCGGCTTCTTCGAGCTCAAATGGTACTCGCTCGCCTATATCGCGGGCATCCTGATCGGCTGGTGGTATCTGCTCAAGCTGATCGCCCAGCCCGGCGCGCCGATGGCCCGCCGCCATGCCGACGACATGGTCTTCTACGCCACGCTCGGCATCATCCTCGGCGGGCGGCTCGGCTATGCGATGTTCTATCAGACGGAGCTGTTGCTCGATCCGTTGAAGCTGATCCGGCTGTGGGACGGCGGCATGTCCTTCCATGGCGGCGTGATCGGCGTGACGGTCGCGATCCTGTGGCTGTGCCGCAAGGAAAAGCTCAACTGGCTGCGCGTCCATGACTATGTCGCCTGCTGCGTCCCCTTTGGCCTGTTCTTCGGCCGTCTCGCCAATTTCGTGAACGCCGAATTGTGGGGCCGTCCGACCGACATGCCCTGGGCGATCGTGTTCGAACGGACCGGCGGCAATGTCGCGCGCCACCCCAGCCAGCTCTACGAAGCGGGCCTCGAAGGGCTGCTGCTTGGCCTGGTCCTGTGGTTCCTGTTCTGGAAGACCGACGCCCGCTATCAGCCGGGCAAGCTCGTCGGCACCTTCCTGCTCGGCTATGGCCTGTCGCGCTATTTCGTGGAGTTCTTCCGCGAATATGATCGCCAGTTCTCCGACACGATCTTCGCGACGCCGGGGCTGCACATGGGCCAGCTGCTGACCGTGCCGATGATCCTCGGCGGCCTCTACCTCATCGCCACCGCCAAGAAGCGGCGTGAGCGGGTCGAGCCGTTCGCGGGCGGCCCCAGCATCGCCTGATGTCCGACCCGCAGACCGAAGACGGCCCGCTCCCCGACCGGATCGCCCGCGCCATCACCATGGCCGGGCCGATCCCGCTCTCGCAGTTCATGGGCGCGGCGAACACGCATTATTACGCCACGCGCGATCCGCTGGGCACGCGCGGCGACTTCACCACCGCGCCCGAGATCAGCCAGATGTTCGGCGAGCTGGTCGGCCTCGCAATCGCCGATCTCTGGGACCGCGCCGGGCGTCCTGAGGCGCATTATGTCGAGCTTGGCCCGGGCCGCGGCACGCTCGCCGCCGATGCGCTGCGCGCGATGGGCCATGCCGGCCTCAAGCCGCGGGTTCACTTCGTCGAGAACAGCCCAGCGCTGCGCGCGGAACAGGCCAAGCAGGTGCCCGACGCCGAATGGACGGTCAGCATCGTCGGCCTGCCCGACGACGCGCCGCTGCTGGTGGTCGCCAACGAATTCTTCGACGCGCTTCCGATCCGCCAGCTGGTCAAGACGGTCGACGGCTGGCGTGAGCGGCTCGTCGCCTGCCAGGACTTGTTGTTCCTGCCCGTGGTCGGCAACACCATCTTCGACCCGATCATCCCGCCCGAGTTCCGCGATGCGCCCGATGGATCGATCCTCGAAACCTCGCCGCCCAGCGTCGCGATCCTGCGCTCGCTCGCGGCAAAGCTGCTGGCGCAGGGCGGCGCGGCGCTGATCATCGACTATGGCTATGCCGGCCCTGCGATCGGCGACACGCTTCAGGCGGTGCGCGGCCACGCCTATGCCAACCCGTTCGAGGATCCCGGTGAGGCCGACCTTACCGCCCATGTCGATTTTGGCACCTTGATCGAAGCGGCACGGGTCGAAGGCCTCGTCGCGTACGGCCCGGTAACGCAGGGCGCGTTCCTCAACGCGCTCGGCATCGGCCCGCGCGCCGACGCGCTCGCCAAGGCAGCGCCCGACCGCGCGGACGAGATCGCCATCGCCCGCGACCGACTCACCGGCGATGAGGCGATGGGCGAACTGTTCAAGGTCATCGCGCTGACCGCCCCCGGCTGGCCCGTTCCTGCAGGTTTCGAATGACGACGATCACCTACGACACGCCCACGCTCGCCGACGCCGACGCGCTCGACGCGATGGCGCAGGAATCGTGGAGCCGCACCTTCGCGCACGGCTACACACCCGCCGATCTTCAGGCCTATCTGGCCGAAGCCTATGGCCCGACCGGCAAGCTGCGCGCGCACCTCGCCGATCCCGCGGTGACCTGGCAGGTCGCCCGCGCGGAGGGGCGGATCGTCGGCTATGCCAAGCTCGTCCCGCCCTGGCTCGAGGAAGCCGGCCCGGACGAGGCCCAGCTCGGCCAGCTCTATGTCGACTATGACTGGCACGGTCAGGGCATCGCCCAGACCTTGATGGACTGGAGCATCGCCACCGCCCGCGAGGGCGGCGCGTCCGCGCTTCTGCTGACGGTGTTCGAGGAGAACGCCCGCGCCATCGCCTTTTACGCGAAGTACGGCTTCGTCCATATCGGCGACTATCCCTTCCCCGTCGGCGACAAGATCGACCGCGACCTCATCATGAAGCTGGATCTGTGACCGAACCCGTCGACGTTCTTCGTTCTCACGCCCTTGATGGCATCGCCCACGGGTTTCTCGGTCGTCGCGGCGGGGTCTCGACCGGGGAGACCGCCAGCCTCGACATGGGCCGCCGCGGCCGCCCGCCCACGCCCGAGTTGATCGAGAACCAGCGCCGCGCCCTCGCCGCGGTCGCGCCGGGAACCGAGCTGGTCGGCCTCTATCAGGTGCACAGCGCCGACGCCGTCACGGTGATCGAACCGTGGAGCGACGAGCTCCGCCCGCATGCCGACGCGCTCGTCACCAACCGCCCCGGCCTCACCCTCGGCATCCTCACCGCCGATTGCGCGCCGATCCTCTTCGCCGACCGCCAGGCCGGCGTGATCGGCGCCGCGCATGCCGGGTGGAAGGGCGCGATCGGCGGCGTCACCGACTCCACCATCGCCGCGATGGAAGCGCTTGGCGCCCGCCGCGAGAATATCGTCGCCGCGGTTGGCCCGTGCATCGCCCGCGCCAGCTACGAGGTCGATGAGGGCTTCCACACCCGCTTCGCCGAGTTCGATCCGGCGAACGACCGCTTCTTCACCCCCGGCCGCGACGGGCACCACCAGTTCGACCTCGAAGCCTATGTCGTCCACCGCCTCGCCGCCGCCGGGCTGCGCACCGTGGAAGCGCTGGGCGAAGACACCTATTCGCAGCCCGACCGCTTCTACAGCTTCCGCCGCGCCACCCACCGCGGCGAACCCGATTACGGCCGCCAGATTACATTGGTCTCATTGACCGGCTGAAGCGTTGGTGCGAGTGCGGTTGCAAAGACGTTTCAGCTGATACGACCCGAGAGAGGCACCCGATATGACCGACAAGCCCGTCAAGCCCGACGAAGCCGCTCTCACCAGCACCACCCCGCGCAGCCGCCCCAAGCCGTCGGTCAAGACCGTCGGCGGCCGCGAGCTCAGCCCGGCGACGCTGATGATGGGCCATGGCTATGATCCGATGCTGTCGGAAGGGTCGCTCAAGCCGCCGATCTTCGCCACCTCGACCTTCGTCTTCCCCAATGCCGCCGCCGGCAAGCGCCATTTCGAGGGCGTGACCGGCAAGCGCCCCGGCGGCGCCGAAGGCCTCGTCTATTCCCGCTTCAACGGCCCGAACCAGGAAATCCTCGAGGATCGCCTCGGCATCTGGGAAGAGGCGGAGGATGCACTCGCCTTCTCGTCGGGCATGTCCGCGATCGCCACGCTTTTCCTCGCCATGGTCAAGCCCGGCGACACCATCGTGCACAGCGGTCCGCTCTATGCCGCGACCGAGACGCTGATCGCCCGCATCCTCGGCAAGTTCGGCGTCCACTGGCTCGACTTCCCCGCCGGCGCCACGCGTGAGGAGATCGACGCGGTCCTGTCCAAGGCCGCCTCGGGCAATGTCGCGCTGATCTATCTCGAAAGCCCCGCCAACCCGACCAACGCCTTGGTCGATGTCGAGGCCGTCGCCGCTAGCCGCGACGCGATCTTCACCGGCGCCAATAAGCCGCCGATCGCGATCGACAACACCTTCCTCGGCCCGCTCTGGGCCAAACCGCTGCAGCAGGGTGCCGACCTCGTCGTCTACTCGCTCACCAAGTATGCGGGCGGTCATAGCGACCTCGTCGCCGGCGGCGTGCTCGGGTCGAAGGCGCACATCAACACCATCCGCATGATGCGCAACACCATCGGCACGATCTGCGATCCCAACACCGCGTGGATGCTGCTGCGCAGCCTCGAAACCCTCGAACTGCGCATGAGCCGCGCGGGCGAGAACGCCGTGAAGGTCTGCGAATATCTGCGCACCCATCCCAAGGTCGAAAGCGTCGGCTATCTCGGATTCCTCGCCGAAGGCAGCCGCCAGAAGGACATTTACGACCGCCACTGCACCGGCGCCGGCTCGACCTTCTCGCTGTATCTCAAGGGCGGTGAGAAGGAGGCGTTCGCCTTCTTGGACAGCCTCAAGATCGCCAAGCTCGCGGTCAGCCTCGGCGGCACCGAGACCCTCGCTTCCGCTCCGGCGGCGATGACCCACCTCTCGGTCCCCGACGCGCGCAAGAAGGCGCTCGGCATCACCGACAATCTCGTCCGCATCTCGATCGGCGTCGAAAATGCCGACGACCTGATCGCGGACTTCGAGGAAGCGCTGAAGGCGGTGTGACCCCACGCGCGGGTCGGTCCCGCGCGTCACATTCCGCAACGCATCGCAATCCCCCCGTTATCCGTGGCGGCCACCGCGCGGTTAGCCTTCGTGCTCCCCAGCCGAAGGAAACCGCCATGGCCGCCTCGATCGATCGCAGAAGCTTCGTCCGCGCGGGGGCGCTCGCCGCCGCGCTCTTCCACATCGATCGCGGCATCGCCGCGCCCGCGCTGACCGCCCCCCTTCGCGGTCAGCGCGGGCCAACCGCCAAGCGCCCCTGGCACGATCTGGCGCTGATCGACGACCCGATCATGAACAGCCAGCTGCTCCACCAGCTCGGCCTCAGCTATTCGGGAAGCGCCGATATCGGCGAAGCGCTCGACACCGGCGCCCGCATCGACGCCGGCGACGATTGGAGCTGGCCGCGCCAATGGGTGCGCACCGCCGAGCGTGTCGAAGCGATGGCACGCCGCAGCGAGGAGGAAGACCGCCGGATCAGCGCCGGCAAGGCCTATCTGCGCGCCGCGACCTATTATCGCGCCGCCGTGATCCATCATCCCGACCCCGCGCATGCCAGCAATCTCGACGCCGCCCGCAAGGCATCGGCGGCCTATGCCCGCGCGGTGCGGCTGCTGCGCTGGCCGGCGCAACCCGTACGGATTCCCTATGAAGGCGCCATACTGCCCGGCTACTTCCTGCGCTCCCCCATCGCGCGCGGCGACGCCCCGCTCATCATCCTCCAGCAGGGGCGCGACGCCTGGCCGGAAGCGGGCAAGCACATCTTCGACGACGCGCTCGAGCGCGGCTATCACGCGCTGTTCGTCCACAGCCCGGGCCAGGGGCTCGCGCTGCGCGAACATGGCCTGCCCTTTCGCCCCGACTGGGAGCGGGTGGTGGGGCCGGTCATCGACTTCGCGGTACGCATCGCCGGAGTCGATTCACGCCGCATCGCGCTGCTCGGCTGGAGCATGGGCGGCGCCCTCACCCCGCGCGCCGCGGCATTCGACCGGCGGATCAAGCTGCTCGTCACCAACCCCGGGGTGCTCGACTGGGGCGCGACCACCTTCGAACAGTTCAACAACTATTTCCCCGACCTGCTCCCGCTGGTCGATCGCGATCCCGCCGCCTTCGATCGCGCGATCATCGGCCTGATGGAACAGCATCACCTGATCCGCTGGTACATGCGCGACGCGATGGCCAAGCATGGCGTACCCCGCCCCTCCGCGCTGATGCTCGATCTGCGCCGCTATACGAATGTCGATGTGGTGCGCGACATCCGCGCGCGCACTCTGGTGATGGACGGCACCGGCGAAAGCACCAGTGTCGGACAGGCGCGCAAGCTCTACGACGCCCTGCGCGCGCCCAAGACCTTCATGCTGTTCGACGCGGACGATACCGGCCTGCTCCATTGCCAGGAGGGCGCGGCCGCCGTCAGCAACCACCGGCTGTTCGACTGGATCGACGAGCATATCTGAACCGCGCGCAGGGCTGGCCGTTGGCGCCGTCCTCCCCTAACACCCGGTCGTGTCCGACGAGTTCGCCTTTCTCACCGCCCTGCGCGCCATCGCAACGCATCCGGCCGCGGCGGGCCTTGCCGACGATACCGCGATCCTCGACGTCGCCGCCGGCCGGCTGATCCTCACCAGCGACACGATGGTCGCGGGGGTCCATTACCGTCCCGATGACCCGGCGGACTCGATCGGGTGGAAGCTCGCGGCGGTGAACCTGTCGGACCTCGCCGCCAAGGGCGCGACCCCGGTCGGTTGCCTGCTCAACTACGCGCTCTCGGGCGATGCCGACTGGGACCGCGCCTTCCTGACCGGCCTGAGCGATGCGCTCACCCGCTTTGCCATGCCCCTGCTCGGCGGCGACACCGTCGCGATGCCCCAAGGTGCCCCGCGCAGCCTTACCCTCACCGCCATCGGCCAGGCGCAGCCCAACGTCCCGCTGCGCACCGGCGCCCGCCCCGGCGACACGCTCTGGGTCACCGGCACCATCGGCGGCGCGGGCTTCGGCCCCGACGGAAACCCGCGCGATCTCGCCCGCTATCTTCGCCCAACGCCGCGCATCGCCGAGGGACAGGCCATCGCCGCCCTCGCCACCGCGATGATGGACGTATCCGACGGCCTCCTCATCGACGCGCGCCGCATGGCGGAAGCCAGCAGCATCGCCATCGCCATCGACCTAGACGCGATTCCGCTCGCATTGCCCGGTCTCGATCCGATCGAGGCCGCCACTGCCGGCGACGATTACGAACTGCTGTTCACGCTTCCCGCCGACACGCTCCCGCCCGTCCCGGCCACGCGTATCGGCACGGCCAGCGCGGGCACCGGCCTTACCCTCACCGCGAACGGCGTCCCCGCCCTGCTCCCCGACAAACTCGGCTACAGCCACGGCGGCTGACCGCCTCCATCCGACCGCCCACCCCATCCGTCATCCCGGCCTCGTGCCGGGATCCACCGGGCGGCACGTGAAGTGCGAGAGGCTCAAGCCCAACGCGCGCGGCGCAGTTTGCCGATCGAGTCTCGAGCGTCCGCTATCGGTACGATTGCCGCCTGACCGGTCCCAGGATCACCCGGTCACGGCAGGAATGACCGGGAATGGTTGGTTAGCTGCCGAAGCTGCGGCGACGGCGGACGGAGAGATCGCAGACTACCGTGGCCCAATAGGTTATGACGAAAACCGCAAGTAATCGCTGGTAATCTGGTTGGAGCCATCCCATTGCATCGCAAGCAAATATCCCGGCACCCATCCAGCCTATCAACACAGTCGTAATGGCGTGAAACGGGCTAAATAGCGCGTCCTTGAGCTTCATCATGGGACATCGATTAGCAAACTGCCAACTGTCCGCAATGGGGTCGTGAGCGGAACGTCCGCTATTTCAGCGCCGCCGCCGTCATCCTCTGACCGCGATCACAAGCTCCGCCCCTAGGCCTTGATCGTGATGATGACGAAATCGCCCAGATCGACGCGCTTGAACATCAGCTCAAGGTCTTCGCCCGGGTCGCCCTCGAGAATGCTCCTGCCCTGATCGCGCAGAAACCGCGCGGTATCTTCCAGCAATTTGACCGGATCCTCGCGATCCAGCCCGCGCAGCGTCACGCGTAGCGCCCCGCGTCCCGTAAGGGGTTCCATACCGCTTTCCGTTGCTTCGGTCATTCGAGTATCCCCCTGTTCCTGAAAGACCGGCTTTGCATAAGGTCAAGGCTCGTTGATCACAACCGGAAGATAACAAGCGGCAAACGTTCCCCTTCAAATGTTGGATTTCATCTGATCTACCCTGATCGATGGAAAAGACTACCAACCTGACCTACAGAACTATGTACGCCACCCCGCGCGCTACTGTCGCGAATGTGTCACGCATCTGTCGCGTCACCGCTCAAACCTGTCGCGTTGCCGTCCGAACCCGTCGCGCCGGTGGCGCGCACCTGCCGCGCTGGTGTCGCGCGCCCGTCGCGATCGTGTCGCGTCACTGGCGCGTTAGCGGCGCGTCGCCGGCGCAAACCTGTCGCTTCGCAGTCGCTTCCGCCGGAAAACCCGGCTTCCGTGTCAACTTCGTCAACCGCGCCGCCCGCGCCAACCACCGCGAATCAGCGCGGCTTGACAGCCCCCTGCCCCGCTCTACGCTCCGCCCCCGACCGCAGGCCGCACCGGACACAGAGCCGGGTGGCGGGTGGGATTCACAGGGGAAGGATACCAGATGACGATTGTCTATATCGCCATCGCGTGCGGCGTGCTCGCCGTGCTCTATGGTTTGGTGACTTCGCAGCAGGTGCTTCGCGCACCGGCTGGCGACCAGAAGATGCAGGATATCGCCGCCGCCATCCAGGAAGGCGCCAAAGCTTATCTCGTCCGTCAGTACACCGCCATCGCCGTAGTCGGCGTGGCCGTAGCCATTGTGTTGTTCTTCACCCTCGGCGGTCTCTCGACCGCGGCCTTCGTGCTCGGCGCGGTGCTTTCGGGTATTGCCGGATTTGCCGGCATGCACATCTCGGTGCGTGCCAATGTCCGCACCGCCGAAGCCGCGCGCACCTCGCTTCAGGGCGGCCTCACCCTCGCCTTCCGCTCGGGTGCCATCACCGGCATGCTCGTCGCGGGCCTTGGCCTGCTCTCGATCTCGCTGCTGTTCTGGTATCTCGTCGGCCCCGGCGGAGAAGAACCGAACGGCGAAAAGATCATCCATGCGCTCACCGCGCTCGCCTTCGGCGCATCGCTGATCTCGATCTTCGCGCGTCTCGGCGGCGGCATCTTCACCAAGGCCGCCGATGTCGGCGCCGACCTGGTCGGCAAGGTCGAGGCGGGCATCCCCGAGGATGATCCCCGCAACCCCGCCGTCATCGCCGATAACGTCGGCGACAATGTCGGCGACTGCGCCGGCATGGCCGCCGATCTGTTCGAAACCTATGTCGTCACCATCGGCCTTACCATGGTGTCGATCGCCTTGCTCATCAAAGGCAGCTCGGAACAGCTGCTCGCGCTGATGTCGTTGCCGCTGATCGTCGGCGGCGCGTGCATCATCACCTCGATCCTCGGCACCTACATGGTCCGCCTCGGCAGCAGCCAGTCGATCATGGGCGCGCTCTACAAGGGCTTCTGGACCACCGCGATCCTCGCCGTCCCGGCGATCTGGTTCGCGACCCAGTATACGCTGGGCGATCTCCATGCCCCGATCGGCGATGCCGCCTATACCGGCATGGACCTGTTCTGGTGCATGATGATCGGCCTCGCCGTCACCGGCCTGCTGGTGTGGATCACCGAATATTACACCGGCACCAACTATCGCCCGGTCCGCTCGATCGCCAAGGCGTCCGAGACCGGCCACGGCACCAACGTGATCCAGGGTCTGGCGATCAGCCTTGAATCGACCGCGCTGCCCACGATCGTGATCGTCGTCGCGGTGGTCGCCTCGTTCCAGCTGGCCGGGATCATCGGCGTGGCGTTCGCCGCCACCTCGCTGCTCGCGCTCGCCGGCATGGTCGTCGCGCTCGACGCTTACGGCCCGGTCACCGACAATGCCGGCGGCATCGCCGAAATGGCGGGGCTGCCCGATGACGTGCGCACCCGCACCGACGCGCTCGACGCGGTCGGCAACACCACCAAGGCGGTGACCAAGGGCTACGCCATCGGTTCCGCCGCGCTCGCCGCGCTGGTGCTGTTCGGGGCGTATACGGAGGATCTCAAGCGCTACTTCGCCGACGTCGTCGTCGATTTCTCGCTCAGCAATCCGTTCGTCATCGTCGGCCTGCTGCTCGGCGCGCTGCTTCCGTATCTGTTCGGCGCGTTCGGCATGACCGCGGTGGGCCGCGCGGCCGGTGCGGTGGTCGAGGATGTCCGTGCGCAGTTCCGCGACAATCCAGGCATCATGGAAGGGACCAGCCGTCCCAACTATGGCCGCACGGTCGACATCGTCACCCGCGCCGCGATCAAGGAAATGATCATTCCGTCGCTGTTGCCGGTGCTGTCGCCGATCGTGCTCTACTTCGTGATCAACGCGGTCGACAGCCAGGCCAATGCCTTCGCGGCGGTGGGCGCGATGCTGCTCGGCGTGATCGTGTCGGGACTCTTTGTGGCCATCTCGATGACCTCGGGCGGCGGCGCATGGGACAACGCCAAGAAGTATATTGAGGACGGCCATCACGGCGGCAAGGGCAGCGAGGCTCACAAGGCCGCGGTGACCGGCGACACCGTCGGCGATCCCTACAAGGATACCGCGGGTCCCGCGGTGAACCCGATGATCAAGATCACCAACATCGTCGCGCTGCTGCTGCTCGCGGCGCTGGCGGGCGGTCACTGATCCGCTAGTTGAACTGACCCTTCACGGCCCCGCCCGGCACCCCCGGGCGGGGCCTTTTTTCTCGTCAGGGCCAGCGATAGTCGACCACGACCGGGAAATGGTCCGACGGGTAGCGACCGTTCCGCCCGAACGTCACCGTCTCCGCCTTGGCCGCGCTCAGCCCCTTGGCGAACACCCAGTCGATCCGCCGGTCCGCCTTGCCGCTGAACCCATGGAACGTCTCCGCCGGCCCGCTCCGCGCCGTCGCCGTGTCCCACGCATCGGCCAGCCCCGCGCTCAGTAGCCGGTGCGCACCCGACTCGGGGATGGTGTTGAAGTCGCCCGTCAGCACCACCGGCGCGCTATCCGGCCGCGCCGAGATCCACGCGGCGATCTGCGCTGCCGCCTTCTCCCGCGCCGGTTCGTCCTCGGCCCGATAGGGGAAGTGGGTGTTGATCAACCAGAAGCGCTTGCCCCCCGGCACCGTCTCGAACA
This sequence comes from Sphingomonas sp. GW821-FHT10C01, assembly GCF_059415525.1. NCBI lineage: Bacteria > Pseudomonadati > Pseudomonadota > Alphaproteobacteria > Sphingomonadales > Sphingomonadaceae > Sphingomonas > Sphingomonas sp. GW821-FHT10C01. The sequence goes on along the minus strand of NZ_JBWKNK010000004.1, from coordinate 180,555 downwards.
GCCCCCAGGTCGCCATGCGCGGATACAGGTTCCCCCAACTGATGCTCCCCGGCACATTGGGCGTATCGGACAGCCAGAAATTGCCCAGCTCGATCAGCTTCAGCCGATCCCGGCGGTAGAACACCCCCATATGCTCGTCGGCATGCCCCCCACGCCGATCGATCCCGAACCAGCTATATGTCGACAGCTTGGCAATCAGGTGGTCCGCCTGGATCTTCCACAGCTCCTGCGTGCCGATGATGTCGGGGTCCGCGCGCCGGATCGTCTCGACGAATAGGTCCTGCCGCGCCTCCCACCGGTTCGGACCGTCCGCCGCGACCGGCAGACGGACGTTGAAGCTCATCACTCGCAGCCCGTCTCGCGCCGCTGCGGGCAGCGCCGCCGCCGGCACCGCCGCAAGAGCCATCGCAATCACCAGCGCACGCCTTTGTATTACCATTTCACACATCGCTCTTGCTTGTTGCCAACGCTGTCACCTATGCCTTGAACCCGTCAGGGGAGGCAAATGGCGCGCAGGCCGACGATCAAGGAAGTTTCGAAGCTCGCGGGCGTGTCGTTCAAGACCGTCTCGCGCGTGCTGAACAACGAGAAGAATGTCAGCGACGAAACCCGCCGCCGCGTCGAGCAGGTGGTGTCGGAGCTCAATTTCCGTCCCAGCCTCGCCGCCCGCACGCTTGCTGGCCGCAAGTCGTTCCAGGTCGCCCTGCTCTACGACAACCCCAGCCCCTATTATGTCTATCATCTCCAGGCCGGGGCGCAGGAGCGCTGCCATGAGCTGGGCTACCGCCTGCTGATTCAGCCGGTCGTCGCCGATTCCGCCGACCTGGTGCAGGAAGTCACCGCGCTGATCGACGAAACCCATCTCGATGGGTTGATCCTGTCGCCGCCGGTGACCGAAGCGGTTGCGCTGCTTGAGGAGCTCGATCGCCGAGGTCTGCCCTATGTCCGGATCGAACCGGGCTTCCGCCGTGATGAGGGGCGCTCGACCACGATCGACGACGTCGCCGCCGCACGCGACCTCACCGCGCATCTGATCGGCCTCGGCCACCGCGCCATCGCGTTCATCACTGGCCCCGAGAATCACATTTCTTCGGTCGAGCGGCTAAAAGGCTACCGTTCCGCGCTGGAGGAGCATGGCATCGCCTTTGATCCCGGGCTGATCGCATCGGGCGACTACAGCTTCCCCTCGGGGCGTGAGGCCGCACGGCGACTGCTGGAGGCGCCTTCGCGCCCAACCGCGATCTTCGCGGGCAATGACGACATGGCCGCCGGCGCGCTCGCCGTCGCGCATGAGCTGGACATCGGCGTACCCGATCAGCTCTCGATCGCCGGCTTCGATGATTCGGATCTTGCCGCTGCGGTCTGGCCCCCGCTCACGACGGTGCGACAGCCGGTGCGCGAACTGGCCTGGGCGGCCGCCGATCTACTGCTGTCGGACGACCGCAAGCTCGATCGGCTCACGCTCGACTATGATCTGGTGCTTCGCGCTAGCACCGGCGCCGCACGCTAGACTCGACGCCGTTGTCGACGGCGGCAACGGACCTAACCCCTTTCAATGACTGGATGTCCCACCGCGAGGCCGTGTCTCGCGGCAAATGTTGTAGGACATCTTCTTGACACGCCCATGGGTTTGTAGGACAACTTGCCATGACACCGGTTTCCAACGCCGGGCATCACTTTCGCAAAACCGCCGTTGGAACGGCGGCTTCGAGATCCTGGGGAGGATGTGCATGAACACCAATGGCCTGTTGAAGTCGGGCATCGCTACCGCTGCGCTCACCGCGGCACTTGTCGTTTCGGCGCCCGCCATGGCGCAGCAGGGCACCGCCCCCGCCGAAAGCGAAGAGCAGGAGATCGTCGTCAGCGGCATCCGCAACTCGCTGCAACAGGCGGCGCAGGTGAAGCGCGACGCGCCGCAGGTGATGGATGTCATCACCGCCGAGGACGTCGGCAAGCTGCCCGATGCCAACGTCGCCGAAGCGCTCCAGCGCGTCACCGGCGTCCAGATCACGCGCGTGTTCGGCGAAGGCCAGTCGGTGTCGGTCCGCGGACTTCAGCAGGTTCGCGTCGAGGTCGATGGCCGCACCCTGCTCGGCTGGTCGGCGCGCCTTTCGCCTCCGGAGAACGACCAGCTCGGCCGTTCCTCGGGCCTCGATTCGGTTCCCTCTGGCCTGTTCGGCCGGCTCGAGGTGCGCAAGTCGCCGCTCGCCAGTCAGCCCGAGGGCGGTCTGGGCGGCACGGTCAACCTCGTCACGCCCAAGCCGCTGTCGTTCAAGGAAACGACGCTGTCGATCCGCGCGCAGGGCACCTATTCGGAGAATAGCGAGAAGTTCGAACCCGCCGTCACCGGCTTCTTCACGACCAAATTCGCCGACAACCGCATCGGCATCATGATCGCGGGCGAATATCAGAAGCGCACGTCGATGACGCAGACGTTCGAGCGCAACAACTTCCTCAACCGCACCTATACCGGCACCGGCGCCGGCGTGTACGCGACCCCGGTGCTGCTCCAGTACGAGCAGTTCACGGTCGACCGCTCACGCCTCGGCCTCAACGGCGCGGTACAGGTCGAGGTGACGCCGGAACTCACCATCACCGCCGACGCGCTCTATTCGGAGCTGACCACCGGTCGGCATCAGGACTTCTTCGCCTTCCGTCTGCCTACCGGCACCAACCCGGTCACCAACCGCGTGGTTGAAAATGGCGCGGTCGTCGCCGGCACGGCCAACGGCACGGTCACCTCCGCAGGCCAGATTCGCAACGAGCCGACCAAAAGCTATCTCTACGGCCTCAACGGCAAGTACGAGAAGGACGGACTCAAGATCGAGGCCGACGGCTATTACAGCAAGGGCACGATCGACCAGACGATCCAGATCATCACGCTTCAGGCGACCGCGCTCGTCCCCGGCAATTTCGATTTCCGCGGCAATACCGTCCCATCACTGACGCTCGGCACGTTCAATCCCGGCGTCTATTCCTCGTACAACCCCGCCACCAACGGCGTGCGCAGCAACCGGCTGATCGGCCTGCTCGAGGAATGGACCGGCAAGCTCGACGCCAGCTACGAGTTCGACAGCGGCGTCACGCTGGCGATGGGCGTGCGCTACACCGATCTGCACGCCCGCTCGAACGCCTTCCGCAGCCAGGTGACGCCGACCCGCACCGAGCTGGAACCCTATCTCAAGCTGGTCGACGGCAGCAGCTTCCTCGCCGATATTCCGGGCAATTTCCCGCGCAGCTTCCTCACCACCGCGCCGACCTTCGACTATGTCTTCAAGCGCGCGCAGGCGGCCGAGCCGAACCCCAACGCCAACGGCCTCTCGACGCTGCTGCCCAATCTCCAGCGCGATTATGATTTCAGCGAGAAGACCTTCGCCGGCTATCTCATGATTTCGGGCGAAGGCGAACTGCTCGGCATGCCGTACAAGGCCAATGCCGGCGTCCGCATTGCCAGCACGCGCCTGTCGGTCGACTCCTATGTCAATGTCGGCACGGTCAGCACGCTGGTGACCGACAAGAATCGCTACACCAACGTCCTGCCCAGCGCGAACATCGCGTTCAACGTGACGAACGACTTCCTGATCCGCATCTCGGGATCCCAGACGATGCAGCGCGCATCGATCGCCGATCTCGCGCCGTCGACCTTCTTCAACGCCACCAACCTGTCGGTCACCGGCGGCAACTCGGCGCTCAAGCCGCCGATCTCGACCCAGGCCGACATCAGCTTCGAATATTATACGGGCAAGAGCTCGCTGATCTCCGGCGCGCTCTTCTACAAGGACGTCCAGGACTTCATCGCCAGCTTCGTCACCTCCGGGGTCGACACCAACCTCGACCCGCAGGGCCGGGTGCTGACCTTCTCGCGCCCCGAAAACCTCGCCAGCGCGAAGATCAAGGGCTTCGAGATCGGCGTCCAGCAGTTCTTCGACTTCCTGCCCGCGCCGTTCGACGGCTTCGGCATCATCGCCAACTACACCTATTCGAACTCAGAGGATAATGCCGGCTTCCCCCTCGTGGCGGTGTCCAAGAACAGCTACAATCTCGTCGGCCTGTTCGAAAAAGGCCCGATCTCGGCGCGCGTCGCGTACAACTATCGCGATGAAGCGGTGTTCGAATTCTCCGAAGGCCGCCCGAGCTTCATCGGCCCGCGCTCGCAGCTCGATGCCCAGATCGGCCTCGACATCACCAAGCGGATCGCACTCTCGCTCCAGGCGCAGAATTTGATCCCGAGCGAGTCGGCGACCACCGAATACAGCGCCGCCGGCCCCGTCGCGCTCAACGGCTATGCGCTGTCGGAGCGGCGCTATTCGATCGGCCTGCGCGCCAAGTTCTGACGCACGGGACGGGCCGCCCGATCAATCGGGCGGCCCGCCTCGCCACTACGCATCCAGCGCCTTCATCGCCTGGTTCCACCGCATCACATTGGCTCGCGCCTCCTGCACGAAGGCCGATCGGCGGATGATCCCCAGAAACGCGTCGGCGACCCATTTGCCCGGCTGGCGCAGCGGACGGCGCACCTGGATCAGCAACACCACGCGGGTGTGCCGGGTGTCGTTCCACACCTCATGGTCGTAGGTGTCGTCGAACATCAGCGTCTCGCCATCGGCCCAGCGGACGATGCGGTTCTTGACGCGCATCCGCACGTCGCCATCGCGCGGCACGATCAGCCCGAGGTGACAGGTCAACAGCCCCTTGGTGACGCCGCGATGGGCGGGGATGTGCGTGCCCGGCGCCAGGATCGAGAAGAAGGCGCTGTTGAGGTCGGGAATCTGCCCGACCACACGCCGCGTCACCGGGCACCGGTCCAGATTCTCCTCGATGCGATAGCCATAGCCCCACAGGAAGAAGGAACGCCATTTGTCGACCGGCGCGATCGCGCGGTGATCGGGCGAAATGCGCGCGAGTGAGGGCGCCGCGTCCTCGCGCGCCAGTGCGGTGGCCAGCGCCTCGTCGCGGATCGCCTCCCAATTGTCGCGCAGCAGCTTCGTCCAGCCAAAGTCGCGCACGTCAAGCAAAGGCGCGTTAGAGACCAGCGAGGACGCGCCGATGATCCGGTCGAAGAATCCGCGCAGCCGCTTGCCCAGGCGGATCAGCAGCGGCCGCTTTGCATCCGCCTCGATCAGCGCCAGCTCCGGCGCGCCCGCCGTATCCCGTTCGATCGCCATGCCCTCACGCACGCTTCACCTCCATTCCTTCGGCACTGGCCGCGCGACAGAGACTCGCCGCACGGCGCCAAGAGGCGGGCTAGGCGTGCCCCGGGTCCAAATCGTGGCGAAAACCGTGCCAAAGCATTGCAGGATATTGCGGATTGCGGCGAAACGGCCGTGTCTGGCGATGCGCCGCCAATCGCGCTAAGCTTACCGCGATGGCCTTGTTTCCCCGCGTCAAGCTGCTCGCCCTTCCCCTCCTCGCTGTCGCGATCGCTGTTCCGGCGATTGCCCAGGTTGCGGCGCCCGCCCCCGCGTCCGTCGAAGTCGCGGTCGACAAGACGCCGTGGCTCTACAAGGGCAGCGACATCGTCCACGATCCGGAGTGGCGGTTCGGCACGCTCCCCAACGGCTTGCGCTACGCCGTGCGCAAGAACGGGGTTCCGCCGGGCCAGGTCGCGATCCGACTGCGCATGGATGTCGGCTCGCTGATGGAGCAGGAATCCGAACGGGGCTTCGCACACCTGCTCGAACATCTCTCCTTCCGCGGTTCGGCCAAGGTGCCCGACGGCGAATCGAAGCGGGTCTGGCAACGGCTGGGGGTCACCTTCGGCTCGGACAGCAACGCCAGCACCACGCCGGTCTCGACCACCTACAAGCTCGACCTGCCCGACGCGAACGAGACCAGCCTCGACCAGTCGATGATGATCCTCGCCGACATGATGGCCGCGCCCAACATCACGCCTGAGATGCTCAACCTCGAGCGGCCGGTGGTGCTTGCCGAGCAGCGCGAATTCCTGCGCCCGCAACAGCGGTTCGAGGATGCCCAACGCGAGCTGTTCTACGCCGGCCAGCTTCTCGCCGATCGGCCGGTGATCGGCACCACCGCGACGCTGAAGGGCGCGACCGCAGACAGCGTCCGTGCCTTCCACAAGCGCTGGTATCGCCCCGAACGCGCGACGCTGGTCATCGTCGGCGACCTCGATCCCGCGATGTTCGAGCGCCAGATCGCCAAGCATTTCGCGGGCTGGAAGGGCACCGGTCCCAACCCCGTGACCCCCGATTTCGGCAAGCCCGACCCTGCCAAGCCCACCAGCGCCGCGCTGGTCGAACCGACGCTGCCGCCGCTCGTGACCCTGGCCGTGCTGCGCCCGTGGACGGTGTTCCAGGATACGGTGAAGTTCAATCAGGAACGGATGGTCGATTTCATCGCGCTGCGGATCATCAACCGCCGGCTCGAGACCCGGGCGCGCCGCGGCGCCAGCTTCGCCGCGGTGTCGGCCAGCCTGTCCGACGATGTCCGCAGCGCCAACGTCACCAGCATCGAAGTGCTGCCGATCGGCGAGGACTGGGAAAGCGCGGTCAAGGAAGTCCGCGCCGTGATCGCCGATGCGCTCGACACGCCGCCGACTCAGGCGGAAATCGACCGCGAGCTGGCTGAAGTCGCCTCGGATATGCGCAACGCGATCGCGACCGGGCCGGTCACGGCGGGATCGCGCCGCGCCGACACGCTGGTCGAAGCCGTCGACATCAACGAGGTCACGACGAGCGAGCAGGAAAGCTTCAACATCCTTCAGGGCGCGATCGATGCCCGGATGTTCAGCCCCGACCGCGTGCTCGCCTCGACCCAGCGAGTCCTTCAGGGCGTCACGACCCGCGCGATTATCAATACCCGCGCGCCCGACGCCAATGTGCAGGACAAGCTCGCCGCGGTGCTCAAGGCCGATGTCTCCGGTCTCGCCGGAACGCGCAGCGCCGCACGCGCGGTCACCTTCGCCGATCTGCCCCCGCTCGGCGCGCCGGGCAAGATCGTCGCGCGCACGGTCCCGGTGCCCGATCCCAAGATCGAGGAAGTGCGCTTCGCCAACGGCGTCAATCTGCTGGTGTTCCAGAATCCCGGCGAAGTCGGCCGTGTCTATGTGAGCGTGCGCTTCGGGCGCGGGATGCAGGCGATCCCCGCCGGACGGCCCAACCCCGCCTGGGCGGCGGATCTGGCGCTGGTCGCCAGCGGAATCAACGCTCCCGGTGGCGTGCTCGGGCAGGAGGAGCTCGACAAGCTCACCGGCGATCGCCAGATCGGCCTCACCTTCGGGGTTGGCGACGATGCCTTCGCGCTCGCCGGTCAGACCCGCAAGGAAGATCTGGAGGATCAGCTCAAGCTGATGGCCGCGAAGCTCCAGTCGCCGGCCTGGGATCCCAACCCCGTTGCCCGCGCCCGCGCCGTCGCGATCTCCGGCTATGCGGCCAGCTCGTCATCGCCCGACGCGGTGATCGGCCGCGAGCTCGAACGGCTGCTCCATGCCGGCGATCCGCGCTGGGGCAGGCCCGATCTCAAGGGCATTGAGAAGCTCAACGCCAAGGACTTCCGCGCCTTCTGGGCGCCAATCCTCGCCAGTGGCCCGATCGAGGTGCAGATCTTCGGCGACATCGATGTCGAGAAGGCGATCGAGGCGGCACGCGTCACCTTTGGTGCGATGAAGCCGCGCAAGGCCGCTCCGGTCGTCGCACCGACCGTACGCTTCCCCGGCCATGCCCCGACCCCCGTGACCCTTCGGCATGGCGGTCAGCAGGATCAGGCCGCAGCTGTCATCGCCTGGCAGGCGGGCGGCGGCCCCGATAGCGTCACCGAGGGTCGTAGGCTCGAAGTCCTCGCTGCGGTGATGCGCGACCGCATCCTCGACCGCATCCGCTCGGCCGAAGGCGCCAGCTATTCGCCGACGGTCATCAGCCAGTCGCCGGTCGGCCAGCCGGGCGGCGGACGGGTCATGGCGCTCACGCTGATCCCGCCGGACAAGACCGACCTGTTCTTCCGCGTCGCGCGCGAGATCGCGGCGGACCTTATCGCCAAGCCGATCGAGGTCGACGAGCTGCGCCGCGCGCTGGTGCCGACCGCACAGATGATGATGCGGCGCTCGACCGGCAATCCGTTCTGGATGCAACAGACCGAAGGCGGCACGCTCGATCCGAAGCGCTTCGCCGGCATCGCGTCGCTCGCCCGCGACTATGGCGCGACCACGCCGCAGGATCTCCAGGCGCTGGCCGCCAAGTACCTCGCCCCGCAAAAGGACTGGTCGATGGTGGTTCTGCCCGACGAGAAGCCGGCCGCCGCGAGCGTGGCGGGCGGAAAATAGCCGGGTTCGTCACCCCGACGTGACACGGAAATCAAGGAGACCGCCCGGCCACCGCCGGACGGTCTTCTAGTGTCTGTACAACCTAGTTCTTGTACAGCGCGTCCAGCCGCTCACCATAGGCCTGCTTCAGCACGTGGCGGCGGATCTTCAGGCTGGGGGTCAGCTGCTCGTTCTCGATGCTGAATGGTTCGTCGGCCAGGATGAAGCGGCGGATGCGTTCGATCACCGACAGATCCTTGTTCACCCGCTCGACCGCGGCGCCGACCGCAGCGCGATAGTCATGATCCTCGCGCAGCGCCTTCAGGTCGCACTTCGCCTTGTTCTTCGCGCACCATTCCTGCGTCCATTCGGGGTCGGGCACGATCACCGCGGTCATGTACGGCTTGCGGTCGCCCGCGATCATCGCCTGCATGATCTCGGGCTGAAGGGTCAGCATCCCCTCCACCTTCTGCGGCGCGACATTGTCGCCCTTGTCGTTGACGATGATGTCCTTTTTGCGGTCGGTGATCTTGATCCGGCCCTTCTCGTCGATCACGCCGATATCGCCGGTGTGCAGCCACCCGTCCTTCAAGACTCGCGCGGTCTCGACCTCGTTCCGCCAATAGCCGTGCATCACCAGTTCGCCACGGACCAGGATTTCACCGTCCTCGGCGATCCGCACCTCGACGCCCTCCAGCGGCGGGCCGACCGTATCGTGCTTGAGTCCGGCCTTGGGCCGGTTGCAGCTGATCACCGGCGCCGCCTCGGTCTGGCCGTATCCTTGCAGGAAGGTGATGCCGAGGCTCTCGAAGAACACACCGACCTCGGGGTTGAGCGGCGCACCACCCGATACCATCGCCTTGATCCGCCCGCCGAACTTCTTCGCCAACTTGGGCTTCAAGGTCCGGCTGAGGAACAGGTTCATCGGCAGGTCGAGCACCGAACTGTTGCCCGCCGCCTTCTTGCCGCCGATCGAAACCGCGCGGTCGAGCAGATAATTGGCGAACTTGCCCTGTTTCTCGACCTGTTTGGTGATCCGCGTGCGCAGCACCTCGAACAGGCGCGGCACCACGACCATCAGCGTCGGGCGGACTTCCTCGATATTCGAGGCAAGCTTGTCGAGGCCTTCGGAGTAATAGATCTGCGCGCCCAGCCCGATCGGGAAATGCTGGCCGCCGCTATGCTCATAGGCGTGGCTCAACGGCAGGAACGACAGGAACACCTCGTCGTCCCACCCGAAATCCTCCGAAATGACGATGCAGCAGCCCTCGACATTGGTCAGGATCGCGCCGTGATGCTGCATCACGCCGCGCGGGCTTCCGCCCGTGCCGCTGGTGTAGATGATGCAGGCCAGGTCTTCGCGCTTCGCCTTGTCCGCATCGGCCGCGGCCGCGGCCACATCCGCCGGATTCTGCGCGATCAGCGCGTTCCAGTCATGGAATTCGATCGCGCCCGGCTGGCTGATCCGCATCTCCTCGATCCCGATCACCACATGGCTGTGGCTGCCGACAGTGTGCAGGATCGCGGGCAACAGCGTCTTGGCGAGCTTGGCGTTGGACACGATCGTCATCGTCGCGCCCGAATTGTCGATGATGTGCTGGTGATCGCGCTCGGTATTGGTGGTGTAGGTCGGCACGGTCACGCCGCCCGCGGCCATGATCGCCAGGTCGCTGATGCACCACTCGGGGCGGTTCTCGCTCACCAGCATCACCCGGTCACCCGGCTTCAGCCCCAGTTTCCTGAGTCCTGCCGCCAGCCCCGCGACCTGCCGCGCCGCCTCGGCCCAGCTCGTCGGCTCCCATTTGCCGCCCGACTTGGCCCACAGGAACGGCGCATCGCCCTTCTCGCGTGCTCGCGTGAAGAACATCTGCACCAGATTGTCGAATCGTTCGAGCTTACGCATCCCGTCCCCTATAACGCCCCGCGCGCGGGTTCGTGCCCGCGCCTGTTGGACAAGAGCCTAACGCCCCTGTCTTCAAGCGCAATGCCGCTACGGTATCATGGCGCCTTGATCACAGGGCCTTCAGGATACGCCGCACCAGCCCCGGCCCTTCATAGACCAGCGCCGAATAAACCTGCACCAGCGTCGCGCCCGCCTCCAGCCGCCTCAGCGCTTCCTCGGGCGAGTCGATCCCGCCCGCCGCGATCACCGGCAGCTGCCCGCCACCCGACGCCAGCGCCTGGCTCAGCTTCGTGCGCGCCAGTGCCTTGAGCGGCGCTCCCGACAGCCCGCCCATCTCGCCCGCCTGGCCCGAGCGAAGCGTATCGGGCCGGGAGATCGTCGTGTTGCCCACGATCAACGCGTCGATCCCATTATCGATTGCCGCGCGCACGGCATCGTCCAGCCCCTTGGTATCCAGGTCGGGCGCCACCTTCAGGAACAACGGAACCCGCTTTCCCTCCACCATCCGCGCCGCGCTCGATGCCGCCAGCAGCTCGTCCAGCGCCGGCCGCGACTGCAGGTCGCGCAGGCCCGGCGTGTTGGGCGAGCTGACGTTGATCGTCACATAGTCGCCGACCGCCGCCGCTTTGCCCACGCCCAGCCCATAATCGGCCACCCGGTCATCGCTGTCCTTATTGGCGCCGACATTGATGCCCAGCACGCCCGCATGCCGGACGCCAGCGACCCGTACGAGCGCCGCGTCGATTCCGCCATTGTTGAACCCCATGCGGTTGACCACGCCGCGATCCTCGACCAGCCGGAACAATCGCGGCTTGGGATTGCCCACCTGCGGCCGCGGTGTCAGCGATCCGATCTCGACCGCGCCGAAGCCCAGCCCGAACAATCCGGCGACCGCCTCGCCATCCTTGTCCATCCCCGCCGCGAGCCCGACGGGATTGGGAAACTCCAGCCCCGCGATCGTCACCGGCCGCACCCGTGGCACGCTCCCGGTGCCGCCGACGATCGACAGCGCACGGATCGTTAGCCGGTGCGCACGCTCGGCGTCGAGTTTGAACAAGGCGGGGCGGATCAGGTCGTACAGCATCGCGCGTGCCTTTTGCACACTCGCGCTTGTCGTCAAAGCGGGTTGACGCAGAGGGGCCGCACGCCCATCTGCCCAATCGGAACGAATCATTCCGATTTGAGAACCGTTCGCAACTGCGAAGGAAGAATGAAGCTCTCGGCCCAGACAGATTACGCCGTCGTGATGCTCGCCGCCGCCGCGCGCCATTGCGGCGTCAGCGGCCGCCTCAACGCGACCTTGCTCGCCGACGAGACTGGCCTGCCTCTCCCCACGGTGCAGAAGCTGGTCAGCCGCCTCTCCTCCGCCGGCCTCATCGAATCCGCGCGCGGCACCGGTGGCGGTTTCCGCCTCGCCCGTCCGCCCGCGACGATCACATTGGCCGACATCGTCGAGGCGATCGAAGGCCCGATCACCCTCACCTCCTGCGTGGACAAGGGTCGCCATGATTGCTGCATCGAGGAAAGCTGCCGCGTGAAGCCGCACTGGAATACGGTCAACGGCGCGGTCCGCTCGACGCTCGCGAACGTCACCCTCGCCACCCTCTCGACTCACCCGGAACCCGCCTGATGGCCACGAAGAATGCCGAGGCGCTCGCCGCCGCCAACAAGAAGTACGAATGGGGCTTCAGCTCGGATATCGAGCAGGAGTTCGCCCCCAAGGGGCTGTCCGAGGACACCGTCCGCTTCATTTCGGCCAAGAAGGGCGAGCCCGAGTGGATGCTCGACTGGCGGCTCAAGGCCTATCGCCACTGGCTGACGATGACCCCGCCCGACTGGGCCAAGCTCAATATCCCGCCGATCGACTATCAGGACGCCTATTACTACGCCGAGCCCAAGGCCAAGCCCAAGCTCGGCTCGCTGGACGAGGTCGATCCCGAGATCCTGCGCGTCTATGAAAAGCTCGGAATCCCGATCGAGGAGCAGAAGGTACTCGCCGGCGTCGAGGGCAGCCGCAAGGTCGCGGTCGACGCGGTGTTCGACAGCGTCAGCGTCGCCACCACCTTCCGCGCCGAGCTTGAGGCCGCGGGCGTCATCTTCCGTTCGATCAGCGAAGCGATCCGCGACTATCCGGACCTCGTCAAGAAGTGGCTCGGCAAGGTCGTGCCGATGCACGACAACTACTTCGCCGCCCTCAACTGCGCGGTCTTCTCCGACGGCACCTTCGTCTACATCCCTGAGGGTGTGCGCTGCCCGATGGAGCTGTCGACCTATTTCCGCATCAATGCCGAGAATACCGGCCAGTTCGAACGCACGCTGATCGTCGCCGACAAGGGCGCGTACGTCTCGTACCTCGAAGGCTGCACCGCCCCGATGCGCGACGAGAACCAGCTGCACGCCGCCGTGGTCGAGCTGGTCGCGCTCGACGATGCCGAGATCAAATATTCGACCGTCCAGAACTGGTATCCGGGCGACGAGAATGGCGTCGGCGGCATCTACAATTTCGTGACCAAGCGCGCGCTCTGCCAGGGCAAGAACAGCAAGGTCAGCTGGACCCAGGTCGAGACCGGCAGCGCGATCACCTGGAAATATCCGTCGTGCGTGCTGGCGGGCGAGAACAGCGTCGGCGAATTCTACTCGGTCGCGGTCACCAACAACCGCCAGCAGGCCGATACCGGCACCAAGATGATCCATCTCGGCAAGAACAGCCGCTCGACGATCATCTCCAAGGGCATTTCGGCGGGCCGCAGCGACAACACCTATCGCGGCCTCGTCCGCGTCGGCCCGACGGCGGAGAATGTCCGCAACTTCACCCAGTGCGACAGCCTGCTGCTCGGCGACCAGTGCGGCGCGCATACCGTGCCCTATATCGAGGTGCGCAACCCTTCGGCCCAGATCGAGCATGAGGCGACCACGTCCAAGATCAGCGAAGACCAGCTGTTCTACGCGATGCAGCGCGGTCTTGATCAGGAAGCCGCCGTCGCCCTGATCGTCAACGGTTTCGCCAAGGAGGTGCTCCAGCAGCTCCCGATGGAGTTCGCGGTCGAGGCGCAGAAGCTGCTCGGCATTTCGCTGGAGGGGAGCGTCGGTTGATCCTCGCCGCCGCCTTCCTTCTTGCCTCGCCGCAGCAGGGCGCCGCCGCGCCCGAACCGGAATATGAGGAAGTGGTCGTCACCGCGACCGCGGGCCGGGTCGCGCTCGTGTTCGACAAGGCCGCAGACGGCCGCTTGATCAACTGCCGCGTGTTCAAGTCGAGCGGCGTCGCCACGGTCGATGCCAAGGCGTGCACTTCGCTCCCCGATTGCCTCACCTCGACAAAGGGTCAGCAATTTTGCGGCGGCGAAGGCAAGACCGCATTGATCGCCGTCGAACCCAAGGCGCTGCCCGTCACGCCCAATCTCGGCCTTGGCGTCACGCTCAAGCCCGAACCGGTCCGCAACCCAGCGGTCGGACCGGCGGTGGCCGCCACGCAGGACGAAGACCCCAACCGTCTGAGCAAGCTCCCACCCCCGCCCAAGGACCAGAGCACCGAACCGACGATCCGCTTCAGCAGCGCCGCGAAGGAGGAACCGAAATGATCCTGCTCGCGCTTGCCCTCGTCCAGACCGGCCCCGCCATCCCGCCGCCGCCGGCGTCCAATCCGCGCGCGGATGAGGTGACCATCACCGCGCGGAAACTGCGTGAGGTCGAGTTCGGCGTCACGCTCGCCCGCAACGGCCGGGTGAAGGATTGCCGCGTCACCAAGGGCGTCGGCGATCCGGCGTTCGACGGCTTCTGGTGCGACGCCGCCCACGCCTGCTCCGACGAAGGCCACACCAGCACCGATGCGATGAAGGCCTGCCTCAAGACCCGCGAGGAAGAATTCCTCGCCGCGCTCAACGCCAAATATCCGGGCGGCCGCACGCCGCCCGCCACCGGAAAGTAACATGCTCAAGATTGAAAACCTCCACGCCGAAGTCGATGGCAAGCCGATCCTCAAGGGCCTCTCGCTCAGCGTGAATGCGGGCGAAGTGCATGCGATCATGGGGCCGAACGGCGCGGGCAAGTCCACCCTCGGTTATGTCCTGGGCGGCCGCCCCGGCTATGAGGTGACCGAAGGCAGCGTCACGTTCGACGGCGTCGACCTGCTCGACCTCGATCCGCACGCGCGCGCCGCCGCGGGCCTGTTCCTCGGCTTCCAGTACCCGGTCGAAATCCCCGGCGTTTCCAACGTCCAGTTCCTGCGCGAAAGCCTCAACAGCCAGCGCCGCGCGCGCGGCGAAGCACCGCTGTCGGGCGCCGAGTTCCTGAAGCTCGCCCGCGCCCAGGCCGCGAGCCTCGAAATGGACGCGGAAATGCTCAAGCGCCCGGTCAATGTCGGCTTTTCGGGCGGCGAGAAGAAGCGCAACGAAATGGTCCAGATGGGCATCCTGAACCCCAAGTTCGCCGTACTGGACGAGACCGATTCCGGCCTCGACATCGATGCGCTGCGCATCGTCGGCGAGGGCATCAACCGCATCATGCGCGCGCCCGACAAGGCGGTGCTGCTGATCACTCATTACCAGCGCCTGCTCGATTACGTGAAGCCCGACGCGGTCCATATCCTTGCCGATGGTCGCATCGTGAAGACCGGCGGCCCCGAGCTCGCGCACGAGCTCGAGCGCGAAGGCTATGCGCAGGTGGCGGCCTGAACCGATGAGCACGCTCACCCTTCCCTCGCCGCGTGAGGAAGCGTGGCGCTGGAGCGACCTCGACACGCTCCGCGCCGCCGCCGAATCCGCGCCCGCCGCGACCGGGATCGACCCCGCGACGCTGTTCCTCGACATCGCCGGTTCGCGCCTGCTGTTCGTCGACGGCGCGTTCGAGCCGGCGCATTCGCGCCCCGGCCCCGTCCAGCTCACCGCGCTGGAGATGACCGGCACCCATCCGCTCGGCCAGCTCGCCCAGGGCGAAGGCTGGGTATTGCGCCTCGACACCGCGGCCGCCACCGATCCCATCCAGATCGTCCACATCGGCACCGGCGCCGAGAATCATGTTCCCGCGCGGATCGACCTGGCCGACGATGCCGTCGCCACCGTGATCGAAACCTATGCCGGCCGCGGCTGGACCAACCGGCTCCTCCACGCCTCGCTCGGCAAGGGTGCCCGCCTCCAGCGCGCCGTCCGCCTGCTTCAGGACGAGGGCTTCGTCTCGATCCGTGACGAGGCGCAGATCGGCGAGGCCGCAAGCTACGTCTCCACCTTCCTCGGTGCCGGCCGCAGCGGCAGCCGCATCGACGGCTTCCTCCGCATCGACGGGGTCGGCGGTTATGCCGAAATGGGCGGCGCCCTGCTCACCCGTGGCGAGCAACGCCAGGAAGCTGCCGTCGCCGTCCACCATGCCGCGATCGAGGGCACCAGCCGCCAGATCTGGCGCGCGGTCGCCGCCGACGCCTCGACCGCCAGCCTCGCCGCCCGCGCCGAAGTCGCGCGCCACGCACAGAAGACCGACGGCGAACAGTCGCTGCGCGGCCTGCTCTTGAAGCGCACCGCGACGGTGAACCTGAAGCCCGAGCTGGAGATATTCGCCGACGACGTGAAGTGCGCGCACGGCGCCACTGTCGGCGAGCTCGACGCCAAGGCGTTGTTCTACATGCAGTCGCGCGGCATCCCGGAGCCACAGGCCAAGGCGCTGCTCACCCATGCCTTTGTCGCCGACGCGCTCGATCGGATCGGCGACGAAACCGTCCGTGAAGCCTTCGCCGCCGATGCGGAGAAGTGGCTGGAGGCCGCGCTGTGAGCGTCACCACCGCCACCGCCCCTCTCGACCTGCTCGCGGATTTCCCCGCGATCCCCGCCGGTTGGGCCTATCTCGATACCGCCGCGACCTCGCAGAAGCCGCAGCCGGTGATCGACGCCATCACCCGCGCCTATGATCGCGACTATGCGACCGTGCATCGCGGCGTCTACCGGCGCTCGGCCAACATGACCTTGGCGTTCGAGGCCGCGCGCCGCCGCGTCGCCAGGTTCATTGGCGGGGAGGAGAATGAGATCGTCTTCGTGCGCGGCGCGACCGAAGGCATCAACCTCGTCGCTCAATGCTGGGCGGGCACGGTCCTCAAGCCGGGCGACCGCATCCTGCTCAGCCAGCTCGAGCATCATTCGAACATCGTGCCCTGGCAGATGGTCGCCGAACGCACCGGCGCCGCGATCGACGTCATCCCGCTGACCGAAGACCACCGCATCGATCTCGACGCGATGGAACGGATGCTGACCCCCCAGCACAAGCTGGTCGCGCTCGCCCATGTCTCCAACGTGCTCGGCTCGGTGCTCGACGCGAAGCATGCCGCCGCGCTCGCCCATGGTGTCGGTGCGAAGCTGCTGCTCGACGGTTGCCAGGCGGTTCCGCGCCTCCCCGTCGACGTCGCCGATCTCGATTGCGACTTCTACGTCTTCTCCGGCCACAAGCTCTACGGCCCGACCGGGATCGGCGTGCTGTGGGGCCGCTACGAGCTGCTCGACGCGATGCCGCCCTATCAGGGCGGCGGGTCGATGATCGATCGCGTGACCTTCGCGAAGACGACCTATGCGCCGCCCCCAGGCCGGTTCGAGGCGGGAACGCCCCACATCACCGGCGTGATCGGGCTGCACGCCGCGATCGACTATGTCGACGGCATCGGCCTCGACCGCATCCACGCGCACGAAACCGCCCTGGTGACGACGACGCGTGAGGCGCTGGCGGGCCTCAACAGCGTCCGCGTCTTCGGCCCCGCCGACAGCGCCGGCATCGTCAGTTTCGAGGTCGAGGGGGTTCATCCCCACGATGTCGCCACCATATTGGACGAAGCCAATGTCGCGATCCGCGCCGGCCATCATTGCGCACAGCCGCTGATGGACTCGCTCGGCGTCGCGGCGACGGCCCGCGCCAGCTTCGCCGTCTACAATGGCGCGGCGGACATCGATGCGCTGGTCAAGGGTATCGAACGCGTAACGAGGATCTTCGGGTGAGCATCGACGTGAACGAGGAACGGAAAATCGAAGTGGAAGAAGTGACCTCGGTCGAGACGCCCGCGCGTGCGCGCGTCGAGGATGCGGTCGAAGCGCCGCGCGAAACGCCACACGAAACCCTGACGCGCAAGCGCGACTATCTCGACGGTTTCCTCTCGCAAAAGCCCACCGACCTGCCCGCCGGCGAACCCGGCGGCGCGACCTATGATGCGATCATCGATGCGCTCAAGGAAATCTACGATCCCGAGATCCCGGTGAACATCTACGACCTCGGCCTGATCTACAATGTCGAGGTCACCGGCGAAGGCCATGCCGTGGTGACGATGACGCTCACCACCCCGCATTGCCCGGTCGCCGAATCGATGCCGGGTGAGGTCGAACTGCGCGTCGGCGCCGTGCCCGGCGTCGGCCATGCCGAGGTCAATCTGGTCTGGGATCCGCCCTGGGACCCGCAGAAGATGACCGACGAGGCCCGACTCGAACTGGGGATGCTGTGATGTCCGAAACCAAGACCCGCGCCCGCCCTGCCGCGATCATCCTGACGGCGACGTCGGAGGCGCGCATCGCCGACCTGATGTCGCGCGCGCCGGAAGGGGCGATCGGCGTCAAGCTCTCGACCCCGCGCCGCGGCTGCTCGGGCCTTGCCTATTCGGTCGACTATGTGACGGCGGCGAACCCGATGGACGAACGCATCGATACGCCCGGCGGCACCCTGTTCGTCGACGGCGGCTCGGTCCTCTATCTGATCGGTTCGACGATGGACTGGGTCGAGGACGATTTCACCGCCGGTTTCGTCTTCAACAACCCCAACGCCAAGGGCGCGTGCGGCTGCGGTGAGAGCTTCACTGTCTGACGAAACGCCCCCCAAGTCCAAGGCAGCGAAGAACGCGGCGATCGCCGCAGCGGTACTGCTCGCGCCAGGCGGCTTCATCCTCGGCGGATTGCTGATCGCGCGCGCCATGAAGAAACGCAGCGAGGCGAAGGGCGAGTCCGAACAGGACAAGTCCGGCTTGTAATGTTGGAATTCGCCGGTCAGCCTCTTCCGGCTCTTTGATATCGTCTGTTATGTCCGGACTCGCGCGCGCGTAGGAGCGTGACTTTTGGGACTTTTCGCCACGGCCCTCAGGTCGCGAACAATTGCCCGATATCCCTGAACGCCTTGAACTCCAACGCATTGCCGGCGGGGTCATGAAAGAACATCGTCGCCTGTTCGCCGGGTTTGCCGGCAAAGCGAATATGCGGCGGAATCACGAACTGCGTTCCCGCCCCGCGCAGCCGCTCGGCCAGCGCATGCCATTCGTCCCAGTCGAGCACCAGCCCGAAATGCGGCACCGGCACCGCGTCGCCGTCGACCGCGTTGCGCGTCCGCACCCCGGCGCCCTCGCCCTTGTGGAGGACCAACTGGTGCCCGCGAAAATCGAAGTCGATCCAATGCCCCGGATCCTCGCGTCCCTGCGGGCAGCCAAGTAGGTCACCGTAAAAGGCCCGCCCCGCCTCCAGATCGTCGACCGGAATGGCAAGGTGGAACAGCGGCGTCACATCCAGCCTTCCAGCACCTGGTCGGGCGGGCGATGGCCATCGGCCCAGAAGCGGATATTGGCGATCACCTTCTCGCCCGTCGCGTACCGCCCCTCATAGGTCGCCGATCCCATATGTGGGGTCATCACGACATTGGGCAGCGCGAGCAATCGCGGATCGATTCGCGGCTCGAACCGCCACACATCGAGCCCCGCCCCGGCGAGCCGTCCGGCCTCGAGCGCATCGACCATCGCCTCCTCGTCGACGATCCCGCCGCGCGATGCGTTAATGAGGTAGACCTGCGGCCCGAGCAGCCCGATCCGGCGCGCATCGATCAGGTCGCGGCTGTCATCGTTCAGCGGCGTATGGATCGTCAATATGTCGATCTCGCGCAGCATCGTGTCGAGATCGGCATGCCAGGTCGCCCCGAGCTCCGCCTCGACCATGTCGGGCAGGCGATGACGGTTGTGATAGTGGATCGTCAGCCCGAACGCCCGTGCCCGCCGCGCCACCGCCTGGCCGATCCGGCCCATGCCGACGATGCCCAGCTTCTTGCCGCCGATCCGGTGGCCCAGCATGCCGCCGGGCGACCAGCCCTTCCACTGGCCCGATCGTACCAGCTTCTCGCCCTCGGCCAGCCGCCGCGTGACCGACACGATCAGCGCCATCACCATGTCGGCGGTGTCCTCGGTCAGCACGCCGGGGGTATTGGTGACGACGATCTTGCGCGCCCGCGCGGCCTTCAGATCGATATGGTTCACGCCCGCGCCGAAATTGGCGATCAGCTTCAGCCGCTCGCCCGCCGCCGCGATCAGCTCCGCGTCGATCACATCGGTCACGGTCGGCACCAGCACGTCGCAATCCGCGACCGCCGCCAGCAACGCAGCGCGGTCCATGGCCTCGTCGGACTGGTTGAAGCTCGTATCGAACAGCTCTCCCATCCGCGCGGCGATCGCATCGGGCAATTCGCGCGTCACGGCCACGCGGGGCCGGGCGGGTCGGGGCGGTTGTACCATCCCGATCCGGATGGCCCGCCAGCCGCTGCCAGTCAACGGTTGATGCGGTGCACCACCCCGCAGTAGACGGGGCGAAGACTTTGGGGGTCTTGGAATGCGGTTGCGTACGGTAATGACAGGGTTGGTGGCGACGATACTGGGCGTCACCGCGATCGGAGAGGCGGAGGCGCAACAGCGCAAGCCGCCTTATTTCGCGTCGATCAGCGCGGGCAAGGCCAACATGCGCACCGGCCCCGGACGCAACTACCCCACCAACTGGCTCTATCAGCGCGCCGACCTGCCGGTGAAGGTGGTCGAGGTCTATAATGACTGGCGCAAGGTCGAGGATCCGGACGGCACCCAGGGCTGGATGCTCGTCGGCCTGCTCTCGTCCCAACGCACCGGGGTCGTCGTCGGTACGATCGTCGAGATGCGCGACAGCCCCCGCCTCAATGCCCGCATCAACTGGCGTGCGGCGCCGGGTGTGGTCGGCCGGATCAGCAAATGCCAGCGCGGCTGGTGCTGGTTCGATGTCCGCGGTCGCGGCGGCTATGTCGAACAGAACCGCATCTGGGGCACCGAGCCAGGCGAGGAAGTCCCCTAGTCTCCGGCGATGCCATAGGCGATCAGCCCGAGCGCGACCGCGTAGAGCATCCAGCCGGGGTGAAGCCCACGCACGCCCCAGGCATTGCCGATCGCGCCATAGAGATAGGAGCTGCCGACCAGCAGCCCGGTGACCCGCCGCGCCTCGGGGCCCAGCCATAGCGCGGCAGCGATCAGCGCCAGTCCGCCCAGGAACCAATTGAAGGTGCTGAACTGAAGCAGCGCGGGCACAAGCCTGCGGATCGGCGCCACGATCTGCGCGTCGCCGTCCGCGAGCCGCGTCCACGGCACCGTCATGAACCTATGCGTCAGCAGGCCGTGGACCACCGCCACACCGCTCCCGATAAGCCCCGCCGCGATCAGTGCAATCGTGTGACCGTTCATGACCATACACTCCTGTATGGTCATGCGATATGGCGCTGTGCTTGGCGCACGTCAATACACATGTGTATGGTAGTGGAATGGACGACCGACTGACCAAGACCGACTGGATCGATCACGGCCTCAAGACCCTTGCGACCGACGGCGCGAACGCGCTCAAGGTCGGGCCGATGGCGGCGAAGCTCGACGTGTCGCGCGGCAGCTTCTACTGGCATTTCAAGGATATCGGGGATTTCCGCGCCCAACTTCTGCAGGGCTGGCTCGACCGGACCACCGAAGAGGTCATCCGCCAGCTCGAAACCGGCGCGAGCGGGCCGGACCGGCTCCGGTCGTTGCTGCATGGCGCCTTCGTCGTCAAACCGGCGATGGACCGGGCGACCAGTCCCTGGGCAGCCGAGGACGCGATCCGGGCATGGGCTGCCGAGGATGCGGACGTCGCGGCGATGGTCGCCTCGGTCGACGATCGTCGGGTCGCCTATATCGCCGAGCTTCTGGCGGCCGCGGGCCTGACCCAGGACAAGGCGCACAGCCGCGCCGCCTTTCTCTACTGGGCCTATCTTGGCCAGGGCATCGTCATGGACAGGCGCCACGCATCGCTGTCCGCTGCACAGATCGACGCGATCGCCGCCCTGTTCGAAGCTTAGGCGCGGCGCGCCTATCCTTCCGCGCCGATCACCTTGCGGAAATAGACCACCCGCTCGGTTTCCTCAAAGCCCAGCCCCAAATGGAAGCCATGACTCTGGACGTTGGTCAGCTCGGCGTCCGACCCCAGTTCCGAGCAGCCATTCGAACGCCCCCATGCCTCGACGGCGGCCAACAGCTTTCCCGCTACCCCGGCGCGCCGACTGGAAGGTTCGACATAGATCCCCTCCAGGAACGCCACCGGAGAGGTCTCGCAGCCATTCACATAGTCATGCCGGATCGCCGCTTCGGCGAACCCGACGACCTCGTCGCCGTGCATGGCCAGGAAACAAACCTGCCCCCGACCCTCCGCCATCTCGGCGATGAACTCGACGATATCGGCCGCATGCTCGTCGCGACCGCCCTCAGGCCACAAAGCCTCTCGCAGCGACGCCCATGCCGCCTGATGTGCTGCCCCAGCGGTTATGATCTCGAACGACACGGTACGCCTCCGCGGACTGCTTCAGTTCAGCAGTTCCACCGCCATCGCCGTAGCCTCGCCGCCACCGATGCACAGCGAGGCAAGGCCGCGCTTCTGCCCGTTGTTCTGCAACGCTGCCAGCAGCGTCGCCAGGATGCGCGCGCCGCTCGCGCCGATCGGATGGCCCAGTGCGCACGCGCCACCATTCACGTTGAGTACGTCGTGCGAGATCGACAGGTCGCGCATCGCGATCATCGCGACCACCGCGAACGCCTCGTTCACCTCGAACAGGTCGACATCGCCGACGCCCCAGCCCGCCTTGTCGAGCGCCTTTTGCATCGCGAACACCGGCGCGGTGGTGAAGTGCGCGGGCAGATGCGCATGCCCCGCGTGCGACACGATCCGTGCGACCGGGTCGAGGCCCAGCCTCTCGGCGACCGAAGCGCGCGTCAGCACCAGAGCCGCCGCGCCATCGGAGATCGACGAGGCGTTGGCGGCGGTGATCGTTCCGTCCTTCGCGAAAGCTGGCTTGAGCGTCGGGATCTTCGACGGGTCGCCCTTGGCCGGCTGCTCGTCCTTGTCCACCGTGACCACGCCCTTGCGCGTCTTGATCTCTACCGGAACGATCTCGCGGTCGAACCCGCCGGTCTGCTGCGCCTTCTGCGCCCGCATCAAGCTGGCAATGGCGAACGCGTCCTGCGCCTCGCGGGTGAATTGATATTCGGCCGCGGTCTCTTCGGCAAAGCTGCCCATCGCCCGACCCGGCTCGTACGCGTCCTCAAGCCCGTCGAGGAACATATGGTCGAACAGCCGGTCATGCCCGATCCGCGCGCCGCCGCGATGCTTCATCGAGAGGTACGGCGCATTGGTCATGCTCTCGAGCCCGCCCGCGACGAGCAGGTCGATCGACCCCGCCGCCAGCGCCTCGGCGCCCATGATCGCGGCCTGCATGCCCGATCCGCACATCTTGTTGACCGTGGTCGCCTCGACATGGTCGGGCAGCCCCGCCTTGCGCCCCGCCTGGCGCGCCGGCGCCTGGCCTAGGCCCGCCGGCAGCACGCAACCCATATAGATGCGCTCGACCGCCTCGCCCTTCAGGCCTGCCCGCTCGACCGCCGCGCCGACCGCCGCCGCGCCCAGATCGGTCGCGCTTGCGTCGGACAGCGCGCCCTGCATGCTCCCCATCGGGGTACGAGCATAGGATACGATGACGACAGGATCGGTGGACATGTGCGCCTCTCCGCGAATTTGATGTTGCCCGCGCTCTAGGCCCGGTATTTCGCAATTGCAAAACAGGATAGGCAATGGCCCTGACCAGTCCGAAGGAGTCCCCTTGATCGAACCCTGGATATGGCCCGCCGCTCTCGGCGTACTCGGCCTGATCTTCGGCAGTTTCATCGCCACGGTCGCGCTGCGCTGGCCGGAAGGGCGCAGCGCGCTGCGCGGGCGATCCGAATGCGATTCGTGCCGCAAGGCCCTGCGCGCGCATGAGCTGGTGCCGCTGTTCAGCTACGCGCTCCAGCGTGGTCGCTGCCGGGCCTGCGGTGGCGCGATCCATCCCGGCCATGTCGGCGTCGAGATCGCCGGCGCGCTCATCGGCATCGCCGCCGGTCTCGTCGCGCCCGGCTGGCACGGCGTCGCTGGCGCGGTATTCGGCTGGCTGCTGCTCGCGCTCGCCGCGCTCGATCTCGCCGCCTTCTGGCTGCCCAACATCCTGACCGCCCTGCTCGCGCTGACCGGCGTGATCGACGGGCTGTTCTTCCCGCCCGACTGGGCCGACCGGATCCTCGGCGGCCTATTCGGCTTCGGCCTGCTCTGGCTCGTCGCCTTCACCTATCGCCATGTGCGTGGGCGTGAGGGGCTGGGCGGCGGCGATCCCAAGATGTTCGGCGGCATCGGCCTGTGGCTCGGCGTGTCGATGCTCGCGCCCGTTCTGCTCGCCGCCAGCGTCACCGGCATTGCGGTCGCATTGGCTGCCCGTATCTCCGGCCGCGAAATTCAGATGACGAGCCGCCTTCCGCTCGGCACATTACTCGCCGTGGCCGCCTTTCCGGCGTGGCTCTACTCGATAGGGGTTTGAGAGGATGCGCGAGATTCTCGACCGCCAGCGTGCGGCGTTCATGACCGAACTCCCCGTGTCGATCGAGACGCGCCGCGATCGCCTCCGCCGGGCCGCCGCGATGCTTCGGGACCATGCTGCCCGCTTCTGCGACGCGCTGAGCGAGGATTTCGGCCATCGCAGCCCGCGCCAGACGATGATCACCGACATCGTCGCTTCGACCTCCGCGCTCGATCACGCCGCGAAGAAGGTCGCCCGCTGGGCACAGCGTGAGAAGAAGCCGGTGATGTTCCCGCTCGGCCTGCTCGGCGCGCGCGCCTGGATCGAATATCAGCCCAAGGGCGTGGTCGGCATCATCGCGCCGTGGAACTTCCCGGTGAACCTGGTGATGTCGCCGCTCGCGGGCGTGTTCGCCGCCGGCAACCGCGCGATGGTCAAGACCAGCGAGTTCACCCCCGCCACCGCCGCGCTGTTCGAGGAGCTGGTGCCGTCCTTCTTCGATCCGGCCGAACTCGCCATCGTCAGCGGCGGGCCGGAGGTCGGCAAGGCCTTCGCCGCCCTCCCCTTCGACCATCTGCTGTTCACCGGCGCCACCGGCATCGGCCGCCACATCCTCCACGCCGCCGCCGACAATCTGACGCCGGTCACCCTCGAGCTGGGCGGAAAGTCGCCCGCGATCCTCGGCCGCTCGGCCAATCTGGCGCAAGCAACCGAGCGGGTGGCGATGGGCAAGATGCTCAACGCCGGCCAGATCTGCGTCGCGCCCGACTATCTGATGGTCCCCGCCGAGCAGGAGGCGGCGGCGGTGGACGGCCTCGTCCGCGCAGCCACCGCCATGTACCCGACCTTGCTGTCCAACCCCGACTACACCGCGATCATCAACGACCGGCATTTCGCGCGCCTCACCGCGGCGATCGACGACGCCCGCGCCAAGGGGGCCGAGGTGATCGCGGTCAATCCGGCCAACGAGGATTTCGCCGCCTCCAACGCGCGCAAGCTCCCGCTCCACATCGTCCGCAACGCCACCGACGACATGATCGTGATGCAGGAGGAGATTTTCGGCCCCGTCCTGCCGGTCCGCAAATATGACAGCATCGACGGCGCGATCGGGGAAGTGAACCGCCGCGACCGCCCGCTCGCGCTCTATTATTTCGGCACAGATGAAGCCGAGCGCCGCCGCGTGCTCGACCGGACCATCTCCGGCGGAGTCAGCCTCGACGACACGATCTTCCACGTCTCGATGGAAGAGCTACCCTTCGGCGGCGTCGGCCCGTCGGGCATGGGCGCCTATCACGGCGAGCCGGGTTTCCGCACCTTCAGCCACGCCAAATCGGTGTTCAAACAGTCCAAGCTCGATGTCGCGGGCCTCGGAGGCCTCAAGCCGCCCTATGGCAAGAAGACCGACGCCGCGATCAAGCGGCAATTGGGCTAGAGCCCCCGCAACCACTCCGCGACCATCGCCCGCCCCGCCTTGACCGCCTCCGACCCATGCCGGTCATGCTGGCCACGCAGCGCATCGACGGTCAGCCCCGCCTGCCCGACATAGCCGTCCGCGCCGGCCAGCCATTCCTCGAAGCGCGGATCCTCGCCCATCTCGGCATGGAATTGCAGTGCCAGCACCTCGGGTCCGCGGCGGAATGCCTGATGGTGATAGGAGTCCGTGGAAGCGAGCAGTTCCACGCCCTCGGGCAGCGGAAAGCTATCGCCATGCCAGTGCAGTACCGGCACATTTTCCACATGCCGCAGCGGCGAATCCGCCCCAGCCGCATTGAGCGCGACCGGCGCGAAGCCGACCTCCTTGGTCGGCCCCGAATAGACTTTCGCACCCATCGCCGCCGCGATCATCTGCGCACCCAGACACACGCCGATCGTCGGCAGGCCCAGCGAGATGCGGCTCGCCAGCCGGTCGATCTCGCAATCGATCCAGGGATTGGCGTCACGCTCATACACACCCATCGGCCCGCCCATCAGGATCAGCAGATCGGGCGTGTTGAAATTGACCCGCGCGAACTCGGGATCGGTGACGTCGATCCGATCCAACTCATAGCCCGCCTCTTCCACCGGCTGGCGGAACCCGGCGATCCCCTCGAACGGGACGTGGCGGATGATAAGGCCCTTCTTCATGCCCCTAGAGCTAGTCGCGTGTCGCGCGCGATCCAACCTAGTCTCGCTTGGCCGCCGGCAAGCCCGGCTCAGGCGATGCCCCAACGAAAGCGTCCGGTCAGCGGATGTGCGCCCAACGCGTCCTCTTCGCGCGCGCCGGCGCCGATATTGTGGATGACCAGCCATCCATTCGGGCCGCGCCGATCGGAAACGATGCCGGTATGCGGCAGCCGTCCGCCGATCAGGCTGGTGAAGATGTCCCCCGGTTGCCAGTCGCCGATTGCGGCGGGAACCGGCAGCGCCGCGCCACGACGGCGGAAATAGGTGGCAAGATTGGGCACGCGGCGATGATCGATGTTGCGATCGGTGGTGCGCAGGCCCCAGCTGCGCGGATAGGCCGAGAAATGCGCACGCATGTCGGCGTTGAGCAGCGCCTGGAGATCGAGCGCAAGGGCATCCCGATAGGCGCGGATCAGCACATCGGTGCACACGCCTTTTGCCCGAGGCACATCGCCATTGGGAAAAGGGATGCGCGAATAGGCGGGGTCATAGTGCAGCGTCACGCCGACCTGCCGCCGCGCTGCGGCGATCAGCGCCCGCGCATTGCCCGGCGCGGCCGCAGCCGGCAGGGCCAAACCCGCCGCGCCGCACGCCATGGCGGCGAGCATCGCGCGGCGGGTCAATACCAAGGGTCAGTCCCCGGTCAGGATACGATCGACCAATTGCTTCACCGACGGCACGAAGCCGTTCGAATAGAAGGGATCGCGCTTGAAGTTGTACGCGGCATGTCCGGCGAACATCAGATTCTGGTCGGTGTCCCCGCCATGCGCGATGTCCTGCAGCGTCTTCTGGATGCAGAAGCTGCGCGGATCGACCAGTCGCCCGGTCGAATTGGTCTCGGTATCCGCCCAGGACGAGAAGCTGCACTGGCTGAGGCAGCCCATGCAGTCGGCCTGATCCTTGCGGATATCCTGCTTTTCCGCCGTATCGACGAAGATCAGCGTGTTGTCGGGCGTCTTGAGTCCGTCGGTAAAGCCGAGGCCGACCCATTCGCGTGCGCGCAGCAGGTCGTTGCGCGTCACCCAGAAATTCTTGCCCTTCACGCCCACGTCGAGCTGGAAGGTATGGTCGCCCGCCTCCTCGGTCGAATAGGGGATCTGGCGTTCCGATCGCGCCTCCAGGTTACGCAGGAACGGATTACGCACTGCCGAGGAGTAGAAGCCGGTGGGCGAGAAGCGGTGGAGAAGCACGTCGCCCTCCTCGATCTCCATCAGCTTGGTCTTCCAGCCTTCCGGAATCGGCGATTCCTGCGTCAGCAGCGGCCGCGTGCCGAACTGAAAGGCGATCGTGCCCAGTTCGGGATTGTCGATCCAGTCGTTCCAGTCGCGCAGATACCAGACGCCGCCGGCCATCACGATCGGTACGCTGTCGGGGATGCCACCCTCGCGCATCACGTCGCGCAGTTCCTTGACGCGCGGATACGGGTCCTGCGGCGCACGCGGGTCCTCGGCGTTGGACAGGCCGTTATGCCCGCCCGCCAGCCACGGATCCTCATAGACCACTGCCGCCAGCCATTCGCTCGCCTTGGAATAGGCGCGCTTCCACAGCGCGCGGAACGCACGGCCCGACGAGACGATCGGCAGATAGCTCACGCCATAGGACGCCGCGATCTCGCTGAGCTTATAGGGCATGCCCGCGCCACAGGTGACGCCCGCGACCATGCCGCGCGTCCGCTCGAGCACGCCGTGCAGCACGCGCTGCGCGCCGCCCATTTCCCACAGCACGTTGATGTTGATCGCGCCCTTGCCGCCGGCGATCTCGAACGCCTTCTTCACCTGCTGCACCGCGCCTTCGATGGCGTAGGCGATCAGTTCCTCGTGCCGCTCGCGGCGGGTCAGCGCATTATAGACCTGCGGGATGATCTTGCCTTCGGCGTCATAGCTGTCGGCATTCACCGCGCTCACCGTGCCAATTCCGCCCGCTGCCGCCCAGGCACCCGCCGAGGCATGATTGGTCGCCGCAACCCCCTTGCCGCCCTCCACGAGAGGCCAGACTTCCTGACCATTGTAGATGATCGGCTTCAAACCCTTGAACAACGACACCCTCCGAAAAAATTCGTGCGACTTTAGCCACGATCGCCCCGCTTAGCGAGGGGAATCAGGCAAACGCCGCGATCCGGCCATCCCGGCGCCACGATCCCGTGCGCGCCGCACGGCCGCGCCGAATCCCTATCCCAGCGCGCCGGGCCGCTTCACCGCGCCCGCATAGAGCGCGGCATAGGCGGCGATCATCGCCTTCTCGTCGAACAGCGCGCTGGCTCGCACCTGGTTCGCCTTGCCGATCTGCGCGCGGTATTCGGGATGCGCCGCCAGGATCTCGATCCGGTCGCGCAGCTGCACCGGGCTCCAGTCCTCGGACAGCATCGCCGCATTCTCCGGCGCGATCATCTGCGCCACGTCGCCCACCGGGGTCGATGCCACCGGCAACCCCGCCGCCATCGCCTCCATCAGCGCGATCGGCTGCTGCTCGCTTTTCGACGACAGCGCGAAGATGTCGAACAAGCCCATATAGCGGTGCGGTTCGGGCACGAAGCCGGCCAGCAGCACGGTCTTCTCCATCCCCATATTCTCGATCGTGTCCTGGATCGCCTCGCGCTCCGGCCCCTCCCCGACGATGACCAGCTGCGCGCGGCTCTTCATGCCCCCCATCGCGCGGACCAGCATCGGCAGGTCCTTGACCTCGCGCAGCCCCGCTACCGTGCCGACCACGACATGGCCGGGCAGCCGCTTGAAGCCCGGGATCGCCCGGGCGTCGGGCTTCTTCGCATAGGCCGCGACATCGATGCCGTTCGAGATGCGATGAACCCGACCCGTTGGCTGCTTCCACGCCTTGTGCGCCACCCGCTCCAGCAAATGCGAGGGGACGACCAGCGCGTCCGCCGCGCCCAGGGCGATGCGGCGATACATGTTGCGCACGGGATTGAGCCGCGCCGCCTCGTCGGCGTTGAAGCCGTCCTCATGGTGAATCACCGGCGGCATGTTCTTGGCGAACACGCGCTTCGCCATCACCCCGTCGATCGCGCCCCAATTATAGGTCAGCACCAGGTCGAACCGCGCCATGAACTTCGCGATCGCTTCATAGCGTGCGACCGAAGGCTTGCCGGTCAGCGGCGGCGGGTTCTGCGCAATCTCGTAGCGGATGCCCTTGGCGATCGCGTCACGCGCGCCATAGGCGCCCTCGACGCCCGAGACGATGACATGCTTCGCCCGGTCGCCGAACGCGTTCATGAGCCGGACCGCGCGTGCTTCCTTGCCGCCTAGGTCGAAGCTCGAATGAAGATGGAGGATGTTGAGAGCCATGGTGGGCGTACCGCTTAACGCCCAATCCCGCGCCTTGCGAAAAAATTCTGCGGCAATGTCGATTCGGCCGCCGCTCGCTCGTCGCCAAGATGACAGCGCGATCCAGCGCTGCGCACCGAAGGAGACATCTCATGCGCAAGATCAACGCGACAGCTTTTGTCAGTCTCGATGGCGTGATGCAGGCACCCGGCGGCCCGGAGGAAGACCCCACCGGCGGCTTCGAATTCGGCGGCTGGACCGCGAATTATTGGGGCCGCGACGATGTGTTGTGGCGCGCGATCGATGCCATGTTCGTCAATCCGGTCGATCTGCTGCTCGGCCGCAAGACCTATGACATCTTCGCCGCGCACTGGCCTTACACCCCGACCGAACCCGGGGCGGAGGGCTATGCCGAGGATCAAGCCAAGGTCGCCCGGCTGTTCCGGCGCATCACCAAATATGTCGCCAGCCGTTCGCGGCTCGATCTCGACTGGGAGAATAGCGAGCAGCTTCAGGGCGACGTCGTCGAAGCGCTGCGCACGCTCAAGCAGGGGGATGGTCCGGACCTGCTGACGCAAGGGTCGAGCGATCTGCTCCAGACGCTCTGGGCCGCCGACCTGATCGATGAGCTGCGCCTGTTCATCTTCCCGGTCGCTCTCGGCAAGGGCAAGCGCCTGTTCGGCACCGGCACGATTCCCGCCAGCTTCGAGATGGTCGACTCGCAGGTCGCGCCCAGCGGCGTGATCATCGCCAGCTATCGCCGCGCGGGCGGTGTCGAGACCGGATCGTTCGAGCTGCCCGAGCCGACCCAGGCCGAATTGAAGCGCCGCGCCGCGCTCGCCGACTGATGCCGGACGGGGCGGGGAAACTCGCCCCGTCTAGCGCACCCGTGCCAGCAGCCGTTCGACCCCGGCCACCGCCTCGGGCTCGTCGAGCGTCGGGGCGTGGCCGGTATCGGGCACGGTCACCAGGTCGCATCCCTTGACCCGCTCGCGCATCGCCTCGGCGGTCGCGGCGGACAGGATGTCCGAATTGGCGCCACGCACCACCAGCAGCGGCTTGTCCTTCAGCCCGTCGAACGCCCGCCACATGTCCGGCCCCGCTTCGTTGCCAGGAACGCGGAACGGCTCGGCGATCTTCATGTCATAGTCGAGTACGATGCGCCCCGCGCTGGTCAGGCGGTAGAGGCGCTTGGCCATCGCCAGCCAATCCTCGATGCCATAGCCGGGATGAACGTCGCCATTGGCTTCCGCCAGCGCGCGCGCCGCGTGCATCCAGGTCGGGTGCCAATTGGCCTTGCCGACATAGCCGCGGATTCGGCTAAGCCCCGCCGCGTCGATCTCCGGCCCGACATCGACCAGCACCGCCCCAGCGATCCGCTCCGGGTGGGTCGACGCCATCAGCATGGTCAGGATACCGCCGAGCGAGGTCCCCACCGCCACGAACCGGTCGAGCTTCAGCTCGACGATCAGCGCCTCGATGTCCTGGAGATAGGTGAGCGGCACATAGCTCATCGGGTCCTTGGCATAGGCGCTCTCGCCCCGCCCGCGCAGCTCGACCGCGATCAGCCGCCACTCGCCCGCCAGCCGCGCCGCCAGCGCCTCATAGTCGCGCGCATTGCGCGTCAGCCCGGGGATACACAACAGGGGCGGCCTGCCCTCCGGCCCGGGATAGTCGCGATAATGAAGCCTCAAGCCATCACCCGACCACCAATAGCCGTCGGTATAGGGAGCAAGGTTGCGCGCGGTCGCCATCGCGCCCCATATCGCCGCATGGCCGATTTCCCGCAAGCGCCGAGCTACCATCCCGATCCCGCGATCCTCAAACTGGGCGACGCCTATTACGACGCGGTCGAGGCGGCGGACTTCCCCCAGACGATCCTGCGTTTCCGCAACGATCGCGCCGCGGCCGAGATCGGCCTCGACGGGTTGAGCGACCAGCAGTGGCTCGCCCATTTCGGCCGCTTCGAGCCACTCCCCGGCAACCTGCCCCAGCCGCTGGCGCTGCGCTATCACGGCCACCAGTTCCGCACCTACAATCCCGAGCTCGGCGATGGCCGCGGCTTCACCTTCGCACAGATGCGCCGGCTTGACGGTGCACTACTCGAACTCGGCACCAAGGGCTCGGGCCAGACGCCATGGAGCCGCTTTGGCGATGGTCGCCTGACGCTCAAGGGCGGGGTGCGCGAAGTGTTGGCGACCGAGATGCTCGAAGCCCTCGGCGTCAGGACGTCGCGCAGCTTCTCGCTGGTCGAGACCGGCGAGGACCTCCAGCGCAACGACGAACCCTCACCCACCCGCTCCGCCGTGCTGGTACGCATGAGCCTCGGCCATATCCGCATCGGCACCTTCCAGCGCCTCGCCTATCTCAGCGACGCCCGGAATATGCGGCGACTGGTTGATTATTGCCTAGCCGAGATGTTCGGCGTCGAACCCGGCGAAGACCCGGTCGCGCAATTCTTCGAGCTGGTGGTCGATGGTACCGCCGCGTTGGCGGCCAGCTACATGGTCGCGGGCTTCGTCCATGGCGTGCTCAACACCGACAATATCAACGTCATGGGTGAAAGCTTCGACTATGGCCCTTGGCGCTTCGCGCCGGTGTTCGATCCCGGCTTCACCGCCGCCTATTTCGACCATAGCGGCCTCTACGCTTATGGCCGCCAGCCCGACGCGATCCTGTGGAACGCCGCGCAGCTCGCGGTGTCGCTTCGCCTGATCAGCGAGGCACCGCCGCTGATCGAGCGGCTCGAACGGTTCGAGCCGCTCTACCGCCGCCATTATGCCGCTCCGCTGCTGCGCCGGCTCGGCCTCGCGCCTGGCCAGCCCGACGAGGCTCGTGACTGGGGACTCAAGGACGCGATCGACGACGCGCTGATCGCCACCCAATGGCCGATCGACCGCTTCTTCTTCGACGCGTTCGGCGGTACGCTGCCCGCCGAATACGGCCCGGAATGGGATAAGGTCCGCGCCGCGCTCGCGCTTTACGACCCGATCCCCGGCGGCCGCGCCCACTCCTATTTCACCGATGCGCAGCCCTGCTCGATGCTGATCGACGAAGTCGAAACCATCTGGTCCACGATCGACCGCGACGACGATTGGCGCCCCTTCCACGCCAAGGTCGCGGCCATCCGCCGCATGGGCGAGGCATTAACTGGTCAATCTGGATACCGCTAAGGTGGCATCCTTCCGTCACTTGATGCTAGAGCGTCGCGATCCTTGGGGTCCAATCCAAAGAAAGAACAAATGTCCGGGTCCGAAATCATCTCGACCGAGCCCGCAACGGGCGCGGTATTGTGGCGCAGGCAGATCGGCGACGTTGACGCCGAAGTGGCGATGGCGCGCGCCAGCTGGGCCGATTGGGCCGCGCGCCCGCTCACCTACCGGATCGAGGCGCTTCGCCGCTTCGCCAATGTCGTCCGGCAGAAATCCGATGCCTTCACCGATCTGATCGCGCGCGAAACCGGCAAGCCGCTCTGGGAAGCGCGGACCGAGGTCGAAACGGTGATCGCCAAGGTCGACATCTCGGTCACGGCCTTTTCCGAGCGTACCGGCCAGCGCCGGATCGACGCGCCGATGAACACGCGCCTCGCGCTGCGGCACAAGCCGCACGGCGTGCTCGCCGTGCTCGGCCCGTACAACTTCCCCGCGCACCTGCCCAACGGCCACATCGTTCCCGCTCTGCTCGCGGGCAACGCCGTGGTGTTCAAGCCGTCGGAGAAGACCCCGGCATCGGGCGCCTTCCTCGTCGAATGCTTCCATGCTGCGGGCATCCCCGAAGGCTGCATCCGCCTGCTGATCGGCGGGCCGGATGAGGGTAAGGCGCTCGCCGCGCATGACGGGATCGACGGCCTGTTGTTCACCGGCTCGGCGCGCACCGGCATTGCACTCAACCGCGCCTTCGCCGCCAAGCCCGAAAAGATCCTCGCGCTCGAAATGGGCGGCAACAACCCGATCATCGTCTGGTCGACGCCCGATATCTATTCGGCCGCCGTGCTCGTGATCCAGTCGGCTTTCACCTCGGCGGGGCAGCGCTGCACCGCCGCGCGCCGCCTGATCGTCGACGAGAAGCTCTACGACCCGCTGCTCGAAGAGGTCAACAAACTCATCGGCCGGCTCATCGTCGGCGAACCGCATGCCGATCCGGCACCCTTTATGGGCCCGGTGATCGACAATGACACCGCCGACCTGCTGACCGAGAGCTTCCTCGAACTCTCCTTCATGGGCGGCCGTCCGCTGCGCCACATGGAGCGCCCGGTCGACGGCCGGCCCTTCGTGACCCCGGCAATGATCGACATGACCGACGCCAGGGAAAAGGCCGATGTCGAGCTGTTCGGCCCGATCCTCCAGGTGATCCGCGCCAAGACGTTCGAAGAGGCGATCGCGGAAGCGAACAACACCCGCTACGGCCTCTCGGCATCGCTGGTGAGCCAGGATCCCAAGCTCTACGACCAGTTCTGGGCCAATATCCGCGCCGGCATCGTCAACTGGAACCGTCCCACCAACGGCGCCAGCTCAGCGGCCCCGTTCGGCGGGATCGGCTGGTCGGGCAACCACCGCCCCAGCGCCTTCTACGCTGCCGACTATTGCGCCTATCCGGTGGTCTCGTCGGAGGCGGATCAGGCCCGCGCATCGATCGGCGTGGGTTTCCGGGACGCCTAGCATCCCGGGACCCTTGCCAGCCTCAATCCTGCCTTAACCACTGGCGCCCTAGGCGGTTGGAATGTTCCAGTCCGCCATTCCCGCGTGCCCACCCAATCCGCATTCGGCCAACACCACCGCACATGACCGGTTCGAGGCCAGCTTTCACCACGCGCCGGTCGGCATCGCGCACGTCGCGCCGGATGGCGGCTTCATCGACGTCAATGCGCGGTTCGCCGCGATCACCGGTCATTCTCGGGAAGCGTTGCTGGCGGACGGGTTCCAGCACATCACCCATCCCGACGACCTTGAAACCGACATGGTCCAGGTTGCCCGCCTGCTATCGGGCATCGCCTCCACCTATCGGATCGAGAAACGCTATATCCGCGCCGATGGCGGCATCGTCTGGGTGACGCTCACCGTCGCGCTGATCCGCGATGCGGCGGACGAGCCCGCCTATTTCATCTCGATGATCGAGGACATCACCGAGATGCGGCGCGCCCGGCACGAGGCGACCCGCGACCCGCTCACCGGCCTGCTCAACCGCCGCGGCTTCGACGAGCGGCTCGACCGGACACGGGCAAACGGGTCGGGAATCCCCTTCACCCTCGTCTATCTCGATCTCGATTCGTTCAAGCGGATCAACGATGAACTCGGCCATGCCCAGGGCGATTTCTGCCTGGTCCAAGTCGCGCGCGCATTGAGCACAACCGCCGCGCCCGGCGATCGGATCGCCCGAATCGGCGGCGACGAGTTCGTGCTGCTCCTGCCGTCGATCGATCCCACCGCGGTACCCGGCTTTCTTGAGCGGCTGCGCACCGCCCTGTCCCGCATCGAGGTGGCGCCAGGCTGGCATGTCGAGTGCAGCCTCGGCGCCGTCACCGCGACCGCCGACGATTCCCGGTCGAGCGCGGCGCTGCTGCAGCTCGCCGATGCGGAAATGTTCGTCGACAAGCGCAACGGCCCCGGATCGCGATAACCGGCGCGGTTGCGACGAGCCGCGGAACTCCCGTGCGGCACAGGGATTATGCGCCGCGTGACCTTCCTCCCCGACGCTTCTTCCCGTTTCGCCCGCGCCCGTCGCCTCCACCGCGAAGCCGCCAACTGCCTGACGCTGGCCGTTGCGCAGCGCGATCTCGGCTTCGCCGCCGAGCTGATCGATGAGGCGATGCGCCTGACGCAGCGCGCCCGCGAGCTGGCGGCCTAGAAATCGATCCCAAAGATTCCCTAGGCTAGCCCCAAGCAACCATCGGTTGCCGCAAACGGTAGCTGGGACCATCTGCCATCCATGGCTTCCCTGCTCGATCCTTCCGCGCGTGGCCGCGTGATTCTGGTCGGTGCCGGCCCCGGCGATCCGGGCCTGCTGACCGTGCGCGCCGTCGAGGCGCTGAAAGCGGCCGATGTGCTCGTCCATGACGGGCTCGTCGATCCGCGCGTGCTCGACCTTGCCCCCCAGGCGCATCGCATCTCCGTCGCCAAGCGTCGCTCCAAGCACACCGTGCCGCAGGACGGGATCAACGCTCTGATCATCGCGCATGTGAAGACCGGCGCGATCGTCGTGCGCTTGAAGGGCGGCGATCCCTTCATCTTCGGCCGCGGTGGCGAAGAGGTTGAAGCGGTTCGCGCCGCCGGTTTGCCCGTCGAAGTGATCCCCGGCGTCAGCGCCGCGCTGGGCGGCGCGGCCGAGGCGATGCTCCCGCTCACCCATCGCGACTGGTCGAGCGCGGTCACCTTCGTCGCGGGCCAGTGCAAGGGGCTGACCGATCAGGACTGGTCGGGCCTCGCCGGCAAGGGCCGCACGCTGGTGATCTATATGGGCGTCGCGACCTGCCCCGACATCGCCGAGAAATTGATGCGCGACGGTGTCGCCCCCGACATGCCGGTCGCAGTGCTGGAACGCGCCACGCTCGACGGCAGCCGCGCGATGCGCACCCTGCTCGCCGATCTGGGTCCCATGGTCGAGCGTGAGAAGGTTCAGAGCCCCGCGATCATCGTCGTCGGTGAAGTGGTCGCGCTCTCCGACGCGCAGGACAA
The DNA here is from genome assembly GCF_059415525.1 of Sphingomonas sp. GW821-FHT10C01. NCBI lineage: Bacteria > Pseudomonadati > Pseudomonadota > Alphaproteobacteria > Sphingomonadales > Sphingomonadaceae > Sphingomonas > Sphingomonas sp. GW821-FHT10C01. The sequence continues at coordinate 144,660 of NZ_JBWKNK010000004.1, read as the reverse complement.
GCTCGCCAGCTGGGCGAAGAAGGCCGAACTGATGCACGGATTCGACTTGTGAAATTGCTGACTGGAAACGACCTGCCCACGGGCGATGTCACCTGGTGGACCGGCTCGGGCTGGTCCCGCCATGTCGAGGACGCCGCGGACGTTGGCGATCAGGGTGAGGCGATCGCCCATGCCGAGGAAGGCGCGCGCCGCGTCAACGGCCCCTATGTCATCGACGCGACCGATACGCCCGAGGGTCCGCGCCCCGCGCATATCAAGGACCGCATCCGCGCGCTCGGCCCGACGGTACGCCCGGACCTGACGCTCAAACCCGCCGACCCCAATGCCGGCAGCTGGGTGATCTGAGATGTACAAATACGACGAATATGACCACTCGATCGTCGCCTCGCGCGTCGAGGAATTCCGCGACCAGGTGAACCGCCGCCTCGCCGGCCAGATCACCGAGGACCAGTTCAAGCCGCTCCGGCTGATGAACGGCCTCTACCTCCAGCTTCACGCCTATATGCTGCGCGTCGCGGTGCCCTACGGCACGCTCGACAGCCGACAGATGCGGATGCTCGCGCACATCGCGCGCAAGTACGACCGCGATTATGGCCATTTCACCACGCGCCAGAACATCCAGTATAACTGGATCAAGCTCGAGGACGCACCCGACATCCTCGCCGAGCTGGCAACGGTCGAGATGCATGCCATCCAGACCTCGGGCAACTGCATCCGCAACATCTCGTCGGACCAGTACGCCGGCGCTGCAGCGGACGAGCTGACCGACCCACGCCCCTGGGCCGAACTGCTGCGCCAGTGGAGCACATTCCACCCCGAATTCAGCTACCTGCCGCGCAAGTTCAAGATCGCGGTTATCGCCGCGGACGAGGATCGCGCCGCGATGCGCCTCCACGACATCGGCCTTCAGATCGTCGAGCGTGACGGCAAGCACGGCGTTGCCGTCTATGTCGGCGGCGGCATGGGCCGTACCCCGATGATCGCCCCGCTGATCAAGGACTTCGTGCCGTTCGACGATTTCGTCAGCTACATGGAAGCCTGCCTGCGCGTCTACAATCGCTACGGCCGCCGCGACAACATGTACAAGGCGCGGATCAAGATCCTCGTCCACGAGATCGGCGCGGACAAATACCGCGACGAGGTCGAGGCCGAGTTCGCCGAGGTCAAGAAGCTCGGCATCGACCCGCCCTATGCCGAGTTCCAGCGCATCGCCGCGCACTTCGCCGATCCGGCGTTCGAGGCGGGCCTCAGCGACGAGATCGATCGCAGCGATCCCGACTTCGCCGTCTGGCTCGACCAGAATGTCGCCGCGCACAAGGCGCCGGGCTATGCGATCGTCAACATCAGCCTGAAGCCCACCGGCGGCATCCCCGGCGACGCCACCTCCGCGCAGATCGACTTGATGGCCGATCTCGCAGATCAGCACAGCTTCGACGAACTGCGCGTCACCCACGCCCAGAACATCGTCCTGCCGCACGTTAAGAAGGCCGCCCTCTACGCCGTCTGGCAGCAGCTGCGCGAAGCCGGTCTGGCCGAGGCGAACCTCGACCTGATCACCGACATCATCGCCTGCCCCGGCCTCGATTACTGCTCGCTCGCCAACGCCCGTTCGATTCCCGTCGCGCAGAAGATCGCGACGCGCTTCGCCGATCTCGGGCGGCAGCGCGAACTGGGCGAATTGAAGCTCAAGATCAGCGGCTGCATCAACGCCTGCGGCCATCACCATGCCGGCCACATCGGCATCCTCGGCGTCGACCGTAAGGGCGTGGAGAATTACCAGCTCTCGCTCGGTGGCTCCGGCGCGGAGGATGTTTCGCTCGGCCAGATCACCGGCCCCGGCTTCAGCGAGGACGGCATCGTCGACGCGGTCGAGAAGGCCACCGACGTCTATCTCGCCCAGCGCGAGGACGGCGAACGCTTCGTCGACACCTATCGCCGCATCGGCATGGCCCCGTTCAAGGAGGCCATTTATGGCTGATCCGCATCTGCGTTTCCGCGACGACGAGGCGCATGACGAGCCGGCGGTGACGCTCGACTCGTTTCTCGGCCAAAGCAACGCCACCGCAGTCCGCCTCGAATCGAGCGACGACGCGCGCGCCTTGCTGCCGCATATCGACCGGCTATCGCTAGTCGAGGTCAGCTTCCCCAAGTTCCGCGACGGTCGCGGCTACAGCTCGGCGCGCATCCTGCGCGAAGCCGGCTATACCGGCGAGCTGCGCGCCCAGGGCGACGTTCTGGTCGACCAGATCCCGCTGATGCGCCGCTGCGGCTTCGACAGCTTCGCGCCCGAGGCGGAGGTGGATGCAGTCGTGCTCGCCGCGTCGCTCGCCCGCTACGATCATGTGTATCAGGCCGCGGCCGACCCCGCCGTGCCCGTCTGGAAACGGCGGCATGGCTAGCGTGGCCCGCCAGATCGATCGCATCGATACGGCTCCGGCTTTCACGGAGCGCGACGCACTGCGCCTCAACAATCTCTTCCGTGGCGTACCCACGGTCGAGATGCTGCGTACGGTCCTGGCCGAGCAGATGGCGGGCGATGTCGCGATCGTCTCCTCCTTCGGCGCGGAATCGGCCGTACTCCTACACCTCGTCGCCTCGGTCGATCCGTCGGTGCCGGTAATCTTCCTCGATACCGGCAAGCATTTCCCGGAGACGCTTGCCTATCGCGACCAGCTCGCCGCCCGCCTCGGCCTCACCAATTTGCGCATCGTCACGCCCGATGCCGAGACGATCGCGAAGAAGGACGAAACCGGCCTGCGCTGGTCCTACGACCCCGATGGCTGCTGCGAAATCCGCAAGGTGATCCCGCTGGAGAAGGCGATGGCCGGCTTCGACGCCAGCCTCACCGGTCGCAAGGCGTTCCAGGCCAGCACCCGCAACGCCCTTCCCCGCTTCGAGGTGGACGGCGCCGGCAAGCTCAAGATCAACCCGCTTGCCGACTGGACCAAGGCCGATCTCGACACCTATTTCGTCGAGCATGATCTGCCGCCGCATCCGCTGGTGGCCGAAGGCTATCTCTCGATCGGTTGCGCGCCCTGCACCAACAAGGTCAAGCCGGGCGAGGACGCCCGCTCGGGCCGCTGGGCCGGCTGGGACAAGACCGAATGCGGCATCCACACGCCCGTAGCGGACGGCGATCCCGACCAGCCGATGTTCTGAGTGTCGTTTGAGACGGTGCCAGCCCGGCACCGCGACGATGTTACGTGAACAGCGGCGAGGTCAGCAACACCACCACCAGGCTCTCCACCATCGCGATCGACGCGAACCCGAACCCCGCAAGCAGGCCGCGCTTGAGATGCTGCGCGAACCAGCGGGCCTGCACCAGACCGAAGACGATCAGTGAGATCGCACCGACGGCCAACCCGGTGATTCCCGCCCATAGAGGGTGCAGCTGGAGCAGGATGCCGGCGACGCTCAACATCAGCGCGAACGGCGCTGCGGCATAGCATTGCGCGTAGAAGGGGCGGCGCAGCGAATTGCGCGTCAGTCCGTGACGCTGAAGCCGCACCATCCGCGCCGCGAAGATCAGCGGAAAGATGCTGAAGATCACCAGCCGCACCAGCAACAGGCTGGTGTCGTCGGTCACCAGCGCCGCCAGTCCCCGCTTGCTCGCGATCAGCGGACTGTCCCCGACCACCACCAGCTCCAGCCCGTGTGCCAACAGTAGCGACAGGAGCAGGAACAAAGGCGGCCGCAGCGTATCGGTATATTGCTGCTCATCGGCCTGGCCGAGTTCGCGGTCCGAATAGTCCATCATCGCGAGCGGCCGGGTCAACGTGCGCCACAGCGTGACCGGGTAGAAGATCAGCCATGACATCACTTCGTAGAGAAGCTCGTCGAGCGACTTGAGCATCGCCATGAAATTCATCGCTACCGGACCTTTCGCCTTTGCCTCGGCATTTCTAGGATCATCATGCGTCGCATCGCCGCGACTCGACAAGATTCAAACGCTTACCGTTGGCACAGGAGCATTCCGATGAACCGTTTCAGCGTTCTCGCCGCAGCCGCGATCAGCACCGGCATATTCGCCTCCCCCGCGCTCGCCCAGGATATCCCCAGCGACCTTCGCGACATGGTCTATGCCCGTGCCGGCCAGGCCGAGGCCGAGTTGCAGCGGCGCGGCTATGTCGCGGTCCGCACCGAGACGGGCAGCGACCGCACATGGACCAATTGGTGGAATGCCGACCGCCGCCAGTGCGTGTCGATCGTGACGCGCAATGGCCGCTATGATTCGATCGTCACCGCCCCCGCTCCCGATTGCCGTGGCGGCGACCGACCGGGTCGTCCGGATAGACCGGGCTGGGATGATCGGCCCGGTCGGCCGGACCGTCCCGGCTGGGATGACCGTCCCGGACGCCCGGACCGCCCCGGTGGCGGCTGGCCCGGCGGGCGCCCGATCTCGCTTGGCCTCATCTGTTTCGGCGAGGGGCAAAAGCCCGCTGCCGCCAACCGCTGGGGCTGGCAGTGGAATTGGGACACCAACCGCTATGATTTCGGCAACCGCACCGAACTGACCACCCGCCAGTTCGACACCTCGGTGATGATTCAGCTCTGGGATGGCGGCGGCCGCATTCGCCTGCCGCGTTCGCTGATCCCGCCGATCCATTCGGGCGGCAGCACGCGCGACGGGTGGTGGGACCTGTATGATGTCGATCAGGGTCGCGGCCAGATCCGTGCCACCTATCGCCTCAACGGCCCCAACAAGCCGCGCGTGACGATCGACCGGCGCAGCGGCCGCATCCGCATCCAGGGCATCTACAATTACGGGTTCAACGGCAGCTGCGACACGATCGACGGCCGCCAGCACCAGCGCTTCTGACCCGGCCCGCCGGTCGCCGTCCATCGCGGAGCGGCGACCGGGCTTGCAATGTTGGATTTGCGGCGCGACCCTCTGCCCGCTCTTTCTCAACGTTGAATAGCCCTCGCGCGCGTATGGGTTGCGACCTTTGAGACCTTCCGTCGCCCTCGCGCACGCGTAGGAGCGTGACCTTTGGGACTTTCCGTACGGCGGTCAGTCGCCGTAGGGGGACATCTCGACATCGCCGACATAGTCGCTGAAGCGCGTGAAACTTGACTCGAACCGCAACAGCACCTTGCCCGTCGCGCCGTGACGCTGCTTGGCGATGATCAGCTCAGCCAGCCCGAACACGCGCTCCATGTCGAGCGCCCATCGGGCATGATCCTCGAACGTCTTGGGATCGTCGCCCTCACGCGGGCGTTTGGGTTCGCGGGCCGCGACATAATAATCCTCGCGGAACACGAACCAGACCATGTCGGCGTCCTGCTCGATCGAGCCGGATTCGCGCAGATCCGACAGCATCGGCCGCTTGTCCTCGCGGCTTTCGACCGCACGGCTCAGCTGCGACAGTGCGATCACCGGCACGTTGATGTCCTTGGCCAGCGTCTTGAGACCGCGGCTGATCTCGGAGATCTCCTGCACGCGATTGCCTTCGCGGTTGTTGCCGCTGCCCTGCAACAGCTGGAGATAGTCGACGATCACCATGCCCAGCTCGCCATTATGCTTGGACTGAAGGCGCCGAACGCGGCTGTGCAGCGCGCTGATCGTCAGGCCCGCGGTATCGTCGATATAGAGCGGCAATTGCTCCAGGTCCGCCGCCGCTGCGGCGAGCTGCGCGAATTCGGCCTTGCTGATATTGCCCATGCGCAGCGCTTCGGACGCGATCCGCGACTGTTCGGACAGGATGCGCAGCGCCAGCTGGTCGGCCGACATTTCGAGGCTGAAGAACGCGACCTTTGCGCCGATCGACTGTTTCGGCGGGATGCCCAGCCGGATGTCGTCCATCAGCCGCCGGGCGGCGTTATAGGCGATGTTGGTGACAAGCGACGTCTTGCCCATGCCGGGACGACCGGCAAGGATGATCAGGTCCGAATGGTGCAGACCGCCGATGCGGCCGTTGACCGAATCGAAGCCGGTGGTGACGCCCGCCACGCCGCCGCCCGCGCTCTGCGCCTTCTTGGCGTTCTCCAGCGCGATCTTGGTCGCCTCGTTGAACGTCTTGACCGTGTTGGCGGTGCCGCCGTCGGCCGCGACCTTGAACAGCGCCTCTTCGGCCTTGTCGATCTGGTCGCGCGGATTGACGTCCTCGCTGGTGTCGAGCGCCTTCTCGACCATGTTGCGGCCGACCGTCACCAGCTCACGCAGCAGGGCCAGGTCATAGATCTGCCGTGCGAATTGCCGCGCACCGATCAGGCCCGCGCCCGATCCGGTCAGCTGGGCAAGGTAGGCCGGACCTCCCAGCGTCGCCATGCCCTCGTCCTTCTCGAACAGCGGCTTCAGCGTCACCGGCGTCGCCAGCATGTCGTTCTTGCGCAGCGTCTTGATCGCCTTGAAGATGCGACCGTGCACCGGCTCGAAGAAATGCTGATCCTGAATCACCTCGACGATGTCGTCGGCCAACCGGTTGTCGATCATCATCGCACCGAGCAGTGCCGCCTCGGCTTCGACATTCTGCGGCAGTCGCGGGGCGGCATCCGCCGGAGCGGGAGAAATCTGTGCAAGCGTGGCCATGGGCGCCTTATCTACCGCGGCGGCCCGACGCTCAAGCGCCACGCGGCTGTTTAACATGTGGACGAGTACGCCCCCCCGCCCCTAGATGGCACGAAATGAGCGACCCGCGGATCATCGATGTCACGCTGGACGAGCGCACCATCCTGTGGCGCTCGGCCGATATCGAGCAGGAACGGCGCATCGCGATCTTCGATCTGATCGAAGAGAACAGCTTCGCCCCGCAGCGCGCCTATCCCGACGCCTATGCCGGGCCGTACCGCATCGCCCTGTCGGTTCAGGAAGGCCGGCTTCAGCTCGACATCAAGCGCGACGACAACGCGTTGCTTGAAACATTGATCCTCGGCCTCGCCCGTTTCCGCCGCCCGATCCGCGACTATTTCGCGATCTGCGACAGCTATTTCCAGGCGATCCGCAACGCGACGCCCGCCCAGATCGAGACGATCGACATGGCGCGCCGCGGCATCCACGACGATGCGGCGCGGACACTGATCGAGCGTTTGGAAGGCAAGATCGAGATCGACTTTGCGACCGCACGGCGACTGTTCACGCTGATCTGCGTGTTGCACATCAAGGCTTGAGAACTGGGGGAATACGAACGTTGCGGCGGGGGCTGATTTGGAGCGGGATCATCCTGGTGATCCTGGCGGTGGCAGGTGTGTTCGGCTGGCGCTTCGCGGTGAATTGGGCGCCGTCGCGCACCGATTATACCGTACAGGGAATCGACGTTTCCCAGGCTAGCGGCGCAATCGACTGGGCCATGGTCAAGGCACGCGACGTCGACTTCGCCTATGCCCGCGCAACGGAAGGCGCTGCGACGCGCGATCCCAGCTTTGGACAGAATTGGGCCGGGATCGAAAGCGCAGGACTGCGCCGCGGCGCGATCCACGTCTTCTCGCTGTGTGGCACGGCGGACGATCAAGCAGGCGCCTTCGTCGCGACCGTGCCACGCGACCCTGAAGCCCTGCCCGCCGCGATCGACCTTGATTTCCATGAAGATTGCCCCGCCCGCCCGTCGCGCGAGGTGGTCTTGACCGAGATCCGCCGCCTCGCCGCAACGATCGAGACGCATAGTGGCAAGCCGACGATCTTGCGGGTCACACCGGCGTTCGAGGAACAGTATCAGGTCAGCGGCGCAATTCCGCGCCCCCTATGGGGCACCGGCTTCTACCGGCCGCCCAACTATCTTGCTCGCCCCTGGGCGATGTGGCGGAGCAGCACGATCCGCCGTATCGAAGGGATCGAAAGCCCCGTGAACTGGAATGTAGTGGCGCCATGAATGAAGAAATTGCCAAGACCCTGATCGCAGCGGCCCGTGATGCCGCCCGGCATGCCCACGCCCCCTACTCCAATTTCGCGGTGGGTGCCGCGTTGCTGATGACCGATGGGAGCATCGTCACCGGCACCAATTTCGAGAATGCGAGCTACGGTCTTTCCCTTTGCGCTGAGACGGTCGCGACCGCGCGCGCCAATGCCGAGGGCAAGCTACGCGAGATCGTCGCGGTCGGGATCATCGGCGGGATGATGCGCGGCGGCGTCGCCCACGGCACCGACGCGATCCGCCCCTGCGGCCGCTGCCGCCAAGTCCTCAACGAGGCCGCGCAGATGGGCGGCCGCGACCTGGCCGTCTATTGCGCCGGCGCCGAGGGCGAGGCGTACGAGACACACCATCTGTCCGAGCTTCTCCCGCACGCTTTCGGGCCCGCGGATCTCGGGATCGGCGGTTGATCTTGCCGCCCGCCCAATGCCTCGCCTAGAGCTTGGCGATGAGCATTCTTTCCGACCGCTGGATTCGCGAACAGGCCACGCAGCACGGCATGATCGAACCGTTCGTCGAGGCGCAGCGCCGCGAAGGGTGCATCAGCTACGGCCTGTCGTCCTATGGCTATGACGCGCGTGTCGCCGACGAGTTCAAGATCTTCACCAACATCGACAGCGCGATAGTGGACCCCAAGGACTTCTCGTCCAACAGTTTCGTCGACCGCCAGACCGATGTCTGTATCATCCCGCCCAACAGCTTTGCGCTGGCGCGGACAGTCGAGTATTTCCGTGTGCCGCGCGACGTGCTGGTGATCTGCCTCGGCAAATCGACCTATGCACGCTGCGGGATCATCGTGAACGTCACCCCGCTGGAACCCGAATGGGAGGGACATGTGACGCTGGAATTCTCGAACACGACGCCGCTGCCCGCGAAAATCTACGCGAACGAGGGCGCGTGCCAGTTCCTGTTCCTGAAGGGGAACGAGCCGTGCGAGACGAGCTATGCCGACCGTGCCGGCAAATATATGGGGCAGCGCGGCGTCACCCTGCCCCGGCTTTGACCTTGCAGGCGGGGCTTACACCCGCCCCGTGGGGCCTAACGGGCGGGCTCGCACCCGCCCCATCTTCCGCGTTGCCGTATCAGCGCGACGCTTGACGCGCAGCGTTGTCGAGCAGCCGCAAGCCGCGATGCGCGACCAGATGTGAGGGCGCGACTTCGCCGTCGGCCACATCCATCGCCACCGGATCGAGCGCCAAGACGCGATCGTAGATCGCCCGCGCTTCGCTAGAGCGACCGGTCTTCGAATAGACCGCAGCCAAATTGAGTAGCACTTCGGGCTTGGCCGGGAAGATCTTGCGCTCCGCCACCAGCTGATGCTCGGCCGTCGCATAGTCGCCATTCTGGATCGCGACTTTCGCATAGGGATCGGCGCGAACCTGCGCCTGCGCCGCCGGAATCAGCGCCAGCGGCGCGGCAAGAACAATTGAGGCAAGAACAACACGCACGACATCTTCTCCTGTTTGTTACAATTCAATGACACAAACGTGTCATTGATGTTTCAAACCGGCAAGTGCGTATGTTGCACTTTTGTGACTCCAATCCGACACAAAGCGATTGCGGACAATGCATGTGTAAGCTGATACGGCGGACATGAAAAAAGGGGCGGCCGGGGCCGCCCCTTGATCGAGTAGTGGACAGTGAAGCGACGATCAGAAGTCGTTGCGATACTGTTCGTTACCGACGAAGCCGAGCTTCGTGACGGCCGACCGCTTGATCACCGCGAGCACCTCATCAACCACCTCGTACCGCGCCTGCGGATCGGGCTGGAAGTGCAGTTCCGGCTCCGGCTGGATCTGGACGCTCTGGTCCAGATACTGGCGCAGCGTGAGCAGATCGATCTGGCTACCGTTCCAGAAGATATTCCCCTGGGGGTCGATCGTGATCTTGTTCTTCTGCGGCTCAACCGGCGGTGGAGTCGAAGGCTGATTGTTCTGAGGCAGATCGACCTTCACCGCGTGTGTCTGTGCGGGGATGGTGACGATCAGCATGATGAGGAGCACGAGCATGACGTCGATCAACGGCGTCGTATTCATCTCCATCATCGGCTGGCCGTCGTCCTGACCTCCGGCGCTCATTCCCATGATGTGTACTCCTGACCTTTATTGCGCGCCGGGCGTCGGCTGCGAGACGAAGCCGACCTTGACGAAGCCCGCAGTCTGCATCGTGTAGATCACACCGCCCACACAGCGGTAGGGCGTGTTCACGTCACCACGGATGTGCACTTCGGGAATATCGTCCGGCGTGATGTTGGCGCCGAGACGGTCGACCACAGCCTTCAGCTTGTCCGAGCTCTTCTTGAGGAGATCGGCGCTGTTGATCGGCGCCATGCCCCAATAGACTTCGCACTTGCCGTCGGTCGGGCTTCCGCGCACCGCGAGCAACACGTTCTCCGGCTTCGTCTCGTTCGGCTGGAACGCCACCTTGGGCAGCGTCAACTCGACCGACTGGATAGCCACCGGGATCGCGATCAGGAAGATAATAAGGAGCACCAGCATAACGTCCACGAGGGGCGTCGTGTTGATGTCCGACATTGGTTTGTCTTCGGCGGAGCCTCCGCCTGTACTCATCGCCATTGGCGCAATCCTATCTTTCGCATCCTGTCCCCGGACCCAGGGGTCCGGAAGGCGGCCGCGCGGGTCACCGCGCGGCCGTCAAGTCGAATGTCAGGCCTTGGCAGTGGTGGTCGCGACCGGGGGCGCCTTCGGCGCAGCGGCCGGGGCCTTCTTGCCCGCTGCCGGACGCACGCGGCCGTCCGAAGCGAGGTAGCCGAGGACGTCGTTCGCGAAGCCGCTCATCTGCTCCTGGATCGCCTTGTTGCGACGCTGCAGCCAGTTGTAGGCAAGCACGGCCGGAACGGCGACGACGAGGCCGAGCGCGGTCATGATGAGCGCTTCACCGACCGGGCCGGCGACGGTGCCGATCGACGCGTCACCCGCCGCACCGATCTTGATCAGCGCGCGGAAGATGCCGACGACGGTACCGAACAGACCGATGAACGGCGCGGTCGAACCCACGGTCGCGAGGAACGCGAGGCCGCCGTTGAGCTGCGAGTTGATCGAGTCTTCCGAACGCTTGAGCGAGCCGTGCAGCCAGTCATGCGCTTCGATCGGATCGGTCAGTTCCTTATACTGGTCCTGCGCGGTCAGCGCGTCGTCGACCAGCTGGCGATAAGCCGAGTCCTTCTCGAGCTTCGCCGCGCCTTCGCGCAGGCTGTTGCTGCTCCAGAACGACGCGCGGACGCGCTTGTACTGGTTGAGGATCTTCTGCTGCTCGAACACCTTGGTGAACAGGATGTAGAGCGAGAAGAAGAGCATCACGGTCAGAATGGTGGCGGTGCCCCAGGCGATCACGCCGCCTTCGTTCATCGCGTGCAGGATGTCGAAGTTGGTGGGCGGCGGCGCTGCTGCGGCGGCTCCGGCGGCGGCTCCAGCGGCGAGGATGGTGGTCAGCATGTTCAGTTCTTTCCCTTGCAAGAAGTTTGGTCAGCGCGGGGGCGGCCGACCGGATTCACGTTCAACTACTCTTGGATCTGCCAACGGAAGCGGAGCGACTTGCGCCCACCGCCAATGGCGTTTCCGGCCGCGTCGAGCGCGGGCGAATAACGGCCGCGGCGCTCAACCAGGCGACAGGTCGCCTGATCCAGTGTGGACGAGCCCGACGACGAGCTGACCGAACAGCTTTCGATCCGGCCCTGTGCGTTCACGTTGAACGAGATACCGACAGATCCCTGCTCGCCAGCGCGCAGCGCGGACGGCGGATAGTCGTCGTTGGTAACCCAGCGTGACGGATCGCCCTTGGCGGCGGCGGCCTTGCTGATCACCGGGGGAGGAGGAGGCGCTGGCGGCGCTGGCGGCGCGGGAGGCGCTGGCGGCGTCGGCGGCTGGCTCGGCGGGATCACGTTGGTAACCGCGATCGGCGGGGCCTGGCTGGGCACCGGAACGACCGACGGCGGCACGACGACCGTGGTCGGCGGCGGCGGAACCGGCGTGTCTGGCGGGGGAGGCGGAGGCGGAACCTCCTCGGGCGGGGGCGGTGGCTCTTCGATGTCGAAGACGTCCATCTTCTCCGCTTTTTCCTTGATATATTTGTAAGCGAGGCCGGTTACGAACACGTAACCCAATGCCGCCAGAATGATCGCCACGATCACACTCGCGACGACACGGCTGCCTCCTACATCACGATCTGCGTAGGCCATTCAGCAACATAACTCCTTCATTCGGCCGCGCCGTTGCCCGGCACTTTGGCATCTTTATCGGCGTGGCTCGACCCGCGGTCGTTGTATGACCACTGGCAGAGGCGCGAGTCCTATCGCGGCGATTTGCGTGACGCAAACGCTTTGTCGGACGCAATAAACGTATAATCCGTTGGTGGCAGAAATATTTCTGTATGGCGCTACCACAATCGCCTACCCTGCTTGCCATGTTCCGGACCCGTTTCATTTCGCTTTCCGCCGCGATTGCCGCAGCTTCGCCGCATTTGTTAACGTCAGCTGAAGCACAGACAATTGCCCAATCCACGGCCCCCCTCCCGCCCTATGCGGAGGTCGCCGATCTTATCCTGGAATCGCCCGTCCTGCTCGATGTGCAGGTGCGAAGCGCCACGCGAATCAAGGGACCGGAGGCCGCAAACGTTACGGCCGGGCGTATTCGCTACTATGTCGAAGCCGATGTCCTGGCGCTGATTCGCGCGCCTGGAGCCATGCCGACGCGGGTCGGTTACGTCGTCGACGTCCCGCTCGACGCCCGCGGCAAGCCGCCGAAGCTCAACAAGCGGCGCGTGCTGCTGTTCGCGCGTCCCGTTACGGGGCAGGCGACGATGGTTCAGCTCACCACCATCGATTCGCAGCACGACTGGTCGCCCGATCTGGATGCGCTGGTGCGCCGCGTGGTGCAGGACGTGGTGGCACCCGACGCGCCGCCGGCGATCACCGGCCTCGGCAACGCCTTCCATGTTCCCGGCACGCTTCCGGGCGAGGGTGAGACCCAGATCTTCGTCCAGACCACCACCGGTGCGCCGATCTCATTGTCGATCCTGCGCCGGCCGGGCGAGCAGCGCCGCTGGGCGGTGGCACTGGGCGAGGTGGTCGATGACGCCGCAGCCCCGCCGCCGCGCGACACATTGCTGTGGTATCGGCTGGCCTGCGGGCTGCCGCGCGCACTGCCACGGGCAAGCACGGAGAGCGAGGACCCGGCCAACGCCGCAATCGCGCGCGAAGATTACGCGTTCGTGCTACAGCAGCTCGGCGCCTGCCGCCGCTGAGGCAGGTGGAGAGGAGAAGCGCCATGCGAGCATTGTCGACGATCCCCCTGATGGCCGCCCTGGCCGCCTGTGTCCCGATGTCCGATTCAAACGAAACGATGCTGACCGGCACCGTCACCTATCGCGAGCGGATCGCGCTACCGCCCGATTCGCGGGTGATCGTCACGATCAGCGATGTGTCACTGATGGATGCGCCGTCCGTCACGATCGCGCAGAACCAGATCAATACTGCGGGCCAGCAGGTGCCGATCTCCTTCGCGGTGAGCTATGATCGCGCGCGGATTCAGCCGGGGCGGACCTATGCCGTTTCGGCGCGCATTCTCGACCGGCGCGGGCAGCTCATCTGGATCACCGACACGCGCAATCCGTTGCCACCCCCCGGGCAGAGCATGGAGCTATGGCTGGTGCAGGCCCGGCGTTAGGGCCGTCTGATTTCCATTAGGACCGCCTGATTTCCAACCGTCACCCCGGCCTTGTGCCGGGGTCCACCGGGAGGTGAGGGCCGGAAAAGAGGCTCTGGTTCAGTCCGGGAGGCTGAGTGGACCCCGGCACAAGGCCGGGGTGACGAGGGATCTGGCCTGGGACGCCCCCTCCGCCAGGCTTATGCCGGGTGGGGGAGCGGACTGGCACCGCCCTAAAACATCAGCGCCGGTGACGGACCAGGGTGATTCCGATCTTCTCGTCCGCCTCGGCGATCGCCAGCTTGACGATCTCGACCTGAACGCGCCGGATCCGCTCATCGCCGGTGAACAGCGTGTCGGCGATGTGATCCGCCACACCCTCGATCAGGGTGAAATGCACGCCCTCGGGCAAGGCGCCGGATGCCGCGTGCTTGAGGTCGATATAGCTTTTCGACGCGCTGAGCGGCGTATTCGGCGCGAAATGCGCGGCTGGCACCATGTCGACGGTGATCGAGATGCGCAACGGCTGTGGCAGGTGGGTCTCTTCGGAATAGATGCCGGTGAGAACCTGAACCTCGAAATCGCGGACCTGAAGCTGAAGAAGATCGTGCAAGAAACCATGCCTTCCGGAAGGATGCCGCGCCCATAGCAGAACGGGCGGCGGCGGAAAGCCTCTAGGCTGACGCGCTCGGCCGCGCCGACGCCTCCGCGTGCCAGCGGCCGAGGTGGACGAGCCGCTCGGGAACGGCCAGCTTGGCGGCGCGCGCGAAATCGATCGTCACCAGCGCGGTGATATCGGCAAAGCCGTAGTCCCCTCCCGCAATCCACTCGCTCGTGCTCAATCGCTGGTCGAGCACCTGCGTGAAACGCGCCCACATCCGCGCGCCGCGCGTGGCGAGTTCGGGGATTTGCGGGACACTGAGACCCGCGTCGGGGATCGCGCGATCCTTGAACGCCGGCACGGTGTTGCGCAGCACATAGACGCACGCGGCATAGCCGTCGCCCTCGATCCGGCGGGTCCAGCTTTCGATGCGGCCGATCTCGATCGGGGTGGTGCCGAACAGCGAGGGTTGCGGGTGCAGCGCCTCGAAATAGCGGCAGATCGCGGCCGATTCGCACAGCACCTCGCCATCGTCGAGCTCAAGCGCGGGAACCGCACCGCGCGGATTGACGCCAAGATAGGCGTCGGCCAGTTGCTCGCCGCTACGCAGGTCGATCGCCTCGCGCGGCACCTCCACCCCCTTTTCGGCGAGGAAGATGCGCACGCGGCGCGGGCTGGGCGCCCAGGGCGCGTCATAGAGCTTCATCGCGGACCTCCCTTCGGAATCGCTTTGAGTCCTTCGACAATGGCGGCTAAAGGCGCCCGCCCGCGGCGTCCACCCCCGTCGGGCTGGAGACGCGATTGTTCGACCTGGTACCGCTTGCCGACGTCCCCGCACAGGACGTCGAACTGCTGCTCGATGCGGCGTTCGGCGCGGACCGACATGGCCGTACCGCCTATCGCGTGCGGGAAGGCATGGGCGTGATCCCGGGCCTCAGCTTCGCCGTGGTCGAGGATGGCGCGCTGGTCGGCAGCATCCAGTGCTGGCCGGTCGCGCTCGCCGGTGACGATGGCGGCAGCGTGCCGATGGTGATGGTGGGCCCAGTCGCCGTCTCGCCCGCGCGCCAGAATGTCGGCATCGGCCGCGCGTTGATGTGGAAGGCGATCGAGGTCGCGCAAGCCGGCGGCGAACCGCTGATGCTGATCGGCGACCCCGAATATTATGCGCAGTTCGGGTTCGACGCGGCCGCGACCGGCCAGTGGCGCCTGCCCGGCCCGTTCGAGCAACGCCGCCTGCTCGCCCGGGACGGCGCGCCCGACCGTGCCGGGGTCGTCGGACCGCGCTGACTCTTTACCGGTCCCAACTCTTTACCAGGGCGCGCAAAAGCGCCTAACGGCATTGGCAATGCCGATGCCCGCTCAACCCGATCTCGCCAGCCTCTCCCTCGCGGAGATCGCGCGGCTGGTGGACGAACAGAAGCTGCCGCCGGTCGCGAGCTGGAATCCCGAGCATTGCGGGCATAGCGACATGCGCATCGCGCGCGACGGCACCTGGTTTCATCAGGGATCGCCGATCGGACGCGCGGCGATGGTGCGACTCTTCTCCACGATCCTGCGCCGCGAGTCCGACGGGCGGCATGTGCTGGTCACCCCGGTCGAGAAGCTCGACATCGATGTCGAGGACGCGCCGTTCGTCGCGGTCGAGATGAAGATCGAGGGTGAGGGACCGGAGGCGGAGATCGCCTTCCGCCTCAACACCGGCGACCTGATCCCCGCCGGCCCGGATCACACGATCCGGTTCGAGGAGCGTGACGACGGCCCCCACCCCTATCTGCATGTCCGCGCCGGGCTGGAGGCGCTGATCGCGCGTTCGCTCTATTACGAGATCGCGGCGCTGGCGCTCGACAATGGCTCCAGCCCGCCCGGCATCTGGAGCCGCGGCGCCTTTTTCCCGATCGAGCCGGCATGACGCTTGCGGAGCGACTTCGCGTTGCGCTCGCCGCCGAGCATGCCCCGGTGCTGCTGTCGGGTGATCTGCGCGACGTGACGGCGGAGAGCGACGGCGTGCCGACGCCCGCCGCGGTGCTGGTCGCCGTCACCGACCGCCCCGCCCCCGGCGTGATCCTGACCCAGCGCACCGAGTCGCTGCGCCGCCATGCCGGGCAAATCGCCTTTCCGGGCGGCCGGATCGATCCCACCGACGCCGACGCCACCGCCGCCGCGCTGCGCGAGGCGTGCGAGGAGATCGGGCTTTCCCCGCAGGCGGTCGAGCTGGTCGGTGAGGCGGATACCTATCGGACGATCACCGGATTCGAGGTGCAGCCGGTAGTCGGCGTGATCGCCCCGGATCTTGTCTTCATACCGCAACCGGCCGAGGTGGCGGCGGTGTTCGAGGTTCCGCTGGACTTCGTGCTCGACCCCGCGAACCATGTCGAAACCAGCGTCGAATGGCAGGGGCGAGACCGGCATTATTATGAGATCGCATGGCAGGACTATCGGATCTGGGGGGCGACCGCGGCGATGCTGGTCAATCTGTCGCGGCGACTGAGGTGGATGCGATGATCCTTCCCGATGCCGCCTGGCGACACCAACCGGGCCTGGACCGGCTGGCCGCCGCGCTCGGCCCCGGCAATGCGCGGTTCGTGGGCGGCGCGGTGCGTGACACGCTGCTCGGCCTGCCCGTCACCGACGTCGATGTCGCGACGTCGCACGCGCCGGAACATGTCGTCGATCTTCTCGAAGCCGTCCGGATCAAGGTGGTCCCTACCGGTATCGCCCACGGCACCGTCACCGCGGTGAGCAGTGGCACGGTGGTCGAGGTGACGACATTGCGCCGCGACGTATCGACGGACGGTCGCCGCGCCACGGTCGCCTTCACCGACGACTGGCGCGAGGATGCCGCCCGGCGCGACTTCACGATCAATGCGCTCTACGCCGATCCGCAGACGGGCGAGATCTTCGACTATTTCGGCGGGCTTGCCGATCTCGAGAAGCGCCATATTCGCTTCATCGGCGATCCGTTGCAGCGCATCGCCGAGGATCATCTGCGCATCCTGCGCTTCTTCCGCTTCCTCGCGCGGTTCGGCGACACACCCGACCAGGCCGCGCTCGAAGCCTGCACCGAACGCGCCAACGATCTGATGGCGCTGTCCCGCGAACGCATTCGAGACGAGCTGCTCAAGCTGCTGGTCGCACCCGATGCGGTACGCGTGCTGCGCCTGATGGTCGAGCGCGGCATCCTGGTGCCGGTGATCCCCGAGATCGACATGATCGGAGTCGAACGGCTTACAGCGCTGGCGGACAATGAGGCCGTGGCGGGTATCGCGCCCGATCCGGTCCGCCGCCTCGCCGCGACGCTACCGGCGGATACGGCGGCCAACGACGCGGTGGGCGCACGGCTCAAGCTCTCCAACGCCGAACGTCAGGCGCTGGCCAGCGCGATTCGCCCGGATTTCGCGGAAGGGCCGAAGGCACTCGCTTACCGGCTCGGCGCCGATCGCGCCGTCGACCGCCTATTGCTGGCGAGCGATGTGGCCGGCGCGGTGGAAGCGGCAGCGTGGACTCCGCCGCGCCTGCCACTCAGCGGTGGCGCGCTGATCGGGCGCGGCCTTTCAAAGGGGCCGGATGTCGCAAAGGCGCTTCGTGTGATCGAGGATCGCTGGATCGCCGAGGGCTTCCCGGACGAGACCCGCGCGGGTCAGATCGCCGATGCAGTCGTTGCCGAATTGCTGTCGCGCGACAGCAGCGCATAAGCGTCCGCCGACACCAAGGGTCTCGCGTAGAGATAGCCTTGCCCATAGGTGCAGCCGAGCGCGGCGAGCGTCTGGGCAAGCTCGTTGGTCTCGACACCTTCCGCCGTGGTCCGCATCCCCAATGCTTGGGCAAGGCTGAGAATCGCGCGCACGATCGCGATCTTGTCACGGTCGGCCAGCATCCCGGTCACGAAACTGCGGTCGATCTTGAGCACGTCGATCGGCAGTTTCTGCAGATAGGCGAGGTTCGAATAGCCGGTGCCGAAATCGTCCATGGCCAGCGTGGTGCCGAGCGCCTTCAACGCATGCATGGTGCGGGCGATATGATCGGGATCGGTGACGAGAGCGCTTTCGGTGAGTTCCAGCGTGATCCGGCGACCGTCCACGCCATGGGCGAGAAGCACCGATTCGACCATCGGCGCGATCTGGTCGCGCTGTAGCTGGATCGCGGACAGGTTGACCGCGACATTGATCCCGCAATCGCCTCCGGCCATCGTATCCCATTGCGCGACCGTGCGTGCCGCCTCGTGCATCGCCCAGCGGCCAAGCGGAACGATCAGCCCCGATTCCTCCGCCACCGGGATGAAATCGTTCGGCGGAATCACGGTGCCGCCTTCGGTGGTCCAACGCGCCAGCGCTTCGAACGAGGTGATGCGGCCGGTGGCGAGATCGCAGATCGGCTGGAAACTCAGTGACAGACCGCCATTGTCGATCGCGCGGCGCAGCTCGGTCTCGATGCTGAACTGTTGCCGGGCAAGATCGAGCGCGAGCGTCTGGTAGATTTCGGTGCGTCCGCTCTTCTTCGCGCGCTTCATCGCGAACTGCGCGTTACGGATCAGTTCCTCGGCATCGGTGACCGTTTCATCGCCCACCGCGATACCGATCGAGCAATCGACGCGGATTTCGAAATCGGAAAGACGGAACGGCGTGGTCAGCGCATTCTGGATGCGCTTGGCGACATGAAAGGCGTCGCTGGTGCCTTCGTCGAGCGCGAGCTGGATCGCGAACTCGTCGCCGCCAGTGCGCGCCAATACGTCATGCGCGCGCAACGCGCCCTTCACGCGACGCGCGACCGAAATCAGGAGTTCGTCGCCCGAAAGTCCGCCCATGCACGCATTGACGCGGCTGAACCGGTCGAGGTTGATGATGAGCACAGCGAACTCGCTCATCCCGCCCCGCTCGATCTCCTCCTCCAGTCGCTCGGCAAAGCCGGCGCGATTGGGCAGGCCGGTGAGGCTGTCGCTGAGCATTTCGCGGCGCAGGCTGCGTTCGGTGCGAAGTTCGGATGTCTGGTCGATCAACGTGACCAGGCAGCGCCCGCTCGCCTTGCTGGAGGCGCGCCGGGCAAGCTTGACCCGGAAGCGACGGCAATCGACCGCGTCACCCAGCTCCCAGTTCATCTCCAGCTCGGTTGCGTCCGAATCGATGAACGCAACGATCTGTCCACCCAGCAGGCGGATCAGCGGCGATTGATCCGCGACCGTGCCAAGCCCCGCCAGCCGGAAAGGCCGGTTGACCGTCTCGAACGCGAAAACGCCTTCCTTCCACTCGACCACAGCGGCCGGGACAGGAAGCATGTTGAGGATTTGCGCGGCGCCACTCGGGCCGAGCAGGCGCACATCTTCACCCTCAACCGCAACGGAGGGGCGAACGGACTTGTCCTTGCGTCGGCGGGACAGCAGCATCACTGTGCATCGCTACCGCAATTTGGTTAAGAGCCACTAAAGGGCGACCGCTAAAAGCACCGGATTCAGAAGCGGTTATCGCGCGGGAAGCCAACCGGAGGCATCCGGCCCGCCGCACCACGCGCGGCCCGCCAGGGCGCGAGGTCGGTTTCGCTGCGTGTCCGCCCCTGTTCGCCCCCCATCCGCCAGCTCAAACCGTCGGCGAAGCGGAAGGTGATCGCATCGCTCAGCCCGCCGTCGCGGTAGCGCTGGAGCTGAACCCCCTGCCCGCGCGCCAGCTCGGCCAGCTCGGTCATCGGGAACACCACCAGCTTGCGGTTGTCCCCGATCGCCGCGACGTAATCGTCCTCGGGCTTCACCGGTTTGACCAGTTTGAGCAGGGCACCGGCGCGCGGCGTCACCACTTGCTTGCCCTTGCGGGTTTCGGCGATCACATCCTCGATCTTGACCAGGAAGCCGCGCCCGTCGGTGGCCGCGACCATCAGCTTGGCCGACGCGCTCGCCGGGAACAGCCCGACGATATTGGTGCCGCCGTCGAGGTCGATCAGCAACCGCACCGGCTCACCGAAACCGCGTCCGCCGGGAAGCTTGTCCGCCGCCAAGGTGTAGAACCGGCCATTCTCGGCCGCGAGCAGCAGCTTGTCCGTCGTCTGGGCATGGAAAGCGATGAACGGGCCGTCCCCCTCCTTGAACTTGGCGGTCTCGGCGCTCGCCAGTTCGGCATGCCCCTTCATCGCGCGGATCCAGCCGCGCTGCGACAGGATCACCGTGATCGGCTCGCGCTCGATCATCGCCTCGAGCGGGATTTCGCGCGCCGGCGCCGCTTCGGCCACCAAAGTGCGGCGCGCGCCCAGCACAGTCTCGGGACCATAACGGTCGCGGATCTTGACCAGATCGCGCTTCATCCGCGTGCGTTGGCGCGCATCGCTCGACAACAGCGCTTCCAACTCGGCCTGTTCCTTGGCCAACGCCTCGCGCTCCTTGCGCAGCTCCATTTCCTCGAGCTTGCGCAACGCGCGCAGGCGCATGTTGAGGATCGCCTCGGCCTGGCGATCGGTCAGCCCGAACTCTTCCATCATCACCGGCTTGGGCTCGTCCTCGGTGCGGATGATCTGGATCACCCGGTCGAGGTTGAGATAGGCGACGATATAGCCCTCGAGCAGTTCCATCCGGTCGGCGATCTTGTTCAGGCGATGCTCGGAGCGGCGGCGCAGAACGATGAACTGGTGATCGACCCAGGCGGACAGCGCCTGTTTGAGGCTCATCACCCGCGGCGTACGCGTATGATCGAGCACATTCAGGTTAAGCGAGATGCGCGTTTCAAGGTCGGAGAGGCGAAACAGACTCTCGATCAAGGTATCGGGATCGACCGTGCGCGCGCGCGGTTCGAGCACGATGCGGATCTCGGCATCCGATTCGTCCCGGACATCGGCGAGGATCGGCAGTTTCTTGTCGTTGATCAGGCTCGCGATCTGTTCGATCAGCTTGCCCTTCTGGACCCCGTAGGGGATTTCGGTGACGACGATCTGCCAGGTGCCGCGCCCCTGATCCTCCAACGCCCATTTGGCCCGGACACGGAAACCGCCGCGACCCGTGACATAGGATTCGCGGATCGCGGCAGGGCTGTCGACCACAATACCGCCGGTCGGGAAATCCGGTCCCTTCACCAGCTCCAGAATCTGTGCGTCGTCCGCATCGGGCTGGCCAATCAGCAGGATCGCGGCGTCGATCAGTTCGGCGGCGTTGTGCGGCGGGATGCTGGTCGCCATGCCGACCGCGATGCCGGCGGCGCCATTGGCGAGCAAATTGGGGAACAGGCCCGGGAACAGCTCCGGCTCATTCTCCTCGCCATTATAGGTCGGCTTGAACTCGACCGCATCCTCGTCGAGCCCGTCCATCAGGTCGATCGCGACCTGGGTCAGCCGCGCCTCGGTATAGCGGTAGGCCGCAGCGTTATCGCCGTCGATATTGCCGAAATTGCCCTGCCCATCGACCAGCGGATAGCGCAGCGCGAAGGTCTGGGCGAGGCGGACCATCGCGTCATAGACCGACTGGTCGCCATGCGGGTGGTATTTGCCGATCACGTCGCCGACGACGCGGGCGCATTTCTTGTACCCCTGGCTGGGATCGAGCCGCAGCAGCCGCATCGCCCAGAGCAGGCGGCGGTGCACCGGCTTCAAACCGTCGCGCACATCGGGAAGCGAGCGCGCGGTGATCGTCGACATCGCGTAGACGAGGTAGCGTTCGCTCAGCGCGCTATCGAACGGGGCATCGACGATCTGGTCAAACGGGTCGGAAAGGTCGGTCGGCATCACGGGGCGATAGCAGGGCCGCGAGCGCCTTGCGAGAGGGCGTCTGAGCCTGTTTCGTTCCGGCGCCGCGAAAAGCGCCTAGAGCGCATTTCCAAGCACACTATGCAGGCGGAACCAGCGCGCCATAGGGATCGTCGCCCAGCGACGCCCGAACATCGGCTAGCAACCAGTCGCGGAAGGCACGGATCTTGGGCAGGTTGCGCTTGGCCTCGGGATAGACCAGCCAGAAGCTGTTCCTATAATAGACCATGTCCGGCAGCACCTGCACCAGCCGGCCCTCGGCGATCGTCGATAGCCACATCGGCGGGGAGAGCATCGCAAGGCCATGCCCGGCAACCGCGGCGTTGCCGATATGCACCTGCGACTGGAAGTCGATGCCGGGCTGCGACGCTACGGTCGCATCACCGAACACCGCTTCGAACCACAGCTCCCACCAATTGTCGTCAGGCGACACGCGAGGCAAGCCGAGCAGGTCGGCGGGGGTGCGGATCGGCGGGTGGGCCGCGAGAAAATCCGGACTCGCCATCACCGTGAAGGGCATCCGCATCAGGAAATGCGAGACCAACCCCGGCCAGGGCCCATGCGCGCCGCGGATCGCGACATCGGCATCGCTGTTGGCGAGATCGATGATCGCATCGGTAACGAGCACCCGCACCGCAAGCTCGGGCTGGGCGACCTGAAACCTGCCCAGCCGCCTCGCCAGCCAATTGGTGGAGAAGGTGCCGGGCGCCGAAATGGTCATCACCGCCTCGTCCTCGGCACGCGCCGTGGCGAACGCGTCGGCCAGACCGTCCAGCGCCGCGCTTACCTGTGGGGCGATGCGTTCGCCCATCGGGGTCAGGACAACACCACGGCCACTCTTGCGGAACAAGGCGATCCCGAGCCGCTGTTCGAGCAGTTTGACCTGATTGCTCACCGCCGCCTGCGTCATCCCAAGCTCTTCGGCGGCGCGGGTGAAATTGCCGCGACGGGCGGCAGCCTCGAAAACGCGAACAGCGGCGAGTGGTGGAAGTTGGCGCATCGCCAATATATAATCTGTAATGATGAGTTGCGTCGATCCTTTTGTTGGTCCTTCGCAACGAAATTCGCCATCTCTGCTCCCGGGAACAGGCCATCGAACATTGGGAGTAAGACCATGAACGAACCCTATGCCGGCCGCTTCTGGGCGGAGAATCATCAGGCGCTGAGTGACGGGATCGACCGCTGTTTCAGGCGCATCGGCAAAGTGCTTCGGCGCATGATCGGCCGGGCCGTGCGGCCCGACCAGAGCGAAGAGGCGAGCAAGCGACCTTATTGCATCGGTTGACCCTGCCGGACCGCCGGATGACACCGATGATCCATAGCCATGAGTCATCGATAAAATGTGGCGAAAAAGAGGCATTGCCGAACACCCTCTAATGTGATGTTCTATCACTGCGCGATGAGTCGTGCATAGTGAGCGATGAAACGAGCATTACCGGAGAGGAGCAACGGCATGCGTTGGACATCGGGTTCGGCTTTACTGGTTCTGGCACTGGCGATTTCGGGCTGCGGCCCGGCGCCGCAGGGCGATCGCGGATCAACGTCGCAACAAGCGGCGCCGGACATGCAAAGAGAGCGGTCGACGGCGCAGGACACCACGGTGGAAGCGCTTGAAGCACCGGCCGGAGTCGCCGTAACCGCGGCGCCCGGCGTTGCCTTCAACTATCGCTATGCCTTCTCACTTCCGGCCGAGCGGATTTCCACCGCGCAGGAGGAACATGCCGCGGCATGCGAGAAACTAGGCATCGCGCGGTGCCGCATTACCGGCCTGCGCTACCAACTAATCGGCGAAGGCCGGGTCGAAGCGTTGCTGGCGTTCAAGCTCGACCCCAGCCTTGCCCGTCAGTTCGGCAAGGAGGGTATCGCGGCGATCCAGAAGGCCGAGGGCACGCTGATCGATGCGGAGATCACCGGCACCGATGCCGGCGCGGAAATCACCCGCCTCGCCGCCGACCGCGCACGTGCCCAGGAGGAGCTTGCCCGAATCGACCGCGAGCTTGCCCGCACCAACTTGCCCGCCAGCGAACGGGCCGAATTGCAACGCCAGCGCGCCGAGATCGCCCAGCGGATCGAGGCGGGCCGGGCGAGCAGCAGCGAGCAGCGCGAATCGCTCGCCAACACCCCGATGACCTTCGACTATCGATCGGGCCGGGCGGTGCGCGGTTTCGATGCGGGCGCGCCCCTGACCAGTTCGCTCGACCTGCTCGCCGCTTCGGCGCAGGCGACGCTCGCCTTCGTGCTCGGCGCGATCGCGGTGCTCGGCCCGCCCCTGCTGGTGCTGCTGATCGGGCTGTTCGCCTGGCGCTGGATCCGACCGCGATTCCCGCGCGCCAAGGCCAGCAAAACGGCCGCCGCCGCAACGGCCAGCGATTGATTGCGCGCCGAGCCGCGTTTCGATATAGGCTCGGCGCTCCAAGCCCCGGCGCCCGCGCGAACCCAAGCGCCGCCGGGGCACCGTGTTTCTGAAGGACCGCAGATACGATGGCACGCCGCCGCCAGATCTACGAGGGCAAGGCCAAGATCCTCTACGAGGGCCCCGAGCCCGGTACGCTGATCCAGTATTTCAAGGACGACGCGACCGCGTTCAACGCCCAGAAAAAGGGCACGATCAGCGGCAAGGGCGTGCTCAACAACCGGATCAGCGAGCACATCTTCACGCTGCTCGGCAATATCGGCATCCCGACTCACTTCATCCGCCGCCTCAACATGCGCGAGCAGCTGATCCGCCAGGTCGAGATCGTTCCGATCGAGGTCGTGGTGCGCAACGTCGTCGCCGGATCGCTGTCGAAGAAGCTGGGGATCGAGGAAGGCACCCAGCTGCCGCGCACCATCGTCGAATATTATTTCAAGGACGATGCGCTGGGCGACCCGATGGTCACCGACGAGCACATCCTGTGCTTTGGCTGGGCCAGCCAGGAAGAGCTGCACGACATGGCCGACATGGCGATCCGGGTGAACGACTTCATGTCGGGCCTGTTCGCTGGGATCGGCATCCGCCTGGTCGACTTCAAGCTCGAATTCGGGCGGATCTTCGACAACGACTATAGCCGCATCATCCTGGCCGACGAGATCAGCCCCGACGGCTGCCGCCTGTGGGACATGGCCAGCGGCGAAAAGCTGGACAAGGACCGGTTCCGTCGGGACCTGGGCGGCGAAGTCGAAGCCTATCAGGAAGTCGCACGCCGTCTCGGCTTGCTTCCCGAAGGCGCCGATTCGGCCGTGCTGGATCTGGAAAGCCACCGCAAGAAGCGGGGCAAGTAAGGAAAGCGTTCGCACCATGCCGGCCCCGTCGCAGCGAACGCGGACAGCGGCATGAGCGGCGTTGAGCTGGAAATCTGTGTCGAAGACACCGCCGGGGTCGCTGCCGCGATCGCCGGCGGAGCCGACCGCATCGAGCTCTGTTCGGCCTTGGCAGTCGGCGGACTCACGCCCTCGGCCGGGTTCGCCGGTTCCGCGCTGGACCTTGCGCACGCTGCCGGGGTCAAGGTCCATGCCATGGTCCGCCCGCGCGGCGGCGATTTCACCTATGGCCCGGAAGAGCTCGCGCTCGCCGTGACCGAGGCGCGCATGCTGATCGGCCAGGGGATCGACGGGCTGGTGTTCGGCGCGGTCCGCGACGGGCAACTCGATCGACCTGCGCTCGAGCACTGGGTTAAGGCGGTGCGCGCGAACAGCGCCACCGTCCGCCTGACGCTGCATCGCGCGATCGACCTGGTCGACGATCCCGCCGCCGCGGTCGATATCGCGATGGACCTCGGCTTCGACCGGATCCTGACCTCCGGCGGCGCGGTGAGCGCTCAACAGGGGGTAGAGACGCTTGCCCGAATGGTTGCGCGCGCCGCGGGCCGTTGCCGCATCATGGGCGGTGCCGGCGTGCGTCCGGACAATGCCGCGACGGTCCTTGCCGCGGGAATCCATGACCTGCACGGCTCGGCCAGCCGGGCGGGCGAGCCGCTCGCCCCGCGCTTGACCGCGCTCGGCTTCGGCTCCGCCCCGCGTCCGACGGACCCGGCTATCGTCCGCGCGCTCCGGGACATCATCGACAGCCACTGAAAGGCGCCTCCGACATGACCGACCCTGCCCCGCCCTTCCGCCCCTCGCGCCGGACGGTGCTGGGCGCCGCCGCCACGCTCGGCGTCGCGCCCGCCGCCGCCCAGGCCGGCGCCATCACCGGGCCGGCGACGATCGTGTCGACCTGGGACTTCGGCGCCGCGGCCAACCAGGCGGCGTTCGCGACGCTGTCGGCGGGCGGATCGATCCTGGACGCGGTCGAGGCTGGTGCGCGCGTGCCCGAGGCCGACCCCGCCAACCATTCGGTCGGCTATGGCGGCTATCCCGACCGTGAGGGACGCGTCACGCTCGATGCCGTGATCATGGACGATCGCGGCCGCGTTGGCGCGGTTGCCGCGCTCGAGGACGTGGTCCATGCCGTATCGGTGGCACGCGCGCTGATGGAGAAGACCCCGCACACCTTGCTGGTCGGCGAAGGCGCCTTCCAGTTCGCACTCGCCAACGGCTTCCCCCGGACCAAGCTGCTCACGCCCGAGGCCGAGACGGCATGGCGCGAGTGGCTCAAGACCTCACTCTACCAGCCCATCGCCAACAGCGAGAACTGGCGCACGCCCGGCGGCGCGCTCGACCACGACACGATCGGCATCCTCGGCCGCGACGCGGCGGGCAATCTCGCCGGCGCCTGCACCACGTCGGGCATGGCCTTCAAGATGCGCGGACGCGTCGGCGACAGCCCGCAGGTCGGGTCGGGCCTGTTCGTCGAGGCCGGTGTCGGCGCCGCCACCGCAACGGGGGTGGGAGAGGAAGTGACCCGCATCGCCGGCACCGCGCGCGTCGTCGCTTCGCTGCGCGCGGGCATGACAGCTCAGGCGGCATGCCAAGAGGCGGTGCGCCACATCGCCAGGTTGCGCGGTGATGCGGTCAAGGGCGTGCAGGTCGGCTTTCTCGCGATCGACCGCACCGGTGCCGTCGGCGCCTTCGCGCTGATGCCGGGCTTCACCTACGCCGTCACCGACGCGCAAGGCCGCACCGTCGTCCTTCCCGCGCCCAGCCTGGGGTAAGCAGCGCGCAGTTGGGGCGGGCGGCGATGGATTGCCGCGAACAGGTCGGGGGCCGCCGCTACCCCTTCGCCTTCAGCCCGGCGATGACCCCGAACACAAAGGCGCAGATCAGCGCCATCGTCGTCATCCCGTGCGGGTCGGTCCAGCCGAAATAGTCGCGGCCGAACGCCATCAGCACCACGAACAGGGCGATCGCAAGAAACCCCATCATACAACACTCCTCCGGTCGCGGTCCCCGCGGCCGCGACTCGGCAAGGCCGAGTGTCCCACTGCTAAGTAAATGACCGATGAAGCCTTGTGTTCTTGGGAGGTCGCGGCACCGGCCCGCTCCCCCACCCAGCCAACCAACGGCGGTATGATCTGGGTGACCGGGTGGGGGAGCGGGCCGGTGCCGGTTCGGCAAAGCCGAACACTGGGCTTGAACCCGCGCGCCACCCGGCCCATAGGGCGCGGCAAATCCCCGGAGGCAAAATCCATGAAGCTGCGCATCGTCGTCACCCTCAAGAACGGCGTGCTCGACCCGCAGGGCAAGGCCATCGAGCACGCGCTCGGTTCGCTCGGCTTTTCGGGCGTGGGCGAAGTCCGTGTCGGCAAGCTGATCGAGCTCGACGTCGCGGACGGCACCAGCGACGCGGACATCGACGCGATGTGCCAGAAGCTGCTCGCCAACACCGTCATCGAAAACTACCGGGTAGAGAAGCAATGAAGACCGCGGTCATCGTCTTTCCGGGCTCCAACTGCGACCGCGACCTCGCGGTGGCGCTGGAGAGCGTGACCGGAACCAAGCCGTACATGGTGTGGCATGGCGAGAGCGAGCTGCCCGACGGCCTCGGCCTGATCGCGCTGCCCGGCGGCTTTTCCTATGGCGACTATCTGCGCTGCGGCGCGATCGCGGCGCGTTCGCCGGTAGTGAAGGCGGTGGTCGCGGCGGCCGAGCGCGGCATGCCGGTGATCGGCGTCTGCAACGGCTTCCAGGTACTGACCGAGACCGGGCTGCTGCCCGGCGCGCTGATGCGCAACGAGGGCCTGAACTTCGTGTGCCGCGACGTCGACCTGACCGTCGACAACAGCCAGACCATCTTCACCAGCCGCTATGCCGCGGGCGAGACGCTCTCGATCCCGGTCGCACACCATGACGGCAATTACTTCGCCGACCAGGACACGCTCGACCGGCTCGAGGGCGAGGGGCGTGTGGCGTTCCGCTATGCCGGCGACGTCAACGGCAGCGCACGCCAGATCGCGGGCGTCGTCAATGCGGGCGGCAATGTGCTGGGGATGATGCCGCACCCCGAGCGCAAGATCGAAGCCGCGCATGGCGGCATCGACGGCCGGCGCCTGTTCGAGGGGCTGCTCGAAGCGGTTGCCTGATGCCGATGCCGAATAGCGGCACCGGCGGCATCGTCTGTGCGACCTGCCCGGTCGCCGAGCGGGCCATCTGTTCCGCCCTGTCGCCCGACGACCGCGTCGAGCTGGCCCGGATCGGGCATCATCGCCGCTATGCGCGGGGCGAGACGATCGTCGCGGCGGGCGACCCCAACACGATCTGCGCCACGCTGACCCGCGGTGCGGCCAAGATGTCCACCATCGATCGCGACGGTACCGAACGGATCGTCGCGCTGGTGCATCCGGCAGGGATGCTGGGCCAGATGTTCGCGCCGGCCGCGACGCTCCACGTCACCGCGCTCACCGACAGCGAAGCCTGCTTGTTTCCGCGCGGCCAGTTCGAGGCGCTGAGCGATGCCCGCCCCGCCCTTGCCCGCCGGTTGCTGAGTGAACTAGGCCGCGAGCTGGATGAGAGCCGGGCGCTGATCGACCTGATTTCGAAGCGCCAGGCCAAGGGACGGGTCGCGGCGCTGATCCTGGCCTTTGCCCGCGCCGCCAGTCCCGCGCCCTGCCATGACGAGACCGCATTCGAACTTCCGCTGACCCGTGGCGAAATGGCGCAATTGCTGGGCATCACCATCGAGACGGTGAGCCGTACGCTGACGGTGCTGGAGAAAGATGGAGCGATCCGGCGGGATGGCAGTCACCGCATCATCGTGCTGGACCGGGACATGCTCGACACACTCGCCGCCTGAGCGTGGAAAGTCCCAAAAGTCACGCTCCCACGCGCGCGCGAGTCCGACTGGCGGCAATCAATCGATCGACGGGTTCAAAGTGCGGCCGGGTTCCGGCAGCGGAATTGCAGCAGGCGGATTCCAACATTGCAACCCGCCTGTCGCATCAATCGCGCCCCGGACGTCAAACCAACGACCGGACCACCGCGAGGAACAGGCCCCAACCGATCAGCATCACCGGCATGATCAGCACCTGGACCATCGCGCCGCCGGCATCGAGACGACCGGTCTCGCACATCGCGCCTTCCGCCATGAATTCGTTCCAGCCGGGCTTGCGCCCTTCGCCCGGCGCAACCCGCGCCCACCAGCCAGGGACGATGAAGGCGGCGGCGAGAAAGATCGCGAAGATCGCGAAGGGAATGACCAGCCCTTTTTCCCCAAATGCCGCCCACATGATGCCGAGATAGGCGAAGAAGCCGCCGAACAGCGCGACATGGAGCGCGGGGTGAAGGTCGAAGACATGCTCGCCGCGATTACGGCGGAGCGGAACGGCATTGGCAAAGGCGTGCGCGTGATTGGGCATCTGCATCGTGGGTCTCCTTGTTCCCCCGATGGATGCACCCGCATGGCGGGATGCGCTTTGCGATCCGTCAAAGACCGGGCTAATTGAAAAAATCACCAAATAGGCACTTGCATGGCCGTTTCGATGCTGTCATAGACAGTATATGTTCACTGCGAACCTCCCTGCGCGACCGACCCACTGTCGACATTGACGGCCGCATCGCTGCGCCCGTCGATCAGGGTGTAGCTCAAGCGCGTTAGAGCGCCCGCCTTGGGAGCGGGAGGTTGCGGGTTCAAATCCTGTCACCCTGACCAACCCACAGAAATCAAAGCTTTCCAGCCGCCTTCAGGCGTGGCCGAACGCAATCCAGTGCGCGGCCGGACTGTGACTCCGGTGATAGCGGGTGCAAATCCCGTCGGTCACTCCTGAGGGCGGCACCCCGATCGCGCGATCGTTTCCGGGGGATGCAATGGGAAGGAAACGGGCCGTATGTCCGTAAAGCGCCGGATCGATTCCGGCGTCGAACTCACGCATATACAGAACCTATTTGGTACTATCTTCGCCCTACCCCGAACAGCTTGGTCGTGCGTGCGAGCAGCAGGATCGCGGTCGGCCAGAGCATCGTGTTCCACAGATCCTGCCAGTTGGCGGACGGCAGGATGCGCCGCCCCTCGGCCAGCGTATCCCAGATGTCCCACGCCTCCCCCGACAGCGCGGCGACAAGCGCGACGGCCCAGGGCTTCCAGCTGCGCAGTGGCCAGCGGAAGAGGAGCGCCACCGCGATGAAGATCGCGAGGCCGATATGGATGTGCAGCGCATCCCTGGCGAGGCCGGTGGCATCGACCAGCCACAGCTTGGCCGTCTGGAACACGCTGTCCTTCATTCAGACACGGGCACGGAACGGGGTGAAATCGGTACCTTCGTCATAGACGTCCACGCCCTCGCGCCGCTTGAGGAAGCCGACCACGGCATAGGTGACCGGCGTGAGCAGCACTTCCCAGCTCACCTTGAGCACCCACTGCGTCGCCAGCACCGTGAGGACAAGATCGTTGGTCCAGCCCGCCGCGCCCCAGAAGGCGAGCGGGTAGAAAATCAGGCTGTCCACCCCCTGGCCCGCAAAGGTCGAACCGATCGTGCGCGACCAGAGATGCTTGCCCTTGGTCCAGACCTTCATCTTGGCGAGGACGAAGGAGTTGACGAACTCGCCCGCCCAGAAGGCGATCATCGAAGCGAGGACGATGCGCGGCACCTGACCAAAGATCGTGTCGTACGCCGCCTGGTTGGTCCAGTCGGGCGCCGGCGGCAGCGCGACGACCACCCACGCCATGAATGCCATGAAGGCGGTCGCGACGAACCCAGCCCAGATCACGCGACGCGCCCGGGCATAGCCATAGACCTCGGTCAGCACGTCGCCGATGACGTAGGAGAGCGGGAAGAACAGGATGCCGGCACCGAACGGCCACCAGCCCGCATGCTCGAACGGCCAGATGCCGATGCCGGGCAGCCAGATCTGCGCGACCTTGCCCGCGCCAAGAACGTTGGAGAGGAGCAGGATCGCGACGAACGCCGCCATGACATAGTCATAATAGCGGAAATGCCCGCCCGCGACCTGGCCCGCGTTGATCCGTACCGGTGCCGCCTCGTCGCTCATCGCCCCGCCCCTTCGCTGCCGGCGGGACTATGATCGCGCTTCCCGATCCGCGCAATCCGGTGTCAGGCCCGATGTGCCTCCCCCATCAGTAGTGCGAGCCGGTCGAACCCCTCATGCGTACCCGCAATGCGCGCGGCTGGATCGCCGCCGTCGAGGAACGCAGCCTGTTCGGTGAAGCGCATCCGGGTCTGCGCGCCGTCGGGGATCAGCTCGACCGTCACCAGCGAAGCAGAGATGCAGACCCCCGCCAGCGCCATTTCATAGGCATAGACGATGCGCTGCGCCGCCAGGAGCTCGAAATAGTGGATGCGGACGCCGAATTCCTGGCCATCGGGCATCCGCCAGCGCACCGTTTCGATCCCACCAGGGGTAAAGTCGAAGCGATTCTCGATCTCCTCCCAATCGGGATGGCAGCCGGTCCAGATCGCCTTGAGATCAGGTTCGGCCCAGAAGCGGAAGGCATGGGCGGGGCTGCCAGGCAGCATCCGTTCGACGACGAACTGCCGGTGATCGGGGGCGTGGGTCATGAATTCTCCGGGTGATCGAGCATCGCCTGGGCCAGCCGGTCGAACGCCGCGCCGAGCGCCGCTTCGCGCCGCCGCACCCAATCGCCGACCGGTGCGAGACCGTCGGGCCGCAGATCGTAGGTGCGCACCCTGCCGGCCTTGTTCGAGCGGACGATACCGCTTTGCTCGAGGAGTTGGAGGTGCTTGACCGCCGAGGGCAGAGCGAGGTCGAGTGGCGCGGCGAGTTGCTTGACCGAGGCCGGGCCACGGCTCAGCTGCTCGACCATCGTCAGCCGCAACGGATCGGCAAGCGCGTGAAAGACCCGGTCGAGCTGCTGCACTTCCATCCCCATCTCCTCAGGCGCCGAGATAGCGCGCGGGCATGGCATCGCGATAGGGGAAGAGGTCGAACCAGGGCCGCGCTTCGGCCAGCACGCGCGCAAAGGACGGGCGCGCGAGCAAGCGCTCCAGATAGGCGTGGGCCCGTGTCAGCTCCACCGGGATCGGATGGACGATCGACGCGAAGAACAGCGCCGGCGCCGCCGCGCAATCGGCAAGGGTGAACGCCTCCCCCGCCGCCCATGGCCGCTCGGCGAGCTGACCATCGATCATCGCATAGGCGGTGTCGAGCACCGCGCGGGCATCGATGACGCCGGCGGGATCGCGGCTGCCTTCGCGCCGGATGCGGTCGAGCACGATCTTCTGCATCGGCACCGCGACGTAATTGTCGAAGAACCGGTCCCATAGCCGCGCCTCCAGCCGCGCATCGGCATCGGCGGGAAGCATCGGTGCCGGGCCGGGGGCATGGGCCTGAACATATTCGATGATGATGCTCGTTTCCGGCACGATCCGGTTGGCGGCATCGTCATGGAGCACCGGGATCTTGCCGACCGGCCAGCGTGCGAGGTGCGCGGCCGCACCCCCCGGATCGCCAAGGTCGACCGTAACCGGGGTAAAGGCGGTACCGTTCTCGTACAAGGCGATCAGCACCTTGTGACAAAAGGATGCGAGCGGATGGAGATAGAGCGTGAACGCCATGCGGGCCTCGAAACAGTTTCCTATTATGGAAACTGTTAGCGAAGGCAGACCCTAATCCGCAATCAAAACTTTCCGATTCTGGAAACTATTTTAACGACGATCAATCCGGTTTCACACCCGCGCGATCCGCGCTAACGCGTGGCCAGCGCGCGCCCGTAGCTCAGTTGGATAGAGCACGAGCCTTCTAAGCTTGGGGCCGCAGGTTCGAATCCTGCCGGGCGCGCCAGAATCCCGATTCGTCAGAGGCACTTAGCGGCTTTCGGGTGCCGGGCGCGGTGGTCGGCGCTGTAGCGGACGTCGAGAAGGGCCCAGAGGAGAAGGCGTTGGTTCGTCGGCTTAGCGCCCTCATTTCGCTCGTTCAGGCTGCCCATCGGCGACCCCAATGGCAGTCACTCCTTAGAACTTGGGTCCGTATGCTTCGCTGACGCAATTGTCATATTGACGTCAGCGTTACGACCGGCGTGCGCATCTAGCGTTGCGGCATGACCAGGACAGCAACGTTGCTGCGCTTCGTGCGTGCCCGCCGCAAACCCGCCCTTCTGATTGGAGGCGCGGGCATGCTCGCCCTGGCCGCGCTCGCCTATTCGGGCACTGGACAGACCCAGCAGCAGCCGGCGGCGCAGCCGCCCGTGCCGGTCAGTACCGTCGCCGCCGAACGGCGCGACGTGCGGCACGAGATCGAAGCGGTCGGCACGGTCGAATCGTTGCAGGAAGTCGTGATCCGCTCGCAGGTCGACGGCGTGCTGACGCGCCTGCACTTCGCCGAGGGCGACCTTGTCCGCCGCGGCCAGCTTCTCGCCACGATCGACGACCGCCCGCAGCGCGCCGCGCTCGAGGCCGCGCAGGCGCAGCTCGCGCGCGACGCCGCACAGCTGCGCGCCGCTGAGCTCGACCTGGCGCGCTACCAGAGCCTCGTCGCGCGCAACGCCATCTCGCAGCAGATGGTCGACCAGCAGCGCGCCCAGACCGATCAACTACGTGCGACCGTTCGCCTCGACAGCGCCAATGTCGATACCGCGCGCGTCAATCTCTCCTTCACCCGCATCGTCTCGCCCGTTAGCGGCCGTGTCGGCATCCGGCGCGTCGATGCGGGCAACCTCGTCCGCGCCAGCGACGCCGACGGCATCGTCTCGGTCGCGCAGGTCAATCCGATCTCGATCGTCTTCCCGGTACCTCAAACCCGTCTCGCCGATCTGCGGGCGAGCGCGCGCGATGCGCAAGGCGCCGTGGTCGAGGCCCATGACAGCGACGGCGGTGCGCTGCTCGGCACCGGACGCATTACCGCCTTCGACAATGCCTTCGACACGCGTACCGGTACCGGACGTGTGCGCGCGCAGTTCACCAACGGCACCGAGCGGCTCGCCCCCGGCGCGTTCGTCGCGGTGCGGATGCGCACCGGCCTGACCCCCGGCGCGGTGGTGCTGCCCGCCGTTGCCGTGCGCCCCGGCGTCGATGGGCATTTCGTCTTTCGCGTGACCAACGGCACGGTGAAGCGCGTGCCCGTCACGCTCGGCTACACCAATGACGAAATCGCCGTGGTCGCGCGCGGCATCGACCCGGGCAACGTCATTGTGCGCGACGGCTTTTCACGATTGCGCGACGGAGTCAGAGTCACCGCCACAGCGGCCGTTACCGCGACCGGGGGTGGTCAATGAGCGAGGGCGCCATCCTCCCCGCCGCGGACACGCCGCGGCACGGCTTCGCCACCTGGTTCATCCACCACCCCGTCGCCACCGTGTTGATGACGCTGGCGGCCACGATACTCGGCCTGTTCGCCTTCACCCAGCTCCCGGTCGCGCCGCTGCCCGAAGCCGATTTCCCGACGATCCAGGTCAGCGCCAGCCTGCCGGGCGCCAGCCCCGAGACGATGGCCTCTTCGGTCGCCACCCCGCTCGAGGTCGCGTTCACCGGCATCCCCGGCGTGACCGAGATGACCTCCGCCAGCGGGCTCGGCCAGACCAGCATCACCATCCAGTTCACCCTCACGCGCGATATCGACGCGGCGGCGCAGGAGGTTCAGGCCGCGATCAACGGGGTCGCCGGGCGCCTTCCGGCCGATCTCCCCAACCTCCCGACCTGGCGCAAGGTCAACCCGGCCGACACCCCGGTGCTGGCACTCAGCGTCTCCTCCGACGAGATGCCGCTGACGGAACTCAGCGACCTGGCCGAGAACCAGCTTGCGCGTCAGATCAGCCAGATCGACGGCGTCGCGCAAGTCGCCATCTTCGGACAGAACAAGCCCGCGATCCGCGTGCGCGCGCAACCCGATCGGCTCGCCGCCTATGGCGTCAGCATGGCCGACATCCGGACGGCCGTGCAGGGTTCGAGCGTCAATCTCGCCAAGGGTGCCGTGTTCGGGCGCGACACGGTCGCGACGTTCGAGGCGAACGACCAGCTCTTCACCCCGGCCGACTATGAGCAGATCGTCGTGGCATGGCGCGACGGCGCGCCGATCCGCCTGCAGGACGTCGCCGAGGTGAGCATCGGCGCCGAGAACAGCTATGTTGCTGCTTTCCCGGACGGCAAGCCCGGGCTCGGCATCGGGATCATGCGCCAGCCGGGCGCCAATGTCGTGCGGATCGCCGACGCGATACGGGCAGCACTCCCCGGCCTGACCGCATCGCTGCCTGCCAGCGTCGAGGTCTCGGTGCTCAATGACCGCACGCGCACGATCCGTTCCTCGATCCACGAGGTGGAGATCACGCTCGCCATCACGCTCGCACTCGTCGTGCTCGTCATGGGCCTTTTCCTGCGGCAAGTGTCGGCGACGCTGATCGTCGCGGCGGTACTCGGCGTTTCGGTGATCGCGACCTTCGCCGCGATGTACCTGCTCGGCTTCAGCATCAACAATCTGACGCTGGTGGCGCTGGTCATCGCGGTGGGCTTCGTCGTCGACGACGCCATCGTCGTGGTCGAGAACATCCACCGTCATATGGAGATGGGCAAGACCGCGATGCACGCCGCGATCGAGGGCGCGCGCGAGATCAGCTTCACCGTCATCTCGATCACCTTCTCGCTCATCGCCGCCTTCATCCCGATGCTGTTCATGGGCGGCGTGATCGGCCGGTTGTTCCGCGAATTCTCGCTGACTGTCACGGTCTCGCTGCTGATCTCGGTGGTCGCTTCACTCACCCTCGCGCCGATGCTGTGCGCGCGCTACCTCAAGTCGCCGAAGCACGACGACAGCGGCAAACGGCGTTTCACCGACCGGCTGATCGACGGCTATGGCCGCGCGCTCAAATGGACGCTGGCGCGGCAGCGGCTGACCTTGCTTGGCTTCGCAGCGACGATCGGCGCAGCGGTCGCCAGCTATGTCTATATCCCCAAGGGCTTCTTCCCGCTTCAGGACACCGCCTTCGTCGTCGGGCAGACAGTCGCGGCCGAGGACATCTCCTACGCGGACATGCGCGCCAAGCATGAGGCGATCGCCGCGATCCTTGCCAAGGATCCGGCGGTGCAGCGCTTCAACCACGCAATCGGAACGACCGGCGGAAGCCAGTCGCTCGCCAATGGCCGGGTGTGGGTCGTGCTCAAGGATCGCGGTGACCGCGACGTCTCGTCCGAAGGCTTTATCGCGCGCCTTCGCCCCCAGCTCGCCCGCATCCCGGGGATCAGCGTGTCGATGCGCTCGGCACAGGACATCAACATCGGCGCGGGCGGCGGCGCAGGGCAATATTCCTATGTGCTCAAGTCGACCGACACGCGCGAGATGGCGCGCTGGGCAGCGCAGATGACGCAGGCGATGTCCCAATCGCCGCTGTTCCGCGACGTTCGCAACGACGTCCAGCTCGGCGCACGCATGCAGGGGATCACGATCGACCGCGCCGCCGCCGCGCGCTACGGACTCAGTGTCGATGCGATCGATCAGGCGTTCTACGACAGTTTCGGCCAGCGCCAGATCAGCGAGTTCCAGACCCAGGTGAACCAGTATCGCGTGGTGCTGGAGGCCGATCCGTCGCGCTATGCCCGGGTCGCCAGCCTCGACACGATGTTCCTGCGCTCGGCAGTGACCAACGCGATGGTGCCGCTCTCGGCAGTGGCAAAGATCGATACCCAGCGCGCCGGGCCGCTCTCGATCGGGCGTCATGGCCTCTCTCCCGCGGCCACCATCAGCTTCAACCTGCCGGCAGGCGTGGCGCTGGGGGATGCGATGGCCGGGATCGAGCGCATCCGACAGGAGATCGGCGTTCCGCCGACGGTCACCGGCACGGCGCAAGGCTCGGCTCAGGCCTTCACGGACTCACTCGCGACCCAGCCCTTGCTGATCCTCGCGGCGCTGATCGCGGTCTATATCATCCTCGGCATTCTCTACGAAAGCTTCTCGACCCCGCTCACTATCCTCTCGACCCTGCCCTCGGCCGGCCTCGGCGCGGTGCTGATGCTGTGGCTGTTCGGGCTCGACTTCTCGATCATGGCGCTGATCGGCGTGATCCTGCTGATCGGCATCGTGAAGAAGAACGGGATCCTGATGGTCGACTTCGCGCTCGATGCGCAGCGCACTCGCGGGATCTCGCCCGAGGAGGCGATCTACGAGGCGGCGATCACGCGCTTCCGGCCGATCATCATGACGACGATCGCCGCCCTGCTCGCCGCGATCCCGCTGATGCTCGCCTTCGGCACCGGCGCCGAGCTGCGCCAGCCCTTGGGTGTCGCGGTGGTCGGCGGGCTGGTCATCAGCCAGGTCCTCACCCTCTTCTCCACCCCCGTCGTCTACCTGGCGCTCGACCGTCTCTTCCACCGGGCACGTCCCGCACGGACGCCCCGCCTCAAGACCATGCTCGAAGGCGCCCCGGCATGAACAGGACTCTTCTCCTCCCCTTCCCTCTTCTCGCCATTCTCGCCGGTTGCGCGCATACCCCCGCCGCACCCCCTGCTCCCAGCAACCTGCCTGCCCGCTGGGAGGCGGCAACCCCGATGCCGACCGGCGAGATACCCGGCGCGTGGTGGTCGAGCTTCAAGGATCCCGTGCTCGACGGCCTGATCGACAGCGGACAGCAGCATAATGTCGATCTGCGCATCGCGGCCGAACGCGTGATTGCCTCCCACGCGCTGCGCCGTGCCGCCACCGCCGGGTTCCTCCCCGAGATCGGCGCGGAGGCCGGCGTCACCGCGGCCCGCCGCGCGACCGGCGATTCCGCCAGCATCGGCCTCGGCGCAAGATGGGAACCCGATATCGGCGGGCGCCTGTCCGCCGCCGTCCGCGCCGCGCGCTCCGACGCCAGCGCCACCGCCGCCGACGCCGAGGCGGTCCGGCTGCTGCTGATCGAGGAGATCGCTCGCGCCTATATCGACTACCGCCTGCAGCGCGCGCTGATCGCGCTGACCACGCGTACCGTCACGGCGCAGGAGGAAACGCTGCGCATCACGCGTGACCGTTTCGAGTTCGGCATGGCGAGCGCGCTCGATGTCGAGCGTGCTTCGGCGCTCGTCTCGCAGACGCGCTCGGAACATGCGGTGGCAAGCGAGGCGGCCGACGCCGACCGGTTCCGCCTCGCCTATCTGCTCTCGACCACGCCCGAAGACATGACCGCGCGGCTGGCGACCAGCGACACGATCCCCGCCGCCGATCCGCTCGCTGTGCTGCGCTCGCCCGCCGACGTCCTTGCCGCGCGGCCCGATATCCGCGCGGCCGAAGCGCGCTATGCCGCGACGGCGGCGCGGCGCGACGGCACCGCGGGGCTTCGCCTGCCCTCCCTGTCCCTATCGGGGCTGATCGGCCTCGACGCGGGCGGGATCGGCAGCCTGCTCGACGGCGGCACGACGATCGCCTCGGTCGCCGCCGCGCTGGTGCTCCCGGTGCTTGACTTCGGGCGCCGCCGCGCGGAGCTCGATGCAGCGGATTCGCAGCTGCGTCAGGCCAGCCTCGATTATGAGCGTGTCGTGCGCGGCGCGTTTCAGGAAACGCAGACCGGGATCGTCTCCTATCTCCAGGGCCAGGTGCGCGAACGCGAGCTGGGCCGGGCGATGGAGGCCGCCCGGCGGGCGGCGGAATTGTCGCAGCTCCAGTATCGCGAAGGGACGCTCTCTCAGCTCGAGGTTCTCGACGCCGCCCGAACCGTCTATCAGACGGAACGGGATCATGCTCGGGCGTTGGCGGACGTGTCGGCGCGGCTGGTCTCGCTCCACCGGCAGCTGGGCGTCGCGCCCGCCGCGCCGGCAACAGTAACCGGAGGCGTCGGCACGGGGCAGTGAAGATTCTGATCGTCGAGGACGAAACCAAGACCATCCACTATCTGCGCCGCGGCCTTGCGGAACAGGGTTACGCTGTCGACTATGCGACCGACGGCGAAGACGGTCTGCACCTTGCCTGCACCGGCGAATATGATGCGATCGTGCTCGACGTGATGCTGCCCAGGCTCGACGGCATCTCGCTGCTCGCGGCGCTGCGCACGGAACGCGATACGCCCGTCATCATGCTCACCGCCCGCGATACGGTCGATGATCGCCTGCGCGGG
Organism: Sphingomonas sp. GW821-FHT10C01; assembly: GCF_059415525.1. Classification (NCBI taxonomy): domain Bacteria; kingdom Pseudomonadati; phylum Pseudomonadota; class Alphaproteobacteria; order Sphingomonadales; family Sphingomonadaceae; genus Sphingomonas; species Sphingomonas sp. GW821-FHT10C01. Next base: position 105,501 of record NZ_JBWKNK010000004.1, on the reverse strand, counting down.
CTTGGCGCAGGCGCCGACGACTATCTGGTCAAGCCCTTCTCGTTCCTCGAGCTGCTGGCGCGGCTTCAGGCGATCGTGCGCCGCGGCCGCGGGCAGGAGGCGACGCAGGTCAGGATCGCCGATCTGCATGTCGACCTGATCGCGCGGCGCGCGATACGCGGGCGGCGGCGGCTCAACCTGACCGCCAAGGAGTTCGCATTGCTCGCACTGCTTGCCCGGCGACGTTCGCAGATCGTCTCCAAGACGATCATCACCGAACTGGTCTGGGACATTAATTTCGATACCAACACCAATGTTGTCGAGGTCGCGATCAAGCGGCTGCGCGCCAAGCTCGAGGCCCCGGGCGAAGACAAGCTGCTGCACACGGTGCGCGGCATGGGCTATGTGCTCGAACCGCGCGACGAGGCCGCGGCATGACGCGCTCGATCGCCGGCCGGCTGGCGCTGATGTTCGGCGCGGCGGTGACGCTGGTCTCCACCATCGCCGGCATCGCGCTCTTCGCCTTCCAGTCGGAACAGCTGCATCATCACAAGCGCGAGGAACTGGGCGCCCGCTTCCAGATCGTCGAGCGCATGGTGAAGGATTCGATCTACGCCTACAAATGGCCCTTCATCACCGCCAAGCTCCAGGATTTCACACCGCCGGACGGCAGCCTCTATTTCATCGTCGAAAGTGTCGACCCGCGTTTCACCTTTCGTCCCGAAGCGCTTGCCGGCGCGCAGTGGAAGGGGCCGCGCGACGGGTTCGGCAAAGTTATCGTGTCCGATCAGAAATATCTGACGCTTGCGCGCACGCTCCCCGCAGCCGGTGAGCGCCCCGCTGTGCGCCTGATCATCGCTTCGCGCAGCAAATATGTGGACGAGACCGAGATGGGCCTCGCCATCGGCATCGCGGTCATGTCGCTCCTCGCCATCGCCGCCGTCGCGGCGCTGGGCTGGTGGATCGCCCGGCGCAGCCTCGCCCCGGTCGACCGCCTGTCCGAACATGCCCGGCTGCTCGGCGCCGAGAATCTGGCGCAGCGCCTGCCGACGGAAACGCTGCCTGCCGAACTCTCGGGACTGGTCCTGTCGCTCAACGATGCGCTCGATCGCGTCGCGGACAGCTATCAGCGGCTCTCGACCTTCAACGCGGACGTCGCGCACGAATTGCGTACCCCGCTCGCCAATATGATCGGAGGCACGCAGGTCGCCCTGTCGCGCGACCGCCCGGCGCGCGAGCTTGAGGAAGTGCTCCAGTCCAACCTCGAAGAGCTCGACCGGATGCGCCGCATCGTCAACGACATGCTCTTCCTAGCGCGCGCCGATCAAGGCGAGGTGGCGGCCAACCTCACCACCTGCTCGCTCGCCGAGGAGACGCGCAAGAGCGCCGAGTTCATGGCCCCAGTGATGGAGGAAGCAGGCGTCACGCTCGAAATCGACGGCGATGCGCAGGTTCCGATCGAACGCGCGCTATTCGGGCGGGCGATGACCAATCTGCTCGACAATGCGGTGCGCCACGGCGCAACGCCCGGCCGGGTCACGGTCAAGATCGCTTATGAAGACGATGCCGCCTCGATCGGCGTGTCCAATCCGGGGGCACCAATCGACCCCATCCATCTCGACCGCATCTTCGACCGCTTCTACCGGATCGATCCCGCGCGCTTCAACGATGGCGAAAGCCACGGCTTCGGACTTGCGCTGGTCAAGGCGGTCGCCCGCATGCATGGCGGATCGGTCTTCGCTCACAACGAACCCGGCCGAATCTGCATCGGTTTCACCGTGTCGCGCACCGAGCAGTCCAAACGGAAATTGCAATGCTGCTGACTTCGATAGGGCGGTCAGCTGTCAGTCCGCTTTCAGACAGCATGTGCAGGAAAGCGCAGGGTGCGGACAAGGTAGAGCCGGACGACGAGCATTCAGGCAAGGCCCCTTCGAGCCGTTAACGCCTGTCTATCTCAGGTCCCCTGGATCGCTATTCGGCAACGCGATCGGTAGAATCAACCGAACCGAAAGTCCGCGCGGACCGTTCGCTTCGAGCCGCAACTCACCGCGATGCAAATGGGCAATGGTCTCGACGAGCGAGAGGCCGAGGCCCGCACCGGTACCGCCGCGTGCCGGATCGAGGCGCACAAATCGCTGCGCCGCGCGCGCTCGTTCCGCCTCCGACAAGCCCGGCCCGTCATCGGCAACCGTCAGATCGATCGATCCGTCTGCGACAGGCGATGCGCCGATACGAACAGTCGAAGCGCCCTCTGCATATTTGAGCGCATTGTCGACAAGGTTGGACAGCGCCCGCTGCAGCAGCTCACGATGGGCGATCACATCCACTCCCGCCGGGACATCCACCTCGATTGAGAATCCTCGCTCCTCGGCAAGCGGTCCATAGACCTCCGCTATATCGTCGAGCATCGGACCCAGGCCGAAGCGGGTGAACTGATCGCGGCCGATCCCGGCTTCCGTCCGGCTGATCTCAAGCGCTGTATCGAGCAGGCGGTGAAGGCTGTCCGCTTCGTCGATCGCCCCGGCGAGCGCGATCGACGCGTCCGCGTCACGGCTGCGGCGGAGCGCCTGTTCGAGCGCCGCCTTTAGCCGCGATACCGGCGAGCGCAGATCATGCGCCATCGAATCGGTAACCATGCGCAGTTCGCGGACCAACACCTCGATCCGATCGAGCATCGCGTTGATCGAATTACCGAGTCGATCGAAGGCATCGCCTGACTCGTCGCGCTCGACCCGTGCATCGAGGCGTCCGGCGGCGATGGCCGAAGCCGCTCGCGCGAACACATCGACCCTGCGCGACAGGATCCAGGCGGCGAATGCGGCCACGCAGGCCGCCGCGAAGATGCCGACAACAAGTGCGTAGAGGAACGCCACCCGGCTCGCGCTCGCGAGCTCGACCTGCGCCTCGAGTACCTCGCCGGTCAGCAGCACATGCCCATTGGGCAAGCGCGTCGTGACGAGGCCCATCTCCTCGGCCGCCGTGCCGCCCTCGCGGAACAGGCTGATCCGCCGCCAGCGCTCGGCATCGCCGACGGTCGCCGGCCATTGCTTGAGATTGCCGATGATCGGCGCATCCGCAGACCCCTTGAGCAGCACCACGAAGTTGCGATCATCGCGCACGGCGAGCCGGTCACGGATGGCGCGGACCAGTCCCGCCTCTCCCTCTTGCCGGTATTCCTGGGCGAAGTCGTCACGCGCGACTTCGGCCGCCGTGCGAGCATCGGACAGGATCATCGCTTCGGTGGAACGATGGATGACGGCCAGGCCGAGCGCGAGCGTCGCGACCTGCGCCAACAGCAGGAGCAGCGCCAGCCGGACCGTGGTCGACCGCAGGACGGCAGCGCGCATCACCCCGCGCTAGTCCGAGTAGCCGAGCATATAGCCGGCGCCGCGGATGGTACGCAAAAGCGGCCGGCCGAACCCGTCATCGATCTTGCGGCGCAGACGACTGACATGAACGTCGACCACATTCGTTCCTGGATCGAAATGATATTCCCATACGCCTTCCAGCATCATGGTGCGCGTGACGACCTGGTTCTTGTGCCGCAGCAGATACTCGAGCAGGCGGAACTCGCGCGGCTGCAACTCGATGCGCTGCCCACCGCGCGTGACCCGGCGACTGAGCAGGTTCATCTCGAGATCCTCGCATGCGAGCAGGGTTTCGACCCGCGTGGTTCCCGACGGCTTTGCGATGAGCAGCTTCAGCCGCGCCAGCAGCTCGGAGAAGGCGAAGGGTTTCACGAGATAGTCGTTGGCACCCGAGGTCAACCCTTCGACACGGGCATCGACCGCGCCGAGGTTCGACAGGATGATGACCGGGGTGACGACCCGCGCCGCGCGCAACGCGGCGAGCACCGCCATGCCATCCATGCCGGGAAGCATGCGATCGAGAATGATCGCGTCGTAACTGCCGTCGGTCGCGTGGAACAGCCCGTCACGCCCGTCGGCGGCATGATCGACGACAAAGCCCTCGTCGGCGAGGCTCTTGACGACATGGTCCGCCGTGGCGCGGTCATCCTCAATGACGAGTATCTTCTGCGACATGCGGCATTCCTCGCTAACGCCCGGCGGCCGGCAACCGCATATAGCGATCTGTACCCTGATGACGAACGACCAAGCGCAGGCCGCCCGCGCCGCCCCGATTCGAAGCCACCGCAACGTCAGCCAGTGCCGTGACCGGCCGGTCATCGATCCGCTCGATCCTGTCCCCCACCGCGATGCCGGCCGCCGCGGCCGAACCCGAATCCTCCACGCTGGTCACGACCAATGCCGACTCCACCGCGCCACGAGCCGGCCGCTCGAGCTCGTAGGTCAGGCCGGGAATCAGACCCCGATGCGGCAGGCGCGCGCCCGCTCCCCAGCGCGCCGCCAACAGGATCACCGCCACGAGGAGGAGCAGCAACACGCCTGTCGAGGGCAAAAGGCGCGCGGACGGCTTCACACGATCGCCTTTGGCGCAGCAACGCCCGCGCGCCAGCCGCTTCCGCCGGCCGGCCGCGAGACGAGATGATGAACCGCCGCCATGCTGCCGACAAAGGCCATCCCCCGCGATCCGGCGATGTAGCGCGGCTCCCAATGCGTCGCGAACTTGGCCTTGTAGTTGCGTAGGCCTTCAAAGCCGTAGAGCGGTTCGCCGTGGCGAAACAGGAAGGCGGCGCCGCGGGCCCAGGTGGAGGCCAACTTGCCTCCTTCGATCCCCGCCAGCGGCGCGATCCCCAGCGTGAACCAACGATATCGCTCTGCCTGGGCATGCTCGATCAGGCGCAGGAACAGGAAATCCATCGTGCCATAGGGAATGGCACGGCGATGGCGCATCAGATCCACCGACATTTCCTCGCGGTTCGGGGTCGCGAGGATATTGGCGAATGCGACGATCCGCCCGCCGACGCGGACGATGGCGCAGGGGAAGTGGCTGAGATAGGTGGGATCGAAGCGACCGAGGCTGAAGGCCTTTTCGCGCCGCTTCTTGCTGTCCAGCCATTCGTCCGACACCGCACGGAGCTCGCCGATATAACGCGATGCCTCATCGGCGGTCAGGACGGCGAATTCGGCCCCTTCCTGCGCCGCCTTGCGTTCGGCGTGCCGAAGCGACTTCGCTTGCGCTCCGGTCCGGGTGAACGCGGTCAGATCAACCCGTGCCTCTTCGCCATATTTGACGATGGCAAGGCCAAGGTCGATCGAATGCGGCAAGCAAGTCGCGCTGATCTGATAGAGCAGGATACGGCCCTGCGCCGCGTCGGCGCGCTCGCGCAGTTTCCACAGGAGATCGGCCCAGCGCGCCTCGTGGCCGACCGGGTCGCCCATGACGATCCAATTCGGCCCCTGCACCCGATACATCACGAACGCGTCGCCCTCGTCGGCGAGGATGAAACTCTTGTCGCCGGTCAGGGCGAGGAAGGCATCGCTGTGCCGGGCAAGGGCGAGCGCCGGTTCCAGCCGGTCGTGCGCAACCGGATCGGCCCGCGCGACACGCGGCGATGGTGCGAACAGCCGCCACAGCGCAATCCCGGCGACCATCACTGCCGTGCCGAACAGCGCGCGCAGGAAGCGCGGCGCATCGCCGGTCAGGCTGAACTGCCACCACAGGCTGCTACTGTAGGCGACGTGCTTGTACGCGAAGAACCCGGCGAAGGTCGATGTGAGGATCGCGGTCAGCGCCGCGATCGTCCAGCCCGTCGAGAGCGGCGCGTCGAGCAGCGACGTCTTGCGATAGAATGCGGGTCGACTCCATTGCAGCGCGGTGCCGATCGCGAGGAGGATGATCGCCTCCTCGTAATCCGCGCCTTTGGCGAGTGAGAAGAGCGCGCCAGCAAAGAGCAAAGCGCGCGCGGTGAAGAACGCCCCGTCAAGGCGCCGCAGCAGCCCCGGCGCAAGGAACAGGAGCAGCGTGCCGGACAGGCTCGCGGCGATGTGCGAAGCCTCGACGAACGGCAGCGGCAGGATGTGGCGGAGCGCGTGCATCCGGCTCGTTTCGGCCGGCGTCGATCCCGACAGCAGCAGGATGAGACCGCCCGCGAAGGCGAGTGCGGCGAGCAGGGGCGGGGCGAGCTCGCGGAGCAGCGACTGGCCGGCCTGTGCCAGCTCCTGTGCGGGGCCGTGCCAGGCCTTGCTCTCATGCCAGGCGAGGAGCAGCGCGGCGAGCAGCAGCGGCAACAGATAGTAGATGACGCGATAGGCCAGCAGCGCCGCCAGCAGCTGGGCCTTGTCGCCCGGCACCGTCGCGATCACCACCGCCTCGAACACGCCGAGGCCGCCGGGAACGTGGCTGATCAGCGATGCGATGATCGCGAGCGCATAACCGAGGAAAAAGGCGGGATAGAGCGCGGGATCGTGGGCCGGGAGCAGGACGAACAGCGCCGCGCTGGCGGCGGCAAGGTCAAGCGCCGCGACCCCAGTCATCGTCGCACCGTGCCGCAGCCCGGGAAGCGGCGTGCGCCACCCGCCGATATCGACCATCCGCAGCCCGAAACGGCGCAGCAGCAGCGGAACCAGGCAAAACGCCACCACCGTCAGCCCCGCGACATGCAGCCACGGGAGCGGCAGCGCGAAATCGAATAAGGGCAGGACGTGTGTGCTCGTCATCGCCGCGAGCCCCGCCAGCAGGATGACGCCATTCCAGAAGCTGAAGCTGGCGAGCGCGATGACGCTGCCGATCTCGCCCGCATCCAGCCCCGCCGTGCGGTAGATGCGATAGCGAGCCGACCCCCCGGTCAGCAGTGCGAGGCCGAGATTATGGCTGAGCGTGTAGCTGGTGAACGATGCCAGCGCGTAGGTCCGCCACGGTAACGGGCGCCGGATGACGTGAAGCGCGAAACGGTCGTAGAGCGTGAGCAACAGATAGCTTGCCGCGGTGAGCAGCAACGCCGCGCCGATCTGGCCGGCCGACAGGGCATCGAAGGCGTGGCGAATCTCATGCGGGCGAACGGTGTGCAGCAGCTTGAACAGCGCCGTCAGGCCGAGCGCGGCGATCAGCAGCGCGGCGAGGATCGACAGGCCGCGCCGGCGAGCGGCGATCCAGCGTGCGAGGCCCATGCCTGCAATCATCGGCGCGTCCAATCCTGATGCTTGCAGATCAGGCCGCCCAGGATGCAGCCCGAAATACGCAGGCTGTTCGCGCTGGTCTGGTCGATGGTCGAATAGAAGCGTCGGCCTTGATCGGGAACATAGACCTGCCCCGTCCAGTGCCCGACGCTCCTGGGGCGATAATCGACGAGCAACTCTGTACCGAGCAGCGAAGTCACGCCCGCCTCGCGCGCATCGGCCAGCGCCGCCGGCGCCGCCCACACGATATTGCCGCAGAGCAGCTGACCGCAGGCGCGGGTGCGGACAAGGATCGTCCCCTTGGGATTCTGCCAGAGGCCGATCGGCGTGGGCGGCGCTTCGGCCCGCGCGGTAGCGGACAGTCCCAACAGCGCTATCGCGGCGAGAAGACGCATCTCATTTGCTCCCGGATGTAACAGCGGCGCGCTGGATGGCGGGCAGGATCGCCGCTTCCAGCGCACCGTCGTCGAATTTGAGCTTATGACCGCCCGGCAGGACGATCCGCGAGACATTGGGCATGGTGAGTTCGGGGCACAGGCTGTTGTGCTCGTCGGCGCCGCGGATGCAGGTCACCGGCACCCAGGCCAGTTTCGAGGCGGTCTGCAGCGCAGGCTGGTCGGGGATTTCGAGTCCGGCGAGTTCGATCGGCGAGGCACGGAAGATAATGTCCTCGCCAGGAACGACCAGCACTACGGATTTGACCGGCTGACGGCGTGCGGGCGGGAGGTCGGCGAGTCCGGCATGGAGCATGTCGGCGCCGAAGGACTGGCCGATCAGTACCACTCGATCGGTGCCGCCGAGGCGCATTGCCCGCGCCATCGCTTCGTCGATCAGCGCCGCGACCTCCCCGGGCGTGCGCCGTGGCGAGAAGTAGGTCAACGAATTGACGGTGACGACGGCATAACCGCGATCGTTGAGCCGCGCGGCGATCTTGGGGGCCATGCCGACCCGGTTGCCCATGTCTCCGGACAGGATCACGATGGCGGGCCTGGCGGGGTTCGGATCCGCGGCGGGCAGGTCGCGATACAAGGGACCGGTATAGTAGCCGGCATGGAGATAGAAGGCCCCGGCGAGGAACGCTGCAAGCAACAGGATGGACAGCAGCTTCTTCATGCGACCCCCTTGGCGGGCACCTGTCGCCGCGTCGGGAAGGAAACACCGGTAAGGCCCCGTCCCGTTGCGACCCGTCGATCCTGGTCCTTTGCATCCGTCCGGAAGCTGGCCCCCGCATTACCATATTGTCATGTCGCGGCCATGCCCCGGTCGGATCGCGCCGCGTAAAAAGGGGCATCCATGGCGGGGGTTGCCTCCCCCTTCAGCTCCCGCCCTGGACCTCGGTCCGCATCATCCGCCCCAGCGGGCGGATCAATGGAGTAAGAAACATGGCACGCTTTCGCACCCTTATCGCGCTCGGCCTCGCATCCACGATGATGATCGGCGCGCCGGCCTTCGCGGCCACGCAGCAGCACCCGGCGACCACCACTGCCGCTGCAAAGCCGGCTGCCCGCATGGTGGCAAAGCCGGCCGCAACGACGCCGGTACGGGCGGCTGCGGCGACGCCCACAAAGCCGCGGACCGCAACCCCGGCGCGGTCGAACACGCACCTCGCCAAGGCGACGCTGCGCAACGGCAAGCAGGTCACCTACAATTGCAGCCTAGCCGGCAACAAGAACAAGCAGGCCTGCAAGAGCTGAACCAACAGACGTTCATTCCGGTTCAGCACTCGCCCGACCAGTTCCGATCTTCCCCGGAACTGGTCGGTTCGATACCGGCCTTTCGCAACGGAAGAGACCGAAACTGGGAGGTATGGCGCCACAAGGGCGCCTTCCGCGCAAACGCCATTGCGAGCCGGTCGTCGCTACCATGGAGCCGCCAAATGAATGGCCGTGTGACCGACCTGCTGAGTAAGGTGCCCGCCGTGACTCTCACCTTCTGGGCGATTAAAATCCTAGCTACCACGCTTGGTGAAACTGGCGGTGACGCTGTCAGCATGACTTGGCTGGGAGAAACGACATCGAGCGCTGGCGATAATGGCCTGAACGGTTATCTTGTTGGTACCGCTATATTCGGCATTCTCCTGCTTTTGCTTGCCTGGCTTCAGATAAGAGCCCGGCGCTTCAATCCGTGGCTGTATTGGGCTACGATCATCGCTTCGACGACAGCAGGCACGACACTCGCCGATTTTGCGACCCGCTCAATCGGCCTGGGTTATCCGGGTGGATCGCTGCTGCTGTTCAGCCTGGTTCTGATCTCGCTCTTCAATTGGCACCGCACACTTGGAACGGTGGATGTGAACCGCATCGAAACCGCGCGGGCAGAGACCTTCTATTGGATCACGATCACCTTCTCGCAGACACTCGGTACCGCGCTGGGAGATTGGGTTGCCGACGGCAAGCTTGGTTACTCGGGAGCGGCCGTGCTATTCGGTGCCGCGCTGGCGGTTCTCGCTGCGCTTTACTACTTCACAAATGCATCGCGCGTGTTGCTATTCTGGGCCGCGTTCATCCTCACCCGGCCGCTCGGCGCGACGGTCGGTGACTTCCTCGACAAGCCAGTGGCGAAGGGCGGTCTCGACCTTAGCAGGCCGCTCGCTACCGCCATCCTAGCGGCAGCGATCGCTTTCCTCATTCTACTCGTTCCTCAGGGAGCAGGAACACATCCAAATCGTGCAAGTGAAAGACCTTCCTGATGTCCGCTCCTCATCCAATAGCGGCAGTTCGATCGTCACCTGAACGAATGACCAATCTCAGGATCGCCCGCCGGTCGTTCGAACGACCGGAATGAGGGCGCAAAACAGCCGCGACTGGTTAGCTGCCAGGTCGAACGGCATTCGCTTGCGCCGCAGGACCTGGGCATCCTGGCCTAGGCGTCCGACATCACGCCACGATATTCCGGATCTTCCAAAGCACGCCCTGCCCCATTTGCTACGCACATCAAGGCATTCTCAGCTACGATGACCGGCAAACCCGTTGCATCGGAGAGGACCTCGTCCAGCTGCGCGAGCAGGCTGCCACCTCCCGTCATCACAATTCCCTGATCATAGATATCGGAAGCCAGTTCGGGTTCGGTCTTCTCGAGAGCAGACAGCGTCGCCTGCACGATCTGCGCAGTCAGGTCGGCAAGGCACTGGGCGATCTCGCCCTGGCTCACCTCGACCTCCGCAGGCATGCCCTTGACCAGATCGCGCCCTCTGACCTTCATCACCGCGCCGACGCCATCGGCCGGCATCCGGGCGGTACCGATCTCGACCTTGATCCTCTCGGCCGTGGCTTCGCCGATCATCAGATTGTGCCTACGCCGAATACCCGAAGCTATGGCGTCGTCCATACGATCTCCGCCGACGCGCACCGATGCGCTATATGCAAGCCCTCGCAGGGAAAGGACCGCGACTTCTGTGGTTCCGCCCCCGATGTCCACGACCATGGCGCCCTGCGGTTCGATAACGCGCAGGCCGGCGCCGATCGCCGCGGCCATGGATTCCTCGATCAGATACACCTTACGGGCACCTGCGTTCGAAGCGGCCTGTTGAATAGCACGTCGCTCCACCTGCGTGGCGCTGCTGGGGATGCTGATGGCGATTTCCGGACCGCGAGCGAGCTTTCGCGATCCCCCCGCCTTACCGATGAAGTACTTGATCATCTGCTCCGCGACGTCGATGTCCGCGATCACTCCGTCGCGCATCGGACGGATTGTACTGACATTATCAGGCGTTTTGCCCAGCATCAGCTTTGCCTCCGCACCGATCGCGCGGACTCGAGAGATTCCGTTGTGCGTCTCAAGTGCAACCACCGAGGGCTCATTAAGAACGATTCCCCGATTTCGCAGATAGACAACCGTGTTTACCGTGCCGAGATCGATTGCGAGATCGTAGGAAGCGCTGGTTAGAAAGCGAGGAAGCCGCATCAAGTTCAATCAATTGGCATCGATAGCGGCTTGCGGATAAGCAAGCGGCAGCGATCGCGTGAAACCCTGCGCGTGGGCTTGCAACGGAGGCCAGTCAAGCAGCTTCGCGGCTATCCGAGCCGCTAGGGCGACCATTCGAAAGACCGCCGATAACGCGGTCGCTTCGCCGATGCGAGACTGGGTAATTTGCTTCAATGTATGGCAAGACCTCTTCGACCGGGAAGCGTTGAAGCCTAATATAGGGGCTATCCGGCCCTGTGCCGCCGAGGTCCGCCAAATATTCCGGAGCGCGCCGGTAGCAACCCACCCCGGTGCAGTCCTTCTTTTTCGGAGCGGCGTCGATTCCAACCAGGAAGGCTGGACGGGCGCGGCCATCCCGCACGGCAGCAGCGGCGATTGACGCGAAGTCGCGGGATGCACCGTCACCGAGATAGAATACCGGGAGCTTCGCACCGCGCGGTGGTCCGGCGGACACGTAGATGGTCAGGCGACGGCCCTGCATCCGGGCCTCGGTAAGTCTCGGATTCCTGCGTACCAGCTGGCGTGGTGCCGATCTTCAGAACAGCTCGTTTAGGCGCGGCACTCGGACCGTCACAGCGGCAAGCCCGCTGTTCGGAATGGGTTGCGCCCGGTTTGAAGCGAACAGCACAGCAGACCCCAGGGCTCGGTCGTCGGCCTGGCGACCATCGTCAACCGATCGGCGTTGATGCACCATATATGCTCGCGCGTTCCCAGCCGACGAGCGGCGTTCGCTTTGGCCAGACCATGTGGCACGGTGCACGGGCTTGGCACGGAAGCCGCGGCCGTTTCGCATTGAGGGAGGGCCGCCCACATTGAGGGCGCCGGCTGTGCATCGGCGAGAAGAAGCAGGAAGGGAAGCGTGGGGTAAGGCCTTGTCCGACATCCTTCACAGTCCCAGCCCCGCATCAACATCCTGGCGGTATCTCCGAACTGTCGCCGTCCCGTCATCAAAATGAAGAAAGCGAGGGCTAGCCGCCCCTCCCAAGCCGGCGCGTCCTGACGCCGGGCCATCTTGGGGACAGTATGAAGCTCACCGCTACCAGCGTGCTCGCCGCGCTCACCTTCGCTTGCGCGCCCGCCACGGCGCAGACCCTGGCTGTCGCCGCCGACGCCGGGGCCGATGCCGGCACGGACGACAGCGTCGTCGTCGTGACCGGCACCCGCGAGCGTTCGCGCACCCAGTTCGACACGCTCGCGCCGGTCGATGTGCTCTCGGGCGATGCGGTGCGCTCCAGCGTGTCCGGGGACCTCTCCGACACGATCGCCCAGCTGCTGCCTTCGTTCAACGTCCAGCGCCTGCCCGCCGCCGACGGCCTCGCGTTCGTACGCCCGGCCACGCTGCGCGGGCTGTCTCCGGACCAGACGCTCGTGCTCCTCAACGGCAAGCGCTATCACCGCTCGGCGCTGCTCGGTACGCGCGGCGCGCAGTCCCCTGACCTGGCGAGCATCCCTTCGCTGGCGATCAAGCGGATCGAGGTGCTGCGCGACGGCGCTTCGGCGCAATATGGGTCGGACGCCATCGCGGGGGTGATCAACATCATCCTCGAGGACAAGCCGGGGATGGAAGTCTTCGGTCAGTTTTCCCAGTATTTCGAGGGCGACGGCAACGAGTATCAGGGCGGCGTGCGCGGCGGCATCGCATTGGGCGAGCGTGGGAGCATCGTCTTCACCGGCCAGTACGACAAGTCCGAGGCAACCTCGCGCACGCGCCAGCGCCCCGACGCGATCGCCTTCCAGAACGCCAATCCCACGATCAAGGTGCCCAATCCGGTACAGCGCTGGGGTCAGCCTGACGAGGAGCGGATTCGCGGATCTGTCGACGCACGCTATGAGGTCGCCGACCAAGCCACGCTCTACACCTTCGTCACCGCGCAGTCGGGCGAAGGCGTGACCGATTTCAACTGGCGCAATCCCGCGGGAACCGCGAACGTCTACAATCCCAGCGGCGCGTTTCCCGGCTTCTCCTTCCGCACGCTCTACCCTGCGGGATTCACCCCGCGTTTCGGCACCGAATACAGCGATGTTCAGGTCAATTCGGGCGTTCGCGGTGAGCTGAGCGACGCGTTCAGTTACGATCTCAGCGTCGGCTATGGCCGCAGCCGCATCGACTACACCATGCGCGAGAGCCTCAACGCGTCGATGGGGCCGCTGAGCCCGACCAGCTTCTATATCGGCCGACTGGAACAGCGCGAGTTCAACATCAACGCCGACTTCGTCTATCGCCTGCCGGTGGGCGGGGCCGAACCGCTCAACATCGCGTTCGGTGCCGAACGCCGCCGCGAAACGTACAAGGTCGGCGCGGGCGATCCGGCCTCCTACGCGATCGGGCCGGGCGCGGCGACGGGCCTTGCCCCCAGCTCGAACGGCTTCCCCGGCTTCAGCAGCGCGGCGGCCGGTAGCTGGGATCAGACCAGTTATGCCGGCTATGTCGATCTCGAATGGCGTCCGGTGGAGATGCTGACGCTCGGCGCGGCGGGGCGCTACGAGGATTTCTCGGCGTTCGGCGATACCTTCAACTACAAGCTGTCGGCACGCATCGAACCGGTTGAGGGCATCGCGGCACGCGCGACCTGGTCGACGGGGTTCCGCGCGCCGACCCCGGGGCAACTCAACAGCATCCAGACCACGCAGGGCCTGGACACCGTCACGCTGCAGATCTTCAACCAGGGCCGGTTGTCACCAAGCGACCCACTGGCGACCGCGCTCGGCGCCAAGCCGCTGACGCCCGAAACCTCGAAGACGCTGACCGCCGGGCTGACCTTCCAGACCGATATCGGCTTCAGTGGCAGCATCGATCTCTACCAGATCGATGTCGACGACCGCTTCAGCCAGTCGCGCACCTTTGCGGTGCCGGCGAGCTTCCCCAATCCGCAGCGCTTCACCTCGGTGAGCTATTTCACCAACGACTTCGACACACGCACCCGCGGCGTCGACGTGGTGCTGAACTATGCGCGCAACCTGGGTCCGGGCCGCGCAACCGCGACGCTTGCCTATAACTACAACAACACCAAGGTCCGCAGCGGCACCAGCGCCGCGATCCCCAATGAGACGCAGCGCCGTGTGTTCGAAGAGCGGCTGCCGCAAAACAACGGCACAGCATCGCTCGGCTATGAGGTCAGCGGCTTCTCGCTGCTGCTGCGGGGCCGCTATTACGGCGCGTGGACCGATGTCAGCGGCAATGCGACCGGCGAGCTGTTCCAGCGCTTCGGCGGCATCGCGCTGTTCGATGTCGCGGTCGCCTATCGCTTCGACGAGCATTTCACCCTGCGCGCCGGCGCGGAGAATGTGTTCAACACCTTTCCAGACGAGGCGACCAACCAAGCAGTGCGCGGACTCATCTATTCGCGCAATGCCCCCTATGACACCGACGGCGGCCAGTATTATGTCCGGCTGGGCGTGAATTTCTGACGAAGGGAAGCATCATGAACCGCCGGACGCTGCTGACCGGAATCGCCGCCCTGCCGGCGGCCACTCAGGCAGCTCCGGCGGCCCTCGCCAGCGCCACCGACGACGCGGCCTATTGGCGCGGCATTGCCGCCCAATATGACGTGACGCGCGACGTGATCCAGCTCGAGAACGGCAATTGGGGCATGATGGCCCGGCCGGTGCTCGAGGTGTACAAAGAGCAGCTGGCACGGGTGAATCGCGACACCAGCTACTACACCCGCCGTCGCTTTGGCGCCGATGCGATGGCAGTACGCGATGCGCTGGCGGCCGAACTGGGGGTGCCGGCGGACGAGATCGCCTTCACCCGCAACGCAACCGAGGCGCTCAAGGCGCTGATCCTGGGCTATAACCGGCTTCAGCCTGGCGACGCGGTCCTCTACGCCGATCTCGACTATGACAGCATGCAGGATTGCATGGCGTCATTGCGGGCGCGGCGCGGTGTTTCGGTCGTCCGCATCGCTCTGCCCGAGCCGGCGACACGGCAGACCCTGATCGATGCCTATGCCGCGGCATTCGCGGCGAACCCGCGCCTGCGGCTGGTCCTGCTGACGCATCTCAGCCATCGTACGGGGCTGGTATTGCCGGTGCGCGAGATTGCCGCGATGGCACGCGCACGCGGGATCGACGCGATCGTCGACGCCGCACATAGCTGGGGCCAGCTCGACATGAATCTGGCTGACCTCGATTGCGATTTCGTCGGCATCAATTGCCACAAATGGCTAGGCGCGCCGCTCGGCGTTGGTGCGATCCATATTCGCAAGTCCGCGCTGGCGCGGATCGACCGCGACCCCGCCGAGCCGGCGGACGGCCCGGAGACGGTCATGGCACGGGTGCATCCAGGGACCAGCGATTTCGCCGCGCTGCTCACCGTGCCCGCCGCGCTGGGATTTCAGCAGGCAATCGGCCGAGCTCGCCGCGCTGCCAGGCTTCGGATGTTGCGTGACCGCTGGGTGGCCGCGGTTCGTCCCCTGGCTGGAATCGAGGTGCTGACGCCCGACGATCCGGAGCTACATGGTGGGATCACGTCCTTCCGCCTGCGCGGCTTGACCGGGGTCAAAGACAATGTGGCTCTCGCTGCGAGCCTGCTCGAGCGCCACCGTATCTTCACCGTACATCGCGATGGACCGGCGAAAGGCGCATGCGTGCGCGTGACACCAGCGCTGTTCAATAGCCTGGAAGACATGGACGCCCTGGCACGAGCGCTGGCAGAGGAGCACGGGTCAGCCGGGCGTTGATGAATGCTCGATCGCTGTACGCTGGTGCGGTGGTTCTGCACTGCTTGCCCATGAGAACCACCGGCAACGTTTCAATCGAGGCGGCGGTAGGACTGACAGGCCGGGCTTCGGGTGATAGGCTTTCGTAGCGGATCGCGAACCGATCCCGCTGAAAGGAACGCGTTCCCATGCCACGCTTCGCCTCGCTCGATACGCGTGTTCCGCTGGTTATTCTCGCGTTGGCATTCCTAGTCGCGGCGGCATTCGTGGCGGCCAGAGGGACGGCCTCGGACACGAAGCCGTCCGACGGGACGATCGCTTTTGTCGGTGTCAATGTCGTGCCGATGGACCGTCAGCATGTGCTCGCGAACCAGACGGTCGTCGTGCAAGATGGGCGGATCGTGTCGGTGGCTCCGGCGGCTGCCGCACGCATTCCGTCAGATGCTCGCCGGATCGAGGGCAAGGGGCGGTGGCTGATGCCCGGCCTGGCCGAAATGCATGGCCATGTACCCGGCCCGGAGGATCCAGCCTATCGAGACGCCATGCTGTTCCTCTATGTCGCGAATGGTGTCACGACCGTCCGCAACATGGCTGGGAATGCGTCGCACCTCGCCCTGCGCGACCGCATCGCCAAGGGTGAGCCACTTGGCCCGAGGCTTTATACGGCGAGTCCCTGGCTGAGCATCGCGGTTGCCGGGACGCCCGACAACGCGCGGCAGGCAGTGCGCGATTATCGCGCGGCGGGATATGACCTGATCAAGATCGGCAGTGTACCGCGGGACGCCTATTTCGCGATGGCGGAGGGCGCGAACGCAATCGGGATGCCGTTCGGCGGGCATATTCCCGAGGGAGTCCGGCTCACCGATGCGCTTGGAACTCGCCAGACCTCGATCGATCATCTCGACCGCTATGTGGAATTCCTGGTTCCGGAGGGGACCGACACCGCCGGCCGCCCGGCCGGCTTCTTCGGCAGCGGTTGGGTGCAGTTCGTCGATGAACGCCGTATCCCCGATGCCGTGCGGCGCACGATCACGGTAGGCAGCTGGAACGTCCCGACGCTGAGCCTGGTCGAGCATCTGGCTTCGGCCGAAACGCCCGAGACGATGATCGCCAGGCCGGAAATGCGCTACATGCCCAAGCGCGTGCTGGACGGATGGGTAAAGGCAAAACGCGATTTCGGTGCGCGTCCCGATTTCCAGCCGGATTCGGCGCGGCGGCTGGTCGAGCTGCGGCGCCGCCTGGTGCGCGACCTTCATGCCGCGGGCGCGCCCATCGCGCTGGGATCGGATGCACCGCAATTCTTCAACGTGCCCGGATTTTCGATCCACCACGAGATGCGGATGATGCAGGCGGCGGGGCTGACGCCCTATCAGGTGCTCGCGACCGGCACGCGCGAGGCTGCTCGCTATTTCGGGCTGAAGGCAGGCTTCGGCACGATCGCACCGGGACAACGCGCGGATCTGATCCTGTTGACCGCCAATCCGCTTGAGAAGCTGGCCAATGTCGAGCGCCGTGCCGGCGTGATGGTACGCGGCCGCTGGCTCCCCGAAAGCGAGATTCAGGCCCGTCTCGAGTCGATCGCCGCAGCTAGGAAGTGACCGCGCGGGTGCTGTCGCGGACGACGAGTTCATGGGGCAGCGTGATCTGCCGGATCGGGCTTTCCGGATCGCGCAGGATCTCGACCAGCAATTCGACCGTCCTTTGGCCAATCAGGCCCTTGGGCTGGGCGATCGTGGTGAGCGCGGGCTGGAAGAAGCGGGCGGTGGGAAGATCGTCGAAGCCGACAACCGAAACATGCCCGGGGCAGGTCAGACCGGCCGCACCGATCGCGCTGATCGCACCCATCGCCATCTCGTCGCTGAAGCAGAAAATCGCGGTGACTTTCCGCTTGAGCAGATCGCCAGCCAGCTCGAAAGCCAGCTCCGCAGAATAGTCGCCGTTCCGGACCTGCAGACGATCCTTCAGCCCGTGCCGGTCCGCGATCTCCATCGCGCCCGAAAGGCGATCGCGACTGATCGGGCTGATGAGCGGGCCGGTGATGATGCCGATATCGCGATGGCCAAGGCCGATCAGATGCTCGACCGCATCGCCGCTCGCCGCGGCATTGTCGATATGCACGCTGGGTACGCCTAGGTCGGGGCTGTATTCGCAGCCGTTCACGACCGGCGCCGCGACGCCTGGCCGGGACAGGAGCGAGCTCAGATTACCCGGCAAGCGGTGCCCGAGAAAGATGAGCCCATCCACCTCGCGACGCGAGAGCATTTCCGCATATTGATCCTCGACCTGAGGGTCGTGACGGGTGTCGCCGACCACGACCGCATAGCCCGCATCGCGCGCGGCTTCCTCAGCGCCACGAATGATGCTGGCGAAGAACGGGTTGGAGATGTCGGGTACCGTCAGCAGGATCTTGGCAGCACGCAAGGTGCGCAGCGTCCGCGCAGCGACATTCGGCGCATAGCCCAGCGATTGAACGGCCTCGAGCACGCGTTTGCGGGTGGCTTCCGCCACACGCTCGGGCTGGCTCAATACGCGCGAAACCGTGGCAGTGGAGACGCCCGCGACCGCGGCAACGTCGATAATTGTCGGCATCAAGGCTTCATGTCGCCTGCCATGCAGCCTGTCGACAAAATTCGATGTAATCCTTTACATCAATCTTCGACCTGCTTAGCCTGAGTCGCGAAAAGAACGAACAACATCGACGGGAGGGGATCGCATGGCCACGGCCAATGGGGTGCTGGATGGCACTTCGCATCCGGTTTCGGGAATGCTCATGGCGCGGCTCAGCGCGCTCATGTTCATGCAGTTCTTCGTCTGGGGCGCATGGGCGGTCACGCTGGGTCTGGTCATGCAGACCGTCGGGATCGGCGCGCTGATCGGCAATGCCTTTTCGGTCGGCCCGATCGCCTCGATCGCCGGCTCGTTCCTGCTCGGCATGGCCGCGACGCGCTATTTCAGTCCCAAGGCGCTGATGGTAATCCTCCACCTCCTCGGCGGGGCGATCCTGCTCGCGCTCCCGGCGCTGCTGACGCCGGAGACGGGTGGCACCTTCGTCTGGGTGCTGTTCGGCTACATGATCCTCTACATGCCGACCGTTGGCCTCGCGAACACGATCGCGCTCAAGAGCCTGGGCGAGCGCGACGATCGCTTCCCCTTCGTCCGCGCCTTCGGCACGCTCGGCTGGATCGTCGCCGGCCTGATCATCGGCTGGGCGGCGCTGTCGGCAAGCCCCGAGATCTTCCGCGTCGCGGCAGTCGTGTCGATCGCGCTCGGCATCTACAGCCTGACGCTTCCGGCGATCGAGCCGGATGCGCCGAGCGACGAAAGCCTCGTGCGCCAGGTGCTGTGCGTCGAGGCGTTCGGCCTGATGCGGCAGCGCTCCTATCTGATCTTCGTGATCTGCGCGACTTTGATCTCGATCCCGCTCGCCATGTATTACGCCTATGCCTCGCCCTATATCGGCGCGACCGGTACCACCAACGTCAGCGGCACGCTTGCAATCGGGCAGATGTCGGAACTGGCGTTCATGTTCTCGATGCCGTGGCTCTATCGCCGCTTCGGGGTGAAGCCGCTGCTGCTGGTGGGCATGGCGGCGTGGGCGCTGCGCTACGCCCTGTTCGCGATCGGCGACGGCGATGGCTCGCTCTGGGCGGTCTATCTCGGCGTGGCGCTGCACGGGGTCTGCTACGACTTCTTCTTCGTCGCCGGGGCGATCTACACCGGCACCATCGCCACGCCCAAGGGCGTAAATGCACAGGCGCAGGGGATGCTTACCCTGTTCACCTATGGCGTCGGCATGCTGCTCGGCTCGCAGATCGGCGGACTGCTCTATGCCCAGCTGCCCGCGGTGCCGACAATCACCGACTGGCAGCAGATGTGGTGGTATCCCGCGATCGCCGCCGCAGTCATCACGGTGCTGTTCCAGCTCCTCTTCCGCGACGACAGCAGGAAGGGAACCGCCGCATGACCGCGATGAAGGGCCCCGCGATCTTCCTCGCCCAGTTCTTGGGTGACACCGCCCCGTTCGACACGCTGGACGGCCTCGCCACATGGGCTGGCGGTCTTGGTTACAAGGGAGTCCAGATCCCCTGCGATCCTCGGCTGATCGATCTCAAGCTGGCCGCGGCCAGCAAGGGCTATTGCGACGACCTGCGCGGCCGGCTCGCGAGCCATGGCGTAGAGCCGACCGAGCTTTCGACGCACCTTCAGGGCCAGCTGGTCGCGGTGCATCCGGCCTATGACCAGCTGTTCGACGGCTTCGCCCCGGCCGAGCTGCACGGCAAGCCCGCCGAGCGTCAGGCCTGGGCGGTCGAGCAGGTCAAGCTGGCTGCGAAGGCAAGCGCCAATCTCGGGCTTAACGCGCATGCGACCTTCTCCGGCGCGCTCGCCTGGCCCTATGTCTATCCTTGGCCGCAACGGCCGGCCGGACTGATCGAGGAAGCCTTTGCCGAGCTCGCGCGCCGCTGGGTGCCGATCCTCGATGTGTTCGAGGAGGCGGGGGTCGACTGCGCGTTCGAGATCCATCCGGGCGAGGACATCTTCGACGGCGCGACCTGGGAACGCTTCCTCGCTGCGGTGAACAACCATCCCCGCGCACGCATCCTGTTCGACCCGTCGCACTATGTGCTTCAGCAGCTCGACTATCTCGATTTCATCGATCGCTATCACGACCGCATCTCGTGCTTCCATGTGAAGGATGCCGAGTTCAACCCGACCGGGCGTACCGGCGTCTATGGCGGCTACGAAAGCTGGGTCGACCGCGCCGGCCGCTTCCGCTCGCTCGGCGACGGGCAGGTCGATTTCGTCGGCATCTTCAGCAAGCTCGCGCAGTACGGCTATACCGGCTGGGCCGTGCTCGAATGGGAGTGCGCGCTCAAGCATCCCGAAGATGGCGCGCGCGAAGGCGCTCCCTTCATCCGCGATCACATCATTCGCCTGACCGAGCGGCCGTTCGACGATTTCGCGGCAAGTGGCGCGGACCGGAACGCGATCCGCAAGCTGCTGGGGCTCTGAGGATGGCGCGGCAGTCGCTTCGGCTCGGCATGGTGGGCGGCGGCGAAGGCGCGTTCATCGGTGCCGTTCACCGCATGGCCGCCGCGATCGATGGCGAATGGCGGATGACGGCGGGCGCCTTCAGCACCGATGCCGGACGCAACGCACGGACCGGTGAGGCACTCGGGCTCGATCCGCAGCGCGTCTATGCGACGTTCGAGCAGTTGGTGGAGCGCGAGCGTGCGCTGCCGCCCGAAGAGCGGGCCGATGCGATTGCGATCGTCACGCCAAACCACCTCCATGCCCCGGTTGCGATCGCCGCGCTCGACGCGGGCTTTCACGTACTGTGCGAAAAGCCGATGGCGATGAGCGTCGCCGAGGCTGAAGCGATCGCGCGCGCGGTGGAGGCGAGCGGACGGCGGTTCGCGCTGGCCTTCACCTATGCCGGTTACCCGCTGATCGAGGAGGCACGCATCCGTGTCGCGCGCGGCGATTTCGGCGCGATCCGGCTGGTGCAGGCGGAGTATCTGCAAGGCTGGCTCAGCCGGCCGATCGACCAGGACGGACAGAAGCAGGCAGAATGGCGCACCGACCCCGCTCGTGCAGGGATCGGCGGCTGTCTGGGCGATATTGGAACGCACGCGTTCCAGCTTGTCGAGCATGTTTCCGGTCTACGGACGGAGGCGGTCTGTGCGGACCTGACGGCGCATGTGCCGGGGCGGTTGCTGGACGATGACGTGAGCGCGCTGCTGCGCTTCGAAGGCGGTGCGCGTGGCGTACTCAAAGCCAGCCAGGTCGCGGCGGGCGAGGAGAATGGGCTGAAGCTACGCATCCATGGCGAGCTGGGCGGGCTCGAATGGTCCCAGATGGAGCCGAACACGCTGATCCTGCGCTGGCTCGATCGACCAGCGGAAATCGTGAGGACGGGCGGTCCCGGCCTCGACCCTGCTACCCTTGCGCTCACGCGAACGCCTGCGGGGCATCCGGAAGGCTATCTCGAGGCCTTCGCCAACATCTACCAAGCCTTCGCGGCTGCCGTTCGGGATGGTGACGCTGGCACGCAGTGCTGGTTCCCGGGCCTTGTCGATGGGCTGCGCACGATGCGCTTCGTCGAGACGGTCGCCGCAAATGCGGCATCGGATGAGAAGTGGACCGCGATCGGAGGTGGATGACTCAGGCCGTCACCGAACGAGAGAAGAGATTGGGAGAGACGAGATGAAGTTGGTAGCGGGTGTGGCAACGGGAGCGGTAGCGCTGGCGGCATTTGGCGCGGCGCTTGTGCCCAGCTTTGCGCAGACCAGTACGGCGCCGGCGGCCTTTGCCGCGTGCCGCGCCTGCCACACGACCAACAAGGGCGGTAAGAACGGACTCGGCCCCAATCTCTACGGGATCATCGGAAAACCCGCCGCCTCGGTGCCGGGTGTGAGTTACTCCGCGGCGCTCAAGGGGGCGAAGCTTAGATGGGACGAGAAGACGCTCGACGCGTTCCTTGCTAGCCCGTCGAAGAAGGTTCCCGGAACGCGGATGCCGATCGGCACGCCCGATCCGGTAAAGCGTGCTGCGATCATCGCCTATCTGAAGGCCGAGAGCGCGAAGTGATGCCGCCGATCGCGCGCCGCAGCTTGCTAGCGGGAGGGGCCGCCCTGCCCCTCGCCGCGCTGGCGGGTGCGCGCGATTCCGCATCCAACGCGGCCTATTTCTCGCTCGCCTATGCACCCCACGAAGGCAGCTTCGCGAGCCGTGGTGGGCGGATCGAACAGATCGCCTTCGCCGCCGATCAGGGCTTCCGGGCGTGGGAAGACAATGAGGCGGCCGGCCGCCCGGTTGCCGAGCAGGAACAAATGGCAAAGGCGCTCGCGCGGCGCGGCATGCGCATGGGCGTGTTCGTTGCGAGCATGCCGAAATGGAGCCAGTCGCGGCCTCTGCTCGGCGGCAATGACGACGCCGAGCGTGACGGCTTTCTCTCCGATATCCGCAATGCGGTGGATGTCGCGAAGCGGCTCAATGCGACGCAGATGACGGTGGTGACGGGATTCCTCGATCCGCGCGTGCCGGTCGATATCCAGACCGCGCGAGTGATCGACGTCATGCGCCGCGCCGGCGACATCATGGTGCCGCACAAGCTGACCCTGGTGATGGAGCCGCTCAACACGCGCACCAACCACCCAGGCGTGTACATGCAGACGATCGCGCAGGGCTATGCCGTGGCTCGCGGCGTCGACAGCCCAGCCGCCAAGATCCTCGCCGATCTCTATCATGAGCAGATCCAGTCCGGGAATCTGATCCCGGCGCTCGAAACCTGCTGGCCCGAAATCGCCTATCTCCAGTTCGGTGACAATCCCGGCCGCAAGGAGCCGGGCACCGGCGAGATCAACTATGCGACGATCGTCCGCTGGCTCCGCGCAAGGAACTATGCCGGGGTCATCGGCATGGAGCATGGCAATTCGATAGCGGGCCGCGCCGGCGAAGACCGGCTGATCGCCGCTTACCGCAGCATCGATCGACAAGGAGGAGAGGCATGACGCGTATGCGCAGGGCCGGTTGCGTGATGGCCGCGTGGATCGCGGTTACGAGCGCATCCGCGCAGGACAAGCCGGGATTCAGGGACACGCCGATGCTGCCCGACGGTAAATGGCGCGTCCATGATGCGGACCGCCCGGCACCGGTGGCGGTGACGCCGGCGACGGCCCCGGGCGGCGCGCCCTCCGACGCGATCGTCCTGTCCGCGGATGCGTGGCAAGGCCAGCTGGCGCCATGGACTGTCGCCGATGGCACGATCACGGTGCCACCGCGCCCGGCCGGTGGGGGCGACAACAACCTCGTTTCGCGCCAGAGCTTCGGCGACGTCCAGCTCCATCTCGAATTCCGCACGCCCAACCCGCCCAAGGATAGCTCGCAGGATCGCGGCAATAGCGGCGTCTGGTTCATGCAGCGCTACGAGGTCCAGATCCTCGATGGCTATCGGAACCCGACCTATGCCGACGGCACGGTCGGCGCCGCCTATGGCTGGAAGCCACCGCTGGTCAACGCCGCGCGCAAGCCCGGCGAGTGGCAAAGCTACGACATCGTGTTCGAACGGCCCCGCTTCGCGGCGGACGGCAAGCTGTTGCGGCCGGCCTATGTCACGGCGTTCCTGAACGGCGTGCTGGTGCAGAACCGCCAGGCGCTGCTCGGCACCACAGTGTGGCGCAAGGTCGCAGCCTATCAGGCGCATCCCGACGCTGCACCGCTGCAGCTGCAGGACCACGGATCGCCGGTGTCGTTCCGTAACATCTGGGTGCGTCCGCTGCCCGAAGCCGCCGTCGACCATGATCTGCCCGGAGAGGCCAAATGATCAATCGCAGAACCGCTCTGGCGGGTGTCACGGCCATGTTCGGCGCATCGCTGTTCGCGCCGCTCGCGCGCGCGGCCGGCGCGCCGCGCGGGACCGATATCCCCGTCATTTCCGAAGGACCGCCGAGCGTTCAGGTCTTCACGCCCGTACAGCGCGCGGCAATGTCCGCGCTGAGCGACCGCGTCATCCCGACCACCGACACCCCGGGCGCGATTGCCGCAGGGGTGCCAGACTTCATCGAGAAGATGCTGGCCGATTGGGCGCTGCCGGGCGATCGCGTGCCGATCATCGCCGGGCTTGATGCGATCGAGGCGCGCAGCACGCGCGACCATGGTGTGCCGACAGCCAAGGCAACGCCGGAGCAGCAGGACGCGCTGCTGACGCTGGCGATGAACAAGCAGCTGCCCGGCGCAGACGCCTTCTTCGAGCCGTTCCGGCAGCTCGTTATCGCCGGCTACTACACGTCGGAAATCGGGATGACGCAGGAGCGCGAATATCTCCCGGTGCCGGGCGAATATAACGGCGAATTTCTCTACTCTCAGGTCAACAAGGTGTATTCGGCATGATCGCACGCAGAAATTTGCTCGCGGGCGCTGCGGGCGCCGCCGCCCTTGCCTGTTTCCCCGCCGCCGCTGCCCAGCGCCGGGCGATCGGCCTCCAACTCTACACGCTGCGCGAGCTGTTCGCGAAGGATCCGGTGAAGACGCTCGAGCAGGTTGCGGCGATCGGCTATCGCGAGGTCGAGTTCGGCGGCGGCGGATATGACGCCATGGACGCCGCGATGCTGCGCGGGACGCTCGACCGGCTGGGCCTGAAGGCGCCGTCGATCCATGTCGGCTATGACGCGCTGCTGGGGCAGTTCGACCGGCAGGTGACCCTGGCCAACACGCTCGGCGCCGACACGATCGTCCTGCCGTACATGACCGATGAGCATCGTACCGGACCGGCGTGGCGAGCGGCACTGCCGAACTTCAGCCGCTTCGCCGCAGCGCTCAAGAAGGCCGGGCTCGGCTTCGCCTATCACAATCACGATTTCGAGTTCACGCTGAAGCCGGGCGGCGTCAGCCTGTTCGACCAGCTGCTCAAGGAAACCGACCCGGCGCTCGTGAAGATCGAACTCGACCTGTTCTGGGCGGTCAAGGCCGGCGAGGATGCCGGGGCGCTGATCGATCGTCTGTCGCGCCGGCTCTATGGCTATCACGTCAAGGACATGCGTGCCGATGGCGGCATGGTCGCGGTGGGCGCGGGCACGATCGATTTCGCTGCCTTGTTCAAACGCAAGGGCAGCGCTGGGGTCCGCCATTTCTATGTCGAGAACGACCAGGCGCCCGCGCCCTATCTTCCCGACGTCACCACGAGTTTCCAGACGCTGAGCGCACTGCGCTTCTGACCGGACAGGAGAGTAAGGTTATGGCTTCGACCAACAGGTTTGACGCGATCGTCATCGGCTCCGGCATCAGCGGCGGCTTCGCGGCGAAGGAGCTGACCGAGAAAGGCCTGCGCGTGCTGATGCTCGATCGTGGCGTGATGGTCGAGCATGGCGAGGATTATCCCTATGACGGCAAGCCGGCCTATGAGGTCCCGGCACGCAACATGATGCCCAAGCCGCTGATCGAGAGCGACTATTTCATCGCCAAGAACGGCTATGTCTCGCCCAGCAATCGGAAATTCTACAATGACGACCGGCTCAATCCCTATGCCTATGGCGAGGGCAGCAAGTTCTTCTGGATCCGGCCCGGCGCGGTCGGCGGCAAGTCGCTGATCTGGGGACGCTGGACCTTTCGCTGGAGCGCCGAGGACTTCGAGGCGAACAAGCGCGACGGCATCGATGGCGACTGGCCGATCCGCTATGACGATATCGCGCCGTGGTACAGCAAGGTCGAGAAGTATATCGGCGTGTCCGGCTCGCGCGAGAATCTGGCGCAGCTCCCGGACAGCGAGTTCCAGCCGCCGATGCCGATGAACATCGCGGAGAAATGGGTCAAGCAGCAGCTCGAGGCACAGTTCCCGGGGCGCAAGCTGATCAACGCGCGCCTGTCGAACCTGACCGAGGACAAGCCCGAGCAGAGCCGGACCAAATGCCAGATGCGCAATCAGTGCGGCAATGGCTGCTCGTTTGGCGCCTATTTCTCGACCCAGGCGGTGACGTTGCCGGCGGCGCGTGCGACCGGGCGGCTGACGCTGCGGTCGGACGCGGTCGTCACCAATCTTGAATATGATCCGGTGAGGAAGCGCGTGACCGGCGTACGCTTCATCGATGCGAAGACGCGCCAGGCCGAAGTGGTCAACGCCGATCTGGTGTTTCTGTGCGCGTCAGCGATGGCCTCGACCCAGATCCTGATGAACTCACGCGCCGAGGGCAGCGGGCGCAGCCATTTCGATTCAAACGGAACGCTCGGCAAATATGTGATGGACCATATCTTCCGCGTCGGAATCGAGGGCGAGATCCCCGGGATGAGCGAGTATATCGAATATGGCCGGCGCCCGGGCGGCATCTACATCCCGCGTTTCCGCAACATCGGTGCTGACGAGAATCTCGGCTTCAAGCGTGGCTACGGCTATCAGGGCGGCGCGCATCGCGATGTCGCGCCCCCGGTCGGGTTCGGCGCGTCGATGAAGCATGGCATGCGCAAATACGCGCCGTGGAAGTTCCACATCAGCGCGTTCGGCGAATGCCTTCCCTATCGTGACAACTCGGTTTCGCTGCATGCGGACAAGGTCGATCGTTTCGGGGTTCCGCTGATGCGCTTCGACATCCGTTTTCGCGAGAATGAGCTGCGCATGATGACCGACGCCAGGACGCAGGGCGAGGCGATGCTCAAGGCAGCAGGTCTGGGCAATGTCAGTAGCTGGGAAGGCGAACATGTACCCGGTGACGCGATCCACGAAATGGGTGGCGCACGCATGGGCGCCGATCCGCGCGGTTCGGTCCTCAACAGCTGGAGTCAGGCGCACGATGCCTCGAACCTATACGTGACCGACGGCGCACAGATGGCGTCGGTGTCGTGCGTGAACCCTTCGCTCACCTTCATGGCGCTCACCGTCCGCGCGGCGGATCATGCAGTAAAGGCGCTGCGGAATGCCACGACATGAACATCGATGTCGCCGCACACTGGCGGAAGCGCGTCTATCGCCTGCCCGCCCCCCGTCGCTCGCCGGCAACGCGGCGTATCAGGCTGCGATCACCCTGACCGGAATCGATTTGGCCGCCGGCGTCCCGCTGATCCGGTCGTAATAGTCCAGCGGCAGCAGCGGATTGAGTTCGGGATAATAACCCGCCACCGCGCCGCGCGACATCGCATAGTCGAGCACGGTCAAACCCTCCACGCGGCGCTGCACGCCATCGTCGCTGATCGTCTCCAGCGTGATCTTTGCTCCCGCTGCGATCCCGCGATCGGCCCGATCCTCGGCATTCATGAAGACAACCATGCGGTCGTTATAGACCCCGCGATAGCGATCGGAATAACTGTAGATCGTCGTATTGAACTGGTCGTGGGAGCGCACCGTCGCCAGCCGCAGCATTGCCGGATCCGCCACTGGCGGGTTGATGTCCAGCCCCTCGAAAACGATGAAATTGGCCTTGCCGTTCGGCGTCGGCCAGACCAGCCGCCGCGGCGCGACGTCGAGATGGAAGCCGCGCGGATCCTTGATACGTTCCGAGAAGTCGCTGTAGATATCGGGATAGACTGCGGCGATCTTGTCGCGGATCGCATCATAGTCGTCGATGTAGCGTGCCCAGTCGACCTTGCTGTCGGGCAGCGTCGCCATCGCCATGCGACAGACGATCTCGGTTTCAGGGCGGCAATCCGGGCTGGCCGGGGTCAGCACCCCGCGCGATGCGGTGACGTTGGACATCGCATCCTCGATCGTGACGAACTGCTCGCCGAGCGCAGTCTCCACCCGTTCCGAGCGGGCGACGACGGGCAGAATCAGCGCCTCCTTGCCGTGGACGAGATGGCCGCGGTTGAGCTTGGTCGCGATGCCGACGGTCAGGCTGAGCTTGCGCATCGCCGCATAGGAACGCTCGGTGTCCGGCACCGCGCGCACGAAATTGCCGCCCATGCCGATGAACACCTTCGCGCTGCCGTTCATCATGGCCGCGACGGATTCAACGGTGTGATGCCCGTGCTCGCGCGGCGGATCGAAACCGAACACCTCGCGAACGCGATCGAGATAATCCGCTTTCGGCTTCTCATCGATCCCGACGGTGCGGTCACCCTGCACGTTCGAATGGCCGCGGATAGGCGCGATGCCGGCGCCGGGTTTGCCGAAATTGCCTTTCAGAAGCAGGAGGTTGCACAGCTGCTGAAGCAGCTTCGATCCCTGCTGTTGCTGGGTCAGCCCCATGCCGTAGCAGATCA
Source organism: Sphingomonas sp. GW821-FHT10C01 (assembly GCF_059415525.1). Taxonomy (NCBI): domain Bacteria; kingdom Pseudomonadati; phylum Pseudomonadota; class Alphaproteobacteria; order Sphingomonadales; family Sphingomonadaceae; genus Sphingomonas; species Sphingomonas sp. GW821-FHT10C01. Next base: position 77,213 of record NZ_JBWKNK010000004.1, on the reverse strand, counting down.
TCGTCGCGTTCGAGCGGATGTAGATTTCGGCGCAGCGTCGTATCTGCGCCTCGGCAATGCCCGACACCCGCTCGAGTTCGGCCCATTCCGTCGCGAGGATGTCCTCGCGCAGCGCCTCGAGGCCGGCAGTATGCGCATCGACGAACGCGCGGTCGATCGCCACCTCGCCCGCGGCTTCGCGTTCGAAGATCACCTTCATCATGCCCTTGAACAGCGCGATGTCGCCGCCGATCTTGATGTGGACGAACTCGCTCGCGATCGGTGTCGATCCGAACGTCGCCATTTGCACCACGTCCTGCGGCTCGGTGAACTTGATGAGCGCGCGTTCCGGCATCGGATTGACGACGACGATCGGCACGCCACGCTTCCGCGCTTCGACCAGATTGGTCATCATCCGCGGCGAATTGGTGCCGGTGTTCTGGCCGATGATGAACAAGGCCTCGGTATGCTCGAAATCGGACATCACCACCGTGCCCTTGCCGACGCCGATCGACGCGGGCAGCCCACGGCTGGTCGGCTCGTGGCACATGTTCGAACAGTCCGGAAAGTTGTTCGTCCCGAACTCTCGCACGAAGATCGAATAGAGGAACGCCGCCTCGTTCGGTGTCCGGCCCGAGGTATAGAATTCGGCCTGGTGCGGGCTGTCGAGGGCACGCAGATGGCGCCCGATCAGCGCGAAGGCATCGTCCCAGCTGACCGGGACATACCGGTCGCTCGCCGCGTCGTAGCGCATCGGCTCGGTCAGCCGTCCCTGCATCTCCAGCCAGTAATCCGACTGTTCGCCCAGCCATGTGACGCTGTGCTGCGCGAAGAAGTCGCGACTCACCCGGAACTTGGTTGCCTCATGCGCCAGCGCCTTGGCGCCATTCTCACAGAACTCCAGCGTCTTGCGACAATCGGCATCGGGAAACGCACAGCTGGGGCATTTGAAGCCGCCAGGCTGGTTCATCGACAACAGCGCCCGTGACCCCTTGGTCACGACGCTCTGCTCCATCAGAACCTTCGCCGTCGCCCCCGCCGCCCCCCAGCCGCCGGCGGGGTGCGTATAGGCACGATATTCGGGCGTCTTGGACGACATGGGATACCTCCTGGCGACCCGGCGATTGTCGCATCGACGACGGCGTTCGACAACTCCAGTGTCCGCGGAAAGGGATGTGGCGGCGCCAATCCTGTCGGTGGCCTCGGCGACGTCTGGCTATACCAGGTCAATCATCCAGCAGGGCGCTGTCGGTTACATAGTTGATGTTGACCGGCGCGGTGATCGGCAGTTCGACAGCGCCTATCAGACGTGCCCAACCGCGCACCGAGCGGCGCGGGTCGGTCACGACGAAGCTGTTCAAGCCTTCTGCCAGGGTGACAGGCCAGACGCCGATAACGGGGCAGTCGGACAGACATGCAGGCCCGGTTTGGCGGCGAAGCGCGGCAAAGACTTCCGGGTGTACCCGCGGTGTGTCGCAAGGCATTGTGATGACTGCCCCGAAACCATTGGCTGCGGCGTAGTGCAGTGCCGCATTGACTCCGGCGAGCGGCCCAAGCCCCTCTTTCGGATAGTCCGGCAAGAATGGATTTTCGCCATATCCTCGTCCGCAGATCGCCAGGTCATCGACCCACGGCCGCAGCGCCGTAACGACATGCTCGATCATCGGCCGCCCGTCGATCGGCGCGAGCGCCTTGTCCGAACCGAACCGGCTCGACCGACCGCCGGCGATAACGGCGCCAAGCAGCTTGCCGGTCATCGCGCCGACAGCAGCGCATCGGCGCGTACGACCACTTGCAGCGCCAAGCCGGCTTCCCGGGCGCGCCGCACGGCGAGGTCGGTCGGCGCGGAAATCGTCGCCAACATCGGACAGCCGGATAGCGCCGCCTTCTCCACCAGTTCATACGAGCAGCGCGACGACAGCAGCGCGAAGCCACCGTGCCAACTCTCTCCGGCCCGCAGCATCGCGCCGATGAGCTTGTCGAAGGCGTTGTGACGGCCGACATCCTCTCGAACCTCAAGGATCGTGCCGTCGGGCGCGCACCTAGCCGCGCCGTGGACCGCGCGCGTGGCACGGCCAAGCGGTTGTCGCTCGGCCAATGCCGCCGCCGCGGCGAAGGCCACCGCCGGTTCGCCGGTCCAGGGCGGCACGCGCGGAAGCGGCCGTAGCGCCTGTTCCAGATTCTCGACGCCGCACAGGCCGCACGCACTATCGGTGGCTCGGTGCCGCACCCGGTTGTAGATGCGATCCGCGACGCGCGGCGCCAGTATGGCGCGGACGATCCATCCCGCCGGTATCGCCTGTGCATCCGCATCCAGAATGTCGGAGCCTTGATCGATCAAGCGCTCGCCCAGCGCGAAACCGTAGACCAGGTCGATCAGCTCGGCGGGCGTTGCCATCAGCACCGCGTAGCCGATTCCGTTGAACTCCAGCGCGACCGGCACCTCGGCTGCCAAAGCTCGCTCGACCGGGGACGCATGGCCGTCGCTCGTCAACCGTGTAAACGAATGATCGACTGAGAGAGTCAGAACGCAGTCCTCGGCCATGGAACGCCGGCCCCGATGCCGACGCTCAAGTGCATAACATGCCCAAAGCCTTCTGACTGCAGCGCACCCCAGTCGCAGTCATTTGGAGTCGGTCACCTGATACCCGAAAGCGCCCCCTCGTCAGGCCCCGTGCCAAGAAGCTATGGAAGCCGGTGCGCTACCTAGAACTTCGCACCTGCCCTTATGCCCAACGTTCGCGGCGTGATCGGGACGATGTACGGGCGCTGATCGCACGCGCCGCACTGCTGGAAGCGGGTGATCTGGCCACGTTCGTCCCAGATATTCTGGGCGAACAGCTCAATACTATAGTCGGAGAATTCATAGCCGATGGCGAGATTGCCCGTGGCATAGGATTCGAGCCGCCCGAGCGCCGCAGCCTTGGCGACGCGGATGTCCGACGATGCCGAGCTTTGATAGGCGATCAGCCCCTGCACATAGCCGCGTCCCGACCCCATCATGGTCGAATAGCGTGCGGTGCCGGTGAGCTTGAAGCGCGGCGTGACCGGCAGGCGTGTGCCCTTGGGTGCCAGCACGTCGGTGCCGGTGCCGCTACAGATCTGTGTCGCGCACAGGTCCTGCCGCGTCTTGGCATCGGTAAATGAACCCGACACGGTCAGGTTCAGCCCGCCGAACGAGGCGTTCGCGTCCATCTCCACGCCATAGATGCGCGCATCAGGTCCGTTCTGGATGATCGTGAAGCTGTTCGGGCCGAGGAACGAGAATTGGAAGGCGCTCCAGTCCTGCATATAGACCGCGCCGTTGAAGCGCAGGCCATCGACCAATGTCGTCTTCCACCCGAGCTCGTAATTGTAGAGCTTGTCCGCCGAATAGGGCGCCACATCGCCGCGCCGGTTGATGCCGCCGGGACGGAAACCGCTGGAGGCGGCGGCATAGAAAAGCAGCCCGTCCTTCGGCTTCCAGGTCAGATTGAGGCGATAGGTGACGCCCTGCCCCTCGGTCTTCTTCGGAATGAGCTTGCCGTTGGTGAAGGTCGCAAGGTTAGTGCACGGCCCGCCCGCGACCATTGCCGGCAGCAGCGTGTTGGTGGGGCTGCCGTCGAGATAGGCGTCACGCAGCGTCCGCCCGTCCGCCAGGTAGCAGCTGGCGACGCCGGTGCGTGAACTGCCCGCGGCATTGAATGGCGACGCCGTATAGGGTCGCCCGTCCGCCGGATCGATGCCCGGATTTCGGCCGAAGCCGAAGAAGCCGATCAGTGAGTTGTCGTAGATATAGCCACGCGCGCCCGCGGTGAAGGTCAGCTTCGACGTCAGGTCGAAGCTTGCCTCTCCGAACATCGCATAATCCTTGTCGACGCGGTGCTGCTGCGTCAGCCACAGCGTGCCCGGCGACCCGTTGACCGAGACGGCAGAGCCCAGCCCGGGGATCCGATAGTCCTGATGGATCAGGTTGGACTGGCGCTGATAGAACAGGCCGGCGACCACGCGGAAGCGATCGCTCGACGGCGAGGCGACGCGCAGTTCCTGGCTTGTCTTCTTGAAGTGATCGCTGCCGATGACGACCTGGCGCGGGTCGATCGTGTTGCCCGCATTATCCTGATAGTAGAAATAACCGGCCAGTCCGCCGACCGAGGCATAGAGATTGTCGTAGGCCTCGGAATAGTCGGTGTAGTCGTTCGAGGCATAGGTCTTTCGGTCGAGATAGGCCCCGGCATAGGTGACGTCCCAGTTGCCGACCTTGCCCTCGATCGTCAGCGCGCCCTGGATGAAGCGGTCGCGGCGATATTCGGGGTAGAAATGCTGGACCTTGAGGTCGCCGACGCGCGGATCGTAGCCATAGGTGCCGTGCGCGCGCATCTCCTGGTACAGCACGGTCGGCGTAACCGTCCAATTGTCGTCGAGATCGATCTTGAGCGCGGCGCGGCCACCCCAGGTGTCGGTCTCGTTGTAGTTTTCCTTGACGAACGCGTTGTTGTTGACGGTGATCCCACCCGGGGTCGGCAGGAAGCTGCGCGTGCCCGCAACGTTGTCGATATAGCCGGCGTCACGCTGATAGAAGCCGACGACGCGCAACGCCATATTGCCGGACAGCGGGGCGTTGATCATCCCCTCGATCTTGCCGCCTTGCCCGCCATCCTTGACGGTGTTCACCTCGGCATCGACCCGGCCATCGAACCCGGCCGTGTCGGGCTTGTTGGTGATGATGCGGATCGTGCCTGCCTGGCTCGACGCACCATAGAGCGTGCCCTGGGGACCGGCGAGACTCTCGATCCGCGCGATGTCGTAGATATGGACGTCCAGCGTGCCGCCGATCGTCGTCACCGGCTGTTCGTCGAGATAGCTGCCGACCGAGGGGAGCGAGCCCGAATGGTTGCCGTCGCCGCCCGACGCGACGCCGCGCATATAGACGGTGGTCGAACCCGGCTGAGAGGTCTGGAACGCGACCGAGGGCAGAAGCTGGGTATATTCGTTGAAGTTCGAGATGTTGAGCTGATCGAGCTTGCGCGTGCCGATCGCCTGGATGCTGATCGGAACCGACTGGATGTTCTCATCGCGCTTCTGGGCGGTGACGACGATCTCGTCCTGGTCGGACGGCAGGTCGGAGGTTCTGGTTTGCTCGCCCTGCTGCGCCTGGGCGGCGGTGGGGAGGGTCAGGGCCGTCGACGCGAGCAACCCCGAAATCACGGCACTACGCATTGAAATGATCACTGCGGCCCCCTGAATATATTTATGTCTCGAGAGACTGTGGTTCAGCGCAACAAACGTCAATCATCGCGAAACGGGACGTTCACAATCTTCGATGACAGTGATGTTTCTGCAACGTTACTTCGCGTCGGACACATCCGGATAGCGGTCGACCAGATCGCCGAGCGCGGCGATGAGCGGGGCGAGATGCGGGGCGAACGGTCGCCAGGCGCGGTCGCCGCCGGTGAAGATAGGCTGGCGCACCTGTTCCGAGCTCGCGGTGCGCACTGCGCGTTCGGTCTCGTGAAAGGCAAGGCAGGCCGGTTCGAACGCGACACCACAGGCATCGAGCAGCTGGCGGACTTCCCGCTCGGTGTCTGCCACCAGCGCCTCATGGATCACGCGGTGGACGCGGCCGGGCTGAACGCGGTCGAGATGTACCATCAGCCGGGCATAATCGCGATAATAGCGCCCCATATCGTCGAGCGCATAGCTGAACGCCTGACCGCGGGCGAAGTGCTGCTTGAAGTTGGAGAAGCAGCAGGCGCGCGGTTCGCGGCGGGCGTCGATGATCACGGCGTTGGTCAGGATCAGGCGGATCAGCACGACATGCGCCCAGTTGTTGGGCAGCTTGTCGATGAAGAACGGCCGGTCGCTGCGGCGCTGGACGGCGGTGCGGCGCAGATATTCCTCGCCCAGTTCGCGTGCTTGCGCCGCGGTCAATCCGGCAAGACCGTGCGGATAGTCGGGGATGCGCCGCGCCAGCGCGGGCAGATCGGGAAGCTCGGTCGTGCCCTCGATCGCGCTGTGGCTGGCCAGAATCTGCTCGACCAGGGTTGAGCCCGCGCGCGGCATTCCCAGGATGAAGATCGGGTCGCGCGCATCTGAACCCCAACCCGCCCGCTCAGCGAAGAACTCCGGTGTGGCAAGCGCGATACAGTCATCCACGAAGCGTTCGGTTTCGTCCGCGTCATAGACAAGCTGCGTCCGGCGCAGCGCGTTGCCGGCAGCATAATGGCCGAACGCGCGACCGGCCTCTCCGCGATCCTCGAACGCCTTGCCCAGGGCGAAATCGAGGTGGAATCGATCCTCTTCGCCCAGCTCCAGCGCCGCGCGCGCGGCTTCCATCTTCGCGATGTCGGCATCGGCGAACCGCACCGTCTTGAGGTTCGCGAGGCTCCACCATGCCTCACCCAGTTCCGGCCGCAGCGCGAGCGCACGGCGATAGGCGGCGATGCCATCGGCCTGGCGCCCCACGGTCTTGAGCATATGGCCATAGCTCATCCACAGCTTGGGCTGTTCCGGCGCTTCCGCCAGCACGCGCTCATACAGCGTGATCGCTTCCTCGAACGCGCCAAGCCGGCCGAGCGCGGCGGCCTTGAGGTTCGCGTGGCCGGGATGATCGGGCTCCGCATCGATCAGCGCGTCGAGTTCGGCCAGCGCCTCTTCCGCGCGATTCTGGCGATAGAGGACCAGGGCAAGGTTGGCGCGCGCCGCGGTGAAACCGGGTGCAAGCTCGACCGCCCGGCGCAGCAGCGTTTCGGCATCTTTCAGCCGCCCGATCCGCCCCGCCAGTTCGGCGAGCATGCGGATTGCATGCGCATCGAACGGGTCGCGCTTTAGATAGGCTTTCAGGCCGCGCTCGGCCTCCGAGAGGCGATTGTCATGCAGCGCCAACGCCGCGTCCATGAGGTCGGGTGGAAAGCGCGTCGCAGCCATGCCGCATGATGATCATGCGGCCGCGCGGCGATCAAGCACCCTCCGCATTTTTCCCGCTGGACGGATGCCATCGTCGTGACGACAAAGGCACATGGCCGATGGAGTCCCGTCAACGCCACGTCGCGCGCTCGGCTTCTGGCCGGCGTTGGCGCTGGTGGTGGGCAACATGATCGGATCGGGCATCTATCTGCTGCCCGCGACCCTCGCGCCGCTCGGAACCAACGCACTGATCGGCTGGGTCGCGACGATCGCCGGCGCGATGACGCTGGCCTTCGTGTTCGCACGGCTCGCGGCGAAGCTACCCTGCGCGGGCGGCCCCTATGCCTTTGCCGATGCGGCGTTCGGACCGGTGGTCGGCTTCGCCGTCGCCTGGAGCTACTGGATCCTGATCTGGGCGGGCAACGGCGCGCTGGCGATCGCGGTGGTGAGCGCACTCAGCGTGCCATTTCCGGGAATTGCGAGCGGGCTGCCAGCGTTTGCGACGGCGCTGCTGCTGATCTGGGTGCTGGTCGGGATCAACATCCGCGGCGTTGCGCTGGCGGGCCGTATTCAGCTCGTGACTGCGGTCACGAAGCTCGTCCCGCTCGTCGCGATCATCCTGCTCGCACTGTGGCTGCTGCTCGCGGACGGCCGGTCGGCGATCATCGTCAACCCCTCGGTGCCGATCAGCGCGGGCGCGATCTCCGCCGCCGTCGCGCTGACCTTCTGGGGATTCCTCGGCGTCGAATCGGCAACGGTTCCGGCCGATCGGGTCAAGGACGCGGCGCGGATCGTGCCGCTCGTGACGTTGCTCGGCACTGCGCTGACCGGGCTGGTCTATTTGCTGGTCGCCGGCGCGATCGGGCTGATGATGCCGGCGGACGTCACCGCCGCCTCCCCCGCTCCGCTCGCCGTCTTCCTCGGCCGCGCCTGGGGGACGGGCGCGCTGGAGATCGCGGCGATCTTCGCCGCGATCAGCGCACTCGGCGCGCTCAACGGCTTCATCCTGCTTCAGGGCGAGATGCCCTGGGCGATGGCACGCGGCGGAGTCTTCCCCGCCTGGTTCGGCAAGGAAAGTAGCCACGGCACACCGGCACGCGCGCATCTTGTGTCGGGAGTGCTGGTCACGATCGTGATGGCGCTCAACTATACCGGGCGCACCGGCACGTTGTTTGCGGATATCGCGACGATCAGCCTCGCCGCCGGGATGCTCGCCTATTTCGTCAGCGCGCTCGCCGCGCTCAAACTGCTCGCCGGCGACCGCGCGGCGATGCTGGCTGCAATCGTCGCGGGCCTGTTCGTGCTGTGGATGATCTACGGCCTCGGCCTGCGCGCAAATCTCTGGGGCCTCGGCCTGCTCGCGCTTGGCCTGCCCGTGTTCCTATGGGTGCGGCGCACGCGCTAGACCGGCAGGATCCGCCGCACGAACGAGCGATCCCGCAGGATCTCGTGCGCGGCATTGTGCCCCGGCGCGCCGGTGACGCCGCCGCCGGGATGCGTGCCAGCGCCGCACATATAGAGTCCCTTGATCGGCCCGCGATAGTCGCCATGCCCCAGCATCGGCCGCGACGCCCATAGCTGGTCGAGCGACATGTGCCCGTGCATGATGTCGCCGCCGATCAGCCCGAACTTGCGCTCCAAGTCGAGCGGTGAGTGGATCTGCACGCCGAGGATCGAGTTGCGGAAATTGGGCGCGTGTCGCGTGACCGTGTCGATGATGACGTCGGCCGCCTGCTCGCGCTCCGCGTCCCAGTTGCGGCCATCGGGCAGAACGGGCGCGAACTGCTGGCAGAACAGCGACGCGATGTGCATCCCCGGCGGGGCAAGGCTGTCGTCGACGCTGGTGGGAAGCTTCATCTCGACGATCGGCGCATCGGACCAGCCCTTCGCCTTCGCGTCGGTGAAGGCCTTGTCCATATAGTCGAGCGTCGGCGAGATGATGATGCCGGCGGTGTGATGCTCGGCCTTCTCCTTGCCCGGCAGCACGCTGAAGTCGGGGAGTTCGCTAAGCGCGACGTTCATCCGGAAGGTGCCCGATCCGGTCTTGTAGCCGTCCATTCGCCGGGCGAATTCGCCGGGCATGTCGCCGCGATCGACAAGCTGGCGATAGAGCAAAGCGGGGCCGACATTCGACGCGACGATCGGCGCGGCGATCTCCTCGCCGCTTTCCAGCCGCACACCGGCAACCTTGCCGCCATCGACCAGCACCTTGGCAACTGGTGCCTCCAGGCTGATCTCGACCCCGGCCTCTTCAGCGGCCTCGGCCATGTAGCGCGTGATCGCGCCCATGCCGCCGACGCTGTGACCCCACATGCCCTTCTTGCCGTTGATCTCGCCAAAGACGTGGTGGAGCAGGACATAGGCCGATCCCGGTGTATCCGGGCTGGCATAGTTGCCGACCACAGCGTCGAAGCCGAATGCGGCCTGGATATACGGGTTCTCGTACCAGCCGTTGAGGAAATCGCGCGCGGACTTGACGAACAGGTCCATCACGTCGCGCTGCGCCTCGACGCTCATGCGCGCGAGCCGCTTGCCCTGCACCGCCGCCGCGAGCAGCGCGCGCAGCCCGCCTCCGGCATTGGGCGGAGTCTTGAGCGCCAGGTCGCGCAGCACTTCGGCGACGCGCTCCAGAGCTTCCTCATAGCGCGGGAAGGTCTCGGCGTCCTTTTGCGAGAAGCGCGCGAACTCGGCCTGAGTGCGCGCCGTGCCGCCGCCAAGCTTGAGATAGCCGTCGTCATGCGGGAAGAAATTGCTGATCGTCCGCTCGACGATCCGCCAGCCACGTTCGTGCAGCTTCATGTCGGCGATCACCTTGGGCCGCAGCAGGCTGACGGTGTAGCTCGCGGTCGAGTTGCGGAAGCCGGGATGGAACTCCTCCGTCACCGCAGCCCCGCCGACGACATCGCGCCGTTCCAGCACCCGGACCTTCAGCCCCGCGCGGGCGAGATAGAAGGCGCAGACGAGGCCATTATGCCCGCCCCCGATGACGATCGCATCGTATCTCTTCATGCTTCCCCCCGATCTCAGAGCGTGTGTGGGCGGCGCGACCAGCCCGGCGCGGGCGCGCGATGCAGCCTCGCCTCGGGAATGAGCACGCGAAGCTTCGCGGCGAAGCTGCGCAGGCACACCTCGCTCGCGCCGATCGGCCCGGCGGTGTAGCTGCTCGATGCCATGCCCTGCTGCACCCGCTCGATCAGCCAGGTGTCCTCGGCATTGACCACGCGGTTGATCCGCCAATTGGCGTAGCGGGCCAGCTTCATCTCCCGCCTGTCATCCGGCAGCGCGAACGTCATCTCGCGCAGCACGCAGGTCGTGGGCGAGACCGGCAGCCACTGCATGAAGTCGATCTGGTCGGCATAGATGTCGAACGCCATGTTCGGCCACAGCTTATAATAAAGCCACAGCCGCTGGTTCGCCTCGGGCAAATGATCGACGCGCGGCAGGTGCCGCTGGTAAAAGGCTTCCCACGGATTGCCGGAAATACGGTCGACCAGATAGCCCGACATCTTGTCGACCCAGCCCGACGCCTCGATCGCATAGGATTTACCGAACAGCCGGGTCAGCCCGTCATGCGCGACCGGGATGTGGAGATTATCCGAATAATTGTCGCCGACATTCTTCCAGTTGACCGCGCGATGGCGCGTGCGGACGTCACCGATCCGGCGCATATCCTCGAACCGATACGGCGCGATCTCATGGTCGTAAGGCGACATCATCTCGGCGGGCGAAGGGCCACCATCATCTTCGAGCCGTACGAACACGAAACCGCGCCAGGTGGCGAGGTCCACGGGAGCAAGCCCGCTCGCTTCCATATCCAATGCCGGATAGTCCTGCCGCATCGGCACGCCCGACAGCCGCCCATCCAACTCATAGGCCCAGGCATGATAGGGACAGACCAGCTTCTTCGCGCAGCCCGCGTCGCCCTCGACGATTCGCATCGCGCGGTGGCGACAGACATTGTGGAAGGCGCGGATCGTTCCGTCACGTCCCCGCACCGCGACGACATTCTCGCCCAGATAGGAAAGCGTGCGCCAGTCGCCCGGCTCCGCAAGGTCGCTCTCGTGGCAGACGATCTGCCACGACGGGCGCAGGATGCGCGCGGTCTCGAGTTCGAGGAACTCGGGATCGGTATAAATCCAACCGGGCAGCGACCAGTCAGCGTCCGGATCGCGTCCTGGTTCGGGCAAAGGGGCAAGAGTTGCCATGACCGGCTCCGCAATTTGCTTGTTATACGATCGTATAATAAGCTCGCGCGATGAGCAAGCCTGGTTTCACCCGCGCCGAACCCGATGCGCGACGCCTGTCGCTGATCGAAGCGACCGCCCGCGTGCTGGCGCGTGACGGGGCGAGCGGCGCGTCGGTGCGGGCGATCACGGTGGAGGCCGGAGTTTCGCCGGGGCTGGTCGCGCATCATTTCGGCGGGGTCGATGCGTTGATCGCCGCGACCTATGCCCATGTTGGGGAGCAGGTGGCAGCCGCGCTCGACACGGCGGTGTCGGATGCGGGTGACGATCCCCGTGCCCGGCTTCTGGCCTATGTCGCGGCAAGCTTTGCGCCTCCGATTGCCGATCGCGCCCTGCTCGCGACCTGGACGGCATTCTGGGGACTGGTGATGGCTCGAGGCGAGATTGCCGCGCTCCATGACGCGCAATATGCGCATTATCGCGGCGAACTGGAGGCGCTGCTCGCTGCATGTGGGCTACCCCAAGCCGAGCGCCGCCGCGCGGCGATCGCGATTGCCGCGCTGGTCGATGGCCTGTGGCTCGAACTTTGCCTGTCCCCCGCCGTGCTTGACGCGAGCGAAGCGCGCATGATCGCGGAAGCGCAGATCGGCGCGTTGTTTGATGGGTGATGCGCGCCGAGCGGGTCAGGGGCTCCGGACATGGAGGCGTTCGACCGAACCGCATGCAGCGCCTGCCGATTGACGAGACGGACCTTCGGATAGCACCCAGGTCAACCCTTGGCGCGACCTTTCGACGCGTGTCGGCAGCTGGCGTGACCTAGGGGCTTACATACCCCATCGCGATCGCGGCGATCGCTCCGCTCGCGATCCCTAGGCCATAGGGGATTGGGCCTCGACGCTTGAGCGAAACCATACCTGAACGAAGCAGAGCGGGTTCGGGAATGATGCGGCGGAAGAAGATGAACAGCAATGCGATCGCCGCCCCCAGGATCGCGATTAATCCGATCAGCCATGCCGCGCCGCTGATGTCGAACCAAAGAGCGGTCGCGGCCAACAGCTTGACGTCACCCCCGCCCAGCCAGTGCGCGCCAAAGGCGAGAATTCCGAGCGTGAGTACGACAAGAAACACCGCGCCATTCTGCCAGATCGTCGCATCCGCGCCTTTGACGAGCGCATAGGCCGGGAACAGGAGGAAGATCGCCACCGGAATGGCATTGGAAATCCGGAGCTGATACACATCCTGTACCGCCGCCGACGCCAGCAGCAGCAGCAATGCGCCCAGCAGCATATTGGTGATCACGGCACCCCTCCCCCGGTATCGGCCAGCCCGGCCAGCAGCGCGCTCGGTTCGCTCGCATGATATGGGCTAACCTCGACGGCCTGCGCCAGCAACGCGCGCGCCAGCTCGGTCCGGCCGGCGCGCAACGCCCCCTTTGCGGCAAATGTCAGGCGCGTTGCCCAGGCACCGTCATCATCCTCGCCTTGCCGCCGCCGAGGCCTGTTTCCGCGTGCACCCTCCACCAAGTCGATGTTGTTGGCGATCCGCCGATCTCCCGGTGCGCTTCGCAATGCGGTGCGCAGGTCGTCCAGCGCATCGTCATAGCGCGCCTGCTCGATCCGGGCGAAGGCACGGTTGTTGAGCGTCACCGCATTGCCGGCGGATAGCCGTAGCGACAGCGCAAAGGCCTGTTCGCTCGCGTCCCAGCGCCGCATCCGCGCGCGGATCACGCCCAAAGTCTGCTCGCTCTGCCACGTCGCGCAGCGCGGCTCGGCATCCTGCAGTGCATCGAGCGCGCGAACATCCTCCATCCGCGCCGCCGCGACACCGAAGTCCCGGACATAGCCACACTGCTCGGGCTTCGCGACACGGAGCATCTCGAAGATGCGCAGCGCCTGTTCGGAAGCATCGGTTGCGAGCGCGAACTGCCCGCGGACATCCGCGACCGCCTCCGCCTCGTCTGAGCTGGAAGGTGCGGGCAGCCGTTCCAGCATCACCTCCGCCTGGATCAACCGCCCGGCACGAATCGCCGCGGCAATCACCGCCAGATCCCCATTTTCAGACGCCTTCACCGGTCCGCACAGGGCCAGCATCACCCCGGCCGCTGTCAGCGCCGCTGCTCCCCTCATGTCCCGCGCGCCCGCATCAGCGCAGGCACCGCGTCCGCGCCGATCAGGATCTGGACCCGGTCGGCCCGCGCATTCTCCTCGATCCGCACCGCAAAGGGCAGGTTTCGCGACAGGTGTTCGCCCAGATCGCGATTGCGCGGCGGAACGAGGATGCGGCTGCGCTTCAGCTTGAACGCGGCGTCTCCGGTCTCGGCCCCGGCGAACCCATGCCGGGTCAACAGCATCGCGGTTTGGCGCGCGACCCCATGCCGCCCGACGGCGTTGACGATGCGCAGCGGACGAAGGCCGGTCGGCGGCGCAGGGGCCGCCGGGGTCGATGTCACCGCCGATGGAGCCGCCTGACGCGGCATGGTCACCACCAATGTCGCGTGGTCGGATTGCCTGATCAGCCGGACATCGGGTTCCGTGGCGACTACCTCCACCGGCGCGGTCTCCACGCGCGGCGGCGGCGGCGAAGCCGACACCACCTCGGTATCGGGCAGCGCGATCCGCATATCCGCCATCAACCGCGCCGCATCGGCATCCCGCCGCTGCGCGCGAAGGAATGCCGAAAAATTCTGATAGATGCGCGGGTTGTGCGGCGCCAGCGCCAGCGCCTCTTGATAATAACGATCCGCCAGGTCCGCCCGGCCCAGCATTTCATACGCGATCGCCAGGCCCTCGCGCGCCGTGCTGCTTGCGGGGTCGACGCGCAGCACACGCCGATAGGCGGCGATCGCCAGCCCATATTGGCCGCGCTCGACCAGCACGTTGCCGGCCGCGATGCTGGTCTGCCCGACCGCGATATCCCCAACCGGCCGGATACCCGACAAGCTGCGCGACGCTCCGCATCCGTTGAGCAAGCCCAGCATGGTGACTGCAAGCAGCAACGGGCGAGCGGCGGCCATCCTCATCCTCCTCCACTCATCGCCGGGATCAGGTCGCGGACCACCCGGATCCCCGCGGGCAGCATCAACACCCCGATCATCACCGGCAGCATGCACGCGACCAGCGGGATCGACAGCAGCACGGGCAGCTTGTGCGCCTTTTCCTCCGCCATCAGGCGACGGCGCTCGCGCATCTCGGCGGCATAGACGCGCAAGGTCTTGCCGATGCTCGACCCCAGCCGATCGGACTGGATCACCAGTGTCACGAAGGACCGGATCTGATCGACCCGCGCGCGCTCACCCATCCGGTGCAACGCATCCTCCCGGCTGCGGCCGGCGCGCAGCTCGAGTACCACCCCGGCAAACAGCTTCGCCACCGGTGGGTGCGATTGCATCATCTCCCGCCCCACCCGGTCGAGCGCCGCCTCCAACCCCAACCCCGCCTCGACGCAGACGAGCATCAGGTCGAGCGCGTCGGGAAAGTCGCGAGTTAGCCGCTCGCGACGCCGATCCACCCGTGCCCGGATGAACAGACTCGGCAAGTATAGCCCAGCCAGCGCCAGTGCAGCGCCGATCCCATAGAGCTGAAACAACGATCCCGTCCGGCCGGTCAGCGTGGCGAACAGCACGAACAATGCGGGCAGCCCCAGCGTCGCGACCAGCCGCATCAGCGTGTAGATCCGCGGCGCCACGGGCGAAGCGAACCCGGCCTCGCCCAGCCGGTCCGACAGCGCGGCGCCGTTGGTGTCGGCGAGCGAAAGCCCGCTCCGCTCGATCGTGTTGATCAGCTTGTGCCAGGCACTCGATTGCTGCTCCCCACGCAGCGATCCGGCGCCCGGCGCAACGACGCTGCCGCGCGACATTGCCTGAAGCCGCGCCCGTACGCGCGACCGGTTGCGCACCAGCGTCGATGTCGCCAGCGCCAATCCCGATGCCAGCACGAACACCAGCACCAGAATGACGGTGCGGGACAGCTGCGGAGCGAATTCGGCGGTCATCGCATCATACCTTCAAATCCACCATGTGCCGGATCGTGAAGAAGCCGATGAAGTAGAGCACGATCAACGCCGCGAAGCCGGTCAGGAAGGCAGGATCGCCCGCCACATCGAGGTAGAAAGCCGGGTTGAGCAGGAACAGCACCGTGAACGCGAGCAGCGGCAGCACGGTCAGGATCGTCCCCGTCATCCGCCCTTCCGAACTCAGCGCCCGGACCATCATCGCCATGCTCGCGCGCTCGCGGATAACCTTCGACAGATTCTCGAGAATCTCGGCCAGATTGCCGCCCGTCTCGTTCTGGATCGCCAGCGACACCACGAACATCCGCATATCGTCCAGGTCGCAGCGCTCGGCCATGTTGTGCAGCGCGTCCCGCAGATCGGCGCCATAGGTTACCTCGTCCGCCGCCAGCCCAAACTCGCTGCCGATCGGATCGGACATCTCGCGCGTCAGCAGGTCGAGCGCGGCGGCGACCGGGTGGCCTGCCCGCAACCCGCGCACGAAGATGTCGAGCGCGACCGGGAACTGCTCCATGAGCTTCTTGTGCCGCCGATCGGCCTTGCGCGCGAAGGCCAGCAACGGCAACGCGACACCGACCACGCCGGCAAAGGTCGCGATCATCACGACGACGCCCAGCGTGATCGCCACGCCGGTCATGGCCGCGATGGCCAGCGCCACCAGGAGAATCCCGAACGCCGCCATGGCCATCCACGCCGCGATCTGGGCGGGCGAGAACGGCAACCCACTGGTGCGAAGCGTCTTCTCAAGCCTTTTGCCAGGTCCGCCCAGGATGCCGGGCAGATCGATCGCGCCCGCCAGCGAATCCCGGCGCAGCTTGGCAGCGATCATCGTCTGATCCGCCCCATGCGCAATCATGTCGAGCCGCTTGTTGACCGCGTGCCGCTTGTTCCGCGCACTGCGGATCGATTGCAGCGCCACGTCGACCGCAAACAGGGTCGCGCCGAAGATCAGCAACAGGATCAGGATCCGAAGGGTGGCATCGCTCATCTAGCGCAACCCCAGTTCGGGCCGGAATAGGCCGGCCGGAAGTTCGATACCGCGATCGCTCAGCTCCTGCATGAATTTGGGACGAATGCCCGTCGCTTCGAACTTGCCCTGTACGGTGCCATCGGCATCCCGACCGCTCATGCGGAAGCGGAAGATCTCCTGCATCGAGATCACATCGCTCTCCATCCCGGTTATTTCGGACACGCTCAGCAGCCGGCGCCCGCCATCGCCCAGCCGCCCGACCTGGATCACGACGTTGATCGCGGACGCGATCTGGGATCGCGACGAGCTGACCGGAATGTCGATCCCGCTCATCCCGATCATCTGCTCGATCCGCGACAGCGCGTCGCGCGGCGTGTTGGCGTGAACAGTGGTCATCGACCCGTCATGGCCAGTATTCATCGCCTGGAGCATGTCGAAGGCTTCGCCGGCGCGGACTTCGCCGACGATGATGCGGTCAGGGCGCATGCGCAGCGCGTTCTTGACCAGGTCGCGCTGGGTGACCTCCCCTGCCCCTTCGATATTCGCGGGGCGCGTCTCGAGCCGCACGACATGGCGCTGCTGCAACTGGAGCTCGGCCGAATCCTCGATCGTCACGATCCGTTCCGCCCCGTCGATATAGGCGGACATGGCGTTGAGCAGCGTCGTCTTGCCCGATCCGGTGCCACCCGAGATCAGCACGTTGCGGCGCGCCTCCACGATCGCGGCCAGAACCTGCGCAATATCCTCCGGAATACTGCCCAGTTCGGTCAGCCGCGCCATCGTGATCGGCGTCTTGGCGAATTTGCGGATCGACATCAGCGGGCCGTCGACGGCGAGCGGCGGCACCACCGCGTTGACGCGCGACCCGTCGGCCAACCGGGCATCGACATAGGGCGCGGATTCGTCGATTCGCCGACCGACCGCCGAAACGATCTTCTGGATGATGCGCAGCAGATGCCGGTCGTCCTTGAAGCGGACCGGGGTCTCCTCCAGCTTGCCGCCGCGTTCGACGAACACGGTCCGCGGGCCGTTGATCAGGATATCGGTGATCGTTGGATCCTTGAGCAGCGGCTCGATCGGCCCCAGCCCCAGCAATTCGTCCAGCACGTCGCTCACCAGCTGCCGTCGCTCGTTGAGGTTGAGCGCATGCTTCTGGAGCGCCAGCTGATCCTGGACGATGTCGCCGATCTCCGACCGGATCAGCTCGGGCGTCATCGTCTCGAGCGCGGAAAGGTTAATCTGGTCCAGAAGCCGCTGGTGCAGCTCGACCTTCAACTCGGTCCAGCGCGCGGCGTCGGCGGTCTTGCTCTCGGTCTCGATCACCGGGGCGGTGGAGCGATCCGCGACGCGGGTGTTGTTCTTGATCTGCCACATCGCCTCAACTCCGCCCCAGCAACTCGTCCAGACCGTCCATCATCGCCTCCATGTCGCGGACGATCCGGCTCTTGCTTTTGATGTCGGTGACCAGAATTCCCTCGTTCAGCGCCGCGATCATCAGCGGGAAGTCGTTGCTCACCGTGAACGCCACGGGCCGCCGCAGCACGCGCTCGGCATCGCCCAGGTCGATCGACCGGAACAGCTTCTTCTCGATCCGGTTGACGACGATCCGGATCGTCTCGGGCGCGATGCCCAGTCGTTCTAGCAACGCGAGCTGGCGCTGCGCCTTGGACAGGCTGGCGATGGTCAGATCGACCACGAACAGGATCGTACTCGCCCGCGCCAGCTGCGACAGCGACCAGTTGGTCCAGTCGCTCGGCAAGTCGAGGAACACCGTGTCGTAGCTGGTTCGCGCCAGCTCGACGAGGGTGCAGACCTGATCGATATCGATCGATTCGAGCGGCAGGATATCGATCGGCGCGGCGAAGACGGCGAGGCCGGTGGCATGTTTCGCCGGAACCGAGCGCAGCACCGCCAGGTCGAGCCGCGATCCGGCGTCGAGCAGGTCGCCTACGGTCAGGCTCGCCTCCAGCCCCAGATAGCTCGCGACATTGCCGTTCTGCAGGTCGAGGTCGAACAACGCGGCCTCGCGCCCCGCCTTCCCCTCACGCGAGGCATAGAGCGCGGCCAGTTGAGTCACCACCGCTGTCGCGCCGACGCCGCCCACGCTCTTGATGACGGTGACGAGCTTGCCGGGCGCGGGATCATTCTGCCCCATCTGCTCGCCGAGCCGTTCGATCACGGCTTCCAGCTCGCTGCGCACCAGTGGCAGCGAAACGACGTCGCTCGCGCCCACGCGGAGCAGCGCGCGCACCGTGGCGAGCGACGTATCGCGCGCCGCCGCGACGACGATCAGCCGCGGATGCCGCTCGCGAAGCCGTTCAAGCCGCCGGATCGATCCGGGGTCGTTCGCGCATACTTCGACCACGATGGTCTGCGCACGCGCGGCGATGTCGTTGGGGATTTCGACATTCGGTTCGAGCGCGGTCAGATCGATGACGAAGTCGTTGCGCCGGCTCGGCCCCATCTCGCTCGCGCCGATCTCCGCCTGGGACAGGACCAGCTCAACCGCAACCGCGCTGCTGCGTACCCGCCAGCCGCCTGGCCCCCATTCACTCACGCCACGAACTTCCACATCGTCACTCCTAATTCGCCACGTTGCCGTTCCCGTCTTCGAGCGTAAGCGAAGCACTGAACGCGGGCAGGCTGATGCTGTTGGTCTTGAAGAAGCTCATCAGTACCGGCCGGAAACTGACATTGCGCAGCCGGACGACCACCAGCGGCGCGACGTCCGCGCCATTGGGATCGCCGGCATAGCCAAGCCCGGAATATTCGTAGCGGATCTCGACATTCGCGGCGGTCAGTCGCGGAAAGATCAGCCGCATCCGCGCCGCAACCTTGTTGAACGCGGCAAGGTTGGCGGTGCCGAGCCAGGGGCAGGAGCCGCCGATGCAGCTGCAGTTCACCGCGGTCGCATTGTTCCCCGTCACCGCGGTCGAGACGCAGCTCGCCCCCGCGAAACTCGCCTGCGGCACCGTTTCGCCCTGCAACAGTCCACCGCTGACGGTGAAGCTGTACGCCGCGAGGCCGCCCGGCACGATATCGGTGACCACGGCATAGCGCGCGCCGGTCTGCGTTGCCTTCTCCGCGCGATTGCACTCCCACAGGAAGCGCGCGAGATCGACGGTGCCGAGCAGAAAGACGATCAGCAGCGGCAGCACGATCGCGAACTCCACCGCGCTCGCCCCGCCGCGATCGGCCAGAAGGCGGCGGGCGATCATACGCCCATCACCGGCACTTCGGACGCGGCGGTCAGGTTGATCGTCGCCGTGGTGATGCCGAAGTGCTTGAACAGCGACGTGTACGGCACCACCGCCGACACCTTCACCACCGGCACGCCATTCGCCGCGCCCTTGTAGATCCCCGAATAGGTGCCAGAGCTGTCGCAGCGCACGCTCAGCGTCACGCTGGTGGGGTCGGTCCAGCCGACCAGTCGCGCCGTCCCGCCGCTGATCGTGCCGGTCCGCGTGATCGCGCGGGTCTTGGTCACGACATCGGTTGAGGCCGATGCGCAGCTATATTCGGCAAAGCCCCGGCGTGAGGCATAGCGCGCGCCGTCGCGCACCGCCTTCACCACGGCATGTTCCGACATGAAGTAGTTGCCGAGATCGACCAGCCCGAACATCAGGATCAGGATCACCGGCGTTACCAGCGCCATCTCGACCCCCACCGACCCCGACCGGCAGCGCCAGAGCATCCGGCCCGTCATTGCAGCAGATACGGCACGTCGCGCCGCACCACCTGAGCCTGATTGACGCCATTCGCCCCGGCCAGCGTCTCGCCGATCACCTCGACATAGACCTCCTTCGAATCCGTATAGGACACGTTGCCGCTCTTCCGGGTGAAGGCCGGTTCGACCAGGAACACGTCGAGCCATTTGGCGACGGGCACATTGGTCGATTTGCCGTGGAGCGACAGCGCCCGGCAGTTCAGTACCGCGAGCGAGATGCGCCGGCGGTCGCCCTCGATGCCCGGGGTCAGACCGCTACGGCCCGTGGCGGGGTGTCCGAACCCGGTCGGCTGGGACCCATTGCCATTACCGTTTCCATTCCCGTTGCCATTCCCATTGCCGCCACCCAGCCCCTGGGCGACCGAAATGCCATAGGATTGCCCGCCCACCGTGATCGCGGTGTGCGCCATCTCCCATTTATAGACGTCGTAGCGCGTCGCGCTGGCCGACAGGCCGGTCGCGCCGGTCCAGGCGCCCGAACCGCTGAGCTTGTAGTTTACCCGGAAATAGGCATCGCGATCCCAGCTGCCGGTGCCCATCGTGCCGCACTGCGCCGACGACGCGACCGCATGGCACAGGTCGCGCGGAAAGCCGATGATGTCGGGATCCGCGCTGCCATTGGACGGCAGCGCCGCCGCGCTGGTCGGGCGATAGGGCCGGCTGGACTCGCTCCAATTGTCGTTCGAACAGCTCGCCCCGTTGTTCGACGTGCAGACCAGATCCTTGCGGCTGTTGCTCGACGGCGAACAGGTGCCGCCATCCTGCGACGGACAGGTCTGGTTGCCGTTGGAGAACACGTCGAAGCGCGTGTTGAGCGCCGACAGCACCGACGCGCTCATCCCGGTCTTGGTCGTCACGCCGGTGATCGGCGAGCAATTGCCCGGTGGCTTGTTGTAGCCCAGCGCCTCGGCAAGCGAACTCGCGCCATTGCCGGCGTTGGATTCGAGCCAGCCGAAATTGCCCGGTGCGTCGGCATTGCCGGTGATCAGCTTCATCCCGACCCCGGTGGCGGGGCTGAATCCCAACAGCTCGTCGGCATTGTTGAGCGGTTCGGACGGGTTGCACACCATCACCGGCGGCACGTTGCAGATCGCGGTGCCGACGCCGGCGGCGGCAGATGCGCTGACCGCGCCGGAATTGAGAATCTGCACCACCGGTGTCAGCGCGTAGCGTGCCGTGCGCGCGCCGACGGTGACCTGAACGAAATGCGAGTCCGCGTCACCCGTCGCCGCCGTCCGCGCGGTATCGTCGAACGTCGAGTAGAAGGCGATCGTCGGCACCGTCACGGTCCGGTCGACCCCATCATTGGCGAACAGCGCGCGGTTGGCGATCAGGCTGCGCGCGGCGGATGTCGCGCGGGTCTGCGCGCCCGTCAGCCCGTCGAGCTGCGACGCGGCGGCGAGCGCCGCCTGGTCGGCCGCGCTCTGCAGCTCGGTATCCATGCCCGCGAGCCGCGCATAGTCGAACGCCAGGCCAGCGGCACCGACCAACCCGAACAGCGCGATCGCGACGATCGGGGCGACCGCGCCGCCCTCGTTCCACAGCAGATCGCGGGGCGCTCGCATCGCCGCCTCCTATTTCGGTAGCCCGCCCGAACCGCTGGCGGTGCCGGTGGTGGTGATCGCGACGGGCTTCTTCACCTCGCCCTTTCGATAGCGCTCGGCGGCGGCGGCGGCGCGCGCGCCCGATGTCATGATCGGCGCATCATCGTCCGCGACCGGGCCGGGGTCGATGACATGCAGCGCCTGATTGGTGCGGATCGAATCCCCCAGCCCGGTATCGACCGGCGTACACGCCGCCAGCGTCAGCAGCGGAATCAGCGCGAGACGGAGGATGGGTTGCCTGGCCATCGTCACTTCCTCATCTCATAGCCGGAGGGGGCGTCGTCGGGCAGCGCGCGGGCGGGCGGTTTGGCCCGCTTCTTCGCCTCCGGCGGCGGCGCATAGGGATCGAGCGGATTGATCCCAACCGCGCGGTCCGTACGCCCGAACCCGAACAGATCGCCCTCGCTCGGCGGGAGCACGCGGTCGGTCGGCATCGCCAGCTTCTCCGCGCTCACCGGCTTCACCAGTCGCGGCGTCACGATGATGACCAGCTCGGTCTCTTGCTTCTGGAAACCACTCGAGCGGAACAGCGCGCCAATGATCGGGATCGATCCCAGCACCGGGAACTGGCGCACCGTATCCTGGAAATCCT
Organism: Sphingomonas sp. GW821-FHT10C01; assembly: GCF_059415525.1. Taxonomy (NCBI): domain Bacteria; kingdom Pseudomonadati; phylum Pseudomonadota; class Alphaproteobacteria; order Sphingomonadales; family Sphingomonadaceae; genus Sphingomonas; species Sphingomonas sp. GW821-FHT10C01. The sequence continues at coordinate 55,264 of NZ_JBWKNK010000004.1, read as the reverse complement.
TGCGCAGCAGTCCGGCGATCGCGAACGACTGGCCGTCGCGCAGTTCCAGCGTGGTCTTGGCCCGGCGCGTCTGCAGGCCAGGCACGGTCAGGCCGTTGATCGTCACCGATGCCGATGGATCGATCGAGCTGACCTCGGGCGCGACCTCCAGGTTGATGACGCCGTCGTCCAGCACCGTCGGGGTGAACGCCAGGCTCACGCCGAATGGCTTGAACTCGACCGTGATGGTCGATCCGCCATTGCCGGTGCCGGTGGCCGAACTTTGCGCGACGGGCACGGGGAATTCTCCACCCGCCAGGAACGAAGCGGACTCACCCGACAGCGCGATCAGCGTCGGCTCCGCCAGCGTGGTGACCACGCCCTTGCGTTCGAGCGCGTCGAGCGCGGTGACGATGTTGAGCGATCCGATGCTGTAACGCGCGGCGCCGACGCCGAAGGATTCCAGGATGCCGGGCAGGTTGACGACGGGCCGTCCCGCCTGATCGGTCAGGATCGCGGTCTGCGGCGCGGTGCTGCCGGTGCCGCCACGGACCCCGCCCGAGAAGAAGGCGTTGTTGAACCCGAACTGCTTCGCCGCGGTGCGGTTCATCTCTGAAAAGCGGACTTCCAGCATCACCTGCTGCGCCGCGCCGACGCTCAGCAGATTGACCACCTTGTCGCCCGCAAAGGTCGCCGCGATCTGCTTGGCACGGTCGGCGGCGGGGCCGGACGAAACGGTGCCGGACAGCACCACCGAATCCCCCGACGCACGCACCGCGATCTGCTCGTCGGGCATCAGCTCGGACAATTGACGGCGCAGCGACACGACATCGCTGCCCACCGAAATATCCATCACCGCGATCAGCATGTTGTTGCGGTCGTAGATGGTCAGGCTGGTCGTGCCCTGCTTCTTGCCCAGCACATAGACCGATCTGGTGGTGAGCGGGACGACGTCGGCGATCTCCGGATTGCCGATCAGCACCTTGGTGAAGGGGCGGTCCGCGACGACCACCTGGCTCTTGTTGACCGGCACCACCACCTCGCCGGCCGTCATGCCCGGTGCGGTGGCGATACCCGGCGCGGAAGCGACGCTCTGCGCCGCCGCCGGCAGCGCGATCAGCGCCAACGGTACCGCGCCGAGCATGGCTGCGAACCCCATGCGGGTCTTGCGATCAGAGTCCAGCATAGCGCCTTACCTCATAGCTCTTGTCCTGGGTGCCTCGAACGACCTGGACCTGGTCGCTCGCCGGTTCGGCCGCGGCGCGCGGCCGCGTCGGGCGCGTGCTGCGCGCTCGCGCGGGGGCCGGGCCGGACGGACGAAAGGCTGCGGGCTGCGGCCGGTTGTACCCGCCGACATATGCACCATCGCGCAAATCGTCGACGTTCACGGTCTCGACCACGGGATTGGGTTCGCCCGTCATGGTCCGCAGCACCAGGCTCAGCGACCCGACCTGTTGGGCGAGCGCGAGCTTCTGGGAGTCGAGCTGCGACACTTCGAGCGTCGCGGTCTTGCCGATCACCGGCTTGTCGGTGCTGTCATTGGCGTCCTGGTCGATCGCGATCACGCGCACCTTCTGCAGCAATACGTCGGTGATCTGGCCGGTGTTACCGGTCAGGTCGGTGGGCGTGCGGGTGATCAGCACATCGACCACGTCACCGGGAAGGACGAAGCCCGCGACACCCGCCACCTCGTTCACGCGCACCGCGGCGGCGCGCATATCAGGCTTGAGTACAGCGGAAATCGTCGCTCGGCCGCCCTCACCGGCCAGTTTCGGACGCAGGATCGCCTCGTCGGTCAGAATCGGGCGCAGCGCGACACGGGGCTTGCCCATCGGCAGCAGCTGCTCGATCGAATGGAAGGCGCCGGCAGGAACCGAGTCCGCAGGCCAGTCGATCAGGCGGACCTTGTCCGCGGTGATCTGGGTCCCGAAATCGATCGGCACACGTGCCACGGCGACTTTTCGGGTTCCCTGAACGCTGTGCGTTTGTGCCTGCTCGACCCGGCCCAAATAAGTATTCGCAAGAAATACTGCTGCCAGTCCTACAATAATCGCAATCGCCAGCATGATGATCGACTGATTACGCATATGCCCCCTGCGCCTCCTTCACGGGAGGGGGCCGTCGGGGCGACGGCCCCCAGGGGGGTGCATCAGCAGACGCCGTTAACGCTGTTCTTGATGCAGTTCGAAGCCTCGTTCATGGCCTTGCTCACGGAGTCACCGAGTTGCCAGGCCGCGAGTGCGATGCCGGTGCCGACAATCGCAAGGATGAGTGCATATTCAGCGGCGGAGGCGCCGCTCTCGTCGTTCCACAAAGCCTTGATCATGGTCATCTCACGTCTCCTCAGCGGACCCGTGCTCAGCGGGCCAGGGGCCGCTCCACCTTCATCAATCCGGTTAGTGGCGACGTCCTCCCTCTCCATCATCGAAGCGTCGCTACACCCCGCACAATCGATTAGGAGCCTCGTCTAGAGGCAAGTCAATAACTATTAATTCACCTTATATTTCAATCCATTATGGGAGTTTTACGTTAACCATATTATGGAAAATTATTATATTTCAATAACTTATGTTATAGTGACATTTACCCCCTTTATTATCGGATATCTGTTTTTCACGGTAAAAATGTGTACCCATTCAACACAGGGCCGCCCAATTTATAACTAAGGATATACAGCTTTACTGTATCGTTCAGTCACTTCACTATCGCAACTTGCAACCTCAGTACTTTGAAGCATGTCTTGAACACGACTCAAACCGACTCGGACGAGGAGAAACTGGTTTGAATGTTAAGAATAAGACCTATTCTCAAGTAGCGCCGGGCGATCTCTTCCTCGTCATCGTCGCCACCTTCGCCGCCTTTGCTTTCGCGCTCGTCATGTCATCCGCGCTGGCCGACGGCGATACCGGCTGGCACATCGGCGCGGGCCGGTGGATCCTTGAACATCGGCAAGTCCCGCGCACCGACCCCTTCTCCTTTAGCGCCACGGGCCGCCCCTGGATGGCGCACGAATGGTTGAGCGAGGTCGCGATGGCCGCGGCCTGGTACGCGGCGGGGTGGCGCGGCATCATGCTGCTGTTCGGGACCGCAGCGGCGGCACTCTATGCGATGCTCGCGCTGCATCTGCGCAAATGGATGACGCCAGGCGCCGCCGCTCTGACCCTGCTCTACGTCTCTGCCGCCCTACTCCCCACCTATCTCGCTCGCCCGCACATGCTCGCGCTGCCGCTGCTTGCGGGGTGGATGCTGCTGATGATCCGCGCGCGGGAGCGGGATCGCGTGCCGTCACTGTGGCTGGGGCTGCTGATGCTGGTCTGGGTCAATGCCCATGCCAGCTTCATCGTCGGCATCGCCATCGCCGGAGCCTTCGGGCTCGAGGCGTTGACCGACGCGCAGCGCGAGCGCCGCTGGACGGTCGCGCGCGACTGGTTGGTGTTCGGCGCCGTCCTGCTGATCGCGGGGCTATGCAATCCGGCGGGGTTCCACGCCTATGAATATCCTGTCTATGTCAGCCGGCTCGAACTGCTGACCTATATCAGCGAGTGGAATCCCGCGTCGTTCGGCGAGATTTCGATCTTCGAGATCGTCCTGCTCTCCACCCTCTTCTTCCTGCTCGTCCGGCCGGCGCGGGTGCCGGTGATCCGCCTGCTGATGCTGCTTGGCTTCCTGCACCTCGCATTGGAGCATATCCGCCAGCTCGCGGTGCTGGCCGTCGTCACCCCAATTCTACTCGCTGCGCCACTCGGTCGCGCCTGGGCAAGCAGCGCCCCTCGGCCCCGCCCGGCATTGCTGCCGGCAATCCGCGCCGCACAGTCGGAGTGGCGCCCGTTGCTGGCCACCGCCCTGCTGTTGTTCGTCGGAGCGATCGCCGTGCGGCTGGCGGTCCCGTTCGATCGTCCGGACAGCCGCGGCGTTCCCCAGGCGGCGCTTCGGGCGCTGCCGCCCGATCTGCGCGTCCAACCGGTTTTCAACGAGTACAGCTTTGGCGGCCTGCTGGTGCTGGAGGGAATCCGGCCATTCATCGACGGCCGGTCGGACATGTATGGCGACGCCTTCACCACCGACTATTTCGAGATGTCGCGCGGTGACATCGCGCGCTGGCGCCGTGCCGATACGCGCTGGCGGTTCGCCTGGACCATCCTGCCGCCCGACAATCCGTTGGTGGCGCAGCTCGACAAGGAACCGGGCTGGCGGCGGATTCATGCCGATAAATGGGCGGTGATCCATGTCGCCGATGCCCGGCGCTCACCTGAGTTCAGGCCGGCACCCGGCAGCGATAGGTCAGGTTCACCCGCTTCGACAGGATCAGATAGGGGAGCCAGATCGCCACGCTGATCAGGACCTTCTTGAGGTTGCCTTCAAGCAATCCGCCCAGCGGCGTCGCGACTGCGGGAGGCAGGTCGGTCAGCGCGCCCATGACGCGCGCGATCCCGACCTGCATCGCGATATCGACGATCCACGCAGCGACCAGGAAACGCGGGAAGCTCGGTACATGGCGAAGCGCCAGCGCCGCGGCGAATGCGTACATGCTGGTCATCACCACCACGTCGAGCAGCATCCACTGGCGGAGCAACAGGAACCACCCCGGGGCGTCGGCGGGCAAGGCGGGGATCGCGGTCAGGAACTCGAACGCGCGCAGCGGGATGTTGAGAAGGATCCCTAGCACCAGCGAAGCCATGAAGCCGGTGGCGCCGAACAACGGCAACGATCGTGCGGTGACCGGATCGACATCGCGCCACCGCCCGATCCGGCTGAGCCGGAACGTGGGTTGGGGTTGCAGCATATCCTTGCGGAACCAGCGCAGTCCAAGGAACATCATCACCATCGGCGCCGCGACGAGCAGCGAATAGGAGAGCAGGTTGGGAACGAACACGCCCGCCATATCCCCGCTCAACGACATACGCAGGGCGCTCGCCAGCGCTGCCGCGGCCGCCCAAAGCAGCGCGAGCGCGGGCAGATCCACCTCCAGCCGGCAAATCAACGCCGCGCTTCGCGCGGTCAGGCGATGGCGCAAGTCCTGCTTCATGCGCGGTACCGGCTCGGCTCCATATGCGATCCCGCCACCGATCTAGACGAACGATCTTCCAGGATGGTTAACTCCCCTTCGCCGGGGAATGCATTGGGGGCCGAATTCATGAAGCCGGATCTAGTTCCCGAAGGACCCAAAACAAGCGACGCCACCGCAACCATGGGGACCAATGGCCTTCACCGCGCGGCAAGCCGCGTCCGGCGCGCGTTCGATCGTGCGTTCGACGGCGCCGACGGGGGGCGCGGGGTCGTGGTAGCCGCTCGGTTGCTACTGGTCTTCATCGCGATTCCGCTGTCCTGGGGCATCGCGATCGAGCCGGCTTCCTGGCATGAGGCCACGCAAACGATCCTGCTCGCTTATGGCGCCATCGCGCTTGGCTTCCTCATCGCGCACATCTTCCTGTGGCTGGTCGATTTCCAGGTGCGCAAGCTCGCCGCGCCGATCGACCTCTTCATGTGCAGCGCGATGCTGGTGCTCGCCGTCGCCGCGCCCGCGCTCTACCTTCCATTCATCTGGTTCACCCTGGCGGCGGCACCATCGCGCAAGGGATTGCTGATCCGCCTGCTGCTGCTCGATCTGGTGATCCTGCTCGCCGAGCCTGCCGCGATCTATGCCGGCTGGTCGCCGGTGGCGCCGCGCGCGGTCTGGCTCCAGTTCGGACTGGTCAACCTCACCGCGATCCTATTGCTGGGCTGGCGCGCGACGGTGATGCGCGACGACGAGGCGGCGGTCGAACAGGAAATCTGGTCGGAAGCCGGTGACGACCCGCGCCTGTTGTCGCTCGATCTGCTCGCCGCCGAACTTACCCGGCATGTCGGCGCGCCGCAGGTCCTGTTCGTGTGGCGGACGACAGATCGTGGACGGCTCCACGTCGCGCTGGCCGAGAATGATCGCCTCACCCGGGTCGATAGCGACAGCACCATGATCGTGCCCCCGGCATGGGACGAGCAGGCCTTTCTGTTCGATCCCGGCGGCCGCGTCGCACTGCTGCGCGACTGGCGCGGCAAGGTACGCAGATCGAGCGGCCATATGCCTTCCCTTCCCCCCGCCCTAGCCCTCGCCGGCCAACCGATGTGCGGCGTCCCGATCCAGGCGGGCGAGATGCAGGGGCATGCGATCCTGCTCGGCGTGGGCCGACCGACCGGCACGCTGCTCGAGACCGCCGCGCGCGCGGGTGAGGCGATGAACGCGGCGCTTGCCCGCCATCAGGTGCTCGCCCGCTGGTTCGAACATGCGCAAACCTCGGCCCGGATCGCGATGAGCCGCGACCTTCACGATGGGATCACCCAGACGCTCGCCGGGCTACGACTCAACCTTTCAGCCCTGCGCAACCGGCTCGACGGCGACCGTGCCGCGATAGACGCCGATCTGGGCGAGATCGTCGCGGTCATCGCCGCCGAACAGACCAACTTGCGTGCCCTGATGGTCGATCGCCCGCATGTGAAGAACGACCGGGTCGACCTCGTCACGCTGATCTCCCGCCGGCTCGAACTGCTCGGGCGCCATTGGCAGATCGACTGCCGGCTCGATCCCAAGAGCGAGACCAGCCTTCCCGTTTCCACCAGCCTGTCGATGGAGCTTGAGCTGCTGATCCGCGAGGCGATCTCCAATGCGGTCCGCTATGCCGGTGCTGGGCAGTTCACCGTCCGGCTGGCGACCGATAGCGAGCAGTTGTTCGTCAGCATAAAGTCCGACGGACAACCGCCGGACCCATCACGACAGGTGGATGAAGACGGCGCAGAGCGCATCGCCTCGCGCTCGCTGGAGCGGCGGATCGTGATGCTCGGCGGCACCGCTTATGAGGAGGCGATCAGCGCGGGCACGCTGCTCGCGATCCGTCTTCCGGTCGAGGCGCATGACGAACCCGCGAATCCGGATGCGAAGTGACGCCGAATTCGGACGGCGGGTCAGGTTCGTTGCACAACACCGCAAAAGTTTTTTCGGGCATCGCAAAGGCCGCCGCATGAACTTCGCCCGCTAAGCCGTTGGGCGATCAGGTCGGATGCGCAAATCGCCGAAGCCAGCCGATCCCAGAGGTAAATCCGGCCTTTACCAGTTGGGGAAACCAATCCGCTAAGCCATGCCCGCTATTGTCGGACCGCAATCAATTCGGAGTCCATTCATGGTTCGGGCAATCAAATCGGGCGCGCTCGTCGCGGCGGCCCTCAGCAGCTTCGCCGCGGTCAGCGCCTCGGCCGGCGACCCCGCGTTCGACGTCGGTTCGAGCCGCTACACGCTGGGCATCACCGGCTTCGTGCCGGTCGTCTGCCGCGCCAGCGTCGACGCGACGTCGGTCCCGACGACCGCCGGCGAAGTCTCGCTCGGCACGCTCAGCGAATTCTGCAACAGCCCCAATGGCTATGCGATCTACGCCGATCACTCGGCCGCGCTTGCTGGAGGCAGCATCGTTGTCGGCGGGCAGAAGATCCAGCTGTCGGAAACCGGCTCGACCCGCATTCGCATGTCGGACCATGCCGCGATCCAGAACAACGGCGTTTCGCTGGAAGTGCCCGAAGGGGTGACGTCGGCGCAGATCGCGTTCCGGATCGTCCCGCTCTAAACAGCCTGCGCTAAAAGGGGTTGCCCTGCCCTCTGGGAGAGAGTCAGAGGACAGGGCAATTCTGTTGGATACCGGACGGCGTGCTCGCCACCAGCGGTGTCACCGTGACCACCAGCACTTCGCCATATTGCGGCGACACGGCCTTGCCCTGTCCGCCCTCGAGCAAGGTCGCGGTGATCGGCAAGATGCCGGTCGCCGCATCGGTGCCGGCGCGTTGACAGGTCACGGTGGTGAAGGTCGGGCTGGTATTGTTCTTGGTCTGGCCGAGGAAGCGGACGCTGTAGCGCAGCGTCTGGTTCGCGTTGGACAGGGTGCCACCCGGATAGGTCAGCCGATAGGCATTGGGTGAGCTGAGACCGACCGAGAACGGGCCGGAACTCGCCACCCGCACATAGTTGGTGTTCGGCGTGGTATAGGTGGCGGGCGCCCCCAGCACCTGAGCCGTCGTCTTGTCGCCGACCTCTCCGAAGTCGAGCGCGGTGCCGACATAGCTCGCCTGAAGGCCGCTCAGCACCGTTACCGAAACGACGATCGCATTGGGATGGGTGCCGGTGTCGGTGATCGGCCCGCCATTGCCCGTCGCCCGGCAGCTATAGACGATGTCGAACGGCAGCGTGCCGCCCGCGATCAGATTGAGGTTGGCGGGCAGCGTCAGCCCGAAGTTGAGCGTGAACGTGTCCGACGCCGCGTTGTTGCCCGAAAAGGCCCAGCGGAATACGCCGGGTGCCGGGGTCTGCGCGTTGATGTTCAGGATCGGCGGCGACTGGTTGGTGCCGAAGAAGATATTCTGGTTGTACCCGGTGCCACCGCTCCCCGTGCTCGCCGCGATCATCGGGGTCAACGTCGCGCCATTCTGCGCCGATGTCGCGCCCTTGGCGTAGAATTCGATGTTCGACGTCTTCTCGCCGCCTGTCCCGTTGACGCGGGACAGCGTCACGCCGGTGATCGTGACGCCGAAGGCGGTCGGGCTGAACGGATCATATTGCAGGGTGGCGACGCCGCCCGACACCGTGGTCAGGCCGCAGGCGCCTCCCGCCATCGCCTCGCTTCCGGTGAACATCCCGGCCAGCGCGCAGAGGAACAGTCCGAGTTTGCCAAATCGCATGGTCACTTGTCCTTCCCCGACTGGATTTCCGGCAGGCGCACAAGGCCTTTGGTGTCGGCCGGGATGGTGATGATGAACGTCGATTTCTTCGCGTCGAGCATCTCGATCCGCCAGCGTCCGGGCGCGAGGCCCGCCGCGGCGAAGCGGCCGTCGCGGGTGGTGAACACCGTGACCGGCGGCCGGTCGGGATGCGCCAACTCGGTGGCGCTGCCCGTCACCAGGCTGACCGGCTCGCCATCGCTGTCGAGCAGACGGCCGATCGCGGTGACGAAATAGTCGGACCCGACGACCAGCTTGTAGCCGCTGCGATACGGCGGCAGCAGGCGGAACGAACCCGTGCCCATGTCCGCGCCAGCCGGCGCATCCGGCGCGTCGACCGTCAGCGTCCGCTCGGCATAGGAGCTGATGCTCGGCTGCGTGCCGGCCTTCAGCATGCCGCTGTTGGCGGTGAAGCCGAACGGCGTCGGCTCGACCACGACATTGGCGCCGGCCAGCGTGCGGTGCGGCGTGACGATCGCGAAGCTGTCATAGATCGGCCGTCCGACCGAGAAGGCGCCGTCGGCGATCGCCAGCGAGGTGCCCATCCGAACCGAGGTCCGCTGGCTGGTCCGCGCACCGAACGTTCCCTGGAACGTCCCGAAGTGGCTGAGGCCGAATTCGGCGCGGTTGGAATAATAGTTGCCGTTGAAGTTGAAGCCCGACCCATTGTCGCTGCGTTCGACATCGGCGGTGATATTGTACGAACCGACGCCTTGCCCATGCAGCGTCTGGAACGATGTGCGCACGCGGTTGTCGCGGGTATCATAGTCGGCGCGGGCGCTGGAATAGCGGCCAAGCCGGACCACCAGCGAGGCGAGCGCGCTAACGCGCGATCCCCCGCCATCGCGCTCCCAGCGGCCGTCCACGGTCAGGCTCGCGGTATCGGAGATGCGATAGCCGGTCGTGATCCGATAGCTGTGGACGTCGCGCTGCGCGCCACGCCCGATCGAATAGCGGCCGTCGAACCCGGCATAGAGCCGGTCGTTGAAGGCGTGCGAATAGCCGCCGCCGAACTCGGCGACGAACTGGTTGTCGGGCGCCAGCACGCCCATCGGGCCGAACCGGCGGCTGCGCGTCTCGGCAAAGAGGGTCAGCGAGTCCGCCTGGCCGTTGTGGCGCTGGATCAGTCGCTGGAAGGTCAGCGTCGCGGCATAGCCGGTGCCGTAGTTGCGGATGTCGGACATCGAGAAATTGCCCGCGAACGATCCGAACGGGGTCGCGGCGACGAACTCGACCCCGCCCATGCGCGAACGCTTGTCGGCCTGGATGTTCGCGCCCAGCGTCAGCTGGTCGGTGATGCCGCGGCGGTAGAAGCCGGTCACGGCCCAGTCGTCGCTGTAGCGCGGGCCACGCGGGCCCAGCGGGTTGAGCACGCCCGCATACAGCCCGAATTCGCTCAACCCCTTCGCAAGTTGCGACTGGTCGAGGAACAGGTTGAAGCGGAGCAATTCGGTGCGTCCGGCGTCATCCAGGACCGACAACCGGATATCATTCGCGCCTTGGGTGAAGGGGAAGTCGCGAAGGTCATAGTTACCCGGTGCAAGCTGTAGACGCCGGACGATCTGGCCGTTGACCTCGACCTCAACGGTCGAAGGACGGTCCAGCCGGAAACTCCGGTCGCCGCGCGGCCGGATAATCTGCTGCGGTTGCAGCACACTATAGGAACGGAAGATCGAGACGCCGGCGATATCGGGCGCCGACTGAAAGCCGCGGCTGATCGTGCGCAGATCGCCCACGGTCCAGCGCATCAGATTCTTCTCGTCGTCATAGACGAAGCGCGAGCCGAGCCGCTGGAAATCGACCCCGTCGGCACCCGGCTGCCAGATCGCCTCGCCCTCGGCCACCACGGGGCCGATGCGGGTCGCGCCGTCGAGCGAGAAGATCGGCGAGGTGAAGCCGACATCGCCGCCCGCATGCAGGTAATCGAGCGCGCCTCGGATGTTGAGATAGGCACTGAAGTTCGCGGGCTCCGCGAAGGTGCCGATCCGGTCGCGATCGAGCGGGCTGACCTGCACCGTCCTGGTGCCGCGCCGTTCCGCCGCGATGGTCAGGTTCAGCTCCAGCGTCTGCGGATTGTAGCGGATCTGCACGCCCGACGCTTCGAAATCGGCGGGGGTCAGCGACGCCTTGCTCGCCGTCGCGCCTTGCAGCGCCTTGATCGTGCCGGGGTTCAGCACATTGGTCAGCAGGTCGATCAGGCGCTGCGCGGGCAGCTCGATCCGGTCGTCCGGCTGGATGACGATCTGCATGTCGCCCAGATAGATGCCGCCATCCTTGAGCGGCACGGTCAGCGCGATCGGCTTGCCGGTCGGGTTGAGCCGCATCTGCGGGCCCGCCGCCATCGCCGGGGGCGCCTGGATCGTCACGCGCCGTTCCTGCACCTGCAGCGTGGTTCCGGCCTGGTCCGATGCCGTGGCGGGTAGCGCCAGCAGCGAGATCAGGACGAACGCACAGCCGCCCAGCAGGCGCGCACGGTCAGGTTTCGGGCGTGAAGCTGACATCGAGCTTGCCCCCTTCGGTTGGCAGCACGATCGGCAGCGTCATGCGGCGTACCTGATTGGCGCCGACAAGACCGAAACCGATCGTCTGCTGGATTTCCGGGCCCGACAGGGTCTTGCGAAAGACCTCCTTGCCCGACGCGTCCTTCTGGATGATGCGCAGCCGGCCGTTCGACAGATAGGCGTGCGCCGCGGACATATTGGCGAGCGTGAGAACCGGCGCGGGTTTCCCCTCGGCGTTCTTGCCCACTTCCGCCGACTGGATCGCGAGCGCCGGCTTGGCGCCTGCGGGCGACACGCTGACCAGCACCTGGAAATTGTACAGGATCTGGATTGCCGACTGGCCCTCGGGCAGCTTCACCGGCAGCTGCGCCACCGTGACATAATAATGCTTGCTCGCCTTGAGGTCGGGGTCGCCGATATACTGGATGCGGAAGGTCTGGGTCTGGCCCGGCTGGATCAGCGCCTGGGGCGGGAAGATCAGCAGATCCTCGCTCGGCTTGCCGGTGCTCTTCACCCCGGTCTCGTCGAACATCAGTTCCTCGACCCGCAGCTCCACCGGCAGCGGTGTCGCGAAGGTGTTCTCGACCGTGATGACCTGACTCATGCCCCGGCCCGAGACCGACAGGTCGATCACCACCGGCTGAACGGTCATGCTCCAGGCGGGCGACGCGAAGACCGCCGCTAGTGCCGCGAGTACCGTGACGAGACCTCGAAGGAGCTTCATATGTCCAGTCTCCCTGTGCCGATCAGTGATCAGCTCGAAACATGCAGTTCGATCACCACCGTGTCTGAATAGCGTCCGGCGGTGAGTGCCCCGCCGCCGGCCGGGATCGAGAGGCGCAGCGACAGGTCGCCCGCCGTCCCGTCCGGAACATCGAGAATTGCCAGCGGCGATGCCGCGGCGTTGAGCGTCAGGGCGCGGTTGGCCCAGTTCGCATCGAGCTGGTAGCCGAGCACGTCGCCGAAACCGGTCGCCGACTGGCGGTTGGCCGGGTTGCCGCCATCGCGCAGCAGCCCGCCATTCGCGCTGGTCAGCGTCAGCCGGTGCGCGGCGTTGCACACCACCGGCAGCTCGATCACCATCTGCGCGGCGCGCGGCTGCGCGGTCTGCGGATCGACCAGTTCGGCGATGCGGATCTCGCCGCTCGACGGACCGGCACCGATAAAGCTCGCATTGACCGCGGTGCCGGCGCGCGCGGAACGGATCACGCAGGCGGGAAAAGTCCGCCCGGCGAGTTCGATCCGTCCGCGGGCGTCGCCCGTTTGCGCCGCCGCCGGGAGTACAGCGACAAGCGCAAGCGCGCCGGCTAGGGGAATGGCGTACCTCATCATTGCGGCTCCAGGACGATGCGGAGCGTGTCGCCGTAATAGCCGGCGATCACAGGAGCGTTGGCGCGCACGTTCGACGCGCCCTGCTGGATCTCGATGCGCAGCTCGAGCGTGCCCGCGCCGGGCCGGTCGATCGTCACGCCCCGCTCGGCGACGCGACGCGACAGCGCGTCGGCGTCGAGCGCGGTGTTGACGCCGGCCCAGGACACTTCCGCCCGGTACGGCACCGCATAGGTGAAGCCCGATGACGGGGTCGGCGGCAGCTCGCTGGTCCGCCACAGCCCGTTATTCTGGGACTCGATACGCAGGCGATGCGGAAAGCTGCAGACCGCTTCGAACTGAACCGATGCGCTCGCCGCATTCGTCGCCAGCGTCGTCGAATCCACCATCTGGTCGATCTGGAGCGTCTCGCCGCTCAGCCCGCGAAAGTTGGTCTGCGCGCCCGGCGCCAGCCGTGGCGGCTGCAGCACACAGATTTGCGGCGCCGATCCAATCACGGGCATGTTGGTCGTCGCGGACCGGTTTTGCGCGGTCGCGGGCATCGCCGTCGCGACGGCGAGCGAAGCGAGGAGGAGCGCGACCCGTGTCATGTCAGTTCGCCACCGCCAGCGTGACGGTCACCAGGCCGAGATAGCTGGTGTCGGACACCAGCCGTAACCCACTGCCGCCATTGGTGGCGAAGGTGCCGATCGACACGGTGATGTCGCCCGAAAAGGCGGTCGGCCGGGTCTGGACCGCGCCGGGGTTGCTCCCCGCGCCGGTGGCAAAGGTCGCCGCGGTGGCCGTCCAGCCGCTCGCGGTTGCCGTATAATCCACCGTGCGCGAGAAGCCTGCGGGGGGCGCCGCAGTAAAGTTCTGCGCGGCCATCGGCGTCGCGTTGACGGTGATGGTGCTGCGCGAGCTGCAGAAGGAACCGGTCAGCACCTTGGGCGGCGCGGCCAGGTCGGTGCGCAGCAGGCCGGTCGTGGTGTCGATCAACACACCGAGATCGAAGGTCGATCCGCTGCCGACGATCGTCCCGCCCGAGCAGAGTGCGGGCACGTTGCCGACCACGGCGAAGGACTTGGTGTCGGTCGCGCTCTGTGCCGCGGCCGAGCCGGCCGACAGCGCGGCGAAGGCGCCCGCGACAAGGATCAGGGACTTTGTCATCTCAGCTTCCTCCACCAACGGCCGGGCCAAGCGTCACGACGACGAGACCGCTATAGATTCCTGCGGTGAGCAGCGCGTCCGACGGCGCGGTGAAGCCTGAGAGCGTCACGTTGACGTCGGCGATCTTGGGTGCGGGTTGGGTCGCGCCGGTGCTGGTCGCGGTCGGCGTCGCGCCCGATGCGCTCGCCGCCGAGGTCGCCGCGGTCGGCGACAGCGCCCAGTTGGACGCGGTCGCCGTATAGTTCACCGCCTTGGCGAACCCCGGCTGCACCGGCGATGCGTCGGCGGATACCAGGGCCGTCACCTGCACCGTGAGCGCCGATCCCGCGAAGTTGCAGAACGAATTGGGCAGGGTGACGCTCTGGTCGCCCAGCACCGCGATCCGGCCGACCCGCGTGCCCGACGTCGCGGCCATCTGGCCGAGATCGACGGTAGCACGCGACGGGGCGCCCAGGATGCACAGCCGCGCCACATTGCCGTTGACGATGACCTGCCCGGTCGAGGTGTCGCTCGCCGCCTGAGCCAGCGCGCTCCCTGGGATCATGGCCGCCGCCGCTGCGGCGATTGGGATGATCAGAGCCTTCATCGTCATGCTCCTTGGGTCAGTTCGCCGCCGACAAGGTGACGCGCGTCTCGCCTTGGTAGGCGCCGGCGATCAGCAGGCCGGAAGCCGGCGTCGACGAGCTCGAAAGCGTCACGGTGACGTTGCCGGTGAACAGTGCCACGGTGCTGGGACTGCCCGCCCCCGCCACGATCGAACTGTCCAACGCGCTAACCGAATTGGCGACTGCCGTGGCGGTGTAGTTGACCACCCGGTCAAACCCCGCCGGCGGCGCGCTCGTCACCGTCGTGTTGACCACCGGAAACGCCTCGACGCTCATCGAAGAGGCGGTGCCGTTGCACCAGCCGACCAGGGTGCGGGACTGGCCGTCGAGCTTGCTCGCGTCCAGTTTGCCCGCACCTGCGCCGGTGCCGCCCTGCGCCAGTTCGCCCGCATTGATCACCGCGTTGGACGTGGTGAACAGGCAGCGTGGCGCCACCGATCCGTCGATCGTCACCGTCCCCGTGGTGGTGCCGGACTGGGCCAGCACTGGGGTCGCGGTCACGGCGGCCAGAACCACCGAAGCCAGGATCAACTTGCGCATCGTCTCATGCCCTTCCGGTTTCGATCAGGTGCCGGGCTTGATCACGACGGTGATCTTGCCGGTGTAGACCGGATCTGCGGACAGCAGATCGTTGACGGTGTTGGTGCGGAAGTTGCTCGCGGTGATCACGATGTTGTCCGAGCCGTTATTGGCCAGGCGTCCGCCCACCGCAGTGTCGGCACCCGCCGCCGCGGCGCTGTCGTTCGAGAACGGACCGGCTGGGCCAGTGGTCGTCGTCACGGCGACATTCGCGGTGAAGTCGATGCTGTTGTCATAGCCCGTCGTCGCCGTCGCCGTTGCCGCGGTGATCGGATCCGCGTCGACGCTGATCGTCGGGGCAGCGGTGGTGCACACGACCCGGGCAGCTACGCCGGCCGCGGTGAAGTCCGCCGCCAGGCCAGGGCGCAGCCTGCCATCGACGCCGGCCAGTTCGCCGAATGCGACGAGACGGGTGAAGGTGCTGTCACCGCCAGGAACGACGATGCACTTGGGCGCCACCGAACCGGTGATGTTCACGGTGCCGGTGGTGTTCTGGGCCATCGCCGGCGAGGCGACAGCGAGCGCGGTGCCAGCCGCAAGAATGGCAAGAACGGTTTTCATCACTCGGTCTCCTGATCTGGCCGGCATCCGGCCGGGCAAGATTTGGTTCATCGGCAACAGGCCGCACGCTTCACTCACGAGGGTGCCGCGAAACAGGAAGGGCGCTGTCCGGCCCGTCATGGCGCGACACTCACAGTCACGGTCAGGGTGTCCGCGTAACTGCCCGAAACCAGCATGTTGGCGCCGGAATAGGCAGGCGCGCTCACACGCACGAACGACCCCGTTTGCAGAATGGAATTGGAATTGAGCCGCAGTCCGTCGGTGGTCGTCGCCGGCCCGCGGAAGCTGCATGGCGTCCCCGCCGTCGCGGTCAGCGCCGCGACCGCGCAGGTCGCCGATGCCGTCGCGCTCGACCCGACCAGGTTGAGCATCACGTCATAGGGGGCGAGCGTCGAATAGCCTGACGGCGCGCTGCCACCCGCCTTCAGCCCGCCATTGCTCGACACCACCGCGACGCGCGAGGGGCCGGTGCATTCGAGCTGGAAGGTGAAGTCGTGGCTGAAACCGGTCTGGTCGAAATTCGGCTGGTCGAAGCTGCCGCTCGGCGCCGCGCCGGTGGCGAAGCCGCAACGGCCGCCCACGGCCGCCCGCACCTGAATCGGGAGCGAAGCGAAGCCGCCGGCATTGGGGCCATCGGCATAATAGGTTTGGGCCGATATCGGCGCGCTGCAGAGCGTCAGCCCCGTTGCCGCCAAGATCCCCAAAGTCCAGACCGAAATCCGCAACTCCGCCTCCCTAAAAAGGCTTCTCGAATCGGAGCTCGGCTATGCTTGCGCTTTACCTTCACCCGGAGGTGCAACATTGCACCACGACTCGTTGTTTACGGATTGTTAAGTAGATACCTCGCCCTTATCCATTCATCCTTATGGAAAAACTGACGATATATTAAGCATTATGCGGATGAAACTTTAGTTATATCTTCGCCTGTCTTGCGATGATAACTGTCCAAAAATAAGACATCATGCGTCCGTGACTAGAGTTCAGCCCCTGTTTGGGGATGACGCTCAATTTCCTTCTGCATCAACATGGCCAGTTCGACTCGGTTCGCAACATCGAGCTTTGCGAAGATACGGTGCAGGGTGAGCTTCACCGTCCCCTCGGTCACCCCCAGCTCCAGCCCGATGTCGCGGTTGCGCAGGCCGCGGGTAATGAGCTGCGCGATCGAGCGTTCGCGCAGCGTGAGCAGGCTCAGCCGGTTGTTGGCCCTGGTCCCCTGCATCGCGAGCGAAAGCGCGCGCTGCATGATCGACCGTTCGATCCACTGGCCGCCGGTCGACACTTCGCGCAGGCACGCGACCAGCAGGGTCTCGGCACCCTCCTTTGGCAGGATGCCCTGGACCTTGAGGTCGAGCGCCTCGATCAGGTCCGCGTCGGAGATATGCGCGGTCAGCAGCACGATCACCCGCTTGTCGTGGCGGGCACGCAGCGCGCGCACGACATCCATGCCGCTGCGATTCGGCATCGCGATGTCGAGAACCAGCACATCGGGACGAACAACCGGGATCAGCTCGAGCGTTTGCACGCCGTCGCGCGCGGTGCCGACCACCTCGAAATCCGAACCGTGCAGCACCGCCTCGATGCCCGAGAGCATCAGTGGGTGATCGTCAGCGACAAGGATCCTCGGCTTGGTCATTCCCGTGCCTCAAATGGATACCGATACTCACCCGAGTCCGGCCGTATGGCCGCAAAGTCAAGGTCGCCGATGCAACGCCTCCACGAATATTCGCTTTTTACTTTCGGTGGCGAGTACCGTGAACGACCGTAATGCCGCGCATTGCAGCCAGTATGTCAGGGTGTCCTGCGCACCCAGCTCGCCATCTACCATGTCTCAGGTGAAGCCACGCTCTTCTCGAGCCGCATGAGGGGCTTCACGAATTCGACCTGGCGTGCTTGCGATCAGGCCCTTGCTTTTGCGGGAAGCCCCACGACGTCGACGGTATCACCCGACAAAGGCGTGGCTGTCATCGACGGTCGCGATGAAAATGCGTCGAACCAGTGGCTCAAGTGCGTCGAGTTCCGGAACGATGGCAGGTCGCGGAATTCGAGCCAGTCGAGCGTCGTCGCCAGCGCAATCTGCCCGATATGGAGATCGGCATCGAAGTCCATATGCCGTTCGAGCCACGCATAGCTCGCTTCCAGCTTGGCGACATAGCCATCGCGAAGATCCTCGAACCGGAGCGCTTCGGGCCGGCGCACGGTTTCCCAGCGCACGGCGATCCCCGCATCGGCCATCCCCTGGGCGAGTGCTTCGAGCCGTAACGCCTGCCAGCGCGCTTCAGGGTCGGCCGGATAGAGGCTGTCGCCATCGTGAAGCGTGTCCAGATAGGCGCAAATGACGTTTGAATCGAACAGTGAAGGAAGCCCTGGACGGAGCAGGACCGGCACTTTCCCGAGAGGATTTTGGTCGAACACCTCATCGTTTCGGGCAGTGGGACTCGTTTCGTGATGCTCCACGACGATCTTGTCGGCGATTCCGATCTCATGGGCGAAGACGAGTGCCTTCCGGGCGAAGGGCGAGTGGGTTTGATAGAGCAGGCGCATCGGCGTTTCCTATTCGTCGTGAAATTGTGGGTGAGACGGATCGGCGCTGCGACCTCAGCCATGCGGTACGGCATGAAGGAGATACGCAAGCACCGCGGTGATCTTTTGAGCGGTCGGCACATGGAGGAATTCATTGGGGCCGTGTGCATTCGATTGCGGGCCAAGGACGCCGGTGACGACGAACTGAGACTCCGGGAATCGTTCCTGAAGCATGGTCAGAAAGGGTATCCCCCCGCCGCCACCATAGGCCGCATGGTCGCCAGCAAAGGCTTCCAGCGAGGCCGAGCCGAGCGCGTCGGCCAGCCATTCGGCAGTC
Organism: Sphingomonas sp. GW821-FHT10C01; assembly: GCF_059415525.1. NCBI lineage: Bacteria > Pseudomonadati > Pseudomonadota > Alphaproteobacteria > Sphingomonadales > Sphingomonadaceae > Sphingomonas > Sphingomonas sp. GW821-FHT10C01. Next base: position 36,971 of record NZ_JBWKNK010000004.1, on the reverse strand, counting down.
TCGGGCGCGTGCCAACCCGGCGAAACGAACGAGATGTCGAACGACACCTGCGCGCCATAGGGCGGGTCGCGCTCGAGGCGCGCCTTCAGCGCCTGTCCAGCCACGACCGGATCGAGCGTCGGGGGCAAGCGAAGGCTGAGCTTCAACGCGGTGGCCGGCAGCATCACGGACGCAGCCGCGTCGACCGGCGGCAACCCGTCGATCCCGATGACAGCAAGCTGAGCGCGCCACGACCGCTCAATCAGCAGCGCCGCGACATCATCCCGCGCCGGCCGCGCGCCCGGCACGAACGGCATCGCGTCATAGGCGGAAGGCCCGAGGACCCGGGCCGCGAGATCGGCCTCGGCCAGGCGCGCGACCGGAACATCGACTTCGAACTCGGGTACTGTGATGCGGCCGGTTGCCGCGTCCTCGATCCGCGAGAGCAACTGAGTCGCTATTCGGAAGCTGGATGGAGCGATGCCCGCGGCTTCGCCCGAGTGAATCGCCTCATTGAGGACGCGCACCGTCAAGGTGCCGGCGACCTGACCGCGCAGTGACGTCGTCGTCCATAGCTGATCATAATTGCCGCACATCGAGTCGAGCGCGACGACAAGGGACGGCGAGCCGAGGCGGTCGGCGAGATGCTCGAAATAGAACGGCAAATCCGCGCTACTCGATTCCTCGGAGGCTTCGATGAGGATGACGCAGCGCGGCCGCGCCAGCTTCTGCTCGTGAAGCGCAAGCAAGGCCAGGACGGCACTGAACAGCGCATAGCCGTCATCGGCGCCACCGCGCCCATATAGCCTGTCTCCCTCGCGCGTCGGCATCCAGGCGGCTCGGCCCTCACGCCAGCCGTCCATCGCGGGCTGCTTGTCCAGATGGCCATACAGAATGACCGGCGCGTCATTGCCGTCTCGAAACATGGCCGGCACATCGACGAGGATCAGCGGCGTGCGGCCGGGCAGGTTGTGAACTTCGACGACGGCGCCTTCGATCGGCGCCAGATGCATGCGGGCCCAGTCGGCGAGCAGCTCCGTAGCTTCGGCCATATGGCCAAGCGCTGCCCAATCCGCCTCGAATGCCGGCGATACGCACGGGATTGCGATATAGTCGGTCAATGTGGGCAGTATGTCGGCTGTCCATTTGCGGTCGATAAAGTCTCGAATGCGTCCGCTATCCATTTCCACTCCGTTCGCTAGAGTCCGAAGACTAGAGGGGGTGGACGCGGCCAAACCGCGAATATGATGCCGATAACGCCTTCTTCCGACAAAGAACGGCGATAAACTGCGGGGATGGAACTCGACCTATTCGATCGCCGCCTGCTTGCCCTGGTCCAGGAAAATGCCGGACTCACCGCCGAGCAACTCGCCGAAACCGTGCCACTGTCGATTTCCGCGATCCAGCGCAGGATCCGGAGGATGCGCGAGCAAGGCGTGATCATGAAGGACGTCGCGGTCTGCGATCCGAAGAAGCTCGGTCGCCCGACATTCTTCATCGTGTCGCTTCAGGTCGAACGCGAGCGGCCTGAATTGCTTGCCGAGCTCAAACGCTGGCTCAGCGCCGAGGAGCAGGTCCAGCAGGTATATTATGTGACGGGAGAGGCCGATTTCGTCCTCGTCGTGACCGCGCCCGATACCGAGAGCTATGACGACCTCATGTCGCGGCTGGTGGCGCGCAACGCGAACGTCCGGCGCTTTACGACCAACGTCGCATTGGGGGTGGTGAAGCGCGGTCTGGCGATTGCGATGCCTGACGCGCCATAGCCTTGATATTCGCGGCGCGGCGGCGCGCAAGGGCGCCAGATCGCGGACAAGCGGCAAGCGGCCACCCTATACTGGCGGGATGATCGACCATTCCAGCACGCACGGCGTCCCGTTCACGCCGCTCATCGCCCTCCCGGCCCTCGCCGCCCAGCTCGGCGTTGGCGCCATTCTGGTCAAATGCGAAAATCATCGGCGGCTGGGAAATTTCAAATCACTGGGCGGTGCGCATGCCGCCCGCCTGGCGCTATCGCGTCTCGATGCCAGCGGGAACCCTGCCCGGACCCCGCGAAGATTGCTGTGTGCCAGTGACGGGAATCACGGCCTTGCCGTGGCGACGGCGGCCCGTGAGGCGGGCGCGGAGGCGCGGGTATATCTGCCCCATCATGTCACCGACGCGCGCGAAGCGCGCATCCGTGACATCGGCGCGACAATTGTACGTCTGTGCGGAACTTACGACGATGCCGTTCGCGAAGCCTGTGCCGCCGAGGCGCGCGGAGAAGGCTTGCTGATCGCCGACACGACCGACGATCCTGACGACGTCGTCGTCGCGGACGTGATGGCGGGCTACGCGACGATCGCGGAAGAGGTCGTGGCGCAACTGGTCGAAGACGCCCTCTCGGCACCGACTCACCTGTTCCTGCAGGCGGGGGTCGGGGGCTTTGCGGCCGCGATGGCGCGGGGGCTTGCCGGTGCCATGGCGATGCCGCGCGGTGTTGTCGTGGTCGAGCCGGAGGCGGCGGCATGCGTGGCGGCCGCGCTTACCCATGGTATTCCGGTCCAGATCGAAGGCACGCTCGAAACCTGCGCGGATATGCTGTCCTGCGGTGCTGCATCCGCGCCTGCACTGAACATTCTTCTGAGGCATGACGCAGCCGGGATTCAGGTGGCCGAAGCCGATTTGCGGGCGGCGTGCGAGACGATGGAGCGGGCGGGAGGACCAGCCAGCACAGCTTCGGGCGTGGCGGGGCTCGCCGGATTGATCGCGGCTTGCCGCAGCGCCGCGGACCGAGAGCGCCTGGCGGTCGGTTCCCGGTCCGTGATCCTGCTATTCGTCACCGAAGGGGCATAGCCCTGCCAACAGCGGGGCTATGCCCGATCAATAGGGGCCATGGTTGGTGGGGACGTGGCGTTAGATGCTGAGTTCCGCCGCAGCCTCCGCTGTTGCCGACGCGGCCAAGTTCCAGCGGTCATCGATCACCGCCCCGATGTCACGAAGCGCTTCGACGGCGTGTGCGGGATCGACCACGGCATGTGGAAGATACAATCCCGGGGCCAGCTTCTTGCCGGTCTCGAGGCCGAGCATCGCTTCGATCGCCAGGCTGACGCCCAATGCGGTCATCGGCGCCTGACCCTCGGGATGGATGACGAAACGCCGTGCGTGCTTCATCTGCCCGTCGAGCGAAAGCCCGGTGACCTCGATCAGAATCTCGTGCGAATATCGATCGCCCCTTCGGCGACTGGACGTTTCGCCGACCGCGAGCTGAAACGCGACGTCGGGGGCGTTGGTCGCCGCCGAGAGGCTGAGGATATCGAGATTGCCGAATGCCTGCGCGTCGAAGCGCGTTCCGTCCCAGGCCTCGAACGTGGCCGCAGCGTCTTCGCCGGCGGCCCAGACGAACCGGCCGTTCCTGCGCGCCAGGCTCGATGGCCCCGCTTGCGTCTGGCGGACATAGTCGGCCTCGGCGGCACCGCCGCCCATATCTTGATCATCGAGAAGCGCCGAAACGAGCACATTGTCCACACGGGCGAAGCCGCTCGCAAGGTCGAGCGCCGCGAAGGTGCTCGCGCCGGCAAGCCAGTTGCTGGCCAACAGGATCGGCGCCGTCTGCGGACGCTCGCTGTAGAACGCCGCTTGCGGCCCCAGTTCGAACGCCGCGCTCGAAATGTCGATGAAGGCGCTGCCGCGATCCTGGGCGAAGAGCTGGCCGTTCAGGGTTTCGTCCTTGACGAACATCGCGGTGGCGCCGACCTTGATATCGTCCTGCAGCCCCAGATCGCGGCGGCCCAGGTCAACCACCACGCCCCGCGCATTCCCGAGTTCCAGCGCCAGGGCTTCGACCTTCGCAAGATCGCGACCGCCGAGAAGCAAGGGTAGGTCAGGCCATCGCTGACGAAGGCGCGCCGCGGCCTGCCGTCCCACAACCCCCGAAGCGCCTACCAGAAGCACCCATGAATCATCCGTGTTCATATCCTTCATATCCTCAATCTGCCTCGCGAGTGGACTTCTACGACAAGCTATGTACACTATGTAAGTTACATTATGTACATAGTCAACTGGGCTTTGCGATATGGGTGTCGGGACGAAACGGACGCGTTTGAGCCGCGAGCAGCGGAGGCGGCAGCTTCTCGATGCGGCGAAGACGATCGTCGGGGCCCATGGCGCCGATGCGCTGACCCTGGTGTCGCTTGCCGAGGCGGCGGGGGTTACCCGGCCGGTCGTCTATGACCAGTTCGGAACACGGTCGGGCCTGTTTATCGCCCTCTATACCGAGATCGCCGAACGCCAGCTCGACGTGCTCAGGGATCGGCTCGGGGATGCCAAGCCGACCTTCCTTTCGGTCGCCGAAGCAGCCAGCTGGGCCTATATGCGCTGCTACGCCACTGTTGGGCCCGAGGCTTTCGCCATCATCGCAGCGATGAAGGGCGACGAGGCGATGGAGCGGTTCGGCCGCGAACTCCTGCGCCGCTATGTCGATGCCTATGCGGAGGCGTTTCGCCCCTATGCGCAGCTCGATGATGCAACGCTGGCGGTTCGCTGCGCCGCCATCATCGGCGCTGCCGAGGCGCTTTCGGGCCTTATGGTGGGCGGCGAAATCGAAGAGTCCGAAGCCGTCGCGACGCTTCTGTCATTGATCAGGAGCTGGTTCGGCATCTGAAACACCACCGGCTACGTGACGGACGGAAGCGCGGCTCCCTCGGATGGCGGAAACATCAGCCTTATCCATCGTGATGGGGATGCCAGCACATAGTCTTCCGCCGCGCATGCTCCTTCTAGCCGCAGTAGCTCTGTGCCTGGGAGGCGCCGCGCCGCCCGCCGAGCAGCGCTACACCGTCCTCATGTCCGGTGCCGCCAAGGGAAGCTTGCGCGTGATCGAGAGCGCGGAAGGCGAGCGCCGCTCGACCTATTCCTTTCGCGATCGCGGACGCGGGCCCGATCTCGAGACGGTAGCGCGCGTCGATGCGCGCGGTGTCCCTGTCCGCATCACGATCTCCGGTACCGATTATCGCCGGATCGCCACCGCCGAGACGTTCTCCATCGCCGGTGGTCGCGCGACCTGGACCAGTGCTGTCGATACGGGCAGCGCGACGGCTGGCGGCTATTATCTCGCCAATGAGGGCGATGCCGAAGCGACCGCGATGCTCGCCCGCGCGCTGCTTGCCGCTCCCGGGCGCAAGCTCAAGCTGCTTCCATCCGGCGAAGCGTCGATCCGCAGCCTCGCCACGCGACCGATTACCGGTGGCGGCACGGCGACACTCTACGCGATCGACGGTCTCGGCATGTCACCCTCGGGCATCTGGCTTGACGGCAATCGTCAGCTCTTCGCCAGCGGCAGCAACTGGATCGGTGTGATCCGCGAAGGCCATGAAGCCGAGCAGGCGGCATTGCTCGCCGCCGAAGCCGATGCATTCCAGCAGGCTGCACGCGCCACGGCCAAGCGCCTGACCCAGCGCAACGCGGCCGGAGTACTGATCCGCGGCGCGCGGCTGTTCGATGCCGAGACGCGGACGCTGCGTCCCGGCATCAGCGTGCTCTTGCGCGGCGAGACGATCGCGGCGGTCGGCGCGGACGGCAGCATCGTCGCACCTGCTGGCGCGAGGGTGATCGACGCGCGCGGGCGCGTGCTGATCCCGGGGATGTGGGACATGCACGTCCATGTACTCGGGTCCGAGGAGGGGGTGACGGCGCTCGCCGCCGGGGTCACAACGGCACGCGATCTCGGCAATGATCCGGTGCCCCTCAAGCGCATCACCGATCAGTTCGACAGCGGCGTGCTGCTCGGCCCGCGCGTGCTCAAGGCCGGGCTGATCGACGGGCGCGGCCCCTTTGCCGGCCCCACCAAGTCGCTGGTGACCACGCCCGCCGAAGCCGAAGCCGAAGTCGACCATTTCGCCGCGCTCGGCTATCCGATGGTCAAGCTCTACAGCTCGATCCCCGTCGATGCCGCCCGCGCCGCGATCGCGCGTGCGCATGCCAGAGGCATGCGCGTCGGCGGGCACCTGCCCTCCGGTCTCACCGCCGCCGACGCCGTCGCGCTCGGTTATGACGAGATCCAGCACGGCAATATGTGGCTGCTGAGCTTCCTCGGCGCCGAGGTGCTATCGCGCAGCCAGACCCCTTCGCGGTTCATCGACGCCTATACGCGCGGGCACGAGATCGATCCCGACGGCCCCGCCGCCCGCGACTTCGTCGCCCGGCTCAAGGCGGCCGGCACCGTGGTCGATCCCACCCTCGTCACCTTCGAGAACATGTTCACCGGCTGGAAGGGTGAGATGGCGGCCGCTACCGCGCCCTGGGCATCGCGCATGCCTGCGACCTCGCTGCGTGGAAGCCGAGCCGGAGGCCGCGCCAAGACGGTCGAGGAGCGCACCCAATACCGTGCCTCGTTCACGCGGATGCAGCAGTTGCTCAAGCGGCTCCACGATGCCGGCGTCCCGGTGGTCAACGGCACCGACGGCGGCGCAACCCTCTATTCGCGCGAGCTCGAGCTGCACGTCGCCGCGGGCCTCTCACCGGCCGATGTCCTCTACAACGCCACGCTCGGCGCGGCGCGGGTGATGAAGCTCGACGCCACCACCGGATCGATCGCCAAGGGCAAGCGCGCCGATCTCGTGCTGCTCGACGGCGATCCGCTCGCCCGAATCGGCGCGGTGCGCTGCGCGGCGCTGGTGATCAAGCAGGGCATCCTCTTCGACGGTGACGCGCTCGCCGCCGCCGCCGGACTCGCCCCGCGGCGCGGGCAATGCGAGTGACGACACGGCGGACATTCCTCGGCGGCGGTGCCGCGTTCGCCGCGAGCGCACTCGTCGGCGCCGCACCGCCGCCCTGGGGCGAACGCGACTATGCCCGCGCGACGGTGATCGATGCGCAGGGTTCGACCGGCGGTGGCCAGCGCATGACGCCGGAAGTGATCGCCGCGATTCGCGACGCGGGCATGACCGCGATCAGCATGACCGTCGGCCGCGTCGGCAGCGGCACCGGCCAGTTCCACGATTCGGTCGCTGAGGTCGCGCGCGTTGCGCAGATGTGCCTCGACCACCCGAAACTCCTGATCCTCGTCCGCACCGCCGCCGACCTTGCCGAAGCCAAGCGCAGCGGCCGCCTCGGGATCATCTGCAACTTCCAGGATACCAGCCCGCTCGAAGGCGACCTCGCCCATGTCGCGCTGTTCCGCGCGATGGGCGTGCGGGCGATCCAGCTCACCTACAACACCCGCAACCTTGCCGGCGACGGCGCGATCGAGCGCGCCGACGCGGGCCTGTCCGACTATGGCCGTCGTGCGATCGCGGAGATCGAGGCGCACAAGATCGCGCTCGACTTGAGCCATGGCGGCGCGCGCACCATTGCCGAGGGGATCGTCGCGGCGACCCGGCCGATGGCGATCAGTCACACCGGCTGCCGCGCGCTGGTCGATCTGCCCCGCAACGTTTCGGACGCGACGCTGCGCGCGATGGCCGACAAGGGCGGCGTCGCCGGTATCTATCTGATGCCGTTCCTGCGTGCCTCGGGCCAGCCGCGCGCCGAGGATCTGATCCGCCATATCGAGCATGCCGTGAACGTCTGCGGCGAGGATCATGTCGGCATCGGCACCGACGGCTCGCTCACCGCGCAGCGCACCGACGCTGCGGCCTATGCCGCGCAGCGCGAATTCTATGAGAGCCGTGCGAAGCGCGGGATCGCGGCACCGGGCGAAGCGCCCGACGTGCTCAACCTGATCCCCGATTACACCAGCCCGCGCCGCTTCTTGGACATCGGCCGCGACCTCGCGGCGCGCGGCCATCCGGCGCGGCGCATCGACAAGATTCTCGGCGGCAATTTCGCGCGCCTGTTCGGGACGCTCTGGCCCGACAATTGAGGGGGAAACCATGAAGATCATGCTGGCCGCACTGCTCGCCACGGCCGCCTTCGTGCCGTCTGCGGCAATCGCGCAACAGGCCCCCGTCGCCGCTCGGCCGATCACGGTGCCGCCGCTCGCCTACACCAAACGCACGCTCGCCAACGGCATGACCGTCTATGCGCATCGCGATCCCAAGGCGGCGTCGGTCAGCGTCTATGTCTGGTACCGGACCGGGCAGCGCGACGACCCCAAGGGACGCGGCGGTTTCGCGCATCTGTTCGAACATCTGATGTTCAAGCCGACCCGCAACCTGCCGCAGGGGGTCAGTGCGTTCCAGTCGAGCTTCGCCGAGGGCGCCAACGCCACCACCCTGTTCGACACCACGCTCTACACCACCACGGCGTCGGCCAACCGGCTCGAAAGCCTGTTGTGGATGGAGGGCGAGCGGCTCAAGAACCTGATCGTCGACGAGAAGCAATATGCCTCGGAGCGTGAGGTGGTGAAGGAGGAGCTGCGCCAGCGCATCTTCGCCCAGCCCTATGGCCGCATCCTCCACCATCTCATCCCCGGCTTCGTCTTCACCACCCACCCCTATGCGCGGCCGATCGGCGGCACGGCGGCGGAACTCGACCGCGCGACCTTTGCCGAGGTCAGCGCCTTTCACGAGGCCTTCTACCGTCCCGACAACATGGTTGTGGTCGTCGCCGGCAATTTCGACCCGAAGCAGCTGACGAGCTGGACCGACCGCTATCTCGGCGCGGTCCCGAAACCCTCGACGCCGCTGATCACCGCGCCGCCCGCGCGCGAGCCGGAGCGCACCGCACCGCGCCTGGTGGACGCCTATGCGCCCAACGTCCCGCTGCCCGCGATCGTCACCGCCTGGGTCGCGCCGCCCGCCGCCGATCCGGATTCGCCGGGAATCGACGTGGTCGACGCGCTGCTGACGCGCGGCGCCACCGGGCGGCTCAACCGCGCATTGGTGAGCGAGAAGGGGCTCGCGGCCAGCAACAGCGCGTTCAACTTCCTCACCCGCGACGGCCATGCCTATGCCATCACCACGACGCTGGCGAAGGGCGCGACGCTCGCCGATGCCGAAGCCGCGCTGGCCGCCGAGTTCGCCGCACTGCGCGACCGCCCGGTCAGCGCCGCCGAACTCGATGCGGTCAAGAACGCGCTGCTCGGCGACGCGCTGACCGCGCGCGAGACGACGCAGGGCCGCGCGCTGCTGATCGGCGATGGCGCGACCCTGGCCGATGACCCCGGCATGGCCGACAAGAGGCTGGCCGCGATCCGCGCGATCACCCCGGCCGACGTCCAGCGCATCGCCGCCCGCTGGCTTGCCGACCGCCGCCGCGTCACGATCCGCTATCAAGACGAGAGCAAGCGCCCCGCCGGCTATACCGGTGACACCTCGCCAAACGCGGTCGAGGCGATGGGCGTCGACGTGCCCACCAAACCCCGCCCGCCGGTCAGCTTCGCCAGCGCCACCGAGCGTGAACAGCCGCCCGGCCCCGGCCCGCAACGCCGCCAGCCGCCCGCCATTGCTGAAGGCAAGCTCGCCAACGGCCTGACCCTCGTCAGCGCTCAGTCCACCGATCTGCCGCTGGTCACGCTTGAGCTGGTGATACCCGGCGGGGATGCGAGCGACCCTGCCGGCCATGCCGGCCGCGCGGATCTGACCGCCGCGCTGATGCTGCGCGGTGCGGGCGGCCGCGATGCCGCCGCGTTCGGCGCCGCGCTCGATCGTCTCGGCGCGCGCATGGCCGCGAGCGCGACGCCCGACGCCACGATCCTGCGCATGACCGTTCCGGCCGCCAATGCCGAAGCCGCGGCTGACCTGATGGCCGATGTCGTACTGCGCCCCGGCAGCGACGCGGCCGAGATCGATCGCGAGCGCCGCCGCCTGACCGATGCCATCGCGGTAAGCGAGCGCCAGCCGGTGCAACTCGCCCTGCGGCTGCTTCCCGCCGCCGTGGCGGGCGGCACCCCCTATGGCGGCGTCGCGACCCCGGCATCGCTCACCGCCGCCGATGCCGCCGACATCGCCGCCGCGCGCGTCGCCTGGGGCCCGCGCATGGCGACATTGGTGGTCACCGGACCGCTCGACCCGCGCGCCGCGTCCGCGCTCGCCCAGCGCGCGTTCGGCGCCTGGCAGGGCGGCACCCCCGCCCCGCTCGCGCCCATCCCCGATCCGAAGCCGCGCATCGTCGCGGTCGACCTGCCCGGCGTCGCACAGACCGCCGTGGTCGCGATGCTCCCGATCGGTCCCCGCTCCGCCGGCGACCATCGCGCGCTTCAGGTCGCCAACGCCGTCATCGGCGGCGGATCCGGCGGCTGGCTGGGCAAGGAGATCCGCGAGAAGCGCGGGCTGAGCTATGGCGCGGGGAGCCAGATCGATATGCGGCGCGGTGCCGGCTATGTGATGGCCGCGACCCAGACCAAGACCGAATCCGCGCCCGAAGTGGTCGATCTCGTCCTTGCGCAGTTCGGTCGCCTGGCGATCGCGCCGCCCGACGCGGCGGCGATCGCCGAACGCGGCGACCTCGTCACGCGCGGCCTCACCACCCGCACCGATCGCACCGCCAGCCTGGGCGACTATCTCGCCGATCTGGTGGCGACCGGCGCGCCGCTGTCGGTCGCGCGCAGCGAGCTCGGCGCCGCACCCGTGATCAGCGCCGCCGCGCTGGCGGGCGCGGCACAACGGCTCGATCCCAAGCGCGCCGTCGTGCTGGTGGTGGGCGACAGCAAGGCCTGGCTCCCGGCGCTCAAGGCCAAATATCCCAATCTCGAGGTCGCCGACGCGGCCGGGCTGATCACGCCATGATTGCGGCGCTTCTACTGCTTACGGCGCAGGCGGCCCCGCCCACCGATGTCGCGCAGGATGTCGCGTGGCACAATCGCCAGCAGCTCGCGCTCGCCGAGCGCGGTTCCGCGCAGGGCTGGCAGGCGACCGCATCGGGCCTGCGCTGGCGGCGGATCAAGGGGGATGGATCGGGCACCCGCCCGACCGCCACCGACCGCGTCACCGTCCATTATGTCGGACGCTTCGTCGACGGCGCCGAATTCGACAGCTCGGTCGCGCGCGGTAAGCCGGTGAGCTTTCCGCTCGGCCGGGTGGTCAAGGGATGGACCGAGGGGGTCCAGTTCGCCGGGGTCGGCGACACGATCGAGCTCGCGATGCCCGCGACGCTCGCCTACGGCTTCAAGGGCCGCGGGCCGATCCCGGGCGGGGCGACGCTGATCTTCACGATCGAACTGATCGCGATCGCGCCGCCCGCACCCTGATCGTCAGGACGTCGGCGACAGCGACTTCACCACCTTGCCGGCTTCGTCGAGGAAATCGATCGTGGCGGCGCCCTCGGCGGTGACCTTCAGCGCGATCCGCGGCCGCCCCTTCTCGTCGCCCAGGATGACGGTCGATGCGCGGTCGCGCGTCTTGCCCGCGTAAAGCCGCTGGCTCACCCCGAACCCGCCGGCGGCGAGTTTCTTCGCCATCTCCGTCTTGGCCGGCCCCTCGGGCATCTTGCGATACGCGTCGATCAGATCGAGGTCGAGCGGGGCTTCGGGCCGGTCGTTGACGATCATCGCCGCCCAGCGCCGCCCGTCATATTCGTTCTGGGTCAGCTGGATCACCTGATCCTGCTCGAACTGATCGAAGCTCAGATGCCCGCCGCCGGACGTCTTGCCGTCCTTCCCGCGCTGGCCGCTGAAGGTCAGGCCGCCATTCTCGGTCCCCTCATTATTGTAGAAGATGATCCCGGCCCCGCGATTGCCGCTGGGATGCGGACGCTCCTTGCCGTGGAAGATGATGCCGGGCGAGCGGCTGGTATTGGACACGATCATGCGCAGCGTGCCGTCGTCCTCGCGGACGTTGATGCGCTTGACGTCGATCGTGTCGAACGACGCCTTGCCGCTGGTGGCACCGCCCGACTGCGCGACCGCGCCGCCGGTGCTCATCATGCCGACGGCGCCCGCCGTCAGCACCGCCGAATAGACCATCAGCAATTTGGTTGGATCGATCTTCATTGGGTTCTCCTCACCTGGGATAGATATCGGTCTCGCAGTTCGGTCTGGCGCGAGGTCATCGGCTGCGCGACCCCGCGAATATAGATCGCCACCGGCCGCGTCGTGGTCTCCAGCGGATCGCCGTCCCACAGCACCACGTCGCCGTCCTTGCCCGGCTCGAGCGATCCGATGCGGTCGGCCAGGCCGAAGATCCGCGCCGGATTGATCGTGATCGCGGCCAGCGCCGCCGCGTGCGGCAGCCCTTCCGCGACGGCATTCCCCGCATTCTGGCGCAGTTCGCGCTCGCGTTGCGGACCATTGGGCTCGAACGCGATCACCACCCCCGCCGCGTGCAGCCGCCGCGCATTGGTCAGCGTCGCGCCCAGCATCTCGAAGCTCGCCGGGACATTCTCGATCGGGGTCAGCAGCACCGGCACCTTCGCCGCGGCGATCTCCGGCGCGACCCGCCACCCCTCCGCCGCGCCTTCCAGGATCAACCTCAGTCCCTGCGCGCGGGCAAGCTCCAGCATCTCGCGAATGTCCGAAGCGCGGTTGACGCTGACCAGCAGCGGCATCCGTCCCTCGACCAGCGGCACCAGCGCCTCCAGATCGGCGCGTGACAGCGACAGCGGCGACATCGCCCCGCGATCATAGTCCGCACGCCGCCGTGCATAGCTGCGCACCTCGTCCAGCGATGCGCGCAGCAGCGCGATCGCCGCGCCGCGCGATCCGCCACCACGCTCGGCGCCATCCTCGCCCATCGCCAGTACCATCGCGACCCCGCGCCGGGTCAGCATCGCGCCGCTCGTCCCAAGCTGTACCGCCGCGGCCTGCCCCGCGAACAGCAGCTCGCGCTCGCCGCTTCGGGCATAGCCCGGCACAACGATCGATCGTGTGATTCCGCCCAGCCGCGCCACCGGGATCAGCACCGAATCCGGGTTCAGCCCGTCCCCCGCATCCAGCGCCGCGCTGATCGCCGGACTGATCGATGCCCGATCGTCGGTCCCCGCGACCGATCGCGCCTCGACCAGCCCCAATGTCGTGTAGGGCGCGACGAAGCCCGGCGTCACGGTTCGGCCCCCCGCATCGATCACCGGCACTCCCGGCGGCGGCGCAACGCCCGTTCCGATCGCCACGATCCGCCCGGCACGAATGACAACCGTGCCACGCGGAATCTCGCCCGCCGGCCCCATGCTCAGCACGCGTGCATTGACGATCGCCACGTCCTGCGCCGCCGCGGGCGCCGCCAGCATGAAGGCAAGGAAGGCGCTCCGCCGGCCGATCATCGCGTCACCTCTCGACCGGGTTGTCCCAGCATCATGTCGCTGCGCTGCCGCGCCTGCATCGCCGGATCGGCGCGGTTCCACACCAAAGCCCCATCGATCCACACCCGTTCGGCGAGCGCATAGACGCTGAGCGGATCGGTGTTCCACAGCACCGCGTCCCCCGCCTTGCCCGGTTCGAGCGATCCGGTCAGCCGGTCGATCCCCATCGCCCTCGCCGGGTTGAGCGTGATCCACTTGATCGCCGTGCCGCGGTCGACCGCCAGGCCCGAAGCGCGGCCCGCGGCCATCGCGATCCCCGCCTCCTGATTGAGCCGCTGGCCAAGCAGCCCGTCGTCCGAATGCAGCACCGCACAGCCGCCCGCCGCCTCGATCATCGCGGCATTCTCCTCGATCCCGTCGAACGATTCCATCTTCGCCCCCCATGCCTCGGCCCAGGTAGCGATGCAGATGCCCTCGCGTGTCAGCAGTGGCGCGATCTTGTACGCCTCGCTGGCGTGATGGAACGCTGCGATGCGGAAACCGAACTCGCGCGCCACATCGATCATCACCGTCATCTCGTCGGCGCGGTAGCAGTGGTTCTGCACCCGGATCTCGCCCTTGAGCACCCCCGCCAGCGTATCGAGCTGCAGGTCGCGACGCGGCGGCTCCCCCACTCCCTTGGCGCGCCACGCATCCCAGCGCCGCGCATAGTCTGCGGCGGCGATCCACGCCGCGCGATAGCCCGCGACATTGCCCATCCGCGTCGCCGGCGCCCGCCCGCGCCCACCGAACGTCGCCTTGGGATTCTCGCCGCACGCCATCTTCAGGCCATGGGGCGCACCGGGCAGTTTCATCCCCTGCACGCTCGTCGCCGGAACGTTGCGCACCGTCACCGATCGCCCGCCGAACAGGTTGGCCGATCCCGGTAGCAGCTGCAGCGTGGTCACCCCCGCCGCGCGGGCGAGGCGGAACTTGGGGTCCTGCGGCCACACCGAATGCTCGATCCAGGCCTCGGCGGCGTTGGGCGCGGTCGCCTCGTTGGTGTCGTCATGCGCGGGGATCGACGGCGAACCTGACGCGCCAAGGTGCGAATGCGCATCGATCACCCCCGGCGTCACCCATTTGCCGCGCGCGTCGATCACCGCATAGCCCGCCGGCACCGCCAGCCCCCGCCCGACCGCCTCGACCTTCCCATCGCGCAGCAGCAATGTCGCGTCGACGATCTCGGCGCCGGTCCCGGTCAGCAGCGTCGCGCCGACGATCGCGATCGGCTCTGACGGCGCCGGGACATAGGTGCTCGGAAACGGGTCCGGCACCGCCAGCGGATCCAATCCGCGCGGCAATTGCGCCGCCGCGATCAGCAGCGGCGACAGCATCGCTATCGCCCAACCTCGCCTAACCTCGACCGGCATTTTTCTCCCCCTTTCAAGCGACGATGGACCGGCCGGGCGAATCCCCCAGCCAATCAATCGGATGGCGGATTTGCGGGCGCCATCCATCCTTCCAAGCGGGGCCGCTCGCGACGAATGCGGGTTGCGTAAGAAATGGGAGAAGGGGTGGCTGATCTTCGTCTTGCACGCCGCGCGGCGGGGCTTTCGACCGTGTTTCCGGGGTCGCATTTTCCGTCGGAGCTGGACGATGGCGTGATCGCGTTCGATTCAGGGTTCGCCGCGTCCGACCTGCTCCCCGATCTCACACCGTTCGCGCAGACCGCGCTCAACGAGTATCGCGCGGAGACGCTGCAATATTCCGCCGGTCAGGGTCAGCCGCTGCTGCGCGAGTGGATCGCCGATCTCATGAACCGCGACGGCTGCGCGCTGACGGGGCAGAACCTGCTGATCGTCAACGGCGCCAAGAACGGCCTCGACCTGATCTCGCGCCTGTTGCTCGAAGAGGGCGACGCGATCGTCGTCACTGCGCCGATGTACTTCACCGCCATCCCGATCTTCGCCGTCTATGGCGTCGAGTTCATCGAGATCGGCCAGGACGAATCCGGCATCCGCGTCGACGAGCTGGAAGCCACCCTCGCCCGCCGCGCGGCGGAGGGGCTGGCCCCGCCCAAGCTGATCTACAATGTCGCCGATTTCCATAACCCCAGCGGGGTGACGATGCCGCTCGACCGGCGTCGCGCCCTGGTCGAGCTCGCCGCACGCCAGGGCATCGCGGTGATCGAGGACACGCCCTATCGTCGCGTGCGGTTCGAGGGGGACGCCGTGCCCTCGCTCAAGGCGCTCGATACCCAGGGTGTGGTGCTTCATGTCGGCACCTTCTCGAAGCTGGTCGCGCCAGGCCTGCGCATGGGCTGGATCGCCGCCGAACCGGCGATGATCGCGCGGATGATCCGGCTCAAGGCGGAGGGCGGCTCCTCGGCGCTGATCCAGCGCATCCTCTACGAGTTCGGGCGCTCGCCCGCGTTCGAGGCGCATGTCACCCGCGTCCGCGACGCCTATCGTCAGCGGCGCGACCGGATGCTCGCAGCCCTTGCCCGCGAGCTGCCCGAGATCCGCGTGCAGGTACCCGATGGCGGCTATTATCTCTGGCTCACCCTGCCCGTGCATATCGATGGCGACCGGTTCGCCGCCGATGCCGAAGCCGCCGGAATCAACCTGATCGCGGGCAGCCGCTTCTTCGCCGGCACCACGACCGGCAACCGCGCCCCACCGCGGAACCATGTCCGATTGTCCTACAGTTTCGCCACGCCCGACACGATCGACGCCGGTATCACGCGTCTGGCTGCGGTCTATCGCGCGATGACCGCGCGGTGACCGGCGCCGTCGCTCCCGCGCTGGTCGAGATCAGTGGCGTCGGCAAGAGCTATGACGGCACGCACTGGGCGGTCGCCGACCTCGACCTCACGGTCCGTCGCGGCGAGTTCCTGACGCTGCTTGGCCCATCGGGTTCGGGCAAGACCACCACGCTGATGATGCTCGCCGGCTTTGAACGCGTCAGCACGGGCGATATCCGCCTCGACGGTGCCTCGCTCGCGGAAAAGCCGCCGCACCAGCGCAACATGGGCGTCGTGTTCCAGAATTACGCGCTGTTTCCGCATATGTCGGTCGCCCGCAATCTCGACTTCCCGCTCGCGGTACGTGGCATTCGCGGCGCCGAGGCCAATGCGCGGATCGCGCAGGCGCTGGCGCTGGTCAATCTCGAGGGGATGGGCGATCGCCGCATCAACACCATCTCGGGCGGACAGCAGCAGCGCGTCGCGCTTGCCCGCGCGCTCATCTTCAACCCCGATGTCGTGTTGATGGACGAGCCGCTCGGCGCGCTCGACCGCCAGCTGCGCGAGAAACTCCAGGTCGAGATCAAGCAAATCCAGCGCCGCACCGGCATCACCGTGATCTATGTCACGCATGATCAGGCCGAGGCGCTGGCGATGAGCGATCGCATCGCGGTCTTCGCGGGCGGGCGGCTGCAACAGGTCGATACCCCGCGCGCGATCTACGACCGGCCGGCCAACGCCTTCGTCGCCGGGTTCATCGGCGAGAACAACCGGCTCGACGGCGTGGTGGTCGAGCGCAGCAACGATCGCTGCACGGTCGAGATCGCGGGAGGGGCCAAGATCCGGGCCCGTGCGAGCAACGGCCTCGCTGCCGGAGACCGCGCCATCGTCACCGTCCGGCCCGAAGCGGTACAGACCGGACAGGAGGCCGACGCGCTGGCGAACCATTTCGACGCCGTGGTCGAGGACCGCCTCTATCTCGGCGATCATACGCGCATCTACGCCCGCTTGCCCGGCGGCGGACAACTCACCGCGCGCTCGCCGGGAGCCGTCCATGACGACCGCATCGCGCTCGGCTGGACGGTCGACAGCGCCTTCGCCTTCGCTCAAAAAGACGCTGTGGGAGGCACAAACGGATGATTCCAAGGGGGTTTGGAATAGGGTTCGTCGGTCTTGCCGCTTTGTTGGCATTGACCGGATGCGATCGAGCCGAGGAGCCACGACCGCTGACCGTGGTCGGATGGGGCGGCAGTTCGCAGGCGGCCGACCGCCAGGCGCTGGTCGCGCCGTTCAGCAAATCGACCGGCATCGCCGTGCGTGAAGACAGCTGGCACGGCGGGATCGGCGTGATCCGGACCAAGGTGCTTGGCGGCGACACCAGCTGGGACGTCGTTCAGGCCGAGACCGAGGAAATCATCCTCGGCTGTGAGGAAGGCCTGTTCGAGCCGCTCGACTGGGCCGCCCTTGGCGGACGCGCGACCTTCACCGATGCCGCGGTCAACACCTGCGGGGTGGGATCGCAGCTCTGGTCGTATCTGATCGGCTATGATGGCGATCGCATCGCCGGTGCCGGCCCGCAAAGCTGGGCCGATTTCTGGGACGTGCGCCGCTTCCCCGGCAAGCGCGGCATCCGCAAGACGCCCAAATATGCGCTCGAGATCGCGCTGCTGGCCGATGGCGTCCCCACGGCACAAATCTATCCGCTGTTGCGTACCCGCGCCGGGGTCGATCGCGCCTTCCGCAAGCTCGATGAGCTCAAGCCGCATGTCGTCTGGTGGTCGTCGGTGGCGCAGGTGCCCGACCTGCTCGGCTCGGGCGAGGTGGTGATGTCGGTCACCAGCCCGGGCCGTCTCGTCGTCGCCAACCGCGACGAGAAGCGCAACTTCAAGCTCCAGTGGAACGGCAATATCTATGCCGTCGATTATTGGGCGATCCTCAAGAACAGCCCGCGAAAGGCCGAAGCGATGCAGTTCATTCGTTTCGCCACCCGGCCCGAAAACCAGATGAACCTGGCGCGGATCATGCCCACCGGCCTCACCAACCGCGCGGCGCAGGAAGCGATCGAACCGCGCTGGCGCGAGAATACCGCGACCGAGCCCGAGAATATGAAGCGCGCGCTCAAGCTCGATGGCGATTTCTGGGTCGAATATGGCGACGAGCTGACCCAGCGCTTCAACGCATGGGTCGCGCGGTGAAGCGGCTCTGGCCGTTCGCGCTGCTCGCTCCGCTGCTCGTCACGCTGCTCGTCGCCTTCGCCGCGCCGGTCGCGCTGATGCTGATGCGCGGGGTGAGCGAGCAGGAGCTGCCCGCGGTGATGCCGCGCACGGCGGAGGCGCTGCGCGCGTGGGACGGCACCGCCCTGCCCCCCGATGCCGCCGCGGCGACCGCGGCGCGGGAGATGCGGGCGGCGGGTCAGGCCGGGACGATCAACCGCGTCGCCAATCGCCTCAACTATGACATCGTCGGCTCGCGCAGCCTGATCTTCGCGACCGCTGCCCGGCTCGATCAGGGCGCGGCCGGCGGTTCGGTCGCCGACCTCGCCCGGATCGATCCGCGCTGGGGCGACCGCGCGACCTGGTCGGCGATGCGTCACGCCAGTGGCCCCTCGAGCAGTTTCTACCTTTGGGCGGCGCTCGATCGGCGCGTCGATCCCGACGGCAATATCGTCTCCGTCCCCTCCGAACAGGCCGTGTTCGTCGGGATTCTACTGCGCACCTTCAAGATCAGCGCGATCGTCGCCCTCCTTTGCATCACCCTTGGCTACCCGGTCGCCTACTCGATCGCCAACGCCCCCCCCAAACTCACCAACCCGCTGCTCATCATCGTCCTACTGCCCTTTTGGACCTCAACGCTGGTGCGAACCACGGCGTGGGTTGTGTTGCTGCAGACCAATGGAGTGGTGAACAGGGTAGTTCAGGCACTGGGGCTCGCGCAGGCGCCGTTGCCGCTGCTCTACAGCCGGACCGGCGTGTATATCGCCATGACGCATGTGCTGCTGCCGTTCTTCATCCTGCCGCTCTACGGCGTGATGCGGCAGGTGCCGCCCGACACGCTGCGCGCGGCGCGCTCGCTCGGCGCCGGACCGGTCTCCGCCTTCGTCCGCGTCTATCTCCCGCAGACGTTGCCGGGCGTGATCGCGGGCGCGGTGATCGTGTTCACGCTGGCGCTCGGCTATTACATCACCCCGGCGCTGGTCGGCGGCGGCGCGGACCAGATGGTGAGCGCATCGATCGCCTTCTACACCAACCGCTCGCTCAACTGGGGCATGGCCGCCGCGCTCAGCATCCTGCTGATCCTCCCGCTCGGCGCCGTGCTGATCCTCGGGCGCGCCGTCTCGGGCTGGCGGCCGATATGAGCGCGCCGGCTTCCAAGGGCGAGCGAGCCGCGCGCCTCGCGCTGATCGGCTTCGCGGGACTCGTCCTCGCCTTCCTGCTGCTGCCGATCCTCGCGATCGTGCCGATGTCGTTCAACCCGACCAGCTTCCTCGTCTTCCCCGAGGGCGGGCTGTCGCTGCGCTGGTACCGGATGCTGGCGACATCGCCGGACTGGACGCGGTCCTTCGCCAACAGCCTGATCATCGCCGGCGCGACCACCGCGATCGCGACCCCACTCGGCACGCTCGCCGCGATCGGCCTGGTCAATTTGAAGTCGCGTGCGCGGCCGCTCGTCGTCGCTTTGCTCGGCGCGCCGCTGGTGGTACCGGTGATCGTCGTCGCGATCGCCTTTTACTTCCTGTTCGCGCCCATCGGCCTCACCAACAGCTTCGTCGGACTGATCATTGCGCATACCGTCCTTGCGGCGCCATTCGTGGTGATCGTGGTCGCGGCCTCGCTCCACGGCTTCGACGGGTCGTTGCTGCGTGCTGGAGCCAGTCTTGGTGCCCCACCGGCGACGGTATTATTCCGTGTGCTGCTGCCGCTGATCGCGCCCGGGGTGGCGGCGGGAGCGGTGTTCGCGTTCATGACCTCGTTCGACGAGACCGTGGTCACGCTGTTCCTCGCCGGACCCGAGCAGCGTACGCTGCCGATCCAGATGTTCGAGGGCGTGCGCGAGCAGATCAGCCCAGCGATCACCGCCGCCGCGACGCTGCTGGTGGTCGCCTCCACGCTGTTGCTCGGGAGCGCCGAATTGCTGCGCCGTCGGGCGGAGCGGCTCTATGGACCGCCCACCCATTAGGGCGGATCGACATTCAGTCCCAAGGCTCAGGCGGCGAGCAGCGCTGCCTTGAACTCCCGCGCGGCATCGGCCCCGCCGATTTCGGTCAGATGCTTGAGGAAGATCGCGGTGGTGTGCACCGGCTCGCGCGCCATGATGGCCATCAGCCGATCCATCGCCGGACGCCCGATCCGCCGCTCAAGGTCAACCAGCAGCACCGGCCCCTTGGCATAGAGCTGAACCCGGTTCGGCCGACCATGCCCCATCACCGCCCCCGCGGTCGCCGCGGCCTTGCGCAGCTCGGCGAGCGCCTTCTCTGCCTCGGCGACGCCGAACGCCGCCTCGCGATAGCGCTGTGCCATGTAGGAGGCGGTCGATTCAACCAGCCAGAAATCGTCGGTGAGCGGGCTGGCGAGCATCCACCAGGCGTGCGAGATCTCGTGCGCGACATAGGCGGCCGGGTTGATCTCGGCGACATCGGGCCCGCTGCGCCCGCCCTCCGACACGACGGTATAGGCCGTCCGGGCATAGCCCAGCGACTTGGGCCGCCAGACCTGTGCGATCCGCACCTTGCGCGGCAGCGGTCCAAACATCGCCTCGAAATAGCGTGCCGCGCCCTCGGCATGCTTGACGTAGAAGCCGGACAATCGCGTATCGAGATCGCGGGCATAGAATTCGACGCCATGCGCGTCGGCGCGCTTGAGGCCGCGCATCGCCACCATCGGCAAATCGATATCGACGAAATTGCGGCGGATGCGCGCGCCGGTCGGGGTCCGCGTGACATCCCCCTGCGCGACCACGACGAGATCGGGCGCAAGGCCGTCGATCGTCGCGTCGACCGTGAAGCGCGTCTGGATATCGGCGCCGACCGGGAACCACATATGATCGATGAACAGCTCATAGCCTTCGGGGCGCAACGGTGGGTTACCGCTGTCGTTCGCCGTCACGATCGGGCCCGCGTAGCGGAAGCGCAGCTTGCGTGGTTGCACGCTCGGCCGATCGAAGCTGAAGCTGTATTTGACGAGATCGGGCATGGGCGAGGCCGACGGTTCGCTCTTCATCGTCACGCCGCGCGGCAGCTGCATCGGCTCGAGCGTGAAGCGCTTCGAGAGCAGGAATGCCTTCTCCGGCAGCGCCTCGGTCAACGTCACGGTGACGTCGGCGGAGAGTGCGCCGTCCGGAGCGAACGTCGCCTTCACCTCATAATGCGGCGCTTCGGCATGAGCCGCGCTGGCGAGCAGCAGCGCCGTCAGGCTGATCAACGACCGCCTCATGCCCGGCGCCCTCCCCGCGAAATCCAGCCATCGACCTGTTCCTCCAGGATCGGCAGCGGCAGCGGCCCGTTGCCGAGCACCGTGTCGTGGAAGCCGCGAATGTCGAACCTTGCGCCCAGCTTCGCCTTCGCCCGCTCACGCAATTCGAGGATCTTGCGCATCCCGACATAGTAGGAACAAGCCTGGCCCGGCAGAACGATGTAGCGGTCGATTTCGCGCTGGTTGTCGTAGTGACTGCTCGGCATGTTCGCATCCATGTAGGCAACCGCACGCTCGCGGCTCCAGCGCTTGGCGTGGATGCCGGTGTCGACCACCAGCCGGCACGCGCGCATCAGTTCGAGCGAGAGGCGGCCGAAATCGTCGTAGGGATCGGCATAAAGGCCCAGTTCCTTGGGTAGCCGCTCCGAATAGAGTCCCCAGCCCTCGCTGAACGCCGTGACGCCACCGAAGCGCCGGAACTTGGGCAGTCCGGCCATGTCGTGCGCGACGCAGGTCTCGATATGATGACCCGGGATCGCCTCGTGATAGAGCGTTGCCGCGAGCTGCCATTTGGGCTGCGCCTTCATGTCGTAGAGGTTGATATAGAACACCCCCGGCCGCGACCCGTCCTGCGGCGGGTTCTGGTAGAAGGCCTTGGCCGCCGACCGCTCGCGCCATGCTTCGACCGGGCGCACCACCACCGGTGCCTTGGGGATGATCGAGAACAGCTCCCCCTGCCGCCCACGGATCTCGGCGAGCAGCCGCTCGGCATCGGCGACATAGGCGGCCTTGCCGGCATCGGTCTGCGGATAGAAGAAACGCGGATCGGTGCGGACATGCTCGAAGAATGCCTGGAGCGTGCCGGCGAAGCCGACCTTGCGCATGATCGCGCTCATCTCGCGATGGATGCGCGCGACCTGCTCGAGACCGAGGTTGTGGATCGCCTCCGCCGCGATCGGCAGCGACGTATAGGCCTCCAGCTGCTGGCGGTAATAGGCGTCGCCGCGCGGAAGCTTCCACACCCCGTCACGCGTGTCCGCGCGCGCCTCGGCAGCACGCAGATGCGCGATCAGCTTGCGATAGCCCCCGGCGAACGGCCCGCTGAGTCCAGCCTGGGCGCGGGCGATCAGCGGATCGGCATCGGCGATACCGGCCTTGGCGAGCTTGGCACGGAAATCGGCGAGGATCGGGCAGTCGGCTTCGCTGTCATCGAACGGCCGGCCCTTGAGCATGTTCTCGCTCGGCTCGATCAACAGCCGGTAGACGAAGCGCGGCGGCTGCACGCCCGCCGCTTCCTGTTTCGCCAGCTCAACCACTACCTGATCCATCAGCGGCGCGACCCGCTCGATCCGCGCGCAATAGGCTTCCGCATCGACGCGGTCGGCGATGTTGTGCGCGTTGAGCAGGGTGATCGGCACGCGCGTGTGCATCCCGCCCATCTGGGTCATGAGATAATCGTCGCGGCGCAAGGCGAAGCGCGCCACCGCCTTGCGGCCATCGTCCTCGAACATGCGTACACTGATCCGCGCCTGCGGAGACAGTCGTGCCCGGTCGAATCCGGCGAGCGCCGCAAGATCCTGCTTCAGCAGTTCGAGATTCTCGATCGCGAACGCCTCGCCGACATCGTTCCATTTGTCCTGGTCGCGCTTGATGCCGAGTTGCGACTGGCGCACCGGATTGCGGTCGATCCCACGCTGCCACACGCGCTCGAAAAAGGCGTCGAGCCGGGTGTCCTCGTCCTCGGGAAGCGCCCAGGCGGGCAGCGGCATCGCCGTCGCGGCGAGCGCGCCCATCATCCCGCGCCGCGTCATCATCATGCCTTGCCTCCATTCGCGATCCAGCGCGTCATCACTTCGTCGAGCAGGGCGAGCGGCAGTGGACCGCTGCCCAGCAGCGCATCGTTGAACCGCCGCGCGTCGTAGCGGCGCCCCAGCCGTTTCTCCGCGCGTTCGCGCAGCCCGACCATCTTGAGCTTGCCAATTTCGTAGGCGGTCGCCTGCCCCGGCGTGACGATGTAGCGCTGCACCGCCGTCACATGATCGGCGCGGCTACCCGGCGTGTTGGCGAGCAGCCAGTCGATCGCACGCTCGCGGCTCCAGCGCAGATGATGCAGCCCGGTATCGACGACCAGCCGCCCGGCGCGCATCAGCTCCTGCGAAAGCTGGCCGAACTCCTGATAGGGATCGGTGTAGAGACCCATCGCATAGGGCAGTTGCTCTGCGTAGAGCGCCCAGCCCTCGCTATAGGCGGTATAGCCGCCCTGCCGCCGGAAGGCGGGCAGATGCGCCAGCTCCTGGCTGATCGCGCGTTCGAGGTGATGGCCCGGAACGCCCTCGTGAAAGGCCAGCGCGGACAGCTCGTATTTGGGCAGGTTCCGCATCTCGACGGTGTTGACGTAAAGGATTCCCGGCCGCGACCCATCGGGCGCGGGTGCAAAATAGCCCGCGGTCGCGGCCGAGCGTTCGAGCCACGGCTCGACCGGCTTGACGATCATCCCGGCTTTGGGGACGCGCGTCATCACCTCTCCCAGCCGCGCCTCGACCGCCGCGATATGCCCGCGCATCGCGTCGAGATAGGCAGTCCTGCCCGCCGGGGTATTGGGATAGTAGAAGCGGTCGTCCTTGCCGACGAACGCGAAGAAATCGGTCAGCGACCCGCTGAAGCCCGATTTGGCCATCACCGCGCGCATCGCCGCATGAAGCCGCGCCACTTCTTCCAGTCCGGTGCGATGCACCTCCTGCGGGGTGAGCGGCAGCGTCGTCTCCAGCTCGAGCGCGACGCGGTAATAGGCGTCGCCCTCGGGCAGGCTCCACACCCCGTCGTTGCGCGTCATTCGCGCCTGCCCGCGTTCGAGCCAGGCGATCAGCGTCCGGAAACCGGGGCCGAAGCCGTCGCGCATCGCCGCCTCGGCATCCTGCACCAGCCGGGCGCGCTCGCCCTCGGCCATCGCGAGCTTGCCGACCTTCTCACGGAAGTCGGCGAGGATCGGACTGTCGCCGGTGCCACCGAACGGCGCGCCGCGGATCAGCGCCGCGCAATTGCCGATCACCAGTGGGTAGGAAAAATTGGGCGGGAGCACTCCGGCCGCGGCCTGCGCGTCGAGGCCCGCGACGATCGCCTCCAGATAGGGTTTCACGCCACGCAGGCGTGCGACATAGGCCTGTGCGTCCGCTCGATCGGCGATCGGGTGGTTGTTGATCAGCGTCTGGGGAATGACGCGCTGCGGCCCGCGCATCTGGCACACCGGATAGCGATTGCCGCGCCAGCGGTGCGCGGTCAGCGCCTGCCGGCCGGCATAGTCGAACAACCGCACGCTAAGCTGCCGTTCGGGATCCAGCGCGCGGATATCGAACCGAGCGAGCTCGGCCAGCTCGGCGCGGACGAGTCCGGCGTCCTCGACCGCACGCGCATCGCCGGGATCGGGCCAGCGATCCTGCCCGTCCTTGAGACCCAGTCCCGACTGGCTGAGCGGATTGCGGGCGATGCGCTTGCGGAACGACGCCTCGAAGAACGCGTCGAGCCGTGCGGCCTCATCCGATGCCGCCGCCGCGACCGGCCAGGCGGCGAGCGCGGCGCTGCCGGCGAGCAGCGCCCGCCGGCTCATCGTCGGGCCGTTCATTCGCCGATCGGCAGGCCGCCGCGCGCCGCATCCGGATCGTCGCCACGCTTGGCGACATGCTTGTCGAGAAACTCGCGGATCGCGCGATAGGCGACGATCTGGTTGGCCTTCTTGCGAAAGCCATGCCCCTCATCGGGGAAGGCGATATACTCGACCGGAACGCCGCGCGCCTTGACCTTGGCGACGATATCCTCGGACTCGACCGGCAGCACGCGCGGATCGTTCGCGCCCTGAAGCACGAGCAAGGGCCGCTCGATCCGGTCGGCGTGGAACACCGGCGAGATCTTGGTGAGGTACGCCTCGTCGGTCGCGGGATCGCCGACCTCGGTATAGAGCAGCCGTCGCAGATCCTCCCACCAAGGGGGCGTGTTCTTGAGCAGCCGCAGCCAGTTCGACACGCCGTAGATGTCGACCCCGGCGGCGAACTCCTTGGGGCGGAAGGCGAGCCCGGCGAGCGTCATGTAGCCGCCATAGCTCTGCCCCTCGATCGCGATCTTGTCGCCGTCGACGAAGCCGGTCGCGACCAGCATCTTCTTCGCCGCGACGACATCATCGAGGTCGGCGTCGCCATGCCGCTTGTCGTCCATGTGATAGAAGGTGCGGCCCGAGCCCGAGCTGCCGCGGTTGTTGATCTCGAACACGACATAGCCGCCGTTGGTCAGATATTGCATCAGCGGCCGGTAGCCGATCCGGCTTTCGTCGCCGGGCCCGCCATGGACATGGATCACCGCCGGCCGCTTGTCGCCGGGCCTGGCGTCGTGCGGCACATAGAGCACGCCTGGAACCTGAACCCCGTCATAGGAGGCGAAGCGGACCATCTTGCCGGGCACCAGGTCGCTCTGCGCGACGCCGGGCGCCTGGGCATTGAGCAACGGGCGGCGCTTGCCGGTCCTGAGGTCGAGGATCGCGATATCGCCCGGCGTCGCGCCGTTGGTCAGCGAGATCGCGGCGATCCCGCCGCGATTGCCGAGGCGCAGGCCGACGCTCGCCCCCGGTGCCGGATCGGCGAGCGGGATCGGCTTGAGCGTCGCGGCGTCGAACAGATAGGGCCGGCCGCGCGCATCCTCATTGACCGTCGCGACGATCGTGCGCCCGTCGCGGCTGAGCGCGGCGCCGGACACGTCCCATTTGGGCGCGAAGATCGTCTCGCGCCGCCCGGTCGCGAGATCCATCCGGGCGAGCTTGGTGAACTCGCCGCCATCGTCGGTGGTGAAATAGAGGGTCGACCCGGTCCGCGCGAAGGTCTCGGGCTCGCCCGACACGGGGGTCGATCCGGCGGTGACCTCACGCAGCGCCTTGTCCGTGCGGTCATAGACATAGACGCGCTTGTTGGCGTTGTCGTGGATGCGGCTCATCGCGACATAGCGGCGATCGGCGCTGACGGCGCGGATCTGATACGCCTTGTCATTCTCGAACAGCAAGGTCTTCACATAGCCGTCGGTGGTGACCTCGTAGAGGTCGAAATAGCGCGGATCGCGTTCGTTGGTCTGGACGAAGAAGGACTTGCCGTCCTTGGCCCATTCGACGAACCGCGCGACATGCTTTGTCCCCGGCGTCGTGTCGCGCACGCTGCCATCGAGTTCGCGGACATAGATATGCGCGAGCTCGTTGCCGCCCTGATCGCTGGAATAGAGGATGCGGCGGTCGTCGGGGAAATAGCCGATCGCGTTGACCGTCTCCTTGGTCGAGTGGGTGAGCTGCTGCATCGGTCCGCCCGCGACCGGCACCGTGTAGAGGTTGGCGATGCCGGTGCGGTTGCTGGTGGTCAGCAGCAGCTGGTCGTCGGGCGAGAAGGAGATGCCGCCGAACGTCTCCGCCGCCATCAGCTGCTCGATCGTATAGCGCTTGGTCTGCTCCGACGCGTTGGCGGCGGGCAGAGCAAGCAGCAATGCGGCGGCAATCAGACCTGCCCGCATCAGAACGACACCGCCGCACGTGCCGTGAAGGTCCGCCCGATCGGATCGAACACGCCGAAGGCGCGGTTCACCGTCGCCGAATAGGGCACCGCGCGATCGAACAGGTTGCGCACGCTGAACTGGAGCGAGAAATTATCGGTGACCCTGGCGCTGAAGGTGGTGTTGACCAACGTGTAGGACGGATAATCGTTGACCGGCGTATTCTCGATCGTCGCGGTCCGGCTGTGGACGGTCTTGCTGCTCCACAGCAGCTGAACGTCCCAATCGAACGGGTCGAAGCTGTAACCGATCCGACCGTTGACGTCCCAGCGCGGCGAGCCCACCGTTCCCGCCCCTTCGATCACCGGCGATCCGCCCGATGCCTGGTTGCGGAAATAGTCGATGTAGAAGGCCTTGACGCCCAGCCGCAGCTGGCCCGGTTCCGTGCCCGCGACGTTCGGTACGGCAAAGGCGTAGTTGATCTCGCCGATGATCCCCGCGAAGTCGAGCAGCGCGCTGTTGTAATAGGTTTCCTGATAGCCATCGGCGATATCGCCCGCGATGCGCTGCCGCCCCGTCGCCGCGCTCTGTGCAGCCGCTTCGGCCGCATTCAGGCGGCGGAAGGCCTGGCAGGCAGTCTCGTTCGGGAAGTTGGGGCTGTCATAGCAGGCCGCCTGCGCGGTGTTGAGGTCGAAGCGCGAGATCGCATTGGCCAGACGGATATGGCTATAGTCGATCGACAGCCGCAGGTTGCGGATCGCCGGCGGCTGGTAGACCAGCCCCAGCGACCAGGAACGCGCCTTCTCATTCTCCAGCTCGCGATTGCCGCCGACCTGACCAAAGGGCGATGCGCCGTTGGTAGTGGCGAGGAACTGGCCCGGCGCCGGTCCGCCGACCGCGGCGAGCGCCGCGGTGCAATTGGCAAGACGGACGGTGGGATTGGGGCCCGCGCCTACGCGGCTGGCGGCGCATACATCGTTGCCGCCACGCGCCACCGGCGTGGTGTTGAGGAACAGCTCGACCAGCGACGGGTTGCGGATCGCACGGGTATAGACGCCGCGCAAGGTCAGCCCGTCGAGGCGAGTCTGCATTCGCGCGCCGCCCGACCAGGTGATGTCACCGCCCGAGACCGAATGATCGACGTAGCGGATCGCGCCCTCCGCCTGCAGCGCCTTGATGAAGGGCAGGTTCATCCCGTCGTTGAGCAGCGGGACGATCGCCTCGCCATAGAACTCGTCGGTGTTGAAGCTGCCCTCGGGCGCGTCGGGATAGGCGATCGCGCCATTCAGCAGCGTCAGGCCGCCATTGAGGATCGCGTCGCCCTCAAACGACCCCGCCTCACGCCGATGCTCGTAACCGATGCCGACCGAAATCGGCCCCGCGATGCCGAACGGCAAGGTACCGCTGAGGTTCGCCGAGAACACCTCCATCGAATTCTTGCCGATGCCCACGCCACGGTCGAGCACATAGTTGACCGCGGCATCGCTCGCCGCGCCTTCGCCGAAGATGTTGATCGGCACGCAGTCACCACCGACCGCGCACGTCGTCGTGCTGGTTGCGTTGAGCGCATTCTGCAGTCGCGTGAGGTTGATCGAGTTGAATTCGGAGCGGTTGCGGCTTTGCCCGTAATTGTACGAGACATCCCAGTTCCAGCTCTCGGCGCCCAGCTTGAAGTCGCCCTTCACCCCCGCGACGATGCGAAACACGTCGAACGTCGAATTGGCCGGGAATCGGTCGACGATGTCGTTGAAGTTGCGGTTGAGCCGGAACGAGGTGGTGATACCGTTCGCCGCCAGGATCGAGCGTGCCTGCTGCGACAGGAACGGGTTGTTGACGCTGATCGAGAGCGCCGGGCCGCCAAGGATGCCAGGCGCGGCGAACTGGAACAGGTCCGACAGCTTGGTGCCGTTGGTGTGGGCGTAGGATCCCTCGACAAAGACATTGACCCTGTCGGTGACGTCGAAATTGGCGTTGAGGTTGAACAGATAGCGTTCGTTCGGCGACAACAGGCTGGTATGCTTCGCCGGATTCATCCCGTCTCCGCCATCGGCGTAGACCGGGATCCCCGAGATCGACGAACCGAAGAACGACGCGCCCACGCGGTACGGGACCAGATCGCCATTGGTCCCGAACTGCAGCGGATTTCCCGCAGCATCGACGATATAGGTTCCGGGCATCGGAACGCTCGTGCGGTAAGGGAGGCCGCCATCGGTCAGCGGCGCGTACCGCAGGTCGTTGACCACCATCAGCGAGGAAATGCCGTCGCTGGGATTGGTGTTGCCCGATGGCGTGAGGAAACGGAACGGGAAGCGGCGCCCCATCACCATGCCTTCCTGGCGGACATATTCGGCGCCGACCACGATGTTGCCGCGCCCGCCGGCGAAGTTCTTGCCGATCAGCGCTCGCACCATCTGGTTCGCGGCATCGCCGCGCTCGCTGATGCTCGCCTGACCGGTGAGCTGGAAGCCCTCGTACTTCTCCTTGAGAATGACGTTGACGGTGCCCGCGATCGCGTCCGAACCATAAACCGGCGCGCCGCCGATCGCGACCGTCTCGACCCGCTCGATCAGCCCGACGGGGATGAGGTTGAGATCGACCTGAGAGCCGGGCGAGGTCGAACCACCCGAACCGGACACGGTGTTCGACGACACGAAACGCCGCCCGTTGACCAGGCTCAGCGTACGCTGCGACCCCAGGCCGAAGAAATTGGCGAAGCTCTGCGCGATGCCGAGCGTGCCCTGGCTGGTCCCGATCTGGCTCGACGCGGCGGGCGCGAAGCCCGGTGTATCCTGCAGCGCCTCGAGCACATTGGTATAGCTGCGCCGCTCGATCTCCTCGGCGTCGGTGGAAGTTGCCGCCTGCAGCGTGTCGAAGCCCGGTCGCTGGATGCGCGAACCCGTGACGACGACATCCTCGCTCGCGGCCGGGGTTTCCTGATCCGGCGCCGCTGTCTGAGCCGCCGCGGTCGCCGCGGCGCGGCGGACCATGACCGCGCCGCCCGCGGTCTGCACGACCTCAAGGCCCGTTCCGGCGAACATCCGCCGCAGCGCCTCGACCGCGCTGAAACTGCCCTTGATCGCATGCGTACGGACACCGGCAAGGTCCGCCGCCGGGGCGATCACCTGAAGGCCGGACTGCTGCGCGACGGTCTGCACCGCATCGCCCGCGTCACCGGCCGGTACCGAATATTGCCGTGCCGCCTGCGCCCAGGCGGGCGTGGCCGCGATGGTCGCGCCGAGGCTGGCGATCGCCGCCCCCGCCAGAAACATGGCCCGCGCTCCGCTCCGCATTCTTTGCCGCTCGCCCATTGGCTGTCTCCCCCTGGTTCGCCGGTTATCCGGCCTCAAGGGGAGAGAGGAACGGATGTGCGAAATCCCCCACTCCGGATCGAAATCGTCCCGCGTTGCGGTAGATCGGACGCTAGTGCGAGGGGGAGTTTTGCCTGCGCGAGAGGATGAAGGCGTCAGGAGTCTCGCTCACCTCGCCATTGAAGGCGGCTGCGGCGGCGTTGGCGAAAGCGCGCGAGTCACCGACGCGGAACACGCCCATGAACTCGGCCCGGCCGAGTGACGCATCATTGATCACCACCGGCTTGTCGGCATGGCGATTGACCTCCGCGACCGCGGTCGCGAGCATCTGGCCGCGGAAGATCAACTGGCCGCTACGCCATGCCTGCTGACGCTGGACCTCGCGCGGGTCGAGACGCGCACGGCGTGGACCGATCGTCGCGGCAACGAACTGCTCGTCGCGGCCGAGCATGAGCTGGCGCGGCGCACGGCGATCCGCATCGGTCACCTTGACGCGCCCTTCGGCGACGGTCACCGCGATGTCGCCATCCGCCGCCCTGCCGACGGTGAAGTCTGTACCGACCGCGCGCGCCGAGACGTTCCCCGCCTCGACCACGAACGGCCGGGCGGCATCATGTGCAACCTTGAACGACGCCTCGCCCCGGCGCAGCACGATGCGGCGCTGACCGCCGGAGAAGCGCACCTGAAGCAGGGTGCCCCCATTGAGGAACATCATCGATCCGTCTTCGAGCGCGACACGACGCACCTCGCCGCGCGCCGTCTCGATCCTGCCGGGCAGCTGATCCTCGGCAACAACGCCGACCCCGACCGCGAACAGTACCGATGCGGCGATCGCCATCTTGCGCCACGGCAGCGGTTTCGTAACGCGCACCGGCTCGTTCGCCGTGCCGGTATCCAGCGCAACGAGACGATCGACGTCGAGCCACGCCGCCTGCGCCTTCACCCATGCCCCGAGGTTCCGCGTGTCACTCGCCAGCCAGGCGTCGAGCGCCTGCTGGTCTTCAGCGGTCAGCGGACCTTCGGAAGAACGGACGACCCAGGCGGCGGCGCGCGACTCGGCGTTATCCGAATCCCCAGAACCTACGCTTGCCACGCTCGTCATCCTCCGCGCCTGTCTGTGGCGCCTTCATCGCTTCCATCAACAGCCGCAGCGCCTTCGCCAGGTGCTTCTCGACCGTGCTTTCCGAGATGCCCATACGCTCGGCGATCTCACGTTGCGACAACTCCTCGAATTTCTTGAGCTGGAATGCTTGCCGGCATTTGGGCGGCAGGGTCGCGATCGCGGCATGCAACCGCGCCAGTTCCTGCTTTCCACTCAGCCGGCGAAACGCGCCGATCTCATCATCGACGATGTTCAGCGACTCGAAATCCGCCACCAGCTCAATCGAAACGATCCGCGAGCGTCGGACATGCTCACCCACGATATGGCGCGCGGTGACGAACAGATAGGCGCGGCCACTGACGATCCGCTCGATATCCGCGGTCCAGATCCGGGCATAAGCCTCCTGGATCACCTCATCGAGCTCGCACGAGGTCAGCCCGCGGATCCGCCCGGCAAGCCAGTGCCGGACGTCGCCCTCATGCGGAAGTATTTCGCGCGCGAACCAGAGAAGGCGGGCCTGATGGTCCATATGGAGAGAGCATCAGCAAACCAAATCGACGTCAAGAAAAAACCGTCATAAAATCCAAATAATATCAAAGTAAAATATTGATAATACGCGAAAATACGCGACGGATACAAAGTACCCGCCGCATATGTTTCATGCGGGGTGCTGGAAGCGCCTATTGCGTGATGCGCTTCACCACCTTGCCGTCCTCGCCCAGGAACTCGATCACCGGCAGGCCGTCGTCTCCCACCTTCATGACCAGTCGCGGGCGCCCCTGCTTGTCGGCGAGGCGGACGATGGCATCCTCCAGCTGCTTGCCCGCGAAGAAGCGTTCGGCGCCGACGCCGCCATTGGCCTTGGCATGCGCCATCATCTCCTCGCGGATCTTGGCCTTGCCCGCCTCGGTGGACTCGCGCGCGGCGCGGTCGCTCATTTCCATCAGCGGCTGGATCGACGCGTCGGGGCGATCCCAGACGCGGACCCCGGCAACGCGCCTGCGGTCGTTCTCGGAATAGACCATCCCCACCGTCTGATCCTGCTTATACTGGTCGAACAGGATCGACGCGCTGGCCGAATTCTTGCCGTCGACGGTGCGGTTGCCGAAGCCCATCCCGCCGACCTCGTCGCCATTGTCGTTGAAGAACAGCATCCCGCCCTGATCGCGGCTGTGATGCTTGTATTCCTTGCCGTCCATGAACAGGCCCGGGAAGCGCGCCTTGTTGGCGAGCACCAGCCGGTATTTCCCGTTCGGCTCGACGATGTTGACGCGGCCGACGTTGATCTCGTCGAAGGTCGCGACGCGCGCCTTCTCAGCCGGGGTCGAGGTGGCGACCGCCCAGCCGCCGGGCAACAGCGTGCCGATGCCAAGCGC
Organism: Sphingomonas sp. GW821-FHT10C01; assembly: GCF_059415525.1. Lineage (NCBI taxonomy): Bacteria > Pseudomonadati > Pseudomonadota > Alphaproteobacteria > Sphingomonadales > Sphingomonadaceae > Sphingomonas > Sphingomonas sp. GW821-FHT10C01. The sequence continues at coordinate 4,467 of NZ_JBWKNK010000004.1, read as the reverse complement.
GGTGCCGATCGCCAGCGCCATTCTCCAGGAGGGTGCCGTCATCGCTCGATCTCCTCAATAGTTCCAGTCAGCCACGGGGGCGCCGGCAGGGGCGTTCTTGCGCACATGCGCGCCCATTTCCTTGATCACCCCGGTCCAATCGGTGTGGTGCCAGTTGTGGCCCTTCTTGGGCCGGCCATATTCGAAGCGGATCGGATAGTTGGCGCCGCCGACCTCGCGCACCATTTCCTCGAACTTGTAGACGCCCAGGTTGAGGAAGAACTCGTCCTGCTCGCCGGCGAAGAAGTTGAGCTTGCCCGACAGCTTCGGCGCGAGCTTCGCCCAGTTCGTCTTGGCGTAGTGAGTCAGGTCAAAGCCGTTGGCGCGGTAATATTCGGCGACCTCACGATCGATCACGCCGGTCAGCGGGTCGAACAGCGCGCGCGGATAGCCGTCCTTGTCGGTCGGGCCATAGGTCGATTGCCAGATCGCGAGCTGATAGAAGCCGCGCCCGCGATCGCCCAGCATCAGCTCGAGCTTCGACAGGTCGCGCATCGAGAGGCCAGGCAGCCCCTCACGCGTCCGGCGGAACGGCCGCTCGGCGGTCTGCCATTCGCTGACGCGATATTCGAACATGTTCGGCTCGCGGTAGATGTCGGCCACGCCCCAGCGGGTGAAGTCGATCGGGTCGGGATTGAAGATCCACGCACCCCCGAACATGTCGGGATAGTGGAGCTGGAGCGCGAGCGTCTCCCACCCGCCGGTCGATGCACCTTCGACGATCCGGCCATAGGGCTGGTCGATCAGGCGGAACTTCTTCTCCAGATACGGCATCAGCTCCTTGGTGATGGCGTCGCCCCACGGGCCGTTATTGGCCGAGTTGAGGACATAGGATTCGAAGAAATAGGGGCTGTATTGCTCCAGCGTGATCGCAACGAAGCGCGGCATCCCCTCGCCGTCCCAATCCTTGTAGAACTGGTACCCGGTCTCCAGCGCGCCGTCGGCGGCGCGTTCGCGCGCGCGCGGGGTATCGGTGGTCGCATCGGTGGTGAAACCGAACGGGATATCGCCATGGCTCAGCGCATAGACCGCCGGATAGCGCGCGTTCGGATGTTCGTCGAAGCCCTTGGGCAGCAGCACTGTCGCGCCGATCGTCATCGGGATTCCCCAGAAGTCCGACAGCACCTTGCTCTTGATGCGGACATGCTTGAGCCAGGGCGTCTCGACCGGCGCCGCCGGCGGCGGGATCGTCTCGGTCAGCGCCAGCGCGATCGGTGCACTCGCGATCGGCGAGATGCGGACCTTGGCGACCTTGCTGAACAGGTTCCCGCCGCTCAGATACGCCGGCGCGCGCGCCTGATTGGGTGCGGGTACCCATAGGGTATGGCCGTCCGAGCGCTTGGTCTGGACATAGCGGATCAACACCGCCTGCACGTTATATTCTCCGGGCGGCAGGCTCTTGAGGTCGATCGGATAGCCGATCGAATCCTGTCCGACCGTGACGCTCGCACCGGGCTTCATCGCGTCGACATTGACCGCGAAGGAGGGCGGGCCGAGCATGCCGATCGCGGTCCGCGGTTCGGCGACATCGGTGCCGGCGGCAACCACGATCAGCCGGCCGGTCACCGGGCCGCCGGCATCGGCGGGAAGCTGGACCGAGAAGTTGAGCTGTGCTGCTGCTGGAAGCGCCAGCGTGACCGTGATCAGCATGGCGATCACACGCCATGCCCTGCCGATTGCCGAACCCAGTCCGATCACGTGCATCCCCCTCGCAAAACTGTCCCTTCAAAGGGAGGATGGATACGGCCGCGATTTCCGCCAGTCGGTCAGCCGGTTTTTCGCATCACGATCCGCCCGCGCTGCATCACCAGCACCGGCTTCTGGGTCGCGGCGATATCCGCGACCGGATTTCCGGCGACCGCGACGATGTCGGCGTCCTTGCCCGTCTCGATCGTGCCGACCCGATCGGCGACGCCGAGCAGCCGTGCCGCCTCACGCGTGCCGGCGATCAACGCCGTGGCGGGGCGCATGCCATAACGAGTGAGCAGCACCATCTCGATCGCGTTCTTGCCATGGCCCTTGTCGACCACGCTCATGTCGGTGCCCGCCGCGATCGGCACGCCGATACGGATCGCCATGCGCAGCATATCGTGATGCGCTTTCGATGCGGCGATCGCCTTTTCGGCGATGTTGGGCGGATAGTTGCCCGAATGACTCTCGACCCAGTCGATCGCGGTGCAGGTCGGCACCAAGAACACGCCCTTGGCCTTCATCAGCTTGAGCGTCGCCTCGCTGAGAAAGCTGCCATGCTCGATCGAATCCACCCCAGCCTCGATCGCGATCCGCGCGGCGGTGTCGCCATGGGCGTGCGCGGCGACCTTGCGACCCCAGTTATGCGCCTCTTCGACGGCTGCCGTGATCTCCTCACGCGTCAGCTGCGGAACGTCGACCGGATCCCAGGACAGCACACCACCGGAGACGCAGATCTTGATGGCGTCGGCGCCGTTGTTCATCTGGTGGCGCACCGCCTCGCGGCATTCGGCACCGCCCGAGCAGACGCCGTCGATCGCGGTCTTGGGCGCGACGCGCTCGGCCGGGAACGGTGGCTGATCGCAGCTCCCGCCACGCGCGGTGATCGGATTGCCCGAAGCCAGGATGCGCGGACCGGGTGTGAGACCCGCGTTGATCGCGTTGCGCAGCCCGATGTCGATGAAATAGCGCGCGCCGACATGGCGGACGGTGGTGAAGCCCGCCTCCAGCGTCACACGGGCATTGGCCCCGGCGTAGAACGCCTGCTCGCTCTGCGTGCGCATCATCTGCTTGAAGACGTGGCGGTAATAGTCGGCATCGGATTCGAGCGTCAGGTGCGAATGCGCGTCGATGAAGCCCGGCAGCAGCGTCGCATCGCCCAGATCGATCACCGGCGTCCCGGTCGGGATGTCTGCGGAAGCCCCGACGCCGACGATGCGCCCGTCGAGAACCAGCACCACGGCATCCTCGCGCAGGCGTTCACTGGTCGCGTCGAACAGCCGTGCCGCCTTGAGCGCGATCAACCCCTCCCCCGCCGGCGGCACATTACGCTGCGGCGCGGCCGAGCAGAGCATCGCCCCGGCAAGCATCACCGCCATCACCTTCCCGATGCGCGTCGTCCCCATGCCTGCCCTCCTCCTGCCCGGAACGACGTCCGGCGCGCGCATTTCCGCCAGTCGGACATGGCGGATCGGTGCGGCCTGCCCGTCGTAGCTGGAAGGGCCTGCGACAATCCAGAGGGCAAGGAAGACAGAGATGACGAAGATGCGGATCGAAGGGTCGTTCGTGGCGACGGTGACGCCGTTCGATTCAAGCGGAGGAATCGATTTCGGCGCGTTCCGCACGCTGATCCGGCACCTGGGCGACCATGGCACCCGCGCCGTGCTGTTCATGGGGTCGACCGGCGAACCGACGCTGCTCACGCCTGAGGAGAAGAAGCGCCTGATCGTCGAGACGGTGAAGCTGCGCCCCGCCGACATGTTGTTCTTCTACGGCTGCAGCGGTCCCACCACCGATCAGGTGATCGACAATGTCCGCTTCGCCGCGGCGAGCGGCGCCGACGGCGCGATCATCGCCCCGCCGCCCTATATCTGCGCGCCGGAGAGCGACATCGTCGACTTCTATCTGGAGATCGCCGACGCGACCGACCTCCCGCTCGGCATCTACAACAACCCGCCCCGCGTGAAGACCGATCTCGACTGGACGCAACTGCTCAAGCTGTTCGCCCATCCCAACATCGTGGTTCACAAGGAATCGACCGCGCGCGTCGGTCAGGTCGGCCGCATCCTTGCCGCGCGCCCCGACGTGTCGGTGATGTGCTGCGACTCCCCCAATCTAGGGCTGGTGGTGCCGACCATGGCGCTGGGCGGGCACGGCACCGCCAACATGACCGGCAACCTCGCCCCCGCCGAAATGGCGACATTGTCGACGCCGTGGCGCGACGCGGGCGACGCCGCGCGCTTCCGCGAGCAATATCTGGCGCTGCTGCCGCTGATGCATTTCAACTATTCGGCGATCAATCCGGTCGCGGTGAAGTCACTGATGCAGGCTTGCGGCCTGCCCGTCGGCACCTTGCGCAAGCCGCTGCGCGGACTCGATTCCGCCGCGCTGGCGGCGGGCGTCCGGGCGATCCGCGAGCTGGGACTGGACGAACGCTATGGCTATCGCGTCAACGACCTTGCGGCCTGAGGCCGCACGGCTGACGATCGAAGCGGATCGCTGTGCCCAACCTCGCGGCTGGTTGGGCGGATCGAACGGATGGTCACCATTCGATTGATCACATTCAGATTCTCACGACGATGCATCGTGACAAAATTCTTCTAAACACTTCGGCGATTCCTTCGATCTCTCTTCTGACAGGCCGGCTTTCCGGCCAGTGATGCGGGGGATTTCCGATGGTTGCCATTTTCACCGGGGCCGGGACGGGTTTCGAGCGGGGATCGGGGAACGTCATCGGCG
>NZ_JBWKNK010000003.1:0-387015 GCF_059415525.1 Sphingomonas sp. GW821-FHT10C01 | reverse complement strand
GCGGGCGACCTGCTCAGCGTCACCGAGAGCGGCGCCTATACCGTCGGCGGTACCGCCAGCAACGTCTATGACCTGAACGGACGGCTGCGTTCCACGACCGACGCCACCGGCGTCACCCGCTATTATCTCTACGACAAGACCGGGCGGAAAACCGCCGAGGTCAATGAATCCGGCGACCTGATCGAGTATCGCTACGATGCGCGCAACCGCCTCGTCGCGACCGCGCGCTTCGCGTATAGGGTCGATCCGGCCCACTTCACGGCGCTTGCCGCCCCCGGTTCGACGATCGACATCGCCGCGATCCGGCCTGACGGACACGCCACCGACATCTGGACCTGGCACATCTATGATGCCGAAGGCCGGGTACTGCAGGCGATCGACGGCGATGGCTCGGTCACCAGCTACGAGTATGACGCCTCGGGCCAGCTGATCCGAACGACCGGCTATTACAACAAGCTGACCGCCGCCCAGATCGCGGCGTTCAAGGTCGCCGCGCCCGCCAGCGTCATACTGCCCGCGGCCGACGCCCGGGACGCCATCGCGCGCGTCTTCTACGACAAGGACGGCCGCAGCATCGGCGCGCTCGATGGTGCGGGCTATCTGACCCGCATCGCTTACGATCGGGCAGGCCGCAAGGTGAAGGAGGTCGCCTATGCCAAGGCGACCGATCCGGCACTGCGTGCGAGCGGCACGCATCAGCAGCTGACCGACAGCACCAACCCGAACCCCAACCCCGCCAACCGTCAGATGAACTATGTCTATGACGGTCAGGGCTTTCTGCGGTACCAGATCGACGGGCTCGGCCAGGTCACTGAATATGGCTATGAATCCGATGTCGCCTGGGGCTCGATCGGGCTGGTGCGCAAGGTCACGACCTATGCGACCGCGATCAGCTTCCCTTCGGGTCTGACCTTCGCGGCGGTCAAGGCGGCGATTGCGTCGTCCGGAGCCGCCAGTAATGCGGCCAACCGCACGAGCTGGGCGGTCTATGATACCGCTGGCCGCGTCGCCTATGCCATCGATGCCGGCGGCGCGGTCACCGGCTTCAGCTACGACACCAGCGGTCGGGTAACGAAGAAGGTTGCGTACGCCAATTTGCGCGCGACCACTTCGCTGCCGACCCAGGCGGACATGAACGGCTGGGTGGCCGCCAATTCCGCCGCGACCGATCGCATCAGCCGCAACTATTATAATGCGCGCGGCGAACTGCGGGCCGTCGTCGATCCCGAAGGCTATGTCACCCAAAACGACTATGACGCCGAAGGCCGGGTGCTCGCAACCTATCGCTACGACGCCGCCGTACCGGACAGCTGGACGTTTGGTGACGCGGTCACGCCTGGCGGCTTCACAGTCGACTATTTCGGCTATGATGTCGTTGGCCGGCTTAGCGAGCAATATGACGGCGTCGGCAACCGGAAAGCCTATGTCTACCATGCGAGTGGCAAGCTAGCCCATGTCTATACCGGCCACGGCACGCCGGATCAGAGCCTGACCATTTACGAATATGATGCGGCCGGGCGTGAGCAGTATCGCTATGAGGCCTATGGCACGCCCGAGCAGACGCTGACGGGGTTCGCCTATGATGGCCTCGGCAATCTCGTCTCGACCACCGATCCGCTCAATCGGACCACGACCTACACCCACGACAGTCTCGGACGCGTCCTGACGCAGACCGACGCCGCGTCGGGCACGACCAGCTACCAGTATGACGCGTTCGGCAATGTCGTGCGCAGCACCGACCAGCGCGGCAACGCGACCTATAACTATTACGATGTCTACGGCCGCGTAATCGCCTCGCGCGACGCTGAAAACTATCTGACCGAAACCAGCTACACCGCGTTCGGCGAGATCGAGACCGTCACCCGGCGCGGAGCGGCGACCAGCGATCCGGTCTCGATCGACGTGCGCCCGACCTCGGCGCCTCATGCAGCCGACGCCACCACCCGCTTCGCCTACGACAAGCTCGGGCGCGTCACCAGCACCACCGATGCCGAGGAGAAGACCGAATATCGCTGGTACGACGCGTTCGGCAACCTCAGCCAGATCCAGAACAAGCTCGGCGGGATCATCCAGTACAGCTATGACCGGCGCGGTCTTCAGCGCTGGCAGACAACCTATGCGCCGGTTTATGACAGCTTGGGCAATCAGGTGGCCGCCTACTCCTATAATGTTCGTTTCTATGATTCACGCGGCAACCTCACTCATCTGGTCGAGGCATGGGGGCAGCCCGAACAGCGCGATACCCTCTTCGCCTATGACAAGGCGGACCGGCTGATCTCGAAGACGGGCGGTGATGTCAAAGTCGGCTTGTCGGGGGTCATGAATACCCCGGTCGAGACCTATGCCTATGACAAGCGCGGGAACCTGATCCAGACCAAGGATGCGACGAATGGTCGCCCGCTCTTCTACTATTACTATGACGATCTCGATCGCAAGGTCGCGCAGATCGATGCGACCGGCGCGGTGGTGCAGTATATCTACGATGCCGCCGGCAACCTCAAACAGACCCGCGCCTTCGACACGCTGGTCACGCTGCCGGCGACGCCGGGTGGCACCGCCCCCCTGCCCGGCGGCACCGCGCGCGATACCTTCTACAACTACGACAACCTCAATCGCCTGACGTCGAGCTACAAGGATGCGGGACGGACCGGCTATTGGAACGGATCGGTGTTCGTCACCCAGACCGGCCCTGCCTTCACCTATTACGAGTATGACGCCGCCGGGAACGTCATCAAGACCACCGACCCCAACGGCGCCACAACCTTCTCCTATTACGACAAGCTTGGCCGCAAGACGCACGAGGTCGATCGCGAGAACTTCCTGACCAAGTGGCAATATGACGCCGAGGGCAACGCCCTGACCGAGCGGCGCTATGCGAAGCGCTGGGATTCTCCGGTCACACCCGATGCCCCGCCACCGGTCGAGACTCTTCTGACCGACCGCGTCACCAGTTTCACCTACGACAGGCTCGGCCGCCGCCTCACCGAAAAGCGTATCGATGTCGAGACCTGGTCGATCGATCCGCTCAACGGCCAGCTCACGCCGCGGGCTGGTACGGTCCGTGACGCCAGCGGTACCGCGCGTGATGCCGAGATAATCTACACCTACAACGCGCTCGGCCAAGTTTGGACCAAGACCGAGGCCAATGGCGACACCACCACCTACGAGTATGACACGGCGGGACGGCTGACCAAGGAAACGCGCCCGAAGTACGATAATTACGCGGGCGGCGAGGCTATTCCGGAGCTACGCTATTTCTACAACGGGCTCGATCAGCTCACGGCCACGCGCCAGACCGGCAACGGCAGCACGGTCAGCGATCGTATTACCGGCAACATCTACGAAGACGGACGCCTCACCTCCACCACCGATGCCGACGCGCGCACGCGCAACTATCACTATGATTCCGCCGGCCGCCTCGTCGCGGAGAGCTATGCGCGGATGCTCTCGGCCGGCTATTCGGTCACCGAAGCGATCTTCTACGTCCATGACGCTGCTGGCCGCGTTATCGCGCAGACCTTCGCACGCTTAGACGGCAGCAGCTGGGTTCATACCGACACTAACGGCCAAGCCTATGCGGCGACGCGGATGCGCTACAACGCGCATGGCGAACTGGTCGAGCGCGGCACCACCGCGGGCCACACCACGGCCGCGGTCTATCAGGAATATTTCGACTATGACGCGTCGGGCCGCATGTGGCGGACCAATGCCGGCGACGGCGTCCTCAAGTTCCAGGTCTACGACAAGGCCGGCCGCCAGACGCTGACCCTGACGTCGGCGGGCGCCGACCTGTCGGCCCTGACCGAGGCCAATTACACCGCGTCGATCACAAGCACCGGCGACACCAACACGGCGAACGCGGTCACCACTGTCACCGCCTATGACAAGCGCGGCATGGTGACCCACACCCGCGCGCCCGATCGCCAGCTCAACGCCACCACGACCGCCGATGTCACCGCCACGCGCGAGTACAACGCGTTCGGCGAGGTCACCAAGGAGATCGACACCTACGGCGCGATCACCACCTTTGCCTACAACAACATGGGTCGCCTGCTGACCAAGGTGTCGCCGCAGGTCAGCGTCACCAGCGAAAACGGCACGGTCTCGACGGTCAACCCGACCGAGCACTACCGCTACGACATTTCGGGCCGCCTGATTGGCGCTGTCGACGCCAACGGCAACCTTACCCGACGGGTACTGCTAGCAGGCACCGGCCACGGCGGGGCCGAAGCGCTGGCGGTCAAGGAAATCCGTGCCGATGGCAGCGTGTTCCAGACCCTCTACGACCGGTTCGGCGACGCCCGCATCCTGCGCAACGAACTCGGGCAGGACGAACACTACGAATACGATCGCATGGGCCGGGTTACCTCGGTCCTGCGCCGCGGTGGACTGCTGACCGAGGAGTATCGCTACGACGGCCTCGGCCAGCGCATCCAGCAGTGGAATTCGCTCCAGGGCGTCGGTGCCAGGACCTACACCGACTATGACGCGCAGGGTCGGGTCATTTCTTCGGTCGTGATCGGCGGCGAGACCACCACCACCAGCTATGCCTGGACCTTCGACAGCCTTGGCAAGCTCGTCGGCTCGACCCAGACCACCAGCACCAACGCCGACCGCGTATCCGGCACCGACCTTATCCACGCCGCGATCCAGCGCACTGACCTGCTCGGTCGCGTGACCGGCCGCGTCAACAAGGGTGGTATCGCCTACAGCTATACCTTCGATCTCGCCGGCCGGATGCTTACCGAGCAGTTCGTCTTGGAAACACTGCCCTACAAAACCTACAGCTACTACAATACCGGTCAGATTCGTCAGGTCTTTACCGGCGATGTGGAGGTGGCCAACACCGATTGGTCGAACAAGATCGCGAGCTACGAATATGATGCGCTCGGCCGGTTGACCCGCGAGATGCTAGTGAGTTCCAGCGCCACCTATCGGGCAGAGCAAACGATCTGGGTCCGGGGCCCCGGCACCTCGCCAGATACGCCCGACGGCGAGGGCTATGGCTGGTACGAGACTATACCCGAAGCCTACAATGTCGACAGGCAGACGTTGCAGGATGGCCGCGCCGACTATGACGCGGCGGGCCGCATCACCCGCTACCGCGATGTTCCGGGACCAAATCAGGGAAGCGTCGACTTTGTCGATAAGAAATGGACTTACGACGCGGTCGGCAATGTGCGCTCCATCGCGACCGACTATCGTGAGATGGCGGCCAGCGGTGCGATTTCGGTCAACGCGACCCCGCAGAGCTACTGGTACCGCTACGACAGCATGAACCGGCTCGTCACGACCAAGGGCACGTTCACCGGTGCGGCAGGGTCGGGGTACATCTCGCGCGGCGCAGTCGGTACCGACATCACCTATAATGTCGCCGGGCAGCGGGCGACCGCGCAGACCGGCTGGAACGCGCAAGAGGACTATGCCTACAACGCCGCCGGACAGCTGACGACGGTCATGAACGGCAGCGTGCTCCGTGCGGTCACCACCTATGACGCGCTCAACCGGGTCATTGGTTATTCGGAGCATGACGTCTGGGGTACCGCCATGCACAGCCGCCACAGCATCGACTATGACCTGCGGGGTCAGGTGCTGTCGGAAAAGACCTCGACCCGGCAGGGCAGCGACACGGTCCAGACCCATACGGTCAATCACTTCAGCGCCGACGGCACGGGCCCGAACCAGCCCGTCATCACCCATTCGGGCCAGACCGGCAGCTCGACCGGCAGCGTGCTCTACTTCAGCCGGACCAAGAACTGGATGAACGGCGGCTTTTCGCCCGTCTATGGCAGTTCGGCGGACAATGCCTTTGTCGACAGCGAAACGCGGCAAACCTATTTCTGGGCCGACGCGGCGATGCAGAAGGGCATCACCCTCACCAATCGCCATGGCAGCAGTTCGTCGACCTATGATTATGACCGCTACGGAATGCTGACCGGTGTAAGCGTCAGCGGCGATCCCAGCGGCACGGCGCGCGCGTACTATATCGGATACACCAACAATCTGCAGGGCCAGATCATCCGCCGCAGCGAGTTCGACTGGAACTTCAACCAGAATGATCCGCAGACCCGCACCTACATGTTCGGCGGGCGGCAGATGGGCGTCATCAGCAACGATGGCACCAGCAATGTCGACTACAACACCGCGATCGCTCAGCGCACCGCGGCGCCCGGCAACGGGCCGTTCCGCGGCGGCGCGACGTCCGGATCGGCCTATGCCGATTTCGACTCCAATTTCACCGCGTTCAACGGCGGCACCATCAGCGATGGCGCCTCCAGCTATCTCACAACCGGGGGCGAGACGCTGCAGTCGATCGCTGCCCAAGTGTGGGGAGACTCCACGCTCTGGTACAAACTGGCCGAAGCCAATCCCGGCCTCGGCTCAAGCGCGCTCGCCGCGGGCACCCCGATCCGCATCCCGGGCGGCGTAGTCGGCAACCACCATAACGCCGATACCTTCAAGCCCTATGATCCAGCCGAGGCGATCGGCAACACCTCGCCCAACACCCCCAAGCCGCCCAAGCGGGACGGCTGCGGCATGGTGGGGCAGATCATCATGATGGCGGTGGCGATCGCGATCACTGCGGTGATCAAGGTTCCGGTCGCCAAGTTCTTCGGGTCTCTGCTGGCCGGCGGCGGCGCGGCGGCGGCGGGTAGTGCCGCTGCGGTGGCGGGCGGAATCATCGGCGGCGGAGTGACAGCCGCGGCGGCCAGCGCTGGCAGCCAGCTGTTCGGGATGGCGACGGGTATCCAGCAGGGCGGGTTCAACTGGAACGCCGTCGGCATCGCCGCGCTCAGCGCGTTCATGCCGACGGTATCGGTGGACAACATCGCGGGCAGCCAGTTCCTAGGCAAGATCGCCGGTGGCGCGATCACCAGCGCGATTTCACAAGGCGTCGGGCGGTTGACCGGGCTTCAGAAGAAGTTCGACTGGGCGGCGGTGGCGACCGCCGGTCTCAGTCAGGCCGTGCCGGGCGCGGTCGGCGGCATGTTCAAGTCACCGGCGCTCGCGCAAGTGGCGGCCGTCACCGCCAATTCGATCTCCACCGCCGCCGCGCGCAGCCTCATCGACGGTACCAGCTTCGGCGACAACCTCGTCGCCACGCTGCCGGACATGGTGCTGACGCTGGGGAGCCTGGTGGTGAGCGAGGTCAAGGCTTCGCGCGGGCGGGGCGGCTCCCGCGCATCTGAAACAGGGACCCAAGCGGCTACAGTTGGAGCAACCGCTTTGCCAGACGAAGCGGGATCGCGGATAGATTACAGCGGCTTGCTTGAGTTCAGTGCTGAAGCAAAACAGGCCATTGCGAAGATGAAATTCGCCGCAATGGACACGGACGGAGATGGGAAGCTTTCTGCTGTTGAGCAGTTTGTGGGGGCCGTAGCGGAAAAGGAACGCGTTAGGACCGGACTCCGTGACGCGTACGTTGAGGCCGGCGGAGGTGCGAAGGCGGCGCCATCCGGCCTTGGATCAGATGGGCTCAGGCCGCTCAGTGTCGAAGTAGCCAACTATGCTCTCGATATGCGAACATTGGACAGCTGGGTCGCGTCATACAATCAAGACTATAAACCGGGCGTTCATAGTGTTGACGGACTGAAAGAATTCAACTCAGCCATCGATCACAACAGGAAGTTGATACGCCAGTGGGATGGAATTGCCGATAAAGCAGTCAATGATTTGTTCTGGGAGCTAGGGAAATCACAATACACGTTGTTCACAATGACAGGTGCAGGAGGAATCGTCGATATCGGCGTCCGAGCATATAATGGCAATCTAACCTGGTCAGATAGCCTCTCACTGATACCTGTTTTTGGTAGGCTGGGTCGGCTTGGTTCAACCGGGGGGAACATTGTCGATCTTGGATTGGACTCAAGCCGCTATTCAACCAAAGCTCCTCTATTGGAAGGCTTCGAGTCCACGCCGGGAACCATACGCGCATTTTCCGCAGAAAATGCAGTGCCTAGAATCATCGGCGGTGTTGATGCCAAGACGCTAATTCGCTCGCATTCAATTGAGGGCAGCGCTTCCAGTCGATCGGTCAATCGGATCGCTGATAGTATGCGAGCAGATGGCTATGTAGGCGCACCTATTGATATCATCATGCACGACGGAAGAATGATCATTGTGGATGGTCACCATAGAACCGCCGCTGCTATGCGAACGAATACAGGAGTCGATGTCCGCGTCTTGTCGCCTGCAGCCATTCCGGGGCATCCAAGCGCTTGGCAGTCGGCCGATGACATTATTAGAGCATCTGAAACTGCTGGTCCAAATAGGCTCACCCCGCCGGGAAAATATAGGAGATAGTCATGGAAAAGCTCATCGCTGACTACATGGGTTCCGTGACTGAATGCTTGGATATGTTCGAGCGAAAAATCGGTCGCAGAGACATCTTAAAAGCCGCAGCCGAGGGCGTGATCGCTCGTTCAGGTGAACTCTCAGCGGGCGTTCAATACAAAATGCATGGGGTGGGATGTCTGGTCGAATATCCCGACCATGATGTCGATTTTGATTTTGCTACGCCCGAGGGCGTTGTCGGGTTCGATGCTTGGCGACTATGGTCGTATGCCGAGCAGCATCCGGAAAAGTACCCGGAATACCAAGAGCGCGCCGCCGTCGAGGCAGCGCTGGCGGAGTGCTTGTCGGAGGGGGCCGTTAGCCCCTTTGAAAACAACGAACGGCTGCTTCGGTGGGTTGAAAGCGCGAGGGCGAGGGCAAGATAAAGGAAATGGCTCCCCGTATGGGGTAGGCCATTGTCTGCACATCGTAATTTAGAGACTGGTAGCACTGGGGTAGAGACTCCGGTGCCGGTGAGCGGCAAGTAGTTGAGCCGCCAAGCCAATCTTCCCCTTCCTGTTGGAGACATGGCCGCGCGTGGTGCGGGCTAGGTCGCTCCGCTCCCGCCGGGCCTTGCGGCCCGGCCAAAGCGGTCAGCGCGTGTGCGCTGGCGTTGGGCCTCGGTCAGCGGGGTGGGCGGTCGCGGCCCTCTAGCCCACCCCCGAGGCACGGGGGCAGGCAGCGAGAAGAGGCGGCTACAAGCTTTCATCCGCGATGGCGGCAGTTCGGTCAGGAGAATTTCGTTCTGCCGGTGATGTGAGACAAAGCTGACAAGCTAGCGTTCAATTACCAACCGTTAGCGGATAACCGATCGCAGCTTGAATGAACGGCCGCTTTCGGGATCGCCTACATCGCGGCTAAACGGCCGAACTTAGGGCGCGTAGCTGACAATGCGATGATTGGGATGAGAGCGGGGGTGCTGATCTTGGTTCAGCGCCAGCCCAATGCCGGCGCTACATGCGTCAAAATGCTCTCGAGTATGTGCGCATTGTAATCGACACCGAGCTGATTTGGGACGGTCAGGAGCAAGGTATCGGCCTCGGCAATCGCTTCATCAGCGCGCAGTTGTTCGATCAGCTTGTCCGGCTCGGCGGCATAGGAGCGGCCGAACACAGCGCGCATATTGTCGATCACGCCAATCTGATCTTTATCATCGCCTCGCCCGAAATAGCCGCGGTCCTCGTCGTTGGTGAGCGCGAAGATTGAGCGTGAGACAGATACCTGCGGTTCATGGGCGTGACCTGCCGCTTGCCACGCGGCGCGGTAGGTTCGGATTTGCTTCGCCTGCTGGACGTGAAAGGGTTCCCCGCTCTCGTCCGCCTTCAACGTAGAGCTTTGTAAATTCATGCCCTGCTGGGCCGCCCATATTGCCGTCGCATCCGATGCGGAGCCCCACCAGATACGTTCGCGCAATCCTGCCGAGTGTGGCTCAAGCCGAAGTAGCCCCGGCGGATTGGGGAACATGGGACGCGGATTGGGTTGGGCAAAACCTTCCCCCTTGAGCAGGTCGAGGAACACTTTGGCATGGCGACGGCCCATGTCCGCGTCGCTCTCCCCGGCGGCTGGCGCATAGCCGAAATGCCGCCAGCCCTCGATCACCTGCTCTGGAGATCCCCGGCTGATGCCGAGCTGAAGGCGCCCGCCGCTGATCAGATCTGCGGCACCGGCATCCTCGGCCATGTAGAATGGGTTTTCGTAGCGCATATCGATCACGCCCGTGCCGATCTCGATGCGCTTGGTCTTGGCTCCCACGGCGGCAAGCAGCGGGAACGGTGAGGCCAGCTGCCGGGCAAAATGATGTACCCGGAAATAGGCTCCGTCGGCGCCCAGCTCCTCCGCTGCGACCGCAAGGTCGATCGATTGCAGCAGCACATCGCTAGCCGAGCGCGTCGCCGAGTGGGGCGCGGCAGACCAATGGCCAAAGGACAGAAAGCCGATCTTCTTCATGACATCACCTGATTCTGACAGTCTCGCGAACTGGCGACGCGCAATGTCCATCGCAAGGACAGGATCGGAACCTCTGAATTTCCGTTGGTGAATGCCGCGATGGTCATCGCAGGACCGCTGGTCCATCCGAGGGTGGCGACAGGGCGGAGCAGCTGTCACGCGCTCGCCGTCCTTCGAGCTAGCTGATTACGTGCGGATACAAGTCGTGCGCGAAGGATGCCTCTGGACAGGAGAATCGGGTCGGTTCAAACTGTTTTCGTCCGGTGGATTTGAGGCCAGTACGGATGCGTGTGGTAAGAAATGTGGGAAGATTTCTGCTTGGTCGGGACGAATTGAGCGATCTCAATTGCTTGATTTGATGCGTAAAAATCCCTCCGTCTCCGCCAGGGCATGATGCCCCCATTCACCGCAAAGCTCGCCCGCCCCGCTTTTCCACGGCTTCGCGTGAAGCCGAAAGGCGCGAACCAAGCCTGCGTTCTATGCGCAGGCGCCCGCAAACGCCGTCGCTAGGCGGACGGATGCTCTGAAAGCTGCCGTTCCAGCCAGGGGTTCATCTTCGCGTCGATCACTAGGTGAACCCGCTCATTCTCGCCGAGATTGTCGACGCGGTGCGGATCGGACAGTCTGAGATACCAGACCTCGCCCGGAAGCATCGGCGTCGAGCTATGGTTAACGTAGAAGCGGACTTCGGGGTTGGTCAGGATCGGGATGTGCAGGCGCACGCTGCCGTCTTCGGCGCAAAGGCCGGGATCGCTATGCTCCAGGATCGAGGCGCCGGGGCCAAGCCGCATCAATCGGACACTGTTGAGCGGGCAATCGAACGCGGACAGGACTTCGCGGAAATAGGGTGTCTGGCGAAGGGGCGGCGCATCGACATAGTCTATTCCGGGGTTAGCGGTGATCATCAGGATCGGATGCTCGGCCCCGCGCGCGGCGCGTAGCGGGATCGCGCTCCATTCACCCTCATAGTTCTGCTTGACGAAATGCGGCGTCCACCCTTTGCTCTCAAGCAGTTCCAGATCCGCGGCAAGCCTGACCGGATCGAAGGTGAGCGGCAGGCGTACCCGGTCGGGGAATGTTTTTGGGCTACTGCTCATCAAGTCCATCGTCGTTCGGTGATACGGCGGCGCGCGCGTCGGATGATCATGCATGCGGAGAACGGGGTGACAAGCGGCTTCGACATCTTTCAGCGGGCGATTCTCGCCGACGATTCGCTGCAGGCGGAGCTTGATGACACAATCTGCGCCGACGCCTTTGCCTTGCGGGCGCAAGAGGTTGCGCGAAGGCTGGGGCTGGACCTCGATGATGAGACGATTCGGCCCCGGTCGCGCAGAGCTGTGGCTGCGGCGAGCGGTGCCTGGGCGCCGCCAGGTTGGCTTCCGGTCGCGCTGATGGAACATGCCGGACACGTCGCGATCGACTGGGCCCGCTTCGGCGACGCGCCCATCGACCGGAGCTTCTATGCCGATGCCATCGCGACCGCGACGTTCCGGCCCTTCAACCGGGTGCTGCGGCACGCGACGACGCTCGACGCGTTCGTCGCGGCCGCGTCGGCACAGCCTGCCACCTCGCTGGGCGGGCTGGTCTTTCACATGTCGCGTTGCGGTTCGACTCTGGTCGGGCAGATGCTGGGCGCGCTCGACGCGACGATATCGCTTTCCGAGCCGGGGCCGCTCGACGCCGTGGTGCGCTTCGCCCTGGCCCGGCCCGATATCCCGCAAGACCGGCATGTGGCGCTGATGCGGGCAATGGTCGCCGCCCTGACCAGACCAGGAAAAGGCGAGCAGCGTTCCTTCATCAAGCTCGACAGCTGGCATATATTGGCGCTGCCGTTGTTCCGCTCGGCGTTTCCCGATGTCCCCTGGATCTATCTGTTCCGCGATCCGGCGGAGGTACTGGTGTCGCAGCTGCGGATGCGCGGCTATCAGACCGTGCCGGGTCTGGTGCCTGATGGACTCTATGGACCGGCCGACGGAATCCCGGTCGCGGCTGAAGAGCAGTGCGCGGTCATTTTCGCGCGTTATCACGGCGCCGCGCTCGCCGCGTTGCGAAGCGGAGATGGAATGGCGGTCGATTATGCGGCGCTGCCTGAAGCGTTCGAACAGCGGATCGCGCCGCATTTCGGCTTGGACCTGACCAGCGCGGAACGAGCCCGGGCGGCGGCGCGCGCATCGCGCGATGCGAAGTTCCCGGACTCGCGGTTCGAACCCGATGGCAAGGAAAAGCGCAGTGAGGCCGGTGCCGCGATCGGCGATGCGGTGGCCCGGTATCTGGCTGGGCCGGATGCGGAGCTGCGTGCGCTTTCGATACGATAGATGTGCGCCGGCTACGGCTCGCGGGGGCGCCAAAGCATCGGAATATGCAATCCGTCCCGGCTCTCGCCCTCGATAAACCCCATGCGCGCGTAGAGCGCGTGAGCGCGCGGATTGTTGATCGCAACATGCAGCGCGATCCCGCTGGCTCGGGCATCGGCGGCATGTGCCTGGGCCCAGCGGACAAGGGTGGTGCCGATGCCCCGGCCGCGCGCATCGGTCGCCAGCAATATGTCGACCAGGCGCCATTCCCGGGCCGAGCGATCGAGATAGAAGCGACCGAGAGGCCCCGAATCGGGATCGCAGACGATCCAGAAATCGGCGCGCCGGAAATGGCGGACCAAGTGGCTGTGCTGCAGCCGGAACTGGTCGTCGAGAAAGGCCTGCTTCTCCGACGGACTCCACGGCACGAACAGCATCTCGGCGTTGCGGAAGCTCGCGTACAGGCGGGCGAGCAGGGGGAGATCCTCGCTCGTCGCCGGGCGCAGCATAATCGCGTGCGCTGCGAGTCGCGCGTCATCGGGCGGGATGGATCGCGTACGCGGAAATGGGGGTGGCTTCATCGTCATCGTCATCCCCGTCTCAAATGCGGGCGATCACTTCACAACCGGGTTGTCACCGGGCAATCCACGGCGGTAGCGTACCGCATACGGGTGGGGAGGAATGCCATGTATCTGATGAAGCCGGAAGATTTCGAGCCGTGGGTGGGCCGCAAGGTCCGCGTCAACACCATCCCGCAGCCGGTGGAGATCACGCTCGAACGTATCGAACGCGGCAAATATCTGGCGGGTATCGGCTTTCGCGAGCCCTTCTCGCTGTTCTTTGATTCGCCCCAGCATGTCTATCTGCTCGACGAAACCTATGAGTTCGATTGCGGCAAGGGTGGGCCGCACAACATCATGATCACACAGCTTCAGCCCTCGGCGGACCGGCGTCACTATCAGGCGGTGTTCAACTGACTTCGTCGTGATCGCAAAGGGCCGGGCGCGCTGTCGCGATGCCCGGCCCTTCAGGATCAGTTGCGCGAAGGGAAGACGCCTTCGGTGGCGATGATGGTGGTGATGCCCAGATAGGGCTGCTGGATGCTGAACGGCAGCGAACTGCCAGTCGCGCCGATGGTGACGGTGCCGCCAGGAGCACCGGTCACGCTGCAGCCCCCCATATTCACGGCGGTGCCAGCCGACGACGCCGGTGCATAGATCAGCGGCGTGCCGCTCACTTCCGGATCGGCGGTGTTGGCAAGGAAACTGCCTGCGGCTGGCGTGTCGGACAGCTGTGCTTGCGGGATGCCACTCTTTGCCTGAACCTGAGCGCCCAGCGTGCCCACGGCGCCGGCGAACACCGCGGCGTGGTTGTGCGCCGGCATGTTGGCGATCGTCAGGGAGGTATTCTGTGTGCCGGCGACTTCGCCCAGCACCACCGGCGCCAGCGCGGGTCCGGTGCCGGTGCCGGTCAGTACGCGGCCGCGCGCATCCGGAAGGCCGAAGGTCGACTGGCCGTTGCCGCCAAAATTGGTGCCAAGCAACGAGAACAGCGCCGTGTTCTGTTGAATCGCAACCAACTGGCCCGCGCACATCGCCCAGCCGCGCGGCGCGAAACTAAAGCCGACCTGCATGATCTGGCCAACAAAAGGTTCCATCTTACCCTCCTCCCAAGTGATTCATGTGCGGACGATGATATCGATACGATATCGTCACCCTACTATTATAGAAACACGCAAAACCCACAAATGAGCGGAGTTGAGGTTCGCAGGCTCGCCGACGATCTTGTTAGCGGTCCCTGGAGTGGAAGGTTTCCTGTCCGTTTACCTCTGTGGTTCCGCCATGAACAACGCCAATCATGGAATCTGGTTCGGAATTTCGAAGCACATGCGCAGGCACGTTCCTCGAATTTAGCGCATCAATACAGCATGCTTCGCGATACGCAACGAGTCGTTTCGCTTGCGTTTGTGCAATAATAGCATATTCTCTGCTTGAATACTGGGGGGAATCTGCTGTGGCCGTTGGATTCGCGGGCGCTTTCGCTGCGCTATGTCAACTTGGGGCATCTCGCGCCAAGCCGGCGGTTTCATCAAAGCGGCGAGGTGGCGCGCCCGCGATCATGCGCCATGCCTTGCTGGCGATGGGCCTCACCGCGCTCGCGCCGGTGGCCGCGCAGGCCTCGACCGGTTGTACCGCGATCAACGCCGGCGTGCTCAATCACCAGGTGGTCTATGTGAGCGGCGCCCCCGCCTCCGGGACGACCGCGGCGGCGAGCTATGCAGCCAGTACCTATCACATGTCCCGCTCGTCGGTGGCTTGGACTGACCCGTTCGATCCGGCGATGAACTATGTCCCCAGCAACGCCACTTTCTACACCTTCGACGCCGGCGACCAGATCGTCGTCACCGGCAACTTCACTACGACCGCGGGACTGCAATTGCGGCTGCGGCTGCGGATCGGCTCGGGGACCGGCTCAGCCACCAACCCCGCGTCTGCGGCACTCCTGACGACGACGTCAGGTACTCTGACGAGCGCTGCCTACACCCTCCCGGCAGGCACCACTGCTGTCGGTCTGACGACCGGTCGCGACGCGGGCACGAACGGCACCATTGTCGCGAGCGTGACCTGCACGCCCGCAGTGAGCCCGCCGACGCTCAACAGCTTCACCTTCGGCAGCACCGTCGCCTACAATCCGGGCGGCGCTTCGGCGACCAGCATCGATGTCGCGACCGGCGGCAGCGCGACCAATGCGCCCACGGGTTATACGGTGTCCAACGCCTCGGGCGGCGCCTATGCGACAAGCGCGGCCACCAGCGGTGGCGGTACGGTCTCGATCAGCAGCTCCGGGGTTGCATCCTATACGCCACGCGTCGGCTATCGTGGCAACGACACCTTCTTTGCCAAAGCCAGCAACAGCGCGGGGGATTCGAATCCACCGGCGACCGTAACGGTATCTGTCGGCAATCCGACCATCACAGCGGCGATCAGCGGCTCCGGCGCCAGGGTCGCGGCTGCACTATCAGGCTATGCCGTGACACCGGCGGGCGGCAACGCGCCCTATAGTTGCGTGCTCAACGGCGGGTCGGCCGCGCTGCCCAGCGGCGTCACGCTAGGGGCCAATTGCGCCCTGACCGGCACGCCGACCACGTCCGGCACCTACAGCTTCAACGTCGATATCACCGATTCGTCGGTGACCGGCGCCAATGGTGGCACCGCGCAGCCCTTTACGCTCACCAATGTGGCGCTGACCGGCTTCGTCATCGCGCAGGAAGTGCCGACGGTTACGTCGATCTCGCCCACCGCTGGCCCGACCGGCGGCGGCACCACGGTGACGATCACCGGTAGCGGCTTCTCAATAGCGAACCCGACCGGGGCGGTGAAGTTCGGCGCGACGAACGCGACTTACACGATCAACAGCAACACGCAGATCACGGCGACCGCCCCCGCTGGTAGCGCCGGTACGGTCGACATTACCGTCACCACGCCCGGCGGTACCAGCGCGACCAGCGCAGCGGATCAGTTCACCTATATCACGGCGCCGACGGTCACGTCGATTTCGCCGACCAACGGCCCGACCGGGGGCGGGATCACGGTCGTCATCACCGGCACCGGCTTCGCGGCGGCGCCCGGTACGGGTGCGGTGAAGTTCGGCGCGGCGAACGCGACCTACACCATCAACAGCAACACCCAGATCACGGCGACGGCGCCCGCGAATTCCGCGGGTACGTACGACATCCGGGTGACTACGCCCGGAGGTACCAGCGCCACCAGCGCCGCGGACCAGTTCACCTATGTGGCGGCGCCGACGGTCACGTCGGTCTCGCCGACCGCCGGCCCGACCAGCGGCGGTACGACGGTGACCATCACCGGTAGCGGCTTCGGGGCGGCGCCCGGAACAGGCGCGGTGAAGTTCGGCGCGACGAACGCGACCTATACGATCAACAGCAACAGCCAGATCACCGCGACCGCGCCAGCGAGCGCGGCCGGCACCTATGACATTACGGTCACCACGCCCGGCGGCACCAGCGCGACCAGCGCGTCCGATCAATACACCTATGTGGCCGCGCCGGTCGCCAGTTCGTTCACGGCGTCGGCGGTGGCCTATAATGCGGCCAGCGTGAACTTCAGCGTCGCCGGCCACGCGACCAACAGCCCGACCAACTTCGCGGTCGGTTCGGCCACGACGGCGCAGGGCGGATCGGTTTCGGTCGATTCCGCCGGGCTGGTGACCTACACCGCGCCCACCGGATTCCGCGGAAACGACAGCTTCACCTTCACCGCGACCAATCTGGGCGGCACCTCGGCCCCGGCGACGACCACGGTTCCCGTGAGCAATCCGACGCTGTCGTCCTCGCTCACCGGCGGAAGTGGTACACGCGGCCAGGCTCTGTCCGGGGTACAGATCAACACCACCGGCGGACGGGCGCCCTATAGCTGCGGCACCGTGCCCGCATCGGGTTCGCTGCCTGCGGGAACGGCGCTCAACGCCGATTGCACCATCACCGGAACTCCCGCCGCGAGCGGCACGTTCAATTTCACCGCGACCGTCACCGACAGCTCGCTCGGTACCGGCCCGTTCACTCAGGCGACCGGCACGCTCTCGCTGACCATCGCCGCGCCGACGATCACCCTGTCGCCCGCTTCCGGTGCGCTCCCGGGTGCGACGGTCGGCACCGGCTATTCGCAGAGCTTCACGGCAAACGGCGGTACGGCCACCTACAGCTATGCGCCGACTCTGGGCACGCTGCCCACCGGCCTGACCCTGTCGGGCGGCACGCTGTCGGGCACGCCGACCGCCACCGGCACCTTCAACTTCGATATCACGGCGACCGACAGCTCGACCGCGGGTAGCGGCGGCCCGTACACTAGGGTTCAGTCGTACAGCATCACCGTGGCCCAGGGCGCCCAGACGATCACCTTCGGCACGCTGTCCGACGCCTCGCTCTCGGCGTCGCCGCTGACCCTCTCGGCAACGGCCTCGTCGACCCTGACGGTCGGGTTCGCTTCGACCACCACGAGTATCTGCACCGTTTCGGGCACCACGCTCACCCTGTTGCAGATCGGCACCTGCTCGATCACCGCCAGCCAGGCCGGTGACGGCAACTGGAGCGCCGCGCCTGACGTCGTCCGGAGCTTCACCGTGACTCCGGCGAACCTGACGATCAACGCAGCCGCCGCTTCGGGCCTCCAGGTCGGTGCCGGCTATAGCCAGGCCAACACCGCCGCGGGCGGCCTCGCGCCCTATACCTATACGCTCAACGCCGGCGCGTTTGTGCCGGGCACGACGCTCAGCAGCTCGACCGGTGTCGTTTCGGGCACACCGACCATCGCCGGCACCTTCTCCTATATCGTCCGGGTGAGCGACTCGCAGGGGCCGCCCCGCACGGCGGACACGGGAGTCACCACGGTTACGATCGCCAAGGGCAACCAGGCGATCAGCTTCACCTCGACTGCGCCGGCCGCGTCGGTGGGTGGCGCTGCGTACAACGTGACCGCCACGGCTTCTTCCGGCCTGACGCCCGTGCTCACGATCGACGCAGGTTCGGCCGCGATCTGCACACTCTCGGGGGGCTCGGTTACCTTCCAATCGACCGGCACCTGTCTCATCAACGCCAACCAGGCGGGCGACTCCAACTGGAACGCTGCCGCGCAGGTCCAGCAGAGCGTCACCGTCGGCGCAGCGAGCGCCATCACCACCTCGGTCAGCTTCTCGACCACGTCGCTGGGTGTCGGCCAGACCGGCACCGCGACGATCACCTTCACCAATCCCAATGCTTCGGCCTCGCCCAGCATCGCGCCGCTGTTCAGCGGTTCGGCGCTGGTCAGCCGCGGTACGCTGGGCGGCAGCTGCGGCGCCAGCGGCTCGGATAGCGGCGCGAACTTCCAGTTCAACGGTTTCAGCATTCCTTCGGGCAGCTGCACCGTCACGATCGGCTATACCGGCACCACGGCGGGTTCGACCGCCGGGTTCTCGCTCGGCGCCTTCACCCCGAGCGGCTACCCGACGACGACGTCGGCGCCGAGTGGGAGCTTCGCCGTCGTCCCGACGGTGACCGGCGTCGCACCGCCTTCGGGCCCGGTCAGCCAGGTCGTGACCGTCAGCGGCACGGGCTTCAGCACGACGCCGGGCAACAACACGGTGACCTTCGGTTCGGCGGGCAACGGCACGGTAACCGCGGCGAGCGCGACCTCGCTCACCGTCACCGCGCCGGCTGCAGGCTCGGGCGGGAAGGCCGTGACGGTCACCGTCAACGGGCAGACCAGCACAACCTCGGCAACCTTCACCTTCATCGACAAGCCGATCGCGGCGAACAAGCCGGGCGTGGCGGTGCCCTATAACAGCACCGGCACGGCGATCGATCTTTCGGCCTCGATCACCGGCGGCCCGCACAGCAGTATCGCGATCGGCACTGCAGCTTCGCATGGCACGACCAGCATTGCGGGCGACGTGGTGACCTATACGCCGACGGCCGGCTATTTCGGTACGGACAGCTTCACCTATACCGCGACCGGCCCTGGCGGCACGTCGAACATCGCGACGGTGAGCCTGACGGTGGCAACGCCGACAGCACCAACGGCCGCCGACACGAGCGCCGCGATCCCCTATAACAGCACGGGTACCGCGATCGATCTCGCGCCGTCGATTGGCGGGGTCTATTCGAGCGTCGCGATCGGCACGGCACCGACGCACGGTACGGTGAGCATTGCTGGTACGGTGGTCACCTACACGCCGACCACCAACTATTTCGGTGCGGATAGCTTCACTTACACCGCGACCGGCCCCGGTGGCACTTCGACGCCCGCAACCGTGACCCTGACCGTGGCGAATCCGCCAGCACCAGTTGCGGCCAACCGCAGCGGCGTGGCGGTGCCCTATGCGAGCACGGGTACGGCGATCGACCTGACCAGCTCGATCACGGGGGTTCACACCAGCATCGCGGTGGCGAGCGCACCTGCGAATGGTACGGTAACGGTTGCCGGCAATGTCGTGACCTACACGCCGAGCGCGACCTACTTCGGCGCGGACAGCTTCACCTACACGGCCACCGGTCCGGGCGGCACATCGTCGCCCGCGACGGTGAGCCTGACCGTGGCAACGCCCGGGGCGCCGACCGTGGCTAACCTTAGCGGTGTCGCGGTGCCTTATGCGAGCAGCGGCACGGCGATCGACCTGACCAGCTCGATCACGGGGGTTCACACCAGCATCGCGGTGGCGAGCGCACCCGCGCATGGTACGGTGACGGTGAGCGGCAATGTCGTGACCTACACGCCGAGCGCGACCTACTTCGGTGCGGACAGTTTCACCTACACGGCCACCGGTCCGGGCGGCACATCGTCGCCCGCGACGGTGAGCCTGACTGTCGCGACACCGGCCGCGCCGGTTGCGGCCAATCGCAGCGGAGTCGCAATCCCCTATGCGAGCACGGGTACGGCGATCGACCTGACCAGCTCGATCACGGGCGTTCACACCAGCATCGCGGTGGCGACTGCCCCAGCGCACGGCACGGTGACGGTGAGCGGCAATGTCGTGACCTATACGCCGAGCGCGACCTACTTCGGTGCGGACAGTTTCACCTACACGGCCACCGGTCCTGGCGGCACCTCGGCGCCCGCGACGGTGAGCCTGACCGTGGCGACGCCCGCCGCGCCGGTGGCGGCCAACCTTAGCGGTGTTGCGGTGCCTTATGCGGGAACGGGCACGGCGATCGACCTGACCAGCTCGATCACGGGCGTTCACACCAGCATCGCGGTGGCGAGCGCACCCGCGCATGGTACGGTGACGGTGAGCGGCAATGTCGTGACCTATACGCCGAGCGCGACCTACTTCGGTGCGGATAGCTTCACCTACACGGCCACCGGTCCGGGCGGCACCTCGGCGCCCGCAACCGTGACTCTGACCGTGGCAACGCCGGCCGCGCCGGTCGTGGCCAACCGCAGCGGCGTGGCGGTGCCCTATGCGGGCAGCGGCACGGCGATCGATCTGACCAGCTCGATCAGCGGTGTCCACACCAGCATCGCGGTGGCGAGCGCACCCGCGCACGGCACGGTGACGGTGAGCGGCAATGTCGTGACCTACACGCCGAATGCGACCTACTTCGGCGCGGATAGCTTCACCTATACGGCAACCGGCCCTGGCGGCACCTCGGCGCCCGCGACGGTGAGCTTGACCGTGGCGACGCCGCCGGCGCCGGTCGCGGCCAACCTTAGCGGTGTCGCGGTGCCCTATGCGGGCAGCGGCACGGCGATTGACCTGACCAGCTCGATCAGCGGCGTCCACACCAGCATCGCGGTGGCGACTGCCCCTGCGCACGGCACGGTGACGGTTGCCGGCAATGTCGTGACCTACACGCCGAGCGCGACCTACTTCGGCGCGGACAGCTTCACCTACACGGCCACCGGCCCGGGCGGCACGTCCGCACCTGCGACGGTGAGCCTGACGGTGGCGGTGCCGCCGGCACCGACGGTTGCCGATCGTAGCGGCGTGGCGGTGCCCTATGCGGGCAGCGGCACGCCGATCGACCTCACCAGCTCGATCACGGGCGTTCACACCAGCATCGCGGTGGCGAGCGCACCGGCGCATGGCTCGGTGGCGGTGAGCGGCAATGTGGTGACCTACACGCCGAGCGCGACCTACTTCGGCGCGGACAGCTTTACCTACACGGCAACCGGTCCTGGCGGCACGTCGTCGCCCGCGACGGTGAGCTTGACGGTGGCCAATCCGCCGGCACCGGTCGCGGCGAACCGTAGTGGCGTCACCGTGGGCTACAACAGCTCTGGCACGGCGATCGATCTGACCAGCTCGATCAGCGGCGTCCACAACAGCATCGCCATCACCACCATGCCCGCACACGGCACGGCAACGGTGAGCGGAAACGTGGTCACCTATGTCCCGACCGCGGGCTATTATGGCACGGACAGCTTCGCTTACACGGCGACCGGTCCGGGCGGCACCTCGTCGCCCGCGACGGTGAGCTTGACGGTGGCCAATCCGCCGGCACCAGTGGCGGCGCCGGGTACGGGCAGCGTTTCCGGCAACACGACGGGTACGAACAACAGCGTCGCCATCGACCTGTCGGCACTGGTCACCGGTGTTTACGGTTCCATCCAGGTCGCAACCCAGCCGGCGCACGGGACCGTGACGCTGAGCGCGGGAGCGCCCTACATCGCCACCTACAAGCCGGCGCTGAACTATGCCGGCGCTGACAGCTTCACCTTCGTCGCTGTCGGCCCGGGCGGCACCTCGACGCCGGGAACCGTGACGGTCACGGTTGTCGGTCAGGTGCCGGTGGCGACGCCGAAGACGGCGAAGACGGGCGATGGACAGATCGTTTCGGTGATGTTGACCGACGGTGCGGATCGCGGTCCGTTCACCGGCGCGACTGTCGTCAGCGTGACGCCTGCGAACTCGGCGACCACAGCGATCGTCGCGGTCGGTGCCGGCGCCTACCGCCTCGATGTGACCCCGAACAACCGGTTCGGCGGCACGATCGTGGTCACCTACACGCTCAACAACGTGTTCGGCACCTCGGCACCGTCGACGGTGACGCTCACCGTCGAGGCGCGCCCAGATCCACGGACCGATCCGGTCGTGGGCGCGATCAGCGACGCTCAGGCGGAAACGGCGCGCCGCTTCGCCCGTGCGCAGGTGTCCAACTTCATGCGCCGCGCCGAGCAGCTCCACGGCGATAGCGGTGGGGCCGGTACGGGGATGGGGATCACCCTCAACTCGCGCGACGGCTCCGGGATGATCGACCGGTTCGACGATTCGACTTGGGGATTGTTGATCACCGATCGCATGCGCCGGTCGAGCGAGGATCCGGCAATCGGCCGGGTGGCAAACGACCTGCGCTCGCCGCTCTCGCGGGCGGATGCGCTCGGTGACGGCCGGATGCTCGCCACCGCTGGCGGTGTGACGGGTGGAGCCGGGCTGGGAATCGGGGGGGGCAATGCGAACGCCGCCGCTGAACCGGGATCGGGATCGGTCGACGAGGACGGCAAGCGCCGGATCGGCTCGCTCGCCCTCTGGGCAGGCGGCGCGATCGAGATCGGCACGCGCAATGAGACCACCGACCGCAGCAAGATCAGCGCGACCACGGCTGGCCTCAGCGGCGGCGCGGACATCAAGCTGGCGGATGGGATCATCGTCGGCGTGGGTGGTGGCTATGGCAACGACCTGAGCCGGATCGGCACCGCGGCGCAGGTCCGCGGGACCAGCTCGCTCTATGCCGCCTATGCCAGCATTCTGCCGGTCGATGGCATCTTCGTAGATGGCATGGTCGGCCGCGGCCAGCTCGACTTCTCGACCCGACGCTTCGTCGGGGCGGTGAATTCGGAAGCGCGCGGAAGCCGCGACGGCAGCTACACCGTCGCCGCGCTCTCGCTCGGCGTCGATCAGAGCAACGGTCCGCTGCAATGGTCGCTCTATGGTCGCGGCGAGTATCTCGATGCGGATCTCGACGCCTATGCCGAGACCGGTGCGGGACGCTATAATCTGCGCTTCGACGAGCGTGAGGTGCGCTCGGTGATCGGAACAATCGGCGGTCGTATCCAGTATCGCCAGAAGGTGGGCTTCGGGTCGATCACGCCGCGCCTGCGGGCTGAATGGAACCATGAGTTCGCCGATATCGATCCGCAGTTGATGGACTATGCCGACATCCCCGGTGCGGCATTCTACTCGCTGTCGGGCAATGGCTGGTCGCGCGAGCAGTTCCAGTTGAGCCTGGGTACCCGCGTCGAACACCTGCTGAGCGGCTGGGCGCTCGACTTCGAGACCGGGTGGCGTGGCGGTCAGGGCAGCCGGGCTGGAACGCTTCAGCTGCGCGCGTCGCGACGGTTCTAAGGGGCATCGGGACCGGAGATCAGACAGGCCTGACTGTCTGGTTTCCGGCCCCTTTCCTTGCCCTGATCGGGATGTCATCGAATTATTTTGCACCGCAGCAATGCGCTTACATGGTTGATTCGATTGGTATAAATCGAAACCAACATGCTTCCTGTCGCTCCGGCAACAAGCGGGACAGGCCTAATTCAGGGGGGAGTGCCCAGATGCGCCCTCCATCTGAAACAGGAGCTTAGTAATGAATTTCCCCCGCCATGCCGGCGCCGTTTCGATCGCCATGGCAGCGATGTTGGCAGCCAGTGGAGCCCATGCCGCCCCTTCGTCCACGAAGGGCGCGCCCGCGCTTTCGGCGCAGCATTGGGACCTGGTCGAGTGGAGCGGTCGCAACCTGCCCGCGGGCAAGCCGTTGCGCCTCGACTTCGATGCCAAGACCGGTCGCTTCTCGAGTAGCACCGGCTGCAACCGCACCGGCGGGGCCTTCAAGGCCAAGGGCGGCAAGATCCGTTTCGGCGACAAGAAGGGCGGTTTCGCCAGCACCTTGATGGCCTGTCCGCAGCCGGCGATGGCGACCGAGCGCGCCTATGTCGACCGGCTGGGTGCCGTCACCCGCTACCAGATCAATGGCGACCAGCTGGTCCTGCGTACCGCCAAGGGCGAGACGCTGACCTATCAGGCCGCGCACAAGCCCGCCGCCGATGCGCCGCGCAAGTTCATCTATGTCTCGGCCGAGACCAAGCCGTGCACGGGCGTCGCGCCGATGACCTGCCTGCAGGTGCGCGAGAAGGAAAGCGATCCCTGGCAGCTCCACTATTTCGGGATCACCGACTTCGACCCGCAGCCGGGCATCGAATATCGCCTACGCATCATCGAGGAGAAGGTGAAGAACCCGCCCGCGGACGCATCGTCGATCCGCTGGACGCTCGATCAGGTGATCGAGCAGCGCGTGGTGGTCGAACAACGCGCGATCAAGCGGTAATTCGTTGCGGGCCGGGGCATCGCGAAGGCGCCCCGGCCCCTAACCCGCAGCCGCCTAGAGGCTGGCGACCACGCCCTCGCGTTCATTGTCCCAGATCATGCTGATGATCTTCCAGCCGTCCGCGCTCTTGTAGAGCTGGATCGAGTTGATCCCGCGCCGGTCGAGATCGGAGGCGTCGGGTGAGCGGCGCGCCTCATAGATGCTCCAGACATGGGCGATGTTGCCGAAGATGTTGATCCGGCGCGCGGTCTCGACCTCGTAAAAGGCATTTTCCATGAAATAGGGCGTGGTGTCGGCGGCATAGGCGTCGCGGCCCATGATCCTGATCGCCGGCTGCCCGTCCGCCTCGATCCAGGTCCGCATCTGGCGGCTCTCGTCATGAAAGATCTCGCGCTGGCGGGCCCAGTCGCGCGGGCCCGCGGGGCCCGAGATAATGGCGTAGATCTCGTCTAGAACCTTCACGATCGCGGCTTCGTCTGCGGTCATACCTTCTCCCATTATTTGTTGTGCGAGCCACCCTGGCGCACGGTATGACCCGCTTATGGGCGCGTCGATAGCCCGCGCGCGCCAATCGACTCGCAATCGTCATCGCTTGCTGGCATCCGGGGCACCGATGCGCTCACTGCTTCTCGTCCCGCTCGCTTTGACCGCCGCGCCCGCGCTGGCCCAGGTCCGTGCCGTGCCCACCCAGCCCGCGACCGAGCGCGACGCGCTGCGCGGGGTCGAGGTGATCCTGCTCAACGAAGGCGCGGCACCGGTGCCTGCCGAAGGGCCGCGCCAGATCGAGGTGACCGCGGCCGACGGCACGCGGATGACGCTCGAGCGGCTGCCGGCCGCTTCCGCGATGATTGCGCCCGGCGGTTTCGCCAAGGCGCGCTATGTCCCGATCGCCTATGCCGCGCGTCCGGCGCCAACCACGGTCGGCGAGCTGCCGCCGGGTGTCGGCAGCGCCTACCCGGCGGACGCGCGCGCGACGGCGGCAAATTCCGACACGGATGGTGAGACCGAGGTGCGGCGTTCGGCGGGAACCGCGTCGGGTTTCCTCGGGCGCTTCACGCCCCACGAACCGATCTATGGCGCGTTCGGACCCGGAGATTCGGGAACGAAGCTCCAGTTCAGCTTCGCCTTCCAGCCGTTTCGAAACGACAGCGCGCTGAGCGGGTTCAAATTCGCCTATACCCAGACGATGTTCTGGCGGCTCGATCTGCCCTCCGGGCCGTTCGAGCACACCACCTACTCGCCCGAGGTCTTCTACGAGAAGGCGATCGACGACACCGCGATGTTCGGGATCGGCTGGCGCCATGATTCGAACGGTGAGGGGCCGGCGACCTCGATCGATTCGAACCGCATTTTCGCCCGCTTCACCAAGGCGTTCGATCTTGGCGGCGACTGGCGCGCCGAGGTGACGCCGCAGGCCTGGATCTATGTCGGCAAGCAGGGGGTGGCGCCCGATCTCAACCGCTATTGGGGCAATGCGTCGCTGGGCCTGACGCTGGTCAAGCCGGACAGCTTGAAGCTAAGCCTCAATGTGCGCGGCAATCCCGACAGCGGGCGCGGCGCGGCCGAGCTGTTCGCTTCCTATCCGCTCGCCGATCTGGGCGGCGGGTTCGGCATCTATCTATTCGGGCAGGGCTTTACTGGCTTCGGCGAGGCGCTCGATGCCTATCGCCGCCGCGATACCCATGGCCGGATCGGGATTTCGCTGACGCGCTGATCTTGGCGTGGACCCGCGGGAGGCGCATAAGCGCCGCAAATGAGGAGAGATAAGATGCGCATGACGATCGTTGCCGCCCTCGCCCTGATGACCGCTGCCTCCGCCGCGGTACCCGCCGCCGCGCAGATCGCGACCGGTGCCGCCGCGCCCGATTTCACCACCCAGGGCGCGCTTGCGGGCAAGGAGTTCACGCTCAACCTCAAGAAGCAGCTCAAGAAGGGCCCGGTCGTCCTCTATTTCTACCCGATGTCGTTCACCCCGGGTTGCAGCGCCGAGGCGCAGGCCTTCGCCGCCGCGACGCCCGAGTTCAAGGCTGCGGGCGCGACCGTGATCGGCATGGCCGCCGACCCGATCGACAAGCTCAAGGATTTTTCGACCAAGGATTGCGCGAGCAAGTTCGCGGTGGCGCAGGCGACCCCTGCGATCATCGACGGCTATGACGTGGCGTTGAAGCGCAACGGCACGAAGACCGCGATGACCAGCCGTACCAGCTTCGTCATCACCCCCGACGGCAAGGTGATCTACGCTCATAGCGAGATGAGCCCCGCGCCGCATATCCGCAATACGCTGGCGGCGGTGAAGGAATGGCACGCCAAGCAGCGTAAATAATATGCTTATTACGGGTGTAACGATTTCACTGGATTTTAGCAGTTAGCGCCTAGAGAGCGGTCATCAGAGTGCGTTTGCGGGCGCGTGTAAGGAGCGCCCCGATAAGCGTGGGGATTGGATTCTATGACGGTGGCGAGGGCCGCTGAAGCCACAGGGGCGGATGACCCGGCCTGGCAGCTTTATGAGCGTATCAGTACATTTCTGTTGAATCAGCGGTTGGAGCCGGATCCGGCGAACTTCGCGTTCGCCTGGCATCTGCTTCATGATCCGGCCGGTCCGCTCGCGCGAGCGGTGGCGGCGCTGACGGATGGCGGGGTGCGTCTGACGAAGCGCGATGTCGAATCGCTGGGCGTCGAAACGCCCGCGAACGCGCGGAGCGTCCGTGAGAAGGCTGACGGGCTTGTCGCCCGGACGCAGATGCAGGTCGAAGGCTTCCAGGACATGGTCCAGGCGATGCACGACGAGACGGTGGGCTTCGGCCGCGATCTCGCGGCCAGTGCCGACGCCATCCGCCGTTATGGTCGGGGGGGTGAGGGTGCGATGTTCGACGACCTGTCGCGCGTCACCGCGACGATGCTTGAACGCGTCCATAGCGCTGAATCGCGGCTCGAGAATGCGACGCGAGAGGCGACCGAACTGCGCGACAAGCTGGAGGAGGCGCGCGACAATGCCCGCCGCGACCCGCTGACCGAATTGCCCAATCGCCGGGCGTTCGAAGAGTCCTATGCCGAACTGGTGGCCGGGGGCGAGCGCTTGTGCGTCGCGATCTGCGACGTCGACCATTTCAAGACGGTCAACGACCGGTTCGGCCATGCCGTGGGGGATCGGGTGCTCAAGACCATCGCCGAAACGCTCAAGGAAAGCTGCAAGGGGCATTACGTCACGCGCTATGGCGGTGAGGAATTCGCGATCCTGTTTCCGGGCACCAGCCTTGAGGGCGCGCGAGTCACGCTGGACAATGCCCGCGCGACCGTCGCCGCGAAACGCTATCGCCTGCGTGAGACCGACGCGCCGCTTGGCGAGATCACCTTCTCCGCGGGCCTGACGCTCGTCAGCAAGGGGGAGCCGCTTGCCAACAGCATCGGCCGTGCCGACCGGCTGCTCTATGCCGCCAAGAATGACGGACGGAACTGCGTCCACGCCGGCTAGGTTGCGGATTTCGCCCCTTATGATTGGGAAATTTCACCACATAACTTGGTGAAAAATCCGAACAAGATTGGCAACAAAATAATAAATCCTTGTATTTCAATAGTTTATTGAAACTGGCACGGACCCTGCAATTCTCCTGGCATCTCGCCGAACGGTTCGGCGGAATGACAAAAGGGAATGAAATCATGGCCATCCGTTTCGAAGACTTCAGCCGCTACGCTTTCTCGCTCCTCGGTGCCGCCGCTTTCACCGCGGTCCTGATCGCCAACACCGTCGGCATGGGTCCGGTCGCCTGACCGGCCCACACAGAACAGGGAGCAAGACCATGACACGCCACGTCCTCGCCACTTTCGTCTCCTTCGGCATCACCGCCGTGACGATCTTCACCACCACCGCCGTGCCGGGCTCGGGCATCATCGCCTGAGCCCCGCAGGCCCGGGGTGCGACACCGCCTCGGGAGTTTCGGGACGCGAACCATCGCCGTCGCCGTCCCCCCTCGAAACAGCCGATCCTCCCTCAGGGTTCGAGGATCGCCAGGCGACCCTCTTCACATGGGCAAAGCCCGCCAGCCGCGCGATGACGACGCGATCGTCAAACGCGTGCGCCCGTCGTTCGACGGACGACCGTTGACGGCATGAATCGCCGGGCGCATGTGGCCGCATGCGTTTTTTCTCCGACAATACCGCGCCCGCCAGTCCCCAGGTGCTTGCGGCACTGACGGCGGCGAATGTGCAGGACATCGCCTATGATGGCGACGCGCTCAGCCAGTCGCTCGACTCGCGCTTTTCCGAATTGTTCGAAACCGAGGTCGCGGTGCTGTGGCTGCCCACCGGCACCGCCGCCAATTGCCTCGCGCTCGCGTCGCTCTGCCCGCCCTATGGCGGGGTGGTCTGCCACCGCGAGGCGCATATCCAGGCGGACGAGGCGGGCGCGCCCGAATTCTTCACCCACGGCGCCAAGCTGCTGCTGGCTGAGGGCGACGGCGCGAAGCTGACCCCCGATGCGATCCGCGCGGTGATCGACCGGATCAAGCCCGGCGTCCATTGGACCCAGCCGCATGCGATCTCGATCACCAACGCCACTGAATATGGGCTGGTCTATACCCCTGAGGAGACCGCGGCGATCGGCGCGCTCGCCAAGGAACGCGGTCTTGGCTTCCATGTCGATGGCGCGCGCTTCGCCAATGCGCTGGTGCATCTGGACTGTTCGCCCGCCGACCTCACCTGGCGTGCCGGGGCCGATGCGCTGAGCTTCGGTTTCATCAAGAATGGCGGCATGGGCGCGGAAGCGCTCGTCTATTTCCGCCCTGATCTCGCCGACGCCGCGCGCGTCCGCCGCAAGCGCGCCGGA
This sequence comes from Sphingomonas sp. GW821-FHT10C01, assembly GCF_059415525.1. Lineage (NCBI taxonomy): Bacteria > Pseudomonadati > Pseudomonadota > Alphaproteobacteria > Sphingomonadales > Sphingomonadaceae > Sphingomonas > Sphingomonas sp. GW821-FHT10C01. The sequence continues at coordinate 357,806 of NZ_JBWKNK010000003.1, read as the reverse complement.
CATCTTCAGTCCAAGGGCAAGTATCTCGCGGCACAACTCCACGCGATGCTCGACGATGCGCTCTGGCTGCGCAATGCGCGTGCCGCCAATGCCGGGGCCGCGCTGCTTGGTCAGGCGGCGGAAGGGCGCCTGGCGCATCCGGTCGAGTCCAATGCCGTGTTCCTGAAGGTAACGCCCGCCGAGGCCGCGACGCTGCGCGCGCAGGGTTTCGATTTCTACGACTGGTCACCCGGTGTGGTGCGGCTGGTCGTTTCCTGGGATCAGGGGGAGGCGGCGGTCCGGCCGCTGGCCGAAGCGATTCTCAGGCTGTGATCGGCACGCGGACGCCCAATTCCGCTCGGTTATCGGTGTTGCTGCCCTTTGCGGCGGTGACGCTGATCTGGGGATCGACCTGGATCGTCATCACCGGACAGCTGGGCGTGGTCCCGCCGACCTGGTCTGTCACCTATCGTTTCCTGATCGCCGGTGTCGCGATGCTCGGCTGGGCCATATTCACGCGGCAGTCGCTGCGGCTTGACCGGCGCGGCGTCGTGTTCGCCGCGCTGATGGGCGCCTTCCAATTCGCGCTCAATTTCAACTTCGTCTACCGCGCGGAGATGCATGTCACCTCCGGGCTGGTCGCGGTGGTGTTCGCGCTGCTCTTGATTCCCAATGCGGTGTTTTCGCGCATCTTCCTGGGCCAGCGTATGGGGCGGCAGCTCATCATCGGATCGCTGATCGCGATGGCTGGCGTCGGGCTATTGTTCCTGCATGAACTTCGCCGCGATCCGATGGCGAGCGGCGAGATCTGGCTCGGTATCGGCCTCACCTGCCTCGGTGTCCTGTCGGCCTCGACCGCCAATGTCATGCAGGCGACCGATACGGCGAAGCGCTATCCGATGGCGACGATGCTCGGCTGGTCGATGCTGATCGGCGCGTCGATGGATGCTGCCTTCGCGTGGAGCACCGTCGGCCCGCCGGTGTTCGACACGCGGTTCAACTATGTCGCCGGCGTCCTCTATCTCGGCATCTTCGGCTCGGCGATTTCCTTCCCCCTCTACTTCACGGTCCTACGCAAGATCGGTCCCGCCAAAGCGGCTTATTCGAGCGTCATCATCCCGGTGCTGGCGATGCTGCTCTCGACGCTGTTCGAGGGTTATCGCTGGTCGCTGCTTGCCGCCGGTGGCGCGTTGCTCGCGGGGGCCGGACTGGTGCTGGCGTTGAGGGCGCGCAGGCCCAACCGGTAGTCGGGATAAGCGGGCCGCCAGCCCAGCGCCCGCTTCGCCTTGCCGTTCGCGACGCGGCGATTCTCCGAATAGAAGGCGCGCGCAGCGGGTGACAGGTTCGCTTCCGCCAGCGGCACGAGCGGCGGCACCGGCAACCCCAGCAGCCGGCAGCCGAAAGCGATGACGTCGCTTTGCGGCGCGGGTTCGTCGTCGGCGAGGTTGTAGGCGCCTGCCGGTGCGTCGAAGCCGGCGATCACCCCCCCGGCGATATCGTCGACATGCACGCGGCTGAATACCTGCCCTGGCACGTCGATCCGCCGCGCCTCGCCGTTGCGGATCCGGTCGAGCGGCGAGCGGCCGGGACCGTAGATACCGGGCAGCCGGAACACGCGAGCGCCCAGCGCGAGCCAGGCCGCATCGGCCACGGCGCGCGCGCTGCGCCGCCCGGTCCCGGTCGGCGCGCTTTCGTCGACCCACGCTCCACCGGTGTCGCCATAGACCCCGGTCGAGGAGAGATAGCCGAGCCACGCGCCGGTCGCGGCCATCGCGTCGCCATAGGAGGCCAGCACCGGGTCACCCTCGCCCGGTGGTACCGATGAGAGGATATGCGTCGCCTGTGCGATCTCGAACCGCACGCGATCCGCGTCAGCGAAGGCGATATCGCCGGAGCGCCCGGTCGCCGCAATCCGCGCACCCGGCAGCCGCGCGGCGATCGCCGACGCGGTGTAGCCTAGGCCGAAGACAAGCAGGCGCATCTAGCTCCTCCCCCAGCGGGAGAGGATCACGTCACTTCGCGCCATATCCGCTGTACAGCACGCCGAAGAAATCGCCCTTGTTCCATGCCGGGCGCGCATCGGCGTCGGCGATCTCGCGCGCGATGGCGTAATTGGCCTCGATGAAGCGGACGCCCTGATCCCATTTGATCTCGGGGTTGGTGATCTCGTCCGACGGACGGTGATAGCGGGTGGCGAGGAAGCGGTTGAACGCCTCGCCGCCCACACCCGCCATGCCCGGCCACAGGAAGACCGAGGGGATGCCCTGCTGGACGAAGCGATAATGGTCGGAGCGGACGAAAAAGCCTTGCTCGGGCATCGGGTCCTTGCCGACGCCTACGCCAACTCCGGCGGTCGCGCGTGCGACGATCGGACCGAGCGTCGAGCGTGCCGCGCCGAACGCGATCATGTCCTCGAACTTGTAGGTGATCACCGGCATGTCGAGATTGACGTTGGCGACCAGATTCGCCTTGGGCACGGTCGGGTTGTGCGCGAAATAGTCGGCGCCGATCAGCCCCTTTTCCTCGGCGGTGACCGCCAGGAACATGATCGAGCGACGCGGCGGCTTGCCCGACGCCTGGAAGCGCTTCGCCTCCTCGATCAGCGAGGCGATGCCCATGGCATTGTCCATCGCGCCGTTATGGATCGTGTCGCCCTTCGCATCCGCCTTGCCGACCCCGACATGGTCGAGATGTGCGGAGAGCACCACAACCTGATCCTTGAGCTTGGGATCGCTGCCGGGGAGGATCCCGGCGACATTGCTGCTGGTCACCGTCTTGCGTTCGGTCTTGAGCGCGGCGGCGAGTGTTGCGCTGCTGGCGAAGGGGGCGACCGCCGTCTTGCCCGCTTCGACCGCCTTCGTTGCGGCAGCCCAGCCCTTGTCGGCGCCGAACAGCTTGGCGGCGCCCTTGACGCTGAGTGAGGCGATGGTCGGCGTGCCCTTGGCGGGCAGGTGGCCGTTGCCCTGGGCATCGGCCCAGGTCATCCGCCATTCGTCCCACGCTTCGGAGAGGCGGCTGAACGGGCGTACCTTTGCCGAACTCGGGCTTTCGAGCACGATGACGCCGACCGCGCCCTTGCCGGCCGCGATCGCCGCCTTGTTGGCGTTGCTGCCGAAATGGGCGCGCTCCTCGCCATCGAAGCCGCCGGGTGCGCCGGAGAAGATCGCGACGATCTTCCCCTTCACATCCACGCCGTTGTAATCGTCGCGCTTATATTGCGGCGCGACGATGCCATAGCCCGCGAACACCACGCCCGCATCGATCACCGTGCTGAGCTTTTCGGGGTTGCCGCCTGGGATGTAATCCTCGCCAAAGACGAGGTTGACCGGCGCGGCGCCGGCGCGCGTCACGGTCAGCGTGCCCTTGTCGGCGGGGCGGAAGCTGAGCAGCGGAACGGGCTGGAGATAGCTGCCGTCCACGCCCGCGGGCCTGAGTCCGGCGGCATAGAATTGCGCGGCGACATATTGCGCGGCGATTTCATACTCGTTGGTGCCCGCATCGCGCCCCTTCATCGCGTCCGACGCCAGAAACATGACATGCGACTTCATCGCCGCCTGATCGGCCGGAAGCGTCGCGTTGACAAAGGCGTTGGTTTCGGCGGCGCTCGGCGCCTTGGTCGTGTCGGTCGCCGCTTCTTGCGCGGCGAGCGGGAAAGCAAGGCTGATGAGAGCGAGCGTGAGCGTCGGACGCAGCATTTACGGTCTTCCGATTGAACAAAGGATGGGTTGAGGCGTAGCATTAGAACTATACACCGCAACGAAATTTCGTGGTGCCACTCAGTCGGCACCACCTATAGGCTTGTCCCATGATCGACGCTCTCGCCTCCGCCCCACACGTCATCCGCCGCGAAGACTATCGCGCGCCCGACTGGCAGGTGCCGGAAATCGCGCTCGACTTCGACCTGGACCCGGCGGCGACGCGGGTAACGGCGGTGCTGAATGTCGAGCGGAACGGCGAACATGACCGCCCGCTGCGGCTCGACGGCGATGGCCTGGCGCCGCTTTCGGTCAAGGTCGATGGTGCGGACGCCGCCTATGAGATGGACGGCCCGACGCTGGTGATCGCGCTGCCCGGCGACGCGCATGTCGTCGAGACTCGGGTCGAGATCGCACCAGAGCGCAATACCCAGCTGATGGGTCTCTACGCCTCGGGCGGGAACCTGTGCACCCAGTGCGAGGCCGAGGGATTCCGCCGCATCACCTTCTTCCCCGACCGGCCCGATGTCCTGAGCAAATACCGGGTGAAGATGACTGCCGACAGGACGCGCTTCCCGGTCCTGCTCGCCAATGGCGACCCGGTGACGTCGGGCGAGGCGGCTGACGGCAAGCATTGGGCGGAGTGGCACGATCCCTTCCCCAAGCCCTGTTACCTCTTCGCACTGGTCGCCGGTGACCTTGCCGCCAATCGCGGCACCTTCACCACCTTGTCGGGGCGCGAGGTTCAGCTCGGCATCTGGGTGCGCGAGAAGGACCTGCCCAAGACCGACCATGCGCTTCATGCCTTGAAGCTCAGCATGGCGTGGGACGAGAAACTCTATGGCCGCGAGTACGACCTTGACGTGTTCAACATCGTCGCGGTCGACGATTTCAACTTCGGCGCGATGGAGAATAAGGGGCTGAACATCTTCAACAGCCGCTACATCCTCGCCGACCCCGATACCGCCACCGATTACGACTATGACGCGGTCGCCGCGGTGGTCGCGCACGAATATTTCCACAACTGGTCGGGCAATCGCGTCACCTGTCGCGACTGGTTCCAGCTCTCGCTGAAAGAAGGCTTCACCGTTTTCCGCGACCAGAGCTTCTCGGCCGATCAGGGCAGCGCAGCGGTCAAGCGGATCGAGGATGTGCGCGGGCTGCGCGCGGCGCAGTTCCCCGAGGATTCGGGGCCGCTGGCGCATCCGGTTCGCCCCGACGAATATCTCGAGATTTCGAACTTCTACACCGCGACCATCTACAACAAGGGCGCCGAGGTCATCCGGATGATGGCCACGATCCTGGGCCCGCAGAAGTTCCGCGCGGGGACGGACCTCTATTTCCAGCGCTTCGACGGCACCGCCGCGACCTGCGAGGATTTCGTCGCGTGCATGGAAGAGGCAAGCGGAAGCGATCTTGGCCAGTTCCGCCTCTGGTATTCGCAAGCCGGCACGCCACGCGTCAGTGCAACGCTGGAGCATGAGGGTGGCCGCGCGCGCGTGACGATCCGTCAGACCGTGCCGCCGACCCCCGGCCAGCCCGACAAGGCGCCGATGGTGCTCCCGCTCAAGCTGCGCCTGTTCGGCGGCGAGAGTGCCAAGCCGGTCGCGCCCGAGCAGCTGGTACTGCTGTCCGACGCCGAAGCCGAGATCGCGTTCGAGGGCGTTGCCGAGCGCCCGGTGCTGTCGATCAACCGCGGTTTCTCCGCACCGGTGATCGTCGACACCAACCGCAGCGCCGCCGATCTCGCCTTCCTCTCGGCGCACGACGACGATCCGTTCGCGCGGTACGAGGCGATGCAGCAGCTGATGCTCGACACGCTGGTCGCGGCGGTGACCCAGGGCCGTGCTGATCACGCCCCAGTGATCGAGGCGGTGGCCAACACGCTCGCCGACCCGGCGCTTGACCGCGCGTTCGTTGCCGAAGCCGTGCTGCTGCCATCGGACAGCTTCATCGGCGACCAGTTGCCGGTGGTCGATCCCGAGCTGATCTTCCAGAAGCGCGAGGCGCTGCGTCGTGATCTCGGCAAGGCGCTTGAGCAGCAATGGCGCGACGCGCATGACGCGGTGAAGGCCAACCGCTTCGAATACAGCCCTGCGGGCAAGGGCGCGCGACGGCTGCGCACGGTGTCGCTCGGCTATATCAACGCCAGCGGCGCGGCGGACGGCCCCGATCTCGCCTTCGGCCAGTTCGAAGGCGCGGACAACATGACCGATCGCCAGGGTGCGCTGATGACCCTGGTCAACAGCAAGTCGGACAAGCGCATCGCAGCGCTCGACATCTTCTACAACCGCTATGCCGACAACGCGCTGGTACTCGACAAATGGTTTCAGACCCAGGCGCTGGCGACCCGTGAGGATACGGCGGAAGCGGTCGAGGAGCTGGCGAAGCATCGCGACTTCACGCTGGCCAACCCCAACCGCGCGCGCGCGTTGGTCGGCGCGTTCGCCATCAACCAGCGCGCCTTCCATTCGGGCGATGGGCGCGGCTATCGCTTCGTCGCCGACCAGCTGATCGCGCTCGACAAATTGAACCCGCAGACCGCCGCCAAGCTCATTCCGCCGCTCGGCCGCTGGAAGCGTTTCGACGAGACGCGCGCGGGGAAGATGCGCGCCGAACTCGCGCGTATCCTCGCCACGCCGGGCCTGTCGAAGGACATGATCGAACAGGTGGCGAAGAGCCTCGAGGGCTGACCCGCTCCCGTTGCGGGGGCTTGCAATGTTGGATCCAGCTTGCGAGCGACCATGCGCTCTTTCGCATTGTCGATCCTGATGTCCTCGCGCGCGCGTAGGGGCGTGACATTTGAGACCTTTGGGTATCCAGCTACCCGTCAGGCCATCACGTTGCGGCCCCGGCGCACCGTTGCGGTGTGGCCGATGCTGGCGGCGGGGGTACGGGTCCGCACGGTGTCGGCGAAGAGCCAGTCGTTGCGTACCGTGTCTGGCGTCAGCGTCAGCGCCATGTAGCCGCGGCGCGAGGTATCGCACCATTTGAGCTCGCTATTGGTCTCGACCAGCGCGCGGGCGATGACCTTGGGATCGGCGGCGGTTGAGCCTTCGTAGCCGGGTGAGGTCACCGCATGGCCGGCGAACTCGACGCCGGCCGGTCTGCCGTCCTGCGCCAGGTCATAGGCCCAGGCATTGTGGCTGTCCCCGGCGATCACGACGAGATTGGCGTTGGCCGCCTGTGCGGATTTGAGGAAGCGCGCCCGCGCCGCAGGATAGCCGCCCCAATTGTCGAGGTTCGAGGGAAGACCGAGTGAAGCAAGCGTGACGCCCGCCTTTACATAACGTTTCGCGATCTCGGCGGCGTCGGGCTTGAGCCATTCCATCGCCTGTTTCGGCGCCACCTGCTTGCCCATGATCGTGCCGAACCCGGTCACCTGCCAGCGCGTGCCCGCCTTGACCGATCGCTTGAGCTCGGCGGCCATCCACGCTTCCTGCTGCCAGCCCATCATCGTCATCGCCGGATCCTGCCATGCGCCGTCGCGGAACGCCTTGAGCGCCGCGACCGGATCGTCCGCCATCAGGAACGGCGCGGCGCTATATGGCTTCGTTCGGCCCAGCAGCCGGGTTTCGGTGCGGAACAGGGTGGCGAGCGTGCCGATCTCATAGGTCTTCCACGGCTCGTCGGAGACCGGCATCCACTCACGCCACGCCTGCAGCGCGGCGGCGCGGCGCACGCTCCAGTCGCCTTCCTTGTCGGGCGAGTGATTCTGCGCGCCGCCTTCCCAGCTGTCGTTAGCGGATTCGTGATCGTCCATCTGGATCACCATCGCCTTGGCGGCATGCAGCGCCTGTAGGTCGGGATCGGTACGATAGCTGGCGTAGCGCAGGCGATAGTCGGCGAGGTGGATGATCTCGGTTGGGGGCAGCGGCAGGCGATTGTCGATCACCTGATCCATCGCCGGATAGGTGCCGTGCACATATTCGTAGAGATAGTCGCCCAGATGCACGGCAAGGTCGATGTCGTCGCGCGCGGCCGCATGGGCGTAGGCGTTGAAATAGCCGAAGCCCATGTTCGAGCAGGAGAAGATCGCCATGCCGAAGCGTGCGGCATTGCCCTGAGGGAGCGTGCGAGTGCGGCCGACCGGCGACTTGCTGCCGTCGGGTCCGATGAAGCGATAGTGATAGCGGGTGCCAGGCTTGAGGCCCGTGACCGTGATCTTGGTGGTCCAATCGCGCCATGGGCCGGTGATCGCCTGTCCCCCCGCGACGATCCTGGCGAAGTCCGGAGTCTCCGAAACCTCGACCTTGAGCTTCGCCGAGTCGCCCTTGCCGACATAGCGGGTCCACAGCAGCATCGAGTCCGGTCCCGGCTCACCGCTCGCCACCGAATGGGTGAAGCCGTCGACGATCCAGTTCGGACCCTGCGCGAAACCGGGGATGGCATAGGCGCCCAGCCCCAGCGTGCCGGTGAGGATCAAGGAACGGCGATCGATACGGATGGTCATGGCTGGTCTCCCTCCCGGCGTCCCTGGCCCGCGCATGTGGCTGGTTCGTGACAGTCGATCCTGACAGGTTTAGAGCGGGCGGCAACCGACTGGTTTCCGGAGATACCGATGCGCAAAACCGCCCTTGCCGCGCTGCTTCTCGCCACCGCCGCCTGCAACCAGAGCCCGACCGCGGGCAATGACGCGACGGCTGTCGCCGACAGCTACGATCTTGCCGCTCAAAAGGCGAAACTCGCGACGATCGAGATGAAGGCCGACACCAGCTTCCTCACGGACGAGGAGCGGCAGGTGGTCAATCTGCTGATCCAGGCGTCGGACATCATGTCGACCATCTATCGCGCCCAGCGCGATTCGAACTGGCGGGCGACGCGTGCCGGACTCGAGAAGCGGGGCGATGCGGCCACGCTGGAAATGTACGATCGCAATTTCGGCCCATGGGACGAGCTGGCCGATCTGCACCCGTTCGGCGGCGGCGCGAAGATGCCGGAAGGGGCCGGTTTCTATCCCACCGACCTGACGCGCGAAGAGTTCGAAGCCTATCTGTCGAAAAATCCGGGTGAGAAGCTTGCGCTCAACAGCCCCTACACTGTCGTCGTTCGCGATGGCGCGAAGCTGAAGGCGATCCCCTATTCGGTCGCCTACAAGGCCGAGCTGACGCAGGCCGCCAAGCTGCTCGATCAGGCCGCGGCAATCACCACCAACGCCAGCCTCAAGAAATTCCTGACGCTGCGGGCCAAGGCGTTCCTGACCGACAATTATTTCGAGTCCGAGCTTGCCTGGATGGACCTGGAGGGCACCCCGATCGAGGTCGCGATCGGGCCGTACGAGGTCTATACCGACCGGCTGCTCGGCCAGAAGACCGCGTTTGAAAGCTTCGTGACGCTCAAGGACCCGGCCGAGTCCGCCGCGCTCGCCAAGTACAAACGCTATCTGCGCGACATGGAGGCCAACCTACCGGTTGCCGCCAAGTACAAGAATTTCCAGCGCGGCTTCGAAAGCCCGATCGCGGTGGCCGAACAGATCCGCGGCGGCGGCGACAATGTGCCGGGCGTCCAGACCATCGCCTTCAACCTGCCCAATGACGAACGCGTGCGTGAGGCGAAGGGCGCCAAGAAGGTGATCCTCTCCAACGTGCTCGGCGCCAAGTATGAGCGCATCCTCGCCCCGATGGCGCCGTTGGTGCTGGTGCCCGATCAGGCGAGCTTGGTGTCCAGAAAGTACATGCAGCTCGAAACCCTGTTCCATGAGCTGTCGCACAGCCTGGGGCCGGGCACGATCGTCGTGAACGGGCAGAAGACCACGGTAAGCGAGGCGCTCAAGGATCAGGCCGGCGGTCTGGAGGAAGCCAAGGCCGATGTCATGGGCGCCTGGAACATCCTGTTCATGATGCAGAAGGGCGAGCTGCCCACGGCCGAGAAGTCACGGCTCTTCGCCACCTACCTCACTGGTACCTTCCGCGCGATGCGCTTCGGGATCGAGGAGGCGCACGGCAAGGGCGCGGCGATGCAGTTCGGCTACCTCAAGGCCAAGGGCGCGTTTGCCTGGGACGCCAAGGCCGGGCGCTACCGCATCGACGATGCGCGGTTCGAGCTCGGCCTGCGCGACCTGCTGCGCGACATGATCGTGCTTCAGGGCAATGGCGACTATGCCGGCGTCAAGACGTTCATGGCGAAATGGGCGGTGCTCGATGACAATGCGCGCGGCGTTATCGCGTCGATGAAGGCGATCCCGGTCGATATTCAGCCGGTCTATCCGTCTAAACTATGATCTTCGCGACCGCGACCGACGGGCGTGAGCGCTTGCCAATGCCGTGCCTATGGGGAATGGCCGGGCCGCTTTCGGCTTAGCGCGGCGCGCGGAACGGCGACACCGGTTCGAGAAAGGTGAATATGACAGTTAGCGAATCCGGCGGGGGCCGGCCGGCTTCCGAACCCCGCGCCGGCGCGCTTGGACGTTCGGACTATCTTATTGCGGCGGGGCTGCTGGTGCTTGCGGTTGCCGTGCGCTTCATCACCTTCGGCAACCCGGCGCTTGGTTTCGACGAGCAATTCTACCTTCTCGTCGGTGACCGGATGCTGCGCGGGGAGCTTCCCTATGTCGATATCTTCGACCGCAAGCCGATCGGGATCTTTCTGATCTATGCCGGTGCCCGCCTGCTCGGGGGAGAAGGGTTCGTCGAGTATAAGCTCGTGGCGACGCTGTTCGTCGTCGCCACGGCGGTACTGATCTATGTCATGGCGCGCCGCCATGCGGGTCGGACCGGCGCGGGATTGGCCGCCGCACTCTATATTCTGTGGCTGAACTTCATGGAGGGCGAAGGCGGGCAGACGCCGGTCTTCTACAATCTGCTGGTGCTTGCCGCCGCCGCGCGGCTGTTCGCGGCCGCGCGAACGCCGGAACGGCTGTTGTTGAACGGCGGCATCGCGATGCTGCTCATCGGCACCGCGATCCAGATCAAATACACGGTCGTGTTTGAAGGCATGTTCTTCGGCTGCGCCTTTCTGTGGCTCGCCTTTCGGGCGCGGATGGGGTGGGGTCGGATCGTGGCATTCGGCGCGGGAATGGTTGCGTTGGCGCTGCTCCCGACATTGCTCGCGATGCTCTATTACTGGTCGGTCGGGCATCTTGCCGAATTCATCTTCTGCAACTTCGTTTCCATCTTCGGGCAGGGCAAAGGGGCCCCGCTGAACCAGGTCGGCAAGCTGTTCGAGGTGAGCGCTATCTTCCTGCCCTTCGGTCTGATCGCTCTGGTCGGTCGTCATGCGCTGCGCGGGCAAGCGCGCGGACCGGAGCGCACGTTGCTGCGGGTCTGGCTGCTCGTCGCCCTTGCGGGGGTCCTGATCTACTGGCGCTTCAACAGCCCGCATTATGCGCTGCCGCTGCTGCCTCCGCTCTGCTTGCTGCTCGCACCCGCGCTTGATGCGAAGCGGCGACTGGGCGCCGGCATTGCCTTGGTGGCGCTGGTTGCCGGGCAGGCTGTGCAATGGCACCTTATCACGCTGAAGGGCGGGAACGCGGAAATGCGTGCCGTTGCCGCCGCGGCGATCCCGCGGAATGGCTGCATCTTCATCTATAACGGCTATCCCGGCCTCTATATGATGACCGGTTCGTGCCTGCCTTCGCGTTGGTCGTTCCCCGGCCATGTCAACGCGGAGGACGAGAACAACGCCTGGGCGTTGGGCGTGGACCCGCTCGAAGAGACCCGGAGAATCCTCGCCAATCGTCCGGAGGCGATTGTCGAGACCTTTCCGGCGTTCGCGTTCGGCAATCGCCCGACCCGGTCGCTGCTGCACCAGGTGCTGCGCGCGGAATATGACCCGGTGCTATGTGTTCGTAATGGCCGGGGCCGTACGCGCGTCGTGTATCGGCGCAAGGACGATCCTTGGCCCCGGCACATCGATCAATGCCCGCAGGAGGTTTTCGCCGTCACCCCGTGATGCCGAACGTGGCGGCGGCGTGCTCGCCGGCGCGCGCTCGGCCTGACCTCAGTGTTTCGTAGAGCGCGATCAACGATTCGGCATGATCGCAATCGGACAGGACATGGCCGGCGGCGTGGCGCGCGGCCGCGCGCAATATCGCCGGCTCGCGCGCGAACAGGCGCCGGATCGCCGCCGCGCCGGATCGCGAATCGCCGCCGCGATAGGTCTCGGCGAACAGCGGGTCGGCCACCTCGGCGCAGCCGCCGTCGTTGGGCACGATCAGCGGCAGACCCGACGCCAGCGCTTCACTTGCGACCAGCCCGAACGGTTCCTGGTCCGAACCATGGATGAGCGCGTCAGCGCTGGCCATGATGCGGGAAAACCGCTCGCGATCGTAGATCGGGCGGAACAGGCGGATATGTTGGTTCCCCGCGATCTGACGCTCGAGCGCCGATCGCTGCGGGCCGTCGCCCAACAGCATCAGACCGACGGGAAGCTGACCCCCGGCGCGTTCGACGGCGTCGATCACCACTGGCCAGCGCTTTTCCTTGTGGTGCCGGCCGAGACCGATCAGCAAATGCCCTTCGGGCGGCAGCCCGAGCTGCGCCAGCATCGATGCCCGCAGTTCCTCGTCGCGCAGAACTGGGGAGAAATGGTTGCGGTCGATCCCGAGCGGCATCGCCGCATCGACATGGATACCGCGGCGGCGGTAGCGCTTGGCCAGCGCCGGGCCGTTGGTCACGAACGCGTCAAAGCCCTTGAGGAACTTGTTCATGTAGCGCGTGTACCAGCCGAAGATCTGTTCGATCCGGTCCGGGCTGGCAAAGGGCGCCAGCCAGCGCTGGGGATAGGCGCCGATATTGTCGTTGTGGGCGAAGAAGACCTTCAGCGCATCGCCACGCCACCGGCCCAGGAACCAGGCGGGGCGCCACGGCGAACTGGTCTCGACCACGTCGGGCTTGAGTGCGTCGAGCAAGCGCAGGACTGGCCCGGCATCGCGAAACAGCCAGTAGTTGCGATCGACGATCAACGGCGGCGATTTGACCCAGTAGATGCGTCCGCCATCGGGCCGGTCCTCGATCCGGTCCTCATGGAACGGGGCGATCACGATCAGCTCGTGGCCCAGCTCCGCCATGATCCGCATCTTGCGGTCCAGATAGGTGCGGACCCCGCCCCCGGTCGGCGAATAATATTCGTTGACGTCGACGATGCGCATATGCGGTCAGCTGTCTAACGGCGCGAAGCCGGACAGGCCTCGCAGATATTGCATCTTGATCGTCACGGTCGTGATGCCGTGACCGACATTGATGGTGCCATCCCCCACTTTCGGGCGGCTGCGGCCGAGCTTGCGATTGCTCGGCAGACCGCCGCCGTCTTTCCAGAAGTTGAACTTGTTCTTCCCGTCGCGATCATGCGTCAGGAACAGCGCATAGCGACCGGGACGCGGTGCCTTGATGCACAATATGACGTTGCCCGCGCGTGGCGTCTCGGCGAAGCTGCGATGGAACAGCTTGCCTTCGCGAACCAGCGCATGGTCGTCCTTGAGGAAATCCTCTTCGGTCGCCGGGTATAGCTCAAGCTTGAGCCGCCCGATGCGGTCCTTGAGACCGACCACATTGACCCGAATCGCGGTTTCATTGCCCTGGATGCAGGCTTGGGCATCTTCACCCACCACCGTCTGCGCCGCGGCGCCCGGCGCAACGACCAGCGCGATCGCGCAAAGCGGAACTCCGAAAGCGAAGACGACGGGTCTCATAGATCCTTCCTAACAAAGCTCAGAACGGCAAAGCCGATGATCAACACCGCATGCATCAGCAAGGTTGCCGCCGCGACCAGCGCCATCAGTTGCGACAGGGCCTCGCCCTGGCCGATCATTATGATCGCGAAATTGGCGAAAAGAAGGTCCTTGTTGGGGACCAGCGGCAGGCGCGACACCAGCATGCGGGCCACCGAAAGCAGCAACCACATCACGATCGAGACTTCCGGCATCGCGAAGTGCCAGACGAGCGCGAGCAGTACCGACGCGGTCACGATGCGCAGCGTATGCATGCCGAACACCCACCACAGAACGCGCCGTGGCAGCGAAAAGACGCGCTTGGAAAAGATCAGGAAGGGTAGCGACATGGCGATGATGACGCCGAACGAAATCAGCCCGGTCTTGTACTGGGCGGGGGTCAGCAGATCGCCGACCAGCGGCAGCGCGATCGCCATCAGGGCCAGTGTCGTGGCGTTGCCCGAGATCGCCGACAGGATCGATACGTCCTTCACCGCACCGAACGGCGCCGCCACCATCTGGGTACGCTGGCGGGCCCAGGTGTAGAAATAGGCCTCGCCGGAATAGCCTAGCACGACGTCGTTCGCGATGCGCTTCTTGTTCAGCGCGATCATCCCGCTCCACGGGATTCCCCAGAGTCGGCGGAAGATCGCGAAATCGAAGGCCGGTGGCGCGAGGTAGCATAGCAGGAAGACGAGGTAGAAGGTCAGGTTGGCGGGCGCGGCGCTCGACAGGCCGGTCAGCCCGTTCTTGAGAAGCTCGTTGCCGACCCCTACGATCATCAGCAAGGAAAGCGCCGCGCCGAGCCAGGTGGGCCAGCGGCGCTTGATCTTGGAGATCGGTTCGGGGCCAGCTAGGCCAGCGACGCCATGTTGCGCTGCGGAGCCGGTCAGGGTAGTCGTATTCAAGGATTGCGCTCCCTGCGGTTCTACATAAGCCAATCTGGCATCCTTCTCCGCAGCGACTTCAATTTACGGCATGCCAAAACGCGCCTGACATTCTAACCCCGGGGCCAGTCGCACTAGAATGCGGTTTCATCGCGGGGCGATTTGGGCTTTAACAAGGCAATCCGCAAGTCCATGCCCGATCGCAGCCCGCCAGCATCCCACATCCTCAGCTTCGCCCAGACGTTGAAAGGGGGCGGGGTGGAGCGCGCGTTGATGCGTATGGCGGCCGGCTGGGAACAGGCCGGACGACGGGTCACGCTCGTGATCGGCGATGCGAGTGGCGCGCTCGCGCATGAGCTGCCGCCCAACGTCGTGCTGCATGAACTTGGCGATGCGAGATACCGGGCGATGTTCGGCCTCGCCGATATCGTACGGGAAGTTCGCCCCGACGTGATCTTCTGCCCCGGCAACCACTACACCGCCGCGGCGTTCTGGCTGCATCGCAGATTGGGCAAGTCCTGCCCGCCGATGGCGGCACAGGTATCGAACTCGCTCGTGCGATCGGATCTGCTTCGCGCCGTCAGCTGGGGATATGGCGCGTGGCTGCGCATGCATCCCGGATTTCTGGACGCGCTGGTCGCGATGACGCCCGCCATGGCCAAGGAAACGGTTGAGCAGATGCGGATCGCGCCGTCGCGGGTCCACGTCATTGCCAACCCCCCAACCCTGCCAATCCCGGGCGCGCCCTTGCCACCGATGCCCGACGGGCGCTTCATTCTCGGTGTGGGTCGGCTCGCCCCGCAGAAGCGCTGGGATCGGTTGATCGCCGCGATGCCAAGGCTTCATGATCCCGACATTCACCTGCTGATCCTTGGCGAAGGTGGGGAGCGCGCGTCTCTGGAACGGCTGGTGGAACGATTGGGCCTTCAAGGGCGCGTATCGATGCCCGGTCACGCGCCCGACCCGCTGCCCGCGATCGAGCGCGCGGCGGTGATGGTGCTGACGTCCGAATTCGAAGGTGTGCCGGGGGTGCTGCGCGAAGCGATCGCACTCGGCACGCCGGCCGTCGCCACCGATTCGAGCATCGCGATTCCCGAACTGATCGATTCCGCCGCGCGCGGCACCGTCATACCGCCGGGTGATCGCGCGCGGCTGGTCAGCGCGCTCAATTACTGGCTGACGCCCGGCCGCCAGCGCCCTGAGCCAAAGGTGGAAACCGGGCCGGATCCGGTTCGGGCCTATCTCGACCTGTTCGACGATCTTGTGGCTCAGCGAACCCGGTAGCTTAGGCCGATCCAGAGCGTGCGCGGCGTCGCGCGCTCGACGATGCCGTTGCCGGTGATCGCGGCCTCGACACGGGCGTCGGTCAGATTCTCGCCCCGCGCCTCGACAGCCAGCCTGGCAGTGACCGGGATCGCGATCCGCGCGTCGAAGGTCACGGCGTCCGCCAGCACCCTCGTATTCTGGTCGTCCTCGAATTGCGGGCCGATATAGCGAGCGGTAAACGAGACCGACGCTCGGTCGCGCGTCCAGCCGAGACTTGCCGATCCCTGATGTCGGGCAGTCTGAGCGGGCCGCCTCCCGTCCAACACGATCGCGGTTCCCGACGCTTCGACATCGGCGTCGGTGAACGCCCAGGACGCGCTGGCGCGCCAGGGGCCGGATCGCCAGCGCAGATCGACCTCCGCCCCCCTCGCGACGATCGCGTCGAGGTTGAGCCGCTGGCGATAGGCGCCGCCCGCCGCGACGAAGCCGACGCCGGGGAAACTGCCGGGCCCCGTGCCCAGCGTGACATTGCCGATCGCGCCGCGGATGCGGTTCCAATAGCCGGTGGCGCTGAATGTCAGCGTCGAGGTCGGCGTCAGGTCGATCCCCGCTTCCACACCCGTCAGCCGCTCTGGGTCGAGCAGCGGGTTGGCGGCGGTCGCGTCGGTCCCGGCGCGGAATGGGCGGTAGAGTTCGTTGAGTGTCGGGAGGCGCCATCCGCTATAGACGGCGCTGCGGATCGAAACCCCAGTCGTGAGTTTCACCGCCGCGCCGATGCGGCCGCTCGCTTCCCATCCGTCACGGTCGGCGAAGCGCGTATCGGTGAGCGCAGCGCCAGCCGCCAGCGGCGCCTCGAACAGCGAACCACGGGCGATGGTCCAGCGATCGGCCCGCCCGCCCGCGCTTAGCGTCAGCGGCCCGCGCTCGAGGCTGAGGTCCGCGAACAGCCCGCCGGTCAGCGTCTCGCCGCCCGCGCTGCGTCGTCGCGTCGGCTTGCCCGCGACATAGGTGTAGAGTTCCCGCGTGCGCCCTGATGTATGGCGCAGATCGCCGCCCAGGCGTAGCGTGGCGCCACCGCCGATCGGCGGCTCGATCTCCAGCCGTGCACCCATGCCGGTCGCCGGGACATGCTGGTCGAGCGTGGGTGAGGCGGTCGCCCGGCCCGCGCCGATGCTGGCGAAGCCGCTCGAAAAATCGCGATGCTGGAGATAGGCGAGCGCCGACCAGCGCCAGCGTCCGCGCCCGACCATGCGCACGCTGGCGTCGGCGCCCTGGCTGGTCATCGGCGTGAAATCGGTGCCACGATCGCGTTCGTCGGTGAAGCCCGACAGGTTCGCCTGCAGCTCCACGTTCTCGCCGACCGGAAACACGGATCGCAGGGCAAGGCTGGCCTGTCGATAGGGTGCGGCACGATCGGCCGGGCCACGATTCTCTTCGACGATCGGAACGAAGCCGTCCCCGCGGGCGAACTGCCCCGTGACGGTCAGTGATCCGCTACCCAGCTTCGCGCCGCCGGTCGCCACCAGATCGATTGAGTCGCGGCTGCCGTAGAAGCCGGTCAGCGCCAGCGGACCAAGCGTCGCGGCGTCGGCGCTGGTCAGCTCGATCGTCCCAGCCATTGCGCCCGCGCCATGATAGCCGCTGCCCCCGCCACGCGTGATCCGCACCGACGCCAGCCGCTCGGGCAGATAGGCGGGGAAGGGCACCCAGCCGCCGAACGGGTCAGCCTGGGGGACGCCGTCGAGCAGCAGCAGCGCCCGGCTCGACGCATTGCCGCCCAGCCCGCGCAGGGTGATTCCCTGTGCCGTCGGATGGGCCGAACGCGAATCGGCGCGGCGGAATTGCGCGGCGCCCGCGACATCGCGCAGCACATCCTCGAATCGCCCGCTCGCGCTTTCGGTCAGCCGTTCGCGATCGATCTCTGCAACCGCATAGGCGGCTTCACCCGGCGGCGCGTCAAGTCCACGCCCGGTTACGACGATCTCTTGAGCGATGGCGGGCAGGGGAAGAAGGAGCAGCCCGAGAGCCGCCTTCATTCGGGCTTGGCCCGGTCCGGATGCGCGGCGGCGAAGGGGGCGAGCGCGGACGCGGCGGCATCGGCCGCGACCAGCTTGGGATAGGCGTCGAGCGGCAGTTCGAACCGGCGCGCATTGTACATCTGCGGTACCAGCAGCACGTCGCTCACGTCCGGCGCGTCGCCGCCCAGGAAAGGGCCGTTCCCGGCCATGGCTTCCAGCGCCGCGAATCCCTCCGCGATCCAGTGGCGATACCATTCCGCCTTGGCCGCCTCGTCCGCGCCGAACTGGGTCTCGAGGCGCTTGAGGATGCGCAAATTGTTTACCGGATGGGTGTCCGCCGCGATCAGCAGCGCACGCGCCATCGCGTCGGCGCGGTCGAGCGGATCGGCGGGGATGAGCCGCGGCTCGGCATAGGTGGCGTCGAGCCATTCGATGATCGCGAGGCTCTGGGTCAGGATGCGTCCGTTCCCAATGTCGAGCGCGGGCACAAAGCCCTGCGGATTGCGCGCGATATGTTCGGGCGAGCGCTGATCGCCCTTGACCAGATGCACCTCGCGGCGCTCGGCCTCGACGCCCTTGAGGTTGAGCGCGATCCGCACGCGATAGGCGGCGGACGAACGGAAATAGTCGTAGAGGATCATGCGGATTTCCGGGGAACGGCGCGGCGCGCGCGCGGCCTTGGGGGTGGCGGGGCGGGGTCCGGCTCGGGTTCGGCGCCGATCCCGGCGGCGATCGCCTGTTCCGATTTGCGCTCGAGCGCGACCTTGATCATCGCCACGATCGGGTCGGCCAGCGCCAGGCCCAGGAAACCGAACAAGGTGCTGGCCAGGATCTGCGACGAGACGGTGAGCGCCGGCGGCATGTCGACCGTATGCTTGGCGACCAGCGGCAGCAGCACATAGCCGTCAAAGGTCTGCACCCCGAAATAGATCGCGATCGCCCAGAGACCCTGCTCAGGGCCTGCGCTGAAGCCGACGGCGACCATCAGCACGCCCGAGATAAACGCGCCGATATTGGGGATGAAGGCGAGAATGCCGGTGAGGATGCCCAGCAGCAGTGCCATCGGCACGCCCGCGAGCGACAGGAGTATCCAGGTGAGCGCCCCCTCGAAGATCATGCCAAGGATGCGTCCGGCGAGCAGCACGCGCATCGTCCGCGCCATGCGCGCCAGTGTGATCGCGAACTGGTCGCGCGTCGCCATCGGGACCATCCACTGCAGCCCGCGCTCGTAGATGCGCGGCTCCATCGCGACGAACAGTCCGATGACGAGGACGAGGAAGAAGCTGCCGATCGCACCGATCGCGCCGCCGATGAACGAGGTCACCCGACCGACCGACCCGAGCGCCTGCTGGGCGAGCCCGGTGAGGTCCGACGCCGCCGGCATGATGCCGAGCTCGGTCAGCCAGGCGCTGACGCGGTTCGCCTGCGCCTCCAGCGTCTGTCGCAGCTGTTCGGCTTGCGCGGCGATCTCGACCCCGGTGAGGTAAATCACCCCGCCGACAAAGGCGATGACCAGCAACACGACGATCGCCAGCGCGAAGCCGCGTGGGATCGGCAGGACCTTGCGGATCAGGCGCGTGCCGCCGTCGAGCATCGATGCGACGACCAGGCCGGCAAAGATCAGCAGCAGCGGCTGGATCAGCAGCACCACCAACGCCGTCGCGATCGCCAGGCCGAACCAGACCGATGCCCGGCGCAACTCGGCGCGCATCACCGGATCGCGCATCTCGTTGGGGCCGGGCTCGCGGATGACCGAGACGTTGTCCTTGCTCATGGCCGTTTACTCCGAGGGGCGTTCGGGGTGGAGCGAGCTGCCCGCGCGACCCGAGCGGAACGATCCCGCCCAGCTCAGCGGGTTCCAGCTCGCGCTGCCGTCGAGGCTGAAGGTGATGAACTCGGCGCGCCCGCCGATATTCTCGATCGGCACCGGACCGCCCAGACCGCCTTGGCTCAGGCTCATGCGGCTGTCGGCGCTATTGTCGCGATTGTCGCCCATCAGGAAGACATGGTCGGCCGGAACGCGCACCGGTCCGAAATTGTCGGCGCCGGTTACCGCCAGGTCGATCGTGTCATAGCTCGCACCCTCGGGCAGGGTCTCGCGGATGATCGGAACCTTGCAGAACTGCCTGCCCGCAGCGTCGCTCACCACGCGGCCTTCATAGATGTTGCGCTCATCCGGGGGCGTATCGAGCCCGCAGCGGGTGTTGGCGTCGATCGGGATCAGCCGATCGTCCTGGCGCGAGCGGGCCACCTGACGACCGTTGATGTAAAGCAGGCCACCATGCACCTCGATCAGATCGCCCGGCAGGCCGATCACGCGCTTGATGTAATCGGTACGCGCATCGACCGGCGTGACGATGACGATGTCGCCGCGCTTGGGCAGGCTGCCGAACAGGCGCCCTTTCATGAACGGCAGCACGTGAAAGGTCGGGCTGACATAGGAATAGCCGTACGGATATTTCGTCACCACCAGCCGGTCGCCGATGACCAGGCTGGGCATCATCGATTCGGATGGAATGTAGAAAGGTTTGGCGATCAGGCTGTGAAAGCCGAGCACGGCGACGACCAGCCAGAAGATGCCTTTGGCCTCACCCCACCAGTCGGTCCGTCCCGTCTTCACATCGGTCTTCGCCGTCAACGCCAGCTCCTCGGCCATATTCACTCCGCCGGCAGCGCTTCGATCACCACCAGCGCCTGCGCCCAGGGGTGATCGTCGGTCAGCGTCAGATGCACCTTCGCGACGTGACCCGCCGGAGTCATGGCGTCAAGCCGCGCCTTCGCGCCGCCGGTCAGCGCGAGGGTCGGCGCGCCGCTGGGCGCGTTGACCACGCCGATGTCGCGCATGAACACCCCGGCCTTGAATCCCGTCCCGACGGCCTTGGAAAAGGCCTCCTTGGCGGCAAAGCGCTTGGCCAGCGTCGCG
Organism: Sphingomonas sp. GW821-FHT10C01; assembly: GCF_059415525.1. Taxonomy (NCBI): domain Bacteria; kingdom Pseudomonadati; phylum Pseudomonadota; class Alphaproteobacteria; order Sphingomonadales; family Sphingomonadaceae; genus Sphingomonas; species Sphingomonas sp. GW821-FHT10C01. Next base: position 337,392 of record NZ_JBWKNK010000003.1, on the reverse strand, counting down.
GCATAGTTGAGCGGGCGCCTCGCCGCCTTGCGCAGCTCGACATCGGTGAACACGCGCTTCTCGAACCGCATCCCGAACCGGTCGAGCGACGACTGGATTCGCTCGATATTGCAGAGGTCGGAGCCGATGCCGATGATCAACGCGCCGCATCCATCAGCGCGCGCATCCGCTTCACCACTGGTGCCAGCCCGTCGAAGATCGCCTCGCCGATCAGGAAATGGCCGATATTGAGCTCGGCGAGCTGCGGGATCGCGGCGATCGGCACGACATTGTCGAAGGTCAGGCCGTGGCCGGCATGAACCTCGATCCCGTTCTTCGCCGCCAGTGCCGCGGCGTCGGCGATGCGGCGCAGCTCGGCGGTCTGCGCCTCACCCTCCAGCTCGCAATAGCGGCCGGTGTGCAGCTCCACCACCGGCGCGCCGAGTCGCAGCGCCGCCTCGATTTGCGCGGGATCGGGCTCGATGAACAACGAGACGCGAATATTGGCGTTCTTGAGCTCGGCCACCATCGGCGCGAGCAGATTATGCTGCCCGCGCGCATCGAGCCCGCCCTCGGTGGTGCGCTCCTCGCGCTTCTCCGGCACGATGCACGCCGCGTGCGGCTTGTGGCGCAGCGCGATGCCCAGCATTTCGTCGGTCGCCGCCATCTCGAGGTTGAGCGGAATCGGCAGCTCGGCGGAAAGCCGGGCGATGTCGTCGTCGGTGATGTGGCGCCGGTCCTCGCGCAGATGCGCGGTGATGCCGTCGGCGCCGGCATCCGCCGCCAGCAAGGCCGCGCGCACCGGATCGGGATAGCCGCTGCCGCGCGCATTCCGCACGGTCGCGACATGGTCGATGTTCACGCCGAGTCGGAGATGCCCCATCATGCCTCCACGCGGCTCCCCGGCTTGATCGCGGGAATCGCCGCCAGCTCGGGCGGCAGCGACTCGGGGTCGTAGCTCGGCACGTCGAGCCGGATCAGCGGGAAGAAGGGGACGCCGAGATCGGCGGTGCCGTTCGACCGGTCGACCAAAGATGCCGCCACGATCACCTCGCCGCCGGCCTCCTCGATCGCCTTGATCGCCTCGCGTGAGGACACGCCGGTGGTGACGACATCCTCCATCATCAATACCTTCTGCCCCGGCGACAGGCGGAAACCGCGACGCAGTTCGAAGGTGCCGGTGGGGCGTTCGACGAACATCGCGTCGACATTCAGCGCGCGCGCCACTTCCTGTCCGGCGATCACCCCGCCCATCGCGGGCGCGACGACGGCGCTGATCTGTTCGCGAAGCTCGACGGGAATCTTCGCAGCCACCGCCTGCGCGAGCCGACCGGCGCGTGCCGGGCTCATCAGCACGCGCGCGCATTGCAGATAGCGCGGGCTGCGCAGGCCCGACGAGAGAATGAAATGGCCTTCCAGCAGCGCCTGCGCCGCCCGAAACTCGTCCAGAACCTCTTCGTCAGTCATGCGTCATCCCGCCTTTTCGCCCGTCTTGTTCGCGCCGTTCGCATCTAGGCGCGGCCCGTCTGCGCCGCAACCGCAACTAAAAAGAGGCCCGACAAGCTTGAGGCATGCGATCTTGCTGCTATAGGCCTGCGCCAACGGGCAAGTTGCGCCCGCGCGACCGGAGACCCGGCGCCCCCGTATCAGGGGTCAAGGAAACATGGGGTTGAACGACAAGATGCGCATGCATGGATTGAAGGCGATCGTCCTGGCCGCTGGCCTCGCGCTCGCCGGGGGCATGGCCCAGGCCCAGAGTGCTCCGGCCACGGCTCCGGCCGCGCCCGCCGCCCAGGCACCCGAAGCGCCCGCGCCGGTCGCGGTCGAATCGCCGGCGGCAACCGCCGCGCCCGCTCCGGCTCCGGCCGCCGCGACTCCGGCGGATCCGACGCTGAACCCCGACGGTACGCACAAGAACGGCCCGGTCGCCGGGATCGGCCAGCCGGTCGACAAGCATTTCGGCATCCAGCCGCAGGTGACCAAGCTGGGCGAGAGTGCGGCGCATTTCCATAACTGGATCCTGCTGCCGATTATCTTCGCGGTGTCGATCTTCGTGCTGATCCTGCTCGCATGGACGATCGTGCGTTTCCGCCGCAAGGCGAACCCCAACCCCTCCAAGACCAGCCACAACACGCTGATCGAGATCATCTGGACCGTCGTTCCGGTGCTGATCCTCGCGGTCATCGCCTGGCCGTCGATCTCGCTGCTCGCCAAGCAGTTCAAGCCCGCGCCCGAAAATGCCGTGACGATCAAGGCGATCGGCAACCAGTGGTTCTGGAGCTACGAATATCCTGACCATGGCGCGATCTCGATCACCGCGAACATGCTCAAGGAAAAGAGCGAGGTTCCCGCCGGAACGCGCTACCGCACCGATGTCGACGGTCCGCGCCTGCTCGCGACGGACAATCGTATCGTCGTTCCGGTCGGCACGCCGATCCGCCTGATCGCCACCGCCAACGACGTGATCCACAGCTGGGCGATCCCGGCCTTCTGGATCAAGATCGACGCGGTCCCTGGCCGCCTCAACGAAACCAGCTTCATCGTCGACAAGCCCGGCGTCTATTTCGGCCAGTGCTCGGAACTGTGCGGCGCGCGCCACGGCTATATGCCGATCGTCGTCGAGGCGGTTGAGCCCGCGGTGTTCGCGCAGTGGGTCGCGGCCAAGGGCGGCAAGATGCCCGAAGCCAAGGCCGCTACCCCGGCAGCCGCACCCGCCGCTGCCGCACCCGCCGGCAACACGGTCGAAGCGACCAACACGACCGAAGCGGCCGCCACCACCAATCAAGCCGCCACCGGCAAGACGGACCAGTAAGCCATGACCGACGCAGCCCGCGACGCCCACGCCTTCACGGCGCACGACGACCACCACCATGACGCGGATCACAAGCCCGGCTTCTTCGCGCGCTGGTTCCTGTCGACCAACCACAAGGACATCGGCACGCTGTATCTGATCTTCGCGATTCTCGCGGGGATCATCGGCGGCGGCATTTCGGGCATCATGCGCCTCGAACTGGCCCAGCCCGGCATCCAGCATCTCGGCTACATCTCCGAGTGGGTCCATGGCGGCCCGCAGACCTTCGACCAGGCGCTCCACTTCTGGAACGTGCTGATCACCGCGCACGGCCTGATCATGGTGTTCTTCATGGTCATGCCCGCGATGATCGGCGGCTTCGGCAACTGGTTCGTCCCGATCATGATCGGCGCGCCGGACATGGCGTTCCCGCGCATGAACAACCTGTCCTTCTGGTTGCTCGTGCCCGCCTTCCTGCTCCTGCTCGCCTCGCCCTTCGTCGGCGGCGGCGCGGGCGTGGGCTGGACGGTCTATGCGCCGCTCTCGACCTATGGCGAGCCGCAGGCGGCCGTCGACATGGCGATCCTGTCGCTCCACCTCGCGGGCGCCAGCTCGATCCTTGGCGCGATCAACTTCATCACCACCATCTTCAACATGCGCGCGCCGGGCATGACCCTGCACAAGATGCCGCTGTTCGTGTGGTCGGTGCTGATCACCGCCTTCCTGCTGCTGCTCGCGCTGCCGGTCCTGGCCGCCGCGATCACCATGCTGCTGACCGACCGTAACTTCGGCACCACCTTCTACGATCCCGCCGGCGGCGGCGATCCGGTGCTGTACCAGCATCTGTTCTGGTTCTTCGGCCACCCCGAAGTGTACATCATGATCCTGCCGGGCTTCGGCATCGTCAGCCAGATCGTCGCGACCTTCAGCCGCAAGCCGGTGTTCGGCTATCTCGGCATGGCCTATGCCATGGTCGCGATCGGCGTGGTCGGCTTCGTCGTGTGGGCGCACCACATGTTCACCACCGGCATGAGCGTGAACGTGAAGATGTACTTCACCGCCGCGACCATGATCATCGCGGTGCCGACGGGCGTGAAGATCTTCTCGTGGATCGCAACGATGTGGGGCGGTTCGATGAGCTTCAAGACCCCGATGGTCTGGGCGATCGGCTTCATCTTCATGTTCACCGTGGGCGGCGTCACCGGCGTGGTGCTCGCGAACGGCGGCGTCGACGACTATATGCACGACACCTATTACGTCGTCGCGCACTTCCACTATGTGCTCTCGCTGGGCGCGGTGTTCGGCCTGTTCGCCGGTTTCTACTACTGGTTCCCGAAGATGTCGGGCCGGATGTACAGCGAGTTCCTGGGCCAGCTGCACTTCTGGGTATTCTTCATCGGCGTGAACGTGATGTTCTTCCCGCAGCACTTCCTCGGTCTCCAGGGCATGCCGCGTCGCATTCCCGACTATGGCGATCAGTTCGCGTTCTGGAACCACATCTCCAGCTTCGGCTATCTGATCATGCTGACCGGTATGGTGATCTTCTTCATCAACCTGTTCTGGTCGCTGTTCGCGGGCAAGAAGGCGGAAGCCAACCCGTGGGGCGAGGGCGCGACGACGCTGGAATGGACGCTGTCCAGCCCGCCGCCGTTCCACCAGTTCGAGACGCTGCCTGTCATCGACGACGACAAGCATCACTAAGGTTTTCAGCGACGGCTGAAACGGAACGCCCCGGGGGAAACTCCGGGGCGTTTTCGTTGGGCACGTGACGGACGCTGTATTGCGATCATAAGACGCTCGCGATAGCCTCCCGCCCGTTCCATCCGGTTCACGGTCTCACGGGGGTTTCGAATGCGTGCCGTCCTGCTCCTTCGCATCGCGGCGTTCGCGGTCTTGGCCTCTGGCAATCCTGCTATTGCGCACCAATCTCCCGTCGCCGCCGGAACCACGTTCGCCGCGGCCGACAGGATCGTTCGCGACGAGATGCAGAAGCAGCATATCCCCGGTGTCGCGCTCGTGATTCTGCGCGATGGAAAGGTGGTCCATCAGGCGGGCTTCGGGGCTGCCGATCTCGAGCAGAACCTGTCCGTCCGGCCGGACACCGCGTTCAATGTGGGTTCGCTCAGCAAGCAGTTTGTCGCGGAGGGGGTGCTCCTGCTCGTGCGGGACGGCAAGATCGCGCTCGATGCGCCGGTGTCGCGCTATTTGTCCGATGCCCCGGCCAGCTGGTCGGGGATCACCGTCCGCCACCTGCTCAGCCATACCAGCGGGTTGGTTCGCGAAGCGCCCGGCTTCGACGGCGACAAGGTGCAGAGCGACATCGATGTGATCCGGTCGGCCTATACGACCCCGCTCAACGCACCGCCCGGGACGCGGTTCGAATATTGTAATCTTGGCTATTTCATCCTGGCGGAGATCATCACCCGCACAGCAGGTAAACCATGGCCGGCCGTCTTCGCCGAGCGCGTCTTTGGTCCGGCCGGCATGACAGCGACGCGTCCGACCAGCCTCACCGATCTGATCCCGCATCGCGCGCGCGGCTATGAATGGAATGCCGGGCGGTTCGAGAACGCGATATCCTTCCGCGCGCTCCGGCCCAGCGGGGCGTTCACCTCGACCGCCGCTGATCTCGCCAGATGGGAGGCGGTACTCGCGCGCGGCGGTCTCTCCGACGGCGCGGCCCGCGCGGAGATGTGGCGGCCCGCGCGGCTCGCGAATGGCGAGACGGCACCCTATGGCTTCGGGTGGCGCATCGAAACGGTCGATGGGCAGACCGAGATCGGCCATGGCGGCAGCCTGCCGGGGTTCCGTTCCTATTATGCGCGCTACCCGCACGCGAAGCTCGCGATCATCGTCCTCACCAACAACGGTGCGGCCGAGCCGCGCGATATCGCGCGCGGCATCGCCCGGACGATGTTCCAGCCCGGGCCCGCTAGATAGCCGCAGCCCCGGCGGCCGCCATCCGCGCGCTATGCGCCCTGCCCCAGCTCGCCATCATGTCGATCGCGTTGTTGAGCGAGCGGCCGATCTCGGTCGCCAGATATTCGACGCGCTGGACCGACTCGGCATAGACGGTGCGGGCGATCAGGCCGTCGGCCTCCATCTGGCGCAACTGTTCCGTCAACACCTTCTCGCTGATCCCGGGCAGCAGCCGGCGCAATTCGCCGAAGCGGCGCGGCTGATCGTTGATTTCGCAAAGGATATCCATCTTCCACTTGCCGCCGGCTACGTTGAGCGCGGTGGAAAAGCCGCACTCGTCGGGCGGAAGGCGTTTCATCTCCGGATCGTCCTTACTTCAAAGTGCGTAGTTTCGGTGGCGGAAGCGGAACGGTATCGGCCGCATCCATTATTCCAATAACTTGGGAACCGAGGATGCCGATTGCCAGCCCCGAAACGAATACGACCGAGTCCGATCGCATCGCCCGTTGCAGCTGCGGCGATCTGTCGCTGCGGCTTTCGGGGGCACCGCGCCGCGTCTATGGCTGTGCCTGCATCGAATGCCAGCGCGCGACCGGTACCGCCTTCGCCTATCGTGCGATCTTTGCCGACGAAGCGGTGCGGGAGGTCGTCGGCGAGGTGCGCAGCTGGCGCCGGACCAGCGATGTCGGCCGCTGGATCGACCAGCATTTCTGCCCCGGCTGCGGCACCCTGCTGTACATGAGCGCGGAGGCATTGCCCGGCGCGATCTCGGTATCGATGGGCTGCTTCGTCGAGCGCGACTTTCCGGCTCCGGCGGCGATCCACAACCTCCATCGGGCGGCGCCCTGGCTCGATCTGGAGGCGTTTGCGCCGACGGTGTGACCGGGGCGGGGCGTGGGACATTCCGTCCCCTTCCCCCAAGCGTCAACCCGGCCTATAGGCCGCCCCAATCATGTCCGTCGCCAACCACGCCCTGATCCTGCCCGCCGATTGGCGTGACTTCCTTGCGCTCACCAAGCCGCGGGTGATGACGTTGGTGGTGTTCACTGGCCTCTGCGGCATGCTCGCGGCGCCTGTGCCGATTCATCCCGTGATCGGCTTCACCGCGATTCTCTGCGTCGCGCTGGGCGCGGGCGCGGCGGGTGCGCTCAACCAATGGTATGAGGCGGACCTCGATTCGAAGATGAAGCGGACCCAGGGGCGCCCGCTTCCCGCCGGCCGCATGGACCGCCAGTCGGCGCTGCATTTCGGGGTCGGGGTCGCGGCGCTCTCGGTGATCCTGATGGGGCTCGCGGTCAATTATGTCGCGGCGGGCATCCTGCTGCTGTCGATCCTTTTCTACGTCCTCGTCTACACGGTCTGGCTAAAGCGCCGCACCCCGCAGAACATCGTCATCGGCGGTGCCGCCGGTGCCTTTCCGCCGCTGATCGGCTGGGCGGCGGCGACCGGCGATGTCGCGTTGCTTCCGGTGTTGCTGTTCGGTCTCGTCTTCCTGTGGACCCCGCCGCATTTCTGGGCGCTCGCGCTATTCGTGAAGACCGATTACGCCAATGCCGGGGTGCCGATGCTTCCCGTCGTCGCGGGCGAGAAGGCGACGCGGGTTCAGATCGGCCTCTATACCATCCCGATGGCGATCGCCGCGATCGCGCCCTGGCCGCTCGGCCTGACCGGCGCGCTTTATGGCGTCACCGCGGTTGTGACGACCGCACTGTTCGCGCTCTTCGCCGCGCAGGTCGCGACCCGCATGGCGGTTGAGGGCGATGCGATGAAGCCCGAAAAGCGGCTCTTCGCCTATTCGATTTCCTATCTGTTCATTCTGTTCGCGGCCGTTGCCGCAGACCGGTGGTTGGCATGACTCCGCAAGAAGAAGAATTGGTCCGCGCGCGGCAGAAGTCGCGCGCCCGGGTGATGGCGTTGCTGCTGCTCGCCTTTGTCATCCTCGTCTTCGCGATCAGCATCGTGAAGATCGCCGCCGGCATCCCGCTGAAGGCGACGTGAAGATGGACCGTAAGCTGCGTACCGCGCTGCTGGCCGTACTCGGTGTCTGCACGATGACGGGCGTCGCCTTTGCCAGCGTGCCGCTCTACCGCCTCTTCTGCCAGGTCACCGGCTTTGGCGGCACGACGATGCGCGCGGACGCCGCGCCCGGCGCGGTGGACGCCAAGATTACCGTCGCGTTCGACAGCAATGTCAGCCCCGCGCTGACCTGGAAGTTCAAGCCGGAAATGGCGTCGGACGAGATCGCGATCGGCGCGCGCGACATGGCCTTCTACACCGCGACCAATACCGGCACCGTGCCTGTCACCGGCACCGCGACCTACAATGTCACGCCTGAGGCGGCCGGAAAATATTTCAGCAAGATCCAGTGTTTCTGCTTCACCGAACAGACGCTGAAGCCGGGCGAGACCGTGCGCATGCCCGTGATCTACTTCGTCGATCCCAAGATCCTGACCGATCCCGACACCAAGGATATCGAGAAGATCACGCTCTCCTACACCTTCTACCCGACCGACAAGTCCAAGCCGAACGGCTGAGGATCGGATCGCTCGCCGTCCTGCCGGGCGGGGGCGGTACATCGGGCGGCGGCGCAAGCGGTTCAACCACCATTGCGCCCGCCAAGCTCACCCCTTAGGGGAGGCTGGAAACACGCCATTAGAACAGGGACGGAAAATGGCCGGCGCCAAGAACCACGATTATCATATTCTCCCGCCCAGCCCGTGGCCGATGCTCAGCTCGTTCGCCGCTTTGTGGCTGGCGATCGGCGGCCTCATGTGGATGAAGGGCGCAGGCCACGGCGAGTGGGTGTTCCTGTCGGGCCTCGCCGCCACGCTGTTCTGCATGGCGTCGTGGTGGGTCGATGTGGTTCGCGAGGCCAAGGCAGGCGATCACACCCCGGTCGTCCAGCTCCACCTGCGCTACGGCATGATCCTGTTCATCGCTTCGGAAGTGATGTTCTTCGTCGGCTGGTTCTGGGCCTGGTTCGATTTCGCGCTCTTCCCCGCCGCGATCGCGGTCAGCGGTGAGCATGCCAGCGTGGTCGAGGTGCTTGAGGGCGCGGTCGCGACCTTCCCGCCCAAGGGCATGGAAGTACTCGATGCCTTCCACCTGCCGCTGCTCAACACCTTCATCCTGCTGCTGTCGGGCACCACCCTCACCTGGGCGCACCATGGCCTGATTCACAATCAGCGTGGTGGTGAACTGAAGGGTCTGTGGGGCTTTATCGGCGTCGGCGAGAACGACGTGGTCAAGAAGGGCCTGTGGCTCACCATCATCCTGGGTCTGATCTTCTCGAGCATCCAGGCCTATGAATATGCCCATGCGCCGTTCGTGTTCGGCAAGTCGAACTATTCGTCGGCCTTCTATCTGGCGACCGGTTTCCACGGTTTCCACGTCATCGTCGGCACGCTGTTCCTGATGGTCTGCCTGATGCGTGCCTATCAGGGCGATTTCACGCCGCGCCAGCATTTCGGCTTCGAAGCTGCTGCCTGGTACTGGCATTTCGTCGACGTCGTCTGGTTGTTCCTGTTCGTCGTCGTCTATGTCTGGGGCAGCGCGGGCGCGCCGGTCCACGGATGACGCAAGGACGATGAGCGAGGCATTGCCTCCGGTCATCGTAACGGTACTGAAGGGGGCGTGTCCGCATCGCGGCACGCCCTCTTTGTTTGTGGGCCGGGTGAAGGAGTCCGACGCATGAAGTTCCCGGTCATTCCCACCCTCGTCGTTGCGCTCGCCGTCGCCGCGATGATCGGCCTGGGCGTCTGGCAGCTCGACCGTCGCGCCGAAAAGGAAGCCGCGATCGCGCGCTATGCCGGCAATCGCGACCTGCCCGTGATGGCGTTTCCGCGCCCGCCGATCGGTGACGAGAATCTGTTCCGCCGCGCGTCGGCCATGTGCCTGGAAGTCACCGGCTGGAGCGAGCAGGCCGGTCGCGCCGAGAATGGCACCAAGGGCTGGCGCCATATCGCCGAGTGCCGCACGGGGGTTGAGGCGCTGACGACCAAGTTCGACATGGGAATCACCACCGCGCCCGGTGTGATCCCAGTGTGGAGCGGCGGCGAGGTGACGGGCAGCATCACCCAGGCGCCCGATCCGACTCCGCTGCTCGCGTCGCTGTTCGGCAAGCGTCCGCCGCGCCCGCTGATGCTCGTCTCCGAAACCCCCGCGCCAGGCCTTTTGGAGAGCGCACGGCCCGATCCGTCGAGCGTCCCCAACAACCACCTCGCGTATGCCGTGCAATGGTTCCTGTTCGCGCTGGCGGCGGCGGTGATCTACGTCCTCGCGCTGCGCTGGCGCGAGCGGAAGGCGACACCGCCGGCTTCCCCCGCCGAACCCGGGCCGCCGCAAAGCTAGACTTTCTTGCTCCGTAACGGTGTCGCGGCTAACCCGCGCAGCCATGCGCTACCAGAGCACGCGCGGCACCGCGCCCGAACTCGATTTCCGTGACGTCACCCTCGCTGGGCTGGCCAAGGACGGCGGCCTTTATATCCCGGTCGAATGGCCGCGATTCACGCCGGATCAGATCGCGGGTTTCGCGGGCCTTTCCTATGTCGAGACCGCTGTCCGCGTGATGGCGCCCTTCACCGCGGGCAGCCTCAGCGAAGCCGAACTGCGCGAACTTTGCACGCAGGCTTACGGCCGTTTCAGCCACGACGCGGTGACCCCGCTGGTCCAGCTCGATCACCGCCATTTCCTGCTCGAGTTGTTCCATGGTCCGACGCTCGCCTTCAAGGACGTCGCGCTCCAGCTACTCGGTCTGCTATTCGAACGGTTCCTCAAGGGCACGAACCAACACCTCACCATCGTCGGCGCGACCAGCGGCGACACCGGCTCGGCCGCGATCGACGCGGTCGCGGGGCGTGAGGGCATCGACATCTTCATGCTTCACCCCAACAAGCGGGTGAGCGACGTGCAGCGCCGCCAGATGACCACGGTGCTGTCCCCCAACGTCCACAACATCGCCATCGAAGGCAGCTTCGACGACGCTCAGGCGATGGTGAAGGCGATGTTCAACGACGCCGGTTTTGCCGGCCGGTTCCAGGTGACCGCGGTCAACTCGATCAACTGGGCGCGGCTGATGGCGCAGGTGGTCTATTATTTCTACGCCGCCGTCCGCTTGGGCGCGCCGAACCGCGAGGTCGCGTTCAGCGTCCCCACCGGCAATTTCGGCGACGTGTTCGCCGGTTATGTCGCGGCGCGCATGGGACTGCCTGTCGCGAAGCTGATCGTCGCCACCAACGTCAACGACATCCTCCACCGCGCGCTGTCGGCAGGCGACTATTCGACCGGCACGGTCACGCCAACCGCCGCACCGAGCATGGACATCCAGGTCAGCTCGAACTTCGAACGGCTGCTGTTTGACCTCGCCGGCCGCGATGGCGCCGCGCTCGCCGAGCAGATGCACGGGTTCGAGATGAGCAAGGCGATGCGCCTCACCAACACCCAGCAGGAAGGTGCCGCCGCGCTCTTCGCCAGCGACCGCATCGACGCGGCGGAGATGGCGCAGGCGATGTCCTGGGCTGCCAGCCGTGCCGATGAGGTTCTCGACCCCCACACCGCGATCGGCCTTGCCGCCGCGCGCCGCGCCGACCTCGCCGTCGACGTGCCGATCGTCACCCTCGCCACCGCGCACCCAGCCAAGTTCGGCGACGCGGTCGAGCGGGCCACCGGCATCCGCCCATCGCTCCCCGCGCGTATCGGCGACCTGTTCGACCGAGAGGAGCGCTACGACGTGCTTCCCGCGACGTTCGATGCGGTGACGTCGTTCATCGCGGAACGGGCGAAACCCCGCGCATAACCGCTTCGTCACCCCGGCCTTGCGCCGGGGTCCACGTCGCCCCGCGCGCTGCCCTTTGGCCTGGCATGTACCGCTGGCACCCCGGTAGACCCCGGAACGGGTCCAGGGCGACGGTTGACCTTAGCGGGCCGAATGGCGCTAAAGGCTCCCATGAACCTCGTTACCCTCACCGGCGAACCCTGGGCCGATTACGGCCTTGTCGACTCGGGCCATGGCCGCAAGCTCGAGCGCTATGGCGACTATCGCTTCATCCGTCCCGAGCCGCAGGCGATGTGGTCACCCGCGTCCGAAGACTGGCAGGCGCATGGCGAGTTCATGCCCGCGTCGGACGATGAAGGCGGCGGCCGCTGGGTGTTCGGCCATAGCGGCCTGGATCAACCGGTCCCGCGTGAGGGCTGGCCGCTGGCGTGGAACGAGGCAAGGTTCACTGCCCAGACCACGCCCTTCCGCCATCTCGGCTTCTTCCCCGACATGGCGCCGGTGTGGAGCTGGATGCGTGAGCGGACCGAAGGGGTCGATGCGCCCACCGTCATGAACCTGTTCGGCTATACCGGCGTCGGCACGCTGGCGATGGCGGCGTCGGGCGCGCAGATGGTGCATGTCGATGCGTCCAAGAAATCGGTCGAGGCCGCCAAGGGCAATGCCGCGCTGTCGGGCATGAGCGACAAGCCGATCCGCTGGATCATCGACGACGCCGGAAAATTCGTCGCGCGCGAGGTGCGCCGCGGCCGCCGCTACGACGGCATCCTGCTCGATCCCCCCAAATACGGCCGCGGCCCGACTGGAGAGGTGTGGCAGCTCGAACAGGATCTGCCCGGCCTGATCGCCAATTGCCGCCAGCTATTGGATGCCGACTCACGCTTCCTGTTCCTCACCGTCTACGCGATCCGCATGTCGGCGCTGGCGATCGGCGAACTGCTCAACCAGCATTTCGCGGATCTGGGCGGCACGATCGAATGCGGCGAACTCGCGGTGCGCGAGGAGGCGAGGGGGCTGCTGCTGCCGACCGCGATCTTCGCGCGGTGGAGTCGCTAGGCCGATCCGTCATCCCGGCCCTGTGCCGGGATCCACCGTGAGGTGAGCCATGAACCAGAGCCTCAGCCGAGCTGCGGTCGGCACCGTGGATCCCGGCACAGGGCCGGGATGACGAAGGAACGGGCAGGCTCTACCCCCGCCCCATCCGCATCGCCGCGCCCGCGACGAACGGGCACCCGGCTACCAGCACCAGGCTCACCGCGCCCAATAGTTTCATCGCGCTCGCGTCGCTGCCCATCGCGCCCGCGCCGAAGATCAGCAGCGGTACCGCGAAGGGCAGCATCACCAACCCCGCCACAGCGCCCGCGCCGCGCAGGCCTGCGGTCAGCGCCGCGGTCGCCACGCCCAAAGCCGCCAACCCGGGCGTACCGATCAACAGCGCGATCAGCGCCGCGCGCGTCTGGTCGAGCGAGAGGTTGAGCAAGGCCGCCGCGATCACCGTCGCCGCCAGCAACGTCGGCGCAAAGCCCAGCCAATGCCCCAGCGTCTTCGCCGCCGCCACGCTCGCATCCGTCCAGCCGCGCACCGCGAGCTGATCCAGGACTCCGCTCTCCAGATCAGGGTTCACCAGCCGCTCGACCGGCAGTAGTGCCGCGAGCAGTGCCGCTGCCCAGATCACCCCGCCGCCGACCCGCGCGAGCAGCTTGCCCTCGGGCCCGATCGCGAACGGAAACAGGATCGCGACGAGCAGGAAGAAGGCGACCGGCAGCGTCAGGCCACCCGCTGCCCATGCGCGCCGCAGTTCGCGCCACACCAAAGAGGCAAAGCCGCTCATGCCGCCTCCCCGATCACCACGCCATGCGCGCCGGGAATATGGATCGGCAGATGCGTCGAGACCATCACGATCCCGCCGTTCAACCGATGCTCGGAAATCAAATGACCCAGCATTGCGACCGCAGCCTGATCCAGCCCGTTGGCCGGCTCGTCGAGCAGCCACACCGATGCCCCACTCGCCACGACGCGCGCGATGCCCACGCGCCGCCGCTGGCCGGTCGAGAGCAGCCGCACCGGTACCGGCGCAAGGTGAGCAAGGCCCACGGCTTCCAGCGCCGCCTCCACCGAATCGCGCCGCCCGTCCAATCCCGCCCAGAACCCCAACGCCTTCGTGACCGGCAGCTCGGGATCGAGCGCCGTCGCCTCGGTCAGCAACGCGCATTCACCCTCGATGGTCACGATGCCCGCCGCCGGCTTGAGCAACCCCGCCGCCACCCGGATCAGGCTCGACTTGCCCGCGCCGTTGGGCCCGGTCACCAGTGCTGCCCCGCCTTCGTCGAGCGCAAAGCTCAGCCCCTCGAACAGCAGCCGCCCGCCGCGCTGGCACGCCACGTCCTCAAAGGCGAGCCGCGGCGTGTTCACCCGACGCTGTCCTCCAGCGCGTGCATGTCGTCGTCGGACAGGCCGAAATGATGCCCGACCTCATGCACCACGACATGGGTGACCAACGCTTCCAGGCTCACGCCCGTGTCGACCCATTCGTCGAGCAGCGGGCGGCGATAGAGGTGGATCGTGTCCGGCTGGGGCAGCGATCCCATGAACCCGTCCTTCTCGCCCACCGGCCGCCCCGAATAGAGGCCGGTCAGCTCGAACGGATCCTCCATCCCCATGTCGCGCAGCGTCTGCTCGTCGGCGAATTCCTCGATCACCAGCACGACGTCCGCCAGATACGCCGCGAACGGCTCGGGAATCCGGGCCAGCGCGGCGCGGGCCAGTGCTTCCATCTGCTCGGCGCTGGGTGCGAAGGTCTCGGTTTGACTGGTCATTGCCCTGCGCTATGCCCCACCCAACGAAGGAGTGGAAGAATGGTCGAGCAACTGAGCCAGGCGGAACGTGAAGAAGCGCTGGAGGGGCTGCCCGAATGGGATCATCAGGCTGAGCGCGACGCGATCACGCGCAGCTTCACCTTCGACGATTTCAGCCAGGCCTTCGCCTTCATGACTCAGGTCGCCTTGCTCGCGGAGAAATCGGACCACCACCCCGAATGGTCGAACGTGTGGAACCGGGTCGATGTCCTGCTCACTACCCATGACGCTGGCGGCCTGTCGGGCCGCGATATCGATATGGCGCAGGCGATCGACGCGCTGGTCGAGTGATTGGGGTCGAGTAACGCCCGCTTGCAAAAGTCGGTCAGCTCTGCTCCCCTGTATCTAAAGCCGATTTCGATAGAGCGGTACGGCGAATCTTAGGGGAGAGGTCATGCAGTCGATCTTCATCACCGGCGGCGGATCGGGCATCGGGCGGGCGGTCGCGGTGCTGTTCGCGTCGCGCGGCTGGCGTGTCGGGCTTGCCGATATCAACGACGCCGGCATGGCGGAAACCGCGCGGCTGCTCGGCGGGGCGCCGGTCACGGTCCACAAGCTCGACGTGCGCGATCGCGCGGCATGGGACGGGGCGCTGGCGGAATTCGTCGGCGAGAGCGGCGGCCGGCTCGACGTGCTGTTCAACAATGCCGGGGTCGGGGTCGGCGGCAATTTCGCGCAGACCACGGTCGACGAACTCGACCGCTGCGTCGACATCAACCTGATGGGCGTCGTCTATGGTGCGCATGCCGGCTATCGTTATCTCAAGGCATCGGGCGGCTGCCTGCTCAACACCGCGTCGGCGGCGGGCATCTACGGCACGATGGGTGTCGCGATCTATTCGGCGACCAAGTTCGGGGTGCGCGGCTTCACCGAAGCGCTTGATGCCGAATGGCATGGCGAGGGGATTCGAGTCCGCGCGCTGCTGCCCAGCTTCATCGATACCGCGATTCTCGACGGCACGCCGGTGGGCAGCAACGAAACGATGCGCGATCGTGTCCGTGCGGCGCAGCTCGAATTCACGCCGGTCGAACAGGCCGCGCAGGCGGCGTGGGACGCGGTGCATGGCGATACGCTCCACACCTTGGTGGGCAAGACCGCGCGCCGCATGTGGTTCGTTTCGCGTTTCCTGCGCGGATCGATGCGCAAACAGGCGCGCCGCGCCGCGAAATGAGGAATGGAATGAAGGTTCTGCTTGCCCTTGCCGCGTTCGCGGCGCTGCCCGGTTTCGCGTCGAAGCCCGCCGCGCCGGCCGACGCCTTCATGGCGCGACTCGCCCCCCTGTGTGGCAAGGCGTTCGCAGGGCGTGTGGTCAGCAACGATCCCGCCGACGCCGACTTCGCCGACAAGAAGCTGGTGATGCATGTCGCGTCGTGTGAGCCAGGCCGCGTGCGTATCCCCTTCCATGTCGGCGAGGATCGCTCGCGCACCTGGGTACTGGCCCGCACCGCGACCGGCGTCCGTCTCAAGCATGACCACCGGCACAAGGACGGCACATCGGACAAGCTCACCATGTACGGCGGCGACACGGCGGCGGTCGGCACCGCGACGCGGCAGGAATTCCCGGTCGATGCCGAATCGATCGCGCTGTTCCGCTCGCTGAATGCCGAGCGCTCGGTGACCAATGTCTGGGCGATGGAAGCGGACGGAAGCCGCTTCGCCTATGAGCTGCGCCGCCCCGGTCGCCATTTCCGCGTCGAGTTCGACCTGAGCAAGCCCATCGCGCCGCCGCCCCTGCCGTGGGGCTGGCAAAGCTAGGTTCGCCGCAGGCTTCCGCTCCACGCATAGCCGCGCAGCAACGGTTCGAACCCTAGCTCCAATCCACCGGCCATTGCGGTGTGCCTCAGCGCGACCGGAAGCTCGCGGCGCGGGGTGACGTGGAAGCGTTCGAGCCAGGCGAACAGCGCACGTCGCCACCAGCCGGGCAACTTCTCCTGCTGTCCGAAATCGACGATGCGTAGTGTGCCGCCGGGCGCCACCGCTTTGGCCGCCTGCTCGATTGCGCCGGTCCAGTCGGGGATCATCGACAGCGTGTAGCTCAGGAACACCCGGTCGAAACCGTCAATGCCGAACAACGCGTTCGCATCGAACCGCGCCGCATCGCCCTGAACCAGCGTGATGCGGTCCGACAGTCCGGCGGCGGCCACCTTGGCCCGTGCCGTCGCCAGCATCGCTTCGGAAATGTCGAGGCCGTGGAAGCGGGCATCGGGCCATCGCCGAGCCGCCGCGATCAAATTGCGTGCGGTGCCGCAACCGACTTCCAGAACCGTGCCGCCTGGCGGCGGCGCCAGCTCCGCGATCAGCTTGTCGCGCCCCAGCAGATAATATTTGCGGGTGAGGTCATAGATGTGCCGCTGCGCCGTATAGACGCCGTCCATCCGCTCGGCGTGGCTTCCGTTCACGGCTTCAGGCGATAGAGGTGAACGCCGCCATAGATCGCGGAACGGTCGCGCGCGGTGAAGTCGAGCGACTCCGCTTCGGCATAGTCCCAGCGATCGAGGATTGCGTCGGCGACCCGGCCGGGCAGCAGGGTCGGCGCCGCGGCGGTACGGAACAGCACGCGCGCTTCGGGCTTCGCCGTCCGCGTGATCTCGCCCCACAACCGGTTGAGCTGGGCGTCGGTCATCCAGTCCTGCGCATCGAGCAGGATGTAGCGGTCGAGCGATTCGGCGGGCATCGATTCGAGATACTCGACGAAATTCTGGTGCCGCACCTCGACCCGTTCGGCGCGTTCGCGAACGATGGTGTGGTTGGCCGCGCGCAGATAGGGCGGCAGCGGCGCGTCGGCGCCTTCGCCATAGCCGCGCCCGAACGCCTGCCAGGCGAAGTAATTGTCGGAAAGGTCGAAGTCGCAGGCCAGCTTCTCTAGTCGGCGCAGCAGCACCGCCTTGATCCCGCGCGGATCGTCGGCCGCCAGCGCCTCATATTGCGCGGGCGGGATGCCCAGCCCGAACAGCGACGCCGGCTGGTCGATCAGCCAGCGCACGAACTTCTTGTCGAACACCGGAGCGAGCCGGCTCTCGAAGATCGCGCGCTGTTCCTCGGGCGTCTTCGCCGCGAGCAGCTCGCGCGGGTCGATGCGGTAGAGCTTGGCGAGCAGGTGCGCCGCGCCGATGAACCCGCCAAGCAGCCCGCGCTTGTAGAAGCCGCCGGCAAAGCCCTTGATCCGGCGGCGGCCGGCAAGGTCGCGACCTTCCCAATAGCGGCGCGTCGTCTCGTCGAGATGCGGAGCGAGCGTCTCGCGATACGCCGCGACATTCTCGGGCCGGTTCGCCTGACCGAAGAAACGATGAAACGCGGCATGATCGGGCAAATGCCGTGCCGCCGCGACCTTCAGCTTGTTGAGCGCGATATGTGCGGTGTTGAGGTCCACCGCGGTGATTTTCGCGGGGTTGGCGGTCAGGTAGGAGAGAACGTTGCACCCGCCGCTCGCGATCGTCACGACATGGCAGTCGGGCGTGATCGCCAGCGCCTCCATGTCGACCTCGGGGTCTTCCCAGATCTGGGCATAGACCAGACCGCGAAACGCGAAGGTGAAGGCGCGTTCGAGCAGGCCTTCCTTGCTCAGATGGTCGTGGCGATGGACGGCGGTGCGCACCGCGCGGTTGCGCGGCTGGCTGGCAATCGAACCCATGGTCTTGGCTCCCGGGAATTTCCCGGCCCGTAGGTCCGCTGCATGTCAGGCGCGTGACGCCGATCGTCACGCAACGGTCATGTTTCGTTGGGTTCGGCGCCGGCCGCTCCCCCACCCGGCCACCCATAGGATACTGGCGTCGGGTGGCCGGGTGGGGGAGCGGCCGGCGCCGCCCACAAACAACGTCAATCCCGGCAGTATCCCTCACCAACGGTCACCGTCAGGCAGTCCTTCTTGCCGTCGAGATATTTGAGGCCGGTCGCCGCGCCGTCGGTCGCGCGCATCACCTTGGCGCCATCGGGCCGGGTGAAGGCGATGCCCTCGTTGGTCGCGACCCCGGCAAACGTACCGGTCGCGCCCTCGTCGAGGCTATAGGTGTTGATCAGGCGATAGCGGCCCGGTCCCGACGTATCCTTCTCGATCGTCAGCACCAGTCCCTCGACGCCCACCCATTTGCCGATCCAACCATCGCGGCTCGGCGCTTCCGCCGCCTTCTCGGCCTTCTCCGCCTCGGCCGTCACATTCTCGGCGATCGCCTGGGCGTTGGCGACGGCATTCTCGACCAAAGCCGCCTGCTGCTCATTGCTCATCTCGCCGCATCCCGCCAGCGTCGCCGCGCCGACCAGCATCGTTCCAACTGCCCAAAGCCGCATCATGGCCTCCCCCAGGATAAGTTTCGTGCATCTGGTGTAGCCTTTGCCGCTGCAAGCGCCTAGAGAGCCGGGCATCCGTTCAGCTCAAGGAATGAACCGCTCTTCCAATGCGAATCGCCATCGCTTCGGATCACGCCGCCTGGGAACTCAAGTCCGCGCTCGCCGAATGGCTGCGCGGCGAAGGACACGAGGTGCTCGATCTGGGCACCGATGGCCCGGCGAGCGTCGATTACCCCGACTTCGGCCTTGCCCTGGGCAAGGCGATTGCGGAAAATCAGGCCGAGCGCGGTATCGCGCTGTGCGGCTCGGGCATCGGCATCTCGATCGCGGTCAACCGCGTGCGCCAGGCCCGCTGCGCGCTGGTTTCGGAACCGCTCTCCGCCCGTCTCGCGCGCGAGCATAATGATGCGAACGTCATCGCCATGGGCGCCCGGCTGATCGGCCCCGAAATGGCCAAGGCCTGCATCACCGAATTCCTCGCCACCGACTTCGGCGGCGATCGTCATCAGCGCCGGGTGGACAAGCTGACCAACCCGGCCCTCTGAAGGACCAGAGACCATGAGCACTAATCCGATTTCTGCCGTCCAGCCCGACGGCTTCTTCACCAACGACCTCGCCGCCGCCGATCCCGCCGTGTTCGCGGGCGTCCGTCATGAGCTGGAGCGCGAACGCTACCAGATCGAGCTGATCGCTTCGGAGAACATCGTCTCCAAGGCCGTGCTCGAAGCGCAGGGCAGCGTGTTCACCAACAAGTACGCCGAAGGCTATCCGGGCAAGCGCTATTATCAGGGCTGCCACCCGTCGGATGAGGTGGAGACGCTGGCGATCGACCGCGCCAAGCAGCTGTTCGGCTGCGACTTCGCCAACGTCCAGCCGCACTCGGGCGCGCAGGCCAATGGCGCGGTGATGCTCGCGCTCGCCAAGCCCGGCGACACGATCCTCGGCCTCAGCCTCGATTCGGGCGGCCACCTGACGCACGGCGCCAAGGCGGCGATGTCGGGCAAGTGGTTCAACGCGGTCCAGTATGGCGTGAAGCCCGACACCCATCTGATCGATTACGATCAGGTCGCGGAACTCGCCCGCGCGAACAACCCCCGCATCATCATCGCGGGCGGCTCGGCCTATCCGCGCCACATCGATTTCGCGAAGTTCCGCGCGATCGCCGATGAAGTCGGCGCGATTTTCATGGTCGACATGGCGCATTTCGCGGGCCTCGTCGCCGGCGGCGTGCATCCGACCCCGTTCGGTCACGCCCATGTCGTCACCACCACCACGCACAAGACGCTTCGCGGCCCGCGCGGTGGCGCGGTGTTCACCAATGACGAGGCGATCGCCAAGAAGATCAACTCGGCGGTGTTCCCGGGGCTTCAGGGCGGCCCGCTGATGCACGTCATCGCGGCCAAGGCGGTTGCGTTCGGCGAAGCGCTGCGTCCCGACTTCAAGGCCTATGCCGCCGCGATCGTCGAGAATGCCAAGGTGCTGGCGGCGACGCTGACCGAGCGCGGCGCGGCCGTGGTTTCGGGCGGCACCGACACGCATCTCGCGCTGATCGACCTCACCCCGCTGGGCGTCACCGGCAAGGACGCCGACGAGGCGCTCGAGCGTGCGGCGATCACCTGCAACAAGAACGGCATCCCCAACGATCCGCTGCCGCCGGTCAAGACCAGCGGCATCCGCGTCGGTTCGCCCGCCGGCACCACGCGCGGTTTCGGCCCGGCCGAATTCCGTGAGATCGGCAACATGGTCGCCGACGTGCTCGACGGCCTGCGCAAGAATGGCGAGCAGGGCGACGCCCAGGTCGAAGCCAATGTTCGTGAGCGTGTCCGCACGCTGTGCGAGCGCTTCCCGATCTACCCGGAGGCGTAAGGTTGAGCGGCGCCAGTTCGCTTTCGCACCCGGCCACCCACCGGAAGGGTATTCTATGGGTGGCCGGGTGGGGAGTGGCTGGCCGGTCATGCTCCCAGCATGACCTGAATAGCGCGGGGCGCTATTCACCAGCACACTGGCTGGCGCCGCACGCCCGTGAGGGTGCCGAATAATGCGTTGCCCGTTCTGCGGACATGAGGCCAGCCAGGTAAAGGACAGCCGCCCCACCGAAGATGGGGCGGCGATCCGTCGTCGTCGCCAGTGCGAGGCATGCGCGGCGCGCTTCACCACCTTCGAGCGGATTCAGCTGCGTGAGCTCACGGTGCTCAAGTCCGAAGACAAGCGCGAACCGTTCGAACGGGACAAGCTGATCCGCTCGGTCTCGCTCGCCTGTCGCAAGCGCCCGATCGACTCGACCCAGATCGAAAAGCTCGTCTCGGGCATTCAGCGCCAGCTCGAAACGCTCGGCGATGGCGAAATCCCGTCCAAGCGCATCGGCGAGATGGTGATGGAGGGCCTCAAGGGGCTCGACTCGGTCGCCTATATCCGCTTCGCCAGCGTCTATCGCGATTTCCGCGAGGCCAAGGATTTCGAGGCGTTCGCGAGCAGCGTGAACGCGGTGGGCCATGAAAAGGCGCGGGGCGAATGATCGCGCCTTCGCCCGTCATTGTCCTGGTTCGACCCCAGCTTGGCGAGAATATCGGCAAGGCGGCGCGAGCCATGCTCAATTTCGGGCTGACCGAAATGCGCCTGGTCTCTCCGCGTGACGGCTGGCCCAACCCCGGTGCGGGCCCGGCGGCGAGCGGCGCGGACATCGTCCTGGAGCGGGCGCGCGTGTTCGAAAGCGTCGCCGATGCCGTCGCCGATTGCGAACATGTCTATGCCACCACGGTGCGCAAGCGCGGCGTGACCAAGCCGGTGGTAACCCCGGTCGAGGCCGCGGCGGAAATCCACGGCGCGCCCGGCCGCAGCGCGATCCTGTTCGGCGCCGAGCGTTCCGGCCTCGCGACCGAGGACGTCAACCTCGCCCGCACGATCCTCACCGTGCCGATCAACCCGGAATTCGGCTCGCTCAACCTGGCGCAGGCCGTCATCCTGGTCGCCTATGAATGGTCGAAGGCGCAGGGGCTTGCCCAACCGCCTCGCACCGAGCTCCACCCGCCTGCCCCACAGGAGGAGCTGGAGGGAATGATCGGCCATTTCGAGATGCTGCTCGTCGACAGCGGCTATTATTATCCGCCCGAACGCGTGGCGGTGACGCGGCTGACCTTGCGTAATCTGCTGACCAAGCCGGGCTGGACCGCGCAGGAGGTGCGGACGGTGCGCGGCGTATTGTCGGCGATTCAGGGCAAGAAGCAGCCCAAGGCGTAAGAGACGGTTTGGAAACGCGCCGCGGCGCGTTTCGCGGCCGGTGCCGCCTTTCAAGCAGACTCTGAAACCTTGACTCCGCGCGGGGTCACCGCTAACCGCGCGCCTTCGCAATCGGCCCTGCACTCCGGTGAAGCAGCGGCCCTGTGGTTTCCACGGGCGATACCGGAATCGCGATCAGGCGGGAAACCGCCGGGTCAACGTCGTAGCAATTGTAAGGAATTTCAAATGTCGAAGCGCTCCAGCGCCAAGTATAAGCTCGATCGCCGCATGGGCGAGAACATCTGGGGTCGTCCCAAGTCGCCCGTCAACAAGCGTGAGTATGGCCCCGGCCAGCACGGCCAGCGCCGCAAGGGCAAGATGTCGGACTTCGGCATCCAGCTGCGCGCCAAGCAGAAGCTCAAGGGCTATTACGGCGACATCACCGAGAAGCAGTTCAAGCGCTCGTACGAAGACGCTTCGAAGATGAAGGGCGACACCGGTCAGAACCTGATCGGTCTGCTCGAAATGCGCCTCGACATGATCGTCTATCGCGCCAAGTTCGCGCCGACGATCTTCGCCGCGCGCCAGCTGGTCAACCATGGCCACGTCAAGGTGAATGGCGAGAAGTGCAACATCGGTTCGCGCCGCATCAAGCCGGGCGAGACCGTCGAGCTGGGTTCGAAGGCGCAGGAAATGGCGCTGGTGATGGAGGCGCAGAGCCTCGCCGAGCGCGACATCCCTGATTACGTCGCTCCGGACGGTGCGTCGAAGATCACCTTCACCCGCGTCCCGACCCTCGACGAGGTGCCGTACCCGGTGAAGATGGAACCGAACCTCGTCGTCGAATTCTATTCGCGCTAAGGTCCGGCTTCAGCCGAAACAGCAAAGGGCGGCCCCTCGGGGCCGCCCTTTTCGTTATGGCCTCAGGGGATCTTCAGGAACTCGACGCTCTTACGCAGCATCTGCTCGCGCGCGTTGCTGTCCTCGAGATAATGGTCGAGGCCCTTGAAGGTGATCAGTTCGGACTTTCCGCCCGCTTCGGTGATGCGGGACTGCATCAGGGTCGAATGACCGATCCCGACGTTGAGGTCCATGTCGCCATGGAACATCAGCACCGGGACCCTGATCCCCGCGGCCTGGCGGGCCGGAGAGCCCTCGCGGATATGCGGGCCCGTACCGACGAAGCGCTCCACCTCGTTGGCTGAGGTATAGACCTGCGCATCGGTCTTGAGCCGCTCGAGGTCGGTGACCGGCGCGATCGCGATCACGCGCTTGAACAGGGTGGGATTGACCACGGCCGATTGCAGCGCCGCATAGCCGCCATAGGACCAGCCGACGATGCTCAGCTTCGCGGCGTCGGCGATCCCCTGCTTGACCAGCCAGCGACCCGCATCGCTGACGTCGCCGATCGCGGTCTTCCAGCTCTGAAAGCCGTTCTCGCGCAGCCAGGCGTCGCCATAGCCGGCCGATCCGCGGAAGTTGGGCTGAAGCACCGCGAAACCCTGGTTGGCGTAGAATTGCGACAGCCAGTCGAAGCCCCATTCGTCGCGGGCTTGCGGACCGCCGTGCGGCAGCACGATGGCCGGCAGACCCTTGGCCCCTCCGCCTGCGGGTAGCGTGAGATAGGCCGGAACCATCGTGCCGTCGGCGGCGGGGTAGGTGATGTGCTTGACTTGCGCGAGCGCGACATGCTCCAGTTCCGGACGCTGAAGCATCAGTTCGTTGAGGTTCTTCTTCGCGCGGTCGAACAGGAACAGGCGACCGGGATCGGTGTCGCTGCCCGCCCAGACCAGCATGCGAGTCTCGTCTTCGCTCGAATCGATCACCCGGATCAGGGGCAGCTTGGGCAGCGCCTTGGACAGGGTACGGATCATCGCGCCGACCGCGGGGTCGAAATAATGCACGGCCTCGACATCGGTGGCGTAGCGCGCGCCGATGATCCGGCCGTTGCGGCCGATCCGGGCAAATCCGGTCACATCGACGGTGTCATGGGCGAAGACGAGCTTCTCGGTGCCGCTTCCGTCCAGCGCGACGCTATAGGCCGCCAGCCGTCCGTTGGTGCGCTTCAACCCGTAAGCAAGGTCGAGCGTGGGATCGACGCCGCTGGGGTCGAAGCCTTCACCGTCCTCGACCCTGCTCAGCGTTTCCCAGTTGCGCTGTCCCTTGCGGCGAAAGGAATAGTTGCGCGTGCCGGTGGTGTAGCCGTCGCGCACTTCGCTCATGCCGCGGATCCGCACGGTGCCGCGTCCGTCGGTGATGAACTCGCTGGCGTTGCGCTGGGCGGGTTCGACGACCTTGATCTTGAGCGTGACCGGGTCGACCGCGTCGACGCCGATCCCTTCCATGCGCTGGGCCAGTCGCGTGCCGGTGCTTGTCTCGGGAATATACTGGCGGATCATCAGAACCTGATTCTCACCGGGATTCCAGTCGATCACCGCGCCGCCGAACAACGCATAGCCGAGCCGGTCGCCGGTGCCGCGATTGTGCTGGAGGACGGCTATCTTGCTTCCGTCATCGTTGAACGACACGATCCGGCTGATGGTGGCCAGGATGGTCCCCTCGACCTTGCTCACCGCATAGGCTCTGCACACTAGGCGCGTGTTGCTCGCCCAGCGGCATTGGCTGAGGCGCTCGGGATCGCCCGAGGCTTCCATGATCCGCTTCGGCACCGCGTCCGGAACGCCGAGCCGGGCGATCATCACCGCCGACCCCTGCCCGGCGATCGGTATCAGATAGGCAAGCTTGGTTCCGTCGGGCGAAAGGCTCGCCTGTTCGATCGATTCCCGCACCCCGAATGCGCGCGCCGCGTCGAAGCTTTGTGCAACGGTCGGACTCGCGGACGAAAGCAGCGCCAGATAAATCCAACGTTTCACGTGGCTTCCTCCCCCTATGCCCGGCAATCTGCAACGCCGACCGTTCGTTCGCAAGTGATCCGCTTGCCCCCCGCGCCGCCCGCTGTCACAAGTCGCGCAACGAAATTACCCGGAGACGATGTCGATGCGCTTCGCCCTTCTTGCCCTGCTGGGCCTTGCCGCGTGCAGCGGCGGCCAGTCCGCCGCGCCCGACCTGCCCGCGATACCGATGGAGACGATGAAGGAAGCGACCCGCGTCCTTTCCTCCGATGAATTCGAAGGGCGCGCGCCCGGCACCGCGGGGGAGAAGAAGACGCTCGACTACCTCGTCCAGCAATTCCAGAAGGCGGGGCTCCAGCCCGGCAACAACGGCAGCTGGTTCCAGGACGTGCCGCTGGTGGCGATCACCGCGAAGAATGTCTCGCCGCTGACCTTCACCGGTGGCGCCGAGCCGATCAGCCTCAAATACGGCGCCGAATTCGTCGCCGGCACCTATCGCGTGACGCCCAAGGTCGCGCTCAAGGACAGCCCGGTGGTGTTCGTCGGCTACGGCATCAACGCGCCGGAGAAGGGCTGGAACGACTATGCCGGCCTCGACGTGAAGGGGAAGACCGTTGTCATCCTCGTCAACGACCCCGACTGGCAGACGGCGGAGGCCAAGGGCGAATTCAACGGCCGCGCCATGACCTATTATGGCCGCTGGACCTACAAGTTCGAGGAGGCCGCGCGTCAGGGCGCCGCCGCCGCGATCATCGTCCACCAGACCGAGCCTGCCGCCTATGGCTGGAACGTCGTCCAGTCGAGCTGGACCGGCGAGCAGCAGGTCGCCGACGCCGCCAACGGCCATGCCGACCAGTCGGCAGCGGTCGGCTGGATGCAGCTCGACAAGGCGAAGCAGCTCTTCGCCAGCGCCGGCCAGGATTTCGACAAGCTCGCCGCCGCCGCCAAGGTTAAGGGCTTCAAGCCCGTCGCGCTCGGCGACGTGAAGGCGTCGATCAGCTTCGACAACGACATCCGCAAGCACGCGTCGAAGAACGTGATCGGCATCCTGCCCGGCAAGAAGCAGCCCAACGAATATGTCCTCTACACCGCGCATTGGGACCATCTCGGCCGGTGTGAGGCGGCGCCCGACGGCGACGATATCTGCAACGGCGCGATCGACAACGCCACCGGCACCGCCGCGCTGGTCGCGCTCGCCGAAGCGCAGGTCAAGGCCGGCGCGCCCGACCGCACGCTCGTCTTCCTCGCCGTCACCGCCGAGGAATCGGGCCTGCTCGGTTCCAAATATTATGGCGACAACCCGATCTTCCCGCTCGCCCAGACCGTCGGCGGCGTGAACATGGACGCGCTCAACCTGACGCCCCCGGCCAAGAATGTCGTCGTCGTCGGCAAGGGCAAGTCGGGGCTCGAGGCCTATCTCGACCGCGCGCTCGCCGCACAGGGCCGCACCGCCAGCGGCGAGCCGACGCCTGAGAAGGGTTTCTACTACCGCTCCGACCACTTCATGCTCGCCAAGCACGGCGTGCCGATGCTCTATTTCGACGCGGGCGACGATCTGGTCGAGGGCGGCACCGCGGCGGGCAAGGCCGCGGCCCAGGACTATGAGAAGAACAAGTACCACGGCCCCAAGGACGAGTACGACCCGAACTGGAACTGGGCCGGGGTCGAGAAGGACCTGCAACTCTATTACGCGGTCGGCCGCATGCTCGCGACGGGCAGCGACTGGCCCAACTGGAACGAGGGCGACGAATTCCGCGCCGCCCGCGACAAAAGCCGCCAAGGAGCGAAGTAAGGTACAATGAAGCCGACGCCCCCACCCGAATGGGCCAAGCACAAGGCCGTATGGATCGGCTTCCCCAGCCATCCCGATCTGTGGGAATCGCTGAACGCCGCCCGGGCCGAGGTCGCCGCCTTCGCCCGCGCGGTCCATGCCGGTGGCGCGGGTGAGCAGGTGCTGCTCGTCGCCGCGGACGAGGAAGCGGCCACCGCCGCGCGCCTGCTCGCGGGCGACGCGGCCAAGATCGTCGTCGCCCCGTTCGGCGACATCTGGCTGCGCGACACCGGGGTGATCCTCGACGACAAGGGCGTCGGCCATGCGTTCCGCTTCAACGGCTGGGGCGGCAAATACGAATATGACGGCGATGAGGAGGTCGGCCGCCTGCTCGCCGACAAGCGCCGGATCGAGGTCGAGCCGCACGACTGGGTGCTCGAAGGCGGCTCGATCGACTGGGACGGCACCGGCCTGGTCGTCACCACCGAACAATGCCTGCTCAACCGCAACCGCAATCCCACGCTCTCGCAGCATGAGGCGGAGGAACGGCTGTATAACGACCTCGGCTTCGATCGCGTGCTGTGGCTCGGCAACGGCCTGGCGATGGATCACACCGACGGGCATGTCGACAACCTCGCCCGCTTCGTCGGCCCCAATCGCCTGGCGATTCCCGAGCCGGAGGAGAACGATCCCAATTGGCTGGTCTATGCCGATGCCAAACGCCGCGCCGAGGCGTTCGGGGTCGAGGTCGTCCCGATCCCCTCGCCCGGCCGCGTGATCCGCGGCGATGAGGTCGTGCCCGCGAGCTACATGAACTTCTACATCGGCAACGCCGCGGTGGTCGTGCCGGTCTATGGCCAGCCCAATGATCGCAAGGCGGTCGAGGTCATCGGCGCGCTCTTCCCCGGCCGCGAGACGGTGGGCCTGCGCGCCGACCATATCCTGACCGGCGGCGGCAGTTTCCACTGCATCAGCCAGCAGATTCCGAAGTAACGCGCACCATCACCAACTACCGTCATCCCGGCCTTGTGCCGGGATCCACCGCGCCGCCGGCGATGCCCTCACGCTCATGCCGCGTCGCCCGACGAGCCGTGGACCCCGGCACAAGGCCGGGGTGACGGCGAGGGTGGAATCGCGCGCCTTCCCCGGCCTATGATCGTGCTGGACCACAGAATGGGAGCCGGCCGTGAATCCCTTCCCGCACGACATCTTCACCGAACCCAGCGACGTCGATCCCGACACGCTCGCCAATCTCGGGCCGCTGCGGCGGCTGGCGGGGCGGTGGGAGGCGCATAAGGGTATCGACATCAACCCCAAGGCCGCTGCGCCCGAGCGACGCGAGTTCATCGAACGCATCGCCTTCGACGCGATCGATCCGCAGACCAACGGCCCGCAGCTGCTCTACGGCCTGCGCTACCATATCCACATCACCACCAGGGAAGAGGACATCACCTTCCACGAGCAGGTCGGCTATTGGCTATGGGAGCCGGCGACGGGGCTGGTGCTCCAGACGCTGGCGATCCCGCGCGGCCAGGTCGCGCTCGCATCGGGCAAGACCGGGGCCGATGACGACAGACTGTCGCTCACCGCGACGCGCGGCGAGACGCAATACGGCATCTGCTCGACCGCGTTCCTCGACTATGGCTTCCGCACCGACAGCTACAGCATCGATATCACCTTCGACGGCGACGACGCCTGGAGCTACGACATCCGCACCATGCTGCTGGTCCATGGCCGCCCCGATCCGTTCGAGCATCACGACCAGAACCGCCTGAAGCGCGTTGCCGCAGGCCGGCCCAATCCGCTCAAGCAGATCCTCGACCGCCGCGCCGCGCATCCGTCCGGCTGACCCACCGAAAGCCATCGTCACCCCGGCCTTGTGCCGGGGTCCACCGTGCCGCCAGCACTTCCCTCACCCTGATGCAGAATCGCCTGCCGAACTGTGGACCCCGGCACAGGGCCGGGGTGACGGGTGTAGCTAAACGGAACGATAGCGAAGGCCATTCGCGGCAAGAAAACCCTGCGCATCGAAGGAACTCCAAACCTCGCCCCAATCGTGCTGTCCCAGCGAGATTCCGGCTTTCGCCAGCGTCCTGCGAACGAATGAAATTTCCGAATCGATCGCTTCCCTTGTCGGCCAGCCGCCGTCCATCGGCGCGTCCTTGATCTGCACGCTCCAGCTAGCTTCCTCGAGCCGTTCGTCGAGAAAGCAGATAGCGAGCGTCGCGGATTCGCCGCCGAATGACAGCCCTCCCAGATGAAGCCATTCGTAGCCGTTGGCGTGACCTCTCCTGTGTGACACCAAATCGGAAATTTCCGCCAGAATGGCTTCCTTCGTCTTTTGCGGCGAGAGGGCGCCATGATCGGCGAGGAGGATCGCGCCCGTGCCGGGATCGATTGAAAACGCGGTCATGAGCATCCTTCTAAACGTCGCGCGGTCTCTGTCTCGAATCACGTGCCATTCCCGTCGCGCTCCCCTAAATAACCCGGCATGACCCAGATCACCGTCGCCGCGCTCCAGCTCGCCTTCTCGAACGACATGGCGGGCAATATCGCCAACGTCACCGAACTCGTGCGCGAAGCGGCGGGGAAGGGTGCTCAGGTCGTCCTCCCGCCCGAACTGTTCGAGGGCGAGTATTTCTGCCGCGTCGAGGACGAGGGCCTGTTCGCCAGTGCCAAGCCGCTCGCCACCCATCCGGCCGTCACCGCGATGCAGGCGCTCGCCGCCGAGCTGCGCATCCACATCCCGACCAGCTTCTTCGAGGCCGACGGCCCGCATTTCTACAACAGCCTCGCGATGATCGGTCCCGACGGCAAGGTCGCGGGCGTCTATCGGAAAAGCCACATCCCCGACGGCCCGGGCTATGAGGAGAAATATTAT
Source organism: Sphingomonas sp. GW821-FHT10C01 (assembly GCF_059415525.1). Lineage (NCBI taxonomy): Bacteria > Pseudomonadati > Pseudomonadota > Alphaproteobacteria > Sphingomonadales > Sphingomonadaceae > Sphingomonas > Sphingomonas sp. GW821-FHT10C01. The sequence continues at coordinate 308,071 of NZ_JBWKNK010000003.1, read as the reverse complement.
TTCCGCCCCGGCAACACCGGGTTCAAGGTATGGGACGGGCCGGCGGCGGACGCGACGCTCGGCGTCGGCATCTGCTGGGACCAATGGTATCCCGAAACCGCGCGCACGATGATGCTGATGGGGGCGGAGCTGCTCTTCTACCCCACTGCGATCGGGTCGGAGCCCTATGACGCCGATCTCGACACCAGCCGCATGTGGCGCCGCGCGATGATCGGCCATGCCGTGTCCAACGTCGTCCCCGTGATCGCCTCGAACCGCATCGGCACCGAGGGTGATCAGCGCTTTTACGGCCACAGCTTCATCTGCGACGAATGGGGCGACATGGTCGCGGAGTTCGGCGCCACCGAAACCGGCGTGCTCACCGCAACGCTCGATCTCGATCGCGCGCGCAAGCACCGCGCCGGCATGGGCTTCTTCCGTGACCGCCGGCCCGAGCTGTACAGGCGGATGGTCGAGGATATCTGAGCATCAGCGCCGAATGCCACCACCCGTCATCCCGGCCTTGTGCCGGGATCCAAGGTTCCCGACGGGCTGGCGGAGCGGCTCGCGCCCTTGGTACAACGCACACCGGCACAAGAGCATGACCGGTTGAAATGTTGGAACTGATTTGCTCCATCCTTGTCGATGGAACGAAACAGCCCAGCCACCACCGATATCAGCGCACGCGTCGACGGCCTCAATCCCTCGCGCGCGCGTAGGGGCGTGACTTTTGGGACTTTCCGGCGTTCGCGCCGGGCCTTAGAGCGTCGCCCGCAGCGCCAGCGCCCGTTCGAACACCGCCTCGAACATCTCGGCCGTCAGCCGCCCGGTATTCTGGTTGTAGCGCGAGCAGTGATAGCTATCGATCAGCACGCGCCCGTCGGGCACGCGGTGTTCGGCCAGATGCGCGAAGCGGCATTTGGGCAGCTTGCCGCCCAGTATCTTGACCGCGCTCTGATGCGCGATCTGGCCCAGTGCGATGAAGATTCTCGCCGGGATCGCATTGGCCTGTGCGTCGGCAAAGGGGCGGCAGGCCCGCGCTTCCTCGGGCGTCGGCTTGTTCTCGGGCGGCAGGCATTTCACCGAGTTGATGATGATCGCGCCCTTGAGCTGAAGCCCGTCATCGGCCCGCGACTCGTACGCGCCCTCGGTGAAGCCGAACTTGGCCAGCGTCGCGAACATCAGGTCGCCGGCGAAATCGCCGGTAAACGGCCGCCCGGTGCGGTTGGCGCCATGCTTGCCCGGTGCCAGGCCGATGATGCCCAGCCATGCCTGCGGATCGCCGAATGCGGGCACCGGCGCGTTCCACCAGTCGGGATGTTCTGTCCGCAGGTCCGTGCGCAGCCCCACCAGTCGCGGACAGCGCGGGCAATCGTGCGGCGGCTCGGACTCGGGCAACGGGCTTGGCGGAATCATGCGCCAGCGATAGGCCGTGCGGCGTGACCAGCTCAACCCCGGCGCATCTTTATGTCATTGCCCTCGGCTCCAACCGCCGCGGCCGTCATGGCGCGCCGGAGGCGGAGCTGCGCGCCGCGCTCGCCGCGATCGGCGGGGTGGTTCGGGCGTCTCCGATCATCGCCACCACACCGCTCGGCCCGTCGCGCCGTCGTTTCGCCAACGCTGCAGCGCTGATCGAGAGCGACGAAGCACCGCCCGAACTGCTGTTGCGCCTTAAGGCGATCGAGCGCGTCTTCGGTCGTCGGCGTGGGCGGCGCTGGGACAGCCGGGTGATCGATCTCGACATCATCCTCTGGTCGGGTGGGGCATGGGCGAGTCCCGGCCTGACTGTCCCGCACCCGCAATTCCGCCGCCGCGCCTTTGTGCTGCAGCCGTTGAAGGCGATTGTCCCCGGCTGGCGCGATCCGCTCACCGGTCGTACGGTCCGGCAGCTCGCCGCGCTGGTGGAGGGGTAGGGAGAGAGCGATGCCGACGATGTTTCTGCCGCTGATGCTGGCCGCGTTTCAGGCCGCGGAGGCTCCACCACCACCGCAGCCCAGCACGGGCATTTACCGCCTGCCCTATGCCGACGGCACGCAGGTGAAGGTGTTCGACGATACGCGCACCCATCGCCCGCGTGCCCGGATCGATGTGTTCGCTACCGGCCCGCGTAAACCCTATCGCCTCGTCGCTGCCGCCGCAGGCCGGGTGATGGCGATCCAGGACGGCTATGGCGAGCGTCAGACCGGCCGGCCGGCAAGCGAGTGCCGCAACAATTTCGTGTGGATCGCGCATCCCAACGGCGAGTGGACCGGCTATTCGCACATGGCCAAGGGGTCGGCGACAGGAGTCGCGAAGCTCAAGGTCGGTCAGACGGTGCGCGCCGGGCAGCTGATCGGGATCGAGGGCGATGTCGGTTGCTCGATGCTCGAGCATCTTCATTTCGAGGTCGCGGCGCCCAGTCCCGCCCAGCCGGTCGATGCCGGCGGCTTCCTGACCGATAATGACGGCGGCAAGCGCAACCGTGAACCGCGCTTCTGCGGCGTCAAGGGAACGATCAACAAGGAGGAAGTCCATGTCGCCCGGCGTTGTCCCGGTTGACCGCGCGGGATCACGCCCTTAGGGGCACTCCACCCTCAAGTGCGGGCTCGTAGCTCAGTTGGTAGAGCAACGGACTTTTAATCTGTAGGTCTCGGGTTCGAGCCCCGACGAGCCCACCACTTGAGGCGTTCTCGATCCCTTGCTCAGGCCGGCACCAGCCCGGCGCGTCCCGCGGCGCCGAAATAGCCGCGCATCGCCGCTGCGGCGCGATCGGTGAGGGTGATATGGGCTCGGCGCCTGTCGGTTGGGTCGGGCTCACGACCGAACAACTGGGCGTCGTGCATCGTTCCGATCCAGCGCAGCGCCGTGGTCGGCGGCACCGACGCCGCGATGCACAGGCTGGAGACCGACACGCGCCGTCCTTCCAGCCGGGCGGCATAGAGGTCGAGCAGCATATCCCATGCCGGGTCTGCGAACAGCTCCGACGCGAAATGCTGGTCGCGTAGTCGCCGGGCACGAATCGTGGCTCGGATGGTACGCGGATCCGGCTCGGGCTCGGGTTCCCCGCGATAGTCCGGCGTGCGGTCGCGGACGCCGGCAGGGGGCTCGGCGGTAAGCTGGCTCAGCACTTCGGCGAACCGGGCGACCTCTTCGTTCAGCAGCCGCAGCCGCTGCGCTTCCCGCTCGCGAGCCGCATCGTGCAGCCGCATGGTTGCCGGCACGAGCGCACCGGCCAGAGCGGCGGCCCGCTCGGCTGCGCTGGCGTCGCACAGCAGGATGGCGTTCGCCGCGAGCATGGGGCCCGCTACCGCGTCAATCGAACTCGCGTCGAGCAGCACCACCGTTCGGCAATCACGCCCGGCGAGCGATTCGGCGATCGCGACCGCACGATCCGCGACCTCGCTGCTGGATAGCCCCGCGGTGTCGAAGAGCAACAGGTCCAGGCTGATCTGGTCGGCAAGTCGAGCTTCCGCCTGTTCCGGGGTGGCCATGCCGAGAAGGCGGGCGCCCGAAGCCTCGACCATGTGTTGAAGCGCCGCCAATCGATCCGGCATGGCGACGATGAGCGTGCCACCGCCCGCGGCCGGCGAAAGGGGGGCAGGGGCGATCGTCTCAGGCATCGAAACCTCCGCTTTGCGTTGCATTGCGGATGTTTCACCGGTTCGTTGCATAGACGTAAGCAAAACTGCCTCCGTTCCCAATCCGTTTCGGATGAATTATCTCCAGAACGGACCGGGAACGCAAGTGATGGATTAGCCGAATACCTCTTCGGCGTCATCGAACTCATCGTCGATCAACAACCGTGCGGCGCTTGCGACGCTACCGCCGCTGAGAGCGAGCCAGATTGCGGCCACAACCGCACTGCCGATCGACTGAAGGATCATGAAAACGCTGAAGCTGCCCATATTGGCCGCCTGACGTTCAGCGGCGAGCGCGGTAGCTTCTGGATCGCCCGCCGCTGCCAGTATGTCGGCGAAATAGCCGCCTACCGCGATCATATTGATAGGGACCGACACAACGAGGCCGATCATGGTGACGACAAGGGCGGCGCCGAAGAGCTTCCAGAAATGTCCGCGGCTCCGTGTCCAGGCCTCTCCGATCGCGAAGGCGCGGCGATGGAGCGTGAGCGGGAAGGCGAGCGAGAAGCGGACGATGAAGAAGATCAGCGCGCCGAACACGACAAGACCGACCAGAAAGGAAAGCATAGCGGTGAGCGCCATTGATCCGCTGGCCCCGGCCACGCCCCCGATGAACAGGCCGACGACAAGGGAGGCGGCGAAGATCAGCACAAAGGCTACGATACTGAACAGCAGCACAAGGGCGAGCGTGCGCAATTCGTCCATGCCGAGCCGCAGAAAGGCGATTCCGCCCGCTTCGGGGCGCAGCACGGACCGCATCGACGCGGTATAGAGCACCACGCCCACGATCGAGGTGAAGAAGCCGGTCAGCCAGACCGGGACCATCGCGGAAACCGCGCCGGCGGGGTCGTCGGCGAGCGCCGGGGCGGTGGCGGCGCCGAACAAGGGTTGCATCGCCAGCAGCATCGCGAGGTTGCCGGCAAGATAGATCCCACCCCAGATCGCCACCGCGGTAAAATGCTCGCGAAAGACGCCGAATGCGCCTTCCAGAATTCTTCCGACACTGATCATCGCCCCAACCCCTTGTTCGGCTGGCCGCGACGCCCGCTCAGTCGAGGGACTTCACGATTTCCTCGACCATCTTCTTGGCGTCGGCCAGCAGCATCATCGTGTTGTCCTGATAGAAGACGTCGTTGTCCACCCCCGCATAGCCAACGCCACCCATCGAGCGCTTGATGAACAGCACGGTCTTGGCCTTGTTCACGTCGAACACGGGCATGCCGTAGATGGGCGAGGACTTGTCGGTCTTCGCCGCCGGGTTCACCACGTCGTTGGCGCCGATGATGAAGGCGACGTCGGTCTGGGCGAACTCGCTGTTGATGTCCTCCAGCTCGAACACCTCGTCATAGGGCACATTCGCTTCGGCCAGCAGCACGTTCATGTGGCCTGGCATGCGGCCCGCGACCGGGTGGATCGCGTATTTCACGCGGACGCCATGCTCCTTGAGCTTGTCGCCCATCTCGCGCAGCACGTGCTGCGCCTGCGCCACCGCCATGCCGTAACCGGGGACGATGATGACCTGTTCGGCCTGCTGCATCAGGAACGCCGCATCCTCGGCCGATCCGCGCTTCCACGGCCGGTCGGTCGCAGCGGCAGCTGTGCCGCCGCCGCTGTCGCCGCCAAAGCCGCCGGCGATAACGCTGATGAAGCTGCGATTCATCGCGCGGCACATGATGTAGGACAGGATCGCGCCCGAGCTGCCGACCAGCGCGCCAGTGATGATCATCGCCGTGTTGCCGAGGGTGAAGCCCATCGCCGCGGCGGCCCAGCCCGAATAGCTGTTGAGCATCGACACCACGACCGGCATGTCCGCGCCGCCGATCGGGATGATCAGCAGGAAGCCGATGGCGAAGGACAGCGCCAGGACGGTCCAGAACACCCACGCCGGTGCCTGAAGCTCGACCGTGTAGAAGGCGATCAGGCCCAGGATCGCGGCCAGCGTGCCGAGGTTGATGACGTGGCGACCCGGCAGCATGATCGGCTTGCCGCCCATATTACCGTTAAGCTTGAGGAAGGCGATGACAGATCCCGAGAAGGTGATCGCGCCGATCGCAACGCCCAAGCCCAGCTCGATGCGGCTGACCGGCAGGATCAGCCCGGCGAACTTCGAGGTTTCGGGAAAAACGATCCCGAACGCCGCTGGATTGAGATAGGCCGCGACCCCGACCAGTACGGCAGCGAGGCCGACAAGGCTGTGAAAGCCCGCGACCAGCTGCGGCATATCGGTCATCTTGATCTTGCGTGCGACGATCCAGCCAAAGCCGCCGCCGATGGCTATTGCGCCGAGGATCTCGGGCAATGACGCGATCTCGTGCGTGACCAGTGTGGTCACCACCGCGATCAGCATGCCGGCCATGCCGAAGCGGTTGCCGCGGCGGCTGGTCGCCGGCGAGGACAGGCCGCGCAGCGCGACGATGAAACAGACGCCCGCGATCAGATAGGCGAGCGCAACCCAGGGGTTGACGGGAGCAGCCTCGTGCATCGGCTCAGCCCTTCTTCTTGTACATGGCGAGCATACGCTCGGTGACGGCGAAGCCGCCAAAGATGTTCACGCTGGCAAGCGCGACCGCGATTAGCCCCAGCCATTTCGCCGTTTCGCTCCCCGCCGCGGCCGATGCGATCAGCGCGCCGACGATGATGACCGAGGAAATGGCGTTGGTGACGGCCATCAGCGGCGTGTGCAGCGCCGGCGTAACCGACCAAACGACATAATAGCCGACGAAGCACGCCAGCACGAAGATCGACAGGATCGAGATGAAGTCCATGATTTACCTCATTGAGCCTTGAGGGGTGCCGGGTCGGTTGCCGAGCCTGCGTCTATTCGCCGGATCGCTTTTCCGAGGGCATCGACAGAACGTGCATACTCACGCAGCGCCCGTCGTGCGGGGATAAGGTGACAAGGGGGAGCTATTGCCCCCTTATTGGCTACATACTCATGCTCAGCCATGGTTTCCTCGCCAAGCAACGCGACCAGCCTTTCTCTTGCGATTTCTAGTCGCCTATCGATTCCGCGATGTTCGGACGGGTGGAGACAACGTCGCGCCAACCAAAAGCTGTCCGCATCAGCGTTATCATATGCGGCCAGAAGTTCCCGCTTGTCCGGTTCGCCGACTTGAGGACCAGCTACGCTGACTGCTGCGTAGATTAGCGCCAAGCCTGCACTTGGACTCACCCGAGCAGCCTCTCGTTCACCACCTTGCCCTCGCGGGTCAGCCGGATCGCGTCGCCGATCTCCTCATCGAGGATCGGCTTGCCCGCTTCCTTGTCCCAGAAGGCCGACAGGAAATTGTAGAGGTTGCGCGCGAACAGCGCCGAGGCGTCGGAGGCGAGGCGCGAGGGCACGTTCCTGTGCCCGACGATCTTGACGCCATGCTTCTCGACCACTTCGCCCGCTACCGCGCCTTCGACATTGCCGCCAGCTTCGACCGCGAGGTCGACGATGACGCTGCCCGGCCGCATCGATGCGATCTGCGCGTCGCTGATCAGACGTGGCGCGGGGCGCCCCGGGATCAGTGCGGTGGTGATGACGATGTCCTGCTTGGCGATGTGGCTAGAGACGAGCTCTGCCTGAGCGGCCTTATATTCGTCGCTCATCTCGGTCGCGTAGCCGCCCGAGCCTTCGCCCTCGATGCCTGCGACGCTCTCGACGAAGATCGGCTTGGCGCCGAGCGAGAGGATCTGCTCCTTGGTCGCCGAGCGCACGTCGGTCGCCGAGACCTGCGCACCAAGGCGTCGGGCGGTGGCGATTGCCTGGAGGCCGGCGACGCCGACGCCCATCACGAACACCTTGGCGGCTGAAACCGTGCCCGCCGCGGTCATCATCATCGGGAAAGCGCGGCCATATTCGGCGGCGGCGTCGAGCACCGCCTTGTAACCCGAAAGGTTCGACTGCGACGACAGGATGTCCATCGACTGCGCACGGGTGATGCGCGGCATGAACTCCATCGCCAGCGCCTCGATCCCGAGTTCGGCATAGGCGTCGATTCGCGCCCGCTCCCCGAACGGGTTGAGGCCCGCTGCCAACCAGGCGCCGGGTTTGATGCCGGCAAGGCTCGCCGGATCCGGCCCGGCCACGCCGAGCACGATATCGGCATCCGCGAGCACCTCGGCGCGCGATCCGATCTTCGCGCCGACGGCGGAAAAGGCGTTGTTGTCCAGGGAAGCGGTGTCACCCGCCCCGCTTTCGACCGCCACTTCGGCGCCCAGCGAGACGAACTTCTTGACCGTTTCCGGCGTCGCAGAGACGCGCCGCTCACCGGCGGCGGTCTCCTTGAGGACCGCGATCTTCACGTCAGGAAGCGATCAACCAGATGACGATTGCGGCGAGAATGACGGTGATGACGGTGCCGATCTTCATCATCCGCATGAACCCACCATAGGTGTTCTCATGTGCCTTCATGTCGGCGCTCTGTGCCATGCGTAGCTTCCCCTCTGACGCGTTGTTGGCAGCTTCATTAGACGGGGTGTCCCCGACCCTCAAGCCCCACGGACTTTGGCAGGCTTAAGCGGGTCTTTACCCAACGGCGTTATCCCGAGTGACCGATTTAGGGACAATAGGGACAGAAAATGACGCGCAACGGCCAGCGCCTCCTGATGCTGATCGACGACGAACCGGCCCAGCGGCGGCTGGTGACGGCGATCGCCGCGCGCCGCGGCTGGCGCACTGTGTCGGCGAGTGACGGCGAGACCGCACTGGCGACGCTCGGTACGCCCGATGGGATGGCGCTGGATGCGATCGTGATTGATCACTGGGCGCCCGATTTCGATGCGGCGGGGCTGATCGCTGAACTGCGTGCCAATCGCCCGATGCTCCCGATCCTTCTCCTCACCGCCAACGGATCGGTCGCCGCCGCGGTCAGCGCGATGCGCGCCGGGGCCACGGACTTCCTGGTCAAGCCACTGGCGCCCGAACGGCTGCTCGCGGCCCTAGACACCGCGGTCGGCGCCAAGGTCGGCGGCGAGCTGCGCCCGTTGACCGAGAAGATGGGTGCGAACCTCGCCTTTGACGAGATCGTCGGTTCGGCGCCCCAGTTCCGCGCGGCGCTCGCGATCGCCGCCAAGGCGGCACGTGCGCGCGTCCCGGTGCTGATCGAGGGCGAAAGCGGCGTCGGCAAGGAGGTGGTCGCCGAGGCGATTCACGCCGCCTCTCCGCGCCATGCCAAACCGATCGTCCGGGTCAATTGCGGTGCGATCCCCGCCAACCTCGTCGAATCGGAACTGTTCGGGCACGAAAAGGGCGCCTTTACCGGCGCGTTCGAGCGCAAGATCGGCCGTTTCCAGGAAGCCGAGGGCGGCACCATTCTGCTCGACGAGATCGGCGAGATGCCGCTCGAGGCGCAGGTCAAATTGCTGCGTGTGCTGCAATCGGGTGAAGTCCATCCGATCGGTGCGCGCCATGTCAGCGAGGTCGACGTCCGCGTGATCGCGGCGACCAACAAGACCTTGCTGACCGAGGTTGAGGAGGGACGGTTCCGCGAGGATCTCTACTACCGCCTCAACGTGGTGCAGGTGACGATTCCGCCGCTGCGCGAGCGAGCGGGCGATATCGCACCGCTTGCCCGGCATTTGCTGGCGCGGATCGCCGAACAGCCGGGGCTGCGACCGCTGGGAATCACCGACGACGCGATCGCGCTGCTTGCCGGCTATGACTGGCCGGGCAATGTCCGCCAGCTCCAGAACGCGCTGTTCCGCGCGGCGGTGCTGTGCGATGGCGACGCGCTGACCCGAGCCGATTTCCCGCAGATCGCCCAGCTTTCCGAAGGGCGGCCGGCGGTCGGCGGGATGGCCCATGGCGGCGCCGCGTCGGGGGCCGGCATCACCCTGTTCCGTGCCGACGGGAATTTGCGCGCGCTGGAAGAGATCGAGGCGGATGTGATCCGTCTCGCCATCGGCCATTATCGCGGGCGCATGACCGAGGTGGCGCGCCGCCTGGGCATCGGCCGCTCGACGCTCTACCGCAAGCTCGGCGAGCTGGGGATCGATCAGAACGCAGCGTAGCCGGGTGGCGACATCGGCTGGCGCCGGTGCCGCCCCGGCAACCCTCTAGATCTCGTCGTCCATATGGCTTTGCCGCAGGCTGGGCAGCATGCGGTGGAAGACGACATCCTCGTCGAAGAACTGGTGCTTGAGTGCCCCGCAGATATGGATGACGATCAGCGCCAGCAGGAAATAGACGGCGAGCTCCTGCGTCCAGGCCAGCTGTTCTCGCAGTTCGGGGGATTTGCCGATCGGCAGGTCGAACCACTGGATGCCGCCGAAGATCTCCCCGGTTCCACCCCCAGCCGACATCGCCGCCCATCCGAGCAACGGCACCGCGAGCAGCAGCACATAGAAGCCGACATAGACGGTGCGGGCGAAGATACGTTCCCAATTGGGTACGCTGTCGGGGAAACGCGGCCACGGATGGGCGACGCGCCAGCCGATCCACAGGATGGTCAGCAACAGCACGGCGATGTTGATCGACTTGTACCATGAAAACAGCTCGCGATCGTTGGGCATCGTGATGGCGATCACGAGGTTGACGACCACGAGTGCGGCCACGGTCCAGTGGATCAGGATCGATACGTTCGAATAACGGTCATAGGCTTCGCGCATGGCTCCTCTCCCGACGACCTGAAGGTCGTCAATCGCATGAAGCGGCGGATTGTTCCGGCGGCGGTATTCCCGGTCTGGCGAAACCGGTGCGGCTTCCCATATACTGGCGACGATGCTTCGATTCCTGCTCGCGATTGTCGCCCTGGCGGCACTGGCCTTTGTCGCGGTCACGCTGTTCGCGGTGGCCGCAGGGGGATTTGCCCTGTTCTTCGGCGTGCGCAAGCTGCGCCAGCATCTTGCCGGCGCCAAGCTCAAGCGAATGAAGCAGGCGCGGCCCGCCGATCCGCTGGAAGCGGCATGGGCCGCCGCCGCCGCCGAGGCGGACTGGGCGGTGAGCCGGATCGCGGCGGCGCGGACGAGCTGCGCGCGGCTGATCGCGATCGCCGATGCCGAGCCGCTGGCCGCCGACGCGGTCGACTGGGCCAATGTCGTGCGCCGCCGCGTGCCGGACCTGGTCGCGGCGTGCCGCAACGAATGCCGCGATGCGACCGGGGCCGAGCGCCGCCGCAACCTCGAGGATCTGGTCGAGAGCCTCGAGAAGATCGGCGCCGAGGCGGACCGCCGCCGTGACCGCTTCCGCGAGACCCGCGTGAGCGCCTTCACGGTGCAGCGGACCTATGTCGAGCAGCGCACCCGGCCCGATCCGCTGAGCTAGCATCCTAACGCCCGATCAGCGCGGCGTCGCGCATGCCGCGCCACACGCGCAGGGCTTGCACCGTTTCCGGCACGTCATGGACGCGCAATAGCTGCGCGCCGAGGTCCGCGCCCTTGAGCGCCAGCGTTAGCGAGCCGCCGAGCCGTTGATCGGCGGGCGCTTCGTTGGAGAGTGCGCCGATGATGCGCTTGCGGCTGGCGCCGAGCAGCAACGGCACGCCCAGGCCGTGGAACAGCGCGAGGCCGTTCAACAGCGCGAGATTGTGCGCGACCGTCTTGCCGAAGCCGATGCCGGGATCGGCGATGATGCGCGAACGCTCGACGCCCGCCGCGACGACCGCGTCGATCCGTGCCGCCAGCCAATCATAGACCTCGATCAGCGGGTCGCCATAACTCGCCCCGCCGTCCGCACCCTGTTTGGGGTCGCCGGCGTGCATCAGCACCACCGGGCATTGCGCGCGCGCGACGATTTCGAGTGCGCGGTCGTCCCACAACAACGCCGACACGTCGTTGATGATATGCGCGCCCGCCGCGCGCGCCGCTTCCATCACCCCGGCCTTGCGCGTGTCGACGGAGACCAACGTGCCGCTGCGCGCCAGACGTTCGATCACGGGAACGACGCGCTTGATCTCGTCGCCCTCCCAGACCTCCTGAGCGCCCGGCCGAGTCGATTCGCCGCCGACATCGATCAACGCCGCGCCCTCGGCGGCCATGCCGACCCCGGCTGCGGCGGCGGCCTCGGCATCGTCGCTGTGCCTGCCGCCATCCGAGAAGCTGTCGGGGGTCATGTTGAGGATGCCCATGACCTGGGGCTGGTCGAAACGCAGCACACGCTCACCAAGCTGGAGCGGCGTGCGCGGCGCGGTGATGCGGGCGGCGATCGCCTGGAGCCGCTCGTCATCGGGCAGGTCAGCGATCGGGATCGTGCGCTGGAGGACGCGCCTGCCATTCTCGACCGCGATCAGTTCCCAGGCCGAAAACCAGTTGAGCCCGCCCGCCAGCCGCGCGACCTCACCATCGCGCTCGATCGGCGAGTCGGCGAATTGCACGGGACGGAGATAGAGTCGGGCCTGCGCCGGCAGATTGAACGTCATTGGAAAGTCCCAAAAGTCATGCCCCTACGCGCGCGAGGCGTTTCGGGGCTGCTTGCCGGAGTGGCGAACGGGACGGTCATCGCAGAATCGCGCGATGTAGGAAAACTCCAGTTTCCCCTCAGGGCTGGGTCGCGAGAAGATAGGTCTGGCGCAGTGCGTCGATCGGCTTGAGGCCATTTTCCGCCTCATAGTGCCAGAAGGTCCAGCCGTTGCACGACGGTGCGTTCTGAAGCGTCGCGCCGACCTTGTGAATCGAGCCCGAGGTGCCGCAATCGGTGAGCAGCGAGCCATCGGCCTTCACCACCGCGCGCCAGCGGCGCTTGGTGTCGCACAGCACCGTGCCTGGGGTCAGATAGCCGGTCTCGATCAGCGTGCCGAAGGCGACGCGCGGCGCCTGGCGCGGGGCCATCATCGTGGTGACCGCGCTCTCGTCGAGCGGCAACGCCGCGTCGATGCGCTCCTGCGCCGCTTCGATATAGGTGCCCTCGCGATCGATGCCGATCCAGTGACGGCGCAGGCGCTTGGCCACCGCGCCGGTGGTGCCGGTGCCGAAGAAGGGGTCGAGGATGACGTCGCCCGGCTTGGTGCAGGCGAGCATCACGCGGTAGAGCAAGGCTTCGGGCTTCTGGGTCGGGTGAACCTTGACGCCGTTCTTCTTGAGCCGCTCCTGCCCGCCGCAGATCGGGAATTCCCAGTCGCTGCGCATCTGAAGCTCGTCGTTGAGCGTCTTCATCGAGCGGTAGTTGAAGGTGTATTTCGACTTCTCGCCCATCGACGCCCAGATCAGCGTCTCATGCGCGTTGGTGAAGCGCGTGCCCTTGAAATTGGGCATCGGGTTGGCCTTGCGCCAGATGATGTCGTTGAGGATCCAGAAGCCGAGATCCTGGATCGCCGAGCCGACCTTGAAGATATTGTGGTAGCTGCCGATCACCCAGATGGTGCCGTTGGGCTTGAGGATGCGGCGCGCCTCGGTCAGCCAGGCGCGGGTGAACGCATCATAGGCGTTCAATGAATCGAACTTGTCCCAATCGTCGGTGACCGCATCGACGAAGCTGCCGTCGGGGCGATTGAGGTCGCCGCCGAGCTGGAGGTTGTAGGGCGGATCGGCGAAGATCATGTCGATCGACGCGGCGGGGAGCGCGCGCATCGCCTCGATACAATCCTGCTGGATGATCGTGTCGAGCGGCAGGACGTCGATCCAGCTGCGTGTGCGAACCTCTGCTCGCTCGCGCTGGCGCGCCGGCGCGACCTTCTCGATGACCCCCATTAACTACTCCATACCCCTATTGAAGGGGCGAAACGCCATGAAAGCACGGACTCCGTCAAGCGAACATTAGTTAACGAAAATCCTTGGGATTCCGTTAACTTGGCGGAACATTCCAAGATCGGACCAGATGTTGAGTCTGGAAGTTATCCACAGGCCCTAGGGATGGGGTGTGGCGGGGAAGACTCAATTTGCGCCGAATTGAGTAGTAGTTTTTGTCATGAATTTACAAACTCACACGCACGGGCCGGTGTCAGGCGACCTCTTCACCTCGTGATATGGCGGTTTTGCAGGCATCGTGTGTGTAAAGATGAATAGACGCACCTCAAATCGAACGAGGTGCTCAGATGACCTATCAAGACGAAATCGCCCGCGCCAACGCGCCCATCGCCGCCGAGAATGGCCGCTGGAACGGCATCGACGCTGAATCGGTCGCACGGATGCGGCTGCAGAACCGGTTCAAGACGGGTCTGGACATCGCCAAGTACACCGCCGGCATCATGCGCCGCGACATGGCGGCCTATGACGCCGATCCGGCCGCCTACACCCAGTCGCTCGGCTGCTGGCACGGCTTCATCGCGCAGCAGAAGCTGATCTCGATCAAGAAGCATTTCGGCACGACCAAGGGCAAGTATCTCTACCTTTCCGGCTGGATGGTGGCGGCATTGCGCAGCGATTTCGGGCCGCTGCCCGACCAGTCGATGCATGAGAAGACCAGCGTCCCGGCGCTGATCGAGGAGCTCTACACCTTCCTCAAACAGGCCGATGCGCGCGAGCTGGGGTTGTTGTTTCGCGACCTCGACAAGGCGCGCGACAGCGGCAACGCGGTCGAGGCGGCGCGCATCCAGAACGCGATCGACAATTTCGAGACGCATGTCGTGCCGATCGTCGCCGATATCGATGCGGGCTTCGGCAATGCCGAGGCGACCTATCTGCTCGCCAAGAAGATGATCGAGGCCGGCGCCTGCGCGCTGCAGATCGAGAATCAGGTCAGCGACGAGAAGCAGTGCGGGCATCAGGACGGCAAGGTCACCGTGCCGCATGAGGACTTCCTCGCGAAGGTCCGTGCGTGCCGCTACGCGTTCCTGGAGATGGGTGTCGATGACGGCATCATCGTCACGCGCACCGACTCGCTCGGCGCCGGCCTCACCAAGCAGATCGCCTATTCCAAGGAGAAGGGCGATCTGGGCGACCAGTATAACGCGTTCCTCGATTGCGAGGAGGTGACCGATCCGTCGACCCTGCGCGGCGACGTCGTGATCGAGCGCGACGGCAAGCTGATGCGGCCCAAGCGGCTGCCGTCGAACCTGTTCCAGTTCCGCGAGGGGACCGGGGCGGACCGCTGCGTGCTCGACTGCATCACCAGCCTGCAGCATGGCGCCGACCTGCTGTGGATCGAGACCGAGAAGCCGCATATCGAGCAGATCGCGTCGATGGTCGACCGCATTCGCGAGGTGATCCCGAACGCCAAGCTGGTCTACAACAACAGCCCGAGCTTCAACTGGACGCTGAACTTCCGCCAGCAGGTGTTCGATGCCTGGGCCGAGGCGGGCAAGGATGTCAGCGGCTATGACCGGGCGAAGCTGATGAGCGTCGACTATGACGGCACCGACCTGGCGACCGAAGCGGACGAGAAGATCCGGACGTTCCAGCGCGATGCCGCGGCGCGCGCGGGCATCTTCCATCACCTGATCACGTTGCCGACCTATCACACCGCGGCGCTCAGCACCGACAACCTCGCCAAGGAATATTTCGGCGACGCGGCGATGCTGGGTTACGTCAAGGGCGTGCAGCGCGAGGAGATCCGCCAGGGCATCGCGTGCGTGAAGCACCAGAATATGAGCGGGTCCGACATCGGCGACGACCACAAGGAATATTTCGCCGGTGAGGCCGCGCTCAAGGCGGGCGGCGCGCACAACACGATGAACCAGTTCGCGGCGTAGGTTGCTGGATCCGGCCATCGCCGGAGCGGGCTGGTGCCGCAGTGCGCCGCAAGGCGCACTCAAGCCAACGAACCGATTTCCTGGGGAGGAAAGGAGGTCCGTCGTCACGCCCTTGCGTGGCGGCGGACCTTTTCCGTCACATCTCGAACTCGATCAGGACCGAATCGGCGCTCTTGCGCGCGGGGCCGTGATAGACCGCCTCGATATTGTTGCCCGCCGGATCGAGCAGGAACGCGCCGTAATAGCCGGGGTGATAGGGCCGTTCGCCCGGCGCGCCATTATCGGTGCCGCCCGCTGCCAGGCCGGCCTTGTGGAAGGCGTCGACCATGGCTCGGTCGGCGGCCTGGAAGGCGAGATGGTGGTAGCCGGTGAGCTTGCCCAGCGCCGCCTCGCTGTCGGCGGTCGAGATGAACAGCTCGTCCGCCCAGAGATAATCGTCGCCGCTGCCCGCGATCGGGATGCCGAGCGTGTCGAAGATGGCGGTGTAGAAGCGGCGGCACGCGTCGAGATCAGCGACGACGAGCTGGATATGGTCGATCAGGCGGCCGCGGTGGAGCTGCTGGGTTTCCATGGGGAGTCCTTTGCGGTTGGCGGCGCCAGCCCGCTCCCCCACCCGGCCACCCAACGCCAATATCCTATGGGTGGCCGGGTGGGGGAGCGGGCCGGTGCGGCTTCAAACGATCAGACCCCAACCGCCGGGCCGAAGTCGAGTTCCGCCTGCGCCACCGGGGCGAAGCTGCGGCGGTGGTGCGGGGTGGGGCCGAGGGTGCGCAGGGCCAGTTGGTGGACCTTGGCGGCATAGCCCTTGTTGCTCGCCCAGCCATAGCCGGGGTGGAGGGCGTCGAGCTCGATCATCATCGCATCGCGGTGCTGCTTGGCGACGATCGAGGCGGCGGCGATCGACAAGCAGCGCGCGTCGCCGCCGACCACGGCCTCTGATGCATGCTCCCAATCGGGGCAGCGATTGCCGTCGACGAGGACGAAACCGGGGCGAAGATCGAGCGCGGCCACCGCGCGGGTCATCGCCAGCATCGTCGCCCAGAAGATGTTTAGCCGGTCGATCTCCTCGACACTGCAGATGCCGATGCCGACGCGCGCGGATGCGAGAATGGCGTCGTGGAGCCGGGTGCGTTTCGCGGCGGTCAGCGCCTTCGAATCGTCGATGCCGGGAGGGATGCGGGCGGGGTCGAGGATCACCGCGGCGGCGACCACCGGGCCGGCGAGCGGGCCGCGCCCGGCCTCGTCCACGCCGGCGACGGGGCCGTGGATGCCGTGGCGGGTCTCGTAGGCGAGGTCAGGCATCGGGGGCGAGCCGGTCGAACGGGATTGTGCCGAGCGTATGGCCGATCGGCCCATGGCCGGCGCCGAGGCCCGGCGCGTGGCGGATCGCGGCGCGGACATAGCGGACGGCGCGGGTGAAGGCGTCGGCGACGGGCAGGCCGGCGCCGAGGCCGGTGGCGAGCGCGCTGGCGAAGCTGCACCCGGTGCCATGGGTGTGGACGGTGTCGAGGCGCGGCTCGACCATCTCCGCGACGAGGGCTCCGTCGGGAGCGAAGAGCTGATCGTGGACGCTGTCGCCCTCGGCATGGCCGCCCTTTTCGGCGAGGTGGCAGCCATGAGCGAGCACGGCCTCGCGGCCACCGAGCGCGGCGAGTTCGGGGAGGTTGGGGGTGACGACCGCCGCGCGCCGCATCAGCCGCTCGAACGCCGCGATCGTGGCATTGTCGGCGAGGATCGAGCCGCTGGTGGCGATCATGACGGGATCGAACACGACGGGGACGCCCGGCAATGTTTCGAGCCGGTCGGCGACGGCATGGGCGATGTCGGCCGAGCCGATCATGCCGATCTTCACCGCGTCGACGCCGATGTCGGACGCGACCGCATCGATCTGGGCCAGTACCATCTCGACCGGGACCGGGTGGACGGCGGTGACGCCGAGCGTGTTCTGCGCGGTGATCGCGGCGATCGTGGTCATGGCGTGGCCGCCGAGCATGGTGACGGTCTTGATATCCGCCTGAATGCCCGCGCCGCCGCCCGAGTCCGATCCGGCGATGATGAGGATGCGGGGAATGCTCATGAGGCGAACCCCATTGCACAGGGATGGGGGTGGCGCAAAGCGCCATCCCTGTGCGCGGGGACTAGGGTTGTTCGGGCGCCGGTATGTTCTTGCTGCCGAGCGCCGCGCCGACCGAGGCGAGGACGACGAGCAGGATCGCGAACCACTGGAAGGGCGAGAGATGCTCGCCGAGCAGCATGACGCCGACCATCGCGCCGATCGCGGGCTCGGCGCTGATCATGGTGCTGAAGGTGTTCGAGGGAAGGCGGCGCAGCGCGATCATCTCAAGCGCGAAGGGGATGGCGCTCGACGCGATGCCGACGGCGACGCCGAGCATCAGGATCTCCGGCCGGAGCAGCGCGGTGCCGGCATGGGCGATGCCGACGGGTGCGGCGACGAAGGCGGCGACGATCATGCCGCCCGCGACAGCGCCCGCGCCATGTTCCTCACCCGCGCGCTTGCCAAGCAGGATATAGCCCGCCCAGCAGGCACCGGCGATCAGCGCTAGGACGATGCCGCGCCAGTCGAGCTGAGTCGTGCCGCCCCAGAGCGGGAGCAGGAGCAACAGGCCGGCCACCGCGAAACCGATCCAGACAAGGTCGGACTTGCGCCGCGAGGTGAGGACGGCGACCGAGAGCGGCCCGATGAACTCGATCGCGATGGCGATACCGAGCGGGATGAAGGTGAGCGACTTGTAGAAGGTCAGGTTCATCAGCCCGAGGACGAGGCCGTAGCCGGCGAGCGAGCGCCAGCCGCCGCGCCAGTTCAGCCGCCACGGCCGGAAGATCGCCGAGAGGATAATCGCCCCGATGATCAGGCGCAGCGTCGTCGCCCCCTCCGGCCCGACCGAGGGGAACAACGTCTTGGCGAACGACGCGCCGGTCGCGACCGAAATCATCGCGGCGAGCAAGGTCAGCAGGGCGAGGATATCGACGCGCGCGGGCGCCGGCCGGGAAGCAAGGACGGTCATGGACTCACTCGGGGAAACGTTGTCATTGGCAATTTACCGGGAGGTTTTGACAAAGGCGCTCGATTTTGACGTTATGTCGATAATTTTTATCGATAAGATGGACGTTCGCGATGCGAAATGACGCGCTGGACCCATTCGACCTCAAGCTGCTCGAACTGATGCAGCAGGACACGCAGCGGCCGATGGCGGCGGTGGCCGAGGCGGTCGGGCTGTCGGTGCCTGCCTGCTATCGCCGGATGCGGCGGCTGCGCGCGAGCGGCGCGATCGCGCGCGAGGTCGCGATCGTGCGGCCCCGGACGCTGGGCTGGCCACTGTCGATGCTGGTGATGGTGACGCTGGAACGCGAGGACGCGCGGACCACGCAGGAGATGATGGCGATCCTGCGCGCCGAGCCCGAGGTGATCGAGGCGTGGAACGTCACCGGCGATTTCGACATCGCGGTGCGGATGATCGCGCGCGACATGGAAAGCTATGACGACACGGTGGTGCGGCTGTTCTCCGCCAACCCGCGGGTGCGCGCGTTCCAGACCCTGGTGGTGATCCGCGAGCTCAAGGAGCTGAGCCCGATTCCGGTGGCGGACTGAGCTTAGCCGCGGCTGCGTAGCAGCAGGGCGATCACCGGAGGAAAGAGCAGCCAGGCGCCGTTGGCGGGCATCACCGCGACCATGGCGATCAAGGTGAGCAGAAGGAGTAAGGCGGCGCCGAACGGAACCGGGACGCGGCGCGCCTCGATCGCATCGACCAGTAGGCCCAGCACCGCGAGAATGGGTGCGAAGGCGAAGAACCAATAGGCCGTCGCGCGCAGCGAATAGTCGTCGGCGGTGGCGATCAGTCCGGCACCGGCCATCTCGCGCAGCGGCGCCGGGTAGATGAACAGGGCGCCGATCGCGTGAAGCAGGCCGACGGCGACGATCCAGCGGCCGATCCAGCGGCGGGGGGTTCCAGTTTCCATCCGTTCAGCCCTTGAACATGCGTTTGGTGCTTGCCGGGTTGCGCTTGAGCGCGTCGCCGACGCGCGCGGGGCGGTCGAGCAGCTCGCCGCCGCAATTGGGGCAGACCTCATCCATCGAGTCGGCGCAAGGCGCGCAGAAGGTACATTCGAACGAGCAGATGAACGCCCCGCCCTGATCGGCGGGAAGGTCGCTGCCGCAGCGTTCGCAATCCGGGCGCATCTCAAGCATCAGTCTAATCCCACCAGAAAAACCACCAGTCGCTGGCCATCAGCGAGGCGGCCAGCGCGGACCGGCTGCCTACCCCCTGATCGATGATGTCGGGGCAATAGCGATACTGCTCGTCGGCCAGTGCGAGGGCTTCGTCGCGCGTGGACGGCCGCTGTTTTACCCTGACATTCATCGTATCCGCGTCGATGCCGACCAGCTCTGCCCCGAAGCGCTCGTGCCAGCGTTTAAGGGCGGCGACGTGATATTCAGCCGGCGGGCAGGCATTCCAGTTGCCCCAGCGCAGATAGGCCGGAATCTCCCAGGACGCCCGCGTGGGAAGCAACAGCAGATAGACTTCGGATAACGGCCTGCCCGACACCGGGTCGTTCGCGACGGTCAGGCCGGGAAGGTCCGCCTTCACCACGGCCTTGGGCCATTCCCCGAGCGGCGCCGTCAGATCGGTCGCCGCATAGGCGCCCGGCCACTTCCCCAGATCATCGGGAAATTGCAGCCTGGACGCTGCGGCAAGTATCTCGGACACGGGAGGGGGACGTTTGTTTCCCGAACCCGATACGGTTTCATCGTCAATCGTGAACTGATCGGCGAGGCGCTCAAGCTGTTCAGCGTCGCCGACCACGACCGGTATCTTGGCCGAAAGGGCCGAACGCCTCTCCCATTCGGTAAGGGCGTTCGAGCCGGGTACGCGCAACCGTTCATAGTCGAATGCGGCCAGCATCCGGGCATGGTGCACCTTGGCTTGGTCGCGTTGCTCCGGTGTCAGCGCCGAGAGATCGGGTGATGCCTGACCCGCTCTCAGGGAGTGAGGCAAGAACAGCGATACCGTCGCCGCAATCCCGAACTCCCGCCGGGAGAGCATCAGGCGGCGGCCTTGCGCACCGCGTCGCAGATGCGGTCGACCACCGCCTCGACCTGTTTGGGGTCCTCGCCCTCCGCCATCACGCGGATCACCGGTTCGGTGCCCGAGGCGCGGATGACGATGCGGCCGGTGCCGTCGAGCTCGGCCCGGGCGGCGGCGATCACCGACTGGACTTCGTCATTGTCGAGCGGCTTGCCGCCCGAGAAGCGGACATTCTTGAGCAATTGTGGCAGCGGGTCGAAGCGGTGGAGCAGCTCGCTCGCCGGCACGCCCGAACGGACCAGTTCGGCCAGCACCTGAAGTGACGCGACAAGGCCGTCGCCGGTGGTGGCATAGTCCGACAGGATGATGTGGCCTGATTGCTCTCCGCCGACATTGTAGCCGGACGCGCGCATCTCTTCGAGCACATAGCGGTCGCCGACACCGGTGCGCGCGAGGCCGAGGCCGAGGCCCGTGAGATAGCGTTCCAGACCGAGGTTGGACATGACGGTGGCGACGATGCCGCCGCCCTGTAGCCGACCCTGCCGGGCCCAGCCGGCGGCGATCGTCGCCATCAGCTGGTCGCCGTCGACGACCTCGCCACGCTCGTCCACCACGATCAGCCGGTCGGCGTCACCGTCGAGCGCGATGCCGATATGCGCGCCCGAGGCGACCACCGTCTCGCACAGCGTCAGGGGCGCGGTCGAGCCGACCTGATCGTTGATATTCTTCCCGTTCGGATTGACGCCGATCGCGATGACCTCCGCCCCCAGTTCCCACAGCGCCGAAGGGGCGACCTGGTAGGCGGCGCCGTTGGCGCAATCGACCACGACCTTGAGGTCGTCGAGGCGCAGATCCTCCGGGAAGGTCGATTTGGCGAAGTGGATGTAACGACCCTTGGCGTCGTCGATGCGCTTGGCGCGGCCGATATCGGCAGCGGGGGCGAGCGGAATCTCGCCGTCGATCAGCGCCTCGATCGCCAGCTCGTCGGCGTCGGACAGCTTGTAACCGTCGGGACCGAACAGCTTGATGCCGTTATCGGCATAGGGATTGTGGCTGGCCGAGATCATCACGCCCATGTCGGCGCGCATCGAATGGGTGAGCATCGCGACGGCAGGGGTCGGCATCGGGCCGACCAGCACCACGTCCATGCCGACGCTGGTGAAGCCGGCGACCAGCGCGTTCTCGATCATATAGCCCGACAGACGCGTGTCCTTGCCGATCACCACGCGATGCTTGTGGTCGCCGCGACGGAAGTGTGCGCCGGCGGCCATGCCGACCTGCATCGCCATCGCCGCGGTCATCGGCGCGACATTGGTCTTGCCGCGAATTCCGTCGGTGCCGAAATATTTCCTTGCCATATCCGTCCGCTTTGCGACCTTGCGCCGATTCCTGCGGGGCGTGATAGCGCCGCTTTCTCTCAAGGGCGAGTATGTCGCTGATCTTCCGAACTCTCGCCGCGCTGGTCCGCATCGTCCTGGGACCGTCGAACCGCGCGCAACCGGTGCGCATCCTGATCGCATTGGTCACCGCGCTGGTGATCGGCGTCGGCGCTGCCGCCACCGCGCCCGCTGGCGCGCTGGTCGCCGCCGACTGGATCGCCCCGGTGGGCACGATCTGGCTGCACGCGTTGCAGATGACGATCATCCCGCTGGTCGTCTCACTGCTGATCACCGGCATCTCCGCAACCGCGGAAAAGGCGCGCGCGGGGCGGTTGGCGGGCCGCGCCTTCGTCACCTTCATCGCACTGCTGTGGGTTTCCTCGGCGCTTGGCGGGACGTTGACGGTCTTTTACCTGGACCTCTTCCCGCTCGCCTCGTCCTCGGCGCAGGCGCTGCAGGGCGCGCTGGCGGAGAAGACGCCCGAGATCGGTACGATCCCGCCGTTCGTCGATTTCATCGTCGCGATGGTGCCGTCGAACCCGGTGACCTCGGCTGCCAACGATGCGTTCCTGCCGCTGATTCTGTTCACCACCGTTTTCGCCTTTGCGCTGACCCGGCTGCCCAAGGACCAGCGCGAAACGCTGACGCGCTTCTTCGAGGCGCTGGGCAACACCATGCTGGTGGTGATCAACTGGGTGTTGTGGCTGGGGCCGATCGGCGTCGCCGCACTCGCCTATATGGTCGGCGCGCGCGCAGGAACCGCGGCGTTCGGCGCGCTACTCCATTATGTCGCGATCCTGTGCGGTGTCGGCCTCGTCATGTGGCTGCTCGCCGCACCGTTCGGCATCATCGCCGGGCGCGTTTCGCCGATGCGGTATATCCGCGCGGTGGCGCCGTCGCAGGCGGTCGCCTTCTCGACCCAGTCGTCGCTCGCCAGCCTGCCCGCGATGCTCAAGGCGACCGAGAATCTGGGCGTGCCCGCGGCGCATTCGGGCGTGGCGCTGCCGATCGCGGTCGCGATCTTCCGCTGGACCGGGCCGGCGATGAACTTCGCGGTGGCGATCTATGTCGCGCACCTGCTCGGCATCGAGCTCGGGCCAAGCCAGCTCGCCGCGGGCTGGGTGGTCGCGGCGATCACGACGATGGGCGCGGTCGGTCTGCCCGGTACGATCAGCTTCGTCAGCTCGATCGCGCCGATCGCGACCGCGATGGGCGTGCCGCTGCCGATGCTGGGGCTGCTGGTGGCGGTCGAGACGATCCCCGACCTGTTCCGTACCCTCGGCAACGTCGCGATGGACGTCAGCGCGACACGCGTGGTGAGCCTGCGCACCGGCGGCGAAGAGGGGCTGGAGGACGAGTCCGACCGCCTCCTCAGAAACGAGGGCTGAGCAACGCCCCGGCGCGAGCCGGGGCGGCTCATTTCATGAGTACAAGCTCTTCGGCCATCGACGGGTGGAGCGCGACGGTCTGGTCGAAGTCCGCCTTGGTCAGCCCGGCCTTCACCGCGATGGCGGCGGCCTGAAGGATCTCCGGAGCGTCGGGGCCGATCATGTGGAGACCGAGCACCTTCCCCGAATCCGCCTCGCACACCATCTTGTAGAGCGCGCGCTCGTTGCGGTTGGCCAGCACATTCTTCATCGGCCGGAAGTCCGAGGTGTAGACGCGGACCGAGCCGTATTTCTGCTTGGCCTGCCCCTCGGTCAGGCCGACGCCGGCGATCGGCGGGTGGCTGAACACGGCGGCGGGGATGCTGGTGTAATCGACGGTGGTCGGCTTGTTGCCGAACACGGTGTCGGCGAACGCCTGACCTTCGCGGATCGCCACGGGGGTGAGCTGGACGCGGTTGGTGACGTCGCCCACGGCGTAGATCGACTCGACCGAGGACTGGTTGTCGGCGCCGACGACGATCGCGCCCTTGTCGTCGAGTTCGACTCCGGCTTCGGCAAGGCCCAGCCCCTCGGTATTGGGCACGCGGCCGGTGGCGAAGAGAACGAGGTCGACCTCGAGCGGCTCATGGTTGGTCATGCTGACCTTGAGGCTGCCGTCGGCCTGCTTCTCGATCCCGCGGAATTCGGCGTGGAAGCGGAAGTCGATGCCCTTGGTCATGCTGATCTGCAGCAGGCGGTCGCGGATCTGCTCGTCATAGCCGCGCAGGATCACGTCGCTGCGGTTGATGAGGGTGACCTTCGATCCGAACTCGTTGAAGATGCCGGCGAATTCGTTGGCGATGTACCCAGCGCCCGCGATCAGCACGCGCTTGGGCAAGGCGTCGAGGTGGAACACCTCGTTCGAGGTGATGCCATGCTCGCTGCCCGGGCAATGCGGCACGGCGGGGCGCGCGCCGACCGCGATCAGGATTTTTCCCGCGGTGATCGTCTTGCCGCTCGCCAGCGTCACTTCGTTGGGGCCGGACACGGTGGCGCGCTCATGGACGATCTCGACCCCGTGATTGTCGAGCGTGTGGGTGTAGGCGCCGTTGAGCCGGTCGACTTCGGCCAGGACATTGTCGCGCAGCACCGCCCAGTCGAAGTCGCAATCGGGGACGTTCCAGCCGAAGCGGCGCGCGTCCTTCAGATCCTCGGCGAAGTGCGCGCCGTAGACGAGCAGCTTCTTGGGCACGCAGCCGCGGATGACGCAGGTACCGCCGACGCGATATTCCTCGGCGATCGCGACCTTCGCGCCGTGCGCGGCGGCGACGCGGCTGGCGCGCACGCCGCCCGAGCCCGCACCGATGACGAAGAGGTCGTAGTCGTACTCGGCCATGGGGTGCTCCTGCTCATGCGCCCGGTGCGCAGGAGCGGGAGATAGGGGGGCGGAGCGCGGATGCCAACGGATTGCGGGCGGCGGGCAATCGGCGCACCGCTACGGACGGCGGGTGAGGAGGTTGCGTCCTCTCACCGCGACGGCGAACTAGAAGGCATCACCTATGCTTGAAGGTCCAGCTTAGGGCCTCCGCGTCCTGACCATCAATGAGGAATTTGATCTCATCCCAGTCGCCGTTTGGCCACACGACAAGTTCGCGTTCGTTAATGGAGCCTACCACTGCGGCGTCGCCATCTTCGGGTCCGTTCCAGATCAGTGTGAGTTTCTCACCCGGCTCCAGCTCGAAGCATTCCGGCCATGGCTCCACCGACACGTAGATCGGGCTATCCTTCTCGTTCGAGAAGGTCTGCTGAATCCTTGCCATCTATGAGATGTACGCCGCTGCCTTCGAAGCTCCAAGGCCCGCCTGTCACTCGATGCTTCACCGCTTGCGCACGAACTCCGCGCGCAGCACCAAGCCCTTGATACCTTCGTACTTGCAGTCGATTTCCTGCGGGTCGCCGGTGAGGCGGATCGACTTGATCAGGGTGCCGCGTTTGAGCGTCTGACCCGCGCCTTTCACGGTAAGGTCCTTGATCAGCGTGACCTGATCGCCGTCGGCAAGGAGATTGCCGACCGAATCGCGGACTTCGACGGTTTCGTCCGACGGCGCGGCGGCGAGTTGCGAGGCGGGGACCCATTCCCCGCTCGCCTCGTCATAGACGTATTCCTCGTCGCTCATCCGAACGCCCTGCGGATGAGGTCGTCGGTCGAGGGGTCGAAGTCCTGCCCGCCCTGGTCCGCGGCCTTGGCCATTTCCTTGCCGAGCTCGACCCCGAACTGGTCGAACGGGTTGATGCCGAGCAGCGCCGCGCTGACGAAGGTGCGCTGTTCATAGAAGGCGATCAGCGCGCCGAGCGTGCGCGGATCGAGCTCATCGAGCAGAAGCGTCGTGGAGGGACGGTCACCGGGATAGGCGCGCGCGGGATCGGCATTGGCGCGGCCGGCCATCAGCGCCGCGCCCTGCGCAAACGCGTTGATGAGGAGCTGGCGATGATGATCCTCGGCGAGATCGTCGCCCGGCTCGATCACCGCGACGAATTCGAGCGGAACGAGGTGGGTGCCCTGGTGGAGCAGCTGGAACACCGCATGCTGGGCGTCGGTGCCGACGCCGCCCCAGGTGATCGGCGCGGTGGCGCGGCCGACCGGCTGGCCGTCGGCGGTGACGCCCTTGCCGTTCGATTCCATCTCGAGCTGCTGGAGATAGGGCGGGAGCAGGCGAAGCCGTTCGTCATAGGCGAACGTGGCCCGCGTCTCGCAATGGCGGTTCTGGGTGTAGTAGAGGTCGGCGAAGGCGGCGAGGACCGGGGCGTTGCTGCGCAGATCGGTCAGCCGGAAATGGCGATCCATCTCGGCCGCGCCCTCAAGCAGTGATTCGAACGCGTCCCAGCCCAGCGCGAGCGCGGCGGGGAAACCGATCGACGACCACAAGGAATAGCGGCCGCCGACGCTCTCGGCGAACGGCAGGACGCGGGTTTCATCGACGCCCCATTCGATCGCCTTGTCGGGCGCGGCGGTGAGCGCGATGACATGGCCATAGGGATCCTCGACGCCATGTTCGCGCATCCAGTCGAGCGCGCTGGTCGCGTTGAGCAGGGTTTCGGTGGTGGTGAAGGTCTTGGACGCGACCGCGATCAGCGTGGCGTGCGGATCGAAATCAGCGATCGCTTCCTCAAGTGCGCAACCGTCGACATTCGAGACGATCGCGACGTCGTAGCGCGCACCCTCACGGCCGAGCGCGTCGATCAGCAGTTCCGGACCCAGCGCCGAGCCGCCAATGCCGATGTGGAGGATGTGGCGGATCGGACCGAGCGCCTCGGCCTCGATCGCGTCGATCAGGCCGCGCATGCGGGCGTGGTAGGCGGCGGCGCGGGCGACGCTGTCGTCCGAGCCCTCGCCCCGTTCGGCGCTATGCTCGGCCGCGCGGCCTTCGGTGACGTTGACCGGTTCGCCCGCGAACAGCGCCTCGCGCTTGCCCGCAAGGTCGGTCGCCTTGGCGAGCGCGGTGAAGGCGTCGAGCGCGGCACCGTCGAGATGCGTCTTCGAGAAATCGAAATGGATCCCGGCGACATCGGTGGTGAGCAGTGCCAGCCGATCCTTGTCGTCGGCGAACAGCTGGGTCAGCGGGATGCGGGGAAGCGCCTCGATTGCAGTCCAGTCCGCCGTCGCCATCACCTGTCTCCCGTGTGAAATCGCGCGCCATGTAGCGTGCCGTTTCGGGCATCGCTACCCGCCATCAACGCCACCACCGCCTTGACGCTGCCACACGGCCCGCACAGAGAGACGAAATGGACGATATCGCGCCCGCCGATTCCGGCATCAAGCCCACGCCCGCCCCGACGGCCAAGCCGCGCTCCGAATGGCGCGACACGCTGAGCTTCCTCGTCAAGCTCGCGATTCTGGTGTTCGTGGTGCGCAGCTTCATCTTCGCGCCGTTCAGCATTCCGTCGGGATCGATGCTGCCGCGGCTGCTGGTGGGGGACTATCTGTTCATCACCAAATGGAATTACGGCTATTCCAAGCATTCGCTGCCATGGAGCCTGCCGCTGATCCCGGGCCGCATCTTCGCCAAGGATCCGACGCGCGGCGACGTGGTGGTATTCAAGGCGCCACCGACCGACGACACCGACTGGATCAAGCGCGTGATCGGCCTGCCCGGCGATACGGTGCAGATGCGGAACGGCCAGCTGATCCTGAACGGCCAGCCGATCCCCAAGGAACGAATCGCCGATTTCGTGGTCCCGATCAGCCCCAACTTCCCGATTTCGGGCATGGGCGGCGAGGGTGGCTGCAACGCGAGCTTCGTCGAGCAGGGGCCGAACGGCACGGCGTTCTGCCGCATCCCGCGCTTCCGCGAGACGCTGCCCAGCGGCAAAAGCTACGAAGTGCTGGACGAGGGCATGAACCCGCCCGCCGATGATACCGAGCTGTTCACCGTGCCCGCTGATCATGTCTTCCTGATGGGGGACAATCGCGACAATTCCGCCGACAGCCGCTTCGTGCCGATGCTCAACAGCATGGGTGAGAACAAGGGCGGTATCCGCTTCGTGCCGATGGAGAATCTGCAGGGCAAGGCGGTGGTGAGCTTCTGGTCGACCGATGGCAGCGCCCAATGGCTGCTGCCCTGGACCTGGTTCAGCGCGGCGCGCTTCAGCCGGATCGGGGAAGGTTTTTGACCGAGAAGCTGGCCGACTGGCTGGCGCGGGTACTGGACGGACCCGCGACCGAACTGGCGGGATATGAGCGCGCGCTGACGCATGGCAGCCAGGGCGCGGCCAATTACGAGCGGCTGGAGTTCCTGGGCGACCGGGTGCTGGGCCTGACGCTGGCCGAATGGCTGTACGAACGGTTTCCCGACGAGCCCGAGGGCAAGTTGTCGCGCCGCTTCAATTCGCTGGTGACCGGGCAGGTCTGTGCCGAGGTGGCGCGCGAGATCGGCGTGCCGGTGCATCTGCGGCTCGGCAAGCAGGCGCGCGACGATGGCGCGGCGTCGAGCGACAATGTGCTGGGCGATGTGATGGAGGCGCTGATCGGCGCGCATTTCATCGCGCACGGATTCGAACCGGCCAAGGCGCTGGTGCGGCGGCTGTGGGACAGCCGGATCGACGCGCAGGCGTCCGCCCCCAAGCACCCTAAGTCCGCGCTGCAGGAATGGGCGGCGGCGAACAACCGGCGTCCGCCGGAGTATGAGCTGGTCGAACGCTCCGGCCCGGGCCATGCGCCGCGCTTCAAGGTGCGCGCGGTGATCGGCAAACTTGCCGAGGCCGAGGGCGAAGGCAGCTCGAAACAGGAAGCGGAGACCGCGGCTGCTGCGGCATTGCTGGCGGCGGTGAGCTAAGACCGCTACGGAGATCAAGTGAACGAAGTTACGGAACAACGCTGCGGCCTGATCGCCGTGGTCGGCGCGCCCAATGCGGGCAAGTCGACATTGGTGAACGCGCTGGTCGGCCAGAAGGTGGCGATCGTCAGCCCCAAGGCGCAGACGACGCGCACGCGGCTGATGGGCATCGCGATCGAGGGCGACGCGCAATTGCTGCTGGTCGACACGCCGGGCATCTTCGATCCTTCGCGGCGGCTCGATCGGGCGATGGTTGCCGCGGCGTGGGAAGGCGCCAAGGACGCCGATCTGATCGCACTGGTGGTCGACGGCAAGGGTGGGGTCGGGCCCAAGGTGCGCGGGCTTGCCGAAAGCCTCAAGGACCGGCGGGAACGCAAGCTGCTGATCCTCAACAAGGTCGATATCGCCGACAAGCCGCGCCTGCTCGGCCATGCCGCGACGCTCAACGAGCTGGGCGCGTTCGACGACACCTATTTCGTGTCGGCGTCGACCGGCGACGGCGTGCCCGAACTCAAGGCAGCGCTGGCCGCGAAGTTGCCCGAGGGGCCGTGGCACTTCCCCGAGGACCAGGTATCCGACGCGACCGACCGCATGCTGGCGGCCGAGATCACGCGCGAGCAGCTGTATCTGCAGCTCCATGCCGAGCTGCCCTATGCCAGCGCGGTCGAGACCGAGCAGTATAAGGAG
Organism: Sphingomonas sp. GW821-FHT10C01; assembly: GCF_059415525.1. Taxonomy (NCBI): domain Bacteria; kingdom Pseudomonadati; phylum Pseudomonadota; class Alphaproteobacteria; order Sphingomonadales; family Sphingomonadaceae; genus Sphingomonas; species Sphingomonas sp. GW821-FHT10C01. The sequence goes on along the minus strand of NZ_JBWKNK010000003.1, from coordinate 279,115 downwards.
CGCGAGGACGGGTCGGTCGAGATCCACCAGCAGATCCTGGTCGGGCGCGAGACGCAGCGCGCGATCGTGCTGGGCAAGGGCGGCAGCCGGATCAAGGAGATCGGCGCACGGGCGCGGGCGGAACTGGCCAAGCTGATGGGGGTGAAGGTCCACCTGTACCTGCACGTCAAGGTGCGGCCGGGCTGGGAGGACGACCGCACTTTGTATCGTGATATCGGGCTGGACTGGGTCGAGTAGGCTAAAACTGTCGTCTTCACCGGCCTGATTACCATCCGTCATCCCGATGCGGGCCGCTCTAGCCTAGCAGCGAGTCAACCCATTCGGGGACGAGCGTACCCGCCGGGCCCAGGCGGGACTCGGCGAACCAGGCACTGCCTTCCGACCGATCGAGGTTGAGTTCGAGCGTGTCGGCGCCGTGATAGCGCGCGGTGCGCACGAAGCCCGCGGCGGGATAGACCGCGCCCGAGGTACCGATCGAGACGAACAGGTCGGCGCGGGAGATGGCGGCGTCGATCGCGTCCATTTGATAGGGCATCTCGCCGAAGAAGACGATGTCGGGGCGAAGCGACGGTGCGCCGCAGGTGGCGCAGCGGGTGCGCGGCGGCAGGCCGTCGGTCCACGGCTTGCGCGCATCGCACTCGGCGCAGAGCGCGGAGTTGAGCTCGCCGTGCATGTGGATCAGGCGTTTGGAGCCCGCGCGCTCGTGCAGATCATCGACATTCTGGGTGACCAGCAGCAGTTCGCCGGGCCACGCCGCGTCGAGCCGCGCGAGCGCGTGGTGCGCGGCATTGGGCGCGACGGCCGTCAGCTTCGCGCGGCGCTCGTCGTAGAAGCGGTGGACCAGCACCGGATCGTGCGCGAGCGCTTCGGGCGTGCAGACATCCTCGACGCGATGTCCCTCCCAAAGGCCGCCGGGGCCACGGAAGGTGGCGACGCCGGATTCCGCCGACACGCCCGCGCCGGTGAGGATGACGATGTTGCGGATGTCAGGCATTCGCCCCCCTCGGCCCGAACAGGATGATCGCGGTGCCGAGCAGCGCGACCGCGCCGCCGATCAGGTCCCAGCGGTCGGGCCGCGCGCCCTCGACCGCCCACAGCCACAGAAGCGCTGCGGTGATGTAAACCCCGCCATAGGCGGCATAAGCGCGGCCGGCATGGCCGGTCTCGACCAGGGTCAACAGCCAGGCGAACAGGATCAGCGCGGCCACGCCGGGGATCAGCCAGAGCGGCGACTTGTCGAGGCGAAGCCACGCCCAGAAGGCGAAGCAGCCGGCGATCTCGGCAAGGGCGGCGAGGGCATAGGCGAGAAGCGTCATCGTGCATGGCCTTAGCGCAATCGGTGGCGGGCGCGTAGCCATGCTGCCTATATGGCAAGTGGATGAGCGACCTTCCCCCCGTTCTTGAACAGTGGTTCGCGTCGCGCGGCTGGACGCCGCGGCGGCACCAGCTGGACATGCTCGCGGCCGGGCGGGCGGGTCGGCATGCGCTGCTGGTCGCGGCGACGGGGGCGGGCAAGACGCTGGCGGGGTTTCTGCCGACGCTGACCGAATTGATCGAGCAACCAGGCGAGGGGCTGCACACGCTCTACATCTCGCCGCTGAAAGCGCTGGCGGTGGATGTGCAGCGCAATCTGCTGACGCCGATCGAGGAGATGGGGCTCGACATCCGGGTCGAGACGCGGACCGGCGATACGCCGCACGAGAAGAAGGTGCGCCAGCGCGCGCGGCCGCCCCAGATCCTGCTGACCACGCCGGAGTCGCTCAGCCTGTTGCTGTCGTACGAAGACAGTCTGCTGATGTTCGCGGGGCTGAAGACGGTGGTGGTGGATGAGGTCCACGCCTTTGCCACCGGCAAGCGCGGCGACCTGCTGTCGCTGTCGCTGGCGCGGCTGCAGACACTGGCGCCCGGCATGCGCCGCGTCGCGCTGTCGGCGACGGTCGCCGATCCCGACGAGTATCGTGCCTGGCTCGCCCCGCATGGCGATATCGATGCGGTCGAGCTGGTCAAGGGCGAGAAGGGCGCCGATCCCGATGTCGCGATCCTGCTGCCCGAGGGGCGCGTGCCCTGGGGCGGACATTCGGGCCTCTATGCGATCCCGCAGGTGATGGCCGAGATCGAGACCCACAAGACGACGATCGTCTTCTGCAACACGCGCAGCCTGGCCGAGCTGGTGTTCCAGAACCTGTGGAAGGTGAACGAGCTCAAGCTGCCGATCGGGGTGCATCACGGGAGCCTGAGCCTGGAGGCGCGGCAGCGCGCGGAGCAGGCCATGGCCGAGGGGCGGCTGCGCGCGCTGGTCGCGACCGCGAGCCTCGACCTGGGTGTCGACTGGGGCGATGTCGATTGTGTGATTCAGATGGGCGCGCCCAAGGGTTCGTCGCGATTGCTGCAGCGGATCGGGCGCGCCAACCACCGGCTCGACGAACCGAGCGAGGCGGTGCTCGTGCCCGGCAACCGCTTCGAATATCTGGAGGCGCGCGCGGCGCTGGACGCGGTCGAGGCGGGCGAGCTGGATCCCGACATCTTCCGGCCCGGCGCGCTCGACGTGCTGGCGCAGCATGTGATGGGGCTGGCCTGCGCCGCGCCGTTCGATGCTGCGGACATGTTGCGCGAAGTGCAGGGCGCTCTGCCCTATTCGGCGCTGACCGAAGCGCGGTTCGGCGAGGTGCTGAACTTTATCGCCGATGGCGGCTATGCGCTGCGCGCCTATGACCGGTTCAAGCGGCTGACGCAGGACCGGGACGGCCTGTGGCGGGTGACCAAGCCCGCTTTCGTTGCGCAGCATCGGCTCAACGCTGGGATCATCGTCGAGGCGCCGATGCTGGAGGTGCGCTTCAGGAACGGGCGGCGGCTGGGCCGGGTCGAGGAAGCGTTCGGCGCGTCGCTGTCGCCGGGCGACCGCTTCTTCTTCGCGGGCCTGGCGCTGGAGGTCGAGCGGGTCGAGGTTACCGATATTCTCGTCCGCGCGACGACGAAGAATGCGCGATTCGTGTCTTACATGGGCGCGCGGCTCGCCATCACATCGACCCTTGCGGGGCGCGTGCGGCGTTTCTTCGACGAGCCGGAGACATGGGCGCGGTTTCCGGCCGACGTGCGCGAATGGCTGGAGGTGCAGGCGTATCGCTCGCGATTGCCCGCGCCGGACAAGCTGCTGGTCGAGACCTTTCCGCATGGTGGGCACCACCACATGGTCGCCTATTGCTTCGAGGGGTGGAACGCGCACCAGTCGCTCGGGATGCTGGTGACGCGGCGGATGGAGGCGATGGGGCTGAAGCCGGTGGGGTTCGTCGCCAACGACTATGCGCTGGCGGTCTATGGGCTGGAGAAGATCGAGAACCCGGCGCCGCTCTTCTCGCCCGACATCCTCGAGCATGAATTCGTCGATTGGGTGCAGGGGTCCGCGCTGCTCAAGCGCGCGTTCCGTGAGGTCGCGGTGATCGGCGGGTTGGTCGAGCGCCAGCAGCCGGGGAAGCGAAAGACGGGGCGTCAGGTCAGCTTTTCGACCGACCTCATCTATGACGTGCTGCGCAAATATGAGCCGGACCATCTGCTGCTCAATGCCGCCTGGGCCGATGCACGCGCGCGGATGACCGATGTCGGACGGCTTGGCACGCTACTCGATACCGCGGCCGACAGGCTTGAGCATGTTGACCTCGACCGGGTCAGTCCGATGGCGGTGCCGGTGCTGATCATGATCGGGCGCGAGACGGTGGCGCAGGGCGCGGCGGAGGATGCGATGCTGATCGAGGCGGAAATGCTGGCGGCGGAGGCGATGCGGATCGACTAGGCGCGTTCCGAACCCCCGCGATCTTTCGACGAACAACATTTGCTGCGCAGCATGAAGAGGCGTACAATAGCTGGGCTATGCAGCTTCGCCTGTTGACGCCTTTATTGATCGCGTTCGCCGCGGCCCCCGCATCGACACAGGAAACTGCGGCGCCCGCACCCGCTGCCACGGAAGAAGGGAGCGGCACGCTTGAGCTTGGCGCGCTGGCCGATCGGATGACCGTTCCGGTCTCGATCAATGGCAGCAAGCCGCAACCCTTCGTCATCGATACCGGCGCCGAACGCTCGGTGATCTCGCGTCAGTTCGCGGGCACACTGCGCTTGCCGCCGGGCCCCAAGGTCACATTGACGACGATGACGGGCAGCAGCACCGTGCCGACGGTCGTGATCCCTTCGCTTGCCGTCGGCCCCGTGCGGGACGCGGAAGCGTTCAACGCGCCGGCGCTGGAAGCGTCGCACCTGGGCGCGCATGGCCTGCTCGGCATCCAGCAATTGCGCACGCATATGGTTTCGATCGATTTCGATAAGAACCAGATGGCGGTGCGCCCGTCGCGGCGATCGGGCGGCAAGCCCGCGCCGCGCCTGCCCTTTACCGACGAGATCGTCATCACCGCCAAGAGCCTGATGGGGCAGCTCATCGTGACCGAGGCCTGGTTCGAAGGCAACAAGGTCACCGTGGTGCTCGACACCGGATCGCAGATCAGCATGGGCAATATGGCGTTGCAGCGGAAGCTGAAGCGCATCCGGCTGAAGGGACCGATCACGATGACCAGCGTCACCGGCGAGACGTTGAGCGTCAATTATCACATTGCGCATCGTGTCGAGCTGGGCGGCGTGACCTTGCAGGAGCTGCCCGTTGCGTTCGCCGATGTTCCGCCGTTCGAGCGCTTCGGCCTTAGCGATCGCCCCGCGTTGATGCTGGGGATGGATGCGTTGCGAGCCTTCCGTCGGGTCGAGATCGATTTCCCCGATCGTAAGTTGCGGCTCTCGCTGCCGCGCGCGGGCAGGACTGGAACCCGGCTCGATTGACCTGGCCGCGCGGTGCGGCGATAGCGGTTTCATGGTTCCCTTTTCGTTCGCTGGCCATGATCTGTGCGCGCTGTCCGAAGGCGCGCTCTACTGGCCCGCGCGTCGGGCGCTGATCGTTGCCGACCTGCATTTCGAGAAGGCGAGCTGGTTCGCGCTGAAGGGCCAGATGCTGCCGCCCTATGATTCGATGGCGACGCTCGCCGCGCTGACCGGGCTGGTCGAGCGGACGGAGGCGCGTGAACTCTGGTGCCTGGGCGACAGCTTTCACGATTCGGAAGGATGCGAGCGACTGCCCGAAGCGGCGCGCGCGGCGCTGGCTGCGTTGACAGGATCGCTGCGCTGGGTGTGGATCACCGGCAATCACGACGCCGCGCTCGGCGGGCCCATCGGCGGAGAGATTGTCGAGGAGGTGGAGGTCGACGGGCTGTTGCTGCGCCACGAGGCGGAGCCGGGGGAGGCGCGGCCCGAGCTGTCGGGGCATTTCCATCCCAAGCTGCGCGTGCGGCTGCGCGGGCGTCAGGTGGCGCGGCGCTGCTTCGTCTCGACGTCGACCAAATTGATCCTGCCCGCGTTCGGGGCACTGACCGGTGGGCTCGACGCGCATCATCCCGAGATTGTCCGGGCGGTCGGCCGGGGCGCGGAGGCGTTGGTGGCGCTGGAGGACCGGCTCTTGCGGTTCCCGATCGCAGCCTAGGGAGTCCTGAGTTCCTACTATTGCCCCTCGACCTTGCCCGCGCAGCTGGCCGGGCCAGGCCCGGCAAGGCGGCAGGCGGCATTGCCCTCGACCCGCACCGAGCCGGTACCCAGGGTGGAGACGTTGGCGGTGAAGCGCGCGGTAAATCGGCTGTCACCCGCGCTCTGCGAATGAACGATGAGGTCGCTGGCCGAAAGGCCGGTGGCATCGATCGATCCGGCGCCATAGGACATGAAGCGAGCGGTGCGGGCGGTTCCGCCTTCGACGCGCACGATGCCGGTACCGGTGAGGGTGGTGACCAGCTGATCCGCCGCCACGCTGCGCACGGTCAGCGATCCGGCGCCGTTGACGCCCAGGTCGACGCGCTGGCCAGCGACGTTCGCGATATCGAGTTTGCCGCCGCCGTTGATGTTCGCCGCGCGTAATCGGGGGGTGAACACGGTGATCGCGGCCGCGCCTTCCTTATCGCGCCAGCCTTCCCAGGTCGCGGTGCTGACGCCGACGACCAGCACGCCGCCCTGGTTGCGGATGCTCACCCGATCGACCGCGCGGCGATCGCCGGTGACGACCGCTGATGGCGGTCCCGCGACCACCCGCACTTCGAACGGTCCGTCGATGCGGATGCGGTCGAAGCCGGTGAGCAGGACGCGGCGTTCCTCAGGCGCCGGGGCGGACCCGGCGGCGAAGAGGACGGTCGGGATCAGCAGGGCGATACGCATGACCGGTGGATCGCATCAATCCACCGGAATGCGCAAGCGCTGTACCTGGCCGGCGGATGATGCCGTCCGTCCTTACTCGATCAGTTGCAGCGCGCCTCGCCCGAGCCCATCGCGCTGACCGAACATTTGGCGCCGCCGGTCAGCACGACATCGCCCGATCCCAGGATCGAGATATCGGCTTCACCGGTCACCTGGGCGCGGACGTTGCCGGACCCCGCGATCGAAATGTCGCCACGCGCCGCCTTGAGTCCGGCGGCGTCGATATCGCCCGATCCGGCGATCGAGGCATCGATCTCGCTGGCCTGGCCCGCCGCGATGCGCAGATCGCCCGATCCGGCGATCGACAGATCGGCCTTGCCGCCCGCGAACTGCGCGATGCTGAGATTGCCGGAGCCCGCGATCGAGGCGTCGAAATTGCCATCGGCGCGGTCGACGGTCATGTCGCCCGATCCGGCGACGCTGGCGCTGAGCAATTTGGGGAGCGTGACGATGATCCTCGCGCCCTTGTCGCCGCCCCATTTCCAGTTGTCGTCCTTGCGGCCGATGCGCAGCGTGTCGCCGTCCTTGCGGATTTCGAGCTGGTCGAGCAGCGCGGTGTCGCCCTCTGCGGTGACCTTGAAGGCGGGACCGTTCCTGATCTCGACATCGTCGGCGCCGCGCAGCGACACTTCGGTGAAACCGGACACGTCGAAATTGCGGGTGCCGCCCGATCCGCTGGGCTGGACGACGTCGCCGCTCATGCCGTTGGCGAAGTTGCAGGCGGTGAGCGGAAGGACCGCGGCGATCATGGCGAGGGCGAGTTTCAAGGCGACTCTCCTGTGTGTGTTGTTGTTATAATACACTCGCCGCGCGAGCGGCGCAAATGAAAAGGGCGGCCGTTGCGGGCCGCCCCTTTCGGTTCGACGCATGCGCCGCTCAGGCCGTAGCCTTATGCGGGCACCTTGTCCTTGTTGTAGATCGCGGCAGCGGCGCGCAGGATGTCGAGCAGCTTTTCGAGCGCGGCCTTCTCGTCGATCTGTTCCATCGCGGCGAGCTCACGGGCGAGGCGCGACGCGGCGGCTTCGAAGATCTGGCGCTCCGAATAGCTCTGCTCGGGCTGGTCGTCGGCGCGGAACAGGTCGCGGACCACTTCGGCGATCGACACCAGATCGCCCGAGTTGATCTTCGCTTCATATTCCTGGGCGCGGCGCGACCACATGGTGCGCTTGACCTTGGGCTTGCCCTTGAGCGTGTCGAGCGCCTCGCGGAGCGTCTTGTCGCTCGACAGCTTGCGCATGCCGACGCTCTCGGCCTTGTTGGTCGGCACGCGGAGCGTCATTTTCTCTTTTTCGAAGCGGAGGACGTACAGTTCGAGCTGCATCCCCGCGATTTCCGACTTCTGGAGTTCGATCACACGGCCAACGCCGTGCTTGGGGTAAACGACATAATCGCCGACATCGAAGGACAGCGCCTTGGCAGCCATGTGTGGGAAGCCTTTCTAATCAACGTGGCCCCTTTTGGATTGCGCGTATCGCCCGGTGTGGTTACCGGGACGAAGACACGAGATCGGGGCAAATCAACAACGGTCTCCAGTACCGAAACGCGATTCCTCGCGTCCGGCGCGCTGTTTAACACAGATGAAATAATATTACCACCCCGGAATCCTGGGATTTCGGGTTGCTGCGCCGCGATATATGGCCTGGTTCAGCTTGTGCTGAACGCAGTACCGCCCTCCGTGGCCTTTCCAACGATGCTACAGCCGGTCGTCAGACCGGTTCAAATAAGAGGGACCTCAGTCGCCGGCGCCGGGTTCCGGCGAGAAATACGCGTCGTACTTGCCCTCTTTGCCCTTGAACTCGTCCGCGTCCGCCGGCGTCTGGCCGGCGTTGCGCGTGACGTTGGGCCATTGCGCCGAAAAGGTGTTGTTGAGCTCGAGCCACTGCTCCAGTCCACTCTCGGTATCGGGCAGGATCGCTTCGGCGGGGCATTCGGGCTCGCACACTCCGCAGTCGATGCACTCGCTGGGGTTGATGACGAGCATATTCTCGCCCTCGTAGAAACAATCGACCGGACACACCTCGACGCAGTCCATGTACTTGCAGCGGATGCAGGCATCGGTGACGACGTAGGTCATGGCGGTTTCAGGCCCCTGGAGCGCCCAACGCGGGCGGTGAACCTGTTCCTGCTATGCCCGTGCTCGGGGCGCGTCAATCAAGAGACGCTTTCTGCGATACGTTCTCAAATTTCAGGCTTTTCCGTCGGTGATACCGGACCTGGGAGCAATTCCTGATACAGAGCGGCGGCTTCGGGCGCGGGGCCGCGGCGGTGCGGCAGCGCCTCGACGCGCAACACGCGCACCCGGCCGCGCAGCGGGAAGGCGATGACCGATCCCACCCGCACCTGCGCCGAGGAGCGTTCGATCCGCCGCCCGTCGAGCCGCAGCGTCCCCGCTTCGGCCATCTCCTGCGCCCCGCCCCGGGTCTTTACCAGCCGTGCGAACCATAGGAACCGGTCGAGCCGCATCGCGGGTTCAGTCATCGACCAGCTCCGCGAGCGCGGCAAAGGCATGGGCCATCGAGGTGTCGCGCGGCGGTGCCTTGGGCTTCGCCAGCGGGGTCAGTCCCTTCCACACCCAGCGTTGCGGCTCGCCCTTGGGGGTGCGGACGCCCTGAAAGCCGATCTGCGTCATCAGCCGGGCAAGCGTGTCGGGGGCGAGGCCCATCGAGGTCGCGAGCGCGGGGTCGGGGGTGAAGGGGGCGCGGCCCTTGCGGGCATCATGCGCGGCATGGGCGATCCGCTCGGCGAGGTCGATGCGCACCGCCTGTGCGCCGAAGGGCCGGAAGCCATAGTCGAGGGTCGCGCCAGGAGCGCCGCGGGGAAGGACGGCGGCGCCCTCGGCCGGGGCCTGGGCGAGGGCGAGCAGCGCGCGGCGCGCGGCGGCGGCGCGGGGTTTGAGCAGGGCGGGTGCGAAGATATCCAGCGTGCCGATGATGACCCCCGCCTTGCGCAATGTCTTGCGGTCGTTGGGGTCGAGTGCCTCGATCTGCGCTCCGGCAGCGCGGCGGGGGAGCAGTCCGCCCGCCTCGACCAGCACACCGGCGAGCGCACGCACGCGCGGACCGGCGGCTTCGTCGCGGCTCAGCGCGTCGATCTTGGCGAGATCGGGGAGGTCGGCGGCGATACGATCGGCGAACCAGTGCTTGATCCGTTCCTGCGCTGCGGCGCGAACGCGCGCATCGAGAATGTCGAGCGCACGGTCGAGGCGGATACGCGGGCGCACGGGGTTGGCTGCTGTTTCGAGCGTCGCGACCGCCACGCCACGCCACAGGATCGCCGCCGTATCGAGCGTGAACTCATCGTCCGCCGCGGCGACGAGCGCCTCGCCCCGCTGCCGCAGTTCGGCGGCCAGTCCCTTTTCGGCGGCGGCGAGCAGCATGCGCTTGTCGGCTGCCCGTGCGCCGGGTTCGACCGCGAAACGGAAGCCGTGGAGATGGCCGAGGACATGCTCCTCGACGCTGACCTCGCCTTCGGGACCGACCACGACGGGCAGATGCGATGCGCCCGCGCCGATCTGGCGGAGCAATACGGTCGTGCGCTTGTCGACGAAGCGCTGGGTCAGGCTGGCGTGCAGCGCATCGGACAGCTTCTCCTCCAGCGCCTGGGTGCGCTCGGCCCAGTGAAGCGGCTCGGCGAGCCAGTCCGAACGCTGCGCGATATAGGCCCAGCTGCGGGCGGCGGCGATGCGTCCGGCGAGCGTTTCGACATCGCCGTCCATCCGGTCGAGCCGGGCGATCTCGTCGGCGAACCATTGGTGCGGGATATGGCCGCTGCCTTCGCTCAAATGCTTGAAGACGCGTGCGACGAAGCGGGCATGGGGATCGGCGCCGAGCTTGCGGAAATCGGGGAGGCCGCATGCCGCCCATAGCCGGGCGACGCCGCGCGAGGAACGGACGCGCTCGCGTACCCAGTCCTCGCCCGCCAGCCGTTTGAGTACGCCCAGGTCCACCGCTTCCGGCGCGGCACGCAGCACGGGGGAATCGGGCTTGCGCTCGAGGCTGGCGATCAGTGCGTCGATGCTGGCGATATCGGGTTCGCCCTCGCGCCAGAACAAATGACCCAGCGCGGGGACATGGTGATCCTCGATCGCGCGGATCTCTTCGGGCGTGAAGGCGCCAGGCCCTTCCTCGACCAGCGCGCCGAAGGTGCCGTCGCGCTGGTGCCGCCCGGCGCGGCCCGCGATCTGCGACATTTCGGCGATGGTCAGGCGGCGCTGGCGCTTGCCGTCGAACTTGTTGAGCGAGGCGAAGGCGACATGGCCGACGTCGAGGTTGAGGCCCATGCCGATCGCGTCGGTGGCGACGAGGTAATCGACCTCGCCCGACTGGAACATCGCGACCTGGGCGTTGCGGGTGCGGGGAGAGAGGGCGCCCATCACCACCGCCGCGCCGCCGCGCAGACGGCGTAGCGCTTCGGCGACGGCATAGACCTCCTCGGCCGAGAAGGCGACGATGGCGGACCGCTTGGACAGGCGCGACAGCTTCTTGGCCCCGGCATAGCGCAGGGTCGAGAAACGCGGGCGCGCGACGATCTCCGCGTCAGGCACCAGCTTCTTCAGAACGGGACGCAGCGAGTCCGATCCGAGGATCATCGTCTCGTCGCGGCCGCGCGCGTTGAGGATACGGTCGGTGAAGACGTGACCACGCTCGGGATCAGCGCCGAGCTGCCCCTCGTCGATCGCGACAAAACCGACTTCGCGATCGGTGGGCATGGACTCGGCGGTACACAGGAACCAGCGCGCACCGGGCGGGACGATGCGCTCCTCCCCCGTGACCAGCGCGACTTCCTTCGGCCCCTTCATCGCGACCACGCGGTCATAGACCTCGCGTGCCAGCAGGCGCAGCGGGAAGCCGATCATTCCGCTCGAATGGCCGCACAGCCGCTCGATCGCGAGATGGGTCTTGCCGGTGTTGGTGGGACCGAGCACCGCGGTGACCGGGCTGTTCGAAAAGCGGCTCATTACGCTGCCAAGATCGGTCGATGCGGTGGACTGCGCAAGTGCTTCCGTGCCCTGTTTCGGCACATCGAACGCCCCATCCGTACCACCGCACGACTCGCCGCAATCGCCAGAATCTGCTAGGTACTTAATTTGACTTTAGGGACTCGGTTCCACAACGATTCCAACAAGCCGCCAGGTGGCTGGTGGCGACGGGGTTGGGGACGGCGCACCTTGTTTTTGCGCAATGATCATGGGGTGGAGCAAGCGGGCGGCGCCAATGCGCGCTCGTTCGGTCGCGCGCTCGTGATCCGGAAGACCACGCTGGCCGACCGGTTCCGTGAGCGGTTTCCCGATTTCGACCTTGTTCCCGACCTTGGCTCACGCATCGGCAGCGGCGAATGGTTCCGCGGCGTCGTGACTTGCGGCGGCCTGTGCACCCTGGCGGTGCTGCTTTCGCCCGGATTCGAGCGGCCGATCTATGCCAATGTCCCCGCCGCGCTGACCGGCGCCGATGCCGATATCGCGCATGCACAGGCGATCGCACCGCTGGCGGCCGGATCGACGACCGGCACCAAGCTTGGCGCGACCAATCTGGTCGCCAATCTGACTGACACGCCCGAGCGACCGATCCTTCAGAGCACGGTGACATTGGGCGGCGGAGGCGCGTTGCAGGCGGCGTTGACTCGATCGGGCGTGGGTAGCGCCGACGCGGCGCGGGCCGCCAATCTGGTCGCGGGCGCGGTATCGCTGGGCGATCTCAAGTCCGGCACCCAGCTCGACCTGACGCTGGGGCGGCGCATGGACAAGGCGCAGCCGCGCCCGCTCGAAAAGCTGGCGTTCCGCGCGCGCTTCGATCTCAGCCTCGAACTGGTGCGCAGCGGCGGCGGCCTTGCGCTCCATGAAATCCCGATCGCGATCGACCATACCCCGCTGCGGATCCGTGGTCGGGTGGGCGACAGTCTTTATCGCTCGGCGCGGGCCGCCGGCGTTCCGGCCAAGGCGGTCGAGGCCTATATCCGATCGATCGCGACGCGCGTGCCGATCGGCCGCGTCGGCGCCGACAGCGAGTTCGATATCATCGTCGAACAGGCCAAGGCCGCGACCGGCGAGGTGCAGATGGGCAACCTCCTTTATGCCGGGTTGAACGGCGGCGCGGGGAAGCTGCAGCTGGTCCGCTGGGAAGAGGATGGCCGCACCACCTGGTATGACGGCCGCGGCACCGGCGAGCGCAAGGGGCAGATGGCGATGCCTGCGGCGGGCCGGATCAGCTCGGGTTTCGGGCTGCGGCGCCACCCGGTGCTGGGCTTCTCCCGCATGCACAAGGGGCTCGACATCGCGGCGGGCTATGGCTCGCCGATCCGCGCGGCCAACGACGGCACCGTCGCCTTTGCCGGACGCAACGGCGGTTACGGTAATTTCGTGCGGCTCAATCACAGCGGCGGCATGGGCAGCGGCTATGGCCATATGAGCCGGATCGCGGTGAGCGGCGGTCAGCGCGTCACGCGCGGGCAGGTGATCGGCTATGTCGGATCGACCGGCATCTCGACTGGACCGCATCTTCATTACGAACTCTACCGCAACGGCGTCGCGATCAATCCGCGCTCGGTCTCCTTCTCGGTCGTCCAGGCGCTGAGCGGCGGCGATCTGCGCGAGTTCAAGGCCAAGCTCGCCCAGTTGCTGGCGGTGCCGGTGGGCGGGGCGCGCAACAGGAAGACCGAGAACGACGGCGCCGGTGCGAACTGATCGCCGGACAGTGTTGATCGGTGGCGGCGGCGCGCTGCTCGCCAGCCTGTCGCCCGCTGCGGCGAAGGGGGGCGATCCCGAGATCTGGACGTTCGATTCGCTCAGCCGGATCGGCGGTTTGAAGCCCCGGATCGAAGGTGAGCCGAAGCTGATCGACAGTCCGCTGGGCAAATCAGTGGCGTTCGATGGCGCGAACGATGTGCTGTTCCTTGACCGGCATCCGCTGGCGGGTGCGGCGCGCTTCACCTTCGAGGCGCTGTTCCGTCCCGATGGCGGCGCGTTCGAACAGCGTTGGTTCCATCTCGAGAGCGGTGCGAACGCTGACCCGACCGCAAAGACCGGTACGCGGATGCTGTTCGAGATCCGGGTCGAGGGGAGCGAATGGTATCTCGACACCTTCATCCTTGGCCCCGGCTATCGCCAGCCGCTGATCGTGCCGGAAAAGCGCTTCCCCGTCGGCCGCTGGCATCATGTCGCGCAAAGCTATGACGGGACGACCTATCGCGCCTTCGTGAATGGCGCGCTGCAGGCCGAGGCCGCGCTGGCCTTCACGCCGCAGGGGCCGGGCCGGGCGTCGGTCGGCATGCGGATGAACAAGGTCAGCCCGTTTCGCGGCGCGGTGCGGCAGGCGGCGTTCACCCGCGGCGAGGCGCTGGCGCCGGAGCGTTTCGTTTTACCGATCCCGAAGGGCTCTATTTGAGAATGCGCCATTGGCGCAGTTCAGCGACGCTGAGACAAACTAACGCCCCTGGGAACGCCAGCGCTTGATGATGCGCTCCAGGCTGGCGTCTTCTCCCCCGGAATGGCGCCAAAGTTCCGAGAACAGCGGATCGCTGGATGCGGGCCGCTTCGCTTCCTCAAGCGAATCGAAGGCGACGCGGACCGGGGTGGCGACGCCTTCGCCGACCATGATCGCCTCACGGTTACGCAGCGCGGGGATCGAATCGAGGAAGCCGCGCGCGCCTTCGGGCATGGCGGCGCGGACAAACGCCTGGTCGCGGTCGTTGTTGAGGCGCATCGCGATGATCGTGCCGCACTGCGATAGCACGCCTTCGGCCAGGTCCGACGGGCGCTGGGTGATCAGGCCCAGCGAGACGCCGTATTTACGGCCTTCCTTGGCGATCCGGCTGAGGATGCGGCCGACCGAGGAGCCGTCGGCGTTGCGCTCATTGGGCACGTAGCGGTGCGCCTCTTCGCAGACGAGCAGGATCGGGCGCTGCGATTCGCCGCGCGACCAGATCGCATAGTCGAACACCATGCGGCTCAGAACGGCCACCACGACGGACGTGATTTCGGACGGCACGCCCGACACGTCGATGATCGAGATCGGCTTGCCGTCGCCGGGCAGGCGGAAGACGCGGCTGATGAAGCTTGCCATCGTATCCGCGACCAGCATGCCCGAGAACATGAAGGCATAGCGCGGATCGGTCTTGATCTCGTCGATCTTGCCCTTGAGGCGCAGATAGGGGGCGGTGTCGGTCGCCTTGTCCATCTTGCCCATCTCGTTCTGGATGATCGTGGTGAGATCGGACAGGAGATAGGGGATCGGAGCGTCGACGGTGAGCTTGCCGAACTCGGCGGCGAGCCGATTCTTCTGCTTCGCCATCAGGATGCACTTGGCGAGAATATCGCCATCGATCTGGCGGTCCGAGCCTTCGGTGGTCAGGAAGACCTCGCAATGCTCTTCGAAGTTCATCAGCCAATAGGGCATGGCAAGGTTCGACACGTCGAACAGCGCGCCGTTGGTCTTGAACGCCGCCGAATATTCGCCGTGCGGGTCGATCATCACAACATGGCCCTGCGGCGCGAGTTCGCAGATACGGTGGAGGATCAGCGCGGCGCTGGTCGACTTGCCGGTACCGGTCGAGCCGAGCAGCGCGAAATGCTTGCCCAGCATCGCGTCGATATAGAGCGCGGCGCGGATTTCCTTGGTCGGGTAGACATTGCCCACTTCGATATGCGGGCGGTCGTCGGCGGCGTAGATCTGGCGCAGGTCAGCGGTCGATACGGGGAAGACGTTCGTGCCGGGGGACGGGTAGCGTGTCACGCCGCGGCGGAAGCCATACAGCTTCCCGGTCAGCTTTTCCTCGACGCCCTCGCCAAGGAAGTCGACCTGGGCGACGATGCGGCCGTTCTGGTCATCGTAGCGCAACGAACGGACGCTCGCGACGAGCCAGGACGAACCGGACCGCATCTTCACCTGGCTACCTACGGTGCCGGCATTGGCGATCGCTGGATCGGCGCTGGTGGAGAAATGCTCGAGGGCGGTGGGATCGAAAACGACCTCGCTCGACGCGCCACCGATCGCGAACACGGCGCCCATGCTGCTCGCCGACGCACCACCACCGGGCGCCGCCGCGTGGGACGCGGGACGGATCGTGTCGAAATTCTGTCCGCCCATATCCTCGGTCGTCAAGGCAAGCTCCCCCGGTTCAACCGCACGGATATGGAGCATTCAAGGTAAATAATGGGTTCGCGTGGAGCGTTTTAGGTTGCGGTCCCTAGAAGCGCCGCCAGATCGCGCCCGCCGCCCAACCGAAGAAGACCGAGAGCAGCACGGCGGCCATGCCGTAGAGTATCGAGGATTTTTCCGCGGCGCGCGCGACCCAGCGTTCGAAGCCCGATTTGCGGATGTCGATCTCCCGCACCGCGGCGGCGAGCACGCGGCCGTCACGGATCAGGAAGGTTTCGGCGGTGAAGCGGCCGACGGGCACGCGAGCGGGGATGTTGACCCGGCCGCGATAGAGGACGCCGTCCGAAATCTCGACCGTACCGGGCGCCTCGTAATAGAGGCCGGTCCGCTTCTTGAGATCGACCAACCCCGCGTCGAAGCGCGCCTGCACCGCCGGAACCGCGCCCGAAGCGGGGGAGAGCTGAAGACTGTCCAGGCCAAGCTCATAGATAGCACGGGTCCGCGCGTCGACGATGTCGCGGATCGGGCGCGAGGAGGCGACCGCGTAGAAGGAGGGGGCCGAGCGGTAGCGGGTGCGGTCGGCATTGACCCAGATGCCGGCGATCTTCTGCTTCTCGCGCACCAGCACCGATTCGGTCGGCCCCTTCACCACAACGACGATGTCGGCGGGCGGCTCGCCGGGCTGCGCGGCGCTGCCCCCGGCATGGACGATCGCGCCGAACAGCAGCAGGTCGGCCCCGGTGAACGAATAGGCGATCTCGATCTCGCGCTGCGAAACGTCGGGGACGAGGACCGGCTTGGCCTGACCCATCAGCAGCGGCGCGG
This sequence comes from Sphingomonas sp. GW821-FHT10C01, assembly GCF_059415525.1. Taxonomy (NCBI): domain Bacteria; kingdom Pseudomonadati; phylum Pseudomonadota; class Alphaproteobacteria; order Sphingomonadales; family Sphingomonadaceae; genus Sphingomonas; species Sphingomonas sp. GW821-FHT10C01. The sequence continues at coordinate 262,931 of NZ_JBWKNK010000003.1, read as the reverse complement.
CGAGCGCCAGGATGAGGGTGAGCTTCTTCACCCCGGCGTCACCGTGAAGATCTCGTCGGGGCGCCAGGCGAGGCCGAGCACCATACGCAGTGCTACGAGCAGCACCATCACGGCGAGGACGAGGCGGAGATATTCGGGCTTGGCCTTGGCCGCGAAGCGCGCGCCGAGCTGAGCGCCGACCACCGATCCGAGCAGCAGCAGCACGGCAAGGACGATGTCGACCGCCTTGGTCGTGACCGAGTGAACCATCGTCGCCGCGGCGCTGACGAACAGGATCTGGAACAGCGAGGTGCCGACCACGACCTGTGCCGGCATGCCGAGCAGATAGAGCATCGCCGGGATCAGGATGAACCCGCCGCCGACGCCGAGCAGCATGGTCAGGATGCCGGTCGCGAAGCCGAGCAGCAGCGGCGCGAGTGGAGAGATGTAGAGGCCCGAGCGGTAGAAGCGCCAGCGCAGCGGCAGCGCGGCGACCATCGGGTGGTGGCGCCGTCGTTTCGCCTTGGGCGCGGAACCGGCGCGTTGCGCACGGATCGCGCCCAGCGATTCCGAGAGCATCAGCCAGCCGATCGAGCCGAGCATCAGGACATAGAGGATCGCGATGACGGTATCGATCTGCCCGCTCGCCTGAAGCAGCTTGAACAGCAATGCCCCGGCCCCCGATCCGAGCACGCCGCCGGCGATCAGCACCGCGCCCATGTGAAGGTCGACGCCCTGCCGGCGCAGGTGCGCGAACACGCCCGACACGCTCGCTCCGGTGACCTGGCTGGCGGAGGAGGCGGCGGCGACGGTGGGCGGGATGCCATAGACGATCAGCAACGGCGTGGTGAGGAACCCGCCGCCGACGCCGAACATGCCCGACAACAGCCCGACGCCCAGCCCCAGCATCACGATCACGACCGCGTTGACCGAAAGATTGGCGATGGGGAGGTAGAGATCCATGGGCAGGCTATGCCTAGACCCTCAATGGGGCGTGCGGAAGGCGGATGGACGCGAAAACTTGCTAGAAGTCGGCGCCCAGGCTGAGCGCGGGGCCGGAACCGGGGCGGGCGTCCCCCGCGACACGCTCGCGCCAGTCGATCGCGACCCGTAGCGCATTGTCGCCGACGGGTACGCTGGCGATCGCGCTGGGACCGACATCGAGCCGTGCGGCGCCACGCTGTGCCGCGCCCCACACCCCCGCGCCCACATCGATCCGGGCGCTGCCGGCGGTGGCGATCTGACGCGTGATGCGCAGCGCGCCATCGGCAAAGGGATCGATGCGCGTACGGGCGATGACACCCGCCTGGCCATAGGCTTCGAGACTGAAGTCGAGTGGGAGCGGCACCGCATGGATGCCCGCAACCACGCCCACCGCCGGGCCGCCGGGCGTTCCGTCCAGGCCCGCGCGATATTCGGCGACGACGCGGACCGGCGCGGCGGTCGGCTGCCACTCGATGCCGGCGGCGGCCTCGCTACCCCGACCGGCGAGCGGGGCGGTCAGCCGTGCGAACAGGGCGATGCGCCCGCTTCCCGGATGATAGGCGATGCGCAACCCCGCCTGGTCGCCGCCGAGCATCGGTCCGCTCGCCGAACTCCCGCGCCGAGTGATCAGCCAGGCGCTGGCCGACCAGCGCGAAGGCTGAGCGGCGTGCGGGAGCGAAGCGGGCGGCGCGGGGCGGGGTAGCGCGCCGGGCGGGACCCCAAGAATCTCCTCGCGCCCGAAGCCGATCAGCCCGAGCATCGCAAGGTTGGCACGTGCGGGATCGGCGGGTCGCACTGCGGGGCCGGTGGCGATGAACTGAGCGCTGGGGACCGCCATCGCGATGGGTGCGCGGGGCTGCGCCGCCGGCAGGTTGCGGCGTGGGGCCGGCGCGGTGGCCGCCTGTGCGGGGAGCAGGGGGAAGGCGGCCTCGATCGCCTGGGGCAGCGTCGCGCCTTCGGGCCAGAGCATGATCGTCCGCGTACTCGCCCAGCCGATGGCCACCAGCGCGACGAAACGCAGCGGGCGCCCCCGGCCGTTCACGCGGCGCCGCTTTCGCCGGGTTCGGGGAAATGATGTTCGGTCTTCTCCCATACCGGCCGTTTGCCGCGCAATGTGGGCAGATAGATCGTGATCGCGCGCCGTGCCGCGAGGAGCGCGACCAGGTTGGCGACGAACAGCCGGGGGAGTGACAGCAGCGCCTCGACCGGCCCGAAGGCATGGGCGGTGAATCCCAGCCGCATCGCAATCCGCCAGCCGAGCAGCACAAGGTTCACCGCCAGCAATGTCGCCGGTGCGCTGTCCAGCGCGGGCAAAGGGATTCCGGTCATGAGGTGGATGCCGAGCGACAACCCCCAGGCGAGGAGCGCGAGATAGGCGATGGCGAGGACGGGAATCGCCAGCGTCGCGCGCCGGTCGCGCATCCGCATCCAATGTTCGCCAATCGAACCGCCGCGTGCCCAGCCGGTCCGGTCCCATCCTGCAAGCGCGATCCCGGTCATCCAGCGCGCCTTTTGCCGGACCGCCGCACGCAACGACGCCGGGAAATAGGCACGGACGGCAACGAGGTCACCGTTGCGGTCATAGGCGCGTGCGAGCTTGGTCCGTCCGCCCATCGCCGCGACGGTCAGGCCCAGCTCATAGTCCTCGGTCAGGCTCGATTCGTCGAACGGGCACCCGCCGCGCGCCGCTGCGATGCGTTCGAGCAGCGTTCGGTCGATCGCGCAGCCGACCCCGGCAAAGGGAAGCGCCGCGCCCAGCGCCTCGCGCACCGCGAGGTTCTTGGCATGCGCCTCGGCGAATTCGTCGAGATAATGGCCGGCGATCAACGGCGAGCGCGGATCGGGGAGCGGGAGGACGGGGATCTGGACCGCCTGATGATCGGCCAGCCATGCGGCCATCACGCCAAGCTCGTCAGGGTGCACCACATCCTCGGCATCGTGCAGCACGATCGCGCGGGCCGGGCCTTCGTCCGCTTCGTCGCGCAGCAATGCGCGCCAGACGGCGTTGAGGCAGTCGGCCTTGGTCGTCGGGCCGGGCAGTGGGTTGATGACGATCCGGACGCGCGCATCCGTGGCGGCGACGTCGGTGACCGCGGCGAGGGTCGCGGGATCATTCGGATAGACGCCGACATAGATGCGGTAGTCGGCATAGACATAGCGTGCGAGCGCGGTGTGCAGCATCGGGCCGATCACCCGCGCCTCGTCCCAGGCGGCAACGAACACCGCCATGCCGCCCCCGTCGCGTCGCGGCGCGCGTTGCGGTTCGGGCCGCCACCATCGCCGCAACCGCGATCCGAAATAGGTGAGATCGACCATCAGATCGTCGAGGCCGCCGATCAGGAATCCGATCGCGGCGAACAAAATCGCCTCGCGCGCAACGGCATCGATCGCCGAAATGATCGCGTCGACGTCAGGCAACCCTGTTCCCCCTCCCCCGAGTCGGATCAGCGATTGTCCGATTCGGAGGAATAAGGATCAAGTGGCTGCGATGATTCGCAAAAACGAAAACGCCGGAATCCCTGGGGATTCCGGCGTTCGTTGTTCGTCAATTGCATCCGAAACGGATCAACCGTCGTAGTCGGCGCCCAGATTCTGGTTGCGCGGCGGCGCGGCGGCAGTGAGGCGAAGCGCCTCGGCCGACGCGGCGAGCGAGCCGACTTCGTCCGGCGCTTCCTCGTCGTCGATCTGCACGCGCTGCAGGCTGCCGACCAGCGACTCTTCCAGATTATCCGGACGGACGGTCTCTTCGGCGATCTCGCGCAGCGCGACGACCGGGTTCTTATCGCGATCGCGCTCAAGCGTCAGCTCGGCGCCGCCCGAGATCTGACGCGCACGCTGAGCAGCGAGCAACACCAGGTCGAACCGGTTGGAGATCTTGTCGACGCAATCCTCGACTGTGACGCGCGCCATGAAACGCTTCCTTCGGGCAGAGATACAGGAAAGGGGGCCAATTAGGGGTGCCCCCTCAAAGAGTCAAGAAAATCGGGACTGCGGGGCTGGCGATCACCGCGCGGCTGGTGCAATCGGTTGGGGGATGGAGCAGGCCGACCCGATCCGACCCGCGATTCCCCCCGGCCTGCCCGCCGAACCGCCGCCACAGCCGGTGTTCACGGTCGACGGCAACCGGCTGACCCTGCTCGACACCGGCCCGCGCCGGCTGGATACGTTGCTCGACCTGATCGCGCGGGCACGGCGGTCGCTGCGGCTGCTCTACTATATCTATACCGACGATGTCGTGGGCGAGCGGGTGCGCGCGGCGCTGGAGGCGGCGGCGGCGCGCGGGGTCGAGGTGACGCTGATCGTCGACGGGCTTGGCAGCGATCCCGCCTATGACCGCGACTTTTTCGCGCCGCTCCGCGAAGCCGGGGGCAGGGTCTGCTTCTTCGAGCCGCGGCTGGGGCGCCGCTATCTGCTGCGCAATCACCAGAAGGTGGCGCTGGCAGACGCGGAGACCGGGGACGCGCGGATCATCATCGGCGGGTTCAATATCCAGGATGATTATTTCGAAGGGCCGGGCCGGGCCGGCTGGCGCGACCTGGGGCTGCTGGTCGAGGGGCCGGAGGCGGCCCAGCTCGCCGGCTATTTCGACGCGCTGTGGCGCTGGGCGAAGCGGCCACGCGCGCCGCTGCGGGTGCTGCGCAAGGCGCTGGCCGAGTGGAGCGAGCCCGCGGGCAAGCTGCGCTGGCTGCTCGGCGGGCCGACACGCCGGCTGTCGCCCTGGGCGCGCGCGGTGCGCCGCGACCTCAAACATGCGCGGCGGATCGACATCCTTGCCGCCTATTTCTTTCCGAGCCCGGCGATGCTGATGCGGCTGGACCGCGCGGCGCGGCGCGGGGGGCGGGTGCGGGTGATCGTCCCCTCGGTCACCGACAATTATCTGACGCTCCATGCCGCGCGCTTCACCTATCGAGGATTGCTGCGGCGGGGGGTACGGATTTTCGAGTATCTGCCCACGAAGCTGCATACCAAATTGTTCGTGATCGACGACGCGGTGCAGATCGGATCGGCCAATTTCGATACGCGCAGCCTGTTCCTCAATCTCGAGGTGATGCTGCGGATCGAGGATGCGACGTTCGCGGCGCATGTCCGCGCCTATGTCGATGCGGAGGTCGCGCGGTCGCTTGAGGTGACGCCCGAGCTGAATCGGGTCCGCACCGGCCTGTGGACGCGGATCAAGCAGGCGGCGGTGTATCTCGTGGTGGCGGTGCTCGACTATCGCGTGACCCGCTTCCTCAACTTCGGGCCGCGGGACTGACCCCGGACGCGATGGTCCGGGGTCGGCCGGGTCATTTGACCGCGGCGAGATCCTTCTCGGTCTTGGCGAGTACTTCCGGCGTCAGCTTGTCGGCGGCGTAGCCGGCGAGCTGCTTGAGGCTCATGCCCTTGAACATCTCATAGGATTCATGCGCGCTGATGCCGGGCAGATTGGCTTCGAGCGCGGCTTTCGCCTTGGCATCGGCGACGATGTCCTGGATCGGAGTCTCGAGATTGAACTTGGCGGCGGCTGCGGCAGGAGCCGGAGCGGCTGGAGCCCCATTCTGGGCCATGGCGGCAGGCGCGAGCGATACGGCCGCGAGCGCGGCGAACAGGGCAGTCTTCATGTGGAACATCCCTCCCAACGGCACGCGCGAATCGCGGCCGGCCCATGGGGCGGCGGAAACCTAGCGCGGGGATGCGGCGGGCGCGATAGGGCCGAGCGTGACGATCCAGAAATCGGGTGGGGCGCCGAAACGGAAGGGCAGAACGCTGGTGCCGATCCCGGCGGAGACGATCGTGGTGCGGCCTGGTTCGCGTACCAGCCCGCAGGCATAGCGTTCGCCATAGCGCGACGCGGTCGCGAGGTATCCGACCAGCGGCAGCACGATCTGGCCGCAATGCGTGTGACCGGCCAAGACCAGTCCGAATTGCGGGGGAAGGGTGGGGGCGATGTCGGGGCTGTGGCTCAGCACGATCGCTGGGCCGGGCAGCGCGGCGGCGGAACGGGTCAGCGCTTCGATATCGGCGTTACGGGTGTGGATGTCGTCCGCCCCGGCGATGGTGAGCGGCCCGGCGCGCACCGCCTGATTGACCAGAACCGGGATGCCGGCGGCGGCGACCGCGCGCTTCATCGCCGGCCCGTCGCGCCAGTGATCATGGTTGCCGAGCACGGCATAGACGCCGAGCGGCGCCGTGAGGCCCTTGAGCGACGCGGCGATCTCGTCTTCCGAGTAGAGACGCGTCCGCAGCGTCCGGTCACCGCTGAAGTCGCCCGCGATCAGGACGAGGTCGGGCTTTTGCGCGTTCACCTGCTCGACGATGCCCGCCATTCGCTCCGGGCTGAGGTCTGGGCCCTGGACATGCACATCGGCGAGCAGCGCGACGCGGACCGGCGGGGTGGTGGCAGGCCAGTCGCGAAGGCCGATATCGGCATGGCGCACCACCGGGTCGGCGGTGGCATTGATATAGCCGAACACCGGCACAGCCAGCGCGAGCAGCAACAGGACGATAAGGACGCGCTTCACTTGGGGAGATTCGCGTCCAGTTCGTCGAGCCAGGGTTTGGCGGTGCCATCCGACGGCGCGCGCCAGTCCCCGCGCGGGCTGAGCGCGCCGGCAGGGGAGACCTTGGGGCCATTGGGGATCGCGCTGCGCTTGAACTGGCTGGTTACGAAGAAGCGGAACAGGAATTTCTCGAGCCAGCTGCGGATCGTGGCGAGATCATATTGCGCACGGGCTTCGGCCGGAATGCCGCGCGGCCACTCGCCCGCTGCCGCATCCTTCCACGCATGCCAGGCCAGAAAGGCGATCTTCGAGGGCGCGGCACCCTGACGCACGGTATAATGCAGGAAGAAGTCATTGAGGGCGTAGGGGCCGATCTTGCTCTCGGTGCTCTGCAGCGCGCCGTCGGCGCCGGCCGGAACCAGCTCGGGCGAAATTTCCTGCGCGAGGATCGCTTCGAGCACCTTGTCGGTCGCCGGATCGAACTGGTCCGTCGCGACGCACCAGCGGATCAGGAACTGGATCAGCGTCTTGGGCACGCCCGAATTGACCGCGTAATGCGACATATGGTCGCCGACGCCATAGGTGCACCAGCCAAGCGCGAGTTCGGACAGGTCGCCCGTGCCGACGACGAAGGCGCCGCGCTGATTGGCCAGGCGGAAGAGATAGTCGGTGCGAAGGCCCGCCTGCACATTCTCGAACGTGATGTCATAGACCGGCTCGCCATCGGCATAGGGGTGACCCATGTCGGTGAGCAGCTGGTTCGCCGCGGGGCGGATGTCGATTTCCTCGCCCGTGATGCCCAGCGCCTTCATCAGCGCCCAGGCATTGGCCTTGGTCCCCTCACCCGTCGCGAAGCCGGGCATGGTGAAGCCGAGGATGTTGGCGCGGGGCAGGCCGATCCGGTCCATCGCCTTGGCCGCGACGATCAGCGCGTGCGTGGAATCGAGGCCGCCCGAAATACCGATGACGAGCCGTTGCGATCCCGTCGCTTCGATGCGCTTGCGCAACCCCTCGACCTGGATGTTGAAGGCTTCGTAGCAATCCTCGTCGAGCCGTTCGGGGGTGTTGGGGACGAAGGGGTAGCGGCGGACTTTCCGCTGCAGCCCGATATCGTCGAACCCGGGATCGTGGCGGAAGCCGATGCGACGGAATTCGGTCTCGGGATGGCCGAGCGCGGCGGCGCTGTCGTTGAAGGTGCCGACGCGCATCCGCTCCTGCCGGATCCGCGCGACATCGATATCGGCAAGGATGATCTCCTCGTCGATGTCGAAGCGGCGCGATGCGGTGAGCAGATCGCCGAGTTCATGGATCAGGCTCTGCCCGTCCCAGGCGAGGTCGGTGGTGCTTTCGCCGGGGCCCGAGGCGGAGAAGATATAGGCCGCGACCGCGCGTTCGGACTGCGCCGCGCACAGCATCGCGCGCTGACGCGCCTTGCCGATCGTGACGTTGGAGGCGGAGAGGTTGCAGAGGATCGTCGCACCGGCGAGCGCGCCATAGGTCGACGGCGGGATCGGCGCCCAGAAATCCTCGCAAATCTCCGCATGGAACGTGAAATCGGGGAGGTCGTCGGCTGCGAAGATCAGGTCCGGGCCGAAGGGGACGGTCTGCCCGGCCAGCTCGATCTCCCCCGAGAGGCCGAGGCCCGAGGCGAACCAGCGCTTCTCATAATATTCGCGGTAATTGGGCAGGAAGGTCTTGGGGACGACGCCCAGCAGCCGGCCGCGTGCGATGACGACGGCGCAATTGTAGAGGCGGTTGTTGCGTTCGAGCGCGGCGCCGACGACCAGCACGGGCCGCAGCTTCGCGCTGGCGGCGACCAGATCGGCCAGGCCCTGGCGTGTCGCGCGCAGCACCGCGTCCTGCAGGTGCAGATCGTCGAGCGCGTAGCCGGTGATGCCGAGTTCGGTGAAGAGCAGCAGATCGGCGCCCGCTTCGTCACCCTGTTTCGCGAGCGCGATGTGCGACGCGGTGTTGGCGGCGATGTCGCCAACGGTGGCGCGCGGGGTGCAGGCGCCGACGCGCACCAGCCCGTGCGAATGGATCGAGTGGAAAGGATGCTTCGCCATGATCCCGGCTTTAAACGCTACCGGGCCAACACGCCACTAACGCCTAGGCGGTCTTCTCGGCGTAGATCATGCGGCCTTCGCCGAGCAAGGTGAAGACCTTGTCCAGCTCGTTCTGGCCGACCGCGAAACAGCCCTGGCTGCGGCCGAGCTTGCCGTGTTTCGCGATCATGTCGGCGTTCGAATACCAGGCGGCGTGGATCACGATCGCGCGGTCGAGTGCGTTGTTGTTGGTGGCGTCGAGCCCGATCAGCCGCTGCGAGAGCTGGTGCTTGCCGACATAGTAGTTGGAGGCGAGGAACGCGCCTTCGCAGGTCGCTTCCGAATTCACCTCGTTCGAGAAGCGCTGAAGCATTCCGGTATGTTCGGGGTCCGATCCGATGCCGTGCGAGACGAGCATCGATCGCGTCGCGCCATTGTGCAGATCGACGAAGTGGAAGCGCAGCCGCGAGGACGGCATCGAGAAATCGGCGATCGCGATCCGGTCCTGCTGGCGGATGCGGCTGCCATGGCGCTGGAGCGCGGCCATTGCTCGCTCGAACAGCTCGGGCCGGATTCCGCGCGGGGCGGTGGTGACCCGCGCCGGCTGGACGATCGGCGTGGCGACCGGCGGGGGTAGAACCGGGATCGGCGCGGCCGGCGCCGGAACCGCGGCCGTGGTGACGCTACGTGCGGCGCAGCCTGCAAGCAAACCGGTACCCGCGACCGCGGCCGCCGACTTGAGGAAAGCGCGGCGCGAAGCCACCGCGTCGATCAGTTCATTCATGCGCTGTAGCGCCCCAATCAAAACTCGCTCTGCGCTAGAATATAGCAAATGAATCTTCCGATTCCCCTGAACAAGTTCCCCAAAATACAGCCATTCACCCCGCCGGTGGCTCGACTTGTCGTTCCCGTGCGACCCGGAACGGGACCTGGTCGCGGATGGATTCGGCTTTGAAACCCGGGAACCGCATGGCAACCCCGTGGTTGAGATGACGCTAACCATCGGCGAGTCGAGGCGGAGAATCAGGGTCGTGCACAAGGGGATTCGGGCGATGTTGGCGGGTGGTCTGGGCCTTGCGCTCGCCGCCGCCTCACCCGTCGCGGCCCAGCAGATCCGTGCCGCCGGAAGCGAGGAGCTGGTCCTGCGCAACGGCCAATGGGCATGGCTGGAGGAAGGCGCGTTCCAGAAGATCGGCGGTCCGGAATCGGTCTCGATCCTGATCAGCCTGCCGGGGCAGATCGCCTATGTCTATCGCGATGGGGTGCTGATCGCGGCATCGACCGTGTCGACCGGCAAGCGCGGTAAATCGACCCCGGCGGGTGAGTTCACGATCCTGCAGAAGCGCGAATTCCATCGCTCCAACCTCTACAGCAACGCGCCGATGCCGTTCATGCAACGGCTGACCTGGACCGGCATCGCGCTGCATGCCGGGGTGCTGCCGGGCTATCCGGCATCGCATGGCTGCATTCGTTTCCCGCGCGAATTCGCGCGGCGGCTGTTTGAGATCACGCAGCTGGGTGCGCCGGTGTCCGTGGTGAACTACGAGATCGAGGATCCGCGCGTGCGCCGTGGGGTGCCGCGACTGCAGCCCGACCCGTTGCCGCCCGAGCAGATCGCGAAGGCGCCCGATCCGCCGCCTTTCCTGCGCACCGATCCGGCGATCTTCCAGGTCGGGGCGTTCGATCAGGTCACTGCCAGCAACGATGTCATCATCCCGGTGGTCGAGACGCGCGATGTCGTGAGCGGGGGCGGTGTGGTGTTTGCGCCGCTGGAACCGGTGGTTCAGCAGGTGCCGGAGAGGCGGCGTTAGATTTGTTTCGGCTCCGCCGAAGCGGGCCGGACCGCCAATTACCGACTAGCCATCCGCCGGCGGCGTGTAGTTCACCGGGCCAACCGACCAGGCGAATGGGCGCAGCGGACCGCCGAGCGCGGCGACCAGTGCCTCCTCGATCCGGCGGCGGCTTTCGGCGGCGATCGCCTTGCGGCCCGGAAAGTCGCGCGGGTCGAAAGGATCGAGAAAGTGGATGCGCAGCGGAAAGCTGTGGCGGCGTGCCAGCACGCGGCGGGCATTGTTGACCCCACCCTCCTCGCCGACCCAGCCGATCTCCTCGCCGACAACGCCATAGTCGAGCAGGACCGGCTGGACCATGACGCCGGGCGGCGGCGGCTCGAGCACGCGCAGCATCGGGGTCTTGAATGGGAGCAGCGAACGGCCGTCGGTGGTGGTGCCTTCGGGAAAGACGGCGATCGCCCAATTGTCTGTCAGCGCGTCGCGCAGCTGGTTGATTTGCTCGGCGACGCCCATGCGGTTCTCGCGCTTTACATAGACGGTGCGGTTGAGCCCCGCGAGCCAGCCGACGACCGGCGTCTCACCGATTTCGGCCTTGGCGACGAAGGCGGTGCCGCTCGCTCCGCCCAGCGCGAGGATATCGATCCAGGAAAGGTGGTTGGAGATGTAGAAGACGTCGCGGCGCAGCGGTGTGCCGATCACCTCGACCCGTGCTCCTGCGATCCGCCCGACGCGGCGCAGGAACCAGCGCGGCCAGGGCGAGGGCAGGCGCAGCAGCCGCCACAGATAATGCATCGGTACATGGGTGAGCAGCGTGAGCAGCAGCAGCCCGATGCGCCGCCAGAAGCGAAAGGCTTCGGACGAGGTGAGTTGGGTGGGCTCGCCCCGCGCGGCGGCGAGGCGGCGTTCCGTCAAGCCTTGCGTCAACCCGTCCCCCGTTCGTGCTGAGCTTGTCGAAGCACTGTTTCCCCCTGCGCGGTGGGCGGGGGCCAGGTCAGCGCTTCGACAAGCTCAGCGCGATCGGAGCAGGGCCATATGCGGATCAGCTCTTCCGGTCGAGTGCGACGCCGTAGAGTTCCATGCGATGATCGACCAGCCGGAAGCCGAGGCGCTCGGCGATCTGCTTCTGCAGCAGCTCGAGTTCGGGATCGACGAACTCGATCACCTTGCCCGTCTCGACATCGATCAGGTGATCGTGATGCGCTTCGGGCGCGGGCTCGTAGCGCGCGCGGCCGTCGCCGAAATCGTGGCGGTCGAGGATGCCCGCTTCCTCGAACAGGCGGACGGTACGATAGACCGTCGCAATCGAGATGCCTGGGTCGATCGCCGATGCGCGGGCATAGACCTTCTCGACATCGGGATGGTCTTCCGCTTCGGAAAGGACGCGGGCGATCACCTTGCGTTGCTCGGTGATGCGGAGACCCTTTTCATGACAAAGGGCTTCGAGGTCGATCTTGCGGGCCATGGCGGTGATGTAGCGACAATCGGCTTGAGATAAAAGGGGAACGAGAACGAACAACGCCGGCCCGGGCGTTGGCCCGGACCGGCGTTTCTGTTTGTGCGGTACCGACGCGCCCCGCCGGCAGGGCGGAAGCGGGCTGGTATCGCCCGTCCAGGAAAATCTCAGCGCTTGCGGCGCTTGGTGCCCAGGCCGATCTTCTTGGCGAGGCTGCGGCGCTGTTCAGCGTAATTGGGTGCGACCATCGGGTAGTCGGCGGGGAGGTTCCACTTGGCGCGATACTGTTCCGGCGTCATCTGATAGTGGGTCATCAGGTGGCGCTTGAGCATCTTGAGCTTCTTACCGTCCTCAAGGCAGACGATATAGTCGGGCTTGATCGACGAGCGGATCGAAACCGCCGGTTCCTGCTTCTTCGCTTCGGGCTCGGGTGCCTTGGTGCCAAGACCGGTAAGCGCACCGTGAACATTCGCGATCAGCAGCGGAAGATCCGAGACTGCAACGCTGTTGTTGCTGACATGTGCCGCAACAATGTCCGCGGTCAGCGTGACCAGCGTTTCCTGCAGGTCGTTCTGAGCGTCCATGATGATCCTTTCTACCGATGCAGCGGCAGCAATATTACAGGCCGCGTCGCGCGCTATTGATCGAGAATGGAGTGATTGCAAGACCAGTCGCAATAAAAATTGTCGATTTTAGCCTACCCATTTTGAAAAGGTGTGCGCGTCGAACAGCTTACCGTCTTTGCCACGATAGTAATCGCGACGCTCGCCGACCTTCTCGAAGCCTTCGCTATGGTAAAGCTGTACGGCTTCATTGTTCGACCGCACTTCCAGATGCAGCGTGTCCGCGCCACGTTCGTTCGCGTCCGTAACGATCGACCGCAGCAATGCTGTGCCGATACCGCGGCGACGCATCGCCGGGCGGATGGCGAGCAGCAATAGTTCGGCTTCGTCAGCGACAACGCGGGCAAGCGCGAAGCCGGCGGGGCGGGTTCCGCTCCAGGCGATGCTGAACCAGACTCCGGGCAGCGCGATCATTCCCATGCACTGACTGGGGGTCCAGGCTTCACCAAAACGCGGATCGAACGCGTCCGCCATGATCGCGTTGAGCGTAGCGATATCCGCCGGCGTGCCGTGGACGATCTCGACGATCTGCAGTGCCGAACTCATGTGGCCGGGGGCGCGGGGGAAAGGGGCTTGGCGTCTGGCGCGCGGCCATAGATCGGACGCGGTTCGAGCGTTGAGAAAGCGGAGGCGAGCAGCGCGGCATCGGCGGCGCGGGGCAGCGCTTCGCGCAGGTCGAGATCGGGGTCGAGCGCCGCCAGATGACGGATGCCGTTGCCGATCGCGGCATGGCCGGCGAGCGCGGCAAGTGCCGCTTCGGGCTTGAGCGAGGCGAAGGGGCCGGTCTCGGCCAGCGGGCGGGTAAAGGCCTGCATGAAGACCTCACCATGTCCCCCTTCGAGGACGACGGCAAGCGCGGGCACCGCCGGATCGGTCGCGAAGCCGGCGGCCGCGATCAACGGGAGCGAAGAGAAGCCTGTCACCGGTACCCCCCAACCCAGCGCCAGCCCGCGTGCCGCAGCGATGCCGACGCGGATGCCGGTGAAGCTGCCTGGCCCGCAATCGACCAGAATTCGGTCGGCGCGGCCGCCATCGGGCAGTTCCGCGATCATCGGGATCAGCCGCTCGGCATGGCCTCGGCCGACCTCTTCATGGCGCTGCGCGACGACCGCTCCGTCGCGGATAAGCGCGACGGAACAGGCGGCGGTGGCGGTTTCGATGACGAGGGTGAGCGGCGCGTCAGGCAATCTGGTTGAACTGCCCGAATTCGGGGCGCGGACTGCGGCCGAAGATGCTCGCGGGATCGCCCTTGCCCAATGTCGCGATGAAATTGACGCGGACCGAGGGTTGGTCGGCGAAGAAGGCGGCATCGACTGCCGCCGCGTCGAACCCCGACATCGGTCCGGTGTCCCAGCCCAGCGCGCGTGCCGCGATCAGGAAATAGGCACCCTGGAGCGACGAGTTGCGCAGTGCATGCGCCTTGCGTGCCTCAGGGTCGGTGAACCAGCTCTTCGCATCGGTGTGCGGGAAGAGCCAGGGCAGCTCTTCATGATAGTCATAGTCCATCCCGATCACGACGGCGGCGGGCGCGGTGCGGATCTTGGGTGCGTTCGCCTCGCTCGCGCAATCGGCGAGCTTGTCCTTCGCCGTCTGGCTCAGGCACCAGACGAAGCGCGCGGGATGCATGTTGGCCGAGGTCGGCCCCATCTTGAGCAGATCGTAGATCGCGCGGATATCCGCCTCGGTCACCTCGCCCGGAAGATAGCCATTATAGGTGCGCGCGGTGCGGAAGATCGTGTCGAGGCCGGCCTCGTTCAAAGGCGCGCCCATCAGACCGAGCGCACTTCGGTGACTTCGGGCACATAATATTTGAGCAATTGTTCGATCCCGTTCTTGAGCGTCGCGGTCGAGGAGGGGCAGCCGGCGCAGGCGCCCTGCATCTGCAGATAGACCTTCCCATTGTCGAAGCCGCGATAGACGATGTCGCCGCCGTCATTGGCGACGGCGGGGCGCACGCGCGTCTCGATCAGCTCCTTGATCTGTGCGACGATATCCGCGTCTTCGGGGTCGTCGGTGAAGACTTCCTCGGCCGGGACGGAGAAACCGGCGGCGCTGCCCGGGCGGAACAGCGGCATGTTCGCGCTGAAATGGTCGAGCAGGATACCGAGCACGTCGGGCTTCAGGCCGGTCCATTCGACGCTCGGCGCGGCCGTCACCGAGATGAAGTCGCGGCCGAAGAAGACGCCGGTGACATCGCCGAGGTTGAACAGGGCCTCGGCCAGCGGCGAGGCCTCGGCCTCCTCCGGGGTCGCGAAGTCGCGGGTGCCGGCGTCCATGACGGTACGGCCGGGCAGGAACTTCAGGGTCGCCGGGTTGGGCGTGGTTTCGGTCTCGATCAGCATGAGGCTCATGTGGCCCCGAATGCTCGCCGCATCAAGCGAGCAGCGGGAAACCGTTCGTTGCCGCCGTTATCGCTTTCGGTGCGTCAAACCGTCGCGCTTTCCTTTTCCGTCAAGGAAGAGTAAGGCACCGCGTCTTTTTTCTGCTCCATCGCTAGAGGTTTGTTTGGCCAAGGAAGAACTGCTTGAAATGCGCGGCCGTGTTGTGGAGCTTCTTCCCAACGCGATGTTCCGTGTCCGGCTTGAGAATGATCACGAGATCCTCGGCCATACTGCCGGCAAGATGCGCAAGAACCGCATCCGCGTTCTGGTGGGCGACGAAGTGCTCGTCGAATTGACGCCCTATGACCTGACCAAGGGCCGCATCACCTATCGCTTCAAGTGATGGCCCTCCCCGCATAGGCGGGGATCCACGATAGGAATGCCCATGCGGCTCGTGCTCGCTTCGACATCGCCACGCCGCCGCGACCTGCTCGCGCGCATCGGCATCGTGCCCGATCGCATTGCCGCGCCGGACACCGACGAGAACCCGCTCAAGGACGAATTGCCGCGCGCCTATGTCCAGCGCATCGCGCTCGGCAAGGCGCAGGCGGTCGCGCGCGCGGACGACGAGATCGTGCTGGCGGGCGACACCACCATCGCGGTGGGCCGCCGCATCCTGGGCAAGCCCGAGGACGAGGCGGACCTGCGTCGCATGCTCGGCCTGTTGTCGGGGCGGCGGCATCATTGCCTCTCCGCGGTCTGCCTGATCGACAGCGCGGGCAAGGCGCGGACGCGGCTTTCCGACACGGTCGTTGCCTTCAAGCGGCTGACCGATGCCGAGCTCGACGCCTATGTCGCGAGCGGCGAGGGGATGGGCAAGGCCGGCGGCTATGCCATCCAGGGCCGCGCCGAAGCCTATGTGCGCTTCCTGTCGGGCAGCCATTCGGGCGTCGTGGGATTGCCGGTGTTCGAGACCCGCGCGCTGCTGGAAAGCGCTGGCTACCCAATTGGCTGAGTGGCTCTACGAAGCCGGGATCGGCGAGAACCGCGCGGCGCTGGTCGCGCGCGGCGTGATCTGGAAGGCGGCGATCGAACTGCCCGGCGGCGTGCGTGTCGGCACGGTGGCGCGTGCGCGCCTGGTCGATCGCGTCACCGGCAAGATCCAGCTCGACACCGGCGAAGAGGCGTTGTGCGATCCGCTGCCGCCCGGGATCACCCAGGGCGCGCGTTTCAATGCGCGCATCGTGCGCGAGGCGATCGCCGAGGCCGGGCGCGCCAAGCTGCCCAAGGCGGTGCCCGCCGACGCGCCGCCGATGCCTGGCCCGGACCTTCTTACCCGGATCAAGGCGACCGACCTGCCCGTGCGGCAGCTGCGCGCGCACGAGCCCGATCTGCTCGAGGACGCGGGCTGGACCGAGTTGCTCGAAGAAGCGGCCAGCGGCGAGATCGCCTTTGCCGGCGGTGCGCTGCGCATGGTCGTGACCCCGGCGATGACCCTGTTCGACGTCGACGGCGCAGCGCCGCTGGGCCCGCTGTCGATCAGCGCCGCGCACGCGATCGCGCAGGCGATGGAGCGGATGGAGATCACCGGATCGGTCGGGATCGATTTTCCGACGCTTGCCAACAAGAATGAGCGCAACGCGGTGGCGGAGGCGATCGATGCCGCGCTGCCGCAGCCGTTCGAGCGGACCGCGATGAACGGCTTCGGCTTTCTCCAGGTCGTGCGGCGCCGGTCGCGCATGTCCTTGCCCGAGCTGTTTGCCGCCGATCCCGCGGGCGCGGCGGTGCGGGCGGAACTGCGGCGGCTGGAACGCCTTCCCCCGCCGGCCCCCGCCACCCATATATTGCATCCGGCGCTGTTGCGGCGGCTGGCGCGCGAACCCGAATGGGTCGCGGAACTGCACCGTCGCACCGGCGGGCGCACCGAGTTTGTGGAGCAAAAGTGAAACGCGACGACTGCCCGATCTGCGGCAAGCCGGGCGAGCCGGCGTTCAAGCCCTTCTGTAGCCGCGGCTGCAAGGATCGCGACCTGCTGCAATGGCTGGGCGACGGTTATCGTCTGCCCGGGGCCGCGATCGATCCCGATGACGCGGATGGTGCGCAAAGCGGACTGGACAGGGGCGAAACCGCCGACTAAGAGCGCGCCTTCCGGCGTTGACCGGTACCCGTGCCCGGGTAGCTCAGTTGGTAGAGCATGCGACTGAAAATCGCAGTGTCGGCGGTTCGAATCCGTCCCCGGGCACCATTCACCTTCAAAGGCATCTGCGTTTTTCGGATCGGCGTTGTCGCGCCTTTGTGCTGCGATTTCCGTAGCTTGCCCGTGCCGCGCGTGCATTTCCGAGTCAGAGGCGCATTTGGCTGCCGGATTCGGGATGCATGGGCCGATATCGTTCCGGGCCATTGCAGAAGCATCGAATTCGCTGTGCGCCGAGTACAGCCAGAAGCGCCGCGACCGCCGGCCCCGGCGTTCCCGAAGGTGGCACGGTCCGGCTAGGTCGGGCGGTCTGAGCGGATCATCGGCGCGATCGTGACGGGGCTATGTAAGCCCTAGCCGGGCGAACTACCGATTTGGGCCGGCCCGGAGCGGACCGGCCCAAATCGGCATGGTGTCAGAAGTTCGCGCGGACGCCGAAGGTGAAGTGGCGCCCGATGATGTCGAGATAGGGCGAGCTGATCGCGCCGAGCGTCGGCTGACGATCGAACAGGTTCTGAACGCTGCCAAAGACCGTCAGGCGATTCTTGTCGCTGGTGCGGATATAGGCGCGCAGGCCGAGATCGACATAGACGTGGCTGTCGATCCGCGCATCTTGATTGGCGAGCACCGCGACCGGTGCGAAGCCACCGCTTCCGACATAGCGCGTGCGCAGATCGGCGCCCATGCCCTGGCTCTCATAGTTCACGGTCAGCGACCCACGCCACTTGGGCACGAGGTAGCCGGCCTGGGAGCCGAGATAGCCCGCACCGTCGATCGCCACCACGCCGTTGTTGACGACCATCTGGTCGACATAGTTGGCGATCGCGCGAAGCTTCAACAGGCCGTCGAGGCCGATGCCGTCCAGCTTGGTGCGATAGGAGGCTTCGATGTCGATGCCCGTGTTCTTGAAGCTCGCGACGTTGATATAGGCGGCGTTGATCGACGTCATCACGCCGCTGCCATCACGAACGATCTGGCTGCACGCGCCCTGATTGTTCTGGGAATAGCAGCCATTGACGATCTGCTGGGCGGTCAGCGTCGTGATCACGTCGTCGATCTTGATGTTGTAATAGTCGACCGACAGGTCGAAGCCCGGGAGGAACCTCGGCCGGACGACGCCGCCGATCGTGAACGTGTCGGCGATTTCCGGGCGCAGGTCGGGATTGCCGCCGGTGAACAGGGTGATGTTGGTCAGCGGGCTGTTTGGACGGCCCGAATCCGCGATGTTGGTGAACAGGGTCGAACGCTGACTGAACAATTCGTTGAGCGAAGGGGCGCGGATATCGCGTGAGCGCGTCGCGCGGATCTTCAGTCCGTCGATGATCTCCCAGATTCCGCCCAGCTTCCACGACCAGATCGCGCCGCTGGTGCTATAGTCCGACACGCGGACCGCGCCGTTGAAGCTCAATTTCTGCACGATCGGCAGATTGGCGAGCAGCGGGATGTCGACCTCGGCAAAGCCCTCCTTCACGCTGTTGCCGGTCTTCTGGATGTTCACGCCGTTGATGGTGTTGAAGTTGTTCGCGAGCGAGGTCGCATCGTAGAGCGTCCGGAAGGACTCCTCGCGATATTCGACGCCCGCTGCGACCGAGACCGGAAGATTCCAGAGCGTGAAGGGCTCGCCACTGATGCTGGCGCCGGCATGGTCGAGCCAGGTGGTCGTCACCGAGTTCCACGTGCCGGTCGCATAGGCGATCGCCGCAGGGTCGGCGCGGCCCGAACCGAACAGGTTGAGCGGGCGGCAGGCGGCATCGTTGTTGGTGGGGTCCGCATCCGCATTCACCGCGCAGACGATCGATCCGCCGCTCGACACCGCGTTGATCGCGCGGGCGAACTCGGCCTTCTTGGTCAGGCCGATGAGGCTCTGGTCCTGCTCCTGCTCGCCATGGGTGAAGAATGCGCCATAGCGCCATTTGCCGCCGCCGAAGGTGCCGTCGAAGCCGATCGAGCCCTGTTTGGTCACGCGCTTATAATCGAAATCCACCATCGACATGTCGGTCAGGACGCGGCCCATGGTGAAGCTGGTCTCGCCCGCTGTCGCGAAGGCCGACCGTTGCGCCGCGGTCAGATAGGGGTTGGTGGTCGAGAAGGTGAGCTGCGTCACGCCAAGGTCGGGGAAGAACAGGCGTCTGTCGGAGACCCTGTTGTAATTGCCGTCGACCCAGACCTTCAACGTGTCGGTCACGTCGTAGCTGAGGCGTGCGAACACACTGGTCCGTTCGATCGGCGCCGACAGCGAACGATATTGATCGATATTATAACCCTCGCCGCCGATCATCGTCGACGCGGAGCCGGGGCGGATGATGCCGAACTGGAAGGGGCGCAGGCTGCCGTCCGGATTGAAGGTCTGCCCGGCGAGCGCACCGGTGCGGATCAGGCCGCCCTCGCTGCGGGTCAGCTCGCGCAGATTGCCGGTCGGAACCAGCTTGCCCGTCGCATCGGGGAAGAACCCGGCGGACCCGATGCGCGGACGCGCGTTGCCCGGCGTGATGCCCTTGTCTTTCAGATAGTCGGCACCAATCATGAAATGGCCGCGGCCATCGGCGAACTTGATGCCGGCCGATCCTTCGAGCAGATATTTCTGTGCGTCGCCGCGCGAGGAGATACCCGTCTGCGCGCCGAGCTCGAAGCCTTCCTTGTTGTCGTCCAGCAGGATGTTGACGACGCCGGCGACGGCGCCCGAACCATAGGCGGCCGATGCGCCGCCGGTGACGACGTCGATCTGCTTCACGAGCGAATAGGGGATGGTCTGCAGGTCGTTCGAGCTGACGCTGCGGCGGTTGTTGATCAGAACCAGCGTGCGCGCCGAGCCAAGGCCGCGAAGATCGGCGGGCGCCTGGCCGGACGAAGTGACGGTATTGGTCGAGGTCGCGCTTTGCGTCTGGCGGAATTGCGGGAGATCCGCGAGCGAGGCGGCGATGTCGGTGCGGCCGGCCTGCTGCAGTTCGGCGGCGCCGATCACCGTCGTCGGGGTCGGCGCCTCGAAGCCGGCGGTGCTGATGCGCGAGCCGGTGACGACGACTTCGGGCGCTGCGGGTTCCGGCTCCTCCGGCGCGTCCTGCGCGAACGCGGGGGCGGCGAAGGCGAGCGCGACGCCGAGTGCAACCGCGCTGCTACGGACGCGGAGATGACGATGGGGTCGGGGAGAAATCATGCGATGGTTTCCTCTATGCGCGGCGCCGCGTACGGACTTGCCGTGTGAGTCTTGCGCTCGCCGCCGGATCTGGCCGGCGTCGGGCGTCGGGTCGAAAGCCCGACCCGATCAGGTTTCGAATTCGCCGGTGGCTTACCGCCACCGGCGGGCAGTCACGGCTTCACCAGCCGGAAGAGCACGTGCGGCTGCGAGCCGAACGACAATTTGCGGTCCTCGGCGGGGCCGTGGA
The DNA here is from genome assembly GCF_059415525.1 of Sphingomonas sp. GW821-FHT10C01. Taxonomy (NCBI): domain Bacteria; kingdom Pseudomonadati; phylum Pseudomonadota; class Alphaproteobacteria; order Sphingomonadales; family Sphingomonadaceae; genus Sphingomonas; species Sphingomonas sp. GW821-FHT10C01. The sequence goes on along the minus strand of NZ_JBWKNK010000003.1, from coordinate 242,676 downwards.
ATTGCAGCCGTTCGTACGGGCCGCCGACCCGCGCGCCGGTCACCTGTTCGTAGAGTTCGGGACCGATCTGTTCCCAATAGGTCTTGGCGCCGCCGGCTTCGGTGACGAGACCGTGATCGCCCTGTGCCGTGACCTTGATGTCGTAGGCGGGGTTGGGCGTTTCGCTATAGGTGCGGCGATTGGTGCGATAGGAGCCGAGCGTGGGTGCGGCCTTGCCGGTCCAGCGCGGCGCGGGCGCGGTCGGAAAGACGCGGCCGATGATCGCGTTCATGAGCTCGGTCCGGCCGCCATAGCTGCCCTGGCCGCCGGTGGTGGAGACGAAGAAGGCGAAGTTCGCCTCGGGCGCCAGCACCATGTAGGAATGGAAATCGGCGGTGTTTCCGCCATGTCCGATCAGGCGCGGCCCCTGTTCGCGCAGCACCATATAGCCATGGGCCATCGGCTGGAGCGCCGGCGCGTTGCGGGTCAGGTTGGTGCGCATCAGGCGCATCGTTTCCGGCTTCAGGATCCGGACCTTGCCCAATTGCCCGTCGCCAAGATGCGCGAGCATGAAGCGGGCCAGGTCCGGTCCGGTCGCGGAAACCGAGCCGGCGGGCATGATGTTCGAATAGAGTTCGTACGGCTTGGCGACGAGCTTGCCGTCGACCAGCTTGTAGCCGGTCGCCATGTTCGCGGCGCGCTCGCCCGTCAGCGGTTCGCGGAAGGTCGCGTTCGTCATGCCGAGCGGACCGAAGATGTGCTTGTCGATATAGTCGGCGAACGTTTCGCCCGAGACCCGCTGGACGATATAGCCGGCGATCGCCGAGCCATAATTGGAATAGGACGTCTCGACGCCCGGCTCGCGCACGCGCGTCGGAATATTCTTCGGATTCTTCAGGAAGGTGTCGAGCGGGATCAGGTCCGCAACCGAGTCCGCGGTGATCCCGCCCAGATCCTCGAAGCCCGGCGTATGATCGAGCAGGTGCCGGACCAGGATCGGGCGGGTCTGGCCATTCGCCGGGATCGTGAAATCGAGATATTTGTCGATCGGATCGTCGAGCTTCACCTTGCCCAGCTCAACCTGCTGCATCAGCGCCGTCCAGGTGAACAGCTTGGAGACCGAGCCGGGGCGGAACAGCGTGCGCTTGCCGTCGACCGGGATGTTGCGGTCGAGATCGGCATAGCCATAGCCGCGCGAGAACAGGGTTCTGCCGTTCGCTACGACGGTGACGACCGCGCCGGCGATCTCGCGGGTCGCGATCTGCTGGGCCATCACGCCGTCGACGAACTCACCGAGGCCGGCGAGCCGTGCCGGGTCGATTGCGGTCTTCGCGACTGACGCCTTCGCCGCTGGCGCACTCTGTGCCGCGACGGGTGTGCCGAGCAGGAGTGAAAGAGCGACCGCGCTTCCCGTCAGGGATTTCGCCCGCGCGCTGAGTCCATTGATCATCCGGGTCTCCCAAAATCCGTGCGGCTTCTGCGCTCCGCATCGGGACACTATTTTCGTATCAGATATTTTCGGATTTGCAAATTCTCGGCGATTCGAGTTAAATACATTTAATATCAATAGTTTGATGTAATGAATTCTCTCCTTGCAATACCGTGTGATGCGGTGAATGTTCCAATCAGAGAAAATAGTCGGGCCATCTGGCACGGCCCGCAGGCGCCTTCGCCATGCGTGCCAGGTCCTCAGGAGGGGTTTTTCCATGTCGAATCAGAAGCTTCGACTTGCCATGCTGCCGCTGTTGCTCGCCGCGACCGGAGTCGCGCATCCGCTGCGGGCGCAGACCTATGACATCGTCATCGCCAATGGCCGGGTGATGGACCCCGAAAGCGGGCGCGACGAAGTCGCCAATGTCGGGATCAACGGCCGTGGCATCGCGATCATCACCAGCGCGAAGCTGACCGGGCGTCTGACCATCGACGCGACGAACCTGGTGGTCGCCCCCGGCTTCGTCGACCTCCACGCCCATGGGCAGAACCCCAAGGGGGAATATTACCAGGTCCTCGACGGTGTCACGACGGCGATCGACGCGGAGGGCGGCGCCATGCCGATCGCGCCCTTCCTTGCCGCGCTTTCGGGCAAGGCGCTGGTCAATTTCGGTGCGACCGCATCCCACCAATGCGCGCGGCGGGAGGTGATCGCCAATGCACCCTGCGCCGGCCATGGCGCGATCAATCCGGACGGGGGATCGAACGACCGCCGTGCCTATACCGCGGCCGCGACACCCGAGCAGCAGCGCGCGATCGTCGCCGCGCTCGACCGCGAGGTCGCGGCCGGCGCGCTCGGCTATGGCCTTGGGATCGAATACACACCGGGTGCGGGCCGCAGCGAGATCTACGATATCTTCAAGGCCGCGGCGGTGACGCGCGCGCCCGTCTTCGTCCATGTCCGCAGTCGCCCGCTCGATCCCGCACCGGGGGTGCCGATCGCGGTGGCGCAGGAGGTGATCGCCAACGCGGCGGTGACCGGCGCCCCGCTTCAGATCGTCCACCTTCATTCGACTGGCCTGCGCGATACGCCGGTCCTGATCGACATGGTGAAACGCGCGCGTCAGCGCGGGCTGGACATCACGTCCGAAGCCTATCCCTACACGGCGGGCAGCACGCATATCGGGTCCGAATTCTTCCGTGACGGCTGGCAGGAGCGGTCGGGCATCAGCTATGGCGAGCTACAATGGCCAGCGACCGGCGAGCGGCTGACGAAGGAGAGCTTCGAACGCTATCGCCGCGAGCAGCCCAATGCCGCGGTCGTGGTGCATATGATCCCGGAGGATGTGGTCGATGCGATCATCGCCGAACCCGAAATCTCGATCGCGTCGGATGGCATGCCCTGGGTGACATCGGGCGAGCATCCGCGCGGTGCGGGCACCTACGGCCGCGTGCTCGGCCGCTATGTCCGCGAGCGCAAGACGCTGGGGCTGATGGCCGCGCTGCGCAAGATGGCGCTGATGCCGGCTCAGCGGCTCGAGGCGGTCTCGCCGCAAATGGCGCGGAAGGGGCGGGTGAAGGTCGGTGCCGACGCGGACATCACCATCTTCGATCCCGCCACGGTCGCCGACGTGGCGACCTTCGAAAAGCCGATGCAGGCGTCGGTCGGCATCCGCCATGTGCTGGTCAACGGCCAGCCGGTCGTGCGCGACGGCAAGCTGGTAGCGCGGACCTTCCCCGGCGAGGCGATCACGGGGACGGCGAAGGTGCGCTGAACGGCGTGGACTACATCCTTGGGGGAAGGCGGAACCGCCTTCCCCCGCTTGGGATCAGATCCAGGTGTCGCCGAGCAGGCGCCGGAAGTTGCCGCCGAGGATGGCGGTGATGTTGGCGTCCGAATAGTTGCGGCGAATAAGCTCCTCGGTGAGGTCGTACATCTTCATCGGCTGGTCGAACCCGTCGGTGTCCAGCTTGTCGCGGAAGGCGTAGCTTTCCTTGTAGCTGCCCTTCAGCATCTTGTACTGATCGGCCGGCATGTCGTCATAGCCGTTGAGGTCGGCGTCGGATCCGATGCCGACATGGTCGACCCCGATCAGCTTCACGACATGATCGATGTGATTGACCATCTCGACGATCGTGGTCGGCTCCTTGGCGCTGACGAAGTTGCGCACGCCGGTAATGCCCATCACGCCCTGCTTCTTGCCCAGCGCCAGGATCGCCTCGTCGCGCTTCAGCCGGGGGTGGTCGTTGAGCGCGCGGCAATTGCTGTGCGTGATCGCGATCGGCTTGGTCGAGATGTCGATCGCGTCGAGCGTGGTCTTGTCGCCGGAATGCGAGACATCGACCAGCATGCCGACCTCGTTCATCGCCTTGATGATCGCGGCGCCATAGTCGCTGATGCCGCCATCGACGCGGTCGGTGCTGCCCGATCCGAGCCGGTTCTGGCTGTTATAGGTGAGCTGCGAGCAGCGTTGACCCAGCTGGTAGAAGGCCTTCACATCGGCGACGGTGTCGAAATGGTCCGAGTTCTGCAGGCCCATGATCACCGCGCATTTGCCTTCCCGCTTGGCGCGATCGAGATCGCCCGCGAGGCCTACGAGCGAGAAGACGTGCGAATTGCGGCCGACAAAGCCCTGCCAGCCGTTCATCCATTCGAGCACGCTCGCACGGGCGTCCTTGCCGCCGACACCGACGGCGTTGTGGAAGCCGGTGATGCCGCTCGCCCGGAATTCGGCGGCGTCCTTCTCGCTCAGCGGGGCCGCGAAATAGTCCGGGCGGAAGTCAAGCTTGATCGGCGCGAGCATGTCGATCACCAGCGACCGGCGCACCAGGTCAATCGCCCGCTTCGAATAGGTCTTGGGCGAGGCGGCGTGGAGCCGGAACTGCCCGAGGTTGATCATGGGGAAGCCGGCGGCCGCGGTTATGGCCGCGGCACCGCCGCTTAGGATCCGGCGCCTGGAAATTTTCTCATTCAGCCACATGTCGATCCCCTCCCGAATTGTCCGCTACGGCCCATCCCGGCAAGGCGGCGGATCGCCGAAACCTTCCGAAACCGGACGAAGTCGAAATATCTCTATTTCGAAATAATGGTCCGTTTCGGAAAATTGTCAAACAGGCGCTTGCTGATTTGAGAACCTCCGATGCGGGACGTTGAGGCGATGCTCCTATCGTTCGGCGTGACGTTCCTCGAGCGCCCGAACCAGCCCGCCCAGCAGGACTTCCAGATCGACCACGTCGCTGTAGCTGAGCGTGATCGATTTGCCGCGCGCTTCGTCGAGCTTGTGGATCACCAGCGTCGGGGACCCCGCTGCGGCATCGAGGGCATGTGCGCGTTCGAGGATTTGGCGGAAGTCGCTCATTGGCCGGGCTACCCGTTGGAAGAAGGAAAGGCCCGAGCCTATCCTAGCCAAGTGGCCGCGTCACCGGCGCGGGCAGTTCGACCAAGCTGTCTTCCGCCACGTCGTCGCGCAGCCACACATTGCCCCCAATCCGGCTGCGCGCGCCCACGCTGATCGGGCCGAGCAGCACCGCGCCGGGGAAGATCACGACATCGTCACCGATCAGCGGATGCCGCCGTGTGCGCGTGTCGCCGCGATGCGCCGTGCCAGCCGCGCGTGGTTCGCCACCCAGGGTCACGCCCTGATAGACACGCACGCGGTCACCGATCACGCTGGTCTCGCCGATGACGATGCCGGTGCCGTGGTCGATGAAGAAGCTGCGACCGATCGATGCGGCGGGGTGGATGTCGATCCCGGTCTCGCCATGCGCCACCTCCGCGATCACCCGGGCCACCAAAGGGGCGCCGAGCAAATGGAGGCGGTGGGCGAGTCGGTGGTGGATGATCGCGGCGATCGAGGGGTAGGACAGCAGCACCTCGTCCACGCTGCGCGCGGCGGGATCGTTGGCGTAACCGGCCGCGACATCGGCATCGAGCAGACGGCGGATACCGGGCAGGCTCTCCGCGAAATCGGTCAGGATATGCTCGACGGCATAGCCTTCCTCGACGCGCGAGATGCCTGGGCGGGCGATGCGCAGCTCAAGCTCGATCTGCGCGCCGAGCTGGGAAAGGGTGGATTCGAGCGTCGCCTCGACCCAACCATTCTCGTTGCTGGCGGTGAGTTCGGGCGGGCCGAGGCGGAGCGGGAAGAGTGCGGTGCCAAGCTCGCGCAATAGCCGCGCCAGCACGCGGCGCGAGGGGAATTCGATGCCCTGCTCGGCATGGCGGTCATGCCCCTGCCGCCACGCGCGGCGCGCATCGCGCAGGCCCGCGACCACGCGGTCGAGATTGCGCGGGTAGATCTCCACCGCTGTCTGCTGCCTGCCCATCGATCGACCTCCGCCTGAACTCCTATTGTTTAGATAGGAGATTGAGGTGGGCTGAAAGATAGTTCTGGTTCAGCGCGGCAAAGGCGGGATCAGATAGGGACGAAGCTGTTGCGCGTCCGGTCCTTGCGCACGCTGCCGGCGGCGAAGACGGTGCCGTTCATCGCGATCCATACGCCCGGCTCCGCCGCAACCTGAACCGTGGCGAAGGCCATGCCCAGGTTGAACGCGGCGTCGCTCTCGGCGAAGCGCGCTGGGGCGAGTGCACCGAGCAGCGCGACGCGCTTGCCGGGGATGTCCTTCAGCGCGGCGGCGGTGTCGGTCATCGTGTCGGTGCCATGGGTGATGACGATGCGATCCTCGGGCGCGTCGCGCACCGCCAGGGCAATCGTCGCGCGATCCTCGTCAGTCAGTTCGAGGCTGTCCTTGCGCATCAGCTCGACCACGCGAACCTCGAGCGAAGCGCGCGCGACCGCGAGCAGGCGCGCGACGACGCTGTCGCCGATCTGATATTCGCTCAGCGCATCGAAATAGAGTTTGTCGATGGTGCCGCCGGTGGTGAGGATCAAGATGTCTGCCATGCGCGCGCCTATAGCCGGACGCGGCCGCGCGGCAAAGCCGCTGCGGAGCGGATCACGCTCTTCTATACCAATTGTGATAAGTGGTATAATCAATCCTTGAACAGTTCATGCCACTTGGTTAGTCCAGTGCGCAGAACAGATTTCAGAGGAGTGGATGGGATGCGGGCAATGGGGGCGTGGATCACCTGCGCGCTGTTGGCACCGGTGCCCGCGCTGGCCGCGGACCATCTGGTCCGCGATCCCGCCGCTTATGCCGCTGCTGTGAAGAAGGCCGCGCCGGGTGACCGTATCCTGCTCGCCGATGGCGAATGGCGCGACTTCCAGATCGTGTTCACGGGGCAAGGCACTGAGGCGAAGCCGATCACGCTCGCCGCGCAGACGCCGGGCAAGGTCATCCTGTCGGGCCAGTCGAACCTGCGCATCAGTGGCGCGCATCTGGTGGTGTCGGGCTTCGTCTTCCGCAATGGCTGGTCGCCGACCCGCGAGTTGATTGCCTTCCGTCGCGATTCGAAGACCCCAGCGCGCAACGTGCGGCTGACGCAGATCGTCGTCGATAATTTCACCAATCCCGATCGCCGGGCCGAGGATATCTGGGTCGCGATCTACGGCGCCGACAATCGCGTCGATCATTCGTGGTTCGCGGGCAAGGGCAATGCCGGGGTCACGCTGGCAGTGATCCGCCCCAAGGGGCAGCCGGAGGCGAACCGCGCACGGATCGACCATAATTACTTCGGCCCCCGCCCGCCGCTCGGCTCGAACGGCGGGGAGACGATCCGCGTCGGTACCAGCGACGAGTCGCTCAGCGGGTCGAACAGCGTGATCGAGAACAACTGGTTCGAGAAATGCGATGGCGAGGTCGAGATCGTCTCGATCAAGTCGGGCGCGAACATCATCCGCGGCAACATGTTCGTCGAATCGCAGGGCGCGGTGGTGCTGCGCCACGGCAACGGAAACCTGGTCGAGCGCAACGTCTTCCTCGGCAAGGGCAAGCCGAGCACCGGCGGCATCCGCGTCATCAACCGCGACCAGATCGTCCGCGACAATTATCTGGAGGGTGTCACCGGCACTTCGTTCCTCAGCGCGATCGCGGTGATGAACGGCGTGCCCAACTCGGTGATCAACCGCTATCATCAGGTCGTCAACGCACGGATCGAGCGCAACTCGATCATCGAGGCGGCGCGCATCACCTTTGGCGCGGGCGCCGATGCCGAACGCAGCGCCCCGCCGATCAACAGTTGGTTCGAGCGCAACCTGATCGCCAATGCCGATGGCAAGGATATCGTCCGCTTCGAAGGCGCCGTGACCGGCATCGCGTTGGCTGGGAATGTGAAGCAGGCGGTCAAGCTCGAGCGGGCCGCGAATGGTCTGCTCTACCCCGCCGATCCGTCGGTCAATGCGGGTGCCCCGCGCGACCTGGTGGTGCTGAAGCGCGGGGAGGCCGGACCTGTCTGGTATCCCAAGGATGCGCCGGCGAGCGCGGCGGGCCGCGAGATCGCGGTGCCGGCCAGCGAAGGCGCGTTGGCCAAGGCCGTCGCGGCCTCTGCAGCGGGCGACATCGTTCGTGTCGCCGCCGGTACGCATCGCGTCGTCCAGCCGATCCCGATTGCGCATTCGCTGACCGTGTCCGGTCCGCGTGAGGCGGTGATCGAAAGCGCGGCCTCTACCTTGTTCCAGTTGCTGCCGGGCGGCAGCATCGTTCTTCGTGGCGCCACCCTTTCCGGCGCTGCCTCACCGACCGCGGCGGGCAACGCGCTCGTGCGTGCGTCGCAGTCGGTGAGCACTTTGAACTACAGCGTGACGCTCGACAGCGTGGCGGTGCGCGACCTCACTGCACCCGGTTACGATGTCTTCGCAGCGACCCCCGCGACCTTCGCCAACAAGGTCGAGATTCGCGGGTCGAGTTTTGCCAAAATCTCTGGCGCCGTGATCGCCGCGGCGGCGGAAACCGGCAGCAAGGGCCTGTACAGCGCCGAGCGGGTTGAGATCGCCGACAACAGCTTTGCCGACGTCGCGATCATCGCCGATCTCGCCCGGCTCGGCACCGACGAAAGCACCTTCGGCCCGCGCTTCACCATGACCGGCAACAGCGTCAGCGATGGAGGCGCGGTGCGCCTGTCGGGCGTGCAATGGGTCGAGATCGCGCGCAACCGCTTCGCCAAGTCAGCCGGGATCGAGGTCGCGAACAGCGTCGGCGTGCCGGTGGTGCGTATTGCCGACAACCGCTTCGTCGCGACGCCCGAGCCGCGCATCATCAACCTCTACAAACAGGGCAAGCCCGACGTGACGCTGACCGGCAACATCGCGGTGGCGCAGCCATGATCCGCACGGTCTTCCTCGCCGCGTTGCTCGCCGGCACGGCTCCCGCCTTCGCGCAAGACGCCGCCCCCGTGCTCGCCAGCACCGAAGCCTATCGTGCCATGGCTGCAGAGGGCGCCCGCGCCCCGCTGTTCGCGCGCGAGCTGGCGTCGGCGAAGAAATCGGTCGAGGCGGGCATCCGCGCCGGGATCGACGTGCCGGTGCCCAGGGATCGCGGCGGCGGGCCGACGCATGAGCGGCACAAGGCCAATTACAAGCTGATCCAGCTGGCCGGGACGCTCTACCGCGTCACCGGCGACAAGCGCTATGCCGACTATGTCCGCGACATGCTGCTGGCGTACGCGAAGCTCTATCCGGGCCTCGGCAAGCATCCGGCCGCCGCCAATCAGGTGCCCGGTCGCTTGTTCTGGCAGAGCCTCAACGACAGCGTGTGGCTGGTCCACGCGATCCAGGGTTACGACGCGGTGCGCGGCGACCTGACGCCTGCCGATCGCAAAACGATCGACGATCAGGTGTTTCGTCGTATGGCCGCCTTCCTGACCGGCGAGCCGACCACCTTCGACCGCATCCACAACCATTCGACCTGGGCGAATGCCGGGGTCGGCATGACCGGCTATGTGCTGCGCGACAAGACACTGGTCGAACAGGCGCTCAAGGGCAGCGACCGCAGCGGCAAGGTCGGCTTCCTGCGTCAGCTCGACCTGCTCTTCTCGCCCGACGGCTATTATGCCGAGGGGCCTTACTATCAGCGTTACGCACTCCAGCCCTTCGTCGTGTTCGCCCAGGCGATCGCGGACAATGAGCCGGAGCGGAAGATCTTCGAATATCGCGACGGCATCGTTCTGAAGGCGATCCGCACCGCGGTGCAGACGACCTATGCGGGCTATTTCTTCCCGATCAACGACGCGATGCCCGACAAGAGCCTCAAGACCGAGGAACTCTATCAGGGCGTGGCGATCGGCTATGCGGCGAGCGGCGACGCCGGGCTGCTGGGCATCGCGCAGTGGCAGAACAAGGTCGCGCTGTCGCCGCAGGGATTCGCGGTCGCGCGCGATCTCGCCGCGGGCAAGGCGAAGCCCTTCGCCTTCGCCTCGACGCTGCTGCGCGACGGGCCGCAGGGCAAGGACGGCGCGCTCGCGATCCTGCGTTCGGGACCGGAGGACAAGGCGCAGGTCGTCGTCGCCAAGAACACCGCCCAGGGCATGGGCCATGGCCATTTCGACAAGCTGAACTGGCTGCTCTACGACAATGGCAACGCCATCGTGACCGATTACGGCGCAGCGCGGTTCCTGAATATCGAGGCGAAGGACGGCGGGCGCTATCTGCCCGAGAATGACAGCTGGGCGCAGCAGACGATCGCCCACAATACGCTGGTGGTGAACGAGACCAGCCATTTCGAGACCAAGCTCGCGCCCGCCGAAAAGGCGGCGCCGGTCCAGTTGGCGTTCCAGGGCGAGGGATCGGCCCGCTATTCGATCGGCGAGATGACGGGCGCCTATCCCGGCGTCAGCTTCCGCCGCGCGCTGGTGCAGCTTGAGATGGGCAAAAGCGCGCCGCTGGTGCTCGACCTGCTCACGGTGAAGAACGCGGCCAAGGCCACCTATGATCTGCCGCTGCACTTTGCCGGGCACATCATCGACACTGATCTGAAGCTCGCATCGAACACGACCACGCGGCCCGTGCTGGGCAAGACCAATGGCTATCAGCACCTCTGGGTCGACGCGACCGCGCCGCTGACGAACGGGCAGGGGCGCGTCACCTGGATCAATGACGGGCGCTTCTACACCTATCGCATGGCGACGGCTGGCGCGCATGTGATCCTCGCCGAGAGCGGCGCCAACGATCCGCGCTTCAACCTACGGCGCGAGCCGGTAGTGATCCAGCGCATCGCGGGCGCGGGCGACGCCGCGTTCGTGAGCCTGATCGAGCCGCACGGCCGCTACGACGCCGCGACCGAGACCACGACCAACAGTCGCAGCGCGGTGACCGGCCTCACCATGACAGAGTCCGGCGGTGCGCGCATCGCCACGATTTCACTCACTGGCGGGCGACACATCCTCGTCGCCATCGCGGCGGATACCACGGCGGACAAGGCGCACAGCGTCACCGTGAACGGGCGCAAGCTCGAATGGCGCGGACCGGTCGGCCGGTTCGACGGAGAGGCAGGCAAATGAAATCGGGTTTCCGCTGGTGGATCATCACGCTGATCGCGGTCGCGACCGTGATCAACTACATCGACCGCAACGCGCTCGCCGTGATGTGGCCCGCGGTCGCCAAGGACATCGGCGCCGACAAGGAAGACTATGCGCTGCTGGTGACCATCTTCATGGTCTTCTACGCGTTCGGCCAGTCGCTGTTCGGCAAGATCTTCGACGTCGTCGGCACCCGCATGGGCTTCGCCATCTCGATCATCGTCTGGTCGCTGTCGATCGCCGCGCACAGCCTGGTCAAGTCGATGCTGACGCTCGGAATCCTGCGCGCCACCCTCGGCATCAGCGAAGCGGGCAACTGGCCCGGCGCGGCCAAGGCCAACGCCACCTGGTTCCCGCGCTCCGAACGCGCCTTCGCTCAGGGCATTTTCAACGCGGGCGCGTCGATGGGCGCGATCGTCTCGGCGCCGTTGGTCGCGATCCTGTTCGGCCTGGTCGGCTGGCGCACCACCTTCCTGATCGTCGGCGTGCTCGGCTTCCTGTGGCTGCTGCCGTGGCTGTGGGTCTACAAGTCCGATCCCGACGCCCACCCCTGGCTGAGCAAGGTCGAGCGCGACCATATCCTCGGCGCCAACGAGCGCATCGACGGCGATACGAAGCCCGCCGGCTACGCCCCATCGATGGGCCAGCTGCTGCGTCATAAACAGGCCTGGGCGGTGATGGCCGGGCGCTTCTTCCTCGACCCGATCTGGTGGCTGTTCGTGTCGTGGCTGCCGATCTACCTCAACGAAAGCTTCGGCTTCGACGTCAAGCAGATCGGCATGTTCGCCTGGGTGCCGTTCGTCGGCGCGATGGCGGGCTCGCTCTCGGGCGGCTGGCTGTCGGGCAAGCTCATCCAGCGCGGCTGGAGCGCGGACAAGGCGCGCAAGCTCGCCATCACCTTGGGCTGCGTCATCATGCTGCCGGCGCTGCTGCTCACCGCTACGGCATCGACCCCGCTGTCGGCGGTGCTGCTGATCGCGGCGATCCTGTTCGGCTTCCAGGTCGCGATCAACAACATCCAGACGCTGCCGAGCGACTGGTTCGGCGGCGGCGCGGTCGGTTCGCTCGCCGGGATCAGCGGCACCGCCGCGGTCGCGGGCACGCTGATCACCACCTGGCTCGTGCCGGTCATGACCAAGACCAGCTTCGCGCCGATCTTCATTCTGGGCGCGGCGCTCGTGCCGCTCTCCCTCCTCTGCATCTGGCTCGGCGGCCGGATCGAACCCGTTCAACCCAAAACCGAAGAATAAGGGGCTTACATGCGTTTCAAGGACAAGGTCGCGATCGTCACCGGCGGTGGACGCGACATCGGCAAGTCGATCTCGCTGCGTCTCGCCAGTGAGGGCGCGAAGGTCGTCATCAACTATCGCAGCGACGAAGCGGCGGCGAAGGCAACCCTCGACGCGATCGAGGCGGCCGGCGGCACCGCGCTGCTCGCGCGCGCCGACGTGACCAAGGCCGACGAGGTTGCGGCGCTGGTCAAGGCCGCGACCGACGCGTTCGGCGGCAAGGTCGACATCCTGGTCAACTGCGCGGGCGGCATGGTCGCGCGTAAGACGCTCGCCGACATGGACGAGGCGTTCTTCGACACGGTGATGGATCTCAACCTCAAGTCCGCTTTCCTGGTCACCAAGGCTGTGCTCCCGCATCTCGAAAGCGGTGCGGCGATCGTCAACATCGCCTCTCAGGCCGGGCGCGATGGCGGCGGTCCGGGCGCAAGCATCTATGCCGCGTCCAAGGGCGCGCTGATGACGCTGACGCGCAGCTGGGCGAAGGAGCTGGGACCGCAGGGCATTCGCGTCAACGCGCTGAACCCGGGCCTGATCGGTACCTCGTTCCACGACATTTTCTCCAAGCCCGAGGGCCGCGCCGCGGTCGCCGGCAACACGCCGCTGCGCCGTGAGGGCCATCCGGACGAGGTCGCGGCGGCGGTCGCCTTCCTCGCCTCGGGCGACGCCTCGTTCCTCACGGGTACGAACGTCGACATCAACGGCGGGCTGTTCTTCTCGTGATGCGGCTTGCGCTCGCCGCCGCCGCATTGGCCCTGGCTCCCGCCGCGCTCGCGCAGCAGGCGCGCGAGCGCACCGACGCCCCGCCGATCGAACCGTACAAAGTCGTGCTGGTGGGGGATTCCACCATGGCTCCGGCCAGCGGCTGGGCCTCGATCTTCTGCGCGCGGCACGTCAAATCGTCGGTCGCCTGCCTCAATGTCGGGCGCGGCGGCCGGTCGACGCGCAGCTATCGCCAGGAGGGCAGCTGGGGAATTGCGCTCGCCGAGGCCAAGGTGCCCGGCTACCGCGCCAGCTACGTCCTGATCCAGTTCGGCCATAACGATCAGTCGACCCGGCCCGAGCGCTGGACCGACCGCGCGACCGAATTTCCCGCGAACCTGCGGAAAATGGTCGAGGAGGTCCGCGCGGCGGGCGCGATCCCCGTCCTCGTCACGCCGCTGACGCGGCGCGAGTTCAAGGGCGGCAAGCTCGACAACACGCTCGACGCCTGGTCGGAAGAGGTGCGCAAGGTCGCGCTCGAGACCAAGGCGCCGCTGGTCGATCTCAACCGGCGCAGCGCGGCGGTGGTGCAGAAGCTGGGGCCGGAGGATGCGATGGCGCTGGCTCAGGCTGAGCCGACCGACGAGGAGCGCGCCGCCGCCAAGGCGGGGACGACGCTCAAGCCGCGCGCGGCCGAAGAGGCGCGGCTGCCCGACGTGCCGGTCAAGCCCGGCGGTCCGCGCGGCCAGCATAATCGCAAGTTCGACTACACCCATGTCGGGGAGACCGGCGCCGGCGTGTTCGCGAAACTGGTCGCCGACGATCTCGCACGCGCCGTTCCGGCATTGGCCTCACAGCTTGTGCCGTAAATTGGTAGGACCAATTATTCGATAATTGGCATGTGCATTAGGTTGACAACTGGTTTGCAACCGGCAAGGGTCAATCAACAAAATTGGACTCAGGGAGAGGACGAATGGGTAAGCCGGCAACCGCCGAGCGCTCGCGCACCCGCGCATGGTTGATGGCAGGCGCTGCCGTGTCGCTGCTCGCGGCGACGCAGGCGATGGCGCAGGAGGCCGCCCCGCCCGCCGATGCATCGGCGGACGAGGAAGAGATCGTCGTCTCCGGCATCCGCGAGACCCTTCGCACTTCGATCGACGTCAAGAAGCGCGAGACCGCGATCGTCGATGCGCTGTCGACCGACGAGATCGGCGACCTGCCGGCATTGTCGGTGGGTGAAGCGATCCAGACGATCACCGGCGCGACCACGCACCGTGAAAAGGGCGGCGCCTCGGAAATCGCGCTGCGCGGCCTTGGCCCGTTCCTGTCCAACTCGACCTTCAACGGCCGCGACGCGACCAACGGCTCGGGCGACCGCTCGGTCAACTTCAACCAGTTCCCCTCGGAACTGGTCAACAACATCAAGATCTACAAGACGCAGCAGGCCGATCTGGTCGAAGGCGGCGTCGCCGGCACGATCGACATCGGTACGCTGCGCCCGCTCGATTTCGGCAAGACCCGCATCCAGGGTGAGATCAAGGCGAACTACAGCCCCTATCAGGACAAGGTGATCGGATCGTCGGCCTGGGGCTGGCGCGGGACCGTGTCCTATGTCGACCAGTATAAGCTGGGTGGGCTGGGCGAGATCGGCGTCGCGATCGGCGTGCAGCGCAACAGCACCAACAACCCCGAAGAGACGGTCGCGGGCAGCTCGACCTGGACCGCGTGCAACGCGACCATCGTCGTCGCCAACAACAATTGCACCGCGGTGACGCCGGCGCAGGCGGCGGCGGGCACGCCCTATTACCTCGCGCCCAACTCGATGACGTGGCGCCAGATCAGCGAGACCGATCGGCGCGACGCGATCTTCGGCGCGATCCAGTGGAAATTCTCGGACCGGGTCGAACTCAATATCGACGGGCAATATTCGGATCGCACCTTTGTCGAGAACCGGCGCGACCTGAACATTTCGGAGATGCGCTACGGACTGACCAACGTCGTTTATGATTCGAACGGCGTCATCCAGAAGATGAACGGGCTGAGCTCGATCGAGTCGACCGCGTCGAACCTTGAGCGTTCCGAGGAGTATCTGGGCGGCGGTGCCAATTTGCGCTGGCAGGCCAGCGACCGGCTGACGCTGGCGCTCGACGGCTCCTATTCGCGCACGATCCGCAGCGAGGTCGAGCGCCAGGTGCGCCTGCGCACCGACCCGTTCGACATGAACGGCAACCGCACCGCGATCAACAACCAGCGCATTCCCTATACCTATGAAGTGAAGCCGGGGAATTTCGCGCCGAGCATCGCCTTCGACCCGCGCTTCGACCCCAATAATCACGCGCTGTTCTGGGACGACGCTCGCGCCCGCCGCGACGAAAGCCGGCGCCAGAACGAGATCTGGGGCGTGCGGCTCGATGCCGACTACAAGCTCGACGGCTTCATCACCAACATCGCGGTCGGCGGCCGGTGGGCGCAGCAGACCTATGCCGATTACGACCTGCGCAACGAATTCAACCTCAACCCGGCGGGGCCGCCCGCAGCGGGGCGTGAGGATGCGCGGATCAACACGCTCTGCCGCACGCAATTCCCGCAGACGGGCTTCCTGGAGAAGGCGCGCGGCAACACCATCACCAGCTGGGCGACCTTCGATCCGCTGTGCCTGATGCACGAATATACCGGGTCCGAAGATCCGGGTCTGCCCGCCGACCTGCTCTCGCCCGCCAATCGCGACGTGACCGAAAAGACGCTCGCTGGCTATATCATGGCCGACTATGCGGGCGATCTGGGCGACATGCCGGTGCGCGGCAATTTCGGCGTGCGCGTGGTCAACACCAAGGTTACCTCGGTCGGCCTGCGCAGCGCGTTCAGCGTCAGGAACAACACCGACGGAACGATCACCCTGGTGCCCGTCGCCGGCAGCTACGAGACGGTGACGCTCAAGGACGAGACCACCCGCTTCCTGCCCAGCGTCAACGCGATCTTTGAGCTTCAGCCCAACCGGCTGCTGCTGCGCGCCGCCGCCTATCGCGCGATGTCGCGACCGGCGCCGAGCGCGCTGGGGGCGGGCCGCACCTTCTTCCTCGACGCCAATGGCACGACGATCGAGGATGCGATCAGCGAGATCCGCGCCAATGGCAGCCCGGCATTGAAGCCGCTGATGTCGTGGAACGGCGACCTTGCGCTCGAATATTATCCCAACCGGGATTCGCTGTTCTCGGCGACGGTCTATTTCAAGCAGTTCAGCGGCGGCTTCATGCCGGTCCTGACCAATGAGACGTTCAACATCGGCGGTCGCGATGTCAGCGTGCCGGTGACCCAGACCGCGAACAGCCCGGACAAGAGCCAGCTCTGGGGTGTCGAGATCACGCTCGCCAACCGCTTCTCGTGGTTGCCCAAGCCGCTCGACGGGTTTGGCGG
Organism: Sphingomonas sp. GW821-FHT10C01; assembly: GCF_059415525.1. Lineage (NCBI taxonomy): Bacteria > Pseudomonadati > Pseudomonadota > Alphaproteobacteria > Sphingomonadales > Sphingomonadaceae > Sphingomonas > Sphingomonas sp. GW821-FHT10C01. Next base: position 226,449 of record NZ_JBWKNK010000003.1, on the reverse strand, counting down.
CAAGGTCAGCTACAATTACGCCGACACCGATTTCGAGAATGAGGACATTCTGCTGGGTCAGATCTTCACGCCCGCAACGGGGGTGACGACGCCGCGGATCGTGCCGCCCGCCGGCCTGTCGGGCTTCTCGAAGCACGTCGTTTCCGCCCAGCTCTATTATCAGCTCAAGGGCTTCTCGATCCAGGGCATCTACAACTACCGGTCCAACTATTATCAGGACTTTGTCGGCGGCAATTCGCAGCTGCGCTATGTCCGTGGCAACGAGACGTTCGATCTGCGCGCCTCGTACGATATCAACCGCAACGTCTCGCTGCGGTTCGAGGCGACGAACATCTTCGACTCGCCCAAGGTCACCGACATGCCGGTGCAGGGCAGCATCCGCCAATATCATTATTACGGGCCGCGCTACTTCATCGGCGCGCGCATGCGGCTCTAGGCGCCCGCTCATGGCTTTCCGTTCGGCAATGCCGCGACGGTGCCGGCCCGCTCCCCTTCCGGTCGTCTGCACTACCTCCCCGCAGGCGACCGGTTCGGGGCGCGGGCCGCTGCGTTCGATGTCCGTGACGGGGGCGCTTGCGCTTTCGGGCGGACCGAATAAGGATCGGGCCAGGGGAATTGGTGAGGATCATCGTGGCTGACCGGCTATACCAGAGCATTGCCGATCATATCACCGCGCTGATCGACGACGGCGTGTTTCCGCCCGGTTCGCGCCTGCCCGGCGAGCGCGAGCTGGCCGAGCGGTTCAACGTCAGCCGCGTGACTATCCGTGAGGCGGAGATCGCGCTTCAGGCCATTGGCCGCATCCGCATCAAGACCGGATCGGGCGTCTATGTCACCGACGCCAGGGCCGTGCGCACCGACGAGCCGCCGGCGGTCAGCGCGTTCGAACTGACCGAGGCGCGCTCGCTGTTCGAATCCGAGGCGGCGGCGCTGGCCGCGTCGACCGTCACGCCCGAGATGCTGGAGCGGCTCGACGAATTGCTCGAGATCATGGGTCGCGACGACAGCGACGATGCCAAGTCGACGGAAGCGGATCAGGAATTCCACCTGCTGATCGCATCGGCGTCGGGCAATCAGGCGATCATCCATGTCATCAAGTCGCTGTGGCGGATGCGGACCGAGGTACCGGAGGTCCGTACCACCTATGCCAGCGTCTGCCAGCATGACGGCCGCACCCGCCAGCGCGAGCATGGCGCGATCGTCGACGCGTTGCGCGCGGGCGATTCCAACGCGGCACGCGTGGCGATGCGCCACCATTTCAACCGGCTGCTCGAAGCGATGCTCGACGCAACCGAAGAGCACGCGATCTCCGAGCTGAGGCGCAAGGCGGCGGAGAGCCGCGAACGTTTCCTGATGAGCGCGCGGCTGCGCTAAATCTGGGCTGAAAACGCAATGATCGCGCGTTGACGCTGCCATCGCATTCGCGTCAGAATTTGGGGCGTTACCAATCTTGCCCGCCCGGGTTGAAAATTCGTATGATGTTTGTAGATGGGCGAGGCATGTCCCTTGCCGCGTAGCGTCGCGGCCACCGATCTACGGAGACGATCATGGAACTGACGGGCGGACTTTTCATCGGGACAGAACGCCGTCAGAGCGACACGCGCTTCCACGCTTATGATCCCGCGGCCGGCGCGGACATCGACGACGCCGGCTTCGCCGGTGCGAGTGAACGGGATGTCGCCGACGCCTGCGCCGCGGCCGAAGCCGCCTTCCTGCCCTATTCGGCCAAGCCGCTCGAGGAGCGCGCCCGCTTCCTCGAAACCATCGCCGATGAGATCGAGGCGCTGGGCGACGCGTTGATCGAACGCGCCTGCCGCGAATCCGGCCTGCCCGCCGCGCGGATCACCGGCGAACGCGGGCGCACGACGGGCCAGCTCCGCCTGTTCGCCAAGGAAGTGCGCGACGGTCAGTGGCAGAAACTGCGCATCGACCATGCCGATCCCGCGCGCGTGCCGCCCAAGCCCGACCTGCGTTTGCGCATGATTCCGCTCGGCCCCGTCGCGGTATTTGGTGCGTCAAACTTCCCACTCGCCTTCTCGACCGCAGGCGGCGACACCGCTTCGGCATTGGCCGCGGGCTGTCCCGTCGTGGTGAAGGGCCATCGCGCTCATCCCGGAACAGCGGAGTTGATTGCCACAGCCATCATTCGCGCCGTTGAGAAGTGCGGCATGCCGGCGGGCACGTTCGGCATGGTCAATGGCACGTCGCGCAAGGTGGGTGAGGCGCTGGTCGCCGATCCGCGCATCCAGGCGGTCGGCTTCACCGGATCGCGCGGCGGTGGTGAGGCATTGATGCGGATCGCGGCGGCGCGCCCGCGCCCGATCCCGGTCTATGCCGAAATGGCGGCGATCAATCCCGTCATCCTGATGCCCGAAGCACTCAAGGCACGCGGCACGGCGCTGGCCGAGGCGTTCGTCGCCAGCCTTTCGATGGGCGCGGGCCAGTTCTGCACCAATCCCGGTCTCGTCATGGGGGTCGAAGGCCCTGAGCTGGACGCCTTTATCGACCGCGCGGGCGAGGTGCTGGCGGGGCAGCCGGCGCAGGTGATGCTCACGGACGGCATCTGGGAAGCATTCGAGAGCGGCAAGGCGAAGCTCGCGGGCAGCGCGTTCGTGACCAAGGTTGCCGAGGGTACCGAACCCGACGGCCCCAACCGCGGCCGCGCGGCGCTGTTCAGCGTGGCGGGCAAGGACTTCCTGGCTGATCCTGTGCACCTGCACGAGGTGTTCGGCGTTTCCTCGGTGGTGGTGCGCTGCGCCAGCCTCGATGAACTGACGGCAGTGCTGGGCGAGCTGGAAGGGCAGCTCACCGCGACATTGCAGGTCGATGAGGGCGATTATGATGCGGCGCGCGATCTGCTACCCGTGCTCGAACGCACGGTCGGTCGCGTCATCGCCAATGGCTGGCCGACCGGTGTCGAGGTGGCGCATGCCATGGTGCATGGCGGCCCCTATCCCTCTACGTCCGACCCGCGCAGTACATCGGTCGGGACGCTGGCGATCGACCGTTTCCTGCGCCCGGTAAGCTATCAGGGCATGCCCGACGCGCTGCTGCCCGCGGCACTGCGTGAGGGCGGGCAGGGCGGCATGGTCGCACGGATCGACGGAGCCTGGACGATCTGAAGTCGCGCCCCTTGCGGGCGGATGTGAACATTGATAGCGCTATCATTGTTCTGCCGCGAGGCGGAGCGAAGGAGAGAATTGTGCCTGAAGCTTTTGATGTGTCGGCGCTTCCGGAGGATGCCGCGCGGGCGATTCTCGCCGGTCGGGTGATGCTCACGGACGGACCGGTCCCGGCGATCATTCGGGAAGGCCGGGTCTTTGACGTTTCGGCGGTGGTCGAGACGACTGCGGATCTGTTCGATCTCGCCGATCCCGCGGGCGTGGCGGGAAGCTATCTCTGCGACGTCGCGGAACTCACCATTGGTGGCGGGGACTATGCCTTGCTCGCCCCGATCGATCTGCAATGCGTCAAGGCGTGCGGGGTGACCTTTGCGGTCTCGGCGATCGAACGCGTGATCGAGGAGCGCGCGCGTGGCGATGCCGGCCAGGCCGCGGCGATCCGCGCCGAACTGGAAGGCAAGATCGGCGGCGGCATCCGATCGGTGGTGCCCGGCGGCGATGAGGCCGCGAAGCTCAAGGCCGCACTGATCGATGCGGGCATGTGGTCGCAATATCTGGAGGTCGCGATCGGCCCGGATGCAGAGGTCTTCACCAAGGCGCCGGTGCTGTCGTCGGTCGGTTGGGGCGCGGAGGTCGGCATCCGCTCGGATTCGAGCTGGAACAACCCCGAGCCTGAAGTGGTGGTGATCGTCAATGCCGCGGGCAAGGTGGTCGGCGCGACTCTGGGCAACGACGTCAATCTTCGCGATTTTGAAGGGCGCAGCGCGCTGCTGCTCGGCAAGGCCAAGGACAATAACGCGGCGTGCGCGGTCGGGCCGTTCGTGCGGTTGTTCGACGCGCATTTCGGGATCAACGATGTCCGCGATGCCGAACTCGATCTGCTGATCGAGGGGCCGGAGGGCTACCGCCTCGAGGGGCATAGCTCGATGAATCAGATCAGCCGCGATCCGCTCGAACTGGTGCGTCAGACCCTGTCCGAGCATCAGTATCCGGACGGGTTCGCGCTGTTCCTGGGCACGCTGTTCGCGCCGGTGCAGGACCGCGACAATCCCGGCCGCGGCTTCACGCACAAGGTCGGCGATACGGTGCGCATTTCTTCGCCGAAGCTCGGTACCCTGACCAACCGGGTCACTACGTCCAAGGATGCCGCGCCCTGGACCTTCGGCATTCGTGACCTCTATCGCAGCATCGCTGCGCGGCGCGCTGGATGACGCATCCGACAGCAAGGTCCGCCGCGATCTACCCGAGCCTCAAGGGCAAGCGGGTACTGGTCACTGGTGGCGGATCGGGCATTGGTGCGGGGATTGTCGAGGGTTTCGCGCGGCAGGACGCCGATGTCACTTTTTTCGATATCGCTGAAACCGACTCGGCGTCGCTGGTCGAGCGGCTGATGACGGAAGGGCACGGAGCGCGTTTCGAGCGGGTGGACCTGACCGATGTCGCCAAGTTACAAGCAGTGATCGCTCGTCTGATCGAACGATCGGGCGGGTTCGATATCCTCGTCAACAACGCCGGCAATGACGACCGCCATGCGATCGACGATATCACCGAAGCCTATTGGGACGAGCGGCTCAGCGTGAATCTCAAGCACATGTTCTTCTGTGCGCAAGCGGTGGTGCCGGCGATGCGGACGAAGGGCAGCGGGGCGATCGTCAATCTCGGCTCGATCTCCTGGCATCTCGGCCTTAACGATCTAATTCTCTATCAGACCTGCAAGGCCGCGATCGAAGGATTGACCCGCAGCCTGGCCCGCGACCTTGGCCGCGACGGTATCCGCGCGACCTGTGTCATCCCCGGCAATGTCCGTACCCCGCGCCAACTCAAATGGTACACGCCGGATGGCGAGGCGGAGATCGTCGCCGCGCAGTGCCTTGACGGTCGGCTCGCGCCCGAGGACGTTGCGGCGATGGTGCTGTTCCTTGCCTCCGACGACGCGCGTCTGGTGACGGGACACAGCTATTTCGTGGACGCGGGCTGGCGCTGATGGGCGTGGCACTGAGCGCTCCGCGATCGGTCTGGGCGCTCGGCGCGCCGCTGCTCGAAGGGCCGGTCTGGGTGCAGCGCGATGCGGCCCTGTGGTTCGTCGACATCAAGTCGCACAAAGTCCACCGGTTCGATCCGGCAAGCGGAGAAAAACGCAGCTGGGACGCGCCCGCGCAGATCGGCTTCTGTCTCCCGATCGCGAACGGCAGGTTTGTCGCGGGATTGCAGACCGGGCTGGCGGTGTTCGATCCTGCCGATGGCGGCTTCACCCCGCTGACCGATCCCGAACCGACCTTGCCAGGCAACCGGCTGAATGACGGCACCGTCGATCCGAGCGGGCGGCTATGGTTCGGGACGATGGACGATGGCGAGCGTGACGCGACCGGAAGCATCTACCGCCTTGGCGTCGATGGCCGCTGCATTGCGGAGACGGGGGCGGTGTGCATCTCGAATGGGCCCGCGGTCAGCCCCGACGGGCGCACGCTCTACCATGTCGATACGCTGGCCGGCGTGATCCATGCCGTGGCGCTGGGCGCGGACGGGACGCTGGGCGCCTCGCGCGAATTCGTCGCGATCCCGAATGCGGAGGGCTTTCCTGACGGCCCAACTGTGGATGCCGAGGGCTGCGTTTGGATCGGCCTCTACAATGGTGGCACCGTGCGACGCTATTCGCCTGCCGGCGCGTTGCTGGAGGTGGTGGCGTTCCCGGTCGGCGCGATCACCAAGGTCGCGTTCGGTGGACCGGATCTGCGCACCGTCTATGCGACTACCGCGAACAAGCATCTCGATGCGCAGGGTCGGGCGGCCGAGCCTGGCGCGGGTGACCTGTTCGCATTCGATGTGTCCGTGCCCGGGATGCCGGGGACGGAGATTTCGGTCGGGCTGTGAAGCTTGAAGCGCATGGCTGGGCTCTTGAACTGCTGCCCGCGCTGGGCGGGGCGATCGGCGCGTTGCGGCATGATGGGCGCGACGTGCTGCGCCCGACGCCGGCGGGTGCGCGCGATGCACTGGAGACGAGCTGTTTCCCGCTGGTGCCCTATGCCAACCGCATCGCGTACGGGCGGTTCGGCTTCGCCGCGCAAAGCCATCAACTGCCGCTCAATTTCGGCGATCATCCACATAGCCTGCACGGACTTGGCTGGCGGGCCGAATGGGCGGTCATGGAAGCAGGTCAGGATCACGCGATGCTGGTTCATGCGCATGACGGGCGCGCGGGCTGGCCGTGGGCGTATCGGGCGGAGCAACGCGTCGTGCTGGCCCCGGGCAATGTCCGGGTGGAGCTGTCGCTGACCAATTTGGCGAACGCGCCGATGCCCGCGGGACTTGGCCTGCACCCCTATTTCCCGTGTGATGCGCAGACGCGATTGCGCTTCGAGGCGGAAGGCGTGTGGCTGGCGGACGCCACGATGCTGCCGACCGAAGTGGCGGTGGCGGCGCATTTCGGAGACTGGGCCGCGGGTGCGGTGGTTGCGGGCGAGACCCTGATCGACAATGCCTATGAAGGTTGGCACGGCGCGGCGAGAATCGGGCAGGCTTGGGGCGGGTTTACGATGCGAGGCGAGGGCGCGGGCGTGCTGCACCTCTTCCGTCCGTCCGGTACCGATTTCTTCTGCGCCGAGCCGGCGAGCCATTTGCCCGATGCGATCAATCGCGACGGGATGGACGCCCTCGCACCCGGTGAGAGCCGAACGCTGGCGATGACGCTGAACGTCTAGTGGTTGTGCCGTGGCACTTTCCTTGCGGTACCGCGATACTTGACCGCGAACTCCAGCACGCCGCCGGTCGAGAGCTGGCCGGTCCTTTCGCGGTACAATTCTTCCCACGGCGTCTGACTTTCAGGGATCGGCGGGGCCGGCTCGGTCTTGCGGCGAGCGATCTCCGTCTCGTCGACCAGCGCGTCGCAGCTGCCCGCGTTGAGATCGACGCGGATCATGTCGCCGGTGCGCAGCCAGGCGAGGCCGCCGCCCGCCGCGCTCTCGGGCGAGGCGTTGAGGATCGACGGGCTGTCCGACGTGCCGGACTGACGTCCGTCGCCAAGCGTGGGAAGGCTGGTGATCCCGGCCTTCAGCAGCGCGTCGGGTGGCTGCATGTTGACGACCTCGGCCGAGCCGGGCCAGCCGAGCGGGCCCGAGCCGCGGATGACGAGGATGCAGGTCTCTTCGATGTTCAGTGCCGGATCGTTGATGCGATGGTGGTAGTCGTCCGATCCGTCGAACACGATCGCCCGGCCTTCGAACACCCCTTCGCGCCCGGGCACCGAGAGATAGCGTGCGCGAAATTCGTCGGAGATCACGCTGGTCTTCATGATCGCGAAGTCGAACAGATTGCCCTTGAGGACGAGGAAGCCCGCCGCCTGCTTGAGTGGCGCGTCGAAGGGTAGGATCACGTCGCGGTCGGTCGCGGTAAGGCCTGCGACATTCTCGGCCAATGTGCGGCCCGTCACGGTGAGCGACGATCCGTTGATCTTGCCAGCAGCGAGCAGTTCGGTCAGCACTGCGGGCACGCCACCCGCACGATGGAAGCGCTCCGATAGATACTCGCCGGCGGGCTGCATGTTGACGAGCAGCGGCAGGTGATAGGCCGCCATCCAGTCCTCGGCGGTGATATCGACCCCGGCATGGCGCGCCATCGCGACCAGGTGCGGCTGGGCGTTGGACGAGCCACCGATCGCGGTGGTGAGCGCGATCGCATTGCGGAAGGCGGTGGGGGTCAGGATCTTCGAAGGGCGCAGATCCTCATACGCGATCTCGACCGCGCGGCGGCCGGTCGCATAGGCGATCTGCCCGCGCTCGCGATAGGGCGCGGGGATCATCGCGCAGCCGGGTAGAGATAGGCCCAGGCCCTCGGCGATCGCGTTCATCGTCGATGCGGTGCCCATCGTGTTGCAATGGCCGGCCGAGGGCGCGGACGCGGCGGCGGCGTCGAGGAATTCCTCCTCGCTGATCTCGCCCGCGCTAAGCTTGCGCCGCGCGCGCCAGATGACGGTGCCCGATCCGACCAGCTCGCCGTCATGCCAGCCGTCGAGCATCGGGCCACCGGAGAGGACGATGGCCGGAATGTCGACGGTCGATGCGGCCATCACCTGCGCCGGCGTGGTCTTGTCGCAGCCGGTGGTGAGCACGACCGCGTCTATGGGGTAGCCGTTGAGCAGCTCGACCAGCCCCAGATAGGCGAGGTTGCGGTCGAGCGCGGCGGTCGGCCGGCGGCAATTCTCGAAGATCGGATGGACCGGAAATTCCATCGGAATCCCGCCCGCATCGCGAATGCCGTCGCGCACGCGCTTGGCGAGGTCGATATGGATGCGGTTGCATGGGGACAGGTCCGACCCCGACTGCGCGATCGCGACGATCGGCTTGCCGGAACGCAGCTCTTCGGGCGTGAGGCCGTAGTTCATGAAGCGCTCGAGATAGAGCGCGGTCATGTCGCTGCGGCCCGGCGCGGCGAACCATTCGCGCGAACGGAAGGGCTGCGCTGGGGTGCGTGTCGTCATCCTTGCATGTCCTCGAGTTCCATGCCCTTGGTCTCATGGATGAATTTCTGGACCAGGAAGAAACTGATGACGGCGCACACCGCGTAGAAACTGTAGCTGACGGCAAGGCCCAAGCCCGCGGCCATGATCGGGAAGCTCTGCGCGATCAGGTAATTTGAGAACCATTGCGCGAAGCCGCACACGGCGAGCGCCGATCCGCGGATCTGGTTGGGGAACATCTCGCCCAGCATCACCCACATCACCGGGCCCCAGCTGACGTTGAAGAAGACGACGTAGAGATTGGCGGCGATCACCGCGATGACGCCCAACTGCTGCGACAGGACCAACTTACCCTGTGCATCGAGCGAGCCCTGACTGAAGGCGAGGACCATCGCGAACAGGGTGACGGCCATGCCCGCCGAGCCGATCAGCAGCAGCGGCTTGCGACCGATCCGGTCGACCATCGCGACGGTGATGAAGCATGCGGCGATCGAGACCAGGCCGGAGACGATGTTGATCAGCAGCGCGTCGTTCTCGGTAAAGCCCGCGAGCTGCCACAGGGTCGCGCCATAATAGAAGATCACATTGATGCCGACGAGCTGCTGGAACACCGCGAGCAGCAGCCCCGCCCAGACGATCGGACGGACGCCGCCCTTTACCGGGTCGAGAATGTCGCGCAGCGTGGGGCGGTGATCGGAGAAGCTCGCCTGGATCTCGGTGAGCTTCCGCGTCGCTGTGTCGGCGCCGAACAGGCTGGTGAGAACGCGCGATGCCTCTTCATGGCGGCCCTTGGAGACCAGGTAGCGCGGGCTTTCGGGGATGAAGAACAGCGCGATCAGGAACACGGTCGCCGGGATTGCCTGCATCCAGTACATCCAGCGCCAAGCCTCATACCCGCCCCAGAAGAGGTTGGTCGACGCGCCCGCGGTCTTTGCCAGCCAATAGTTCACCACGAACGCGGCGGTGAGGCCTGAGATGATCATGATCTGCTGGATCGTGGTCATGCGGCCACGGATGTTCGCCGGAGCGACCTCCGAAATGTAGGCGGGGGAGAGAACGCTCGCCGCACCCACAGCCATGCCGCCCGCAATGCGCGCGGCGACGAAGATCCATTGTTCGTGGCTGAACCCCTGGACCAGCGCGCCGATCAGGAACAGCAATGCCGTCAGGATCATGACGTTGCGGCGGCCCATCATGTCGGCGAGCCGACCTGCGAGGAAGGCGCCGATAAAGCAGCCGATCAGCAGCGATCCGACCGTGAAGCCAAGCCCGCCTTCGCTCAATGCGAACGTCGACTTGAGCCCCTCCTGTGTGCCGTTCACGGCGCCGCTGTCATAGCCGAACAACAGGCCGCCAATCGTCGCTATCGCGACGATGGCGATGATCAGGCCCATATTGGCTTGCCTTGCCTGGCTCATCCGTCCCTCCCCACCTGCGTTTCAAGACGCATTGTTAGCGGTAACTAATGCCGATGTGCCGGTGCGGCGGCAAGCACCAAACTAGTGCCTTGTCGGCCCCGCGGATTCGCGCAACACCAGTTGGTAGGGCAAAACTTCCTCTTCGGTCGCCTCGGTTTCGCCCGGCCGTTCGCGCACGCGGCGCAGCAGCATCGTGATCGCCGCGTCGGCCATTGCCGAGATCGGCTGGCGGATGGTGGTCAGCGCTGGCCAGATGCTGGTCGCGATCGCGGTATCGTCGAACCCGACGATGCTGAGGTCGCCGGGGACCTGAAGCCCGTGGCGGTGCGCGACGCCCACCGTGGCGGCGGCCATGTCGTCGTTCGACGCGAAGATCGCGGTCGGTCGGTTCGGCCCCTCCAGGATGCGCTCGGCGGCGTCGATGCCGGATCGATAGGTGAACAGGCCCTGTTCGATGTGTACGGATGCCGGATCGATCCCGGCTTCCGCCAGCGCGGCGACGAAGCCGCGATGACGTTCGGCGCTCGCGACCTGATTGGGATGCCCCTTGATGAAGCCGATCGATCGATGGCCGAGTTCAATCAGATGGCGGGTCATTGCACGCGCCGCCTCGAAATCGTCGATCCGTACGTTGAGCGTCCCGGCGTCCTGCGATCCCATCGCGATCGCGGCCCAGGGGATGCCCGCTTCGGCGAGCGCATTTCGTATCGCGGTGGATTCCGAGAGCGGCGGCGGGAGGACCACGCCGCGGACTTCGGCGTCGATCAGTTGGCGTACCGCCTCCACCTGCGCCGGGGCACCGTCATCCTCGCATGTTTCGAGCACGAGGTGGCAGCCCGCGCGTCGCGCCGCCTCCAGTGCGCCGATGAGCAACTGGCTAAGATAGCTCGCCGAGGGGTTGGCGTAGAGCAGCCCGATCTGCGCCGCGCCGCCCGCCGCGAGCGATCGCGCGGCTGCGTTGGGGCGGTAGTTCAACTGCTCGACGGCGGCGAGGACGGCCTTGCGCGTGTCCTCGCGCACATTGGTGCCGCCGTTCATCACGCGCGACACGGTCATCGCCGAGACGCCGGCGGCACGCGCCACGTCCTGCACGGTCACGCCGCCCAAAGTCCTGCGAGTCGAACGGCTCATGAAAATCTCCCGCGCACGGGATATGGGGGGGATGCGGACATTGCAATCGGGCGGCCCACGATAGGACCTGTGGTGCGATGTGGCTTTGAGTGCGAAGCCTCCGTTCAGGGGCCGCCGATGCCGGCTGCCACGCCATGACCCTCCTTTTTATGTACGGCGCGAAGGCGTATGGGCGGGCGCATGACGACCGATCCCTTTACGCTGTTCGGCCAATGGTACGCCGAAGCACGCACGACCGAGCCGAATGATTCCAACGCGATGGCGCTGGCGACGGTGGACGTCGCGGGCCAGCCATCGGTGCGGATGGTGCTGCTGAAGGGCCATGGCCCAGACGGTTTCGTCTTCTATACCAACCGCGAGAGCCGCAAGGCGGGCGAGCTGGCGGCGGTGCCGCGCGCGGCATTGCTGTTCCACTGGAAATCGCTGCGCCGCCAGATCCGGATCGAAGGGGCGGTGACCCTCGCCACCGACGTGGAATCCGACACCTATTTCGCCAGCCGCAGCCGGGATTCGCAGCTCGGTGCCTGGGCGAGCGACCAGTCACGCCCGCTCGACGCGCGCGACACGTTCGAGGCCCGCTACGAAGCCGCGCGTGAACGGTTCGAAGGAGGCGACGTGCCGCGACCGCCGCATTGGGGTGGCTATCGCGTAACCCCGCAGCGGATCGAATTCTGGCAGGACCGCGAACACCGGCTCCACGAGCGCCGCGTTTTCACCCGCACCGCCGACGGGTGGGACGAGGGGCTGCTGTACCCGTGAGCAACCTTGCGCGCCGGGCCGCGATCGCCAGCGTCTGCGCGGCGGTGCTGCTCGGCGTGCTCAAGGCCTGGGCGGCGTGGCGCACCGGGTCGGTGGCGATGCTCGCCAGCCTCGCCGACAGCCTGCTCGACCTTGTCGCATCGCTGGTGACGTTGGCGGGGGTGCACATCGCGGCGCAGCCCGCCGATGCCGAACACCGCTTCGGCCATGGCAAGGCCGAGGCGCTGGCGGCGTTGTTCCAGGTCGCGTTGATCTCGGTCTCCGCCTGCCTGATCGCGGTGCGCGCGGTGCAGCGGCTGAATTCGGGCGATGTCGCGGCGGATGCCGAATCGGGGATCGCGGTGTCGGTCGCGGCGATCATCGTGACCTTGCTGCTTACCGCCTATCAGCGGCGCGCGATCGCCGCGACCGGATCGGTGGCGATCAAGACCGACCGGCTGCACTATCAGTCGGACCTGCTGCTCAATGTCGCAGTGATCGTTGCGCTGGTGTCCGATCAGTATCTAGCCTTCACCGGCGCCGATCCGCTGTTCGGCATCGTCATCGCCGCCTGGCTGCTGTGGGGCGCATGGCATGGCGCGAGCGAGGCGATCGCGCAGTTGATGGATCGCGAATGGCCGGACGAGAAGCGCCGCACCTTTGTCGAGGTCGCGGCGCGAGAGCCGGGGCTGGAGAGCCTGCACGACCTGCGCACGCGCACCAGTGGATCGCAGGACTTCGCCCAGTTTCACATCGCTTTGCCCGGAAACACGTCCGTGGCCGACGCGCATGCGTTGGTCGAAAAGCTGGAAGCCCGGCTTGAAGCGGCGTTCCCGGGCACCGAAATCCTGATCCATGTCGATCCGGCGGGGCATGTCGATCATCCCGGCAACGACCTGCGCGAGGCCGACGAGATCGAACAGCTCAAGGATAAGTGATGTCTGACACTTCGCACCCGCTCGACCGGCCCGTCTGGACCGCGTTGACCGGGCGGCAGACGGGTTTCGCCGCGGGCGATGCGCGCGCGGTTCGCTACCGGCCCGAGATCAACCTGCTCGCGGCGGCGGCTGATGATTCGCCCGAGGCGCTGGCGGCGCTCACCGCGCTGGTGCCTGTCGGTGGGAAGATCGCGACGGTCGAGGGTGCACAGACTTTGGTGCCGCCGGGTCTGGTCGTCGTGAAGCAGGCCATGCTGGTCCAGATGATCGCCGAGAATCCAGCCCCGGCCGAACCGCTCGACTATCTCGACCTTGGCGATGCCGATGCGCCCGAGATGCTGGCACTCGCCACGCTGACCGAACCCGGCCCGTTCGTGGAGGCGACGCACCGGCTGGGCGAGTTCATCGGCATTCGCGTCGACGGCCAGCTTGTCGCCATGTCGGGAGAACGGATGCGCGGGCCGGGCCTGACCGAGGTGAGCGCGGTTTGCACCCATCCCGACTGGCGCGGCCGTGGGCTGGCCGGCAAGCTGATGCGGGTGGTGATGGCGCGGATCGTCGCGCGCGGCGAAACGCCGTTCCTGCACAGCTATGCGAGCAATGCCGGGGCGATCGCGCTGTACGAGAAACTGGGGTTTCGGGTGCGGCGCGAGGTGATCGCGACGTTCATGGAGCGGCGGGACTGAGCGGCGGCAATGGGGTGAATTGCCGTCTGTTCGGTTCCATCATAGACTAGGTCTCATTGCGGAAAATATTCAACTTGGGCATTCAATGCCGAGCTGGAAAAGTAAGATGTCCGTTCTGTTGTTCATCCCAGATCCTGCGAATGATTCGGAGAAGAAATTTTCAGTGCCTATCTTAGATGAGGCATCATTCAATAAAAGCGTGCTTCCTATAGCGAAGCGCGTTGGGGCGGAGATGGTATGTGGATTCGGTGCTGGATTTGAAATTTCATCTTCTAATCGCGACGATCTTGAAAGTAACTTGCAAGAGGTGCTTGCAAATATCCCATCGACAAAAGAGTGCACGGAGTATGTCGGCCCGCGTCTACGCAATCTTATTTTTGAACTCCGGCGAGCATTTGAGGATAGACCTGACGTCCTTCTTTATATCGGATAGTTGAGACGCGGCGACCGCAAAGGGTTCGCTAGCGGTCATTCCTCTTCTCCGTCATCCCGGCTCTGCGCCGGGATCCACGGTGCCACAAAGGGTGCGATTGAGCCTTTTGCTTTCGGCTTGCCTCCGGGTGAATCCCGGCACAGGGCCGGGATGACGGTCTAGGGACATGCCTGCGATCAGGTCGTCACTCGACGTCGCAATCGTCGCGGCCGCTTCAGGCCGCCACCAGCTCCGCCCGTTCGGTTTCCTTGATCCAGCCGCCGCCGAGCACGCGCTCGCCGGCATAGAGCACGGCGGCCTGGCCGGGGGCGACGCCATATTCGGGCGTGTCGAACACCACGCGGCCGTCTACCAGCCGGGCAGGGGCGGGCTTGGCCATCGAGCGGACCTTGGCGGTCATCGGACCGTCATAGCTGCCGCCGAGCCAGTTCACCCCCTCGATTCGCGCGGCGCGGACGGCGAGCGCGGTCTTGGGGCCGACCACCACTTCGCGGCGTTCGGGATCGAGGCGGATGACGTAGAGCGGCTCGGGGCTGCCGCCGATCTCCAGCCCGCGGCGCTGACCGACGGTGAAGTGGATCAGGCCCTTATGCTCGCCGAGCGTGCGGCCGGTTTCGTCGACGATCTTGCCCGCGGTGTCCGCTTCGGGACGCAGCTTCTTGACCAGCCCGGCATAGTTGCGGTCGGGGACGAAGCAGATGTCCTGGCTGTCGGGCTTGGTCGCGACGGCCAGGCCGATCTCCGCCGCGATCTCGCGCACGCGCGCCTTGGGCATCGCGCCCAACGGGAAGCGCAGGAAATCGAGCTGGTCGCCGGTGGTTGCGAACAGGAAATAGCTCTGGTCGCGCGCGGGGTCGGCGCCCTTGTGCAGTTCCGCGCCTTCAGCTCCGACCATGCGCTGTACATAATGGCCGGTGGCGAGGCAGTCGGCGCCGAGATCGCGGGCGAGCGCGAACAGGTCGGTGAACTTCGGCCCCATATTGCACTTCACGCACGGGATCGGGGTTCGGCCGGCAAGATATTCGTCGGCGAAATCGTCGATTACCTGCTCGCGGAAGCTCGATTCATGGTCGAAGACATAATGCGCGATGCCGAGGCGATCGCACACGGCGCGCGCGTCGCGGATGTCGCGGCCGGCGCAGCAGCTGCCCGAACGGCCGGTCGCCTCGCCATGATCATAGAGCTGGAGCGTTACGCCGATCGTCTCGGCGCCGGTGCGCGCGGCGAGCGCGGCCACGACCGAGGAATCGACGCCGCCCGACATGGCAACAACGATTCGCCGCTTCTCCAGCGGTCCGCTCAACTGAAAATCGGGTCCGGTCATCGCGCCGCCACATAGGGATTTGCGGGCCGGGATGCAAAAAACCGCCCGCGTTTACTCCCCCTTCAACCTTCGGGCTTATTCAAAATGGGTGGATTCGACCTCAAGGTGAGTAGCGTTTGTGGACCTGAGCTTCCGATTCGACCGGGACGTCGCGGTGATGACCGCAATCCCCACCGAACTCGCGGTGCTGATGGTTGGCATCGCCGCTCGACAGGCGGCGAGTCCGACCGCTCAGCTTCAGGCGGTGCTCGATCGGCCCTTGCCGACCGGCGCGCTGCTCGCGCCCGCGCACGGTGCGTTCAACCGTCCGATGGAAGCCACGCTAACCGGCTGGCAACAGCAATGAAGGCGGCGTTTACCGTGCCGCTTAGGCGATGCTCAAGCCGCGACGACTATGGTCGTTACAGAACAAAGACGGGGACCCCCCGCCCTGATCGAGGTAGGTAATGATTGAAAACCAGAAGATCCGACCAGCCAAGGTGATCGGACCGCTCGGCGAGCCGCTGACGCTTGACTCGCTGCCCCCGCCCGAAACGACCCGTTGGGTTGTGCGCCGCAAGGCGGAGGTGGTCGCGGCCGTCAATGGCGGCCTGCTCACCGTGGATGAAGTGTGCGACCGCTACAGCCTGACGGTCGAGGAATTTGCCGGCTGGCAGCGCGCGATCGATCGGTCGGGCATGCCCGGCCTGCGCGTGACGCGGATCCAGCATTATCGTTCGCTCTACGAGCGGCAGCAGAAATACTGATCCGCAGCTTTTCGAAATTCGGTTTCTCCCACCGCCCGCGCCCACAAGGCGCGGGCGGAACCATTTTGGGGGCTGGTGAGTCTCATTCTCCACCTGCGCCGCGGCGATGCGGACGCAAAGATGGAGGAAAATCATGGACCTCGTCGGAATTATCGTGTGGCTCGCCATCGGTGGTGTCGTCGGCTGGCTCGCCAGCCTGGTGATGCGGACCGACGCTCAGCAAGGCATCTTGCTGAACGTGGTGGTCGGCATCGTCGGCGCGTTCATCGGCGGACTGATCTTCAGCGGCGGATCAATCAACGCCGGACTGTCGGTCTACAGCTTCATCGTTTCGCTGGTCGGCGCGATCATTCTGCTGGCGGTCGTCAATCTGGTCCGCCGCGGATCGGTGCGTTGATGGGTTGGGCGCGGCTGTGCCGCCTTTGATTCAGCCACGCTGAACCAAAAAAAGGGCCGCCCCGTCGAGGGGGCGGCCCTTTGTTGTTCTTACTTGAGCAGGAAGCGGACGCGGACCGTGACGTTGACGCGCTGCTCGCCGGGTACGACCTGGGTCGAATCCTTGGCTTCGGCGCGGACCATCATCCCCATCACCGGGCCGGGCATACCGACGTCATTGCCTTCGCTCAGCGACACCAGCCGGTCGACCCGCATGCCCAGCGCGCGGGCATAGAGGTCGGCGCGGGCACGGGCGCGCTTGACGGCATCGACGCGCGCTTCGTCCTGCGCGGCTTCGATCTGGTCGATCGAAAGGTTCGGGCCGTCGATCTGATTGGCGCCCTGCTTCACCAGCGCGTCGAGGATATTGCCGCTCTTGGCGATGTCGCGGAACTTGACCGATACATTGTTCGACGCCTGATAACCGGTGATCACCGGCGGCTGGTTCTCGGCATAGCGATATTGCGGATTGAGCGAGATGGTCGCGGTTTGCACGTCGCGGTCGGCGACGCCGGCGGCCTTGAGTGCGGCGAGCACGCTCTTCATCTGCGTGGCATTGGCGGCGAGCGCGGCCGCGGCGGTTGGTGCCTGGGTCACCACGCCGGCGCGAATCGTCGCGATGTCGGGAACGCGGCTCGCCTCGCCGTCCGCGACCACCTCGAGCAGCGTGCCTTCAGACACCAGCACACCCGGCGCGGGCACCTGCGCGTTGGCGGTCATGGGAAGCGCGGCGGCGGCGGCCGCGAGGGTCAGCAATCGAACCATTCAATAAGGCCTTTCCAGCTAGTTGTCCCGCCGCGCTAACTGGCGGCGGGACAACGGAAGCTGAACGGACCCAAAGAGGCGAACCCGTAATCAGGCCGCCCGCCGGGCGATGACCACGCGATAAAGGGCCAGCAATACGACCGCGCCGATCGTGGCGGCGATGTAGCTGGCGAACTTGCCGGTCAGGCTGATGCCGATGGCCGGCGCGATGAAAGCGGCGAGCAACGCGCCCGCGATACCGATCAGGATGGTAACGATGATGCCGCCCGGGTCCTTGCCGGGCATGATCAGCTTGCCAAGAGCGCCTGCGACCAGGCCGATGAGGATCCAACCGATAATACCGTCGGGCATGCTTTCCTCCTGTTTTGCGGTTTCCGTCGCGGGAAACCGCGCGGGAACTTGCCTGAGGATGCGGGCGCTGCAAACCCCGATTCGACCATGCGTCGCAGCATCGGGCCGCAGTTCGTCCCCTTGCGGAACAAGACGAAAACGGGCAGTCAAAGCAACAGCGTAACGACGGCTATTGAGGCCGGTGATATATTCAGATAATACAGCGCGACGGGATGGCCCGAAGCGGCCGCAATGGCCGGGGTGATGGGGTCGCGCATGAACTATGAGGCACGGATGTTTGGCAGGGACGAACAGCTGGCGATTGCCGGCGAGGGTGAAGGTCGGTCGCGGCGGCTCTGGTGGATCATCGGCGGACTGATCTTGGTCGCGGCGCTCGCGGGCGCGTGGTTCGCGTTCGGTTCAGGCGGTTCGGATGGCGGCAAGGCTGCCGCTGCGGGCAGGGGCGGGGAAGGCGGCAATCGCCAGCTTCCGGTGGTCAGCGTTGCGGTGCCCGGCCGTCAGGAAATCGATCGCGTGATTTCCGGCACCGGCTCGCTCGCCGCGCGCCGTGAGATGCCGGTCGGCGTCGCCGGTGAGGGCGGTGAGGTCACGCGCGTACTGGTCGAGCCGGGCGACTGGGTCGCCGCTGGACAGGTGCTGGCGACGGTCGACCGCTCGGTCCAGTCGCAGACCGCCCAGTCCCAGGCCGCCAGCGTTCGCGTTGCGCAGGCCGATCTCGGAATCGCCCAGGCCGAACTCGATCGCGCCAAGCAGCTCGTCGCGCGCGGGTTCGTGTCGAAGGCCGATATCGACCGCAAGACCGCGACCCGCGATGCCGCTGCGGCGCGCGTCCGCGTCGCGCAGGCACAGCATTCGGAAACCAATGCGCGCAACCGCCGGCTCGACATCCGTTCCCCTTCGGCCGGCTTGGTCCTGACCCGCACGGTCGAGCCGGGGCAGATCGTCAGCGCCGGTTCCGGGACGCTGTTCCGCGTCGCGCAGGGCGGCCAGTTCGAGATGCGCGTGCAGCTCAGCGAAGCCGATCTTCAGCGCATTCCCGTCGGCGCGCGCGTCGATGTGACGCCGACCGGCACCGAGGAGAAGTTCGCGGGCCAGGTGTGGCAGGTATCGCCGGTGATCGATCCGCAGACCCGTCAGGGCATCGCCCGCGTCGCGCTGTCCTATAACAAGGCGCTGCGTCCCGGCGGCTTTGCCAGCGCGATCATTCATTCGGGCGGGCAGGTGGCGCCGATGCTTCCGCAATCGGCGATCCAGAGCGATACCAAGGGCAATTTCGTCTACATCCTGAATGCCAAGGACGAAGCGGAGCGCCGCCCGATCACCACGGGCGACGTTTCCGATGTGGGTGTGGCGATCACTACCGGCCTCCAGGGCACCGAGCGTGTCGTGCTGACGGCGGGCGCCTTCCTGAATCCTGGGCAGAAGGTGAAGCCCAACCTCACGAAGCTGCAGCGCTGACGCGGATCTAAGGACACAGCCATGGGTTTTCGCAACATCTCGGCCTGGTCGATCCGGAACCCGGTTCCGCCGATCGTGCTCTTCATCGCACTGACGATCGCGGGGTTCGTCAGCTTCGCGCGGATGGACGTGAACAACGATCCGGACATCGACTTCCCGGTCGCGATCGTCACGATCAGCCAGCCGGGCGCCGCGCCGACCGAGCTGGAAACCCAGATCACCCAGCGTGTCGAATCCGCGGTGCGTGCCCTGCAGGGGATCGACCAGATCGAATCGAACGTGACCGAGGGTAATTCCACCACGGTCATCCAGCTCGATATCGGCACTCCGATCGACCGCGCGGTCAACGACGTGCGTGAGGCGATCAACCAGATTCGCGGCCAGCTGCCCGACGGCATTCTCGAGCCGCAGGTGTTCCGCGCCAACACCACCGACAACGACATCGCCAGCTTCACCGCCATCGCCACCGACATGACGATGGAGGAGCTCTCCTGGTACGTCGACAATTCGGTGACCAAGGAATTGCTGTCGGTTTCGGGCCTGACGGGGGTCGACCGCGTCGGCGGCGTCAACCGTGAGATCCGCATCATCCTCGATCCCGCCAAGGTCCAGGCCTATGGCCTGACCGCGAGCCAGGTGAACCAGCAGCTGCGCCAGGTGAACCTCAACGCCGCGGGCGGCCGTGCGGAAATCTCGGGCACCGAACAGTCGGTGCGCGTGCTCGGTAACGCGGCCAACGCCCATGCGCTCGGCCAGACCCAGATCGCGATCGGCGGCGGCCGCACGGTCCGCCTGTCCGACATCGCGCAGGTCAAGGACCTCTATGCCGAGCTGCGCAGCAACGCCGAATGGAACGGCAACCAGGTGCTCGCCTTCGACATCAAGCGCGGCAAGGGTGCTTCGGACGTCGCGGTGTTCCATGAGGCGGAACAGAAGCTGAAGAAGCTTCAGGAGACGAATCCGAAGGTTCGCTTCGAGGTGCTGTTCAACAACACCGAATATGCCGAATCGCAGTATAAATCGGCACTCTGGGCATTGATCGAAGGGTCGGTCCTCGCGCTGATCGTGGTCTATCTGTTCCTGCGCGACTGGCGCGCCACGCTGATCTCGGGCCTGGCGATTCCGCTGTCGGCGATCCCGACCTTCTTCTTCATGGAACTGCTTGGCTTCAACCTGAACCAGATGACGCTGCTCGCGCTCAGCCTGGTGGCGGGCGTGCTGGTCGACGACGCGATCGTGGAGATCGAGAATATCGTCCGCCACATGCGCATGGGCAAGACGGCGTATCAGGCCTCGATCGACGCGGCGGACGAAATCGGCGTCGCGGTGGTCGCGACCACCATGTCGATCGTCGCGGTGTTCCTGCCCGTCGGCATGATGCCGGGCGTTTCCGGCCAGTTCTTCAAGAATTTCGGCCTCACCGTCGTCGCGGCGGTGTTGATGAGCCTTGCCGTCGCGCGTCTCATCTCGCCGATGATCGCCGCCTATTTCCTGAAGGCGAAGGGCCACGCCACCCATGGTGAAGGGTGGATGATGGACCAGTATATGAAGATCCTGCACTGGACGCTCCGCCATCGCTGGTCGGCGATCGTCGGTGGCATCGTGTCGCTGGCGTTGACGGTGATGTTCTTCGCGATCCTGCCCAAGACCTTCCAGCCCAATCTCGACCAGGATTCGGTGACCGCGAGCATCGAGATGGTGCCGGGTACGACGCTTCAGCAGACCAAGGTCGTGGTCGACCGCGTCCGCGATCTGTTGGCCAAGCAGGAGGGGGTCGAGAACACCTATTCGCGTGCGTTCGTCGGCAATGGCCGCGTCACCGCGATGCTTGCCGACAAGCGCGACTTCAAGAGCGACGAGTTCGAGCGCCGGATGACGCCAGCGTTGGCGGCCATTCCGGACGCGCGCGTCTCGTTCCGCAACCAGCAGGGCTGGGGCGGGTCGGGCCGCGCCCTGACGATCACCCTGGGCGGCGAGGATCCGGCGCTGCTGACCCGTACCGCGCAGAAGATCGTCGAGGAGATGGAAGGGCTCAAGACCGTGGTCGCGCCACGTATCTCGGGCGATCTCCAGCGACCCGAAATCGTGATCCGACCGCGCATGGACCTGGCCGCCAATCTCGGCGTCACCACCGCGGCGCTCTCCAGCGCGATCCGCATCGCGACCTTGGGCGACATCGACCAGAACAGCGCGCGCTTCTCGCTTTCGGATCGCCAGATCCCGATCCGCGTCGCGCTTGAGGAAGACGCGCGCGCCAAGCTGTCGACGATCCAGAATCTGCCGGTTCAGACCCAGTCGGGCGGATCGGTGCCGTTGAGCCTGGTCGCTGATATCGGCTTCGGCGCGGGTCCCACCCGCATCGACCGGATCAACAAGCAGCGCCGCATCATGATCGGTGCCGACCTTGCCCCCGGCGTGGTCAGCGGCGACGCGATGAAGCAGATCGACGCGCTGCCAGCGATGAAGAACCTGCCGCTCGGTGTCGGCAAGCTCGAGGTCGGCTCGGCCAAATGGCAGGCGGAGATGATCCAGAACTTCATCATCGCGGTGGTGGCGGGCATCTTCCTCGTCTTCGCGGTGCTGGTGCTGCTCTATCGCCGCTTCGTCTCGCCGTTGGTCAACATGGGGTCGCTGCTGCTGGCGCCGCTGGGCGGGTTGTTCGCGCTGTGGATCGCGGGTCAGCCGATCTCGATGCCGGTCTATATCGGTATCCTGATGCTGCTCGGTATCGTCGCCAAGAACTCGATCCTGCTGATCGACTTCGCCATCGAGGAGATGGAGAAGGGCGTCGACAAGATGACGGCGATCGCCGACGCCGGGCACAAGCGCGCCCAGCCGATCGTGATGACCACGGTGGCGATGGTGGCGGGCATGGTGCCGACCGCGGTTGCGCTGTCGGGCGACGCCGCCTGGCGCGCGCCGATGGGCGTCACCGTGATCGGCGGTCTGATCCTGTCGACCATCCTGACGTTGCTGATCGTCCCGGCGAGCTTCAGCCTGGCGATCGGGGTGGAGAAGTGGATGGGGCCGCGCCTGCGCCGCCGCCTGCTGACCTACACGCCCGGCGACGAGCACGGCCCCCAGGGTGGCGCCGTGATCGAGCAGCAGGGGCGCCTTGGCCATCAGGGTGGGGAGGGTACCCAGCCTGCCGAGTGAACCAAACGCGCGCGGGGGGATTGTTACGGGCATGAGCCCGCCTCCCCGCACGCAGTCTCGCCGTAATGGGTCCGGCGGTCTGTTCGCCGCCCGTATTCGCCGCGAACCCGCGCCGCCGGGTTTGCGGCGGATGCGTTTCATCGCCACCGGCCTGCTGGTGGCGATGGCGGCGGTGTACTTCGCCGCGCGCCACTATGAGCCCATCTATCCCATGGTGGGATTCGTGCGGGCGTTCGCGGAAGCGGCGATGGTCGGTGGCCTTGCCGACTGGTTCGCGGTCACGGCGCTGTTCCGCCACCCGCTCGGCCTTCCGATCCCGCACACCGCGATCATCCCTCGCAACAAGGACAGGATCGCGACGGCGCTCGCCAACTTCCTGCGCGACAATTTCCTCGTCCCTTCCGTGGTGGCGCGACGGATGCACCGCGTCGATGTCGCCACCGCCGCCGGCAAATGGCTCGCCCAGCCGCCGGGAAGCTCGGGCCGTCTACGTCGGGGCGCATCGCGCATGGCGGCGAGCCTGCTCGAATCGCTCGATCAGGAGCAGTTGGGCGGGATGATCAAGGGCGCGGTCGCCAACCGCCTGCGCCAGACGGACATTTCACCCTTGATGGGACAGGCGCTGGGCGCGGCGATCGCGGAGGAGCGCCATATCCCGCTGATGGACGGCATGCTGCGCTGGCTCGCCAAGATCATCGATCAGAATGAGGCACTGATCCGCAAGATGGTGCACGAACGTGCCGGATCGATCATGCGCTGGACCGGCCTCGACGAAACGCTGGCCAACGCCATCATCGACGGCCTCTACAAGCTGGTCGCCGACGTCGCCGAAGACCCCGGCCATCCGCTGCGCGCCAAGGTCGAGGAAGGGCTGGAGAAGCTCGCCTTCGACCTCCAGTTCGACATTCCGACGCGGATCAAGGTGGAGGAGTTCAAGGCCGATCTGCTCGACAATCCCGCGCTCGCCCGTTGGATCGAGGGGATGTGGGAACAGGCGCGCGCCGCCTTGCTTCGTGTCGCGCGTGATCCCGACGCGGCGCTCGCCGGTAAGCTCGGCGATGCGCTGCGCCAGCTGGGTGAGACGCTGCAGAACGACCCGCGCCTTAGCCATATGATCAACCGCTTCGTCCGCCGTGCCGCGGTCGGTACCGCCGCCGATTATGGCGACGGCATCGTCCGGCTGGTGTCGGACACGGTGCGCGGCTGGGACGCGCAAACGATCACCGGCCGGCTCGAGAATGCGGTGGGACAGGACCTGCAATATATCCGCATCAACGGCACGCTTGTGGGCGGGCTAGTCGGTCTCATCATCCACACATTGCATGTGTGGCTGTGAGGCAGGTTCAGGGCAGCAGCACGACCTCGAACCGTTCACACGCGATCAGCAGGTCGTCGTCGACTGAATAGCCGCTGTCCGCCAGCACGCGCTCGTAATAGCTCCGGTGCGCGTCCCGCCACCATTCCAGCGTCAAATCACCTTCGCCTTCGGTGCGGGCGAACTCCGCATCGACGTCGCCGAATCTGTGGATATCGACCGATGTGGTCCGGATCACCGCGCGTGCCTCACCGTTCCAACCGGTGATCACCGCATAATCGCCGGCTTTGGGCATTGGGATATTGTCGCGTTCCAGTTCGGCGAGCGACGATGCGGTCGCGCGCTTCTGCCCCGCGACGACCAGATCGGCGCAAGCGTCCGCATCCTCCCGATTGTCGCAGAAATGATAGACGGCCTGCGCTTCGACAGGCGCGGATGGATCGATAAGGCGGTAACGCTGCCACAGCGCGGATACGGACGGGTTCATGCGCTTGCGCTATCAGCGGAATCCAGCGCCCTCAACCAGGGGCGCTGTCACCCCTCCCAGTCCAGCACGGTCCATCCCCGCGCCGCCGCCAGCTTTCGCAGCGGCCCGTGCGCGTTCACTGCAAACGGTTCGTCCGCCCATTCGAGTACCGGCGCGTCGGAGACATGGTCGCTGTAGAAGCGCACCCGCATGTCGTTCCGCGCGATGCCCTCGCGCGCCATCCACGCCTCGATCAGGCGCAGCTTGGCGGGGCCGTAGCAATTCTCGCCCTCGATTCCTGCCAGCACGTTGCCGTCCGCGTCGCGCCGCGCTTCGGTCGCGATCACTTGTGTGATGCCCAGTCGCGCGGCGATGGCGCGGGCGTAATAGCCGTGGCTCGCCGTTGCCAGCACGGGTTCCCAGCCCGTGGCGCGATCCGCCTCGACTCGCGCGCGCGCATCCGAAAACATGTTGCTCGATGCGACGCCGTCGGCGAACGCCTCGGCCACAGCCTCAAGATCCGTCGGAGGGATCGTGCGGCCAAGCATCAGCCGATGGGTCACTTCCTTGAGCTTTGCGCGGTCAATCGCCTTGGCAAGGTAGAGCAGCGAGGCGATCCCCGCCGCGGGCAGCAGCGCCAGCCGCCATGGCGCGCGGGCCATCGCCGCATGGATCAGGAACGGCGTCCACGTCGCCTTGCGCGTGATCGTCTTGTCCATGTCATAAATTGCAACACTTCGCATCGGAACCTTCGGCGTGCTTCCGGGATTGGGTTGAGAGCGAAACATCTGTAAAGGCAAGCGCTTGCCGTTCCAGTGCCAATCAATCATGGAAGAGGGATGAGCGCGCCAGCCGACTTCCAGCACGACGCGGCCAATGGCGGCACGCTCCGCTTCAGCGGTAATCTCTCGCTTCGATCGATTGGGGACCTGCCTGATCGTCTGGCGGCGGTGAGCGGACCGGTCGAGCGGCTCGACATGTCGGGCATCGACCGAATCGATACCGTCGGCGCCTGGCTCGTCCATCGCTTCGCGCGTGATCATGGCGCCACGGTTTCGGGCCTCAACTCCGATTCTCAGCATCTGTTCGATCAGGTCGCGGACGCCGATCAGCCGATCGAAATGCCGCCGGCGCCCTATGGTACCTTCAAGCGGCTGCTGGCCGAAGTGGGTGAAGCGGTGATCCAGGCGTTCAAGACGCTGCACGGCCTGCTCGGTTTCATGGGCGCGACCGCGATGGCGTTCGGCGCGGTGATCCTCAACCCCAGCCGCTTCCGCTTCCACGCGACCGTCCACCGGTTCGAGGTGGTCGGCGTCTCCGCGCTCGGCATCATCGGGCTGATGAGCTTCCTGATCGGCATCGTCATCGCGCAGCAAGGCGCGGTGCAGTTGCGCCAATTCGGTGCCGAGGTGTTCACGATCAACCTCGTCGGACGCATCACGCTGCGCGAACTCGGCATCCTGATGACCGCCATCATGGTCGCCGGCCGCTCCGGATCGGCCTTCGCCGCGCAGCTCGGCACGATGAAGCTGACCGAGGAAATCGACGCGATGCGTACCATCGGGGTCAATCCGATGGAGGCGCTGGTGCTGCCGCGCGTGATCGCGGCGGTGCTGATGCTGCCGCTGCTGGGCTTCTATGCCTCGGTCGTCGCGATCATCGGCGGCGGGCTGCTTTGCTGGATCTCGCTCGACATTCCGCCGATCACCTTCGTCCAGCGCCTCCGCGAAGTGGTGCCGCTCACCGACCTCTATGTCGGTCTGGTCAAGGCGCCGGTGTTCGGTGCGATCATCGCGATCGCCGGTTGCTATCAGGGGATGCAGGTTGAGGGCGATGCCGAACAGGTTGGCACCCGCACCACCACCGCGGTCGTCCAGGCAATCTTCCTCGTCATCGTGCTCGACGCCTTTTTCGCGGTGTTCTTCACCGAAGTGGGATGGAACTGATGGCCCCCACCTCCGCCAGCCCGACCTTTGATGGGGACGCGATCATCCGCGTGCGTGGCCTGCGCAACAGCTTCGGCGAACAGGTGGTGCACGAGGATCTCGATCTCGATGTGCGGCCAGGTGAGATCCTGGGCGTGGTCGGCGGGTCGGGTACCGGCAAATCGGTGCTGATGCGATCGATCATCGGCCTGCAGGAAGTGGATGCGGGCACGGTCGAGGTGTTCGGCGAGGACGCGCTCGATGTGAACGAGGCCGAGGCGATCGAGATGCGCAAGCGCTGGGGCGTATTGTTCCAGGGCGGCGCCTTGTTCTCGACGCTGACCGTGGCCGAGAATGTCCAGGTTCCCTTGAAGGAATTCTACCCCGCGCTCGATCAGGCGCTGCTCGACGAGATCGCGGCGTACAAGGTGGTGATGACGGGGCTTCAGCCCAATGCCGGTCCCAAATACCCCGCCGAGTTGTCGGGCGGCATGAAGAAGCGGGCGGGGCTTGCCCGCAGCCTGGCGCTCGATCCCGAATTACTGTTCCTCGACGAGCCGACGGCGGGGCTCGATCCGATCGGCGCGGCGGCGTTCGACGAACTGACCCTGTCGCTCCAGCGTACGCTGGGCCTGACGGTGTTTCTGATTACGCACGATCTCGATACGCTCTATGCGATTTGCGATCGGGTTGCGGTGCTCGCCGACAAGCGCGTGATCGCGGTCGGCACCATCGATGAACTTCTCGCGCTGGATCACCCGTGGATTCAGGAATATTTCAACGGCCCGCGCGGCCGGGCGGCGGTCGGCAGCGTGGAACGGGCCGAGGCTCGTTCGAACTCTGAGGGGGCATGAGGCACTAGATGGAAACCCGGTCAAATCATGTGCTGGTCGGTGCGGTGGTGCTGATCCTGCTCGCCGTGCTGGCGTTGTTCACCGTGTGGCTCGCCCGGCTCAATACCGCCGCGGAGAAGGAGTATGATATCTTCTTCAAGCAGGCGGTCGACGGCATTGCCAAGGGATCGTCGGTCGCTTTCTCGGGTGTGCCTGCCGGGCAGGTGAAGGAAATCGCGCTGTTTCCGCCGGACCCCAGCCTGGTGCGGGTGCGGATCAGCGTGAACAAGGAAGTTCCGGTGCTTCAGGGTACCACCGCGACGATCCAGGGCGTCGGCTTTACCGGGGTCAGCCAGATCCAGCTCGACGGCGCGGTCAAGGGCGCGCCGCCGATCGTCTGCCCCGAGGTCGATCCGCGCAGCGTCTGTCCGCTCGGCGTGCCGGTGATCCCAACCAAGCAAGGCGGCCTCGGCGCGTTGCTCAACACCGCGCCGCGGCTGCTTGAGCGTCTGTCGACGCTGACCGAGCGGCTGACCGAGTTGCTCTCCGACCGCAACCAGGCGTCGATCGCGGGCATCCTCGAAAACACCGACAAAATGACCGCCGAACTTGCCAAGGGCGCACCGGACCTGCGCGCCGCGATCGGGGAGCTTCGCAACACGGTCAAGCAGGCCGGCTTCGCCGCCGAGCAGATCGGCAAGCTGTCTGGCACGACCGACCAGGTGCTGGCGAACGAGGTCGGCCCGGCGATGAAGGATCTGCGCAAGGCGATCGCGTCCGCCGACGGCAGTATGAAGGCGCTGGAGCGCACGCTGGGCAAGGCGGATGCCGGCCTGGACCAAGTGTCGGGCCGCACCATCCCCGAGGTCAACCAGCTGATCCAGGATCTGCGCGAGATGGCGATTGCGTTGCAGTCGGTCGCCGAGAAGGTCGATCGCGGCGGTGCCGGATCGCTGATCGGCGGACCGAAGCTGCCCGAATATGAACCCCGGAAGAAGTGAGTTCGATCATGAAGACGCTTCCCCTCGCGCTGGCGCTCCCGCTCATTCTCGGCGGCTGCATTCGCTTCGGCGCCGAAGCCCCACCCTCGCTGCTCACGCTGACGTCGGAGGTGCCGATCGCGGTGGGTGAGACCGCGAGCTCGGCGACGGCGAAGTCAATCAGCATCGGTGCACTGGGCGTGCCGCAGGAGCTAGCTGTGGCGCGGGTGCCGGTGCGCTCAAACGAGACGAACATCGCCTATCTCAAGGACGCGCACTGGGTCGAGCCGCCGAGCCGGCTGTTCGGCCGGTTGCTCTCCGACACGGTCTCTGCACGCACCGGCCGGGTGGTGCTGAGCCTACGCCAGTCACTTTCGGATCCGGGCGCTCGGCTGGGCGGCGATCTGCGGGCGTTCGGGATCGACGCCGCGACCAACGAGGCGGTCGTGACCTTCGACGCGACGCTGGTGCGCGATCGGCCCGCCGAGGCGAGTGGTGCGCGTCCGCCGCAGACTTTCGAGAAGCGCCGCTTCGAAGCGCGCGTGGCCGTGGCTGTGATCGATGCGGCGTCGGCCGGAACCGCGCTCAATCGCGCCGCCAATCAGGTCGCCGGACAGGTCGCCGATTGGGTTGGGCGCTAAGGGGCCGCGAGGCGCGGGTCGTCCGGAGATATCCGGCGAGGCCATAGACGAAGGCGAGCGCGGCAAGGCCGGCGAGTAGCGGTGCGACCTCGCGCAGCGACGCACCCATTTCGTTGAGGCGGACAAATGTCTGGGCGCCGGGCGTCGCGGGGGACAGATGCGCGAGCGCAGCCACCCAGTTGGGCATCGAACTCAGCGGCCAGGCCGTTCCCGCTAGGAAAAACAGGATGATCGAGGTCGGAATCAACACCTGAAGCGCTCGATCCGTGCGGTCGAAGACGCTGCCGAGCAGGATTCCCAGGGCGGCGACGGCGCTGGCGAACAGCGGGACGGCGAAGAGCAGGGCGGGGAGGTTGCCGGCGCGGGGCACGTCCTGGAACCAGTAGATCCAGCCGAAATAGAGCATCGCGCCGAAACAGCCGATCAGGGTGAGGCCGCACCAGGTGCCGAAAAACTCGGCGGTACGCATTGGCGGCAAGCGTTCCTCGCGCCGCCCCGCGACCAGCATCGCCGATCCGAACAACAGGGTCTGCTGAAGGATCACCGCCGCGACCGCGGGGAAGATATAGTCGGCATAGCCCTCCCGCGTGTTGAACAAGGGGCGTTCGACCACCTCGATCGGCGGATGGAGGTGCAGCCCCTCCGCCACCGGCCCCAGTCGCTGCATGCCGACCGCAAGCGCCGCCGCCTGGATCGCGCCGCCGATATCGCGCGCGCGGACGAGATAGGTGCCGTTGAGCCACAGCCCCATGCCGCCGCCGCGCGCGCCGGTGAGCAGGCTGCGGGTGAGGCCGCGCGGCAGCAACAGGATGCCGTCGGCTTCGCGCGCGCGCACGATCTGCTCGGCGGCGGCGACCGAGGGCGCCTCGGCCGCGATCCGTACCTCGCGTGCGTCCGACAGGTTGCGGATCAACTGACGCGTGAGCGGGGTCTGTTCCTCGTCCACCACGACCACGGGCAATTGCCGCGCGGTCTGATGCGCATAGGGGGCGGGGTAGTAGAAGCCGTAGAGGATGACCGCGAGTATGATGATCGAGGCCAGGGCGAAGTTGGAGGCGATGGCGCGAAACACCTGCGCGAAAGCGGCGGAGAAGCTCATGCGGTCGCCTCGGCCTCAGGGCGCTGGAGCAGCAGCAAGGTGAGCGCGAGCGGCACGACCAGATAGAGGCCGAGCGCGAGCAGCGCCGGCACTGCGTCCGCGACCGGCGTGCCGAGGAACTGGTCCATCTGAAGCCGCAGATAATGGGTGAAGGGCAGCGCCTGGCTCCAGCCGCGCGCGAACAGCGACCCGCCCTCGAGCGGGAGGGTGCCCCCCGAATAGGCGAGCGCGGAGCCGGCATAGAGTGCGCTCGCCGAGAAGGCGAAGCTCGGCTTGCGCACGCCCGTGACGAGCAGGACCGAGATCGCCATCGTCCCGGCGAAGAGCAGGATCTGGGCGGCTAGCGTCAGCATCAGGCTGCCGCCCATCGTCCAGCCGCGCACGCCGAGCAGCCAGATCATCCACACCGCCGCCCAGAGGCCAAGGAAGAGCAGATAGGGCGCGAACTTGCCCAAGAGCGCGGCGAGACCGCCGCCGGTCTCGTGCTTCCAGCGCGCGAGCGAACGTCCCTCCAGCTCGCGCCCAAGTGCCATCACCGCGACACAGGCGGTGAGGAGGTGCAGCACGGCGGGGTGGATAAGCGCCTGAAGATACCATTCGAAGCTGGTCTGCGGGTTGAACAGGATCGTCACCTGAACCGGCGGCGGATGGACGCGCATCGCGGGCAGACCGCGCGCGTGCAGCGCCGCCATCCCGCGGTCGGCGATCACGTCCTTGACCGCGCCGGAAAGACCGCTCGCCGCGCTCGCGCCGATGGTGAGGAAGGAGGCGTTGTAGAAGATGTGGATCGCGGGCGTCTTGCTGCGCGCGAGGCCGTCGGACGCACCCTTGGGGATATGCAGGACCGCCCAGACCTTGCCCGATCGGGCCAGCGCCTCGGCGGCTTGCATGTCGGCCGGGCGTTCGGCGATCGTCACCGAGGGCGCGGCGGCGACCGACCGCACCACCGCGCGGCTGAACGCGCTCTGCTCCTGATCGACGATCGCCACCGGCAGTTCGCGCGGTACGCCCTGAATCAGCATCGCTGCGACGATCACGATCGCCAGCGCCGGGAACAGGGTGACCATCGCCAGATCCCAGCGATTGCGCATCAGATGCGCCCATTCGCGGCGGAAGGCGGCGGCAAAGCCGCTCATTGCGGCCAGGTGAAGAGCACGCTCATGCCGGGGCGCAGGCCCTGGACCGGCCGCTGGGGCTTCAGCTTCACCTCGAAGCTGCGGACATCGAATCCGGCGGATTGCCGTGTCGCGCGCCAAGTCGCGAAATCGCCCTGCGGGCTGATATAATAGACGGCGAAGGGCACGCCGGTAAGACCGAGCGCGGGGATATCCCCTTTGACGACGCGGCCCTTGGCGAAGCCCATGTAGCTGTCCTCACGCACGTTGAGCGAGACCCAGGGATTGGCGGTGTCGATAATCTGATAGACCGGAACCGCCGGGCCGACGATCTCGCCCGCTTCGGCGAGCCGCTTGACCACTTCGCCCCCGATCGGTGCGACCAGGCGCTTTTCGGCCTGAAGCGCGTTGGCGGTCGAGACTCCGGCGGCGGCGACCTGGACTTGCGCGCGCGCCGCCTCTTTCTCTTCCGCGCGCGCGCCCGCGACCGCCTTCAGATATTGCTGGCGCGACGCCTCGGCGTTGCGCGCGCTGGCGTCGCGTGCCGCGCGCGCTTCGTCACGGCGCTGCGCGGCAATGACGCCCTCGGCATAGAGATTGTCCGAGCGCCGCGCGGTGACGGCGGCGAGATTGGCGGCGGCCTGCGCGGCCTGCCAGATCGAATGGAGCGAGGCGATGTCCTCGCGCCGCGCGCCGGTCTGCGCCATCGCCTCCATCGCTCGCGCCCCAGCGAGCATCCCTTCGGCCTGCTGCTTGCCAGCGTCGAGTTCGGGACTGGCCAAGGTCGCGAGCAGGGCACCCGCCTGCACGGTCTCGCCCGGCTTGGCGATGAGCTGCTCGACCCGCGCCAGCGCCTTGGTCGCGACATTGACCTGTTCGGCGTCGACCATGCCCTGAAGCTGGGACGGCCCCGGTCGCGCGGCGACCCACAGGCCAAGCGCCAGCAATACCGCGATCCCCAGCAAAGCGGCGACGAGGAGGCGCATTCGGTTGCCGCTCTTCGGTGCTTCCGGGGCGAAGGGCGGTTCGACGGTTTCGGGTTGATCGGTCATGGGGCTGCGATCCGGTCGGCGCGGGCGAGATAGTCGGGGAAGCTGTCGCCGCGATTGCTGGCGGCGAGCAGCGCGGCCAGCGTCACCACATATTCATAGGCGGCGGCGATCCGCTGGGTCTGGGCCAGCGTGAGTGCGTTGCGCGCGTCGATCAGCTGGCTGGCGGTGCCCTCGCCCTCGCGAAAGGCAATGTCCTGCACCCGCAAATTCTCTTTCGCCGCGACGATGTTGGTATCGAGCAGCAGGAAGGAGCGGCGTGCGGCCTCGGTCAGGTTATAGGCCTGGGTCGTCTCCAGCTCGATCGTCTTGCCCGCCTCACGCGCGGCTTCGGCGGCGGCGGCCTCACGCGCCTGGGCGGCGTTGAGGGCGTGGCGGCGGCCGACATTGGAGAAGAGCGTGTAGCGGACCCCGACGCCGACGATCCAGTCGGGGTCGACCGGGATGCTGTCGTTGCGATTGAGATTGTAGGACCCGAAGGCGAAGGCCTGGGGCCGCAGCCGGGACTTGGCGAGATCGGTCCCGGCGCCCGCCATTTCGCGCGCGGCATTGGCCGCCAGCGATTGCGGGTGATTGCCGCTGGTCGCGCTGGCGAGGAAATCGGGGAGCGGCGCGGGCGAGCCGGTGTTGACGAACAACGGCGTGGTCGGCCGCACGCCGCCATCGGCATCGAGCAGCCGCGCGAGCGTGTCCGATGCGGACCTGGCCTGCATCTCGGCGCGTTCGACCGCGCGCTGGGCGGTGTCGCGCGCGACCTGAACCTCCAGCACACGCGCCTTGGGGATCACGCCTTCACGAAACAGGCTCTGCGCGTTGGCGAGATGACGGTCGAGGCTGTCGCGCGTTTCGACCGAGGAAGCGAGCAGCGCGGCGGCGAGTTGCTGCCCGAAATAGGTCTGGACCAGCCGGATCTGGGCGAGGTCGCGGACGCCGGCCTGTTTGGCGCGCGCCAGCGCCGATGCCGCCGCCGCACCGCGCTGGGCGGCCGGGATCGCGCCGCCCGAATAGAGCGGCATGACGGCGGTGAGATTGGGGCGCAGCACGGTGTCGCGCGTACGGAAGTCGAGCTGGTCGGGGATCAGCCCGAGCAGGCCGGGCAGCGCCTGTTCGATGCGTCCGGTGACCTGCTGAACTACCCCCTCGAACCCCGGAAACTGCGCGGGCAGGCCGCTGAGAAAATCGCCGGCGGCGGTGTCGAAGCTGTTCTTCTGGCCGGTCAGGTCGATCGACAGCGATTTCTGATAGGTGATGACCGATGCCGACGCACTGACCAGCGGGCGGTTGAGCGTCCGCAGCGACGCCTCTTGCTCCTCGCTCGCCCGGACATCGAGCGACGCGCCCTTGAGCGTCGGCGAGACCGTTTCGAGGCGGGCACGGGCGGCATCGAAGGAAAGCGCGACCGGTTCGGTCTGGCCGAAGGCGGGTGCCGCGACGAGCGGCACCAGGATCGCGGCGATTGCTGCCTCCCTCAGCACGGGGCCCTGTTCATATGCACCGGGATCATCATGTAACGCATGGCACCTCGCGCTGTGATCCGAGGTCGGATGTTCGTTCTGTAGTGAGTCCGGGCTATTCCCTGTCCATGTTGGCGTCAAGGGCGAGCGGACGGATCGCGAGTGGAGTCCACATAATGATTACCGTATATGTCTCGCTTGACTGGGATGCGGTAAGTTACGTCATGCAAATACCAATATAATACATGATAATGACAGAGGAATACTTATCGAAATGGGTAACCTTCCCTGGCCGTTGCCAGAAGGTTTGATGGATCCCGCGTTCTTTCTCCCGAGATGCGACTGAACGGACGGTGGCGCGTTGGCCTCGCGGTGTAGCTGCGGCACATGGGCTGTCGCGGACGATTATTGTTGTTTGGACTAGAGATGATGCTGGATTGGCGAGCGATGACTGAGCGCGATCTCGCGCGGATGGACGCGCTCACGCGGATCGCCCATGAGGAATATTGGGAAGATACGGCGATCTTCGCCGCCTGTTTCCGCCTCTATCCGGCGGGTTGTCATGTCGTTGATGCAGGGGACGGGGAACTTGGCGGCTATCTGATCGCGCACCCGGGCCGCTTCGATACGCCGTCGGTGCTGCATGTGCCGCTCGAGCGGCTGCCCGAACCGGCGGACTGCTATTATCTCCATGACCTTGCGCTGGCGCCGGTGACGCGCGGGCACGGGCTGGCGAAGGCGGCGGTGGAGATCGTCATCGCCGATGCGCGCCGCGCCGGACTCGACACCATCGCGTTGATTGCGGTGGGCGACGCGCATGACTTCTGGCGCCATCAGGGGTTCACCGAGATCGGCGATGGGCGGGTCGATCCGGTCAAGGGCTATGGCGACGAAGCCCGCGCGATGATCCGCAGGATCTGATCCGCGTCAGGGTGCGCGGCGGACCGGCGGCATGACGTTGCAGATGTCCGCGCCGCCCGAAGGCAGGTTGAAGAAGGGCGGTTCGCGATTCTCGCGCGACTTCATCCAGGCGGCGAAGCGCACATTGTCGGCGGCGCGATACTGGAAGCGCGGGCGTTCGGCGGCGGGCAGTTCGCTCGCCAGCCGCACGTTGACGATCGGGAGATACTGGCTCTTGTCCTTGTAGAGGCCGAGTCCGCCCTCAGTGCCGCGCGGGAGCGACGAGAGATGCTCGATCCCCTCCAGCACGCGTCCTACGATCGCGATGTTGCGATCGAGATGGCGCGGGGCGTGGCCGATCACCGCATAGAGATCGCCGCCGCTCCCAGTGCTCGGCGCCATGTCGCGCGCGACGCCGACCATGCCGTAGCAATGCGGCAGCCAGGCGACCTTGCCGTTGGTGGCGAGCGGCCAGCCATCGGCGCTGTGCCCGGCGGCGATGGAATAGGGATCGGTGCGGGTGAGCTTCGTCACCGCATCGTAGCGCGGCCAGTCATATTCGGCGGGCGGCTGGGCGATCACGCTCGCGGGCAGCGCCTTCTTCTCGGTCGGGTCGCCCCATTGCACGACATAATTGTCGTGGACGCGATAGACGCTCTCGCCATCCCACCAGCGCGCCGCGGCGAGCTTGCGGATGTTGGCGACATGCACCGGCGTGTAGCGCGGGGCGAGGCGGATATAGACGCGCCGCTCGCCGGCCAGCGTCATCACCAGCAGCTCGTCATCGGGGACCGCGCGCCAGTCGGCAGGGAGCGGGTCGGATGGTTTGGGCGCCGGGGCGGGCGTGGCGCCTGCCTGAAGCAGGGCGGCGAGAAGGGGGGTCAGCATCGTCGCAGGCTGGCACGGCGCCGCGGCGCGCGCAACGCTTGCGGAGAGCCGCGCAAGTCACTAGGGCAGCGCCTCCTGGCAATGCGGAGCGGTGGCCGAGTGGTCGAAGGCGCTCGCCTGGAAAGTGAGTATACGTCAAAAGCGTATCGAGGGTTCGAATCCCTCCCGCTCCGCCATTCTATGATGTAGAATGCTGATTCATAACGATAAAGATCTGTGCTGACGGCCGGGGCCTGTCGCGCGCTGACTCTGTCTTTCGGCTCCGCGAGCTGAAGACGCTGCTTGCAGCATCAAATCGTTGCAGCTGATTCTGCGTGGACGCCGGAAAGCGATCCGGTTTGGGGATTCCAACCTTCCCGTTCGAAATCCGCTAAAACCGATGGCGGTTTTGCGCCCTTGGCAATCGCGCCGCTTCTAGGATTTAAGCACAGCCGGACAGCGGTGTGCACGGATGCCATTCACCGCTGTGGCGGGTAGCGATGCGGGCGCTTAGTTAAGAAGTGCCGAGAGAACGCCCTTGCCTTGAATCTCGCTCGACATACCAAGGAACAGATCGAAATCTCCCTTGGTGGCATGTGAGATCTGGTAGGTTTTGCCGCCGACGGGCGCTTGGCGGGCGTCCATCTGAAAGGTCGCATAGAAAGGCTGCCGCCGCCCCAAGGCCGTCGGCCGCGACGCATCGGCGATCCGTTCCAGGCTGGCGAGCGTGGCAACCACCTTGCCGGTTGGTGTGGATATCTGGAACGACGTGCCGACGAGCTTGTCCCATTCACTGGCTTCGGAAGCGGTGAGCGGAGGGCCGGCCGGAGTGGCGCCGGTGGTGGGCACAACCACGCTGCCCGATTGCCCGGCGCCATCGCAGCCTGCAACTGCGGCACCGGCAATGACGGCCAATCCCCCGACCACGAAGCGACGACGCGAACTGTCAGTCATTGTTTCGTACTTTTCAAATGGCCAGGCCCGAATGCGACGATTGCGCATGGCCTTTCCCCCAGAGCCGTCCTTATCATCTGCTTGGCCGCTCTGCACCCCGTGAATCGGTACGGCCCCGGTTCAGTGTGGGATTGGCGTCTCCCGCATGGCCTGCTTAATGGCGTGCAACGCCGCGCGCTATGGTTGGGAAGGTTGAGTGATGAGAACGGATGCCGTTCCTGGGCTGAGATTCAGCGATTTCGAGGGACGTATCGGCGAGATTTTCGCGATCGGAACGGAAATCGGTGTGCAGACGCTTGAACTTGTCGATGTTGCGCGCGTGCCGGAGTCCCCTCGCCCGGAAGGCGGATTCAGGCTTGAGTTTGCCGGAGCGTCGGAGCCCAGGCTGCCGCAGGCGATCTATCGCTTCGTACTCGGCGATACCCCGCATGAGATTTTCATCGTCGCGATCGGCTATCGACCCGAAGGCGGGCTGCGCTACGAAGCGGTCTTCTTCTAAACCTGACGGATGGCGCGGGGCGTGCCATACTCCATCAGTTCGTACACTCCCTTGTCTTCGGTGACCACGAAGCCAAGGCGATGATAGAGCCGCCGCGCCGGGTTGAACTTCTCGACGTGGATCGAAACGCCCCTAGCCTGCGTTTCCGCCCACGCGATCACGTCGCGCAGGATTGCCTGGCCCATTCCTTGTCCGCGCACCGCCGACACGAGCGATATATCGACGATCCGCACCTCCAGTGGCCAGATATCGACATAGAGGCGTCCAGCCGGGACACCGTCGCGTTCCAGGATCAGGCGTTCGGCGTTCGGATAATAGGTTTGATAGTGGTGATGCTGAGCGCGGTGCTGCTGCACGAGGAAGGCGTGCTTCTGCGCTTCGGACCAGCCGCTTAGCGCCAGTTCCGAATCACGCGTGGAAAGATAGAGCGCTTCGATGAAATCGAAATCGTCAGTCGCATATGGACGATAGGCAAGCCCATAGGGCGCAGCGGCACGGAGAGGCGGTGGCATGGCGCTTCGAGCTAGATCAATTGCGCGCCGGAAAGACGCCTTGCAACGCGATGCAGAAGTAGAAGGTCAGGTAGGGCTGCATGTTATTGTGGGGGGCGCTCCCGCCCGCGGGTGAGAGTGCCTGGGGCGACATCGAAACCAGGTTGGAGTTGGTGGTATTTTGATACAGCGAGCCACCCGTCGAAGTGGACAGCGTAACGCCGTTCGCAAGCGTGCCCTGGGTGGCGTCCTCCACGGAGCTGCGCAGGGTGTGCGAATGGTTCGGGATTTCCGATTCAAGCAGGGTGACGGTGTCACTGCCGCCCGTCTCGCCAAGCATGTGCAGCGAGAGGCCAGGGCCCTGGCCCGGATGCATCGGCGCGCGGCCCTGCAGATCGGGAAGCGCGAACGTACTCTGACCGTTGCCGCCATAGGTGGTGCCCAGCAACGAGAACAGCGCGGTATTCTGCGAAAGCGGCAGCAGTTGTCCATCGCACCACGCCCAGCCCCTTGGCGCGAAGTTGAACGGAAATATGCGAATCTCGGCGACGAAGGGATCGGCCATGGTTCGTTCCTGTCAGTTCTGGCTGGGGAAGATGCCGAACAGCGAGATGATATAGTTCAGGCAGAGATAAGGTTGGAAATTGGTATGCGGTTGGCTGCCGCCGATCGTGGTGATCGAGGTCGCGGCCATCGCGGTGTCAGGGGCCTCGCCCGAATAGAGCTTCACCAGCGTCGAGCTCGCAAGCACGTTGTTGCTGGGGTTCGCTTGCGATCCGTTGCCCGAGGCACCCCGCATGGGATGTGAGTGAGACGGGATCTGGTTGATCGACAGCGTGACCTCTTCGGCGCCGCCGGTCGCGGCGAGAGCGTAGCTATTGCCCTGGTGAAGAGGCAGGCGACCGCGCAGATCGGGTAGAGCGAATGTGCTCTGGCCATCGCCCCCATAGGTGGTGCCGATTAGCGCGAACAGCGTCTCGTTTTCCGAGATCGGCAGGAGCTGCCCCTCGCAAAACATCCATCCCGCGGGGGCGAAGTTTCCGGCGAAGATGCGGAGCTCGCCGACATAAGGTTGTGCCATGGGCTTTTCCTCAGTTCGGGGACGGAAAAATGCCCGTCAACGCGATGCAATAGCTTAGCGTCAGGTAGGGCTGCATATTCTGATGGGCTTGGCTGCCGCCGTTATTGGCCACGGTTGCCGGGTTGAGCGCGACCGCACTGGGCGTGAACCCAGTCGAATAGGGGTTGCCGGGTTCCGCCGCGAGAACATAGCCGGTGCCGCCGAAATTCGGGTTCACCGCATTGCCGTTGGCATAGGAGGCCCGCAGCGCGTGCACATGAGTCGGAATCTCGCTGATGCTCAGCGTATGCGCTTGTTCGCCGCCTTGCTGGCCGAGGAAATAGCCGTTGCCGACATGGATCGGTACGCGGCCGCGCAGATCGGGCAAGGCGAAGGTCGTCTGACCATTACCGCCATAGGTGGTGCCGAGCAGCGAAAACAGCGCTTGATTCTGATTGATCGGCAGAAACTGGCCGTTGCACAGTGCCCAGTTCTTCGGCGCGAAGCCGAACGACATCAGTCGGATCTCCGACAAAAAAGGTTCTGCCATCGCCCGTAATTCCCCGAAGCCCCGGATGGCGACGTAACCGAAATGAACCAAACTGACCATAGGGCTTGGACGCGCATAGTCCCGCGTTGAGGCGACCTCGATCCGTTCCGCGTGTGGGCGCGCGGAATGTTACTGCCGCCTTGAGGGAAAAGCGTGGCGATGGTAACCGTTGCCGGGGCGTCACGATCATCGATGAGACATTGCCAGCAGGCAAATGTCAGGAGTCGGCGCCGACCAGGGGGGAATTGTCCGTGAAGAAGCTCCATCGTGGCCGCCTGCTGCTGTCGACGTGCCTGACGGGCATCGCCCTTGCCGCGGCATCTGGCGCTCAGGCCCAGGACAAGGATCCCAATTGGCAGCCCCGCGCCGAAGTGGACGCTCGCGCAGCCGATGGCAGCAGCCAGGTCTCCTTCGAACTCTTCGCACCGGTCGCGCAGAACGACTCGAGCCTGATGTTCGTCTCCGGCCGGATCGGCTATGACGAGGAATTCGACCGCAACGGCTCGGTCACCATCGGCGGGCGCGGGAGAATCGGCGAGAATGTCGCGATCGGCGTCAATGCCGGTATCGACTTCTACAAGTCGAACCTCTCCAAGCGCGACCAGACCGCGGTTTCCTTCGGCCTCGAAGGCTTTACTTCGGTGTTCGACGTGCGGCTCAACTATCGCCTGCCGGTCACCAACCGCAGTACGATCGGCTATCTCGATCCCAATGCCAGCCCGGTTGGCGCCCTCCTGGTCGAGAATAACCGGCTGATCGAGCGCAAGAGCGGCTGGCGGCTCGAGGACGTGCCGCTGGGCGGCGCCAATGCCGAGGTTGGTGCGACCGTTCCGGTCGGCAAGACCCTGAGCGTGCGCGCTTCGGCGGCGGGCTTCGACTATCGCGACGATGCGGCGAGCAAGGCCTATCGCGGCGTTCGCGGCGCGCTGGAACTGGGTGTCGAGGATCCGCTGGGCACCGGCGGCCGCTTCACGATCGGCGCCGAGCTGCAGAACGACAATCGCTGGGGCACGCAGGCGCGCGGCACGGTGCGTCTGTCGATTCCGCTCGGCCGCGGCTCGCGCGACCGCAGCGCTGGCAATACCGGACTCGACCGCCAGATGGGCGACCGGATTCGCCGCGACTATGTGACGCCTTCGGGCACCCGTTATACCGACCTTACCAGCAACAGCTTCGCGATCGACGCGCGCACCGGTGCCGAGTTCGGCGGTATCTATTACGTCAACGGTGCAGCGGCGGGGGCGGGGGCGGGGACCAGCACCAGCCCGACGACGCTGACCGATGCGGTCACGCGTGCGGGCACGAACGGCGTCGTCGTGGCGATGGGCAATGCCGGAAATATCACCACCGGCGGGGTGACTCTGGCCACCAATCAATATCTGATCGGCGGCGCGAGCAGTGTGAGCGTGCGCCATTCGAACGGCACGGTCAGCGCCTTCAGCTTCGGTAGCACCAACGGCACAATCGTCGGCAGTAATGCCGGCGGCGCGGCGGTCGCGCTGGGCCAGGGTTCGGTCGTGCGCGACGTCACCATTCGTGGCGCCGGATCGGGCATCCTGGCGAACGGTGTGGGCGGATTCTCGCTCGACCGCGTGACCATCGAGAACACCGGCGGGGCGGGCCTGACGCTCACCAACACCACCGGCACGGTGGTGGTCGATGGGATCACGATTCGCGGCGCCGGCGGTGCGGGTCTGCTCGTCAATGGCGGCAGCGGCCTGGTGGTGCGCAATTCGGCCATCGGCGGCGGCGCGGGCGCGATCGACATCAACGATGCTGGCGGCAACCTGACGGCGTCGTTGTCGAACCTCTCGCTGTCGGCGACCGGCGGCACGGTTCTCGACATCGACGGCTCGGGTGCGGGCACGGTGCAGATTGCCGGACTTTCCGGCCTCTTCATCGCGGGCGGCAATGGCGAGACCGGCGGCTTCGCGGCGCGCAACGTCACCTTCGATTCCAGCACCGCGGCGGGTATCCAGGCCGTCAACGCCGGTACGATGCAGGTGGGCACCGCCACGGCACGTGTGAACGGAGCCGGTGTTTCGCTCACTGAAGTCGATGGCGCGCTGAGCTTCACCTCGCTCAACATCACCAACAATGCCGGCACCGGCCTGACGGTCAACAACACCAAGACCGGTACCTTCACGCTGAGCAACATCGCCGGCGTGGTCGACACCACTTCGGGGACCGCGCTCAACCTTGATCCGCTGCTGATCAACCTCAATTTCGCGACCGTCAGTTCGACCGGCGCGGCGGGCGCGGGCATCATCCTCGACAATGTCCAGGGTGCGGGCACCGGCGGCAACGCGCTGAACATCGGCACCTTGACGATCGCAAACAGCGGCCAGCAGGGCCTGTTCATTACCGGCGGTTCGACCGGCCTGGTGACGATTGGCGGCGGCACGATCACCAACAGCGGCGGCGCGTCGGTTCAGGTCGGCGAGGCCGGCGTGGCGGGCAGCGGCGGCGCGATCGGTCTCAATTTCGGCGCGACGATCACCGATGGCAGCGCGGGGCCGCTCGTCTCGCTCTTCAACACCGGCGGCGCGATTCGTTTCACCGGTGCGATCAGCGGCACCGGGCCGATCACCATCGACGGCACGGCCGCGGGATCGAGCGTCATCTTCGCGGGCAACACCGCGATCAACGGTTCGACCGGCACGGCGCTGTCGATCAACAACGTCGCCGGTACGGTGGGCTTCACCGGCACGCTTAACATCACCAATCCGACGGGTAGCGGCATCATCGTCGGCAACAGTGCCGCCGGGTCGACCGTGGCCTTCACCGGGGCCACCACGATCACCGGCGCCGGTGAGCCTGCGCTTTCGCTCAACAATCTGGCGGGCGGCACCGCCTTCACCGGCTCGCTCAACATCGTCAATCCGGCGGCCGCCGGCATCGTGATCGGCGCGGTGCCGGGCGGCGTGGTCTTCGGTGATGTCGATATCACCGGCCTTGGCGCGGCCACCGGCTTGGACCTCACCGGTACATCGGGCAACGTGACCTTCGGCACGCTCGATATCACGGGCACCGGTGCCGCCGGTTCGACTGGCATCGACCTGACCAACGCCGCCAATGCGGGTGCGGTCACGATCGCCAACCCCAGCGTGATTCAGGGCGTCGACATCGGCGCGAACCTGACCAACGCGCACATCTCCGGCAGCTTCCGCTACGGTGACGGCAATGCCGCCGACGGTCTGGAAAGCCGGATCACCGCCAACACGGTAATCGCCGTCCTCGCCATGGACGCGACCCAGGGCACCTATAATTTTGCCGACGTTCAGCTGGACGGCAACACCAACAACCTCACCGGCGGCAGCTTCACCACTTACTACGTCCTTGCGGGTGCC
The DNA here is from genome assembly GCF_059415525.1 of Sphingomonas sp. GW821-FHT10C01. NCBI lineage: Bacteria > Pseudomonadati > Pseudomonadota > Alphaproteobacteria > Sphingomonadales > Sphingomonadaceae > Sphingomonas > Sphingomonas sp. GW821-FHT10C01. The sequence continues at coordinate 184,748 of NZ_JBWKNK010000003.1, read as the reverse complement.
ACCGGTACGGGCACGGCGAGCGATCCGGGCAGCATCGCGGGAGCCGCGGCGTCGGGCGCACAGTATATCGTGCTGCTCAATGATCCGAATGGCGGGCAGGATGTGATCGATACCGCCGGCCTAACCGGCGGCGCTCTGAGCCTCACGACGGGCCAATCGCTGGTCAGCTTCCTCAATACCGATTTCTTCTCGGTCACCGGTGCCAGCGTTCCGGCCAATCTGATCGTCTCGAACCTTGGTCCGACCGGTATCGCGAATACGTTTGCCGGATCCGGTGCCGCGATCCTGACCAGTAGCCTTGGCGCGACGACGCTCAATCTTGCCAACAACACCCGGATCGACGGCGTCGTCATCAACAACGACGCGTCGGGAGTCGGCATCTTCGGCTCGGGCGTGTCCAACGTCATCATCCGCAACTCGATCATCTCGGGCAACGGCGGTGCGATCGCCATCAACGATGGAGGCGCGGCGGCTTCGGTCACGCTCACCAACCTCAATCTGTCGGCAAGCGGCGGCCGCGCGCTGGCGCTCAGTGGCGCGGGAGCAGGGACGCTCAATGTCTCGGGCACGGGCATCAACATCGCCGCGACCGGCGCCGCGAGTGCGGTCGGCCTGACCGATGTCACGGTCGGTACGCTCGATATCGGTTCGGTCACCACCGAGTTTCCGATCAGCAATGGGGTGATGTTCAACCAGGTGGCCGGCGGCACAGTGAATGTCGGCAGCGTCACGACCTTCGGGACGACTTCGCCGACAGGCACTGCTCTTGCCGTCGTAAACAGCGGCGCGACGGTGAATATCGGGGCGGTCGATATCACCAACACGGCCGGTACCGCCGTCACCATTCTCAACAACAGCGGCAATGTGACGCTGGGCTCTGTTTCGGTCATCAACAGTGCGGGTACCGTTGCTGGCGTCAACATTTCGGGCAACACCGGCAATGTGACGCTCGGGCCGGTACTGGTCGACAGCGGAGCTGCCGATGGCGTTCGCCTCAACGGCAATGGCGGGACGGTCTCGCTCGGGCAGCTGACGGTGCGGAACGTGGCCGGCGCGGGCTTGCGCGTCGCGGGCGCGACCGGTGCCACGACCGTTGCAGGCGCGGCGATCAATTTCGCAAACAATGGTATCGTGATCGCCAATGTTTCGGGTAGCCTGTCGATCGGCAATACTGACATCAGGAACAACGCCGGCACCGGTATACAGATCGGCGGCGTCACGGGCAGCGCCAGCTTCACCGGTACCACCACGATCTCGGGCGGCAACGGCATCGTGCTTGGCACCGGCAGCACCGGAACGATCAGCTTCGGCGATGTCGACATCACCGGCCTTGGCGCGAACATGACCGGCCTCGATGCGCGCGCCGCGTCGGGCACCGTTACCTTCGGCACGCTCGACATTTCGGGCACCTCGACCACCGGAACGCGCGGCATCAACATGACCGGCGCGACCTTTGCTGGAAACCTCGCCGTCGCCGAAAGCAGCACGATCACCGGTGTGGGTACCGGCATCGACCTGACCAATGCGGCGATCACCGGCAGCTTCCGCTACGGCGACGGATCGAACACCGACGCCGACGGCGCGCATTCGACGATCAACGCGATCACGCCGATCACCGTGACGGGCATCAACGAGGCTGTCGGCAACTACAACTTCGCCGATGTCGTGCTGAACGGAGACACGACGGGGCTTGTGACCAACCCGGTCCGCCTGTTCTTCGTCGAGCAGGGCCGCGCCGGCGCCGGCACCAAGACCGATCCGGGCAGCCTGGCCGCCGCGCTGGCTTCGAATGCGACGGTGATCGTGCTGCTCAACAACCCGACCGGCGGCAACGATACGCTCGACGTGGCTGGCCTCGGCACGTTCGCGCTTGACGCCAACCAGCGGCTGATCGGCTTCCTGAACGGCGACAGTCAGAATGTCGGCGGCGGCACGCCGGTGAACATGACTCTCTACGGCCTGACTCAGAGCCTGGTCACCAATCCCTATGCCGGTTCGGGGGCGGGACTGCTGACCAACACCGGCGCTGGCGCGACCGTCACCCTGGCGAACGGCGCGTCGATCGACGGGCTTCGCATCGGCGGCGCGGGCATCGGCGTTTCGGGCATCGGCGTCTCGAATATCTCGATCAGCAACTCGATCATCTCGGGCGCCGGCGGCGCGATCCTGTTGCGCGACGGTGGCGTGGCGGCCTCGGCGACGCTCACCAACCTGACGCTGTCGGGCACCGGCGGCACGGTGCTCAACCTGCTCGGCACCAATGGCGGGTCGCTCAACCTGCGTGGATCGGGCATTTCGATCGCCGCCACGGGCAATGCGCGCGGGCTGGCGATGGATTCGGTGACGCTGGGTGCCAATCTCGGCTTCGGCTCGGTTTCGACGCTGACCTCGGCGGGGGCGGGCGTCGCGCTCAACAATATCGGCGGCAGCGGCGGACTGAGCTTCGCCAGCATCAATGTCGGCGGCACCAGCGCGGGGGCGGGCATTTCGCTCGGCGGCAACAGCGCCGCGATCAACCTCGGTGCGGTAACGGTCGCCAACACCGCGACTAACGGCGTTGAGGTTCTTGCGAACAGCGGCAATGTCACGCTCGGCACTTTCGCGATCAGCGGGGCCGGAGCCACAGGTCTGCGCATCGAAGGGATGCAGGGCGCGTTCACGGCGCTTGGCGGATCGATCATCGGCGGCGCTACTGGCCTGTCGCTCACCGATATCGACGGCTCGGCAACCTTCACCGGCGGCGTGACCATCACCGGCCCGGGCAGTACGGGCATTCGTCTGGGCGCGGGCAGCACTGGTTCGATCAACTTCGGCGATGTCGACATCACCGCGCTGGGCAGCAGCACCACCGGCCTCGATGCGCGCAACGCTTCGGGCAATGTGACCTTCGGCACGCTCGACATCACTGGCGTGTCGGCCACCGGCACGCGCGGTATCGACCTGACCGGCGCGACGTTCGGCGGCAATCTGACCATCACCGGCAGCAGCACGATCACCGGCGTCGGCACCGGCGTTGATCTGACCAGTGCCGCGATTACCGGCAATTTCCGCTTCGGCGACGGATCGAACACCGATGCGAACGGTGCGGCGTCGACGATCAACGCCGCGGTTCCGCTTGTCGTCACCGGGCTCAACAGTGCCATCGGCGCCTATAATTTCGCCGATGTGAACCTGGTCGGCGACACCAGCGCGCTTGCCACATCGGCAACAGTCTATTGGGTGCTGGCCGGCGCCAGCGGCGCGGGCACGCGCGGCGATCCGGGTAGCCTGGCCGGGGCCGCGGCGTCGGGCGCCGACATCGTCGTCCTGCTCAACAATCTTGCGGGCGGCAGCGACACGCTCAATGCCGCTGATCCGACCTTTGGCACCGGAGGTACGTTCACGCTGCTGACCGGCCAGCAGCTGCGCGGTTTCCTGTATGGCGACGTGATCGCGCTGCCGGGCGGCGCCCCGGCGAACGTGACCCTCTACAATGTCGCGACCGGCACCGTGACCAACCCGTTCGCCGGATCGGGTGCCCCGACGCTGACGACGACGGCGGGCGGCGGCGCGGACACGGTGCGTGTGAATAGCGGCGCGCTGATCGACGGCGTGATCATCGCCAATGGCGGCACCGGCACCGGTGTGGCGGGCCTTGGCGCATCGAATGTGACGATCCGCAACAGCATCATCTCCGGTGCGGACAGCGCGATCGACTTCAGCGACAATGGCGCGGCGGCAAGCCTTGCGCTCAGCAATCTGCGCCTGTGGGCCAGCAACAATTCGATCGCGCTCGCGGTCTATAAGGGCGGCGCAGGTTCGACCACGATCACCGAGCTCTCGGACATCACGATCGAGGGCGGGCATGGCGAGGCGGGCGGCGCCTATTTCTTCGGCGCGACCTTCGACGCCGATCTGGCGACGGCAGGCTATCAGACGGTCAACGCCTCGCTCACGGCCGGGACCGCGGCTGCGCGGGTCAATGGTCAGGGTGTCACCCTCATCAACGCGACCGGGGCGCTGAACTTCACCAGTCTGGGCATCTACAACCAGAGCAGCAACGGCCTGAGTGTCGGCGGCATGGGGCTGGCGCTCAGCAGCACCGCCGGCACGGTGGACACGGTGAATAGCACCACTCTGTCGATCAACGGATCGCAGACCGACCTGGTGCTCGACCGTGTCGTTCATTCGGGCATGGGCGCAGGCGTTGCCGTCACCAACGGCCTCACCGGCATCGGCACAGGCGGCCGCGCGCTTCAGGTCGGCGCGCTCAACGTCACTTCGGCCACCACCAATGGCATCTCGATCGGCGGCAACGTCAACGGCCTGATCACATTCGGCGCAGGCTCGAGCATCGCCGGCACCACCGGTTCGGCGATCTCGATCGGCAGCGGCACCGGTACGCTTGGCTTCACCTATAACGGCAGCGTCAGCCAGGCGAACAACGCGGCGCTGCTGAGCGTCGCGGGCCATAACGGTACGATCACCTTCGGCGCGGGCAGCACCCTGTCGGCGACCAACGGCACCGGCCTGCAGTTCGACAATGCCGATGGCACCTATGCCTTCAACGGCACGACGACGCTGAACGGCGGCGATGCCGGCATCGACATCCTGAACGGTTCGGCGGGCAGCTTCACCTTCGCCAACGCGTCGATCACCAGCCCGACGGGCATCGCGATCAACATCGCGGACAGCACGGCGAACCTGAGCTATACCGGCAGCATCACCCAGGCGAACAACGCCGCGCTGCTCTCGGTCCTCAACCATTCGGGCGGCACGATCGCCTTCCAGGGCGGCACGCTGGGCGCGACCAGCGGCACCGGCCTGCAGTTCGACAATGCCGACGGCACCTATGCCTTCAACGGCACGACGACGTTGAACGGCGGCGATGCCGGGATCGACATTCTGAATGGTTCGGCAGGCAACTTCACATTCGGCGCGGGCACGACGATCACGAGCCCGACCGGCGCGGCGATCAGCATCGCCGACAGCACGGCCAGCCTGAGCTATGCCGGCAACGTCAGCCAGGCGAACAATGCGGCTCTGCTCTCGGTCCTCGATCACTCGGGCGGCACGATCACCTTCCTGAGCGGCACGCTGGGCGCGACCAACGGGACCGGGCTGCGGTTCAACAACGCCGACGGCACCTATAACTTCAACGGCACGACGACGTTGAACGGCGGCAGCGCGGGCATCTCCGTCCTCGCCAACTCCGCGGGCAGCTTCACCTTCGGTACCAATACGACGATCACCAATCCGTTCGGCCCGGCGTTCGCGATTTCGAATTCGACCGCGGGCGTGACGTATCTGGGCACGCTGAACCAGTCGGACGCGACGTCGCTGGCGCTTTCCGTCTCGGCGCATTCCGTCGGAACGCTGAATTTCAGCGGCGCGACCCTCAACGTAACCGGCGGACACGGCCTGACGTTCAATGACGCCGATGGCACGTACAGCTTCGGCAATATGGCCCTCAGCGGCGGCGCGAGCCTTAGGATTATCAACGGCTCGGTGGGCGGCTTCACCTTTGGCGATGTCGATATCACCGGGCTTCAGGCCAACACCACCGCGGTCGATCTGACCGGCGCGACCGGTAACGTCACCTTCGCGACGCTCGATATCGCGGCCGCGTCGGCAACCGGTACGCGCGGTATCGACATGACCGGCAGCGCCACTGCCGCCAACGTGATCGTCAATGGCAGCAGCGCCATGACCGGCCTCGGCGTCGGTGTGGACCTGACCAACGCGGCGATCACCGGTACCTTCCGCTATGGCGACGGCTCGAACACCGATGCCAATGGCGCGGGGTCCAGCATTTCGGCGGTCACGCCACTGGTCATCGGCGGACTGAACGGCGGCACCGGCACCTATAATTTCGCCGACGTGAACATGGTCGGCGACACCACGAATCTGTCCGTCTCCGCTTATTTCGTGCTGGAAGGCGCGACCGGCACCGGCACGCGCAGCGATCCGGGCAGCCTGGCCGGCGCCGAGGCGGCGGGCGCGACCTATATCGTGCTGCTCAACAATCCGATGGGCGGCAACGACATTCTGGACGCGACGGCGGGCGCGGGCGGATCGTTCGATCTCGACGGCGGCCAGATCCTGTACAGCTTCCGCGATACGGACAGCTTCACCGTGGGCGGCGGCGCCCCGGCCAACATCCTGCTCTACAATGTCCAGACCGGTGTGATTTCCAACCCGTTCGCGGGTTCGGGGGCTCCGACGCTGACCGCGAGCGGCGCCAATGCAACGCTCACGCTGGGCGGCAACAACATCATCGACGGCGTGATCATCGCCAATTCGGGCACCGGCGCCGGCATCCTCGGCAATGGGGCCGGTGGTACGCTGACGATCCGCAACAGCACCATCTCGGGGGGCGCGGCGGGTGCGCTGCGCATCTACGATAATGCCGCGAACGTGTTGCTCGGGCTGAGCAATCTCACGCTCGCCGCGAATGGTGGCAATATCCTGAACCTGGACGGGACCGGCGCCGGGACGTTCACTGTCAGTCAGCTGACCAACCTCACCGTCAACCACACCATGGAGACCGGTGGTTTCGTCTTCTCCGACGTGACGTTCGATTCCGATACGCTCACCGCAGGCCTCCAGGCGGTGAACGCCGGGGCTCTGACGCTGGGCACCACGGGGTCGCGCATCACCGGCGATGGCCTCAGCCTGACCAATGTCACCGGCGCGCTGAACTTCAGCAATCTCAACATCGCCAATAACGGCGGCACCGGTCTGATCGTCGCCAATTCCAAGACGAACAACTTCACCCTGGGTACGACCGGCGGCGCGATCGACACGACCAACGGCACGGCGATCAACCTCGACCCGCTGACGATCAACATGGTCCTGAATTCGGTCAACGCGAGCGGTGGCGCCTATGGCATCCTGCTCGATCAGGTGCTCGGCAACTTCACCGTTACTGGCGCGGTCAACGTCAACGGCGCGACCGGCGCCGGGATTTCGGTGCGCGACAATACCGCGCTGGGCGTGCAGTTCCAAGGCGCGGTCGCGATCAACAATACCGTGGGCGCGGGTGTCCTGCTCACCAACAACGCAGGCGCGACGGTAGACTTCACCGGCGGACTGGGGATTGTCACCACCACCGGCACTGGTTTCGCCAGCAACAGCGGCGGCACGATCAGCGTGACGGGCAGCGGCAATACGATCACCACGGGCAATGCGGCGGGGCTCATACTCGGCGGCATCACGGTGGCAGCGGGTGGGGTGACCTTCGACCAGATCACCGCGGCACCTGCCCTCGGTACCGCGGTCGGGGTGGCCGGTGTCAATCTGGCCGGCTCGCTCAACATCGGCGGGCTAAATCTGGATGCGGCCAACAACGCGGTCTTGTTCAGCAACCTGACCGGAACCGGCGGCGTCAACCTGACCGGTACGCTCGATATCGACAGCGGTATCGGCTTCACCTTCTCGGGCACGCTCGGAACGATCAACATCGCCAACACCGCGGGCTCGTCGCTGACGGTCGACGGCGGCCAGAACGCGATGCGCTTCCTCAACGTCACCAGCGGCACGGTGAACATCGCAAGTGCAGCCGGCAGCGCCGCGATCAACGGCTCGACCGTTTCCGCGATCGACTTGAGCGGCGATACCGGCGGCACGCTGAACTATGGCGGCACGATCAATGCGAGCCAGGGTTCGATCCTGAACGTGGCGAACAGCGTTGCCAACGTTACGCTGGCTGGCGCGATCACCTCGACCAGTGCCGGCACCGCGTTCAACTTCGGCAATGCCGACGGCACCTATTCCGTCACCGGCGCTGTCAGCCACACTGGCGGCGCGGGCGTTGCCGTCGATGCGGCGAGCAGCGGCGCGATCACCTTCTCGAATGCGAGCAAGGCGTTCAACAGCGGCGCCAGCACTGCGATCAACATGGCGGGCACCGGTACGCTGTCCTTCACCGGCGGCGGGCTCGATATCGACACCACCAGCGGTACCGGCTTCAGTGCCAGCGGCGGTACGCTCGTCATCACCGGTGCGAACAACCGGATCGACACGACCACCGGCCAGATACTCGGCCTGAGCGGGGTGACCGGCGGCACCGGCGGCATCAACTTCGCCTCGCTGACCGCCACGGGAACCGTCGCCAACAACGGCATCCTGCTGAACAATCTCACCGGCGCTGCTTTCAACGGCGGCACGGTCAGCATCGCCAATGGCACCAGCGGCGCCGCCAATGACGGCATCAAGGTGACCACCGGCACGGCGGCGATCACCTTCGGCAACACCACGATCGGCCTGGCCGGCAGCAACGCCATCGAACTCCTCAACAGCGGTTCGGCGGTGACCTTCGGCATGATGAATCTCGCGGGTGCCAACGGCAGCACCGTTGTCATCGCCGGCTCGACCGGCCCGGTTACTCTGGGCACCGGCACGATCGCCGCCACCGGTGCGGCCAATTATGCGGTTTCGGTCACCGGCGGCACCGGCGACGTTGCGGTGGGCTCGGCGCTCGTCGGCACCAACATGGTCCAGATCGTTGATCACGAGACTGGCACTGTCACTTTCGGCGGCGACATGGCGTCGACCGTGAGCGGCATCTCGGTCACCAACGTCAATTCGGGCTTGATCCGCTTCACCGGTCCGTCGCTCGCGCTGGGCGGCACCGGTGCCGGGGTCTTCCTCTCCGGCAATACGGGCGGCACGATCGACTTCAATATGTCGGGAGGCGGCAACGGTCTCGACATCGTGACGACGGGTACCGGCTTCACCGCCACGAACGGCGGCACGGTCATCGTGCGCGGTGCGGGCAATTCGATCAGCACCACCGGCACGGGGACGGCGCTGAGCCTCCAGGGCGTGATCATTGGCCTGAGCGGCTTCACCTTCGGCAGTGTCAGCACGAGCGGGGCGACCACCGGCATTTCGCTCGACGGTGTGGGCACCACCGGCGCCGCGCTCGGCCTTGGCGTTGTGAACCTGCAGGGCATTACCTCGCGCGGCATCGACATCATTGGCAACAACCCGGTCGGGATCGTGATCGACGATCTCGACATCGGGCTGAACAGCAACAACGCGGTGGCGCTCGACCTCAATGGCGCAACGCTTTCAGCGCCGATCATGTTCGGCGACTTCGACGTCACCAATGCAGGCGGCGCGGGCACCAGCATCGCGGTCGATCTCCGCGGCACGCTGGGCGGCGCCAACATCATGCTCGGTGGCCAGATGGGTGCCTCCAGCTCGATCGCGGGCGTCGGCACCGGTATCTATCTCGATGCCACAACCAACGCGCTGCTTACCTATGGCGATGGCGAAGCGGCGATCGACACGGGTTCGTCGATCTCTGCCAGCACTGCGATCAACGCGAGCAACGCGCCGGCGTTCGGCACCTATGACTTCCGCGACGTGTCCTTCCTGGGCAGCCCGGGCGCGGGCTTCGGGCTCGGGAAAATCTACTTCGTCGCTGCGAGCGCCGGCGGGAACGGCAGCGGCTCGGATGGCGCCAACCCGATGACGCTCGCGGCCGCAGAGCTGCTGGCCACTGCGCAGGACATGATCGTCCTGGTCAATAACGGGAGCGCAATCAGCGCGGCCGGTTCCAACGGCAATGACTCACTGGCGCTGGCTTCCAACGTCCAGGTTCGTGGCTTCGGTAACGGCGTGGGCGGCGGTGCGGGAACCGGCAGCGCGCCGATCGTCGTCGCACTCACTGTACCTTCGACGATCCTTCTGTCGGGCGGTGGCTCGGTCAGCATTGCCGATCCGACCGGTAACGGTGCTGCGACCCTCACCAGCGCGGCGGGCGCGAATGCGATCACGCTGGGCGCGACGGGCAACCGTCTGTCGGGCTTCATCCTCGATGGTGGGGGTGCAGTATCGCGCGGCATCAAGGACAATGGCGCCGGCGCGACCAATACGCTCCTCGACTATCTGACGGTCCGCAACTTCGGGACGATGGGTATCGAGATCACCCCGTCGACCAGCACGACGATCGACCATGTCGCCTTCTCGGGCAACCCGGGCGGCGACCTGCTGCTCAACGCCGCGAATTCGGTGCTGACCAACATCACCAGCACCGGCGGTGGCATCACGCTCAACAACGCCACCGGCACGACGACCCTGACCAATGTCAACCTGACCGGGGGCAATGGCCTGATCTTCACCAATGCGGCCGGCACGATCAACGCGACGAATGTCGACATCGCAAACCCGCTGGTCGCGGGGCTCACGATCTCCGGCGGTACGGCATCGTTCAACTTCGATTCGACCAGCTCGGTGACCAAGAGCGCCGCTGGCGCTGCACTGAGCATCGGCGGCGGTCATAGCACCGGCACCTTCGCTTATGCTGGCACACTCAACATCACCGGCGGCACGGGCCTGCAGTTCGACAATGCCGACGGTACCTACAATTTCCTCGGCACGACGACGCTGGCCGGCGGCGATGCGGGCATCGATATCCTGAACGGTTCGGGCGGTACCTTCAGCTTCGGCGCCAACACCGCGATCACCAGCCCGACGGGCACGGCGTTCAACGTTTCGGGCAGCACCGCTGCGGTCACCTATAGCGGCAGCATCACCCAGGCGAACAACGCCGCGCTGGTGTCGATCCTCAACCATTCAGGCGGGACGATCACCTTCCAGACCGGTACGCTGGGCGCCACCAACGGCACCGGCCTGCAGTTCGACAATGCCGACGGTACCTACAATTTCAACGGCACGACGACGCTGAACGGCGGCGACGCCGGGATCGACATCCTGAACGGCTCGGGCGGTACCTTCGGCTTTGGGGCGAATACGTCGATTACCAGCCCGACGGGCACGGCGTTCAACGTTTCGGGCAGCACCGCCGCGGTCACCTATAGCGGCAGCATCACCCAGGCGAACAACGCCGCGCTGGTCAATGTCCTCAACCATTCGGCCGGGACGCTGACCTTCCAGACTGGCACGCTGAGCGCCACCAACGGCATCGGCCTGCAGTTCAACAATGCCGATGGCACCTACAACTTCACCGGTACGACGACGCTGAATGGCGGCGATGCCGGCATCGACATCGTCAATGGGGCGGATGGCACCTTCGGCTTCGGCAGCGGCACGGCGATCACCCATGCCGCAGCGGGCGATGCCTTCGTCCTCACCGACAGCAACAGCAACCTCACCTATTCAGGCAGCATCAGCGACAGCAACGGCTATGCCGTCCGCATCGACAATCACGATGCCGGCACGGTAACGTTCGGCAGCGCCAGCGCGATCACCTCAAGCGGCGCCAACGCGCTGGGCCTGAGCGTGACCAACAGCAATGGTGGTTCGGTCAACTTCAACGGCACGACCACGCTGTCGACCCAGGCCAACAATGCCGTCACGCTGAGCGCAAATGCGGGCGGAACGGTCGCGTTCAGCTCGGTCGGCAGCAGCTTGGGCATCACCACCACCAGCGGCACCGCCTTCACGATCGCGGGCGGCGGCACGATCAACGTGCAGGGGCCGAACAGCACGATCGCCACCGGCTCGGGCACGATCCTCGACATCAGCAACGCCTCGGCGGTGACGTCGACGCTCAACCTGAACTTCGCGAGCGCCAGCAACACGCTGGGCACCAACGGCATCCTGATCAGCCGCACCGCGGGCACGCTCACCGGCAGCGTCACCATCAACTCCGGCTCGATCACCGCGACCACCCGCGGCATCGATGTCGACGGCGGCACGCTGTCGCTCGACTATAACGGTAGCATTGCCACCAGCGGAACGCTGGCCCGTTCGGTCGAGGTGACCAACATCACCGGCGGCAGCAACACGTTCGGCGGTAACCTCACCGACAATGCGCTCGGCATCAACATCGCCAACAACGCCGGCGGCGCGATCAACTTCTACGGCCAGAGCATCGCGCTCAACACCGTGGCCAATGCCAATGCGGTGACGCTGGCCAGCAACACCGGTACCAACATCACCTTCTCGTCTGCAGCGGGCGGCAACGGCGTCGACATCGTCGCGTCGGGCACTGGTAACGGCATCGACTTCAGCGGCGGCGGCAACCTGACCGTCTACAGCACCGGCAACTCGATCCAGACCGCCACCGGCCAGATCCTCAACCTGGTGAACGGCAATGTCGGCACGCTCGGCCTGGTCTTCGACTCCCTGACCAGCACCGGCTCGACCAACGGCAGCGCGATCAACATCAGCAATGTCGATGGCGGCACACTGAGCGCCACCAATGTCTCGATCGCCGGTACCACCGGCGCGACGGCGGACGGCATCTTCTACGGCGGCGGATCGACGATGAACGTCAATCTCGGCAACGTGACGATCGCCAATACCGGTGACGAAGGCATCGAGATCAACGGCCTGGGCAACGGCACGTTCACCGCGAGCAGCGTCACGATCAACAATACCGGCGGCAACGGCGTGGAGATCAACAACTCCGGCAACACCGTGAACCTGGCGGGCGGCGCGATCGGCGCCACCAATGATCCGACCGGTTTCGGTGTCTATGTTCTGAACGGCACCGGCGCGGTCAACATCGCATCGTCGATCACCAAGACCACGGGCAACAGCGTGGTGTTCGTCGACAACCACGAGACCGGCAACGTCACCTTCTCGGGCAACATCAGCGCGACGGGTGGCTTCGCCAACGGCATCGTCGTCCAGAACGTCAATTCCGGCACGGTCAGCTTCACCGGCAACAAGACGCTGACCACGGGCGCCAATGCCGCGGTGAACCTGCTCAACAACACCGGCGGCACGATCACCTTCCTGAACGGCAATCTGGCGATCAACACCACCGCCGGCACCGGCTTCACCGCCACCGGCGGAGGAACGGTCACGGTCGAGGGCACTGGCAACACGATCGCCTCGACCACCGGCACTGCGCTCAATGTCGTGAACACGACGATCGGCACGAACGGGCTGCGTTTCCAGAGCATCTCGTCGAACGGCGCCGCTAGCGGCATCATCCTCAACAACACCGGCACGTCGGGCGGCATCAACGTCACCGGCACCGGCGCGGCGGGCTCGGGCGGTACGATCCAGAACTCGAGCGGCGACGGCATCAGCCTGACCAGCACCGAGAATGTCCGCCTCGCCTATATGAACGTCACCAATAACCTGGGCGACGGCATCGGCGGCTCGACCGTCAACGGCTTCCTGATCGACAACATGCTGATCGAGGGCAATGGCAACGATGCCGGCACCGATGAATCGGGCATCAACCTCGCCAACCTGTCCGGCACCGCCTCGAACGGCGCGCGACCGACCGGCATCTTCAATTCGACCATCCGGAACAACAATGAGTTCGAGGTACAGATCACCAACTCGACCGGCACGCTGACCAATTTCCAGGTGGTGAACTCGACCTTCTCGTCGAACGGCGTGGGCATCAACGGCAATGGCACCAGCCCGCACGGTAACATCTTCAACTTCCTCGGCACGGGCACGTCGTCGATGGGGATCAGTGTCTCGGGCAGCAACTTCACCGGCAACTGGAACGCGGCCAGCCCGCCGACCACGATCGTCGGCAGCGGCCTGTTTACCGACAGTTCCGGCACCAGCATGACCGTGCAGGTCAGTGGTTCGTTCTTCACCAACACCAACAACGGTGTGAATATGTCGACCGGCCCGGGTTCGACGACGCTGACCTACAGCATCGACGGCAACACCTTCACCGGCACCCGTTCGACCGCGATCAACGATTTCCAGAACGGCAACTCGCCGTTCACGCGGCTCGTCAACGGCCGGATCACCAACAACATCATCGGCAACAACGCCGTCACAAATTCGGGTTCGAATGTCGGCAACGGCATCAGCATCTCGAACGAAGGCGGGGTCAATGCCAACTATCTGATCAGCGGGAACACCATTCAGCAGATCCAGACGTCGCAGGGGATCGTGGTCAATGTCGGCCTGGTCGGTCAGGCGACGGGCAACGGCACCACCAACGTCACGATCCTCAACAACACGATCCGCAACATCAACGGCAGCCGCGGGCTCGTGATCAACAACAACCAGAATACCGGCGGCTTCCCGACGGTGAATGTCAGCCTGTCGGGCAACAGCTTCTCGGGCATCGCCGGGCAGGCGGGCAATGGCCAGTATCTGCGCCTCTCCGCCTCGGGCGGCGGTACCATCAACATCACTCAGGGGCAGGCCACGGCCAGCGCCATTGCAAGCGAGCTCGACGACGCCAACGGCTTCAACGATACGACCAAGATCAGCATTGGCACGGGCACGTTCAACTACGGCCAGCCGGCGCCGACGTTGCCGCCCGCGGTAGTGCCGTTACCCTAGTCGGTGGGGAGCCTATCCTCAGCGACTAGGGTTTAGAGCGTGCATCGGCCACGTTTACGCGACCCCGTCGAGCGCGCTGCGCCGAACAATCGGATGCTATGCGATCGATTTTCGGGTTTCGAACGAAACGCCCGCTAGACCGTTGGCACGCTCCGTGCCCTTATAGCGGTCATGGACCGTGCGAAGCGTCCTTGGCCCAAAGCGTGCGTTGCCGGAAACTACTCAACGGGATTGCACGGTCGCCCAATCCAGTCCGAAGCGTGCGAGATACTTGCGCAGGCGATCGGCATCATTTGTCGTGCTGCGACGTGCGCGTGAGGCCGTGAAGAGGGTGCGGCTGGCTTCGGACAGCGAGCGGCTCCGCCTGCAGACACGAACTGTCTCGGCTAATTGCACACGGTCGATGGGATCGATCTCGGCGAGTGCATCGGGCGGGAGGAGGTCGATCAACGCACCGCCACCGCCTTCGTGCTGGCCGGACCAGAGGCGTTTCAGCCGTTGGATCTCCGCATCGGTACACTCCATGTCGATCCGTCCCTTGGAGCTGAGGGTGGCCATCCGCGTAACGCTCGACGCGAGGTCGCGGAAATTACCCGGCCAATGGGCATCCGGTCCCGTCGCGAAAGCGAGATAGCGTTGCCGTGCCTCCTTGTTGAAGCTGGCGCGCTCGCCCTCACGTTGCGCGAACCGGTCGAGTTCGTAATCGAGGTTGGGCGCGATGTCCTCACGGCGCTCGACAAGGCCGGGCAACTCGAACGTCCAGAGGTTGAGCCGGGCGAAAAGGTCCTCGCGGAATGCGCCCGTTACCACGGCGGCACCCAAGTCCCGGTTGGTGCCGGCGATGAGCTGGAACTCTGAACTGGATTCCTTGTCCGCGCCGACCGGCAGGAACCGTTTGTCCTCGATTGCACGTAGAATCATCGCCTGCTCGTCGAGTCCGAGCTCGCCGATCTCATCGAGGAACAACATCCCCTTGTCCGCAGCGCGGAGCAGTCCTGGACGATCGGCGATCGCGCCGGTGAATGCCCCCTTTCGGTGCCCGAACAGCGCCGACATCGCGCCGTCGCCCTTGAGTGTCGCGCAGTTCACTTCGACAAATGTGCCGGCAATCTGGTGCTTGAAGCGCTTGAGTTCATAGATCCGGCGCGCGAGATGGCTTTTGCCCGCACCGGTCGGCCCCATGAGCAGGATGGGCGCCTTGGAGCGCAATGCGACATGCTCGATCTCATCGATCATCCGGTTGAAGCCGGGGTTGAGAGTCTCGATCCCCGATTTCAGGAACGAGCTGCTCTCGGCGCTCGCGGCGGCGAAGCGGGTGGCGATGCTATCATAGCGTGACAGATCGAGATCGATGGCGGTCCAGCGACCAGGTGCGGTGCCGCTCTCGAGTTTGGCCGCGGGCTGGGTCTGGAGCAGCCGGCCGGGCAGATAGCGTGCTTCGGTAAGCAGGAAGAGGCAGATCTGCGCGACGTGAGTGCCCGTCGTGATATGGATCAGATAGTCCTCGGCCTCCGGATCGAAGGCGTAGCTGTGCGCGAAGTCGAGCAGCTTGCCATAGACCTCTTCGAAATCCCACGGATCCGCAAACTCGATCTGCTGCGGTTCCAGCCGCGTCTCGGGTGAAACAGCGGCGATATCCGCCATGACATAGTCGGCGAGCCGGCTGTGCTTGCTGCCATGGAGCAGCACGAAGCGGTCGACGCGCAGATCCTCGTGCATGGTCAGTGCCACCGACGGACGCCACTTGCTCCAGCGCGAGGGGCCGAATTGGCTCGCATCCAAAGTCGAGCCGAGGAAGCCGATGACGACCAAGGGTTTCATGCCTGACTTATACAAATGTATAAATATGTATCGCAATCGATAGTTTTCTAAGGTGGTTTAAGGCGCTGCATGAGAGGTCTGCAGCCAAGGCGCGATAATAAATACTGTATAATCAATATATTAGGTGATTTCCCGTTCCTGTCTTTAGAAGCTGGCACGCGGTCTGCAATCTCTACCCCGTCGGCACGATTGGCCGGCAGCGCAGAGGCAGGGGCGGCCGGAATAGGCCGGCCGCCCCGGAACCTGCGAAGGATTTGAAAAGGGAAGTGCCATGGCCAACAAGGGCCTCTTCGCCACTGCGATTGCGAAGCTCCTGCCGGCGGCGAATGCCGTCAACCGGGAGGGCGCGCCCGCTTATGCTTATGAGCCGGAAGTGCTGCTTGCGCAGCTCGCCGCGACCGGAACGCTCGGTGATGCCTATTACACGACCGCTGAAGAGCAGCTGAAGCAGACGCTCGACGCGCTTGCCGCGGTCGATCCGCTCTATGCGGCGCAGGTCGCGGCCTATGCCCGCAAGTCCGGCGCGATGAAGGACATGCCGGCGCTGATCGCCGCGTGGATGACGATTGCCGATCCGGACCTGTCGGTCCGCGTCTTTGACCGCGTGATCGACAATGGCCGGATGCTGCGCAACTTCGTGCAGATCCTTCGCTCGGGTCAGGTCGGGCGCACCTCGCTCGGCTCGCGTCCGAAGCGGCTGGTCCAGCGCTGGCTGGAGCAGGCGTCGATGCGCGACCTGATGGCGGCCGCGACGGGCAATTCGCCCTCGCTCGCCGACATCGTGCGGATGGTTCACCCGAAGCCCGCGGATGCGGAGCGGCGTGCCTTTTACGGCTGGCTGATCGGCAAGCCGTACGATGTCGCCGCTTTGCCCGCCGAGATCGCCGCGTTCGAGACGTGGAAGAACAACCCGCGAGGGATCACGCTGCCGCCGGTGCCGTTCGAATGGCTGACCGCCTTTCCGCTGCGCGACGTGCAGTGGGGGGAGCTGGCTGGGCGGATGGGCTGGCAGGCGCTGCGGATCAACCTCAACACGTTGGCGCGCAATGGCGCGTTCGGGGTGAAGGGGGTGGCCGAGGCGGTCGCTGAACGGCTCGCCGATCCGGAGGCGCTCACTAAGGCAAGGGTTCTGCCCTACCAGTTGATGGTCGCGCTGAACTCCGCCGGCGAGGGCGTTCCGCTCAAGGTCCAGGCCGCGCTCGAGGATGCGCTGGAAACGTCGCTTCGCAACGTTCCGGTGATCCGCGGCAACGTGGTGGTGTGCCCCGACGTCTCGGGGTCGATGAACTCGCCGGTCACCGGGGTCCGCAAGGGCGCCACGACCAAGGTGCGCTGCATCGACATCGCGGCTTTGGTCGCTTCGGCGATGCTGCGGACCAACGCGCAGGCGCGCGTGCTGCCATTCGAGCAGTGCGTGGTTCGCCTGAACCTCGATCCGCGTGCCCGTCTTGCCGTCAACGCGACGAAGCTGGCGGCGGTCGGGGGCGGCGGAACGAATGTGACGGCACCGCTGGCGCAGCTCGTGTCGGAGAATGCGGCGGTCGACCTGGTGGTGATCGTTTCGGACAATGAGTCGTGGGTGGACGCAAACCGCCGCGGCACGACCGAGACGATGCGCCAGTGGGACAAGATCAAGCGGCGCAATTCGGGCGCGAAGCTCGTGTGCATCGATATCCAGCCCTACGGGACCACCCAGGCCACCGGGCGGGCTGACATTCTCAATGTCGGAGGCTTCTCCGACGCGGTGTTCGACACCGTTGCACGCTTCGCCCGTGGCGAGACGCGCGACTGGGTGCGCATCGTCAAGCAAGTGGAGGTTTGAACAAATACAGGGCCGTGGCGAATGCTGGTGGGACTACATCCACCACGATAGTCTGGAGAGTAAAGCGCCCAGGATCGCTGCAAGGCACCGGGGAGATGCGGGTTCAAATCCCGCCCATTGGAGGTAGCTTAAGGACGCATCGTCTCACCAACTCTCGTCGCCACGGCCCACGAATTTTCTCCGGCGAATGCCGGCCGGACTACATGGAACCGTAATCCCGAGGTCGCGGGTTCGAATCCCGCCGGGTCCACCAATGGGGGCCCGTAGCTCAGCGGCAGAGCGCGTAAACCGTCTGGTCAATCTTCGTCGCCGTGACACCAACAAGCTGGCGAATGCCGGCGGGACTACATCGGTAGAGGCCTTCGGGCCGAGGGGTTCGAGTCCCCGCCGGGCTTCGGCCCGGACGTCCCGCCAATCTCGTCGCCAGTACCAATGCCAGGCCGGCGAATGCCGGTGGGACTATATGGGTCAGAGCACCCGCCGCAAGGCGGGAGGTCGGCGGTTCGAGCCCGCCCCGGCACAGCCGAGTAGCTCAGGGAAAACGTCTCGCCACATCTCGTCGTCGGCACCATGATAGAAAGCAGGAGGTCGGCATGACCCAGAATTTCGAATACCAGCATGTCGAGGGTGGCGTGCCGATCAAGAGCTGGACCCGCGGTGTGCCCGTGGACGACAAGGCGCGCGACCAGCTCGCGCGTGCGGCGAAGATGCCGTTCGTCTTCAAGCATGTGGCCGCGATGCCCGACGTGCATGTCGGCATCGGCGCGACCGTGGGCTCGGTGATCCCGACCAAGGGCGCGGTGATCCCGGCGGCGGTTGGCGTCGATATCGGCTGCGGCATGATGGCGGCGCGCACCTCGCTGATGGCGCACGACTTGCCTGACACCCTGGAAGGCATTCGCAGCGCGATCGAGCGCGCCGTCCCGCACGGCCGTTCGGTCGGGCGCGGCCAGCGCGGCGACAAGGGCGCATGGGGAATGCCCCCGGCGCCGATCGTCGAGGCGTGGGCGACGCTTGCTGCGCGCTTCCAGCGCATCGTCGATAAATACCCAAAGCTCGAGAAGACCAACAATCTGGTTCATCTCGGTACGCTCGGCACCGGCAACCACTTCATCGAGCTGTGCCTCGATGAAGAGGCGCGGGTGTGGGTGATGCTGCATTCGGGATCGCGCGGCGTGGGCAATGCGATCGGCACCTTCTTCATCGAACTGGCGAAGCAGGACATGCGCAAATGGCACATCAACCTGCCCGACGAGGATCTGGCCTATTTCCCCGAGGGGACCGAGCATTTCGACGACTATGTCGAAGCGGTCGGCTGGGCGCAGGACTTCGCGGCGCTCAACCGGCGCGTGATGATGGCCAATGTCATCACCGCGCTCCGGGGCCAGATCGCCAAGCCCTTCGAGGCGGAGGCCGAAGCGGTGAACTGCCACCACAATTACGTCCAGCGCGAGAATCACTTCGGTGAGAATGTGCTGGTCACGCGAAAGGGTGCGGTTCGTGCGGCGAAGGGCGTGATGGGTATCATCCCCGGATCGATGGGGGCCAAGTCGTTCATCGTCCGCGGCCTCGGCAATGCCGACAGCTTCGACAGCTGCTCGCACGGTGCGGGGCGCGTGATGTCGCGTACCGAGGCGAAGAAGCTGGTGACGCTCGACGAGCATATCCGAGACACCGCGGGGGTCGAGTGCCGCAAGGACGCGGGCGTAATCGACGAGACGCCGCGCGCCTACAAGCCGATCGAAGCCGTGATGGCCGCCCAGGCCGATCTGGTGGAGATCGTCCACACGCTGAAACAGGTGGTGTGCGTGAAGGGTTGAGGCCTGCGACGCATCGGGGAGGCGCGCGTGCGCAAATCGCTTTATTGCAAGCATTGCCATGCGCGCCTGTCCGCGCCGCTGACGATCGCGTCAGGCAAGGATCCGGCGGTGGCGCACCCCGGCATATTGGATCGGCATCCGCTGGTCCCCCGCGGAACAGCGTTCAAGGCATGGAAGCCGACTCCTTGGTTCTACACCGAAGCTGGGCATCCGCTGCACTTCGTGCCGCAATACTGGCTGGATCCGGAAGACTTGACGGGGCTGATCCACGAGACACGCAACCGCCGCCAGCTGGGTGGCTGCTGTGGCGTCTCCGGAATTTCCGGACCGAACATGATCTGCCAGTGCGGCGCCGAGATCGGCACGCGACAAGACGACTGTATGACCCCACGAGTTTTTATTCCGGCACCGGAATCGACCGAATGGAACGAAGAGAATTGGAATGACCGCCATTGATCTGAACCCCAGCATCGCGCCCGACGTGCGCCGCGAAGTCGAGACCCGCCTGCGCGCTATTGAACGCGAGGATGGCGTGCGCGTGTTGATGGTGGTCGAATCCGGTTCGCGCGCCTGGGGCTTTCCCTCGCCCGACAGCGACTACGATGTCCGCTTCATCTATGTCCGCCCGCGCGACTGGTATCTGTCGCTTCAGCCGGGCCGCGACGTGATCGAACGGCCGATCGTCGACGAGATCGATCTGAACGGGTGGGACGTGCGCAAGGCGTTCGGCCTGCTGCTCAAGTCGAACGCGGTGGTTAGCGAGTGGATCGAATCCCCGATCCGCTATCGCCCGGACGATCCGTTTGTCGCGAAGTTCGCTGCGCTGGCGGACGCGATGCTCGATGCCCGGGCGCTCGCGCATCACTATGCGCGGCTCGGGCGGACGGCTGCGGACCACTGGCTCGACGGCGACGACGATGTGGCGGTGAAGCGGTATTTCTATTCGCTCCGCCCCGCGCTCGCGATCCGCGTGCTGCGCCTGCATCCCCACCAGCGTCCGCCAATGAACCTGCAGGCGCTGGTCGCGCTCGCGGATCTGACGGCAGAAGCCGAGGCGGCGATCGCTGCTTTGGTTGAGGCCAAGGCGCGGACCAACGAGCGCAGCAACGGCACGCGTGTGTCCCTGCTCGACGCGCTGATCGCAGACGAGCTGGGCCGCGCCACCGAACTGGCGGCGCGCGCGCCTTCGTCCGAATGGGCGGAGCGTGCCGACGAACTCTTTATCGAACTGGTGAATTCATGATTGTCATCGACGGATCGGAAGGCGAGGGTGGGGGACAGGTGGTGCGCAATGCGTGCGCGCTGTCGCTGATCACCGGCCAGCCCTTCCGCATCATCAACGCGCGCGGCAAGCGTTCGAAGCCCGGGCTGATGCGCCAGCACGTCACCGCGGTGGAGGCCGCGTGCGTGCTCGGCAACGCGATGTGTGAGGGGCTGGCGGTGGGGGCGTCCGAGATCGCCTTCATGCCGGGCAAAGTCGTGCCCGGCGAATATCGCTTCGCGGTAGGGACGGCGGGCAGCACGGGGCTGGTGCTCCAGACGCTGCTGATGCCGCTCGTCCTTGCCGATGCGCCCTCGCGGCTCGTTCTCGAAGGGGGCACGCACAACATGCTCGCTCCGCCGTTCGAGTTCATCGAGCGGACCTTTCTTCCGATCCTCAATCGGATGGGACCGACGGTCGAGGCGCGGCTGGTGCGGCACGGCTTCTACCCGCGTGGTGGCGGACGGATCGAGGTGGACATCACCCCGGCGTCATTGACCCCGATCGAATGCATCGATCGCGGTGCGCTGCGCGAACGATCGGTCACGGCATTGGTCGCGGGCATCCCCTATCGGATCGCCGATCGGGAGATCAAGGCGGCGCGCCAGGCGCTTGACTGGCCCGAGGAAATCTTCGCGGTGCGCCAGCTGCCCGAGGATCAGGGGCCGGGCAACATCGTCCTGATCGAGGCCGGGTTCGAGCATGTGGCCGAGATCGTGAGCGGTTTCGGGCAGCTTGGCGTGCCGGCCGAGGCCGTGGCGCGCAAGGCGGCGGGGCGGATGGCCGGCTATCTCGAGTCCGCCGCGTTCGCCGGTCCGTATCTGCAGGATCAGTTGCTTCTTCCGTTCGCACTTGCAGGCGGCGGCGTCTTCACCACCGTCAAACCGAGCCAGCACAGCCTGACCGCGCGCGACGTGATCGAACGGTTCACCGGTAAGCGCGCGGTGTTCAGGGACCAGCCCGACGGCGCACACCGGGTGGGATGGCGCTGATTGACGGCTCACTGGCTGATGTCGCGCGTCTCCTGCTGATCCCGCAGGGTCGAATCTTCGATGGCTGGTATCGCTATTCGGGGCAGCGGCTCTCGTGCGGATCCGACACGATCCGCACATCCGAAATGCTGAGCGCGAACGGCCCGGCGGCGGCGATCCGCAGCGGCGCCGCGACCTTGCGCAGGTCGGGATTGACCTTGGCGAAGCATTTGAGACCGAGCGTCGCGGTTTGCCACTCGCCCGGCCGGCGGCTGAACATCGCGGCCGCGGACAGGCCCTTGCCGGTGGCGCTGTCGGGGATCGCGATTTCGACCGGCACGGTCGGCGCGGCGTCGACGCGATAGACGATGTGCAGCGACAGATCGGCATTGCTCTCCCGCGACCAGTCGGTTTCCGGCCCGGTCAGCGTGAATGCGGCAGGCGCGCTCCAGCTCAGGCGGATCGCGCCTTCCTGCTGAGTCGCCGAATCGACCGCGCTGCGGGTAATCCCGGCAACCGGCGGCATGGCATAGGGCGCGGGCGCCACACCGCGCGCGAAGAAGATCGTCCGGTTCGACAGGCTGGCATCGACGCCGGACACCTCGCTCAGTCTGCCGAGCGGCTTGCCCGGCGTGCGATAGTTCAGGCCGAAGCCATAGGCGAACAGCGGATCGTAACCCGGCTGAACGGGGTTGAGCACGAACTGCCCCGCAGTCTTCGGCCAGGAGAAGCTGAGCCGCCCACGGAAGTCGTCACGCGGCTCGCCCGCCGTGTCGCCGATCAGCACGTCGGCGATACCCCCACCCTCGCTGCCCGGAAGCCAGGCCGCGACGAATGCGTCCGACGCGTTGAGTTCCGGGTTCACCCAGAGCGGACGGCCGGAGAGAAACACCGAGACGGTCGGGATGCCCGCCGCCTTGAGCTTCTTAAGTACCGCCAGCGCCTCCTTGTCGCCCGGCTCGAATTCGAGTGTGCGGATGTCGCCACGCATCTCGGCATAGGGCGCCTCACCGAACACGACGATCGCGACATCGGGTTTGGCCGTGAAGCTGCCGTCGGCGCTGAGCGTCGCGGTGCCGCCTTGCGCACGCATGGTCTCGTCGATGCCTTCCCAGATCGTCTGGCCGTTGGGGAAATCGCTGCGCGCATTGCCGTCGCCTTGCCAGCTCAGTGTCCAGCCGCCCGCCTGTGAGGCGAAGTCGTTGGCGCCTGCGCCCGCCACCAGCACTTTCGCGCCGCCACGAATGGGCAGCACGCTCCCTTCGTTCTTGAGCAGCACCAGCGACTTGCGCACCGCTTCGCGCGCCACCGCGCGATGCTCGGGCGCGCCGAGCAATTCCGCGCGCCCGTCATAGGGGCGCGGCGCATCGAACAGGCCGAGCTTGAACTTGACGCGCAGGATGCGGCGCACCGCGTCGTCGATCCGGCGCATCGGGATCGTGCCGTCTTTGGCGTGCTTGAGCGTGCTTTCGTACAGCCCCTTCCACGTGTCGGGTGCCATCAGCATATCGACGCCTGCATTGATCGCGCGCGCGCAATCGGTCGCGGAGCAGCCCGCGATCTGGACATGCCCGTTCCAGTCGCTGACGACGAAGCCGTCGAAGCCCATCCTGGTCTTGAGCACATCGGTCAGCATCGATCGGTTGCCGTGCATCTTCTCGCCGTTCCAGCTGTTGAACGACGCCATCACCGTCATCACCCCGGCATCGATTGCCGAGACATAGCCCTGGGCATGGGTCGCGATCAGCGTCTTCTCATCAACCTTGGTGTCGCCCTGATCGATGCCGCCGCTGGTGCCGCCATCGCCCAGGAAATGCTTGGCCGATGCGGCGACATTGCCCTTCTGGATCGTACCCGAAGCGTGTGCGCCCTGAAGCCCGTCGATCAGTGCTTTGGCATAGGCTTTCGAGATATCGGGTTTTTCCGAATAGCCTTCATAGGCGCGGCCCCAGCGATCGTCCTGCGGCACGGCCAGCGTCGGGCCGAACGCCCAGTCCATGCCCGCCGCCGCCGTCTCGATCGCGGTGATACGGCCGATCTTGCCGATCAGCACGGGGTCGTTCGCGGCGCCCAGCCCGATATTGTGCGGGAAGATCGTCGCGCCGACGATGTTGCTGTTGCCGTGGACCGCATCGATGCCGAAGATGTTGGGGATCGGCACATAGCCCGGCCGCGCCTCCAGCGAGACCGCGCGGAACGCCTGCGCCGTGGCGAGCCAGGGGCCGATCGGCGAGCGGTCGGGCGCGTCGAGCGGCGGCGAACTGCCCCCCGCCAGGACGCTGCCGATCGGATATTGGCGCAGCTCCTCGGGCCTGATCGCGTTGATGTCGGCCTGAATCAACTGGCCGACCTTCTGCTCGATCGAGAGTTTGGCGAGCAGATCGTCGATCTTCTTCTCGGTCGCCGGGTCGACCAGGCCGACGCTCTTGGCAGCGGGCCAGTTCGCCGGATTGGCGGTCGAGGCCGGGCTGTTCTGCGCCGTTGCGGCGGGGGAAAGAATGAGGCCCATGGACAACGTTGTCCCGGCCAATAACAGCAACATCCCCCGGCTTGCCCTCATCGCGCTCTCCAGTTCTGATTGATCGGATCCGTTCGGAAACTCCGGCACAACCATATCGCGCAAAGAGGCCATGTCCACTGCGCGATGTGCTACAGTGGACATGACCTCCTTATTACCAACAAACGAGACGGATCAGCTGGCCGCGCGCGCCCCCCAGCCGCCCGCCAATGCCTTGAACAGGTTGATCTGCGTGGTCGCGATCCCGGCGTCGATCGCGGCCAGCTCGGCCTCCGCTTCCGCGAAGCTGCGCTCGGCGTCGAGCAGGACGAGGCCGTCGACCTGCCCTTCGCGCTGCTGCGCACGGACGATCCGCGCCGCCTTCTCGGCAGCGTCGCGCGCGGCCTGAAGCGCAATGCGCCGGTCGAGCGTGCGGGCATAGGCCGACAGTGCCGTCTCGGTCTCCTGCAGCGCGCGCAGCACGGTGCCGTCGAACTCGGCGAGCGCGGCGCGGCTATCGGCTTCCGCACCCGCGACCTGCGCACGAGCGCGGGCGTGGTCGGTGAAGGACCAATCGAGTAGCGAACCGAGTAGCCAGCGGAGGGGGCCGCCGCCGAAGACGTCGCCGATATCGGGCCCGGTCGAGCCGATCGACGCACCGAAGGTGATGCGCGGATAGAGATCGGCGGTCGCCACGCCGATCCGCGCGGTCGATGCCGCGAGCCGGCGCTCGGCCGCGCGGACGTCGGGACGGCGCGCGAGCAACTGTGCGCCGTCGCCGACCGGGATCGGCTGGTCGAGCCGCAGCGTCGCGACGCGCTGCGCCGCGATCCGGGGCAGGTCCGCGGGCGCGCGGCCTGTAAGCGTGGCGAGGCGGAACAGCGCCGCGTCGCGCTCGGCGGCGAGCGCGGGGATGTCGGCGCGGCGCTGGTTGCGCAGCGTCGCGATCCGCGCGGTATCGAGGCTGGTGGTCAGCCCGACCTGATGCCGCCGCTCGGTCAACCCCAGCGAACGGTCGAGCAAGGCGACGATGCGCTCGGCCACCGCGATCCGCTCCGCCGTCGCCGCCGCATCGGCATAGGCGCGCGCGGTCTCGGCGGTGATCGCGACACGCACCGCCTCGACATCGGCCTCGGCCGCGCCGAGATCGCCACGCGCCGCCTCGACGCCGCGCGAGACCCGGCCGAACAGATCGACCTCGTACGAGACCTCGAGCCCCGCATCGATCGACCAGTCCTCACGCGGCGCACCCGGCGCGCGTTGCCCGGCGGGCGAGCGGCCATAATTAGCGCCTGCGCCGACCCCGACATCGGGCAGCCGGTCGGTCTTCACCGCCCGCAACGACGCGCGTGCCCGATCGAGCCGGGCCACCGCCACGCGGATGTCGGTGTTGGCCGCCTGGGCGTCGGCGATGAGCTGGTCGAGCACCGGATCGTCGTAGAGCTTCCACCACTCGCCCTGCACCGGCGCGAGCGGGTCCACGGCGGGACCGGTGGCGGCGACGAACTTGCCCGCCGCCGCCGACGGCGTCTGGGGAGCGGCATAGTCGGGGCCGGTGGCGCAGGCGGCGAGCGCCAGCGACGACGCGGCGATCATCAGATTGCGAAGCATGGTTTGCTCCTTTCCTGTTTTCATCATTCCGCGGGCTGCACTTCGGCCACCGGGGCACCGCCGCGCGGGCGGCGCTTGATCCGGTCGGCGAGCGCGCGGCACGCGACGTAGAAGGTCGGGGTGAAGATCAGGCCGAAGGCGGTGACGCCGATCATGCCGTAGAACACCGCCGTGCCCAGCGCCTGACGCAGCTCCCAGCCCGGACCCGAAGCGGTGACCAGCGGCAGCACGCCCAGGATGAAGGCGAAGCTGGTCATCAGGATCGGACGAAGCCGGACCCGTGCCGCCTCGACCGCCGCCTCGAGCGCGGTGGCGCCGCGTTCCTCGGCCTGCTTGGCGAACTCCACGATCAGGATCGCGTTCTTCGCGGCCAGGCCGATCAGCACGATCAGGCCGATCTGGGTGAGGATATTGTTATCCAGCCCCCTGAAGTTGACGCCCAGCATCGCGGCCAGCAGCGTCATCGGCACGATCAGGATGATCGAGATTGGCAGCATCAGGCTTTCGAACTGCGCCGCCAGCACCAGGAAGACGAACACCACCGACAGCGAGAAGATCAGCACCGCGATGTTGCCCGCCGCCTTTTGCTGGAAGGCGAGGTCGGTCCATTCCGCCGTGAAGCCCTGGGGCAGATCCTTGGCGATGACCTCCATCCGCGCCAGCGCCTGACCGGTGGAATAGCCCGGCGCGGTGTCGCCATCGACCTCGACCGCGGGGAAGAGGTTGAAGCGGGTGACGCGATACGGCCCGGTGCGGTCCTCGAACGTCGCGACCGCGCCGATCGGCACCATCCCGCCCGCGTTGGACTTGGTCTTGAGCAGCGCGATGTCCGCCGGATCGTCACGATACTGGGCATCCGCCTGTGCGGTCACCCGGAAGGTGCGGCCGAGCAGGTTGAAGTCGTTGACGTAGGACGAGCCGAGATAGACCTGCATCGCTTCGAACACGCGGCTCGCGGGGACGCCGAGCATGTCGGACTTGGCGCGGTCGATGTTCGCATAGATGCGCGGGGTCGCGGTGTTGAACAGCGTGAAGACGTTGGCGAGCTCCTTGCTCTTGTGCGCCTCCCCGATCACGCCGCCCGCAGCCGCTTCGAGCGCCTGATAGCCGGCGTCGCTGCGGTCCTGCACCATCATGCGATAGCCGCCGCCATTGCCGACGCCCTGAATGACGGGCGGCGGGATGACGAACGCCATCGCTTCGTTGATGTCGGCCAGCGCGGCGCGCATGTCGTTCTCGATATTGAGTTCGGTCCGGTCGGTGCCGGCGCGCTCGGAGAAGGGCTTGAAGGTGACATAGGCGGCCGCGGCGTTCGACGCCTGGGTGCCCGATGCGCCGTCGAAGCCGGAGAACATCACCGCCGCCTCGGTGCCGGGCACCTCGAGCAGCTTCTTCACCGCCTTTTTGAGCACGCGGTCGGTCTCCTCGATCGAGCTGCCCGCGGGCAGCTGGATCGCGGCGAGCGCATAGCCCTGATCCTGCGCGGGGATGAACCCGGCCGGGGTCGAGGTGAAGATCGCGCCGGTCGCGAGGACGAGGCCGGCATAGACGACGAACATCCGCTTGGGCGCCGTGGCGAAGCGCTGGGTGATGCCGGCATACCAGTCGCCGAGGCGATCGAAGTTACGGTTGAACCAGTTGCCCGCGCGCCACACCACGCGCCGCCAGCCGCTGGCCGGTGCCTCTTCCGCCTTGGGGCGGAGCAGCAGCGCGGCGAGCGCGGGCGAAAGCGTGAGCGAGAGGATCAGCGAGATGATCGTGGCGGCCGAGATGGTCACCGCGAACTGGCGGTAGAACTCGCCGGTGATGCCGGTGAGGAAGGTGGTCGGAACGAACACGGCGCACAGCACCAGCACGATCGCGACCAGCGCCGCCGACACTTCGTCCATCGATTTGTGCGAAGCTTCGCGCGGCGACATGCCGTGTTCGAGGTTGCGCTCGACATTCTCGACCACGACGATCGCGTCGTCGACGACGATGCCGATCGCCAGCACGAGCCCGAACATCGACAGCGTGTTGAGCGAATAGCCCAGCCCCGCCAGCACCGCGAAGGTACCGATCAGCGACACCGGAATGGCGACGATCGGGATGACCGCGGCGCGCCAGCTCTGCAGGAAGACGAGGATGACGAGGACGACGAGCAGCACCGCCTCGAACAGCGTCTTGATCACCGCGTCCATCGATTCGCTGATGAACTCGGTCGGGTTCCAGATGATCCGGTACTCAAGCCCCTTGGGGAAGCTCTTCGACGCTTCGGCCAGCTGCGCCTTGACGCCTTCCGCCGCGGCGAGCGCGTTGGTGCCCGGCCGCTGGGTGATGCCCATGATGATCGAGTCCTGGCCCGAGAGATAGGCGTTCACGCCATAATCCTCGGCACCCAGTTCGACCCGCGCGACATCGCGGACGCGCGTGATCGCGCCCGACGCATCGGTGCGCACGATCAGGTCGGCGAATTCGTCGGCGGTCTTGAAGCGACCCTGCGTCTCGACGCTGAGCTGCTGCGAGGCACCGGTGTCGAACGGCGGCTGGCCGACGGTGCCGGCGGCAACCTGGACGTTCTGCGCGCGCAGCGCCGCGACCACCTCGCCGGCGGTGAGGCCAAGCGCGGACGCTCGACCCGGATCGATCCATACGCGCATCGCATAGTCGCGCGCGCCGAACACCTGGACGTCGCCGATCCCGTCGACACGGGTCAGCCGGTCCTTGATCTGGGTCAGCGCGTAATTGGAGACATAGCCGCGATCGAGCGAGTTGTCGGGCGAGAGCACGTTGACCGCCATCAGCCAAGATGGCGACGTCTTGCGCACGACCACGCCCTGCCGCCGGACTTCCTCGGGCAGGCTGGGTTCGGCGAGCGCGACGCGGTTCTGCACCAGCACCTGCGCGGTATCGAGATCGGTACCGAGCTTGAAGGTGACGGTGATCGTCACCCGCCCGTCACCGGTCGATTGCGACGACTGGTAGAGCATGTTGTCGACGCCGTTGATCTGCTGTTCGATCGGCGCGGCGACGGTGTCGGCGACGGTCTCGGCCGAGGCGCCGGGATAATTGGCGGCGACCGTGACCGTCGGTGGGACGACGGCGGGGAATTGCGATACCGGCAGCCCGAAATAGGCGAAGGCGCCGATGATCGTGATGAGGATCGCGATCACGCCCGCGAAGATCGGGCGGCGGATGAAGAAATGACTGAAGCGCATCGGGCAAAGCCTTGGCTAGCTCCGCCCGCAAGACTGCGGGCGGAGTGGGACATTCTCTTGATGTTGGCGGTGTCGGCCCGCTCCCCCGCCCGGCTACCCGGCAAAGCTACCCTATGGGTGGCCGGGTGGGGGAGCGGGCTGGCACCGCAATCGGACGCTCAGCGCGCGATAGTCGCCTGCGACGCGGCAGGTTCGTTCACCTGAGCGGACGGCTGGGCCGCCGGACCACGGGGCAGTTCGATCTTGCCCGCACGCTCGGTCACCTTGGCGCCCGGCGCGACCATCTGCAGCCCCTGGATCACCACCTTGTCGGTCGGCGCGAGGCCGGCGCGGATGGTGCGGAGGCTGCCGATGCGCGGACCCGGCGTCACCGGCTTGGCGGCGACCGTGCCGTCCTTGCCGACGACGAACACGACCTTGCGCGCCTGGTCGGTACGCACCGCCGCATCGGGGACGAGCAGTGCGCGCTCGGGCGATCCGCCGGTCAGGCGCATATTGCCGAACATGCCGGGGGCCAGGAAATAGTCCGGGTTGTCGATCACCGCGCGTGCGCGGATCGTGCCCGACTGGGCGCTGATCCCGTTGTCGGTGAAGTCGACCCGGCCCTTCCAGCTATAACCGCTTTCGTCCTGCAGCTTGATCTCGACCTGTTGCGCCGCCGCACCCGATTTGCTCCGCTCGCGCTGCGCCTTGAGGTAGAGCGCCTCGGAGCTGTCGAAGGTGAAGTAGATCGGGTCGAGCGCGTTGATCGTGGTCAGCAACGTACCGCCACCCGCATCGGTGGTGGAGACGAGGTTGCCGGCATCGACGCGACGGTCGGAGATGCGACCGGTGATCGGTGCGCGGACCTGGGTGAACTGCACGTCGAGCGCGCGGCCACCGACACGGGCCTGCGCCGCGGCGAGCGAAGCCCGCGCCGCGCGGACGCGGGCGGCGAGACGATCATAGTCGCTCTTCGACACCGCATCCTCGGTCAGCAACCGGCTGGCACGCGCGAGATCGGCATCGGCGAGCGCGAGATCGCTCTGCGCCTGAGCCACACCCGCACGCGCCTCGTTGAGCGAGGCGGCGAAGGGACGCGGATCGATGGTGAAGAGCAACTGGCCCTTCTGCACGATCGCGCCGTCGGTGAAGTGGACGGCGGTCACCGCGCCCGAGACGCGCGGGCGCACCTCGACGCTCTTCGACGCCTCGAACCGGCCGACATGGTCGTCCCATTGCGTAAGGTCGCGCGCCAGCGGGGTGGCGACGGTGACGGTGGGCGGCGGCGGCGCGGCGAGCGCCGGCGCCTCCCGGTTGAACAGGCCGACGCCCGCGCCGATGGCGGCGAGCGGCAGCACGACCGCCGACACGCGCTGCCACAGCGGCAGATCGCGGAAGCGGCGCTTCGAGACTTCCTCAACGGGTTCGATACGGGTGATCATGTTCATCGTGAATTGCTCCGGCGCTTGGCGCGCGCGCTGACGATGCTGCCCGCGAGCAGCTCATACTGTGAAAGGGTGAAGCCGGCGGCGACGAAGGCACGCACGGCGGACTCCGCGACGCGATAGCCATGGTGCCAGGTCAGCACCGCGAGGCGACGGAGCGCCTCAAGCTTCGGGTCGGCGAGCTTGGGATTACGGGTGTCCCCGAAAAGATTGCCGAGCGCGACCGCCATGCGGCTGGGGTTTCGCAAGGTGGAGAGCGAATCGCGCTCGGCAAGTGCGACCACCGACCATTCGAGCGCAGAGAACTGCGCCCGTGCAGCAGGGGCGGTGGGCTTGGGGGACGTGAAAACGGCGGACGGTGCGGCAACCGGGACGCCGGCTTCGGCAAAAGCGAGATAAGCCATGGTCGTGTCTCCTCCATGCGCGCGGGGCGAGCGTCATCGGCCGCCAAAGCGCGGTGTTCCTGAACAAGATGGTCGGCGGAACGCATGCCCCCACACGGCGAAACACGGTTCGCCGGAGCTGCTGCCGGAATTGGATATCGGATGGACCGGGCGTCAGCGCCCGAAGTCAGTCCTCAGAAAATCGTACATCGACGCATCGCTTTCCCTTTCGATGCCTGAGGCGTCCCCGGGGAGGTTCGCCCATCTTCTATACCACACGGTATAGAAATCGTGCTGCGCTGCGTCAATGGCTTTTCGTACCGCTCGATATATTTTTATCGATACCGGCTGAAAGTCCTTATTTGGACGGCCACATCGCCATGCTGGTATCGATCAACCGCTCGAGGTCCGCACGCGTCGCGCCGGCGCCGGCCTGCACCGCCATCCCCTGGATGATTGCATAGAGAAAGCTGGTCAGCCCTTCGATATCGGCGGCGGCGGGCAGATCGCCCTCGTCCCGGGCGCGCTCCAGTCGCGCGACGAGCGCGCGGCGCGCGACCTTGCCGCGTTCGAGCACTTCCTGGCGGATACACTCCGCCTCCTCGCCGCACGCGACCGAGCTGATCACGCCCAGGCAGCCATGCGGCTCGCTCTTGCTCGTCTGGTTCTTCATGCTGCCGTTGAGCAGATGGTGCGCCACTTCGCGCGCGCTGGGCTGTTCGAGCGAGGCGCTGATGTAACAGAGCTTCTCGGCCTCATAGAGGTCGAGCGTCTTGCGGAACAGCGCCTCCTTGTTGCCGAACGCGGCGTAGAGGCTGGGGCGGGTGATCCCCATCGCTTCGGTCAGGTCGTTGAGCGAGGCGCCTTCATAGCCCTTGCTCCAGAACACGCGCAGCGCCGCGGCGAGCGCGGCATCGACGCAGAATTCGCGGGGGCGGCCCTTGGCGGGGAGGGTGGCAACGCTTTCCATATCGGGCGGTATATAATTCAATGCGACCCATAATACAACTGCGGCGATGGACGGTAACAGTTCCGGCCAATGGCCTGACTTCACCGGCTGAAAGCCGAATTTCCGCGTAAATCCTACTCAATCACTATAGATTGAGGATGGAGCCTGACCCTATCGGAGGAATCGTTTCGATGCGCAGGTTTCTACTCACGGGGCTGATCGCCACGACCGCACTCACGTTGGTACCGGCCGCGGGGGCCAAGGATGCCCCACTCCCGGCGGCGGCCGGAGTCCATGCCAAGGCGCTGGTGCTGGACGGCCATGCCGATGTGCTGCTGCCCGAAACGCCGCGACGCTACTATCTCCCCGATGGCGGGTCGCGCGTCGATGTTCCGCGCCTCAAGGCCGGCGGGGTCGATGCGGTGGTGCTGTCGGTCGCCGTCGGCCCGGGACCGCGCGACGCGGCGGGGGTTGCGGCGGCGCGTAAGGAAGCCGACGCCAAGCTCGCCTTGATCCGGAAGCTCGCCGCCGACAATCCGGCATCGGTCGGGATCGCGCGCTCACCCGCCGAAGTCGAGGCGCTGCACGCACGGGGCAAGATCGCGCTGATCATCGGCTTCCAGAACGCGCGCTCGATCGGCGGCGACGTGTCGCAGCTCGATAGCTTCTATCGCGACGGCGCGCGCGTGTTCGCGCTCAACCATGCCGGGCATAACGCATTCTCCGACAGCTCGCGTCCCGACAAGGAGCCGGTGGCGGAGCATAAGGGCCTGTCGCCGCTCGGGCGCGCGGCGGTGAAGCGGCTCAACGATCTGGGCGCGCTGATCGACGTGTCGCAACTCTCGACCGACGCGTTGCTGCAAACCCTCGCGCTCAGCCGGGCCCCGGTCGCGGCGACGCATTCCAACGTCCGCGCGCTGATCGACAACACCCGCAACCTGAGCGACGCAGAGCTCGACGCGATCAAGGCAAAGGGCGGGATCGTCCAGCTCACGCCCTTCTCCGCCTATCTGCATGTCGCGACGGAGGCGGAGCGGGCCAAGGTGTCCGCCGTCCGTGTCCGCTTCGGCCTGCCCGCTGCCTACAAGACCGCCTATGACGACAGCGACACACTGCCGCCCGCGAAGCGCGAAGCCTATCTCGACGCCGCCAGCGCCGCCGCGCCGCGCGCGACGCTTGCCGACTATGCCGACCATATCGACTATGTCGCGAAGCGGATCGGCTGGCAGCATGTCGGCATCGGCACCGATTTCGACCATGGCGCGGGCGTCACCGGCTTCGACAGCGAGGCCGAAGCGCCCAACGTCACCGCCGAGCTGCTGCGGCGCGGCTATTCCGCCGAGCAGATCAACGCGATCTGGGGTGGGAATTTCCTGCGTGTCTGGGGAGCGGCGCAGGCCGCGCGCGCCAGATAAATGCAGGACGGGCCGCCCGCCGGGGCGGCCCGCCACGTTATGCGGGCTGCGGCAACCGCTCGGTGCCGTCGAAGCGCGCTTCGTCCAGCACGCCTTCCCGCTTGGCCACGATCGCCGGCACCAGAATCTGTCCCGCGACGTTCACCGCGGTCCGCCCCATGTCGAGGATCGGGTCGATCGCGAGCAACAGTCCGACACCCTCCAGCGGAAGGCCGAGAGTCGACAGGGTGAGCGTCAGCATCACCGTCGCACCGGTCAGCCCGGCGGTCGCCGCCGATCCGATCACCGAGACGAAGGCGATCAGCACATAGCTCGCCAGGGTCAGTTCGATCCCGTAGAATTGCGCGACGAAGATCGCGGCGATGGCGGGATAGATCGCCGCGCAGCCGTCCATCTTGGTCGTCGCGCCGAGCGGCACGGCGAAGCTGGCATAGGCACGCGGCACGCCGAGCCGTTCGGCGGCCTCCTCGGTCACCGGCAAGGTGCCGATCGAGGAGCGCGAGACGAAGCCGAGCTGGATCGCCGGCCACGCCCCCGCGAAGAAGCGCAACGGGTTGAGCCCGTTCGCGGCGAGCAGCGTCGGATAGACCAGGGCGATTACCAGCAGCAGGCCGAGATAGACCGCGCCCGCGAACGCGCCGAGCGCCGACAGCGCATCCCAGCCATACCGCGCGACCGCGTCACCGATCAGCGCCGCGCTGCCGATCGGGGTCAGCGCGATCACCCACAGCAGCAGGCGGCGGAAAAGCGCGAGCGCCGAGGCGTTGAAGGCGAGGAACGGTTCGCCCTTCTCGCCGATCCGCACCGCCGCCGCGCCGACCGCGACCGCCGCGACGATGATCTGAAGGATGTTGAACGACAGCCCCGTGGTCGCGCGGCCATCGTTCAGCGTGGTCGAAGCGGTGAGCCCCAGGAAGTTGGCGGGCACCAGCCCCTTGAGGAAGTCGAGCCACGACCCGCTGGTCGCCGGCACCTTGGCCGCCGCAGGATCGATCCCGGCATGAAGCCCCGGCTGGATGACAAGGCCGAGCGTGATGCCGATCGTGACGGCGATCAGCGCGGTGACCGCGAACCAGAACAGTGTCCGCCACGCCAGCCGCGCGGCATTGTCGAGATCGCGCAGCGCCGCGATCGACGCGACGATCGCGGTGAAGACCAGAGGCGGCACCAGCGCCTTCAGCAGCTGGACGAAGATCTGCCCGATCGTGCGCAGCCCTTCTCCCAGTGCCGCGCCCGCGAGCTGGTCCGGACCCAGCGCGCGCGCGGCGAGCCCGAGCAGCAGCCCGAGCGCCATGCCCGCGAGCACCTGGACCCCGAACGACGGCAGCCGCCGCCGGGCACCGGCTGCCGTCACCTTGCTCACCAGCTCAGTCCGACGCGGGCGTAGAGGTAACGGCCACCAAAGCCGAAGGGCGAGTAATAGGGGAAGGCGACCACGCCGGTGGTGTTCTGGCTCGCCAGCGCCGCGTCGGGATAGACATCGAACAGATTGTTGACGCCGATCGCGAACTGCCCGCCCTTGACCGGCTGGTAACGCAGCTCAAGGTCGGTGACGACGTGGCGGCCGGTGTTGATGTCGGCGGTGGGCGTCGTACCCGGCTGGTTGACGTTGCCATAATAGGTCGCGCGCGCGGTGACCCCGATTCCGTCGAGCGACCAGTCGAGCGATCCGCTGACCTTCTCACCCGGTGTGCCTTGCTCCAGCGTCAGCACGCGGCTGCGCGCGAATAGCACCGGCGCCGGATTGATCGTCGCGGTCGAGGTCGGCACGCGGGTCACCTTGGTCTGGTTGACATTGCCCGCCAGCGTCAGGTCGAACTTGCCCGCACTCTCGGTGGTGAGGCGGTAATGCGCCACCACGTCGATCCCGCGGACGCGCGAGCGCAGCCCGTTGATGAAGAAGCGCGCGGCCTGGACGTTGAACGGCGCCAGGATCGCAGCGACCTGCGGGCTGAAGCTCGCCTGGATATTCTCCGACAGGCCGAGCTGGTCGCGCAGCCGGATCTGATAGGCGTCGACGGTCAGATCGAACCCGCCGCTGCGGATCACGGTGCCGACCGAGAAGTTGGTCGACTTTTCCGGTTCGAGCGGCTTGCCGCCCAGCGCCGCCGCGACCGGGCTGACCGAGGGGAAGGTACCGGTCAGGATCGGCGACCCGTTCTGGATGACCGACGCGACCGAGGTGAAATATTGCTGCTGCAGGCTCGGCGCGCGGAAACCGGTCGACGCGGTACCGCGCAGCGCCAGCCAGGGCGTGATGTCGTAACGCAGCGAGATCTTGCCGTTCGCGGTCTCGCCAAAGTCCGAATAATGTTCGACGCGTCCGGCCAGACCGATCAGGAACGTGTCGGTCAGCTGCGCCTCCAGGTCGAGATAGGCGCTGGCAGCACGGCGGCTGCGCTGGATCGCGTTGAGCGGAGAGAAGCCGCCAAAGCCCTGTGCGCCCGGCGCCTGACCCGGCACCGCGCCGCTGGTCGGATAGCCGTAGGAGGCCAGTTCGCCCGCTTCGATCTTGTAGCCCTCGCGGCGCCCTTCGACACCGAAGGCGACGTTGAGCGACCCCAGTATGTCGAAGGTCCGCGCGACGTCGAGGCCGGCGACCCACTGATCGTAGGTGATCGCGCCGTCATAGAAGTTCTTGGGCGACGCATTGCCATAGGCGTAGTTGGCGGAATCGAGCGTGTGGAAGTCGATCTGGTTGCGGCCGTAGCTGACGTTGAGATCGACGTTCCACCCGGCCAACTCGCCCTTGAGGCCGAGGGCGGTGTTCAGGTTGCGCGACTTGGTGTTGATCACCGGCAGGAAGCCGTTGGGCCAGATGCCCGACACCGCGGCGGCGGCGGCGGGCAGGCGCGGGAAGGCGACGCTGCGGCTGTCACGGTCCTGATAGCCGGCCCAGCCATAGAGGCTCCAGGTGTCGGAGATGCTGGTGCCCGCGTTGACGAAGCCGGTGAACTGCTCGACGCGCGGGTCGCCGAAGCGGCCGGTGATGCGGGTCGGTGTCACGCGCGGATCGTAATCGGCGCGGTTGGTCGCCTCGCGCTTCAGATACTCGCCCGAAACGGTGACGAAGCCGTCGGAGCCAAAGCCGAAGCCTTGCCAGACGCTGGCGGTGATCGATGGTTCACCGGTGGTGCTGCGCGATCCGCGCGCCGTGTTGATCTCGGTATTGTAGAAGCCATAGGTCAGCGTGGCGCCGCCGCCCGACCGTGCCTCGCGCAGGCGCAGGTTGATCACGCCCGCGATCGCGTCCGAGCCATATTGCGCCGATGCGCCGTCGCGCAGCACCTCGATCCGATCGAGCGCCGCAGTCGGAATGGTGTTGAGATCGACCGCCGAGGAACCGCGACCCACCGATCCGTTGGTGTTGAGCAGCGCGGAGCTGTTGGCGCGCACGCCGTTGATCAGCACCAGGGTCTGGTCGGGCTGCAGGCCGCGCAGCGTGGCGGGCCGGATCGCGTCGGTGCCGTCGACCGCCGAGGGTCGCGGGAAATCGATCGAGGGTGCGACCGCCGCGAGCGCCGCGCCAAGCTCGGTCGTGCCCTGATTGCGCAGCGTGTTGCCGCCGAGCACATCGACCGGCGATGCGGTGTCGAGCCGCGAGCGACCCGTGGCGCGCGTGCCGGTCACGACGATCTCGCTATCGCCAGTCTCCTGCGCTGTCGTGCCTTCCGTTTCCTGGGCGACGGCATAGGCAGGCGTGCCCGCCACCAGGGCGACGGTCGCCGCGAGGCGGAATTTGAACGGCACGTTACGCATGGGAACCCCTTTTCGATGAGGGGTTCCAAATCATACTTCAGAAGTGGGATTTGAAGCCTAGAAAAGATGTGCGGCTGTCAATGCGAGCTATGCGGTACGGCAGCCTCCCCGATCCGCGGCGGGTTCACGACCTAGAATCGCTTGATCGACAAGACCTCGAAGGTTTGGCGGAGCGTTTCGGTCGAACGGTCATAATCGTTGAGTGCAAGCGCCGCGATCAGCGCGTCGACCACACAAAGCTGTGCGATCCGACTTGCCATCGCCTCCGTCCGAAATCGCGTTTCGCGCGCCATGGTGAAGAGCACGATATCGGCATAGGCCTGAATCGGCGAACGCGCGAAGTTGGTGATCACGATCGTGCGTGCGCCCGCCTCCTTTGCCAGCCGGGTCGAAGCCACGGTCTCATGCGTCGCGCCGCTGTGCGAGATGGTGAGCACCGCGACATCGGGATCACAGCGCGAGGCGCTGATCGCCTGGACATGGCTGTCGATCACCACCCGCGCGTCGAGCCCGATCCGCATCATCCGGTAATGCGTATCCTCGGCAATCGGCGCCGACGAGCCGATGCCATAGATTTCGACACGCTTCGCGTTGCGGATGACGCCGACCGCCTTGCCCAGCGCCTGGGGATCGAGCACCGACAGCGAGTCGCTGAGCGCCTGGATCCCCGAGTGGAAGATCTTGCGACAGATCGTACCCATATCGTCATCGCGCGCGACATCCTCGTGGATGAACTGCACCGGTTGAACGATTTCCCGCGCCAGGCTGAGCTTTAGATGCTGGAAGCCGGTCAGCCCGATACCGCGGCAGAAATTGATGACGCTGCCTTCGCTGACCCCGACCGCGTCGGACAGTTCGGTCACCGACATGCGAACGATCTCGTCGGGCTGGGCCAGGATATAGTCGGCGATCCGGCGCGCGCCCTTGGACATTGAAGGTTGCGCAATCCTCATTCTTGAGAGCGCGTTCTCCACGGGGCCGTCATCGACGACTTTGCCCGAACCGTCACCCGCCTTGTCATCCAGCTTGCGCATTTTTCTGCTTTGAGCCGCCCTGTCGCTGATCGGAATCGCGATAATATCAGCGCTGGCCTCCAGTTCAATATTGAATCGAGCTCAAATTCTATAATCACAAAAATGATTCATATTCATTTTTGTGTCACAGGCCCTCCCTAGGCGGACCCGGCACGCCGCTGCGGTGCCGACATCGAATCGCCATTCCGGCGCGGGTCGGCCCCAGTTGCGGTGCACCGCTTCTCAAACGGGGGTTTCACCGTGCACATGCCTTCAACATTCCGCTCCGCCCTTTGTCTTGGCCTGCTCGCGACCGCCAGCGTGCTTCCGGGCATCGCGCATGCCAAGACCGACAGGGAAACCGCCGAAACCGAGGAGCGCTCCGACGAGGTCGTCGTCACCGGCAAGCAGGAGAAGGAAACCCCGCTCGCCGCGCAGGCCATCGAATATGGCAACCAGGTGCAGATCATCGACTCGCAGCAGATCGCGACGACGGGCGCGACCAATTTCGCCGAGATCGCGCAGTTCCTGATCAAGGGCGCCAATGTCGGCTACTCGCCGGATGAGGGCGAATATACGATCCGTCTCGACGGCGGCAGCGATCGCGACACGCTGGTCGTGCTCGACGGCGTCCCGCTGTACGATCGCGGCCCGGCGCTCGAGGATATCTGGGGCACCACCACGATCGATCCGCACATGATCGAGCGGGTCGAGGTCTTTCGCGGCGGCAACAGCCTGTTCTTTGGCAGCAATGGCGGGATCGGCGTGATCAGCCTGGTCACCAAGCGCCCCGATGGGACCAGCAAGTTCGAGTTTGGCGGCCAGTACGGCTCGTTCAACACGCGCGAGATCTGGGGCAATGCCAGCTTCCCGCTCGATTCAGCGGGACGCCACAGCGTGATGGTCTATGGCGGCACGATCCAGACCGACGGCCCGCGCATCTTCGCGCCTGAATCCTATGTCGACAATGTCGCGGCGGCGGGCGGCATCCAGAAATACCCGCTCAACCGCAGCAATATCGGCCTCAAATATCTGTTCAAGGTCGACGACAAGAGCGAGTTCCGCATCGGCGGCCAGTACACCCAGATCGAGTTCCAGGACCCGTTCCCCGACAACGAGACCTATTCGCCCAATCGCGTGCGCTATCCGATCGTCGACTTCACGCTCGATCGCCGCTGGTCGGACCGGCTGTACACCGAGATCGCGGGTTATTGGAGCAATCCCCAGCTCAACAACACCGAGACCTTTGCCGAAATCTGCAAGATCGCCACGGGCTGCCCCGACCCGTCGGGCGGCAAGCTGATCCCGTTCGGCAACGCCACCGGGAAATCGATCCCCTATCCCAACAAGGGGTTCGGCAAGGATTCGAAGGTCGGCGGTTTCCGCGAGCTGGGCTTCAACTTTCGCAACACGCTGACCCTGCCCAATTTGTTGGAGCTGGTTACCGGCGTTCAGATCGTCTCGTACAAGAACGATTCCGATCCGGTCTTCCCGATCTCGAACAAGTCGAACACGATCACCGGCCTCTATGCCGATCTGCGCCCGGTCATTCCGTTCAGTCCGGAAACCAAGCTGTCGCTGGCGGTCCGCACCGATTTCGCGGACAGCTTCGGCTCGCGCACGATCT
This sequence comes from Sphingomonas sp. GW821-FHT10C01, assembly GCF_059415525.1. Taxonomy (NCBI): domain Bacteria; kingdom Pseudomonadati; phylum Pseudomonadota; class Alphaproteobacteria; order Sphingomonadales; family Sphingomonadaceae; genus Sphingomonas; species Sphingomonas sp. GW821-FHT10C01. Next base: position 144,952 of record NZ_JBWKNK010000003.1, on the reverse strand, counting down.
GGAAATTCGGTTTCCGCCAGCCGGTTGGCGATTTCTACATCCGTGGCAATGGCGGCACGTCCTACAGCCTGCCGCGCACCAACGAGCTCTTCCTCGAAACCCCGACCTCGATCGGCAACCCCAACCTCAAGACCGAGCAGACCGAAACCTTCAATGGCGGGATCGGCTTCACGAAGACGCTCGGCGACGTCCAGATCAACGCCGAAATCGGCGCCTTCCGCACCAATGTCACCGGCCGCATCCAGACCAAGCTGCCCAAGGACGCCGCCGAAGCCGCGGCTGCGGGTGTCATCAACTGGAAGCCCGGCCAGTCGATCTTCTTCAACAACACGCCGGTGACGGAGATTCGCGGCCTCACCGCTGATCTCGACGTCCTGATCGGCCGCAACTTCTCGCTCAACGTCAACTTCACCCGGCAGAAGGCGCATCTCGCCGACAGCGACCTGCAGATCAACGAGACGCCCGAGTATATGATCGGCGGCAATGTCGCCTGGCACAGCCCGGACAACCGGTTCCACCTGACGCTCTATCCGCGCTACCAGGGCCCCGAATATGCCACCGGCGGCGTCAACAACGCGCTGCGCCACAATTTCGGCAACTATTTCCTGCTCAACGGATCGATCGGCTTCTGGGCCGGGGACAAGCAGCAACACCGGTTCCAGCTGCGCCTCGTCAACATCTTCGACGAGAAATATGGCGAGCGCTACGGCTACGGCAACATGCGCTTCAGCTCGGCGTTCATCCGCGGCGACATCAAGGTCAACACCCCGGCCTATTTCTACGGCTATGCGTTCGAGGGCAAGCCGCGCAGCATCTACGCCTCCTACACCACCAAGTTCTGACGTTTCGGGCCGGTGCCGGAAACGGCGCCGGCCCGTGCGATCGCGAAGGATTCCGGTTCATGGCGCTGTCACAGCTCAAGCGTAGCGCGCACCCGTCCCGCCGGACGAGGGAGAGTGCGTATGCTGCAAAAGACGATCGCGATCGGACTGGCGGCGCTGCTCGCTGTCGGTGCCGGCTGGTTTGCGAAGACGCCCGGCACGCCACCACCAGCCGCGCTGCGCGTACTCCTGATCCCCGCCGATGGCGGCACCGAGAGCGGGACGCTCGCCGACTATCGGCCCATCTTCAACGCGATCGCGCACCAAACCGGGCTTCGCTTCGACCTCAGGGTCGCGCAATCCTATGGCGGGGTGGTTGAGGCGATGTGCAACAACGCCACCGACATCGCCTTTGTCGGCCCCGTCACCTATCTGCAAGCACGCGAACGCCATTGCGCCGAGCTGCTTGCCGTCGCGGTCAAGGGCGGCCGCTCGGTCTATTATTCCGGGCTGTTCGTCCGCACCGACGCGCCGTTCCGGGCGATCGGCGATCTGCGTGGCCATCGCGTGGCCTTCGGGGATCTCAACTCGACCGCGGCGTTCCTGTTTCCCGTCACCATGCTGATGGATGCGGGCATCGATCCGTCGCGCGACCTGTCCGAAGTGCGGATCGCGGGCTCGCATTCGGCGAGCTTGACCGCGTTGCTCGCGGGCAAGGTCGACGCAGCGGCGCTCTCTTTCGAATCCTATGACAAGGCGGTGCGTGCCGATCTGCCCGGTGTCCGCAAGGTCCGCGTGCTCGCGCGCAGCGAACCCATCCCCTATCCGCCGCTGATCCTGAGCACCCGCCTGCCCGCCGCGACGCGCGCGAAGCTGCGCGACGCCTTTGAAAAGATCAGCCACAGTCCGGGCGTCACCCCCGAGATGATCCGCGGCTATGGCGGCGCGCAGGTCGACGGCTACGATGCAGACGTCACGCCGGCGCATTTCCGGTCGGCCGAGATCAGGATGGCCCAGGTGAGCGGCCCGCTGAAGGCGGCGCTGCTGCGCAAGGCGGCGGAGCGCTAGACGGATGGAGGTCCGCTTCGATGATGTGACGGTGGCGTTCGGCGAGCTTATGGCCCTTGATCGCCTGACGCTGGAAATTCCGACGGGCCAGTTCTGTGCGATCCTTGGCGGTTCGGGCGCGGGCAAGTCCAGTTTGCTGCGTTGCGTGAGCGGGCTGGGGCATCTCAAAACCGGTCGCGTGACGATCGACGGCATTGCCCCCTCCGCGACGCTTCGGCGACAGATCGGCGTGATTCCGCAAGCCTTCGGCCTGTCCGGCCGCGCGCGCGTCGCCACCAATGTCATGGCGGCACAAGCATCGCATGGGCCACTCTGGCGTGCGCTGGCCGGCCGCTATCGAGCGGCGGACCGCGAGCGGGCGACTTCCCTGCTCGCAGCGCTCGGCCTGGAGGAGGGCCAGCTCGCCCGCCGTACCGACGCGCTGTCGGGTGGCCAGCAACAGCGGGTCGCGATCGCGCGCGCGCTGTTGCCCGCGCCCCGGCTGATTCTGGCGGACGAACCGGTGGCCAGCCTCGACCCCGCAACCGCTGAGCGAGCGCTGACCGTGCTGCGCGAAGAAGCGCGGCGGAGCGGCACGACGATCCTGTGCACGCTTCACCAGCCCGAACTCGCGCGACGCTTCGCCGACCGGGTCATCACGATCGACCGTGGCACGATCGTCGAGACGGTGCCCGGTCACGATGCGGGAATGCGGAGGGTACAGGCATGACCAGCCCGGCCACACCCTGGCGTTTTCCCCCGCTATTCGGACATCGCACGCTCGCGATGCTGCTCGGCACACTGGCTGTCCTCTGGATCACCGCTCAACGCGTGGAAATCCCGCGCATGGTTGCACTCACCAGCGAAGCGGTGCTGGTGCCGCTGGGGCTGGCCGAGCGTTCGCAGGTTGGCGACGGACTTGGCGCCACGCTGGGCCAGCTGGTGCCGATCCAGCTTTCGACCCGGCGTGAGATCGCGCGGATCGAGGGGTTCGACCCCAGCCGTCTGCCCCCGTTCGCGCATATCGAGACCGTCGAGACCCGCGTCGCCGAACTCAACCCCGATACGTTGCGCAGCGAGACCCGCACCGTCCGCACCGGCTGGCTGGTCGAACCGTTCGGCTATCTGTTCCTGGTCGCGGCGAAGATGCTCGAGACGATCGAGATCGCGCTCTGGGGAACGCTGTTCGCGGTCTCGATCGGCTGGCCGCTCGCCTTCATGGGCGCGCGCAACCTGACGCCGCACCCCGCGATCGGCGCGGGCGCGCGTGCCATCGCCGCGTTCCTGCGGGCCATGCCCGAGCTGATCGCGGCGCTGTTCCTTGTCATCGCATTCGGCTTCGGGCCGATCGCCGGCGTGCTCGCGCTCGCCTTTCACTCCGCGGGCTTTCTCGGCAAATTCTATGCCGACGATATCGAGGATGCCGATCCGCGCCCGCAGGCAGCGCTGCAGGCGATGGGCGCCGGGCGGATCGCCATTTGGCGCTTCGCCATTCTGCCCGAAGTCCTGCCCCAGCATATCGCCTGCACCCTCTATGCGCTCGATCGCAACGTCCGCATGGCGACGGTGATCGGGCTCGTCGGCGCGGGCGGCATCGGACAGGAGCTCAAGGGCCGCTTCGACCTCTACGAATATGGTCATGTCGGCACGATCCTGATCGCGATCTTCCTCGTCATCCTTTCGCTTGACCTGATCGCCGCGCGCGCGCGCCGGGTCTGGCAGTGATTGCTCATTCCCCCTTTCCTCCGGAGCACCAACCATGAGCCAGTCGAGACGCGATTTCCTGAAGGCCGCAGGCGTCGCCGGGTCCGCCGCCGCCGTTCACGCCAGCATCGGCCGGGCGCTCGCCATTCCGGCGAAGCGGACGACGGGCACGATCCGCGACGTCCGCCACATCGTCATCCTGATGCAGGAAAACCGCTCCTTCGATCACTATTTCGGGACGATGAAGGGCGTGCGTGGCTTTGGCGATCGCCATCCGATCCCGCTGCCCGGCGGCAAGACGGTGTGGGCGCAGAGCAACGGCGCGCGCGACCTGCCGCCCTTCCACCTCGATACCGCGACGACCAATGCGCTCAAGGTGCCGGGCACGCCGCACAGCTTCGCCGACGCGCAGGCGGCGTGGAACCAGGGCAAGTTCGGGCTGTGGCCCAAGTTCAAGACCGATTACTCGATGGGCTATTACCGGCGCGAGGACATCCCGTTTCAGTTCGCGCTCGCCGAAGCGTTCACGATCTGTGACGCCTATCATTGCTCGATCACCACCGGCACCGATCCCAACCGCATCGTCTTCTGGTCGGGCTCCAACTTCGATCCAGCGGTCGCGGCCAAGGGCATCAACTGTCGCGACGATCGGTCCGAGCCCAATAATCTGCGCTGCTGGATCAAGGGCGCACTGCCCGAGCCGGGCTATACCTATGCCGGCAACGCGCTCGAATGGGCGACAATCCCCGAAGTCCTGGAAGCCGCCGGGGTCGACTGGCGCATCTATCAGGATCCCAACGACAACTGGACCGGGGCGATGCACGGCGGCCTCGCCTTCAAGGGTTTCCGCGAGGCGAAACCGGGATCGCCGCTGTTCGAGCGCGGCATGTCGCATCACTCGCTCGAAACGCTCGCGGAAGACGCCAGGAACGGCACGCTGCCCGCGGTCAGCTGGGTATTGCCGCCAAAGGAATGGTCGGAGCATCCCTCCGCCTCGACCCCGATCGAAGGGGCCGAATTCACCGCGCGCGTGCTCGATGCGCTGACCGCCAATCCGGACACCTGGGCCAGCACGGTGTTCTTCCAGACCTTCGACGAGAATGACGGGCTGTTCGATCACCTCCCGCCCTCGGCGCCGCCTTCCTACAACGCCGACGGCACGCTCGCGGGCAAGGCGACGCTGCCGCTGCCCGGACATTATTTCGACGATCATGAGGACAAATACACCTCGCGCGACGACACCATAACCGGCACCACGCGCCCCTTCGGCCTGGGCCCGCGCGTGCCGATGTATGTGGTCTCGCCGTGGAGCAAGGGTGGCTGGGTCAACAGCCAGGTGTTCGATCATACCTCGGTCGGCCAGTTCATCGAGCAGCGCTTCGGCGTCACCATTCCGGCGATCAGCCCCTGGCATCGCGCGGTCTGTGGCGACCTCACCTCATGCTTCGACTTCTCCAAGGCGGCGGACGCGACCTTCCCGGCACTGCCCGATGTCAGCGGATCGGGTGCGATCCTCGCGGCGCACCTCAAGCGCGGCAAGGCCCTGCCGCCGCGTGCCGCCGAGGCGCTGTTTCAGGAAAGGGGTCTGCGCCGCTCCCGCGCGCTGCCCTATCTGCTCCATGTCGATGCGCGGATCGACAAGGCGCGCAACGCCATCACGCTCGACTTCATCAATGACGGCAAGGCGGGGGCGGTGTTCCACGTCTATGACCGCAGCGCCCTGGACCGCATTCCGCGCCGCTATACGGTCGAGGCCGGCAAGCGGATCGACGATAGCTGGGCTGCCGGGTCCGACGGCGGGTTTGACCTGTGGGTACTCGGCCCTAACGGATTTCACCGGAGCTTTCGCGGCACGCTCGGCGCCGCCTCGGTCGCGGCGCGTCTTTCCGCTCGCTACGATATCAAGGCGCATGCGCTCAGACTCGACTTCGCGGATACCAGCGCGGGTAAAGCGGTGATCGGGAATGACGCCTATGATCCGTCGGCGTCCCGAGGGGTGACGATTGCCGCTGGGCGCGCGACCGTCGAGCTATGGAAGCTCGCTAGGGATCATGGCTGGTATGACCTGACGGTGTCGCAGCCGGGTATCGAGATCCGCCTTGCCGGTCGTGTCGAGCGCGGAGCCGACGGGATCAGCGACCCGCTGATGTTCGCTTAGCGGGCCGTATCCGATCATGAGCGCGAACGGCTCGCTGGGTCACAATCGGCGGCGGCGAAGAAGCCCCATTCGATCCAGCGCCGGCGGCTGCCCTGTGCTCCGCGCCACATCCCGTCCAGCGCCGCCGGATCGAGCCCGTAGCGCGCCGAGGCATTGGCGAGCGCGGCCGTGACATCGTTCCCGTCCAGCATCGCGGCGAGAAAACAATGCTGCGGCTCGCTCAACGCGACGGTGCGCGTGACGTAATCGCTGCGAACAAGGGCGATGTGGCAGGGCGCCGGCACGGGCAGCGACGGCGCCTCTCCGCGGCGCACGGCGTGGTAATAGCCGGCGACCGGGAAGCGATAGCTGCCCAGTGCGAAAGCGGGTTGCAGGCGCAAGGCGCTGTCCGCGGTATCGGGTGTCGCGAAGGGGCGTCCCTCGTTGCCCTGCGCGTCGAACATCGTGAACGCCAGATACTCGAACCGGGCGAGATCGATCATGAAATCGACCCAGGCCTCGCGCGCTTGCGCATCGGGCCGGTTGGCTTCCATCCAGTCCGGGAACCGGCGGCCAAGATCATAGAGGGTGTGCCGTTCGGGCGGACAGTCGCGGATGTAGTCGGCGACGAAATCGTCGAACAGCGCGCGGCCGAGCGCGTGGCACAGCGCGGGAAACTGCTCGCGCATGCAGGCGGCGATGCGCAGGAAATAGCCGCGCTGATAGACCGCCAATCCGCCCGCCGCGCCGAGCCTGCCGCCGGTCGCGAACAGCGCCCGCGCCGCGTCGGGATCGGCATGGGGGTTGATCAATGCCGCGTGCATCCGATCCTGCGCTCCCGCCAGCGCGGTCACGCGGCATCCTCCATCACGCTGTCCATGGCGCGCGGGATGATGAACCCGACCGGGTTCGAAACGCCCTCGCCGTGATTTCCCGGTTCAGCGGCCTCAAGCGGCGCGGCGGTTCCCGCCATGTAGCGCTCGGCCTTGTGCAGTTCGGCGAGGCAGCCGTCAAAGTCCGGAATATGGTCGTCCCACTCGAGCAGGGTCGAGGCGCCTCCGGTCCGCGCCCAGGCGATGCGGAACAACTCCCACACCTCGGGGCGCACCGGGCGGTCATGCGTGTCGATCAGGTGCGTGCCGAAATCCTGATGCCCGGCCAGGTGCATCTGCGCGACGCGGTCGCACGGAAAGGCGTCGAGATAGGCGACCGGGTCGGTGCCGGCGTTGAAGCAGCTGACATAGACATTGTTGACGTCGAGCAGCAGGCCGCAACCGGTTTGATCGGCCAGCGCGCGCAGGAACGCCGGTTCCTCCATCGTCGACTGGGCGAAGCGGACATAGGAGCTGGGGTTCTCGAGGATGAGCGGACGTTCGAGAATGTCCTGCACCTGGCGCACCCGCGCCGCGACATGGTTCAGGCTCTCTTCGGTCAGCGGCATCGGCAGCAGGTCGTGCGAATTATGCCCGTTCACGCCGGTCCAGCACAGATGGTCGCTGATCCAGGCCGGGCGAACCTCATCCGCCAACCGCTTGAGCGAGGCGAGATAGGCCCTGTCGAGCGGGTCGGTGCTGCCGATCGACAGCGAGACGCCGTGCAGGACGATCGGATAGCGTTCGGCGACCGCGCGGATGATCGCGCGCGGCCGTCCGCCCGAGTCCATGAAATTCTCGGAAATCGCCTCGAACCACAGGTCCTGGCGCTCGCCCGACAGGATCGCATCGAAATGGACGTTGCGCAGGCCCAGCCCCAGTCCCAGCCGGGGCAGACCCGCTAGTGCATCCTCAGCTGCAGCCACCGGCGCCGCTCATCCCGCTCGATCCACAGGCGGTCATGTTGCCGCGCTCATTGTTGTCGGCCGAGATCCACAGATAGGTCGGCCCGGTCGCCGCGAACGCCGCCGGCGCGTCGCCGAGCGCCGCCGGAAGGGGCTGGCCGGAAGGAACCTTCTGCAGCGCCTGCGCCGCGAGCAGCTCCAGCCGGGTCGCTTCCCAATTCGCCTCGAACACCGCCCGTGCGCGCAGCCAGACGCTCTGCCCCTGGTTCGGCCCGTTGGTGCTGAAGCGTTCGGCATTGATCGGCGTGGCGCACGACCCTTGCGAGCGGCAGTCATTGGCGCCGGGATTGTTCATCTCCTCGCCGGTTCCATAGAGGCCGCAGCCGCCCTGTCCCTTGCACTCGTTCTGGACGTGGCAGGTATGGTCGGTGCCGGTCGAGCAATAGCCCTGCCCGGCACAGGCATTGGGCGCGCGGCCCGGCGCGCCGAACATGCCGAAGCGATCCGATCCCGCGCAGGCGTTCAGCCCCATACAGGCGTGGAGCGGCAAGCCCTCGGGCTGCGGGCCGATCACGCCCGGCCCCGGAAAGGCGGGCTCGGCGGCATAGGGATAGGGGGTCGGCACGGGAACGCCCGGTGCGGGCGCCGGCGACGGGGTCGGGGTGGAGCAGGATGCCATGGGTCTTTCCTCTCGCGTGGGCGTCAGCGCTGCTGGGCGGCGGTCCAATAGGGACCGACATCGGGCAGGTGCATGGGCACGTTGTTGGTGCCGGTCTTCGTGATCGCGACACCGACATAGTAGATGACGTTCTGGAGCACGCCGATCAGCGCGCTGTCGGCCTTTTCGATCTTGGCCGCATCGGCGGTGGTGCTGCCGGGCGCGAACAGTGCCTGGACATGCTCGACCACCTCGTCGGCGTTGAGCTGCGCGATCAGCGCATTGGCCGATGCGATCGCCTTGTTGCCGAAGTCGGTCAGCCCCTGGAACGACACCACCCGATCGCCCAGCGACACATTCTCGAACGTCGGCCCCATCATCGTGCCCGCATAGGCGCCGCTCGGGATCGGGATCTGACGGATCGTGCGGATATATTTGTCGAGCACCCAGATCATCGACCGGTGCAGCCCCTCGTTGAAGAAGACCTTCTGCTTCTCGGGCGGGACCAGATAGACCGTCTCGGTCATCACCAGCATATACTGGAAGCACGCGCTGCAGAAATTGGCGATGTCGACATAATATTCGGGATAGCTCGCCGCGAGCGGGCTGTCGGGCATGTTCACCAGCACCCCGGCATCGAGCAGCGCCTGGCCGTCGGTGGCGGGCTGGATCACGTCGGTCGGCGCGGGCGGCTGGGGCGGGCGCACTTCGGTGGTGCCGGCATAGTCGGCGAACTGCGCCTGGAGCGTCAGGAACTTCACATAGTGCGATTCCTCGTCCTTCGACGGATCGTCATAGGGGCTGGGGCCGACATCCGGGATCGGCACGCCCTCGCCCTGATCGCAGATCGTGTCGATCGCGGTCGCCGCGTCCTGGATCGATCGGATCGCGACCAGCTGGCTCTGGCCGGCATGGCTGTCGGCATAGTCGGGATAGACCGCCGCGGCCGCCGCGCCCTGTACAGGGTCGGCCCAGGTGACGCTTGCCGGCGGTGCCGGCTTCCACGGATCGAAACCCGCCGAGGGATAGACGGTGTCGACGTTGTTCGGGGAGTAGTTGTACGGCTGGATCGCGTTGTCGACCGACCCGCGCTGAAAGTCGGAATCGTCCAGAAACTGGGTGCTCAGCAGGCAGCGGATATACGAATAGAATTGGCCGATCGTATCCCAGTTGCTGTCCTGCGGCGGGGCGTTCCACTGCTCGGGATATTCGATCTGGAGGAAGTGCCACAGCTGCTCGAAGCTCAGCTTGCCGAGCGGGATCAGCACGGCGGTCTTGCCGTCCGGTCCCGCCGGCCCCTGCGGATTGTGATAGGGCAGCCCGGTCGGATAGGCGCCCGGCGCCTTGCCGTAGAGCTGGGGCATCACGCCCATCGACCACAGGATGTTGGACGAGAGCGACATGTGGAGCATTTCCTCCACCGCCACGCTCATGATCACGCCGCCCGCCTTGTTGGCGAAGAGCTGGGCATCGCTGATCGTCTCGCCGCTCTCGTTGTTCCGGACAAGCGAGTAATAGGTGTAGAGGTAGATCGGGATCGTCGCGAGTTCGATCTCGACCGCGGTCTGAAGATCGGCCTTCAGACGGGTGAGCACCTGGTCTCGAGTCCATGTGGCGTTGAGCGTGGCCACGAACGCCAGTTCGGCTGGCGTGAGCGGCGTGACTGGATCAGGCATGTCCATGGGAGCCCCCTCAGGTCCGGATAATGCTGGGCCGGGGGTAACTAATACCAGTAATATCCCCCGATATATGCTACACATATGGGCATGATTTCTGGGCAACAACAGAAAACACTGTTCAATGCGAATTTATTTCGTGAATAGATCGTTATGGGTAAAATTCATTTTCACGGCTATTATTGCAAATCAAAGTCAATAAGAATCAAGCATCGACGGGAGCGGGGCCTCATTCAGGAAATGGAGGTCATACGCCTTGCGATGAAAGTCTAGCCGCGCAAGGCGCGCGCTTGCGGATATCCAGGTGGTGGATCCGCTTCTCAAGATTCCATATCCTGGCTTGCGACGTATCCTTGACCCTGTACGACCTTGTCGGTGGCCGGCTCGCCGTGCAGCGCCGCCATGACTAATCGGCCGTGTTTCTCCCGAAATCGGCTTCTGGAATCGGCAAGCGATCGGCGGAATCTCCAAAATGAGTATGTGCGGCGGCCAATGCGACGCCTATCGCGCGAGGCGCGAATCCCGCCGCGCGCGGCACGGGGCTGCGCCCGTTGCGGCTCAAATTGCTGGGGCTTGGAATCTAGCCGGGGGGCTCGACGCCGATCTCGACGTCAAGCCCTTGCAGGCGTTGAAAAAATGGTGCTGCCGGTGAGGATTGAACTCACGACCTCAGCCTTACCAAGGATGCGCTCTACCACTGAGCTACGGCAGCACTCGGCGCGGGCGGCATGACCGGCCCCGCGGCGGGAGCGGCCCTTTTGCGCAGGGCCGGCCGCTTGTCAAGGCGAACACGCCGGGTTTATCGCATCGCGCCATGAACGATGCCGACAAGAAGGCCCGCCTCGCCGCCGCGCTCCGTGAGAATCTGCGCAAGCGCAAGGCTCAGGCGCGTGGGACAGCAGCGCAAGATCGCGACCTGTCCGAGATGAAGCGGAATCAGGACTGATCCTTCTTCGTCACCCCGGCCTTGTGCCGGGGTCCACGGTGCCGCACCGGCTGTCCTCGAGCCTCTTTCCCAAAGCATGCCGCCCGGTAGACCCCGGCACAAGGCCGGGGTGACGGGTTGGAGCGAACGCCCTCGTTCCACCCGAGGACGACTAGAGCGGGGTCACATTTGGTCCGGGCAGGCCCGCATGGGCCGACTTGCTCTACCTAGCGGTGATCGGCCGGCACTTGGCCTCCAGCCACACCCGCTCCTCGGGCGACAGCTGCGGCCCCAGCACTTCCAGCACCTTGGCGTGATAGGCATCGAGCCAGCGGCGCTCCTCCTCGGTGAGCAGGCCCGGCTCGATCAGCGCGCGCTCGATCGGGGCGAAGGTCAGCGTCTCGAAGCCCAGCATCGGCGATTCGGCGCCGGGAATGTCCTTTTCGACCACCAGCACCAGATTCTCGATGCGGATGCCGAACTCGCCGGCCTTGTAGTAACCCGGCTCGTTCGACAGGAACATGCCCGCGCGCAGCGGCTCGGCCGGGCCGCCGCCCGGATAATTGGGCGCGGCGATGCGCTGCGGTCCTTCATGCACCGACAGATAGGCGCCGACGCCATGGCCGGTGCCATGGCCATAGTCGCAGCCCACTTCCCACAGCGGCCGCCGCGCGAAGCTGTCGATCTGGCCGCCGGTGGTGCCGGCGGGGAAGATCGCGGTGGCGATGGCGATATGGCCCTTGAGCACGCGGGTGAAACGGTCGCACATTTCCTGGCTGGGTTCGCCGACCGGGATCACGCGGGTCACGTCGGTGGTGCCGTCGGCATATTGCCCGCCCGAATCGACCAGATAGAGCTGGCCGTTCTCGACGGGCAGGCTCGATTCCTCGGTCACCTTGTAATGCGGGATCGCGCCATTGGGGCCGGTGCCCGAAATCGTGTCGAACGACAGGTCCTTGAGCAGACCGGTCTCCTCGCGGAACGCCTGCAGGCGGTTCGCCGCCGAAATCTCGGTCACGCCACCCTTGGGCATCTCCGCTTCGGCCCATTTCAGGAACCGCGCCAGCGCCGCGCCGTCGCGCGCCTGCGCGGCGCGGTGGCCGGAAATCTCGGCCTCGTTCTTGATCGCCTTGGCCAGCACCACCGGATCGCGCACCGCCAGGATCTTCGCGCCGCCCGCGTCGAGCGCGTCGAAGATCGCCGATACCGACCCGGCCGGATCGGCGGCGACGCGCTTGCCCGTGAATTGCCGGAGCGCCGGGGCAAAGGCGCTGCGGTCATGCACGCGCACGGCATTGCCCAGATGCTTGGCGACATCCTCGCCCACCTTGTCCTTGGCGACGAACAGGTCGGCGGTGCCGTCCGAATTGACGATGGCATAGGCGAGCGCGACCGGCGTGTGGCTGACATCGGTGCCGCGCACGTTGAATGCCCAGGCGATCGAATCGAGCGCGGACAGCACGACCGCGTCGGCCTTGCGCTCGCTCAGCCAGTCGGCGATCCCCGCGCGCTTGGCGGCGCTGGTCTGCCCGGCGACATCGTCGCCCTGCACCGACAGCCTGGCGTCGGAGGGGAGGGGGCGGTCGTCCCACACCGCGTCGATCGGGTTGCGCTCCACCGCGACCAGTTCGGCGCCCTTCTCGGCCAGTGCCTTGCGCGCTTCCTCGACCCAGCCGCGCGTGTGCAGCCACGGATCATAGCCGATCCGTCCGCCCTGCGCCGCGTGCTCGCCCAGCCAGCTGGCGATGCTCACCTGCGGCACCGGGACATAGTCCCAATGATTGCCGTCGACCTGCTGGCGCACCTGCAGCGTGTAGCGGCCGTCGGTGAAGATCGCCGCCGCCTCGGGCAGCACCACCGCGCTGCCCGCGCTGCCCTGGAACCCGGTCAGCCAGCCCAGCCGCTGCGCATAACCGCCGACATATTCGCTCATATGCTCGTCGGTCAGCGGCACGACGAACCCGTCGAGCTGCTCGCGCTTCAGCTGCGCGCGCAGCGCGTTCAGGCGATCGGCATAGGTGGACATGATGTGATCCTCAAAAAACGCGGGTCCGGCGGCTCCGTTTCCCAATCTGGGGGCGGGATGCCCGCCTGTGAAGCCGTCCGGTTATGGCGAATGGCTAGGCCGGTCGGCGCGGTTTTGGAAGGGGGCGCGGACGGGGGTTAACGGCTCTCCGGCCTGTGCCAGCATGGAACGCCGGCAAATCGGGGGTGGTCCCCGCCGCCCGAATCGCCGATCATGGCGGGGTAGTTTCAGGGAGTCGGCAGGTGCGCTGGAGTGGTTGGGCGATCAGGACGGGGCTTCTCGTCGGCGGTGTGGCCGCCGCGATGGGCGCCGCCGCGCTTGTGCCCGGCAATGCGCCCGCAGCCGCGCCAGCCAAGCCAGCCGCCGTCGCGCCGCAACCTAAGCCAGCGGCTCAGCCGCCCGCGCCCAAGCCCGCCGAACCGCCTGCGGAGCCGCAGCTGGTGGTCAAGCGCATCCTCGACATCCCCGGCCCGATCCGCTTCGGCGAGTATTTCTGGAACACCGACGATGTCCCCGCCGACGGCCCGCTGACGATCACCATCGATCTTGAGGCGGAGACGATGTCGGTCTTCCGCGACGGCTATGAGATCGGCGCCACCGCGATCCTCTATGGCGCGGACGAAAAGCCGACTCCGCTCGGCGTGCACAAGATCACGCAGAAGAAGGTGCACCACATCTCGAACCTCTACGGCGCGCCGATGCCGTACATGATGCGCCTCACCAATGACGGCGTCGCGATCCATGCGTCGGAGGTTCAGATGGGCGCGGCGACGCATGGCTGCATCGGCGTGCCCTTGCCCTTCGCCAAGCTGATCTTCGCCCAGGCCAAGCTCGGCGACCGCGTCATCATCACCCGCGGCAAGCGCCTCGGCATGGGCGGCACGATCGGGAACTGACGGCTTTGCCCGCAAGCCGCGGGAAGCAAGGCATTTGCATCACGCCTATCTTGCGGAGCATATCCGCAGGAGACTTCGCATGACCCTCGCACACAAGGACATCGCCTCGCCCGTCGGCACGCTTCGCCTCGTCGCCAGCGACACGGGCCTCGTCGCCATCCTCTGGCAGAATGAGCGCCCGGGCCGCGTCCCGCTCGGTCCCACGATCGAGGATGCCGATCACCCGATCCTCGTCCGCGCCGCCGTACAGGTCGACGACTATTTCGCCGGCAAGCTGCGCGCCTTCGACGTTCCGCTCGATTTCCGTGGCACCGACTTCCAGCGCAGCGTGTGGCAGGCCTTGCTCACCATCCCGTTCGGCGAGACGCGCAGCTACGCACAGATCGCGGACCAGATCGGCCGCCCCACCGCCAGCCGCGCGGTCGGCGCCGCCAATGGTCGCAATCCGGTCTCGATCATCGCGCCGTGCCATCGCGTGATCGGCACCAACGGCACGCTCACCGGCTTTGCCGGCGGGCTCGAGGCCAAGCGACTGCTGCTCGACCTCGAAGCTGCCTGACGTTGACGCCTATTCCTTGATCGTCACCGCTTCCCCGACCTTCGCCGCCTCGATCTGCGCCGGGGTGAAGGGGAAGCGGACCCAGGCCTTCTTGGCATAGAGATGCGTCTGGTCGGCATACCAGGGCGATGCCGGGTCGGGCGACTGCGAATAGCTCAGCACCGTATCCGCGACCGGTCCCTGCGCGTCGAAGCCGACCACCTGGACATAGCTCGATCCGTGGCGCGGGCTGACGCCGCCCGGCGCGGGGTCGGACATCTGCACATTGAGCACGCCCAGCTGTCCGTCACCGCCATGCACCGGAATGCGCTCGGCTCCGCGCTGGGCATATTGCACATCGCCCCAGCGCGCATCGAGCGCCACGCCCGCCTTGGTCACTTCCTCGGCGGCGGCCTTGAGCGTCGCGATCAGCTTGGTCGCGGTGTCGCCGGTGGTAACGACATCGCGCGGTGTGTGGAGGGGGTCCTTGACGTCGAACGGCACCGCCCAGAGGCCCGCTATGCCCCGCGCCTTCATCCAGAAGCGGTCGAACAGCCATGCGCCGCGGCTGTCATTCTCGAACCGTCCGTCCCATTTGCCCAGCGCCGCGCACGCCTCGGCGACCTCGGCCTTGCCCGCGCACAGCGCCAGCAGCGGCTTCAGCGCCAGATCGGCGGCCAGGCTCTTGTTGGCGAAGGCCATGTCCTGCGCGCGCTTGTGGTCGACCTTGCCGCCCGCGATCAGCGCGTCGGTCTCGATGAAGCCCGATCGCGTGCGCAGGCTCACCTGCTGCTCGGTCGGGCCCAGGATCGGCGACAGCGGCGCGTGGGGGACGCGCGGATTGCTCAGCCAATAGCTGTCGTTCATGTTCGCGACGTAATCGCGCCGCTGGTAGATCGCCTGGTCCTTCGCCGGCATCAGGCCGGGCACGGCCGTCCCCGCCGCCTCGTCCCAGGCGCAGGCCGATTTCGATCCGTCTAGCAGCACCGCCGCGCGCGCCACGGCGGGCGACAATGGCGTCGCGCACGCCTTGATCTTTGCGGCCGAGACATTGGGCACCGCGGTGACATCGGCGTGCAGCGCGTCGCCATGCCGGTCGGCGGCGATGGTGTTGACCCAGGGAATCGCCAGACTCTGCGTCACGACGTCGCGGATTTCGCCGACATTGCGCGCGCGCGCGATCTTCAGCCAGGTGCCCACGGCCCGCTGATTCCCGCGATTGGCGTCGCGCACCGCGAACGCCATCTTGTCAGTCCACTGCACCATCGCCTGCGGCATCACCACCACCGCTCCAAAGCGGGTCGAATAGAGCGTCCGCTCGACGGATTTCCCGTCGGGCATCGGCACGCTGATCGTCCGGGCGATCATCTTCTCCGGCTTGCCGTCGACCAGATAGCTGGTCGGATCGGCGGGATCGAGCGCGAGCTGGTAGAGGGTGAAGTGCCGCGCCGCGGTCACCGTATGCGTCCAGGCGATGTCGCGATTGAAGCCCAGCGTGGGGAAGGGCGTTCCCGCGATTCCCGCGCCCGCCGCGTCGAACTTGCCGGGAATGGTGACGTGCATCTCCCAGAAGCGGCTCGGTCCGTGCCAGGGGAAGTGTGGATTGCCCACCAGCAGCCCCTTGCCGTCCGCGGTGACGTCGCCGCCGAACGCCCAGCCGTTGCTCGCAATCTCGAGCTTGCTGAAATCGGGTAGCACCGCGCGGCTCAGCGCCGCCGGCTTCGCCGTTCCCGGCGGCACCGCATTGGCGATGCCGGGCGCCAGCGCCAGCGAGCTCGCCAGCAGCATCTGCTTCTCGTTGAGTCGCAGCGTATCGTCGGCGGTGATCGGCCGCACCCACGGTTTGCCCCGGCACTCGGCGGGCACGCCCTGCGGCCCGATATCGCGCAGGTAGCGGTTATAGCCGGCGATATAGCCCTGGACGATCGCCATCGCCTCTGGCCCTTGAGCTCGTACGCCCTTGCGCAACGCGGGCAGGTCGATCGCGCTGCGGAAGAAGATGTCGGAGCTCAAATTGTCGACCTTCTGGAAGCCGAGCGTCGCGCTTTCCTTCGGCCCGAAATGCAGCGATCGCTCGCCCGCCACGGTCGCGAACTCCTCGGCGATCATGCACAGATTGTCCTGCGCATAGGCATAGCCGATGCCATAGCCGGCCCCGCGCCAATCCTTGGCGGTGATATGCGGGATACCGTGCTGGGTACGGACGATCTTCGCCTCGTATCGCTGCGCCTGCGCCGTTCCCGCCAGCGCCACCAGTGCCGCGCCCGCCATCATCGCCTGTTTCATACGCCCACTCCCGACTGTTTCGGTCATGATGCGCGGGGCTTACGTTCGCGGCAAGTGCGTGGTGAGCAATGCCGCCTCGACTTGGACGAAGGCGAGCGGCTAGAGCCGTGCCATGACCGATCTTCCCAAGCCTCCAATCGCCGCCACTCGTCCCTACAGCTTCGAACGCCATGGCGTGACGATCGACGATCCGTGGAACTGGCTGCGCGACCCGGGCTATCCCAACGTCACCAGCGAGGAAGTGCTTGGCTATCTCAAGGACGAGAATGCCTATTACGAAGCGGTGATGAAGCCGCTGAAACCGCTCGCCGACACGCTGTTCGCGGAGATGCGCGGCCGCATCAAGGAAGACGATGCCACCGTCCCCCAGAAGGATGGCGACTGGCTCTACTGGGCCGATTTCGAGCAGGGCGGCGAATATCGCCGCTGGTGGCGCAAGCCCGTCGCGGGCGGCGAGGATAGCCTGATCCTCGACGAACCGGCGCTGGCCAAGGGCAAGGAATATTTCCGTCTCGGCGGCTTCTCGGTCTCCAACAACGGCCGCTGGCTCGCCTATGCCTATGACGACAACGGCTCGGAGCGTTTCCTGGTCAAGGTCAAGGATCTCGAGACCGGCGAGCATCTGCCCGACGAGATCCCCGGCATGCTCTCCGACATCGTCTGGTCCGCCGACGACGCGGGCTTCCTCTACGGCCTCGCCAACGATCAGTGGCGCACCGACAATGCCCGCTATCACCGTCTCGGCAGCGACCCCTCCGAAGACGTCGAACTCTATCACGAGAATGACGAGGGCTATCGCGTGGGCGTGGGCGAAACCCAGTCGCGCAAGTGGATCGTGATCTCGACCGGCGACCATGTGACCAGCGAGGTGCGCCTGCTGCCCGCCGACAACCCCTTCGCCGAGCCGATCCTCGTCGCCCCGCGCCAGGAAGGGCGCGAATACGACGTCGAGGAGCATGACGGCACGCTCTTCATCCACACCAACGACACCCACACCAATTTCCGGCTGTGCACCGCCAGCATCGATGCGCCGGGTGAGTGGGTCGAACGGATCGCGCCGTCGCCGCATTTCTACATGACCGGCGTCACCACCTTCGCCGACTTCTTCATCGTCGAGGGGCGCGAGGACGGCCTCGATCAGATCGAGCTGCACCAATATTCGGGCGGCGAAGGCAAGCGCATCGCCTTCCCGGAGGCGAGTTATGTCGCCAGCCTCGGCGACAATCCCGAATATGCGATGGACGTGCTGCGCATCGGCTATGAATCGATGGTCACGCCCGGTACCGTCTATGACTACACCGTCGCGACCGGCGAACTCGAAGTGCGCAAGGTCCAGATCATCCCGTCGGGTTATGACGCATCGAAATACGCGACCGAGCGCCTTAGGATCGTCGCGCGCGACGGCACCGAAGTGCCCTGCTCGATCGTCTATCCCAAGGACTTTCCGCGCGACGGCACGGGGAAAGTCTATCTCTACGCCTATGGTGCTTATGGCATCGCGATCCCGCCGGGCTTCTCGACCTCGCGCATGTCGTTCCTCGATCGCGGCGTCGCCTTCGCCATCGCGCATATCCGCGGCGGCGACGATCTCGGCCAGCAATGGTATCTCGACGGCAAGCTCAAGAAGCGCACCAACACCTTCAACGACTTCGTCGACGTCGCAAAGGGGCTGATCGACCGCGGCTTCACCCATAAGGGCGGCCTCGCCATCGCCGGCGGATCGGCGGGCGGTGAGCTGATGGGCGCGGTGATCAACTCCGACCCGGACCTGTGGGGCGCGGTGGTCGCCGACGTGCCGTTCGTCGACGTGCTCAACACCATGCTCGACGATACGCTCCCGCTCACTCCGGGCGAATGGCCCGAATGGGGCAACCCGATCACCGACAAGGAGGCGTTCGAGCTGATCCGCGGCTATTCGCCCTACGACAACGTCAAACCCCAGGCCTATCCGCCGATCTTCATTTCGGGCGGCCTCAACGATCCGCGCGTGACCTATTGGGAGCCGGCCAAATGGGCGGCCAGGCTGCGCGCGACCAAGACCGACGGCAATGTTCTGCTGCTCAAGACCAATATGGGCGCCGGCCATGGCGGCAAGTCGGGCCGCTGGGAAAGCCTGCACGAGGCGGCGGAGGAGAATGCCTTCGTCCTCTGGCAGCTGGGTTTGAGTGAAGTGGAGTAGCCATGAAGATCGCCGTCCTCACCCTCGAAGGCTATAACGAGCTGGACTCGTTCATCGCCGCCGCGATCCTCAACCGGATGCGGGGCAAGGGCTGGGCGGCGCACATCACCTCACCCACCACGGAAGTGACGTCGATGAACGGCGTCACCGTCCGCGCCCAGCGTGGCCTCGACTTCCTCGAAGAAGCCGATGCCGTGCTGATCGGCAGCGGCATCCGCACCCGCGACCATGCCGTGGACGCCGATCTGCTGTCGGCCATCCGGCTCGATCCCGCACGCCAGCTGATCGGTGCGCAATGCTCGGGTACCTTGCTGCTCGCGAAGCTCGGGCTGGTCGGGAACCTCCCCGCCTGCACCGACGTCACCACCAAGCCCTGGGTGATCGAGGCCGGCGTGAACGTCATCGACGCGCCCTTTATCGCCCATGGCAATGTCGCGACGGCGGGCGGCTGCCTTGCCTCGCAATATCTCGCCGCCTGGATGATCGCTCGCCTCGGCTCGTTGCGGGATGCCGAGGAGGCGATCCACTATGTCGCCCCGGTCGGCGAAAAGGCGGAGTATGTGGACCGGGCGCTGGGGGTGGTGCGCCCGTTCCTGCCGCTCGCGCAGGCGGCATAGTCTCAGGCGACCGGCCAGAGAAAGTACCACCCCGGCAGGGGGCCGGGGTGGCGTAGGAGAGATCCCGACAGGCCCCTGATGGGTGCCTACGAGCCGTGAACCAGCCTATTCCCCCTCAACCTTCCGCTCCACCAGCTGCGTCCGCCGGTGGCAACGATGGCAAAAGGCATAGTCGAACATCTCGGCCAATACCCAGGCCTGCGTCGCTACCTCCCACGCTGCCCATGCCTCACGCGTTACGCCCGGCGTGCCGCAACTCTCGCATACAAAGATGATCCGCTCGCTCACTTGCGCAGCCTTAGCGGCGGATCGCGCCGATTTGGGGATTGTCGGCTCCGAAATGGATCTATCGCCGGTTACTCCGAAATGGCGGCAAGCTGCCCCGCATCCGCGCCGTCCCGAAGGGATTTGATGAGGCATCGCAGCTAGATAGCGGCGATGAATTTCGACAATCGCTGGCACCGGAATCAGGCGCGCCGGCATGGCATGAAACTCGACCGGCGTCCGCGACGCCGCTTCGGCCGTACGGCGCTGGTCACAATGACGTTGGCGGGGATCGTCGGCGGGCTTGGCTGGGCGGCGTATCCGCTGGTGCTGGGGGAGGCGCGTGCCGTAGCCGATGCACCGGCCACGCTATTCGATCGCCGTGCGCCGGGTACGCGTGTCCGCTTCACCCTTTGCCACAGCGGCGGCGGGGCGAATTGCGTCGTCGATGGCGACACCTTCCGCATGGGTGGGGAGAAGATCCGCATCGCCGATATCGACACGCCCGAAACCCACCCCGCCCGCTGCGCGCGGGAGGCGGAGCTGGGCGCGGCGGCCACCAACCGGCTCCACGCGCTGCTCAATTCGGGGGCGGTGTCGCTCGAAACGGTCGGCCGCGATGCCGACCGCTATGGCCGCAAGCTGCGCCTGGTGTCGGTCGACGGCCACGGCGTCGGCGAGGCGCTGGTAACCGAAGGCCTCGCCCGCCCTTACACCGGCGGCTATCGCAAAGGTTGGTGTGATTAAGGGCGGAAGCCGCGTCCACGAGATGCTGTCCGCGCGGTGGCTGCTTCCGCCCACCCGAACCTTCTCGGTCCGGACCCTGTATTTCAGAGTATCAGCGGCGCATCAGCGCGGCGAACGCATCGACACTTCGGTTTCCACGCTCACTCGCCCGGCGGGGATGCGGATGCCGCGCTCGGCCATCTCCTTGCGGAAATCCTTCTCGGCGTCGGCAAGCTCCGCCTCATATTCGGCATAGGCGTCGATCCGGTCGGCCTCGTCATCGGCGCGGGCCAGATCCTTGCGCAGCTCGCGCTTCGCCTCGCTGATCGACGTCTTGTAATCGAGATAATGGCTGTTGCTGTCGTCAAAGACCGGCTTCACGCGATCACGCGCCAACGCCGGGACGGCCAGCATGGTCAGCGCCGCGGCGGTCAGGGTCAGGGTTCGCATCGTTCGTCTCCTCATGTTGCCATGAACCGGGGAGAGGAACGGTTGCCCGACCCGCCCGGTTGCTAATGCAAACGAACGCCGGGGCCGGTTTCTATGAGCGGGGCGGGGCAAGGCGTGGCGGGCAAGGGACGGGTCGAACACGCATGAAAATGACGGCGGCCGCCCCCCTTCATCCGGGGTTCAGCGCGCCGCCGCATTGCTGCCCGAATTAACTCCGCGTCAGCACCATGTGCAGCGCTTGTTCGCCCGGTACGCTTTCGGCGACGCGATAGCCCAAAGCGGGCAGGTCGATCCCCTCGAACAGCGCCTCGCCCTTGCCCAGCAGCGACGGCGCGATCGCCACGTGCATTTCGTCGATCGCGCCCGCCTTCAGATAGTGGCGAACCGTCGCGACCCCGCCGCCGATGC
Organism: Sphingomonas sp. GW821-FHT10C01; assembly: GCF_059415525.1. Lineage (NCBI taxonomy): Bacteria > Pseudomonadati > Pseudomonadota > Alphaproteobacteria > Sphingomonadales > Sphingomonadaceae > Sphingomonas > Sphingomonas sp. GW821-FHT10C01. The sequence goes on along the minus strand of NZ_JBWKNK010000003.1, from coordinate 123,817 downwards.
GAATGTCCTGCTCGCCAGCCGCCGCGCGCGCTAGTTCCAGCGCCCGGTCCGGCCCTTCGGTGACGAAGTGGAACACGGTGCCGCCTTCCATCTCCAGCGGCGGCCGGGCGTGGTGGGTCAGCACATAGACCGGGCAGTGATAGGGCGGATTGTCGCCCCACCAGCCCTTCCATTGGTCGTCGGGCCACGGTCCGCGCACCGGCCCGAACATGTTGCGCCCCATCACCCAGGCGCCGAGCCCGGCCATGGATCGTTCGGCAAAGCCGTTGTCGATGCCGTCCTCGCCGCCGTCCTGGCCGGTCATCGCCTTGAAGTACCGGCTTCCGACCAGCCACTGGTGAAAGTTCGCGCCCTTGCCCAGCGGATGTTCCAGGCTCTGCTCGGGCCCGGCGCCATAGCCGTCGGCCGAGATGCTGAATCCGTTGACGCGCACCTTGCTCATGTTCGCTCTCCAAACGCCGCGCGTTGTGCAACGCGCGGCGCGGCCGGATGGGTCAGGCGGTCGCCGCGACCTGATAGAGGAAGTCGACGAAACCGAAGGTCGCGGCGTCCATCCCCATCACCTTGGGGTTGCTGCTCTCGATCACGAAATATTCGTTGGGGGCATGCGCGCCGCTGCCATGGCCGAAGCCGAACTGGCCGGCGGGCAGGTTGAGCGGCGGGCCGGTGAAGATCACGCCCGGCCAGCTCCCCGCGAGGCGCGGATGCAGGGTCGCGGGGACGCCCAGTCGCGCGCAGGTCGCCAGTTCGGCGCGGATCAGTGCACTGTTCTCGTCGGTCTGGGTCGGGCCATAACCGCCGGTGACGTTGATCTCGACATCGGTGAAGCCGCGCTTGTCGAGATGCGCGCGCAGTTTCGCGAGCGTATCGTCCTTGGTCATGTCGGGCACCAGCCGCATCTCGATCTTGGCGGTCGCCTTGCCCGGCAGCACGGTCTTGCCGCCCGGGCCCATATAGCCCGACACCAGCCCCTGGATGTTGACCGTCGGCACCTGCGCCAGCCGCACCATCGACTCTTCCCAGCTCATGTCGTCGATCCAGCGTGAGACGCCGAGCTGCTTCTTGGCGTCCTCCTCGCGTGTGTTGGCGGCGGTCTGGGCGATCAGCTGCCGCTGTCGCGCCGTCAGTGGTTGCACCTTCTCCTGGATGCCGTCGATGACGACGGTGTTGCCGTCCTTCGACACGAGGGTGGAGAGTGCCGCGACCAGCCGCCAGGGCGGGCTGTCGACGCGTGCCTTCTCGCTTGAATGGATGTCGCCCTTGGGTCCGCGGCCCCATTTCTCGCCCGATACGGTCAGCTCGAACTCGACCGCGCCCTTGGCGCCCAGCGCCAGTGTGACGCCACCCGTCGCCGGACTCTGCCAGCCGGTCGGGATGATCACGCCGACGGTCTTCTTGAGCGCGGCGGCAACCTGCGGGGCCGTGACGATCTCGTGGAAATTGGGGGAGGCGATCTCCTCCTCGCCCTCGGCGATCAGCACCAGATTGACCGGCAGCTTGCGCCCCGCCGTCTTCATCGCGTGCAGTGCCGCCAGGAAGGTCGCCTGCGGCCCCTTCTGGTTCACCGCCCCGCGGCCCATCACCACCTTGCCGAAGCCGGGCTTGTCGACCAGCCGTGCCTCCAGCGGCGGGTTCTCCCACTCCGCCGGGTCGAACTGCTTGACGTCGTACATGAAGTAGATGCCCAGCGTCTTCTTGGCGCCCGCGTCCAGCGTCGCGAACACGCCCGGCTTGCCCTTGGACGGGACGATCTCGGCGTGCTGAAAGCCGGCGTCGAGCGCCAGCTGCTTCATATGGTTGGGGCCTTCGGGGTAACCGCGATCCTCGGCGGCGATCGAGGGGAGGCGGATCCAGTCCTGCAGCCGCTTGAGCGCCGCGTCGTGATTGGCGGCGATCGCCTTTTTCACGTCGCTCATCGGGTCGGCCGCCAGCGCCGCGCCGGGTGCGGTCAGCGCCGCGCCCGCCGCCGCGGCCTTGAGCATCGCGCGCCGACCGATCGTGCCATTGGTATTATGCATCTCTCGCCCCTTTTATGTTGGTTTTGCGTCAGCCTAACGGGACGCGGGCGAACCGCAATCGCTCCTTGGTCCTGAACGGGGGTTCGGCATGCGATTCGCAGCCATTGGCCGCCACCGCGTCCGCAAGCCGATCGTTTCGGCGCGCTGCCCCGCGACGCGGACGGCTTCTACCCAATATGTTGTGTCAGATTCCTGTGGATGAATCGGTGCATGAAATTTTTGTGAGTTCCGCCTTCGTTCTCTTGCATTCTGAAAAGGCGAGGAAGGTCCGCGCGTCGCGTACGATGGAACGTGGTTATGCACCGATGAACCGACTCAAATCGGCGACGAACCGAGTCTTCAAACTTTCATTTACGGTCTTGCCTCCAACGCCGATCTGCCACAATCTCTAGTGGTCACACAGGGGGACAAACCCAAGCACTGGTGGAACGCCACCCGCGAACCCATATTCGCGGCAGGGTCTGCTGCGTGCCGGGAGGGACGGATGGACATCTTTTGTTCTCACGTCCGTGCGCGCGGTGCTACCATCGCCAGCCGCCCCCGAGTCGTGATCTGGACGGTTTAGGGGCGAGCGACGATGGACTTCAGGGAACAGCAGGAAGCAAGCGTGAGTGAGACCGTGACCGATACCGCAGAAGCAATTCCCGAGACCAAGGCAGCGCCGGAAAAGGCGGCGGCCAAGGTCAAGAAGCGGCTCGACACCAAGTCGGTCGCGCCGCACATCTTCCCGGTCGAGGTCGATCATTCGCGCGACGCGCTGCTCACCGAATTCGGCAAGGAAACGCTCAAGGACCGCTATCTGCTGCCCGGCGAGAATTTCCAGGACCTCTTCGTCCGCGTCGCCTCGGCCTATGCTGACGACGCCGCGCACGCCCAGCGCATCTACGACTATATCTCGAAGCTGTGGTTCATGCCCGCCACGCCGGTTCTGTCGAACGGCGGCACCGGTCGCGGTCTGCCCATCTCCTGCTTCCTCAACTCGGTGCCCGACAGCCTCAACGGCATCGTCGACACCTGGAACGAGAATGTCTGGCTCGCCTCGCGCGGCGGCGGCATCGGCACCTATTGGGGCAATGTCCGCGGCATCGGCGAGCCGGTCGGCCTCAACGGTAAGACGTCGGGCATCATCCCGTTCGTCCGCGTGATGGATTCGCTGACCCTCGCGATCTCGCAGGGCAGCCTGCGTCGCGGTTCGGCCGCCTGCTATCTCGACATCTCGCACCCTGAGATCGAGGAATTCCTGGAAATCCGGAAGCCCTCGGGCGACTTCAACCGCAAGGCGCTGAACCTGCACCACGGCGTGCTGATCCCCGACGCCTTCATGGAAGCCGTGCGCAACGGCGAGGAATGGACGCTGCGCTCGCCCAAGGACGGGTCTGAGCGCGGCCAGGTCAATGCGCGCGCGCTGTTCCAGAAGCTGGTCGAGACCCGCCTCGCGACCGGCGAGCCGTACATCGTGTTCGCCGATCACGTGAACAACAACATGCCCAAGCATCACCGCGATCTGGGCCTCAAGGTTTCGACCTCGAACCTCTGCAGCGAGATCACCCTGCCGACCGGCAAGGACCATCTCGGCAACGAACGCACCGCGGTGTGCTGCCTGTCCTCGCTCAACCTCGAGACGTGGGACGAGTGGAAGGGCGAGAAGGGCTTCGTTGAGGACGTCATGCGTTTCCTCGACAACGTCCTGCAGGACTATATCGACCGTGCCGAGCCGGGCATGGAGAAGGCGGCCTATTCGGCGGCGCGCGAGCGCTCGGTCGGCCTTGGCGTGATGGGCTTCCATTCGTTCCTTCAGGCGCGCGGGCTTCCGTTCGAAGGCGCGATGGCCAAGACGCATAACCTGCGCATCTTCAAGCACATCAAGGCGCAGGTCGACGAAGCGTCGATGCAGCTCGCGGTCGAGCGCGGGCCGTGCCCCGATGCCGCCGACATGGGCGTGATGGAGCGCTTCAGCTGCAAGATGGCGATCGCGCCGACCGCGTCGATCTCGATCATCTGCGGCGGCACCAGCGCTTGCATCGAGCCGATCCCGGCCAACATCTACACCCACAAGACGCTGTCGGGTTCGTTCTCGGTCAAGAACCCCTATCTCGAGAAGATCTTCATCGAGAAGTCGAAGAACTCGGACAATGTCTGGAACTCGATCCTCGAGCGCGGCGGCTCGGTCCAGCATCTCGACTTCCTGAGCCAGGAAGAGAAGGACTGCTACAAGACCAGCTTCGAGATCGACCAGCGCTGGCTGCTCGAACTCGCCGGCGACCGCGCGCCGTACATCGATCAGGCGCAGTCGCTGAACCTGTTCATCCCGGCCGATGTCGAGAAGTGGGATCTGCTGATGCTCCACTTCCGCGCCTGGGAACTGGGCATCAAGTCGCTCTACTATCTCCGCTCCAAGTCGGTGCAGCGCGCCGGCTTCGCGGGCGGGGTCGAGGCCGACAACACCATCGACGCGCCGCAGTTCAACCTCGGCGAGAGCACCGATTACGATGAGTGCCTGGCTTGCCAGTAAGCGCCCGCACGCGCTGAGCGCCTTCTTCCCGGCGGGGAGAAGGCAGATGGAGACCGTCCCATGACCCGATCCCTCCGCCTTCTCCCGCTCGGGGCGTTCGTCCTGCTTGCCGCCTGCGCGCAGCAGGTGTCGACCGCGGTGGAGCCCGGCTCGCCCGGCTTCCTGCTCGGCCTGTGGCACGGCTTCATCTTCCCGGTCGCCTGGGTGCTGTCGCTCTTCATGCCCGACGTCGCGGTCTATGCCGTGCCCAACAATGGCGGCTGGTATGATTTCGGCTTTTTCCTCGGCATCTGCGTGTTCGGCGTCGGCGCCAATCGCGGCAAGAAGGTCGTGGTGCGAGAGAAGGTGATCATCCGCGAGCCATGACGAGCCTTTTGTCATGACAAGGGCGCTCGCCCTTCAGGCCGGGATCGGCATCGTCAGCGGCGTCGCGGGCCTCGTCCTGCTGCGCCGCCGCGCCGCCACGCCAGAGGGCGTCTACGCCACGCGCATCGCCGGCATGATGCTGGTCGCGCTCTGCCTGTTCCTCACCGGCTTCGCGCTGGTGTTCAGCATCGCGAGCGCGGCATGACTTGGCATCTCATCCTTGCCGGTCTCACCGGCAGCATCCTCATCGCCCATGGTATCGATATCGCATTCATCCATCGCGATCCTCCTCCGACAGCACGGATCGCCACCCGTCAGAGCCGACGCGTCACGGGGATCGTCGTTATTCTTATCGCGCTCGCCAATATCGCTGTGAATTTTCCTAGTTTCCCGGAGTAATCCAATGCCTCTTCTCGAAGCCCGCAAGACCTACAAACCCTTCGAATATCCCTGGGCGTTCGAGTTCTGGAAGCGTCAGCAGCAGATCCACTGGCTGCCCGAAGAGGTGCCGCTGGGCGAGGATTGCCGCGACTGGGCGCAAAAGCTGACCGATCACGAGCGCAATCTGCTGACGCAAATCTTCCGCTTCTTCACCCAGGCCGATGTCGAGGTGCAGGATTGCTACCACGAGAAATATGGCCGCGTGTTCAAGCCGACCGAGATCAAGATGATGCTCGCCTCCTTCTCCAACATGGAGACGGTGCACATCGCGGCCTACAGCCACCTGCTCGACACGATCGGCATGCCCGAGAGCGAGTATGGCATGTTCCTCGAATATTCGGAGATGAAGGACAAGCACGACTATCTCCAGAAGTTCGGCGTCGACAATGACGAGGACATCGCCAAGACGCTGGCCATGTTCGGCGGCTTCACCGAGGGGCTTCAGCTCTTCGCGTCGTTCGCGATGCTGATGAACTTCCCGCGCTTCAACAAGATGAAGGGCATGGGCCAGATCGTCTCCTGGTCGGTCCGCGACGAGAGCCTGCACTGCGAAGGCATCACCCGCCTGTTCCACGCCTTCACCAAGGAGCGCGACTGCCTGACCAAGGCGGTGAAGGACGACATCATGGACGTCTGCCAGACGACCGTGCGGCTCGAGGACGCGTTCATCGACCTCGCGTTCGAACAGGGCCCGGTCCCCGGCATGACGCCCAAGGAGATCAAGAAGTATATCCGCTTCATCGCCGACTGGCGTTTGAACCAGCTCGGCCTCAAGCCGATCTACATGATCGACGAACACCCGCTCCCCTGGCTCACCCCGCTGCTCAACGGCGTCGAGCACGCCAACTTCTTCGAAACGCGCGCGACCGAGTACTCGAAGGGCGCGACCAAGGGGAACTGGAACGAAGTGTGGGATTCGTTCGACAAGCGCCAGAAGGCGAAGGTCGTTCCGGCGGCGAACGAAGACGCTGCCGGTGAGGGCGGGCTGTTCGATGGGACGGTGGCTGCGGAATAGGTGCATATGCCGTATCTCAACTCATCCGCTATTGCCCGTGTTGAGTACGACAAATCTTCTATGCAGCTGGACATCTTGTTTCGCGATACCGGACTCTATATTTATTATGGAGTTCCGGAGTCAATTTACCTAGGATTGATCTCCGCTGCATCGGCGGGCCGATACTTTAATGACTATATTAAGGACCGGTACTAAGTCATTTGTTAGAGAAGTGTGCGGATTGGCGTTGGCTTCACTTCAGTGGTCATGCGCGTATCGAGGCTTGCTTGAGCCATCGCGTCGCCACGAGATCCAGTATCTATTTAGCATCTGTTTGCGGTTGCAGGCCGAAAACTGAAATAGTAGCTCGTCACCCCGGCCTTGTGCCGGGGTCCACTTCGCCCCGCGTCACCGCCGCCAGCGGTTCCAGCCCCAACCCCACCGCCAGGTCGTTCCACATCGGGTTCTCGCGCTCGATCAGGTTGCGCTTCCACTCGCGGCGGTAGCGCTTGACCTGTTTCTCACGCGCGATCGCGGCCTCCATCGTATCGGCGGCTTCGAACCACACCAGCCGGTGCACGCCATAGCGCTTCGTGAAGCCGCCGAGCGTTCCCTCGCGATGCTGGCTCACCCGGCCGATCAAATTGGAGGTCACGCCGACATAGAGCGTGCCGTTATAGCCACTGGCGAGGATGTAGACGCAGGGGAGGCGCTCTCTCATCGGCCGCAAGGGCTGCCGCCCGGTGGACCCCGGCACAAGGCCGGGGTGACGGGCTTGGGTTCGGAACGGATGCTTCTCCGCTTCACCCGACCTGCTTCGTCATCGCCAACCGCCGTGATCCCGACCCAAGCCGGCAGCATCCCGCACCCGGACTGCCCTCACTCACACCCTTCGTCATCCCGGCCTTGTGCCGGGATCCACTTCGTCCCTCGCAATGCCGCCGAGGCTCCCGTCCCACCCCTGCGGCCGCGCATCTCGCAGCGCCGCCCGCACGCATCGCGTCCTCACCACCCAGACCCAACCCGCCGCGCACTCCCTCCAAAACGCACCAAATCTGATCCAAAACGGACCCACTCCGCCGATACACGCGCTCGATCCCGCTAACCTCGGGCCTCAACAATGCGGGGCCGTCCTCATGCGCATCACCTTCGCCTGCGACAGCTGCGGCAGCAAGCTGGTCACCCGTGACGCCTGGGCGGAGTGGGATGAGGAGAAGCAGCAATGGGTGCTGCGCGCCGCGTTCGACTATGTCTTCTGCCACGGCTGCAGGCGCGAGGCGAAGCTTGCGGAACGGACGCTGATACCGAACTGAGGCATTTTCCTACACGAACCAATTAGGTTAAATGTATCGACTTCTCTAACCAAAGGAGTCGACCATGAAACACGATCATCCCACGCCCGGCACCATCGACGACCCGTTCGAAACCTACACCCCGATCCCGCTGCGCGCCCGCCACGACGGCTGGACCGCGGAGCGCCAGCGTGCCTTCCTGCGCGCGCTCGCCGATACCGGCTGCATCAGCGAGGCCGCGCACCTCACCGGCATCACGCCGCGTTCGGCCTATCGCCTGCGCCACCATCCCGAGGGCAGGGGCTTCGCCGCCGCCTGGGATCGCGCGCTTCAGCTCGCCGCCGCGCGGCTGATGACCACGGCCTATGAGCGCGCGCTCAAGGGCGGCATTCGCGAGATGTGGCGGAATGGCAAGATCGTCGCCGAGGTGCGCGAGCCGTCGGACCGATTGCTGGTGTGGCTGCTCAACCGCTTCGCCGCGACCTATCACCACCCGACCGGCGCGCATTGGCAGAGCGTGATGAACTGGAGCACCACCGCAGGCACGGGTCTCGACGCCACGCTCGACTCCCTCGCCGACAGCGCCGTTCCCGCCGATCCGCTCACCCCGGTCCATTATCAGGCGCCACCCATCGGCGATGGCCGCGAAGCCCTGGCCCCTCCGTTCGACGAGGACGATTACGACTATGCCGAGGACGACGAATGAAGCAGCATGGCCGGGGCGTCGGCGTCGGTCGGCCGGAATGGAGGGGGAGCCGTCACATGATCGAACGGATCTGCTGGATCGCGCTGGGCTTGGTTCACGCGATGCCCGCTTTGGCCTTCTTCAGACCCGCGCTCATCTCGCGGCTCTATGGCGTCGGTGCCGGGACGGACAATTTCACCCTGCTGCATCATCGCGCCGCTTTGTTCCTGGTGGTCGTCGTCGTCTGTGTCTGGGCGGCGTTCCGCCCGGAAGTGCGTCAGCTTGCCAGCATCGCCGTCGGGATCAGCATGGCGTCCTTCGTCGTGATCTGGTGGTTGTCGGGTATGCCCCCCGCGCTCAAGACCATCGCGATGGCCGACATGCTCGGCCTGCCGGTCCTGCTCTATGTGACGTGGCATGCGTTCTGGAGCGGGGCGACCTGACTCGCGCGCGCGTAGGAGCGTGACTTTTGGGACTTTCGGGCGGCTCTGACGCCGCTTAGAGCCACAGCTCGACGGTCACCGTGTCGCCCTCGTTCACCCCGGCGGCCTTGCGTATCGCGGCCTTGACCGGGATCAGATAGCCGCCGCTGGTCTTGTGCGGAAAGGCGGAGGTTTCGAAGGGGGCGCCGTCGACGCTCGCCCGGATGCGGACCGATCCGAACCCGCGTGTCCCGCCCAGCGCGCGCCGCTCGAACCCCAGCGCGCGGATCGCATCTGCCGCTTCGCCGGTGATGGTCACGAAATACCAGCTGGCCTTGGCCGGCGGCTCGGGCGTCCACCGCCACAGCTCGGCCTCGATCTCGAACGAAGGATCGCCGTCATGGGACATGCTAGCGCCGCAGCCACCGCCCGATCAGCGAGCGGTCGCGCAAAATCTCCTTGGCGGCGTTATGCCCCGGCGCCCCGGTCACGCCACCGCCCGGATGCGTGCCCGCGCCGCACATATAGAGGCCATGGATCGGCCCGTGATAATCGCCATGCCCCAGCACCGGCCGCGCCGCCCACAGCTGGTCCAGCGACATGCGCCCGTGGAAGATGTCGCCGTCGACCAGCCCGAACTTGCGCTCCAGGTCGGTGGGCGAATGGATCTGCCGGGCGATGACCGAGTCCCGGAAATTGGGGGCATGTTCGGTCAGCGTGTCGATGATGTCGTCGGCGGCCGTCTCGCGCTCGTCGTCCCAGCTGCGGCCATTGGGCAGGGTCGGCGCGAAATGCTGGCAGAACAGGCTGGCGACATGCGCGCCCGGTGGGGCGAGGCTGTCGTCGATCAGCGAGGGGATGGTCATCTCCACCACCGGCGCGTTCGACCAGCCGTACGTCACCGCGTCGGCATGCGCGCGGTCCATATAGTCCATGGTCGGCGCGATGATGATCCCGCTGCGGTGGTGCTCCCCGTCCTTCCCCGGCAGCACGGTGAAGTCCGGCAGTTCGGATAGCGCCACGTTCATGCGGAAGCTGCCCGATCCGGTCTTGAACCCCGCGATCCGCCGCCGGAAATCGTCGTCCAGATCGCTGGCGTCGATCATCTGCCGGTACAGCAAGGCCGGCCCGACATTGGCCACGACCAGCTTCGCCGCGATCTCCTCGCCGCTCGCCAGCCGTACGCCGGCGACCTTGCCGCCATCGACAAGGACGCGCTCGACCGGCGCCTCCAGGCTGATCTCGACCCCGGCTTCCCGCGCGGCATCGGCCATATATCCGGTGATCGCGCCCATGCCCCCGATAGGATGGCCCCAGGCGCCCTTCTTGCCGTTCACCTCGCCAAAGACGTGGTGCAGCAGCACATATGCCGATCCCGGCGCCGACGGCCCGGCGAAGTTGCCGACCACCGCGTCGAACGCGAACGCGGCCTTCACATGCTCGTTCTCGAACCACTGGTCGAGGAACTCGCGCGCCGACTGGACGAACAAAGCCAGCGCGTCGCGCTGCCCCGCGATCGGCATCTTGGCCAGCTCGCGGCCCTGCGCGGCGGCGGCGAGCAGCGCCGCGATGCCGCCGCCGGCATTGGGCGGGGTCTTGAGCGCCATCGACCGCAGCATGTCCGCGACCCGCTCCAGCGCCGTCTCATATCCGGCGAGCGCGGCGGCATCCCTTTCCGAGAAGCGCGCAAACTCCGCCCGCGTCCGCTCCGCCCCGCCACCGAGGATCAGATGCCCGTCCTCGAGCGGGAAGAAGTTGCTGACCGGCCGCTCGATGACGCGGTACCCGCGCTCGGCCAGCCTCATGTCGGCGATGACCCTGGGCTGGAGGAGGCTGACCGTGTAGCTCGCCGCCGAATTGCGGAATCCGGGGTGGAATTCCTCGGTCACCGCCGCGCCGCCCACCACTGCGCGTCGCTCCAGCACCCGTACCTTCAGCCCCGCTCTGGCGAGGTAGAAGGCGCAGACCAGGCCGTTATGGCCCCCGCCGATGATCAGCGCGTCGTAGCGGGCGGTCACCTCAGCGGGTCACTTGGACAGCTCGGCCACCACCCGCCGGAAATAGGTGACGGCCGGCGCCAGCTCGCTCAGCGGCGTGCGTTCGTTGAGGCCATGGGCGAACTGGTCGGACTGTTTCATGAAGATCGGCGCGATGCCGTAGCTCGGCACGCCGCGCCCCCGGAAATGCATCGAATCGGTCGCCCCCGACGACATGCTCGGAATGACCTTCACCGTGGGGAAGCGGGCATGGATGCCGTCGGCCACGGCCTTCATCACATCGGCCCGCAGCGGCGATGCGGGGCCGGGCTTGCCGCCGCTGTCGTCCTTGACGATCGTCAGGCTCGGCTCGGCCGCAACCTCCTTGAGCCTGGCCTGGATGCTCTCGATCGAATTGCCGGGGAAGATGCGGCAGTTGATGTTGGCGGTGGCGCGCTGGGGCAGGGCGTTCTGGGCGTGCCCGGCATTGACCATCGTCGGCACGCACGTCGTGCCGATCTGGCCGACCAGCCCGTAATTGGCGCGCAGCACCTTGAGCGCGGCCTCGTCCTGCGGATTGGCCAGGAAGGCGCGGATCGCCGCGGCGTCCTCGGGCTTGGCGGTCTCCGCCGCGACGGCGAGCGAGGCCTTGGTGATCTCGTTCACCTCGGGCGCAAACTTGTAATTGCCGATCCGCTCGAGGGCACGGGAGAGGGTGACGATCGCATTCACCGGGCGCGGTGCGCTCGAATGGCCGCCGGGATCGGTGACGGTCAGGGTAAAGTCGGCATAGGTCTTCTCCGCCGCCTGCAGCCCGTAATATTCGGCCTTGCCCTCGGGCGAGTAACGTCCGCCGCCGGCATCGATGTTGAGCAGCAGCTCAAGGCCGGTATATTTCTCTGCCAGCGCGGCAGTGGTCTTCATCTCGGTTTCCTCGTCGCCCGATCCCATGAAGACGATGTCGCGCTTGGGCTTGAACCCGTCCTTCTTGAGCTGGATCAGCGCGGCGACCATCGCCGACACGCTGAACTTGTTGTCGGTCGAGCCGCGGCCGAAGATATAGCCATTCTCGATCACCGGGGTGAACGGGTCGCGCTCCCAGTCCTTGGGATCGGCGGCGACGACGTCCATATGGCCGATGATCCCGACCGGCTTGAGCGCGCCGGGCTTGGCGGTGCCGCGATAGCGGGCGATCAGCATCGCGGTGTCACCCATCCGCTCGACCGTCACGTCCTCCGCCGCGAAGCCGCCCGCGACCAGCGCGTCGCGCAGATAGTTGGCGTATTCGGGCGTCTGGTTGCCGGGGCCTTCGACGGTGCGAAACGCGATCGCCCGCTTGAGCAGCTCCAGCGCTTGTGCGTCCGCCTCGGGCGCCGTCTTCTGTGCATGGGCGACACCCGCCGCCGCTACCGTCATCGCCAACACCGCAATCATCGAACGCATACGCTATCCCCTCGCTACTTTGCGCGCAGGCTAGAGGGGCGCGAGCGGATCAGCAATGCGGGTCAGGCATCATTTCAGCCGTTGCGCGTGCCAGGCGACATGGTCAGGCAGGAAGGACGAGATGAAATAATAGCTGTGGTCGTAACCGGGCTGCATGCGCAGCGTCAGATCGATTCCCGCCGCCTTGCACGCTTTCTCGAGCAACTGGGGCTTGAGCTGGTCGGTCAGGAAGGCGTCGCCATCGCCCTGATCGACCAGCAATTCGGGCACTTTCAGACCATCCTCGATCATCGCGCAGGCATCATAGGCGCGCCAATCCTCGCGATTGTCGCCGAGATAGCCGGTCAGCGCCTTCTCGCCCCATGCGCATTGGCTCGGCGCGCAGATCGGGGCGAAGGCACTTACCGAGCGGAACCGGTCGGGGTTGCGCAGGCCGATGGTCAGCGCGCCATGCCCGCCCATCGAATGGCCGGTGATCCCCTGCCGCGAAAGGTCGGCCTGCGGGAATTCGCGCAGGATCAGCGCGGGCAGCTCGTCCTCGATGTACGACCGCATCCGGAAGTTCGCCGACCACGGTTTCCGCGTCGCATCGACATAGAAGCCCGCGCCCTTGCCGAAATCATAGCCCTCGTCATCGGGCACATCGTCGCCGCGGGGCGAGGTGTCCGGTGCGATGAAGATCACGCCATGCTCGGCGCAGGCGGCGCGATATTCGCCCTTTTCGGTGACATTGGCGTGGGTGCAGGTGAGGCCGGAGAGATACCACAGCACCGGCAGCTTCGCGCCCGCTTCATGGTCGGGGATGAAGACCGAAAAGGTCATCGGCGTGCCGGTGGCCGTGCTCGCGTGACGATACACGCCCTGGGTGCCGCCATGGGCCTTGCTGGTCGAAAGCGTTTCGAGGGTCATCTGAACACCAAAGTCCGGTTGCCGTTGAGGAACAGGCGACGTTCGCCCAGCGCATCGACGGCGCGGGCCAGTACCTGCGCTTCGATATCGCGGCCGATGCGGATGAGGTCGTCGACGCTGTCGCGATGGTCGACCCGCTCCACCGCCTGCTCGATGATCGGCCCCTCATCGAGGTCGCTGGTCACGAAATGCGCGGTGGCGCCGATCAGTTTGACGCCGCGCTCATGCGCGCGATGATAGGGTTTCGCGCCCTTGAAGCCGGGCAGGAAGCTGTGGTGGATGTTGACGCACCGCCCCGCCAGCCGGTCCGCGAATTCGGGGGTGAGCACCTGCATGTAGCGGGCAAGGATCAGGTAGGGCGCCCCAGCTGCTGCCATGACCGCCTCGATCGCCCCTTCCTGCTCCGCGTTGCCGCCCTCGCCGACGGGCACGTGGTGATAGGGCACGCCATGCCATTCGGTCAGGCTGCGGAGCTTGTCGTGGTTGGAGACGACCGCGACGATCTGCGCCGACAGCGTCCCCGATTGCTGGCGGTGGAGCAGGTCGTTGAGGCAGTGCGACCCCTTCGACACCGCGACCACCAGCTTCGGCTTCTCATCCGATGCCGACAGTCCCCAGTCGAGCCCGAACTCGTCCGCGACTGGCGCGAACGCCGCGACCAGCGCCTCGCGGTCTCGCGGGAATCCGGTCCCGCCGGCCGTGAAGACGACGCGCATGAAGAAGTGCGCCGTCTCCAGATCGGCATATTGCTGGCTGTCGAGGATGAAGCCGTCATTCCGTGCCAGGAATCCGGTCACCCCCGCGACGATCCCCACCCGGTCCACGCAGGTGAGGGTGAGGATCCATTCGCTCACGCAGGCATCCGGAACATGGCGCATACCTTGTTCCCCGCCGGATCGCGTAGATACGCCAGATACAGCTTGCCGAATGCGCCCTCGCGCACGCCGGGCGGGTCTTCGATCGCGGTCCCGCCATGTGCCAGCCCTGCGGCGTGCCAGGCATCGATCGTCGTCGGATCGGCAGCCGCAAAGCCGACCGTGCCGCCATTGGCGTGGCAGGCCGGTTCGCCGTCGATCGGCGTGCTCAACATGAAGACCCCGCCATTATGCATGTAGAAGGCGCGACCCTTGGGATCGACGCGGCCGGGCTGGGCACCCAACACGCCGAGCGTGGCGTCATAGAACGCCTTGGATTCCTCGACGTTGTTCGCGCCGAGCATAACGTGACTGAACATGGCTCCTCTCCCTTATGGTCAATAGACGACGACGCTGCGGATGCTCTCGCCCGCGTGCATCAGGTCGAACCCCTTGTTGATCTCCTCGAGGCTCAGGACATGGGTGATCATCGGGTCGATCGCGATCTTCCCGTTCATATACCAGTCGACGATCTTGGGAACGTCGGTCCGGCCCTTGGCGCCGCCGAACGCGGTACCCTTCCATACCCGGCCGGTGACGAGTTGGAAGGGGCGGGTGGCGATCTCCTTGCCCGCTTCGGCCACGCCGATGATAATGCTCTCGCCCCAGCCGCGGTGACAGCATTCGAGGGCTGTACGCATCACCTCGGTATTGCCGGTCGCGTCGAAGCTGTAGTCGGCGCCGCCATCGGTCAGCACCAGCACTTCCGCGATCACTTCCTCACGGCTCTTGCCCTTGCCGTTGATGAAATGGGTCATGCCGAACTTGCGGCCCCATTCCTCGCGGTCGGGGTTGATGTCCACGCCGACGATCACGTCCGCGCCCACCATCTTCGCGCCCTGAATGACGTTGAGGCCGATGCCGCCCAGCCCGAACACCACGACCGTCTCGCCCACCTGTACCTTGGCGGTGTTGACCACCGCTCCGACACCGGTTGTGACGCCGCAGCCGATGTAGCAGCTGGTCTGGAACGGCGCGTCCTCACGGATCTTCGCCAGCGCGATTTCGGGCAGCACGGTGAAGTTCGAGAAGGTCGAGCAGCCCATATAGTGGAAGATCGGCTGGCCCTTGTAGCTGAAGCGCGTGGTGCCATCGGGCATCAGCCCCTTGCCCTGGGTAGCGCGGATCGCGGTGCACAGGTTGGTCTTGCCCGACAGGCACGACTTACACTGGCGACATTCGGGCGTGTAGAGCGGGATGACATGGTCGCCCGGCTTCACGCTGGTAACGCCGGCGCCGACCTCGCGGACGATGCCCGCGCCCTCATGTCCGAGCACGGACGGGAAGATGCCCTCGCTGTCGAACCCGTCGAGCGTATAGGCGTCGGTGTGGCAGATGCCCGTAGCCATGATCTCGACCAGCACCTCGCCGGGCTTGGGCCCTTCCAGATCGAGCTCGACGATCTCGAGCGGCTTCTTCGCCTCAAAGGCGACGGCGGCGCGGGTCTTCATGGGGTCAGGCCTCCTTGCTGTCCCGCGCTCTTTGGCAAGGGACGCAGCAACGCGCCAGCCCCCCAGCGATTTCAAGGCAGCTGGAACAGCTGCCGACTCGGAAATCGCGTCAAAGGAAGATCAGATGACGTCCATGTCGGCCTTATAGTGGTGCCAGGCCAGGATCGCCGCGGCGCCGCGATGCGGGCTCCAGGGTTCGGCGATCTCTCGCGTCAGCTTCTCGGATGGCCGTTCGGCATGGCCCATGATCCGCCCGACCTCGATCTGGACGGCAAGGTCTCCGGCGGGCCAGATATCGGGGCGGCCCTCGGCGAAGAGCAGGTAGATTTCCGCCGACCAGCGGCCAATGCCCTTGATCCGGATCAGCTGCGCGATCGCTTCCTCGTCATCGGCGGGAAGCGCGCCAAGGTCGAGCCGCCCGCTCGTCACCTCGTCGGCCAGGCTGCGGGCATAGCTCGCCTTCTGCCGCGAAAGACCCGCCGCGCGCAGTTCATCGTCGCTCGCTGCCGCGACGATCTCCGGGCTGGTCAGGTCACCCAACGCGGCGCCGAGCTTGGTCCAGATCGAGGCCGCCGCCGCGACGCTAACCTGCTGGCCGACGATGGTGCGCAGCAGCGTCTCATAACCGCGGTCGCGGATGCGCGGTTCGGGATAGCCGACGCGATCGACTGCGACGGCGATGAGGGGTTCGGACGCCGCAAGCGTATCGAGCGAGGTGCGAAGCTGTTCGGCGCTCAGGCCCATCAGGTGAAACCTTTGAAGAGGGAAACTTGAAAGCCGGGGCGTTCCCCGGCATTGGCGCGACATAGACAGGAGAATCCGATGCCCAAGCTTATCGTCGTCACGCGTGAAGGAGAAGAACGCGAGGTCGAGGGCGAAGTGGGCCTGAGCGTCATGGAAGTGATCCGGGACAATGGGTTCGACGAGCTGCTCGCACTGTGCGGCGGCTGTTGCTCGTGCGCGACCTGCCACGTCCATGTCGATCCGGAGTTTGCGGGCAAACTGACGCCGATGAGCGAGGACGAGAACGACCTGCTCGACAGCTCGTCCGACCGCAACGAGACCTCGCGCCTGTCCTGCCAGATCCAGTTCACCAGCGCGCTCGACGGCCTCAAGGTGACGATCGCCGCCGAGGATTGACCCCGGGCGCCGCGTAGAGGGCAGGGCAACCTTCCCATCAGCCGTCATCCCGGCCTTGTGCCGGGATCCACGCTGCCATCGGCTATGCGACGGAGCCTCTTGCTCCCAGCTGGCCTCCCGCTGGGTACCGGCACAAGGCCGGGATGACGGAGAGCGACAGGACGCTAGCCTAGAATTTTCGTGCTCCGGGTTCGGCCACCAGCTGATACTGATCCTGCCAAATCACATGACCCGGGTCACGGGTAGTGAGAATATCGACATGGACGCCGCAGGCTTCCAAGACCAGCTTCAGCTGGTGCATTTGCCGGATGTGTTCCGTAGCAATCGGTTTGAACCATGACAGACCCGGCTGTCCGCGCCCTTTCCAGCCCCCGCGCGAGAACTGGCTGGGAACTGTCAGATTCTTTTGAACCAGCCGTAGATTTCACCAAGCTGGCTCAAGGCCCAAGACGGCGCAAAATCACAGTCTCTCGCCTCGTCCAGCGCTTGAAATAGACCAAGGCGCTGACGTTGCGATTCAACCAACTGATAGCATACGAAACGAATGTATATGCGGTCGGATTTAGCCATGGGCTCTGCAAAAGCTCTTACCGGATCGTGGCCTTTCTAACTTCGCTCTTGGAAACTGCCAGTCGGCTTTCCGCCCGGCAGCATCCGCTGCCCCTCAGGGCAGCGGCGCGACCATAACCGGCGCGATCGCCGTGTCCTTACTTCGCTGCGGCCATATCCGGAATGTACAGCGCGGCGATCTTGTCGGCGAACTTCTCGGGGGCTCCCCCCATCAGGTTCGTCAGGATGACAACCGTCAGATCGTCCTTGGGATAGATGAACACGGTTGCGCGTGCGCCGCCGGTGAGCGTGATCGGGGCATGTTCGGCGCGCCGGATCGACGGCCAGCCCAGGCCATAGCCGTTGATGGTGGCATTCAGTCCGCGGATGGATCCATCCGCCAGCACCTGCGGCTTCCACAGCTGCTCAACGCTGTTCTTGTCGACTAGCTTCAGCTTCTGCACCGCGATCGCCCACTTCGCCAGGTCGGCGGAAGTCGTGTGTATGCCGCCGGCGGGGAACATATAGTCGCGCCACGGCTCGTGACGCACGAACGGCACCTTGCTGCGTTCCACGCCGACGGTCTTCATGTCTTCGACCCGCAGCGTGACATGGGTATAGAGCTGGGCCACATGCGGCTGGACATTGGCGGCGCCGGCAAAGCCGGTCTGCTTCAAGCCGACCGGGTTGAACTGCCGAGCGCGCACGAAGTCGGCATAGGTCTTCCCGGTGATCTTCTCGACGATCTTCCCGAACACGACATAGTTAGTCTGGGTGTACTCGAATTTCGTCCCCGGCGTGAACTTCAGGGGCAGTTCCTGCACCTTCGCCCAGGCGGCATCGGGCTCGGCGCCATCGCGGGTCCGCAGATTGTCGTCCACGATCTCGGGCAGGCCGGAAACATGGGTAAGAAGCTGCCGGACGGTAATGCCCTTCCAGGCTTCGGGAAGTCCGTCGAGATAGGTTGTGAACGGGGCGTCGAGATCGAGCTTGCCGGCCTCGACCAACTGCATCGCCGCCACACCGGCGAATGCCTTGCTGATCGAATTGATCGCGAAGGTCGTCTGCTTGGTGACGGGCGTTGCGGCCTCGGCATTCGCTTGGCCATAGGCCCCAGTGAACACGATCTTCCCGCGCTGGACGACCGTCAGCTGAGCCCCGGGGATGCCGCGGGCGGCCATCTCGCTCTGGACCAGGCGTTCGATCGCAACGGCCTTATCTTCCGCCTTCGCGACGGCCTGGGGGCGCGCATTCGCGCTGCCGCCAACGACACTCATGACCGCAATCGCGCCGATTGCGGCAGAAAATCTATTCAGCATTGTTCGGGTGATCCACGGATTAAGATGTGTGACTGCGTATCGCATATCGACCCATCGTTACGGGAGCAACTATTCCCGGAGGATCACGGAAAAGGACGTATTCCGCGTAACTTATCGCTATCCCATCGTGGACTTGTGCCGATCGGCCTCAGGGCAGCGGCGCGACCCTGACCACCGCCATCGGCGCGTCCTTGCTGAGCGGAGTCGCCTTCCAGGTCACCGTCTTTCGGCCACCGGCGCTCGTCGCGCCATCTTCGTTATTCTGGCTCACCAACTCGCCGTCGGTGATCAGGGTGAAGACACCGTCGAGCTTGGCCTTGCTGTCGTCGCCCTTGCCCTTGGCGGGCGAATCATCGTCGCCGAATGCGGGCGCCTTGATGCGGACCTGATCGCGCCCGCGCATTTCGATCACCACGAACGGAAAGATCACCTCGGCGTCGAGATTATAGGGCCACAGGAAATTATGGGTGAGCTTGCCGCTGATCTGATAGTCGATCAGGAACACGCCCTTGCCCTTGTAGACGACCGATCGATAGCCGGCTTCCTTGGTCAGCGCCTCGCCGATCGCCTTGAACTTGGCTTCCTTCTTGGCCTCGTTGGCGGCGGAATCCGCTTCCTCGACGGGCTCTTCCTTGTTGCCTGGGGTTTTCGCCTGCCACGCCGCTGGCCGCAGCATCGCGGTGTCGCTGGTTTCCTTCTTGTCTTCGTCCTTGTCCTTGAACGCGTCGCCCATGCCCTTCGCCATTTCGCTGGCGAGATCTACGGCGATGACTTCGCCCTGATAGCTGAAGGTGAAGCTGCGGTCGGCGAGGAGGGTGAGCGACGAGGTGAACTTGCCCGGGCTGAACGCGCAGCCGATCAGTACCAGCGGCGCGAGTAGTGCCAGGGTCAGGCCCTTGATCCGTCCGAACATCACCATTCCTCCTTCGGGCTCAGCGAGAGATCGCGGCGTAGAGCGCGATCGCCGCGGCGTTCGATACGTTCAGGCTCTCGACTCTGGGAGAGATCGGCAGCCGTGCAAGCTCGTCGCAATGCTGCGCGGTATTATGACGCATCCCTTCGCCCTCGGCGCCCAGCACCAGCGCGGGGCGGGTGTCGCCCATCACTTCGGCGAGCGTGCCCTTGGCCTCGCCCGCCAGACCGATCCGCCAGAAGCCCGCCTCGCCGATCTCGTCCAGCGCGCGGGCGAGATTGACCACGCGCACCCACGGCACGATCTCAAGCGCCCCGGATGCCGAGCGCGCCAGCGTCCCCGATTCGGGCGGTGTATGCCGGTCATGCGTCACGATACCCAGCGCATCGAACGCCGCGGCCGATCGCAGAATCGCGCCGACATTATGCGGGTCGGTGACATGGTCGAGCACCAGCAACGGCCGCCGATCGTCGGCGCCCTGTTCCAGCAGGTCGCCCAGCCAGATATCCTCAAGCGGATCGACTTCGATCACCACGCCCTGATGTGGCGCATCGCTCGGCACCATCCGGGCAAGGTCGGCGACGTCGGCATAAGTGATCGGGAGTACCGGCGGCAGATCGAGCGCGCCCAGCGCCTCACGCGTGCCCCATACCTTGCGTACGGTCCGTTCCGGGTTCGCCAGCGCCGCGGTCACGGCATGGCGGCCCCAGAAACGGGGGCGATTGCTGTTGCCCGAATTGCCCGATGGGCGATGCCCGCGTCGTGATCCTCTATTCATCGAAAGACGCTAGGCGGCACAATTCTCCCGCGCAAGGCGTTGACAGGGGCGGCGTGCTTCGGCAATGGGCCGCACTCGCTTCGGCGTGCCGCATGGAAGGGTGGCCGAGTGGTTAAAGGCAGCAGACTGTAAATCTGCCCGCGTGAGCGTACACTGGTTCGAATCCAGTCCCTTCCACCATCTCCCCTAGCGGGATATGCTGCGCTTCATGGGCGGGTATAGCACAATGGTAGTGCAGCAGCCTTCCAAGCTGAATACGCGGGTTCGATTCCCGCTACCCGCTCCAACCCCTTCCCGAGAAAATTCCGGAACTTAACGGTTCGCGCCCGGCTTCCACAGCACGTCACCGCCGCGGTTGATGTTCGCCGCGCGCGCCAGCACGAACAGTAGGTCCGACAGGCGGTTGAGATAGGCCAGCGCCTGCGGGTTCAGTGAAACCTCGCGCGATGCCGCAACGGCGGTGCGTTCGGCCCGGCGCGTGATCGCGCGGGCAAGATGGATCGCCGCCGCACGCTCCGATCCGCCGGGCAGGATGAAGCTGCGCAGCGGTTCCAGCTTGGCATTGGCTTCATCGATCGCGGCTTCGATCCGCGTTACCTGCGCCGCCACGATGCGCAGCGTCATCTCGTTCGGTGTGAAATCCTCGCCCGGCGTCGCCAGATCGGCACCCAGGTCGAACAGGTCGTTCTGCACGCTCTCCAGCAGGTCGGCGGGATAGCCGCCGCCGATCGCCGCGATCGCGACCCCGATCGCGCTGTTCGCCTCGTCGACATCGCCGATCGCCGCCATGCGCGGATCGTTCTTGGTGACGCGCGATCCATCGACGAGCCCCGTGGTGCCGTCGTCGCCGGTGCGAGTGTAGATCTTATTGAGCTTGACCATGCGCCTTCGTCATCCCGGACTGGTTCCGGGATTCACCGAGCCACACGCAATGCGGCTGCGGCCCCGGACGAGACCGTTTGCAGCACGGTGGACCCCGGCACAAGGCCGGGATGACGGCTCAATTCAGCTGTTGCTCGCCATGATCAGCAGCAATGCGACGATCGCGATCGCGATGCCCTGGAACAGGATGCGCTGCTGCATCATCCGGTTCGACTTGAGCGCCGAGGTGCTCGGACCGCTGCCCTCCTTCAAATCCGCCTCGGTGACGCGGAGGAAGGTGATGATCCCGCGGACCAGCGCGACCACGGTCGCGATCATCGCCGCGATCAGGAGCAGGATGAGGAAAAGTTTCATGGATGTGACTTTAGGCCTTTGCCGCTGCGAATCCAATCGGGAGTTCGCCCCGGCGCAGCACATCCGCCAGCGCCTGCCCGTCCTCTCCCGCTTCGCGCAGCGCGGCGAGGGTGGGGGCGCCATGTCGCTTGGCCAGCCGCTCACCGTCCGCTCCGGTCAACAGCGCGTGGTGGTGATAGCGTGGCACAGGCTGGCCGAGCAGCGCCTGAAGCAGCCGGTGGACATGGGTCGCGGCGAACAGATCCTCGCCGCGCACGATATCGGTGACGCCCTGCGCGGCGTCGTCGATCGTGACCGCGAGATGATAGGAGGCGGGCGCATCCTTGCGCGCGAGCACGACATCGCCATGTGACACGGGGTCGGCTTCGACCATGCCTCGTCCCGAATCCTCGAAGGTCAGCGTATAGGCGATCGAGGCGACCGCCTTCGCCATGTCGATCCGCCAGCAATGCGGCCGCGACAGATCTGGCGCCTCCAGCCCGCGGCACGTGCCGGGATAGAGGGCGCCCTCCGGCCCATGCGGCGCGCTGGTGCTCGCGGCGATATCGGCGCGGGTGCAGAAGCAGGGGTAGAGCAATCCTGCCAGCTTCAGCCGTTCCAGTGCCGCTTCGTACAGCTCCAGCCGTTGCGACTGGAACACGACCTCGCCATCCCAGCTCAGCCCCAGCCATGCCAGATCGCGCAAAATCGTCTCGACATGCTCCGGCCGGCTGCGCGTTCCGTCGATATCCTCGATCCGCAGCAGGAAGCGTCCACCATGCTCCCGCGCGAAGTCGTGCGCGCGGATCGCCGAGAAAGCGTGGCCCAAATGCAACCGTCCGGTGGGACTTGGCGCGAAACGCGTGACAATCATGAACGCGGCTCTTGACCGCGAGTCGCGGCATATGTTGTCATGACGGCGTAACGCTTCGTGGCGAGAGGCGGATAGGCGTAACGGGCACGAGGGGGACCATGTACCATCCCGATCTGATCCGCCATCCCGACGGGTGTCCCGCCCTTGTGCTCAATGCCGATTATACCCCGCTCTCTTATTATCCGCTGAGCGTGTGGCCCTGGCAGACGGCGATCAAGGCGGTGTTTCTCGAACGGGTCGATATCGTCAGCCATTATGAGCGGGAGGTGCGCAGCCCCACCGCGGCGATCAAGCTGCCGTCGGTGATCGCGCTCAAGCAATATGTGAAGCCGTCGCAATTCCCGGCCTTCACCCGCTTCAACCTGTTCCTGCGCGACAAGTTCGAATGCCAATATTGCGGCAGCCCGCGCGATCTGACCTTCGACCATGTCATTCCGCGCGCGCAGGGCGGGCGAACGACATGGGAGAATGTCGCGACCGCCTGTGCGCCGTGCAACCTGCGCAAGGGTGGGCGCACGCCACGACAGGCGGCGATGCCGCTGCACGTCGCGCCGATCCGGCCGACCAGCTGGCATCTGCAGGAGCATGGGCGCCGCTTCCCGCCCAACCATCTTCACGAAACCTGGCACGACTGGCTCTATTGGGATGTCGAGCTCGAAGCTTGAACTCTCCCCTCCCGTCAACCCGGACTTGTTCCGGGGGCCACCTGTCGGCAAGATCAGTCATAAAGGCTCTCGTGCTGTGCTCGGGGGCGCCGTAGACCCCGGCGCAAGGCCGGGGTGACGGCTGGATTCTGGAGGGGTTCAATGAGCGGTTTGACGATCGACCGGCGCGGCGCGCTGGTGCTTGGGCTTGGCGGTGTTGCCGGGTTGGCGCTCCCTGCCTGGGCGCAGGGCGCGGCTCCGGGCGGTCTGGACGCGGCGGTCGACACCATTGTCGCCAACTTCATGAAAGCGTTCGAAACCCCCGGTGTCAGCATCGCGATCGTACGCAAGGGACAGACGCCCTGGCTCAAGGGCTATGGCGTGCGGACGATGGGCAAGCCCGATCCGGTCGATGCGCATACCCGCTTCGGCATCGCGTCGAATTCCAAGGCGTTCACCGGCGCCGCGCTGGCGATGCTGGTCGAGGAAAAGAAGCTCGGCTGGGACGAGCCGCTGATCAAATATCTCCCTGAGTTCAAGATGGCCGACCCGGCGGTGACAGGCATGTTCACCGTGCGCGATCTGCTGGTCCACCGTTCGGGGCTTCCGCTCGGCGCGGGCGACCTCATGTATTTCCCGCAGTCGAGCGCCGATACCGCGCAGGTGCTGCGCGCACTCCAGTTCCTGCGCCCTGCTCGCGGCTTCCGTGCCGGCTATGACTACGACAACATCCTCTACATCGTCGCGGGTATGCTGATTGAGCGGATGTCGGGCCTGTCATGGCGCGACTTCATCGCCACGCGCATCCTCCAGCCGCTGGGCATGGCCGATGCGGTGCCCTCCCGCGAATTGCTGCGGACGCCCAATGTTGCCGGCCGTCACGCGCGGCTCGGGCCGCCAGCGCGCGGGATCGGGCCGATGAAGGTGATCCAGCCCGACGAAGGCCCGCTGATCGATGCCGCGGGCGGGATCAACGCCAGCGTCGCGGACGTCGCTAAATGGCTCGAAGTCCAGCTTGCACTCGGCGAGCTGCCCGGTGGCAAACGGCTGTGGAGCAGGGAGTCCGCCGCCGAGATGTGGAAGCCGCAGGTGATTGTCTCGTCGAGCGACGGCGGCACCGACACCAATCCGGCCCGTGCCGTGATGGCGGGCTATGCGCTCGGCTGGTTCGTACAGGATTTCCGGGGCCGCCGCCTGATCAGCCATTCGGGCGGCCTGTCGGGACAGGTGACCCAGACCGCGATGATCCCGTCGGCCGGGATCGGCGTGGTCGTGCTCAGCAATACCGAGGATGGCGTTTCGGGCGGGATCCGCAACGCGATCCTCGATCATCTGCTCGGCGCTCCCGCCTATGACTGGGTGGCCAGCTATGTCGCGCGGAACAAGGCCGCCCAGGATGAGGCGATCGCGGGTCTTGCCGCGGGCGAAGCCAAGCCGCCCGAGGGTGCGCCGAGCCTGCCGCTCACCGCCTATGCCGGACGCTATCGCGATGTCTGGTATGGCGACATCGTCGTTACCGTGAAGGGTAAGGGGCTGAGCATCCAGTTCGTGCCGACGCCGGTCTTCAAGAGCGCGCTCGAACCCTGGGGCACCGACACCTTCCGCACCCGCTTCCCCGTTGGCGCGGGCGAGGATGCGGTGGTGAGCTTTGCGGTCACGGACGGCAAGGTGGCGGGGATCAAGATGAAGGCGCTCTCACCGCTCGCCGACTTCAGCTACGATTTCCACCATCTCGACTTCGTACCGGTCCGCTAGGCGTATTATTGCAATAATACACTGGCGGGGTTAGGCTGGTTATTTCAACGGAGGGATCATCGATGAAACGACTCGCTATTGCCCTGCTGTCGGGCGCCGTACTCATGAGCGCCGGCGCCGCCGTCGCGACCCCGCCGCAAGCGGGCGCCGATACGCTGATTCCGCGCGCAAAGATCTTCGGTAATGCGAGCCGTTCGGGCGGGCAGATCAGCCCTGACGGCAAGCATGTAAGCTGGCTTGCCCCTGTCGGTGGCGTGATGAACGTATGGGTTGCCCCGATCTCCAACCTTGCAGCAGCCAAGGCGGTGACGAAGGAAAGCAAGCGTGGTCTGCAGAGCTATTTCTGGGCACCGGACGGCGCGCACATCATCTATCTGCAGGACAGCGGCGGGAACGAGAACTTCCGCGCCCATTCCGTTGCGATCGCGACGCTCAAGGATACCGCGCTGACTGCGGCGGGAGACAAGGTCCGCGCGCAGATCGAGGGGGTGAGCAAACTGCGCCCCGACATCGTGCTGATCGGCCTCAACGACCGCAGCCCGCAATTCTTTGACCTGTACGAGATCAACTACAAGACCGGCGCGAAGAAGCTGGTGATGCAGAATCCCGGCTATGGCGGCTGGGTGATCGATAACCAGCTCAAACCCCGTTTCGCCTTCCAGCAGGTGCCGGGCGGCGGCAGCAAATATTTCCGCCTCGGCGCCGACGGTAAATGGGCCGAAGTGTTTTCGATCGCGAACGAGGATTTCTTCACCACCAACCCGATCGGCTTCAACAAGGATGGCACGACCCTCTATTGGGTTGACAGTCGCGGCCGCGACAAGGCGGCGTTGGTCAAAATGGACGCGGCGAGCCTGAAGACCGAGGTGATCGCCGCGAGCGAACGGGCCGATATCGCCGGCCTCCTCACCGATCCTGAGACCTATGAGCCGACCGCGTATTCGGTGAATTACCTGAAGAGTGAATGGACCCCGCTGAATGCGGAAGCGAAGGCGGATCTCGACTTTCTCAAGTCGAAGCTGCCGGGCGAGGTGTCGATTATCTCGGCAACCGATGACGGGTCCAAGCTGCTCGTCGCGGCGAGCGCGGCCGAAGCGCCCGCGACGGCGTATATCTACGACCGCAAGGCAAAGACGCTGACCAAGCTCTACGAAACGCGGCCCGATCTTGCCGCGTACAAGCTGCGTCCGATGTGGCCGGTCGAGATCCCGTCGGGCGACGGCAAGACGCTGGTCAGCTACCTGACGCTCCCTGCTGGCGCCGACGCCAACAATGACGGGAAGCCCGACCGGCCGGTCCCACTGGTCCTCAACGTTCATGGCGGCCCGTGGGCACGCGACAGTTATGGCTATAATAGCGGCCATCAGTGGCTCGCCAATCGCGGCTATGCAGTGTTGTCGGTCAATTATCGCGGCTCGACCGGCTTCGGTAAGGGCTTCATCAACGCCGCGATCGGCGAGTGGTCGGGCAAGATGCATCAGGACCTGCTCGACGCGGTCGATTGGGCGGTAAAGGGCGGCGTCACCACCAAGGACAAGGTCGCGATCTTCGGCGGCTCCTATGGTGGCTATGCCACGCTGGTGGGTCTCACCTTCACGCCCGACACCTTCGCCTGTGGTGTCGATATCGTCGGCCCGTCGAACCTGAAGACGCTGATGGAAAGCTTCCCGGCCTATTGGCGCCCGATCCTCGAAGGGACCTTCTACAAGCATATCGGTGATCCTTCGAAGCCGGAGGATCTGAAGCGCATGATGGCGCAGTCGCCGATTACCCGCGTGGATGCGATCAAGCGGCCGTTGCTGATCGGGCAGGGCGGTAACGACCCGCGCGTGGTGAAGGCCGAAAGCGACCAGATCGTCGCGGCGATGAAGGCCAAGGGGCTGCCCGTCACCTACATCAACTATCCCGATGAGGGGCATGGTTTCGTACGGCCGGAGAACCGGTTGAGCTTCTTCGGCATCGCCGACGGGTTCTTGGCCAAATGTCTGGGCGGTCGGGCGCAGCCGATCGGCGGGGACTTCGCGGGTTCGAGCCTGCAGGTGCTGGAAGGTGCGGCCCAGGTGCCAGGCCTCG
The DNA here is from genome assembly GCF_059415525.1 of Sphingomonas sp. GW821-FHT10C01. NCBI lineage: Bacteria > Pseudomonadati > Pseudomonadota > Alphaproteobacteria > Sphingomonadales > Sphingomonadaceae > Sphingomonas > Sphingomonas sp. GW821-FHT10C01. Next base: position 97,134 of record NZ_JBWKNK010000003.1, on the reverse strand, counting down.
CCGAAGCCGCGCCCAAGGTCGCGGCAGAGGCTCCGGCGGCCAAGTGACACGGGCGCCCGCCGTCTCGCCCAGAGTGGGGCGGCGGGCGCTTGAACGCGCTGTCGTGGCGGGGTAATACAGTGCCCGGTTCCATGCGCTACGACACACTCTATCCCGAGGTCGCGGATCCCCGCGCACCCGCGGTTCCGCCCTCCGATCCCTTTGGCGGCCTGAACGGCGGCGACATTCCGCCGCCCGGCCCGCGGCTACCGCTGCGCAAGCGCCCATGGTGGCGCTGGACGATGCGCGGGCTTGCTGCCTTCATCGTGCTCTTCTTCATCACGATCGGCTGGCTGATCTTCACCGCCCCGCTTTCGAAGTCGCTCGAGCCGCCGGTCCCGCCGTCGATCACGCTGCTCTCGGCGGAGGGAACGCCGATCGCCAGGACCGGCGCGGAGGTCGGTAAGCCGGTCGATGCGACCAAGCTGCCGGCCCATGTCGTCGATGCCTTCATCGCGGTGGAGGATCGCCGCTTCCGCAGCCATTGGGGTATCGATCCGCGCGGTATCACCCGCGCCTTCGTCAACAACGTCTTCACGAGCAAGAGCTCGCAGGGTGGCAGCACGATCACGCAGCAGCTCGCCAAGAACGCGTTCCTAAGCTCGAAACGCACCTTCGGCCGCAAGTTCCAGGAAGTGCTGATCGCCTTCTGGCTCGAAGCCTGGCTGACCAAGGACGAGATCCTCTCCCGCTACCTGTCCAACGTCTATTTCGGCGACAACCAATACGGCCTCGATGCCGCCGCGCGACATTATTTCAGCCGCCCAGCCACCGAACTGACCACCGGACAGGCGGCGATGCTGGCCGGACTGGTCAAGGCACCCTCGCGACTCGCCCCTTCGGGCAATCTCAAGGGCGCGCAGGACCGGCAGGCAGTGGTCGTCGGCACCATGGTCGATGCCGGCTTGCTGACCACGGCGGAGGCGAAGGCGGTCGCGCCCGCGCGTCTGCGGCTCGCGAAGAGCAAGGCGCTGCCCAGCGGCACCTATTTCACCGACTGGGTGCTGCCCGAAGCGCGCGATCAGGCGGGTGAGCTGGGTGCGGTGCGTGAGGTGACGACGACGCTCGAAACCCGGATGCAGCGGGCTGCCGAGCGCGCGGTACGCAATGCGGGACTGCGTCAGTCACAGATCGCGATCGTGGCGATGCGCCCCGACGGCCGCGTGATCGCGATGGTCGGCGGCAAGAACTACGGCGAATCGCCCTTCAACCGCGCGACCCAGGCGCGGCGTCAGCCGGGGTCGACTTTCAAATTGTTCGTCTATCTCGCGGCGCTGCGGAGCGGAATGACCCCCGATTCCACCGTGCTCGATGAACCAGTGACCATCGGCGAGTGGAAGCCGAAGAATAGCGACGGTCGCTACCGGGGGGAGATCACCCTGCGTCAGGCCTTCGCGCGGTCGAGCAACGTCGCGGCGGCGCGTTTGATCAAGGACGTCGGGCCGAAGGCGGTGATCCGGGCGGCGCGCGACCTCGGCATCTCGACCCCGATCCCGGAGGAGGCGTCGATTGCGCTCGGTACCTCGACCGTGTCGTTGCTCGAACTCACCGCCGCGTATGCCGCGATCGCCAATGGCGAAGCGCCGGTGCGCGCGCGCGGCCTGTCCGAATCCGACGAGCCGGGCTGGCTCGATCGTTTGACCGGCTCTCAGCGGGCGATCGGCCAGCGCGAGCTGGATGGAATGCGCGAGCTGCTTGCGGCATCGGTGAGCGAGGGCACGGGCCGCGGCGCCGCGCTCTCGGTCGAGACGTTTGGAAAGACCGGGACGACGCAGGACAATCGCGATGCGCTGTTCATCGGCTATGCCGACGGCATCGTCACCGCGGTCTGGATGGGCAATGATGACAACAAACCCAACCCCGGACTTGCCGGCGGTGGTGCACCCGCGCGGGTGTGGCGCGATTTCATGGCGCAGGCGCTGGGCGTTGCCGTACAGCCCAAACCCGAACCGGTGGTTGAGAACCTTTCCGATGCGCTGGTGGACGAAGGGGATAATGTCATCGCAGAACCGATCGAGATCGAGGGCAGCATTGGCGGCCAGTCGATCGGCGTCCGCGTCAATCGTGACGGCAGCCTCGAAATGACCCGGCCCGACGAGCCTCAAGCGGAAGCACCGCCGGCCGAACGCGATCGGCGGCGGCGCGAACCGGCGCCGGGCGAAGGTCCCTAGAGCCGCTTCTCGAAAAAGACTTCCGCATAGGGGTTGGCGTTGTAGCGCTCGATCTCGATCCAGCCCGCGCTGCGGTAGAAGCGTTCCGCCTCGGGTAGCGCGCGGTTGGTGTCCAGCCGCAGCGTGTGGATGGCCAGAATGTGGGCGGTGTCCTCGGCGGCGGCCATCAGGCGCTGCGCCAGCCCTAGCCCGCGCGCGCCGCGATCGACCCATAGCCGCTTGATCTCGGCATGGCCGTCGCCCTCGCCCTTCACGGCGACGCACCCGATTGGCATCCCGTCGGAGAGCGCGACGAAGAAGGCGCCGCGCGGACGGATCATGTCGATCGCATCCGGATCGCACGACCGCGTTACCTCGAACCCGCCCGGAAAGCGCGCGTCGAGTTCGGCATAATAGCGGCCGAGGCAATGGTGGGCGGGCTCGCTCGCCGGATCGATTTCCTCGATCACGACGCCCTCACGACCGAACGCGGAAGCGATCAGGTCCATGGCGTCAAGCAGCGCGCCGGCGTTCGGCGCTCGCTCCAGGAACGATGCCGCACGGATGTCCGACAACGACTCATAGGCCTCGAACTCGCGCTCGCCGGTCGCGGTTAGTGCCGCGATCCGCCGCCGCGCATCGTGCGGATGCGGCGTGGTCTCGACCAGATCCTCCTCCTCCAACCCGCGCAGCAATCGGCTCATCAGTCCTGAATCGAGGCCGAGATAGGCGCGCAGCTCGGCCACGTCGGTTCGTCCCGATCCGATGGCATTGATGACGCGCGCCGCACCCAGCGGACGACCGCGACCGAGGAAGGAGGAATCGAGCGCGCCGACTTCGCGGGTCACTGCGCGCGCGAAGCGGCGGAAGCGGCTGACGGGGTTGGTGATCATATATCTGACTTAAGTCAGATAATTTGCGATGGTCAAGCACGACAATCTACTGGCCGACCGGGCTGAGTCCGTTATGTCAGGGAACCGGCCAGCGGGGGCAGCCGTCAAAAGCGGGAGTTGCGTAGATGACAGCCATTGCGATGATTGCCTCGATCCTGTTGGCCGCGGCACCTCAGGCTGAGCCTGAAGCCCTACGGCCAGGTACCGTCGCGATCGAGTCCGTCGCCGATCCCGCCATTCCCGCGCCGATCAAACAGGTCTTCGCCGACGCGGTCGAGCGGGCGCTGGCCGACGCGCGCTTCATGGCGCTGCCCGCGACCAGCCGCAGCCGTTACATCGCCCGGGTCAAGGTGACGCGTACCGCGCGCGGCGCGGTCACCGCTAAGGGGAAGGCGCCAGGCCCCGGTGCCGCCGTGGGCAATTGGGGTGGCGCGATCGCCGTTACCTTGCCCTCGAACAAACAGCAGCTGCGTGGCCTGATCGTCACTGAGCTGGAGGTCGAGCTGGTCCTGCGGGAGGGGATGCAGCCGATATGGCGCGGCCGCGCGCTCACCGCCCAGGCCGAAGGAACGCAAGCCGATGCGCCCGCGACGCTCGCGCCCAAGCTCGCCAGCGCCGCCGTCCGCAGCTTCCCGGCGCAGCAGCCCGAGGCGCTTTCGATTCCCTGACGACCGACCGTCCCCCGGCGCTGTGCCGGGGTGACGAAGAAGGGCAGAGGCGAGTGGGCCGAATCTAGAGGTCCAGCTTCTCATATTCGGGCGGTGGGTTGATCCCTTCCATCCGCTCGGCCAGCAGCGGGCGGAAGCTGGGGCGGCTCTTCATGCCGACATACCAGCGCTTGGCCTGTTCGTGGCTCTTCCAGTCGATTCCGCCCAGATAGTCGGCGACGCTGATCTGTGCCGCGGCGGCGAGATCGGCGAGGCTCATCGTCGCGCCGCCCAGCCAGGTGCGGTGATCGAGCAGGAAGTCGATATAGTCGAGATGCGCGACCGCCGCCTTCATCGCCTCGCGCAGGGCGGTCGAATCGGGTGTCGCGCGGTGGACGATGCGCTTGAGCATCCGCTCGTGCAGCAGCGGCCCCGTGATGTCGCGGAAGAACTGGACGTCGAACCATGCGACCAGCCGGCGAATCTCGGCGCGGTCGGCGGCGGTGCCGTTGAGCAGGGCGGCCTTGCTCACCGTCTCTTCGAAGAACTCGCAGATTGCGACCGAATCGATCAGCACAACGCCGCGATCATCGGCCATCACCGGCGTCTGGCCGGCCGGGTTCATGTCGAGGAATTCGTCGCGCCGCGCCCAGGGGGATTCGCGCACGGGCTCATAGCCGACGCCCTTTTCACCCAGAACGAGCCGGACCTTGCGCGAAAAGGGGCAAAGCGGGAATTGGTAGAGCTGCCACATGACCCAAGGCTTTAGGCGGCGGAAGCAGGCGGCGGCAAGCGCGGGTTTTGCTGATCAGTGGGCGATGCCCAGCCATAGCGCAGTGGCGTCGTCGCTTCGCTTGAAACGCGGGTAGCGCACCCGGTCGCCATCCTCGGCCTCGATCGCGCGCAGCCGCGTTGCGAGCGCGGCCAATCCGTCCGCTCGCAATATGGCGATGAATGCATCCGGCGACATGCCGTAATCGTCGATCAGCGCCGCCATCCCGTCGGTCATCAACAGGATTTCGTCACCCGGCGCCACAGGAACACGAAGCGACTCGACAAAAGCGCGATGGGCGGGATCCACTCCCAGGATATAGCGCCCCGGCCGCATCCGCTTTGCACGTAGCATTTCCAGCGGCCGTTCCTCGCCCGTCGCGTGCACACGCGCTTCCTCGGTCTCATCGGCGCTCGGCTGTGAGCCAAGGCGTGTGACGGTATCGCCGCGCAGCATCAGGCACACGCAATCTGCGAGCCAGGCGAGATCGAGCGTGCGGTCCGTCAGCGCGATCGCCAGAAAGGCGGCGCTCGGCAGTTCCCAGTCATCGATGGGGTCGCGGGTTCGCTCGGCCGCATAGGCGGCGGCGGTCCGGGCGAAGACATGGTCGAGCACATCAGCGAGCGTATCGGCTTGCGCCGCGAACGCCCGCGAAGCGGTTGCGGCTAGCCATGCCGCGCCGGGCTGGCTGCCCATCAGGCCGGGCGGACCCAGATCGGTCGCGCCATCGATCATCCAGGCAAGGCGCGCGGTTGCGCCGCAGCGATCGTCGTTGGGCGTGGCGGCGGAGCCAGCAAGGCTGATGTTTTGAATCAGGTCGAAATGCATGGTACCCGCTATCGCGCAGTTGTGACGTGCCCGCTACGTCGATGGTGTTCTGGTCAGCGCAATGCGCTGGGACGCAGCAGTTTCTCGAAGGGCAAGCAGCCGCTCCGCTCCGTCGGCGGCTCGGCGAACCCGCCCAGCACGTTACACTGGCGCATCCCGACATTCGGTGTCTGCGTCACGAATGCCTGGATCGCGTCGATCCCCGTGAACGGCTGGAGCATGTCCAGCGGATTGCCGCCCGTTCCCGATCCATCGATCCAGATGATCGCATAATAGTCGGTCGATCCGCTCGTGTCGGGTTGCGGGGTCCATTCGAACGGCGTTGAAACGATGCACGGCTGGTCTGCTTCTCCAGCCGAGATAGGCTGATAGTTGATCGCCTGGCCGCCGACGCTGACCTGGTCGCTCCGCCACTCCTGAGGCCAAAGCAGCAACGACCCGATCGTCCAGAAGAACCAGGCCTGGCCGGTCGTGTCGGCGATCTGCGACGCGAGTGCGCGGGGATAGACGAAGGTTGGCGAACCGGTACCGACGGCTGAACCATAGTCGGTTCCATAGGCGGCGGGCGTCGCGAACTGCGTGGACGGCACCGGTTGCTGCATCAGGACGATGTCGGGCGACCCGTCGAAGCCGCCGCCCTGCTGGCCCGGCTGCTGGCCGAGCTGATCGCGCACGAAGAAGCCGGTATAGCCCATGATTGCCCCCATCGAAGCCGTGGGACGATGCTATCGCCTCCCGGCGTGAACCGGAAGGCGATATCGTTTCACATGTGCAACGAGGCGCGGACTATTCGGCCGCTACCAGTTGCTGCGTGTCGTCCAGCGGATGCGACAGCCGTTCGAGCATTTCCTTGGGCACGACCTGCCAGAAATGGCCGCTGATGCGGTCCCAATCCTCGAGCAGGCCGCCCGACCAGCCGCTGTCGGTCGCCGCATGATGTTCGGTGACCAGGTTCTTGAGCACCGCCTCCCAATGCGCCGACGACAGCCGCTGCCAGACGATGCTGTCGGGGTTGGCGTTGGCCTCGAACACGCCATCCTCGTCATAGATGAACGCCATGCCGCCGGTCATGCCCGCGCCGAAATTGGTGCCGGTCTTGCCCAGCACCACGGCGACCCCGCCCGTCATATATTCGCAGCCATTGGCGCCGCAGCCTTCAACCACGACCCGCGCGCCCGAGTTGCGCACCGCGAAGCGTTCGCCCGCCTGGCCCGCCGCGAACAACCTGCCGCTGGTCGCGCCGTACAGGACGGTGTTGCCGATGATCGTGTTGTTCTGGCTGGCCAAGGGCGAGCTCACCAGCGGGCGCACCACGATGGTGCCGCCGGACAGGCCCTTGCCGACATAGTCGTTGGCATCGCCGAACACCTCCAGCGTGACTCCCTTGCACAGGAACGCGCCGAGCGACTGGCCGGCCGAACCGCGCAGGCGCACCTGGACATGGCCGTCATTGAGCTTCGACATGCCGAAGGCCCGGGTGATCTCGCTCGACAGGCGAGTGCCCACTGCTCGGTGCGTGTTGCGGACATTATAGGCGAGCTGCATCTTCTCGCCGCGCTCGAACACCGCTTTCGCGTCGGCGATGATCTGCGCGTCGAGGCTGTCGGGCACCGCGTTGCGCCAGGTGTCGAGGCTGAAGCGGCGCTCGCTCTCCTCGGCATCGACCTTGGCGAGGATCGGGTTCAGGTCGAGGTCGTCGAGATGCTCGGCGCCGCGGCTGACCTGGCGGAGCAGCTCGGTGCGGCCGATCACCTCATCGAGACTCTTGGCCCCAAGCCGGGCCAGAATCTCGCGCACTTCCTCAGCTATGAAGGTCATCAGGTTGATGACCTTCTCGGGCGATCCGGTGAACTTGGCGCGCAGCCGCTCGTCCTGTGTGCATACGCCGACCGGGCAGGTGTTGCTGTGACACTGGCGCACCATGATGCAGCCCATCGCCACCAGGCTCAGCGTACCGATGCCATATTCTTCGGCACCCAGGATCGCGGCGATCACGATATCGCGTCCCGTCTTGAGGCCGCCATCGGTGCGCAGCTTCACGCGGCCGCGCAGGCCGTTGAGGGTCAACGTCTGGTTGACCTCGGAAAGGCCCATTTCCCACGGCGTGCCGGCATATTTCACCGACGTCTGCGGCGAGGCGCCGGTGCCGCCGACATGGCCGGCGACCAGGATCACGTCGGCATGCGCCTTGGCGACGCCCGCCGCGACCGTTCCGATGCCCGCGGAGCTGACCAGCTTCACGCATACGCGCGCGCGCGGGTTGATCTGCTTCAGGTCGTAGATGAGCTGCGCCAGATCCTCGATCGAGTAAATGTCGTGATGCGGCGGCGGGCTGATCAGCGTTACGCCCGGCGTCGCATGGCGCAGCTTGGCGATGAACTCGGTGACCTTGAAGCCGGGCAATTGGCCGCCCTCGCCGGGCTTGGCGCCTTGGGCGACCTTGATCTCGACCTCGTCGCACGCGCCGAGATATTCGGCGGTGACGCCGAAGCGGCCCGACGCGATCTGCTTGATCGTTGAATTGGCGTTGTCGCCATTCTCATAGGGCTTGTAGCGGATCGAATCCTCGCCGCCCTCGCCCGACACCGCCTTGGCGCCGATCCGGTTCATCGCGATCGCCAGCGTCTCGTGCGCCTCGGGGCTGAGCGCGCCGAGCGACATGCCGGGCGTCACGAAGCGCTTGCGGATCTCCGTGATCGCCTCGACCTGGTCGATGCCGACGCCTTCCGCGGGAAAGTTGAATTCAAGCAGATCGCGCAGATAGACCGGCGGCAGATCGCGCACGCCGCGCGAGAATTGCAGATAAGTCGAATAGCTGTCGGTCGCGACCGCGGTCTGCAGCGTGTGCATCAGCTGCGCCGAATAGGCGTGCGTCTCGCCGCCATGACGCTGACGATAGAAGCCGCCGATCGGCAGCGTCGCGACGCCGGTGTCGAACGCGGCGTCATGGCGCAGCTTGGCATTGAGGTGCAGCGAGGCATAGCCCTCGCCCGAGATCTTCGCGGGCATGCCGGGGAAGAAGTCGTTGACCAGCGCGCGACTGAGGCCGACCGCTTCGAAGTTGTAGCCGCCGCGATAGCTGGAGATCACCGCGATCCCCATCTTCGACATGATCTTGAGCAGGCCCTCGTCGATCGCCTTGCGGTGGTTCTTCAGCGCCTGTTCGAAGCTCGTGTCGCCGAACAGCCCGCGCGCGTGGCGGTCCGCGATCGAGGCTTCGGCCAGATAGGCGTTCACCGTGGTCGCGCCGACGCCGATCAGTACGGCATAATAATGCGTGTCGAGGCACTCGGCCGAGCGGACGTTGACACTGGCATAGCTGCGCAATCCCTTGCGGACGAGGTGCGTGTGCACTGCCGCCGCCGCCAGCACGCCGGCGATCGCGACGCGATCCGGCCCGACATGCTCGTCGGTCAGGAACAACTCGGTCGCGCCGGCGCGCACGGCCTGTTCGGCCTTGAAGCGGACGTCCGCGATGGCGGCGCGCAACGTCTCCGGCCCCCCGCCGGCGGGGAAGGTGCAGTCGATCTCGGCGGCAAGATCGCCGAAATGGCCCTTCAATCGCGCCCAGTCGTTGTTGGTCAGCACCGGGCTGTCGAGCACGAGCACCTTGTTTGCCGTCTCCCCGGTGTCGAGGATGTTGGCGAGGTTGCCGAAGCGCGTCTTGAGCGACATCACATGCCGCTCGCGCAGGCTGTCGATCGGCGGGTTGGTGACCTGACTGAAATTCTGGCGGAAGAACTGGCTGATCAGCCGCGGTTTGTCGCTGATGACGGCGAGCGGGGTGTCGTCGCCCATCGATCCGACCGCTTCCTTGGCGTCGGTCACCATCGGCGACAGAATCAGCTCCATGTCCTCCAGCGTCTGGCCGGCGGCGACCTGGCGGCGCGTCAGTTCGGCGCGATCGAAATGCGGCCCGGTATCGTCCACGCCGGGCAGCCCGTCGATATCGACGAACTCGCCGATCATCGCGGCATAGTCATATTCCGCAGCGATCCGGTCCTTGACCTCGAGGTCGTCGTAGAAGCGGCCCTCTTCCAGATCGACAGCGATCATCTGTCCCGGCCCCAGTCGCCCCTTGGCGACGACGGTGGATTCGGGGATCTGGACCATGCCCGTCTCGGACCCGACGACCAGCAGACCGTCGGCGGTGCGGGTGTAGCGCAGTGGACGCAGCGCGTTGCGGTCGACCCCCGCGACGGCCCAGCGGCCATCGGTCATCGCCAGCGCGGCGGGGCCGTCCCACGGCTCCATCACCGATGCCAGGTACTTGTACATGTCGAGATGCTTTTGCGGCATCGCGTCGATCAGTTGCCACGCCTCAGGCACCAGCATCAGCTTCGCGGTCGGCGCGTCTCGGCCCGAGCGGCAGATCGCCTCGAACACGGCGTCGAGCGCAGCGGTGTCGGATGCGCCTGCCGGAATCACCGGCTTGATGTCCTCCGAATCCCCGCCAAAGGCGAGGCTCGCCATCTTGATCTCGTGGCTGAGCATCCAGTTCTTGTTGCCGCGGATCGTGTTGATCTCGCCATTGTGCGCGAGGCAACGGAATGGCTGCGCCAGCCACCATTGCGGGAAGGTGTTGGTCGAATAGCGCTGATGGAAGATCGCGACGCGGCTGACGAAGCGTTCATCCTTGAGATCGGGATAGAATTCCGAAAGTGATTCCGCGAGGAACAAGCCCTTGTAGATCACCGAACGGCAGCTCAGCGAACAGATGTAGAAGCCGCTGATCTGCGCCGCGATGATGCGCTTTTCGATCCGCCGGCGGACGAGGTAGAGGTTCTTCTCGAACTCGTCCTGCGACACGTCGTCGGGCATCGGCCCCGCGATCATGATCTGCTCGATCTCTGGCCGGGTCGCCTGCGCCTTCTGGCCGATCACCGAGACGTCGACCGGTACCTGACGCCAGCCATAGATGGTATAGCCGGCCTCGATGATCACGCTCTCGACGATCGTGCGGCAGGCTTCCTGTGCGCCGAGATCGACGCGCGGCATAAAGATCATGCCTACGGCAAGCCGGTTGGGCAGCACGCGGTGGCCCGACGCCAGCACCGCGTCGTCGAAGAAGCGTAGTGGCAGATCGACATGGAGGCCCGCGCCGTCGCCGGTCTTGCCGTCGGCATCGACCGCGCCGCGGTGCCACACCGCCTTCAGGGCATCGATCGCACTCTGCACCACGCGGCGCGACGGCTGACCGTCGATCGCTGCGACCATACCGACGCCACAGGCATCGCCCTCAAACTCGGGGCGATACATGCCCTCGTCGGCCAGGCGAAGGCGTTCCTGCTCAAGAGTGGGACGGCTGGGCATCTTGCTTTTCCAATATGGGGGTCAGTTCTTCCATCAGGCGGCGCACCTCGTCGGCTTTGCGTGCCTGCGTTCGTGCAAACAGCTGGCGCTGCCATTCGGCGATGGCCGGGTCGTTGAAGACCTGCATCCCCGTTTGAAGGAAGCGCGCGCCCGTTGGCGTGATCACGAATGTTTCGACCTCGGACAACTCGGCCAATGTAAAGCGCTTTGCGTACGCGCTCGCGATCGCCTCGATCATCGCCGGACCGGTTTCCCTGAGATCATCCAGGGTAAGTTTCTTCTGACGCTCGAGGAATTCCGCGAGCACCTTTGTCGCATCGGCGTTGGACTCAAGAATCTTCGCCAGCTTCGGGTCACCTTGCATCATGCCTGAGACCATGTTGGCCATCATCCCGTCGAGCATTTGGCGGAACAGTTGTTCGCGCTGCGCGACAGGCATGGTCCGCTCGACGATTGTTCGCGCCTTGACCATCCGTGCGTCGAGGTCCACGTCCGAGCGCGCTATGGGTGCTGCAACCGCCACGGCCTGTGGGCTGGCCAGCAGAAGAAGTGCTGCGGCGATCATTTGACTGCCTTCGCCTTGGGCGGCTCTGGCAGGTGAGCGGTGGCCTTCTCGACCTTCGCCATGATCGCTGGCATCGCCTTCATCATTTCGGGCGTGACGGCCATCATCTCCTTCATGACCTCCGGCTCGACGAGCATCGACAGATACTCGCCCGCGAACGTGCTGCCTGTGGGGCTGGCGAAGAAGGTGTTCAGCTCATTGAGCTGTTGTGTCGTGAATTTGCGCGCAAAGACCTGTGCAAGACCGGCTCGCATGCGCGGCTCGATCTTGCCGAAGATCGCACCCATCTCGTCGCCCATGACGCGCGTCATGATCCGCATGCGCTCCTGGAAATGGGGATCGGCGGTGGCGATCGCCGCGCCCATCGTCCTGCCATTCTCACCGCGTTCTTCGGGGAGGCCGAGCTCCGACGGGCTCATGCCCATCATCTCGGTCATCATCGTATCCATCATGCGCGGAAACTGGTCGCGCATCATCTTCATGTAGACGCCGTTGGGCACCAGTGCCGCGACGGCCCTTTCCGCAGCGGCACTATGCGCGGGATCGGTTGCAGCCGCGGGTGGCGGCGCGGTCTGAGCAAGCACGGGCTGGGTCAGCAACAGCGCAGCGGCGGAGAGGGCCAGGCGCATCATGCCGCCGCCCGCTCCTTGCGCACCGGCGCAGCGGCCTGTGCCTTGAGCCAGCTGTGCATCCGCTCGCTGACGTCGCGGCCGTCGCGGATCGCCTGCACGACCAGGCTCGCCCCCTTGACGATGTCGCCTGCTGCGAAGACGCCGTCGAGGTTGGACATCATCGTGCGCGCGTCGGTGCGCACCGTGCCCCAGCGGGTGACGCCGAGTTCGGGGGTGCCGAACAGAACAGGCAGGTCCTCCGCGTCGAAGCCCAGTGCCTTGATCACCAGATCGGCAGGCACGTCGAACGCGGAGCCAGGATCGGGTTCGGGCGCGCGGCGCCCGCTGGCATCGGGCGCACCGAGGCGCATGCCGACAGCCTTCACCGCCGTTACCTTGTCGCTGCCTTCAAACGCTTCAGGGGCTGAGAGCCAGACGAACTCGACGCCTTCTTCCTCGGCATTAGCGGTCTCGCGCTGGCTTCCCGGCATGTTGGCGCGGTCGCGGCGATAGAGGCACTTCACCGATGCCGCGCCCTGGCGCACCGCGGTGCGGACGCAGTCCATCGCGGTGTCCCCGCCACCGATCACGACGACGTTCTTGCCCTGTGCGTTCAGGCTACCGTCGTCGAATGCCGGCACCGCGTCGCCAAAGCTCTTGCGGTTCGACGCGATCAGATAGTCGAGCGCCTCGACCACGCCGTCCGCACCGACGCCCGGCGCCTTGATCGCGCGCGCCTTGTACACGCCGGTCGCGATAAGAACCGCGTCATGCTTGCCGCGCAGTTGCTCCAAAGTCGCATCGCGACCGACCTCGAAGCTCTGGTGGAAGACAATACCGCCCGCCGCCAGCCGGTCGGTGCGGCGCATCACGACTTCCTTCTCCAGCTTGAAGCCGGGGATGCCATAGGTCAGCAGTCCGCCCGGCCGGTCGTGCCGGTCATAGACATGGACGTCATAGCCAAGCTTGCGCAGATATTCGGCGGCGGTGAGCCCTGCCGGACCCGCACCGATCACGCCGACCGATTGGCCCCGCGCGGGGCCGGGGACGAGCGGCTCGACCCAGCCTTCTTCCCAGGCGGTGTCGGTGATGAACTTCTCGACCGACCCGATCGTGACCGATCCGTGTTGCGAGAATTCGATGACGCAATTGCCCTCGCAAAGGCGATCCTGCGGGCAGATGCGGCCGCAGATCTCAGGCATCGTCGAGGTGCTATTGCTGAGCTCATAGGCCTCGCGCAGCCGGCCTTCGGCGGTCAGGCGGAGCCAGTCGGGGATGTGATTGTGTAGCGGACAGTGAACCGAGCAATAGGGGACGCCGCATTGCGAGCAGCGCCCGGCCTGTTCCTCGGCCGAGGGCGGCGCATAGCGTTCCGCGATCTCGCGGAAATCCTGCGCGCGCAGCTGAGCCTCACGCTTGGGCGGAAACGCCTGCGCACGATCGACGAATTTGAGCATGACTTCGTTTGCCATGCCCGCGCCGTGACAGTTCGCGCGAAGCGAGTCACGTGAAAATCGGCAATTAGGTAAGCAGTGCTGACCTATTTAGCAACAATCGATCACGATTTCAGCGGTAGTTGCGATCCGCTCTCAATAATAATGGCCGTTTCGGACTTACCTGGCCAGGAGCCAGATCAGAGCGGCACTGCCGACGATGATTCGGTACCAGGCGAAGGGCGCGAAGCCATAGCGCCCGACCACCTTCACGAACGCCCGCACCACCAGTAGCGCCACCACGAATGCCGCGCCGAACCCGATCGCGATCGCGCTCAGATCGTCCATGCTCAGCAGCGCGCGGTCCTTCCACAGCGAATAGGTGGTCGCCGCCAGCATCGTCGGCACCGCGAGGAAGAAGCTGAACTCGGCCGCGGTCTTGCGTTCGACCCCCATCAGCAGCGATCCCATGATGGTCGCGCCCGACCGGCTGACGCCGGGCAGCATCGCCAGGCACTGGACGACCCCGATCGACACCGCGGTACCGGTCGGGATTGCTTCGACGCGGTTGTAGCGAACCGTCTTCACCATCCGTTCGATCAGCAGGATCAGGAAACCGCCGACGATCAGCGCGACGGCGACGATCACCGGGGTCTGCATCGCCGCGCGAATCGCGTCATAGGCGACGACGCCGATCGCCAGCGCGGGCGCGAAGCCGATCAGGATGTTGCGCACGAACGCAACCGACTGCGGCTCGCCGCGCAAGAGGCCGGTGCCGCGGTCCCAGAAGGTGCGCCAATAGGCGACCAGCACCGCCAGGATCGCGCCGAACTGGATCGCGATCTTGAAGGTGATCGAGCTGCTGTCGTTGAACCCGAACAGCTCGCCCGCGAGGATCAAATGCCCGGTCGACGAGACGGGCAGGAACTCGGTCAGCCCCTCGATGATGCCGAGGAGGATATAGGTCAGCGTGTTACTCATGCCGGATGGTTCCCCTGCCGGGGATCACCCGGTCTTGACTGTGCCGGAAGGTCTGGGTTCAGGCGGCTTGATGCGCGCCGGCGAAGCGTCCGTGGCGGCGATACTGGACCAGCCAGCCGGGGGCGACCGCGCCGAGCAGGGTCGGCGCGACGCCGAGTTGCGCCAGCCCATCCTCCGTCGCGACATTGTCGGTCTGCAGCATCAGCCACTGGTCCCAGGTGATCGGCATGCCGGGGAGGAAGCCCAGCGTCGCGATCCCAGCGCCCGCGAAATCAGGCAGGTCGATCAGTAGCGGAAGGCGGCCGATCGCATCGGAAAGCCGCTGGTGGAATTGGGTGAAGGTGATCACCTCGGGCCCGCCCAGTTCGAGAATCTTGCCGCCGAACGCTTCCGGTCCGGCAACCGCCTTGACCACGGCCGCCGCGACATCGGCGACATAGACCGGCTGCATCCGCATCGCGCCGCGCAGAACCGGCACCGCCGGCGCGCGCGCGATCAGCCCGGCGAACCGGTTCACGAACTTGTCCTCGCGTCCGAAGATGAAGGAAGGGCGCAGGATCGTCGCGGTGGGGAAGGCGGCGCGGACGAGCGCTTCACCTTCGCCCTTGGAGCGGCCATAGTCCGACCGCGCCTCGGCATCGGCACCGATCGCGGAAATCTGCACGAACGCGGTCGCGCCGGCGGCCGCGGCGGCCTTGGCCGCATTCTCCGCGCCGATCGCGTTCACCGCATCCGCCTCACGCCCGAACGCGCCGGCAAGGTTCACGACCGCATCCGATCCCGCGAGCGCGCGGGCGAGCGAATCGGGCTTGCGGATGTCGCCGGCGACGAACTGGGTCTGGCCGAGGCCGCCCAGCGGCTTCAGGAACCATGCCGAACGCGGGTCGCGCTGGACGATGCGGACGCGCGCGCCGGTCTTGAGCAGCGCCTGTGCGACATAGCGTCCGACGAACCCGCCGCCGCCGATCAACGTCACCAGCCTGTCCTTCATCACGCCCTCGAAAATCTATTCCAATGCGTCCCCCATGCCGCGCGCGGAGAGAAAGGGCAACCATCACAAAATCTGTTGCGAGAAGCAGTTGACAGGCCCCCCGACCCTCCCCTAGAGGCGCCGGCCTACCCCGTGCCCAGATGGCGGAATTGGTAGACGCACCAGCTTCAGGTGCTGGCGGTCGCAAGGCCGTGGAGGTTCGAGTCCTCTTCTGGGCACCATTTTTCAGTCCACGGGCGGCCATAGGCGTCCGCCAAGCGACTGGAAAGCAAGCGCTTTTTCTGCTACTTTGTCCGGCGAGGTTCGGGTGGGTTTGCCCACAGATACCCCGCATTTGGGGTACTTTCGGGGCTCACAATCCACCCGGTTTTCGGATGGAGATTACCCCATGGCTCTTACCGTTCTGGCCATCAAGAATGCCCGGCCTCGGGCAAAGGCGTACAAGCTCTTCGACGAGCGTTCGCTCTTCCTCCTCATCACCCCAACCGGGTCGAAATACTGGCGATTGAAATACCGCTATCTCGGCAAGGATAAGGTGCTCGCACTCGGCGTTTGGCCCGAGGTGAGCCTTGCGGAAGCCAGAGAAAAGCGTGACACCACGCGTAAGCTGATCGCCGACGGCATCGACCCGGCCGCGGAGAAGAAGCTTCAGCGGATGCGCGCGCGGTTCGACGCCGGCAACAGTTTCAAGTCGGTTGCGGAGGAGTGGATCACGAAGATCACGCGCGAAGGGCGAGCAGGGATCACCATTGAGAAAGTGCAATGGCTGCTGGGGATGGCCTATCCGCTCATCGGTTCGCGGCCAATCAACCAAATCGAGGCGCTTGAGGTGCTCGCGGTGTTGCGCAAGCTCGAAGCGACGGGGCGCTATGAAAGTGCCAGACGGATGCGCAGCGTGATCAGCCGCATTCTTCGCTACGGCATCGCGACCGGGCGAGCTCAGCGTGACGTTGCCGTCGATCTCAGGGGCGCGATCGTTGTGCCCAAGACCAGACACTATGCGGCAATCACCAATCCCAAAGACGTCGGCGAACTGCTCCGGAGGATCGAGGAGTTCTCCGGCTACGGCATCACCAAATACGCGCTGCGAATGTCGCCGCACGTATTCGTGCGGCCCGGTGAGTTGCGCAGGGCAGAATGGTCGGAGTTCGATTTCGATCGCGGCATCTGGTCCATTCCCGCCGAAAAGATGAAGATGCGATGGCCGCACCGGGTTCCGTTATCCAGACAGGTGCTCGCCCTGTTAGATGAGGTGCGACCTCTCACTGGACATAGCCCCTATGTGTTTCCAGCCTGTCACACCTGGAAGCGCCCGATGTCGGAAAATACGATCACATTCGCGCTTCGTCGCATGGGCTACGGCAAAGACGAAATGACCGCACATGGGTTTCGCGCAATGGCAGCAACGCTTCTGAATGAGATGGGCATATGGAACCCCGACGCGATTGAACGACAGCTGGCGCACCTAGAGAACAATGGTGTGCGACGCGCCTACGCGCGTGGCCAATATTGGGAGGAGCGTGTCCGCATGATGCAGCACTGGTCGGATTATCTCGACCAGCTCCGCGAAGGCGGCCAAGTCCTGTCTGGCGAGTTTCGGCGGCGCAACGCAACTTAATTTGTGAGGAGCGTCGTAGGCGGTAGGTTCACACCGGAAGCGGTTATAACTTGAATTGAGAACGATAGAATCATTTGTTGTTGCGGGTAATTTAGATTCCAGGGAGCTGCAATGTTACTCACTATGCATTGATCAGCTACTGTCCGATGTAGATTGCGATACCATCGACCAGGTGAGATAAGATAACCGAGGTATATATCCGCATGCCCGAGGCCGCAGAATCTCAGACCAAATATCAACCCCTCCGCGACTATCTTGACCGCCAGCAGGAGGAGACGCTCTTCCTCGACTTGGCGACAATAGAGCAAATGGTAGGGCCGTTGCCTCAGGATGCTGCAACTCCCCAATTCTGGGCGAACACGCGGCACCATTTAGCAAGGCGGAGGATGTGGCTCGAAGCAGGCTATTTGGCTTACTACGAGCGCAATAGCCGACAGGTCCGGTTCGAGCGTGCCGCGGCGGGTAAGAGTTGGAGCGACGAAGAGCTTCTCGCTTGCGTTGTAGCCTATCGTCGATTGTGGGCTGCGGAGTTGCAGGGACTGAAGCTCGACAAGACGGCGCTCCGGCGCGAGGTTGTGCGTGGGTTGCTCAGTCGTCGGGGCGAGGGAGCCTATGAGCGCCGCATGCAGAATATTTCCGCAGTCGTAGCCGACATGGGCGTCGAGCCGGTCGTGGGCTATGCGCCGCTCAACAACGTCGGCGCCGTCCGGCCGCGCCTTGAGGCAATCATCGCTGACATTTGGGCGCGGGCCGAACGGCTCACGATCATCACCAGTAAGGCCGAGGTTACGCGCGGGTTTCGGCGCTGGCAGGATGCTCTTCTCAAGACTGCCGACTATGCCGGTGCGGTCGGTTGGCTGCCCGAGGAAGAAATTGCGGTGGCCGACTATGGTAACGCCTCGCCCGGAAAGCTGCGCGAGAAGGCCGCGCTCGGCATCGATCCGACTGGCGCTGACTGGTCGGTTCAGATCAATATCCCGTCTGCACCGACGACCGAGAACGGATTGAGTGCGGTCGCGCGTGACAGTGAAGGGCAAATGTATCTTCTGCGACAGGGGAGGCTTCAATCCAATAATCAGTCCGACCTAGTTACCGAGGACGATTTCCTCGCACTGAGCGGGCTGAGGCCCGCAGCTGTTTTTATCGGCGACGCGCCTGCCCGCCGCACCTGGTATGTAGTTACGCGGATCACCGACGATGATGCGGAGATGCGCCGCAGCACCGCTAGTTTCGTCCGTATATGCGCAAACATCCGTGTTCCCGATGCGATGGACAAGGCGCAGAGCAGGAGCGATGTCGCCGAGTTTGCGGATCGGTTCGGAAAGGATGAACAGGGCGGGACCTCGGCCTACTGGGCGAAAGGCGGTAGCCGATTGATGCGGCGGCGGCATGCCGAGGTATGGCGAGCACTAAGCGCGCTTCTCGAAAAATCGAACCGTAAGCTTAGGAAGCCCGCGCCCGCTCGCGGTTATGAGACCGACGGAGAGATCATCGGGCAATCGGGAAGCGTCTTGATTGAAATCAAGACCGGTCGCTCGGCAGTCGACGTATATGCCGGGGTCGGACAACTGCTGCTCTACGCAAAGATGCTCCGGCGCCTCGAAGGTCACCGCAAGGTACTGCTGCTTCCGGGCCGACCGACACCTGCGTTGGCAGAAGCGTTGTCGAAGACGGGGATCGAACTCCACCTGTATGAGATCGCGGACCCGCACGATTGGAGCAGAGCCGCCTTCTCCGATGCCTTTCTGGAGATTTGCGAGATTGCGCCGAAGAGGCGCAGGGGACATGCCGCGTAACGCTATTTTGTCGACGGGGTCATGACAGGCGCTCCGCCGGTGTCTTCACAGATAGGTGGAGACCGAGGGGTGGAACATAGGAGGAACTCATTGCGCACCGCGCCAAGGCAATGTAGGCACTCGTAGCCTATCGGGAGGATTTCCTTGCGAGGTAGCGCGCGCGGAGGGCAGCTTGGCATACCGGCTTATTGATTTGTTCTCTGGCGCAGGCGGACTCACGCTGGGCTTCACAGATCGCCGGTTTTGTGGCGGCTTCGAAAGCGTTTGGTCGTTGGATTTTGACGCTGCGGCCGTCCTGACGCATCGAGCTAACTTCGGGCCTCATGCGGATTGCGGCGACATTGAAGAGTGGGTGTCCTCCAATCGCCCGATACCTGCCGCTGATGTCGTTATCGGTGGCCCCCCTTGCCAAGGGTTCAGTCTTCTAAATAAGCGCCGCGCCGGCGACAGCCGCCGAGCCCTATGGCTCCCGTTTATGGATGTCGTCGAGCGTAGCGGCGCATCGATGTTCGTAATCGAGAATGTCGCCGAGTTGTTGAAATCGCCCGAATGCGCCGAAATCGAGAAGCACGCTCGTAAGCTCGGCTTCAATACGGTGAAGGAAATTCTGCTCGCTGCCGACTATGGCGCTGCGCAGACGCGCAAGCGGACCGTTATAGTCGGCTACAAGCGCGAAATGGCAGCTCCCCAGTTCCCGCCGCTGCCGACGCACGCTCAGCCCAATTCTATTACCAATCTTCCGGTGTGGCGGACGGTTCGTGATGTGATTGCTGACCTTCCGAAGCCCGTAGGAACTGAGGTCCGCAAGGCGAAGGCCCCGCTCAATCTCCATTTCGGGCGGACGCCTACGGAAAAGAGCCTTAAGCGATACAAAGCGGTGCCTCCCGGCGGCAATCGTTTCGATCTTCAACGCAACGCGCCCGAGATCACGCCGGATTGTTGGATCCGCAAAACCTCCGGCGGGACCGATCTATTCGGCCGGCTATGGTGGGACCGTCCCTCGGTCACGATTCGTACGGAGTTTTTTAAGCCGGAAAAGGGACGCTACCTGCATCCTGATCAAGATCGCCCGATCACCCATCGCGAGGCCGCTCGGATCATGGGGTTCCCCGATGATTTCGAGTTTGTTGGTACCAAGATCGAAATCGCGCGTCAGATCGGCAACGCAGTGCCGCCGCCTTTGGCCGGAGCAATCGCGTCAGTAGTGCGCCAAGCTCTGGACGGAAAGATTAGGGCTGCCGCTTAGAGCGGCACGATATCCAGAACGCCCGTTCGGTGGGTCTCGTCATGGTGCAAGTTGCATAGAGTGACGAGGTTTTCAGCAGTGTTTGCTCCGCCATGCACGTGTTGCTTGATATGATGCGCTTCAAGGTACCTGTGATCAGCTTCAGGAAAACCGTTCGGCCAGCCGCAATCTCGCCAGCGGCATGACCAGTTATCGCGACGCATAACCTCGCGTCGGATAATCTCGGGAATGTGACGATCGTGTGCCGGTGCTTGCTCATCGCGCATCAGGACATAGACACCTACCGGCAGAGAAGGGTCGCCGCTCGTCCGCGTGACTACAGGCCAACCTTCCTCTGTACGCAGTTCGCGCGTACGTCGCGCCCATTCGCTGACATTGCCCGCCACATAGCGCAGTTCCTCCGAGGTAATCGGCTTTCCGACATTCGCCCGGAAAAAGCGCAGGAGCTTGTCGCGTACGCCCGCGTCGCTCTTGCGGATCTGGTTTGCCATATTCCAGCGGTGCGCTGCATCGCGGTCCTGGCGGTCTTCCTGAAGCAGATATTGATCGGGACGCATAGCGGGGGGAAGACCACTTGCATCTCCTCCCTCCTCGTCGGCGTCCCGTTGCTCCCGCGCAGTCATTCCGGACAGGATCGGCCAACCTTCCTCCACTCGAAGCTCTCGCAACCGTCGGGCATATTCGCTGATCCCGGCCACGATCATGAGCTCGTCGCCGTCGATCACCTGCCGGGGAAATGCACGAAGATAGGCGAGGATACGTTCGCGCGCCGACAGCTGCGCGCCAAGCGGGACAAGCGATGAGCCGAGATCTTGGAGCTGCTTGTGCGCAGGCACCAGCGCGCGAACCTGCTCACGTAGGCCGCTGTCTCTCAGATGATGTTCGAAGTTCGTGAGAAGGTCGATCAATTCCTGCCGAAGCGCTTCCGAATCATGCTGCCGTGATCGCCTCGCCATTCGATTCTTCGCCTCGCCCGGTAACGTTGTTCACGCGGTCTAAAATAGAAGTCGCACTGTTAAGTTCGCACTCCCAGAGAGTCACCACTTGATAGCCGAGATCAATCAATGCCGTTCCGGTTGCTGCGTCTCGCTCTTTGTTGCGCTCAATCTTTGACTGCCAGAAGCCGGTGCGCGTCGACGGGAGTTTCGATCGCCGACACCGCTCATGCCCGTGCCAAAAGCATCCATGAACGAAGATGGCTGTGTGATATTTCGGCAGTACGATATCCGGGGAGCCAGGCAGATTGCGGCGGTGAAGTCTGAATCGATAGCCCGCGCGATGAAGGATGCTCCGAACGCGGATCTCCGGCTTGGTGTTGCGGCCGCGCACGGCCCGCATATTGGCGCTTCGCTTCTCAGGCGAAATCCGGTCCACTCAGATAGCCAGATCAAGCGGCAGGTCGGCGATATCCTTCAGCCTGCGGCCATCAACCATCAACGAAAGAAGAGACACGGCTTCGCTTTCGCCGAGGGTTGCTACCGCATTGATAAGCTCCGGCAGGGCGATGTGATACACGCAGTCTATATCGCCCGTGCCGAGCGCAATCGACGCCAGTCTCGAAGGTAACGGTTCTGCGGTGACTACGGCCAGATGCGGCACCCTGCCTTTGCGGCTGCGGATCAAGCGAAGGGCCTCGTATCGCGAATTCTGAGCCCGATCACTTCGCATCGTCCATTTGCACGACACACAAGCATGAAGCGATGGCTTCTCCGTGTTCGCGAGGCGCATCGAAGTGCGAGCTGCTACGGAGCCGTCAACCAGGGCCTCCTTAACGTTGATGAAGCCGTCGCTCTCGGGGCGTCTGGCGACCACCACGTCAGACGCGATGATATAGTCTTCGCCGAGCAGCACACGAAGTGAAGGGTTATCTTCCGCTGCTTCGTTCACATCTTGAAGGTGCGAATACTGGTCGTACGTTGCGATATTGAGGCCACCTCGCGAGCTGACTCTATCAATGTCCCAACTTCCCGGACGCAACCCGTGTAGGTGGAGGAAGGTTGCCCGCAGAAACTCGGCGGTATGGTTTTCGAACCTAGCGCCGACCGTCTGGCCCGGTAGGCGCTTTGGCAAGATATTTGTGACGCCAAGTGCGTCTGCAAGATGGGCAGCAATGTGGACGCTCGGCTTGCTGTCCTTGTCCGCGTTCGAGGCGGCGATACCCTTTTCCCCGCTTATAAGCGCGTACGCGTTCGATGACTTCAGCGCCGCGTGGTAGGCGTTGCGCGCATTCGTGAATCTGGTCATTCGCAATTCCTGACATTCACGTGCCGTCTAGTCGAGCCGATCGTGTTGGGAATCCGCAAAGTCGGCGCTTACCTCACTTGGCGTCGGGTGCGGGGTACAGACGTGCGTTTCGCGCTGCGACGCGATCGTGCTATATTCCGCTTGCGCTTCACCGAGCCCCTGGGGGGCTCGGCCCGTTCGGATGACGATCACTAACGCGGAAGGCGGCTGGCGGGCCGCCGGGAAGCAGAACGCGGTTTGATCGAGCGCGCACTGGCGGACGGCTGCGCAGCCGCCAGAGGTCGCAGTGCTTTTGCTTGCCGCGTGGCACATTCGATCCGGGCGGAGGACGCGGCAGCGGCTGGCGCACTTGTCGCGCGCGCACGCCGCCGCGTCGGACGCCCGGCTGCGAGAGTGCTTGTTTGCTGGGCGCCTGGCGGCGCCGGCAGCACTTTGCGCTGAGATGCTGCGGTCAGCGCTGGCGCGCTGGCGTTTGCTGGTCCGGCCGCGGCCAAGGGGGCTGGGCGGCGCTGCCCTCTAGTCCCGCCGCGGCGCGGCGCAACCGGCTGCGCCGGTCCTCCACTTGCGTTGCGGCCCTGCGGGTGCGGCACGCCGCTCAAGCGGGACTGCCGGTCCGCTCCTTGCCGCCCCCCCCCCCTTTTTCCGGGGCCAGCGTGGTTTGAAGGAGAAGGATCATCGAACCCAAGCAAATCGACATCGCCGAAGCTTTCGGTCTGGTCGGTCAGCATACGTGGCATGAATGAAGACACCTGACTTCACCAAAACTTGCCCTAGGTCCGGGCGGCTTGGTTCACGCCGCCGGACCTATTTGCGCTTGGCAATCCGCGCTCTAGAGGTGAGGTTGATCCCATGAAGCGACGGCTCGATCATCTTCCCGAAGGCAAGCGCCGCGAGCTCGAGTTCGTGGCCGATCTGCTGCGCGAGGGATTCGCCGAGGCGGTCGCAGAGCGGCGCGCCCCGCGCTTTCGCGACGGCAAGCTGCTCAAGATCATCCTGTTCGGCAGCTATGCGCGCGGCGACTGGGTCGAGGATCCGGTGGGCCGCTATTTCTCCGACTATGATTTGCTCGTGGTGGTCGATCACGAAGACCTGACCGACGTTCCCGAATTCTGGATCAGGACCGAGGAGCGGCTGCTTGCCGAGCTCTCGTCGGGCGAGCATCTGCGCACTCCAGTCAGCGTCGTCTATCACAGCCTGGACGATGTGAACGAGAAGCTGCGGCTTGGCCGCTATTTCTTCATGGACATCCTACGCGACGGCATTGCGCTGTTCGAGGAACCCGGACACCCGTTCGAGAAGCCGCAGCCGCTGTCGCCCGAACAGGCGCTTGCCGAGACGCGCGAGTACTATGAAGAGTGGTTCGAAAGTGCTCTCCAGTTCTATCGACAGTACGAGCACGCGGTTGCGGATAACGCCCCGAAGGTGGCAGCTTTTGACCTCCATCAAACGGCAGAACGGCTTTACCACTGCCTGTTTCTGGTCCGGACCCTGTACAGTCCAAAGACCCATAATCTGAACCGGCTGCGCTCGATGAGCGAGGAGATCGAGCCGCGCCTGAAGACGATCTGGACCTCTGAAACCAAGTTCGAACGGCGCTGCTATGAGCTGCTGCGCGCGGCCTATGTGAAGGCGCGCTACTCGCGCCACTATCGCATCACCGCCGAGGAACTGGACTGGCTCGGCGAGCGGATCGCGGCACTGCGCGACCTTGTTCGCACCATCTGCGAAGAGCGGATCGAGACCCTCGCCAACGCCGCTTAAGCGGCTTGCCTCGACGGCATTGCAAACCCCAATTCCGGTTGCCGGTCGTCGATTTGCGACGCGGTAACGCATAGCGCATCGCTATCCGGCGCGATGCTGATCCAGTCGATCCGCCACGCCAGATCGACTACATCCCCGCGCTGTTCGCGCTTGATCGAGCCCAATGCCGCGCCCTCAGTGGCTACCGAAAACCGGCATGCATTGGCCGCTTCATCATAGCAGCCCCGCACCAAAGTCCCGTCCGAAACCGCGATGGCAAACCCGTCGCGCAGCGCGCGCGGCGAGAGCTGAACTGCGGTTTCGACATCGCCCGACATCAGCAATCGACCGCCTTCGCGTGCTTCAATCCGAACGCCCATCTTGATCCTCATTGTTCCCGACTCACTGGCAGTGATGAATAGAACATAATGAGAACAACAGGAAGGGGCGGCGGGTTCGGGGCAGGTGAGCAGGTAAGGCAAGATGAAAGGCCTGCCTCCAAAGGTAGCGGCAGGCGAGGTCTGCACAGCGTTTTTGGTGGAGGCATGCGCAACCCTTTGCCTCCATATGTCGCGCGCTTGCGCGAAAGCGGCAGATTTCTGCGGGCTTTCCGCAAGACCGGTTGGAGGCCCTTGAAGTGCCCCACACCACGCCCCTCATCGACAATCCTTTTGGCATTCCAAGGATGCGACCATGGCGGGCGAGGATGATTTCGGGCTCTGGCTGGGGCGGATCGGTAGCGACAAGCCGCTCGGCGCAAGGCTTCGTGTTGCCGCCAATCGTGCCGGCCGCCAGCTGCGGACCGCGAGTGGTCGCGCCAGCAAATTCACCGGCGCTCGCATCGGTCGCGGCGCGGGCGTCGGGCGGGTGCTTTCGAGCCGCGACCGCGGCGCCGGTCTGCGTGCCCGCCGCGTCGTCGTGAAGACCCGCATCGTCAAGCTCGCGGGGAAGGGCGTCGATGCGGCGCGTGCGCACCTGCGCTATCTGCAGCGCGACGGCACGACGCGGGAGGGCGAGCGGGGTCAGCTTTACGGACGCGAGAGGGAGGGCGTCGACGGCAAGGCATTCCTCGATCGCGGCAGCGAGGATCGTCACCAGTTCCGCTTCATCGTCGCGCCGGAGGATGGCGCGGAATATGAGGATCTCAAGCCCCTGGTCCGCCGGCTGATGGCGGATGCCGAGCGCGATCTCGGAATCAGGCTCGACTGGGTCGCGGTCGATCACTTCAACACCGGTCACCCGCATAGCCATGTCATCGTCCGCGGCGTCGACGAGCGCGGCAAGGATCTGGTGATCGCACGCGACTATCTGACCCATGGCCTGCGCGAGCGCGCGGCAGCCCTGGTCAACCTCGATCTGGGGCCGCGCTCCGACCTTGAGATTGCGCGCAGCCAGCAGGCCGAGATCACCCAGAAACGCTTCACCGGGATCGACCGGCGCCTGATTCGCTCGGCCGATGCGATGGGCCACGTCCGCGCCATCCATCGCGATGGCATCGAGCAGTCGCTCCGCGCAGGTCGCTTGCAGACGCTGGCGCGGTTGCAGCTGGCGCGCGAGGTCAGCAAGGGGACCTGGGCGCTCGATCCCGAGCTCGAGCCGGCGCTGCGGCGCATGGGCGAGCGCGGCGACATCATCCGCACCATGAACCGCGCTATGCGCGAGCGGCTGCCGCAGCGCGCGCTATCCGACTATGCGATCTATGAGCCGGGAGAGGGCAAGGCAGCGCCGATAATCGGCCGGGTAGTTGCCCGTGGTCTTTCGGACGAGCTCTATGATCGCCGCTACCTGCTCGTCGACGGGGTCGATGGCATCAGCCGCTATGTCGATATCGGAACCAGCAATGAGCCGATCCCTGACGGCGGTATCGTGAGGATCGAGCCGCGCTCGATTGGTGCGCGCGAGGTCGATCGCACGGTCGCCGAGATCGCTGCCGCCAATGGCGGGCGTTACACGATTGACGATCATCTGCGCCGTGACCCGCAGGCAAGTGAAGCCTTTGCGCAAAAGCATGTCCGCAGGCTTGAGGCGATCCGCCGAACCACCGGCGGCGTGGAGCGCCAGCCTGACGGTACATGGATCGTCGCGCCCGATCATCTGGCCCGTGCCGAGGCCTATGAGCGCTCGGTCGCGCGCAACAATCCGGTGTCGATCGAAACCCTGTCCGAGCAGCCGCTGGAACGACTGCCTGGTCATGACGGCGCGACATGGCTCGATCGTGAGCTGTCCGCGGCAAAACCGGCGTCGTTTGGACGCGGGTTCGGGACCGAGGTTCGCACGGCGCTGGTCCTGCGCCAGCAATGGCTGGTCGAGCAGGAACTGGCGCAGATCGAGAGCAACAGGGTGCGGCTGAAGCCTAGTGCCGTTGCCCGGCTGCAGCAGCGCGAGCTAACGCGCGTTGCCGGACAGCTCAGCCGCGAACTGAGGCTACACTATGCCCCGGCTGCGCCAGGCGAGCCGGTCGAAGGCAAGCTCGGCCGCGCCGTGCAGATCGGAGACCGCAAATTCGCGCTGATCGAGCAATCCCACGAGTTCACGTTGGTGCCGTGGCGGCCAGTGCTCGAGCGCGCGATCGGCAAGCAGGTCGTCGGCATCATGCGCGAGGGCGGAATCGACTGGACGATCGGACGCAGCCGCGGCCCGACGATCGGCATGTGAGGATTCGGACCTGCGCTAAGGCGCGTCTTGGCGCTTAATGAGCGTAGTTTTGTCCTCGTCGAACCAGTGCGATCATCACGTGTCCAAACCTTCGGGAAATCGCGATGCGGACCACCAAGACCCGGCACCAGTTCTACCTGCCTGATGCACTGTCCGAGAAGCTCGATGCGCTGGCGCTCAAACCCGGGGCATCGAAGACCGCGATCCTGACCGATGCGCTTACCGCCTGGATCGAACGGTCGGGCCACAAGGAACTGGACGAGCGGTTCGGACCAAGGCTCGACCGGCAGAGCCGCGCCGCCGAACGGGTCGAGCGCAAGGTCGAGGCACTCACCGAGCTGGTTGGGGTGTTCGTCCAGCATCAGCTAACCCTGGTGGCACATCAGCCGCCGTTCGATGACGAGACCGGGCAACTTGGCCGTGATCGTTACATTCGGCTCATCGACTTGGTCGAGCGGCGCATGGTTAGCGGCGGCATCGTCGCGCGGCTTACCGGCGCAACGGAGAAACGACATGATTGAGCAGATCCCTCCCTTGTCGGTCCGCATCAAGGAAGCATGCAAAATGACCGGGATCGGCCGTTCTAAGCTGTACGAACTGATCGCTTCCGGTGACATCGAGGTGATCAAGGTCGGAGCGATGACACTGGTGCCCGTTGATGCGCTTCGCGCGTTTTTGGACGCGCGGCGGGGGCGTAGCTGACCGTAGCCCTCAACCGGGCGAGGCGGTCGGGTGCTCGAGGCGGATGGTATCCAGCAGACGTTCGATTGCTGCATTCTCGCGCGGTGTGCCGCTGGGCACCACTTCCCAATTGCAATGCACATAGCTGAGCGGGTCGCGTAGCCTGATCGGACCAAGTGCGATCCGCCAGCGGCGCTGCGTGCCGCCCACCTGCTTGACCAGAGTGAAGACAATCAGATCCTGCAATTGGCTAGTGAGCATAGCATCGCTCTGGCGCGACATTGCCGGGCGTGCAAGCGTACGACGGCGCAGCTTGATTGACACCTATGCGCCCCCATGTCGGTCGTTGATCAAAAGATTTTCGCTCCCCGGAAGCAGTCTTTCTCTATGTCCGACGCACAAGTCGAATTCACGTCATCCTGTCAGCGTATCCGCTTCGTCTTGCGGGCTTCAGCGGTGCCATTAGAACGACGAGATGCGCCGGAAAACGATCACGATCACCTCGCCGACACCTCCCGCCACCGCACGCGAAGCCCTGCACGAGATCCTGCGCACGTGGGAACCGGCGGCCGGCGCGATCGGCTTCGAGGGCCTAGTCGCGGACGCGCTTGCCGGCTTTACGGGATACACGTTTAGGCTCGCCAAGTCGGGGTCTCAGTTCGGCCGCGACGCCGCAACCACCGCGGGCCGGTTCGCGATCGCCATGGAGGCGAAGCGCTACACGAACTCGGTCCCGCTGCAGGAGCTCGTCGGCAAGTCGACGCTCGCCGCCTTCGCGCTTGCCGAGGGCGTCGACCTGTGGGTGCTCGCGGCCACCGTAGAGGTCGGCGAGACGACCGAACGGCAGCTCGAGCAGATCCTCGACAAGGGCGGCATCAGCCTTCTCACCCTCGATTGGACGGCGGCCGGGCTGCCGCCGCTCGCCGTCCTGCTCGCGGCGGTGCCGGAACGGGTGGAGGCGTTCGCGAAGCTGCATCTCAATCCCTCCAAGCACGCGGCGCTCGCCGCCGGCCTCACCGACATCGCCGCCGATCCTGGGTTCGACGCCAGCCTCGCCGAGATCCGCAGTAAACTGTCGCCCGGCCTGCTCGGGCTGGATGCCTTCCGCCACAGCAACGCCGACTGGGCGAACTCCACCCTCGGAAGCCGGCGGCTCGCTCAGCGCCAGTTCTCCCAGTTCCTGGTGCCGCTCGAGGACCGGGCGCTCACCGCCGACCGGCCGACGCTGCGGCGCTCGATCGGCGAGGCGGTCGACACCGCGCGCGCCGACGCGGAGGGCGACACGCTCGTGCTAGTCGCGGGCGGCGAGGGCTCCGGCAAGACCTGGGCGGTTACGAACTGGTGGCTTTCCGCGGACCCACGCCCGATCCTGCTGCTGTCCATCGGGCGGATCGCGGAGCAGCTCTCGCCCGGCACTGAGCCGGTCGAGATACTCGCACGGCTTGCGGCGCACCAGTCGGGACCGCGCGACGACACCGCGGTCGCACGCTGGCGACGGCGGATCGAGCGGTGGTTACAGGGTGGCCGATCTCGTGACGCGTTCGTGCTGGTGGTCGACGGCCTCAACGAGACGAGCGGCAAGGCGTGGGCGTCGATACTGCGCGACCTGATGCCCGCCGTCCGCGACCTGGGCGGCGTCCTCGTCGCCACCTGCCGCGAGCAATACTGGAACCGCGAGGTTGACGGCCGCCTGCCACGCTACCTCACGACCATCCGCGTTCAGGTGAACGATTACGACGACGCCGAGTTCGCCGACGTGCTACGCCGGAACGGCGTCGATCCGGACGATCTGAACCCGCGCCTCAACGCGTTCATGCGCAATCCGAGGATCTGCGCGCTGGCGCTGACGATCCTGCCCCGCCTCGCTGGCGTGCAGGACCTCAGCGTCGAGCGCCTGCTCATGGAGTTCTGGCGGCACCGGCTCGAGGAGCGCGACGACTTGATTGCGCACAACGAGACCGACTTCCGCGACCTCCTCGTCCGCCACGCGCGCGAATACCGCGAACGCCAGGGCGCCGACTTCAACCGGGACGAGTGGCGCACCCGCTCGGGCGCGGCGACCCGCGACGACGGCCGCGATATCAGGAATGACCTCACCGAGATCGAGGAAGGGCGCTTCTTCGACGGCGCCAGCAACACCTATCAGTTCCGGCCGGAGAGTCTGCGGTTCGCTCTCGGTCTCTTGATCGCTGACGAACTGAGGGCGCACGTCGACGCAGGGGAAGACCTAGACCAAGCGCTCGCGCCGATCATCGACCCGATCAGGGGCTTCGACGCGGCCGCCGACATCCTGACTGCGGCCGTCGCGGTGAGCGTGATGGACGCCGGCTACCCCGACGCAGGGGTCGCCGCGCTCGTCGCGGTCTGGATATCGTTGCAGAACCACGTCGAGGACGCGTTCGATGAGTTGATGCCGCACATCGCCGCCAGGCCCGGCCCGTTCCTCGACGCCTACGAATCGCGGGACACTGACCGCGACGAGGGACGCTTCCTCCGCTTCATCCTGGAGGCGGCCGCCGAACGGGAGAGCGTGCGGAACGCGCTGAACCAGCGCGTCGTGCGCTGGCTCGGCAGCTGGACCCGGGCGCTGCCCGAGAGCGCCGACGGGCCAGAGCGGGAACGCCGCCAGACTGAAAGGAACGAGCAGATCGACGCCCGTCTCGCGTCGCTGACGCCCGACGAGCGGGCCTGGTTCGCCGCGAACTGCCCCGAACTCGCGAGGCCGAGCGGTCTGGCGATGGCGGCGACGCTGCACCTCACCGGCAGGGCGCAGACGCCGTTCGCGCCCGGGCTGGTCGCGTTTGCGTTCGCCTACAAGGTCGGCGGCACATACAATTCGCCCTACGACGAACTCGCCTGGGTGCTCCGGCTGAACCGGATCGATCCGGCGGAATTCGCGGCCGCGGTGCGGAACGACGTCGCACGCTTCGTCGCTCCCGGTTCCTCGACGCTCGCGGGCCAGGCCGTCGCGTTCGCCCTGCGACTGATGGGGACCGAGGCCGACGAGGACATGGCCGAGGGGCTCGCGCCGAGACCCTCGCCGCATGCCAAGGGCGCGCCCGAACCGGACCCGCTAGACCCCGCCTCGGAACCGCCCGCCGGGATCGCGGAGGCTGCCGGGCGCATAGCGGCAATCGACCCCGCCGCGATATGGAACCACATGAGCACCACGGCCGAGGACCACGACCTCGAGCGGAACATAGGGAGCCTCGTCCGCTTCGAGTTCGAGACCCTGCGGGAATTTTTGGACCGGATCGCGCGGACCATCTCAACCCGGACGGGGCTCCCGCTCCGGCAACTCGCATGGCACCTGCCCTGGCTCAGCCCCATCCTCGACGCCGAGACCATCGAGGCGATCGACCAGCGGGTCGCCGACATCGCGGCCAACCCGTCGCTGGCGCCGTCGGACGACACCGACTGGATCACGGGCACGATGGTGGAGAGCGTCCTGCCCACCCGTGACGGCGCCGCGCAGCTCGACGTCCTCCAGTCACTGCCCAACGACGCGCCCTACTATTTCCGATACTCGCGGGTGGCCAAGCCGCTGACGGGCGCCGAGGCCGCGGACCGGTTGGCCGCGGTCATCGACGGCGATCCCGACATCCTCGAACGGACGCTGATCTTCCTCTCCGACGGGGCCGTCGAGGTCACGCCGGCAATGCGGGATCTCGTCATCGGCTGCCTGGGCAGCGACGAGGCCGAGGTGGTCGCGGCGGCGGCCGAGTTCGCCAGGACGCACGACGATCCCGATATCGACGACGTGGTGCTCGCGCTCCCGCGTCCCAACGACGTCGACCGCACGTGGCGGGCGAGAACCGTCTCCGCGGCGATCTCGGCCGCCATCGCGCGACGCGGCCGTGAGGATCTCGTCGAGGACATTCCCGTGGAGCATCTGGACTGGGTCGCGTCCCGCATGCCCGCGGCACTCAACCGCCTGGCGGACACGATCGAGGCGACAGTCGAAATGCTCACGGGCCATATCGACGTCGAGGCACCAGCGGATGCGATCTTGACGCTCGAGGTCGAGCAGCCGGAGACCGCCGCCCGCATCAGCATGGAAGACCGGGGCGAGCAGTTCGACAATCCGATGGAGGGCCTGAAGGAGGCGATGTCCGATACGTCGGGCGCCCGTTTCGCCAGCAGGCGCCGGCTCCTCGGCCAGCAGCTCGAGCAGTTCCTCGACAGCCTCGCGAGCGCTGGCGCGCTCGTCGTCGCCCGCCGGCCGTTTGCGATCGGCCTGGACGTGCTCGCGTGGTCGCAACCGGACAGATATGCCGGGTGGCTGCGCAGCATCCTTTCGACCACCGATGAGCGCGCACTTCGCAACCTCCAGAACGTCGGCCTCGCCCTCGCGCAGCACTACGCCGAGATCGACGCCGACCTCTCGGCCAGGACCTTCGCCCATCTATGGCGCATCGACCCGCACGTGACGGTGACGATGGGTCCGGCCAAGCATCCGATACGCTTCACGTCGCTGTTCAGCGCGGTGGCGTCGGAAGAGATCGACGCGTTGCGAGGCAGGGTGCTGGAGCAGGCGTCCGACGATGGCCAGCTAGCGACCGTGGTGCTCGCTGCGGAGGCGGCGGGCGCAGGCCAGTGGCTGGACGGTTACATCGACGGACGGCTCTCCTCCGCCACGCCGGCCGACCAGGCGCTGGGGATAACTGCGGCGTCGATGCGTCCCGCCAACCCGCATTCCGACGCCGTGCTCGGACGCGACTGGAAGCGCGGCTTCCTCGGCGATGCGGCCAGGGCGGGACGGACCAGCTACGCGAGGTCGCGCCATTCCGACCACTGGTTCGCCCAGGCCGCGGCCGCGAACCATCCGCACGAGCGCT
The DNA here is from genome assembly GCF_059415525.1 of Sphingomonas sp. GW821-FHT10C01. Classification (NCBI taxonomy): domain Bacteria; kingdom Pseudomonadati; phylum Pseudomonadota; class Alphaproteobacteria; order Sphingomonadales; family Sphingomonadaceae; genus Sphingomonas; species Sphingomonas sp. GW821-FHT10C01. The sequence goes on along the minus strand of NZ_JBWKNK010000003.1, from coordinate 65,093 downwards.
GGCGCTACCTGGAACTTGCGATTGCGGCGGCCGATCGGCGGCAGCTGATGGATGCCGCACGGCGCGTCACCCCGGACCTGAGGCTCATGGGCGGCGAAGTCGGTGAGCGTCTGGAGAAGGCGGCGGATAAGGCCAACACCGAGGGCAAGAAGATGCTTTTCGGTTGGAAGAAGCCGACGGGCCTGCTCGGAAAAATCCTGCGCTAGCGGATTGGCCCGGCCTGACGGTCTTTCAGCCGCCTGGCATAACCGGCCGCTTCGGCAGATCCTTCGATATGGGGTTCGGGATGCCGGTCGCCTGCTCCCGCGCGGCGAGGAACGCCTCCTGGAAAGTCGTCGTGATGCGGCTTGCCATCTGCCACGCGTTGAAGAGACGCTGGTGCGACTCCTCCAGGTCCGCGATCATCGCGTCCCGGCCCTCCGCGGTGGCGATCGCATAGTTGTGCCGTTCGAAGAAGCCGTGATTGAGCCGGTTCCGGCAGTGCAGCGCCGTGGCGAAAAGGTCGGTGAGATCCTCGTCGAACAGGAAAGATTCGCGCAACTTGGCTAGCAGTCCGCCCAGCGTCTTGCGGTTGATGTCGAGCAGCAGCCGCATGGCCGCATCGCCGTCAGGCTCGGCGTGCCAGCCCGCCTCGAGCCCGCGCAAGCACAGGATCAGCGTGCCGAGTTCGGTCTCGAAGAGCTGCGCCGCCTCGGCGGTGACGCCGAACTTCGCGTAGAGCTCGTTCCGCGTGGCCACCTTAGGCCTGCCACCAAGTCGCGGACACGGGCACGTCGGCGGCGTGCAGCTCGGTCACCAGCCGCCGCTGCCACCCATCCTGATCGTCCAGCGGGACGTAGACGACGCCGTCGTAATCGGACGGGCGCTCGACGCCCGGCGAGACGAGCGCGCACACCCGCTCGACACCGAGCTGACCGATGAAGAAGCCCATCTCGAAAAGCACGTTCTGGCGCGGGCGGCGGACCGCGACCGGCGCGGCCTCGCCAGCCGGGACGAGTTCGGGCCGGAGATGACCGAGGTCATCGCCGGTCAAAAGGATGACGGCGAAGGCCGCACCGTCGGCCTCCTCGCGGAACTTGGTGAGGATCGACCGTCCGCGGTTCGGCCGTTCCGACAGGATGACCACATCGACGCCTACCCGGCGCTCGAGGAACCGTGCGACCGCATGCTTGGCCGCCTCGTCCCGACCGTGCACCAAAAACACCTTCGCCGGCGTAACGTCGACTGCCGGGGCCACCGGCTCGCGTTCAACGCGGGGCGCCTCGGCGGCGACCGCGCCGATGAGGCCATGCTCGCGAAGGATGGCGAACAAGTCGCCGTCCTTCACGGCCCAATGCGTCCGGCTGAACTCGAAATCCGCCAGCTGCAGGTCCCAGCGGAGTTCCTGGATCGCCTCATCGGTCAGCGGGGGTATGAAATCGTCGAACTCGAAGATGACGCGGATGTCGCTGCCGCGCTGCTGGATGCGGCGGATGTGCCCGATGCGAGGGACGCCGTCCGCCGACTGCTCATACATGAACAGGGTCGGGAGCTTCGCCAGTTCCTCCAGCACCGCGGGGGTCAGCGCCAGCAGCGCCGCCCGGATGTCCTCGGCGGTGTGCTCGAGCACCCGGCTGCGGTCCCAGACGTAGGCCCCTTCCTCCCAGGCGTTGTCGCCTGCAGTGATCATCACGTTGAACATGCCGCCTCAATCCCCCCCATCGGTCGACGCAGCGGCATCCCCGGTTCGCTCCGGGAAGACCACACCATCGCGCGGCGCCTCGTATTCGCCGAGGCTGTCCATCACGAAAGCGCGCGAGATGCCTGATGCGTCCCGGGCGACGCGTAGCGCGATCCTGGTCTCGGTCCACTGCGCCATCAGGATCGCCAAGCCGCCACCACCGTCGTCGTCCACGTCGTAGCACTGGACGTCGAAGCTGGCGCCGCCGACCAGGAATCCGCGCGCGGCTAGGCCGTCGAGCAGCGTTTTCGCCTCAAGTTCCCGGACGAGCTGATCGACGGGGCGCAGGGCGCCCTCGATCGCAGCCACCGCCTCGCAATGCTCCTGGAACAGCTGGATCGAGCGGGCGTCGTCGATGCTGTCCAGTTCGCAGAACCCGAAGTCGATGTTGCGACCGCGGCGGAGCAAACCGATCACCCCACGGCCAGACGTGATCCGATCGAGCGGCACGTGAGGCTGGTCGGAACCCCACCCGGCCGAGCCAAGCTCGGACGCGGGCACGCCGAGGGCCGCGGCCAGCGAGGCGAGCGACGCCGCGGCGATCGTGCGCCCCGCCTCGGCTCGCTGCACGGTCGCTATGCCGACACCCGCCGACGCGGCTAGATCCTCCTGTGTCATTGCCCGGGATGCGCGAAGCGCCCTGATGTTCTCGCCGACGTCCATGTTGTCGATAGCAATCATACCGGTCCTCCCATGTCGATGGGATTCCACGCGGAGCCCACATCAGGCCACCCCAGAGAGACATCACCATCCGTGGCGGGTTGTGAAGGGCGGCTCGGACAGTGGCCGTGCTTCGCACTTCCCTGGCATGCCCCTTTCCTGTAAGATGCGCGGGCGCTCTCAGGTAGGAGCCAGCCGCCTGCCAGGAGCGAAGCTGCAAGCAGCACTGCCGACGATACGGAATGAACTTGTCTCTCGGGCTCGAGGGGCGGTTGGCGGGCGACGCTTCGACACGGGCTGGAGAATGGCATGTCGGACAACACCGTTCGGCCGTCGACGATCGACGGCATCAAGAGCCTCGCCAAGAACTTCAAGCGCGAGCAGGGAATCAAGCACGCCGAGGCGTTGGACCGGGCCGCCGTCGCTGCCGGCTTCGCGAACTTCGTGCATGCCAACCGCGCGATCGCGGATCGCCCGCGCCACGATATCTGGATCACGGCGCGCTGGTTCGATCGCAGGACCAAGGAGCGGGGACAGGAAACGCTCAGGATCGGGCTCGGCGCGACCTACGCGGAATTGCTGACACCCGCCCAGGCGCGGTGCGACCGATACCTGGGCAACGTGCGCGCGGAGGTGCCCGACCACCTTGTGCTTATGTCGATGTCGGAGAACGCCGAACTCGCGCGCCGGCGGGTCTGCGAGGTGGCCCGCACGTTGCAGTTCATCGAGGCGACGGGTCTCAAGCCTTCGGATTCGAAACGCACATACCCGGACGGCCGCATCGACTACCGCGTCCCCGGACAGGACCACAGCGCCGTCTGGTGGGATCCGCTGAACCGCCGGCACGTCCGCACCGACGAGCCCTACGTCGACCACGATGAGCCCGTGAACGCCGAGCGCATCGCCTGGGCGGAGCGTCACGGCTGGGAGATCGTAAAGCCGCGGTGGGGCGGCATCTACTGGCCGGACCACGGTTGCTCGATCTTCCTCATGGCCGACCGGGGGAAGGGGCCGACCGTCGCGGATCTGGCGGCGGCGCTGGACAAGTCGCCGCGCCCGGTGACCGCCACGCGTTGGGCAGGAACGTCGGGCGAATACTACGCCGCGGTGGATACGCCGGGGACGCGCGCCGCCGAGGATGCGAAGCGTGACGCCAAGCCGAGGGAGCGACGCCCAGCGCGCAAGCGGGCGTCGGTCCCCTACAACATGACCTTCGTAGGCCGGCGGCTGCGACCCGACGCGCGGATGCCGATCGACGCGCATCAGGAAGTCGGTGCGCTGCTTCAGTCGGTGATCTCCGATGCCCGCAAGCGCGACGGCGCGCGGAACCGCGTAGACCGGATCCGCAGCGACCTCGACGAATGGGTCATGCGCGAATACGACACGACCGAACTCGACCACGAGACGTTCTCGAACCTCTACTACAATACCAAGGGCGAACGCCCCGTGCCGACGGCGGATCGCGGCGTCATGGTGTCGCGGCTCGAACGTGTGAAGACGATCCTCGTTCGGCACTATCCGGACTGCCCGCCCCTTGACGAGGTCATGGGTCAGGCCGACCGGGCGATCCACTCGCTGCGCAGCTGGAGCCCCTGACGGTTGACACGGCCGGCGGCGCGATCGCAGCTTGCGCGTCGCCGTGGTCGATGCCATCCTACCTGTGGCTGATCCGGCCACGCCGTCCACGTTGGCGAAGCCCGAGGGCAGGAGATCATCGCCACCGACGGACCTTCCAGGGTGCGCGCGGGCCTAGTGGACACGCCTCGAAAAGCACCGCGGAGTGGTTCGATGCGGATTACATTAAAAGGCACCGACCGGCCTAAGGCCGCCGCCAAGCTCATCGTCCGGGCCGCCAGCGGGGTCAGGTTGAACGAGGCGCAAGATGCGATCGCCAAGGCGACAGGTCACCGCGACTGGCACGACCTCGCGCGCGTGACGACGGAAGCGAACGGACTGGTCCACGACGAAGCGGCGATCGCATGCGTCATCGCCATCGCCGATGAGCTCGGCGTCGGGACCGGCGCCATTCAATACGCCCTGACGAAGTCGCGGGTCCTGACGGGCATGACGCTAGCGCGTTCGCTGGAGATCCAGGCTCGCATTTGGCGCGCACGACTGTTCGGCGCGGGCGGACGTGGGCGCGCTGGCACCGTCGTGCGCGTGCGGTCGCCGGGCGAGGACCAGCCGGGCTACTTGCTTCGGCCCGGCCGTGCGACCTACGTCATGCTGGACCGCGGCATCGGCATGCGCGCGGATTTCGAAGTCACGACGCCCCGGTCGGCCCTGCCCGATTTCGTCCCGAGCCGGCTCTGGCTGCCCTACGGGTTCTGGACGCTGGCCGACGGGTCGATCGTCACGTTCTCGCGCGACTACATGCCGATGTGGCGCTCGGCGAACGACGGAACCGAGCGGATGGACCCCTGGCTCCGAATTGAGGGCATCAAGTCCGAAGCCCACTTCTCGTTGCAGGCGGGCAGCATTGACTGGGCGGGTGGCAGGGCGCGGGAGCTGGCACTCGCCCATCTCGAGGTCCATCGCATCAGCTGCCTGCCGCGTCTCGTCGACGTGATGGGCGAGATGCTGGACCCGTCGGTCGAGACGGTCGACGACGCCGTGGCTCGACTTCGGGGAACCTCGGCGGAGGCGGCGTGAGACATGATCGAAGCTGAGGTGGCGGCCTTCCCGGGCACCGGCGTTACTGCCATGCTCGGGGGGGCGAATGAAAGAGAAAACGGAGAGCATGATGGCGTCCACCGCCGGTCCAACTTTCACCTTCGACCCGGCGGAGGGCATGTCGCCGTTCCTGCGCCCCGTCTACTTCGACCGACACGTGCTGGTGAAATATCTCTACGACCCGCGCATCGCGGTGGACTTCGCCAGCGAAACCTACGGAACCGTCTTCGGCGACGACTGGCAGATATCCTTCGGGCTCAACGCGAAGCGCTCAGTCGTCGCGTGGCTAGGCGATCTCGAGGACCTTCCCGTCGTCGAGCAGCACCACTGGGCGGGGTCCAACGTCCCGTCGGATCACGACGTGCGGTCCGAGTTTTACGATGCGCAGATCAAAGCAGTTTTCACCGAGCCACCGGTAGGGGTGCGCGCGCTCAACTCGCTGACCAGATGGAACGACGCCTTCGCCGCGAAGCACGGATCCAAGCTCTACCGCGGTCGCGACCTCGACGAGCGGCTCGAGGATGTCCGGCGCTACCGGTCGCTCATCATCAACCGCGAGGACGACTTTGTCCGTTACGTCAGCGAGCTCAACGAGATCATCAACGAGGACGTGGACAACAAGGCGGTGCGGGCTTTCCTTGCGACGACATCGATCACGGTGCCGCCGGACACGAAGGGAAACAAGCTGCTCGGGTTGGTCTACAAGGATTTCCTCGGCGATACCGCAAACGCGATCGCGCCGTTCTTCTATCTATACGACCTGCGGCTCTGGGCCGACCATGCAATGGGCGACAAGAAGCTGCTCGACGTCGCCGCGAAGCTCGGGGTCGGCGATCCGCGCGACTGCGAAGCGATGATGACCGCGCTCCTGACGGCGTTGGAAGCGAGCGCAACCGACCTGAAAAAGCGGTTCGGATGAACCACTGCGGCGGAGCTCAGAAGGTCCGCGTAACCCGCACGCCGAACTGATCATTCGCGATTACATAGTCGTGCCCGGATGGTCGCGCGGCGCCGGCGCCCGGGATCGCCTGCCCGGTCCCAACCTCGAAACCAGCGGGATCTATCCAAGTCACGGTGCCGTCGCGAATGATCGGGCGAACGGCATACGAGGCGCGAGAACCGGTCACCCTCGTCAGACCCGCGGCCACCGTCGTCGGCACCGCCGGCGGGACGATCCCCCGCGGCCGCGCCTCCATCCAGGCAAGGAAGAGCTGCGGATCTATCCGCTCCTCGGCCGTGGGGACCAACGTGCGGCTCGCGAGCCAGGTCTCGTATTCAGCACGCAGCACGGTCGCGGCCTCGCGCGTCCCGGCCAACCCCTGCGCCATGGCGAACGCGACGAACGGATCGAGCGTGCCCCAGCGCAGCAGCTCGCGGAACCAGAAACCGATCCACGGCAGCTTCGTGGTCTCGCGCCATTCCGTCAGGTTGGGGACTTCGGCCTCGCCGGCGTTGGCGTTCCATGCCTCCGCGACCGCCGCGCCGACAGAGACGCCGAGCCTGAACTCCAGGTTGTTGGCCACGAAGCCCTGCCAGCGGCGGAGCTCGCCGGTCGCCGGCGGCGACGCACCGTCACGCTGCACCCACCATCCAGCGACATCCAGCCACCGGTCGATCAGCGCCTGCTCGGTCGCTCCACGCGCCGTGAAGCCGAAGCCCCTACCGTCCCGCATGAGTTCGCCCAGCCGCTCGACGAGCGCGAACCGATCCGCGTTGCCCCATGTACCGTAGTCGGCTGCACCACGAAGTGCTTCCAGGATGGCGGGCGACACCTGCTGGAACTGCCGCCCGACGTAGGGCGTGAAGCCGATCTGGTAGAGCGCGCGTCGCTGGACGGGATCGGGATACAGCCGTGCGGCTAGCGCTTCGCCGCGCTTCACGAAGGCTGCCTCTAGCCATTCCTCCGCGACGCCGGCGTATCGGGTGAAGGACCGGCTCCAGATGTCGCGTATCGCCGCTTCGACGTCCGCCGGCGCTCCAGACAGGCGTTCCATCTCCTCGATCGCCGACAGGATGAAGCCGTCGAGTTCGTCGAGACTGTCGCCCAGCATGTCCAGGGTCTGCGTCGATCCGACGCCGAGGTTGTCGCCGACCGATTCCGGCAGGGATGCTTCGAGGAACGCGTGCAGGTCGGCGACCGTGCGCAGCCCCAGCACGTCGCGCGCCTTCTGCCAGATCGAGCGTAGTAGCGTCTGGAGCGGTGTGCTGACGGTGGCGTCGGCGCGGGACTCGGCCGCGATCGCGTCGAGGAGCCGGTTCAGGTTGCGAACGAACCCGTCGCGCTGATTGCGCTGTGTCGCCTGCTCGGCCGGTGCCGTCGACGAGTTGGTCATCGGCAGGCAGACGAGCGTCATGCCCTCCATCGACTCTGCCGCGCCCGGCCGGCCAGCGCGTCCCGCTAGATTGCGGAATTCCGCCGTGGGCAGGATGTCGGTCACCGGCTGGCCCGTCGGCCGTATGTCCACGGTCCGCTCCAGGCTAGGCAGGATGATGAGGTCGAACGGAAGGTTCACCCCCTCGGTCAAGGTCGCGGTCGCCACCGTCACCGGACAGACGCGTTTCTCGATCAACTCGACCATCAAGCGCCGCAGACGCTGCGGCATCTGGCCATGGCTCGTCGCGATGCCGCGGTCGAGCAGAGCGACCTCGGACGAAGCCGGACCGCAATAGTCGACGCAGGCTGCGCGCGCGTCGGCGAAAAGCTGCACGCCATCCGCCGGCGGCGCGAATGGCGGCAGGGCGTCCCAACCCTTGAGCGTGAACGCCTCGGCATAGCGCTTCATCACGCGGTCGGGCGCCTGCGTGACCGAGATGAGGATGCGACGACCACCGGGGACGAGGTTCAGGGCTGTCCACAGCGCATGGTTCTGCACGTAGTGGGGGAGGCTGTTGCGTATGGCCGACAGTGGTTCGGGCATCGGGGGAAGGCTGAGGTTGAGGAAAACAGGATCCTCGCGGCCGCGAACGTAAAGCGGCTGGCCGTTGTTTAGCTCAAGCGTGATGCGCGCCGACTGGCCCGGGCGCGATTCGAGCACGCCGACAAGCTGACGGCTGCTGCGGTAGCCGAGGCCCACGGGCTTGGCCGCATCGTCGCCCTCGATCCACCGCGCAACCGGCGGTGCCGCTCCGCCCGCGACGGCGGTCAGCGCCACGCGGGCAATGCCTGGCTTGAGCGCAAGAAGGCGGGTGACCAGGCCTTCGAGCCGCATCGCACGATCGGAGTGGGCGGCGAGATCGCGCATGGTGCGGGGGGAGCCGTCGACGACCACCTGGTGCGCCTCGTCGATGATCAGCAATTCGAGGCGCCGGACCAGAAGGTGCCCGACATAGCGGATGAGAGCCTCGGCTTTCTCCACCGTGGCGATCAGCACGGTCGAGGTGTCAGCCGTCAGCCAGTAATCGGTGATGCCCCAATCTGTGCCGCCGTAGAGTCCGGTGACGATGATCTCGCTGCGGAATTCGGCGCTCAGCTTGGCCTCGACCTCGCCCGCCAACGCGCGTGACGGGACGATATAGAGCGCGAGCGGCGATGGCTTGCCGTCCGCCGGTGCGGTCAGAAGCAGCTCCTTCACCAGAGCGAGGTTGGCGACCAGCGTCTTGCCCGATCCCGTCGGGGTGCAGAGCGCGAACGACCTGCCGGCCGCGAGACGGGCGAGGCCGCTGACCTGGGACGGCCACAGCACGCCACGACCCCGGGCGAACTGCTCGCGGGCAAACCGGTGCAGCTTCGCAGCCGCATCCGGGCTGGGCGCCGCAAGCGGCGCGGCGCGACGGTGCAGGCTATCCCGCGCGAAACGGGCAGCGGAAGCGCGGACCAGCTTGAGCATGATCCAAGCCTCGTCGCCGACGATGCGCGTCGCGACATCCGCCAATGCCGCCAGCTTCTGCAATGCCGTCTCGGTCCTGATCAGCTCGCCGCGCCGCAGCCCGTCCGCGAGGAGACCGACAGACCGCACCGTCTCGACGGCGACATACCAGGCGACCCGGCTCGTCCGGCTTTCCGGCGGCGCGTCGCCATCTTCGTCCGCCTCCAGTGCAACGGACGGCATCGGTTGTGGCGGCTCATCGTCGGTATCAGCGAGAAGCCCTTCCGATCCGTCCGGCCCCGTCAGATCCCCATGCCTAGCCCAGAACGCGGCGGTGAGCTCCATCACGGAGTCGAAGTCGCAACCGAGGAACGCACCCAGGATAGCGCCCACGCCATCGAGCTTCACCCGCTTCAGGATCCCGCCGGCCATCGCCGGCAGACCCGCGAGCTGATACGCGCCAGCGGCGAGCACCTCAGCGGGAACGTCGTGCGTGACGTCGTCTCCCGCGCGGGCCAGCCATTCCAGGATCTCGCCCGCGCGGCGGTAGCAGGACGCCGCCGCCGCGCCGTCCGGGCCATCACCCTCCTCGAAGATCGTCGCTGCGTGCAGCAGCCTACGCGCATCGGTGAAAAGCTCGACCGATTGTCTGACCGACCAGTCGAGGGACGTGACCCGCCAGCTGCTCTGGATCGACCGCACGAAAAGGCGCGCCTGCTGCGCGGTCAGCGCGTTTTCCGTAGCATGGACCGCGAGGAAGGCCTCGGCCAGCGCGCGGCGTTCCGCCTCAAGCTCCGCCATGCTTCACCCACAGGCTGGTGTATATCCGCTTGATCAGGTCTTCGCCGCCTTCGAGGACGATCTCCACGATCTGCAGCGGACGCGTCGCCTTGTAGTCGGCGGGCGCGGCCGCCGTCGGCAGCAAGGTCGCCCCGTTCGGGCGCGTCGGTGACCGGTTGCCCGCGACCAGGACGAGGTCGGTGCGGGGCAGGCTCGACTTCCCGAGCAGCGCCTCGTCCAGCGAAAGGATGGTCCGGGCGAAGGTGTCCCGATCCTTTATCGCGAGCAGGTCGCACATCTGCTGGAGACCCTTCGGCACCGGGAGCGCGGTGTTGATGTCGTTCCAGACGCCGTTGTCCTTGTAGACCCGTGCTGCGCCCTTGCCCGTGCCATCGCCCTTCATGATCGTGTCCATCGTCGAAGCCGTGAGGTCGGCGCGCCATTTCGCCTCGCCGGCGATGAAGGCAGTCACTGTGCCGTCGGCGGCCATCTCGAGCCCGATGAAGTCGTTTCCTGGCCGCCCGTGCACCTCCCGCTTCTTCGTGGGATCGCGCGCGAGGTCGAAGATGTAGTCCTCGACCGCGCCATGGCCGCGAAAAAGGAAGATCGGGATCCGCCACGACTTGGTGCCCACCATTGGGTAGGCCTCGGCGATCATGCCCGCCATCACCTCGCCGAACAGACCGCGGATAGTCTTGGGCGGCAGGCAGTTCGGATAGGTGGCGTCGGCACCCATCTCGCCCGCCTCAGGATGGAGCGAGATCCGGACAGCCTTGTGGAAGTGTTCGCGCGCATCGGCATGAGCCGATTCGAAATAGGGGCGAAGTGCATCAACTATGCCGTCCTGAAACGGCGCTGTTGACTGTTCCAACAGCAGGTGGCCGTAGGTGCCTGAGCCCCCGGTCGCGTCGGTGAAGAAGGACTTGAGTTCGGTGAGCGGCGGTTTCTCGGTATGTAGCACAGGGTGAGGATGCCCCGCGCCCCGCGACTAAGGCAACTAAGATTTGAACCATTATCGTTTCGGGTGGGAATTCTGCCTTTTATGCGCAGCCTTTGTGCTGCCGCCTGTGGCAACGACACAAGCTGGTTTTAGACACCTACACCTCACCAATTGCCTGGCGGCTTCCCGATCATCGCGCCCAGAAGCGGTCTGACCGCAAACGGCCCAGATTTCGTCGTTCGGAGTTAATAGCAGCTATGCGTCCTCATCACAGTCGTTTAGCTTGGTTCAGCGCGATCCCGACAGCCCTGGCAGTTTCTCCGCCACATAGTCATTGGCGTTGTCCCCCTTCCCGACTTCGAAGGGGAAGGTATCGCGTTTGAAGATGGGCGAGGCTAGCCCGACCTGGATCCTGGGGCTGGGATTTTCGAACTGGGAGGTGTTGGACAGGCTAAAGATCCCGGCGACGGGGCCGACTGCATCCCTGGCGATTGCGTTCAGCTTCTCGTCGGTGGTGTCCTTGTCCATCGTGAGGAAGGATGCCGTCAGCATCGCGCCCAGTTTGGGGCGCAAGAGTAGGTCCTCGTCTACGAGCTGTTTGGGCGCGATATGCTCGAGTGCCGCGACGATATCGGCATAGTCCTCGCGCAGCTGCGCCGGGGCTCTGGTCTCGAAGCTTGCGGCCTCGTTCGCCGCCAGGTCGGGCTTCCCATTGTCGGCCGCGGTGGAGGCGTAATAATTCTCGATCGCGCCGTGCCTGAGGAAGAAGCAACCCAGCTCGCCTAGAGCCGAGAGCAGGTGCTCGAACTGAGTTTGGAGTGCCTTTGCGGATGCCGCAGCCGTGCCTGTAAAGCTGGCGGGGTCGGTGAGAATACGGGCGAGCGTCACGCGGCCCTTGGTGTTCGCCTTGCTGCCCTTGCTCGACCAGTCGGGATAGGTTTGGGCTGCGGCGTCCACCGCTGTCTGGTGCTTGACCATGAACTGGCTTAGCTGGTTGCGTAGGTCTTTATCGAGATCGACGACACTGGCACGACCCCGCCGGTTCGCGATTTCATTTGCGCCCTGCAGCTGGGAGAAATGGTTCACCAACTTGTTATCGTCGGCCAAGGCATCGAGATCCGCGAGGACGGCAACCTGCTTGTTCATAAGGCTGAAGAGCTTGGCCGCTTCAATGAACTCACCCTTGCCGGTGACGGGTAGGACCTGGACGTTGCGGGCGAGCAGGCGAAGGTCCAAGCGCCTGGCGAGCTGCGTCGAGACAATCTCATCGCTGGGACCTTCGACTAACAGAGCGCGTTCGCCAAAGATCGCGTCACGGTGCGTGCTGCTGAGCCTAGCGACGAGTGCCGCGAGCTTGGAGCTTTTGAGGGTGTCGTCGTTTTCCGCGACTTGGACGGGCGCCTTCTTGACGGAATTGAAGAAGATGAGCTTTGGCAGGTCGGCGATGCGATGTAGCGGCAGGAGCGATGCTGAGTGCGTCGCCAGCACAATGAGCTTCTTCTCAGGATCTGCCGGATCGCCGGCGACGCGTTCCATCTCCTCCAGCAGAAAGGCCTGATGCTGGGGATGAAGCGAGATTTCGGGCTCGTCGATGATAAGAGCGCCGATCTCGTTATTGTGGATTGCCGATAGCAAGCCGACGAGCTGGAGGATGCCGCTCGCCTCATAGTTCGCGGGATAGCTTTCATCACCGGAGGTAGGAGAGAGACGTACATTAAGGCCGCTCTGCGACCAAGAAAGATGCACGCTTCGGTCGAAGAGCTGCTGCAGTCGCGCTTCGATCTTAAGTTTGAGATCGGCGCGACTATCGAGGGTTAGCAGATGCGCAGTCAGGCTTTCGATGGTCCACCACCGAGCAAGATAGTTTTGTTGACCTACGGCTGCATCGCCGTCCAGCATTGAGCCCGGCCCATTTACGCTCGCGCGAAAGTGCTCAAAGGGGCTGCTGCGTCCGGCGGCGAGGTAGTGGACCTTTCTCCCATGGATTGCGATGTAATTTGTGCCCTCTAGGGCGCCTTTGATCGCGCGGAGGGCGCGGGTCTTGCCGGTGCCGTTAGGGCCAACCAGGGTGGTGATGCCTGGCCGGACCTGGATGACGCCTTCGCCGCGCTGGCCGTCCAGGAGGAGGGTTTTGACACCCAAGGGCCAAGTCTGCCCGACCTGCTTTTCTTCCGTATCCACCTTCTGCCCCCCACAATTGATCTTGCCGGCTGCTAATCGAGCATGGCGTGAGAATTATGCAAGGCCGTCGCTAAAGCACGGGGCCAAATGGCCGACGGCCAAAGGCGGACCATCAACTGCCAGCCCATTTCCAGCCGTTCAGGTAGTCGAGTTTGACATGTCGGCTTTCACCGCCCGGCGCCTGAAAGCGGGCAGGCCGCAAGCGGCCCAATGTACGGCGTTGCGCAATGATTTGGAGGTCAGTGAGTTTGCCAGATCTTCTCTACCTTTGTGGTCCAGCTCTATCCTCAGCGATGGGTCGCGGCAGCAGTGCCTCGAGAGTGAAGTCGGGTTCAAATAGACCGGATTGTATGTCAATTCACTTAGTAATCATCTCGGCAGCGATGGACGGATGCGAACGCGTGCGCTATATATAGGACGCCGTTTGAAGTTTTTGCGGAAATGGAAATGGAACTCGAACCGAATTGAGCCATGTTTTTTGTGGGGCTTTTTCGGGTAATCAATCAGTTTTTGTATTGGTTTAGATTTTTATTATCAAAATCATATTATTAATTGACGAGTTCTCTTCTGACCATTTTCCCGGTCCGTTGACGTCCATCACCGTCACGTAAGTGGCCGGGCGAATATTCCATCAGATATCGTGTGCGGCGGATTCCGCGGGTTGTGACGGAAGCGCGACGGGCCTCCGCCACAGTGGACGCTGTGCCTAATAGGATACGGTGACCGTGAGCGTGTCGCTGTAGGTGCCGGGGCGCGGCAATGTCTGGCCTGACGGAATGCGTCCGAAAACGGTAACGGACTGGGCAACGCCGTTGCCGGTGCCGCTGGCGGCGCCGCTGCCTGGGGTGCCCGCGACCGTCGGGAACGGCACGGATCGGCCGCCGTCGGTGAAGATATTATAGTTCAAGGTGTCGGCCTGCGATGCATGCTTCATCCGCTTTTGAGCGCCTGAGGCGTTAATGCCGTCGTCCGTATGCAGAACCCAGGCGGTCGTGGCCGTGCAGATGAGGGTGACCGCACCCTGATTGTCGATATTGGCGGCTGACTGATCGACGGAGCCGAACGCGAGCGTCGATGTCGATGTGATGTTGCAGGATGACAGCACCTCTGCTGTTACGTCGAGCGATCCGGTGTCCTGAGCGAATGAAGGCGTGGCCGATGCTACAAGGGCGACTACGCCAATTACAGTCATCTTATTCATTTCTTCCATCCTATCCAGAAATCAATTTACGCACGACTCCATGTATTGATCTTGCGACTCGAATTTTGACGTAAACGTGTGAATCAATAGGTAACGGTGATCAGGACGGTGTCGGAATAATTGCCCAATACCGTGGGCACGGTGGTTCCGGCGGCGACCCTTCCGTAGACGGTGAGATTCTGATTGGCGCCCGATCCGGTGCCGTTGACTCCGCCGCTGCCGCCCGTGGTCGATGTCCCGCCGGTCGCATCCCAAATCGCCGCGTACGCGTTGGTCTTGTAGAGCTGGTAGGGAAGCCGGCCCGCCCCGTTCGCCATCTGGCGATTGCCGCTGCCGGGCGCGACGCGGTTGGCGCCGTCGCCGATATAGACGGTGTAGCTGGCGCCCGAGCTGCAGATAACCGTGATCGTACCCTGAGCGGTCACGTCGGTGGCGACCGTGCCGATGCCGCTGATCGTCCCGAAGGCGATCGTCGGCGCCGCGACGAGATCGCAGGTGGCGGTGACGGTCGCGGTGACCGTGCCGTTTCCGGTTACCGTGTCGGCGCGGGCCGGTTGCGCCAGGAACGTGCAGGCAAGGGTCACCAGCACCAACCTGGTCCCATTTCGTCTGATCGTGTCGAACATGCCCATTCTCCAGTTGATCGTCAGTAGGTCACGGTGATCACCACCGTGTCGGTGTAAGTGCCCGGTGCGGGCAGCGTGGTTCCCGCGGGGATCGAGGCGTAGACCGTCTTGTTTTGCGGGGCGCCGGTGCCGGTATCCGAAACGCCCCCGCTGCCGCCGATGGCGGCGGTGCCGCCGGTTGCATCCCACACCTGGGTGCGCCCCGAATCCTTGAAGAGCTGATAGGGCAGCCGGGCGGCGCCCAGCGCCATTTGCCGGTTGCCGGATCCCGGGGAGACGCGGTTCTGTCCGTCACCGATATAGATGGTGTAGGGCGTGTTGCACTCGACGGTCACGGTGCCTTGCGCATCGATCCGGGCCGGGGTCGGACCGATGCTGGTGACGTTGTTGAAATTGATCGCGGGCGTCGCATTGAGCGCGCACATTTTGGGAATGACGTAGTTGGCGGTGTAATTGCCAAAGGCCTGCGCCCCGGTCAGCGCCCCGAACAGCCCACATAGGCCCAGGATCGTCGTGGCCGTCTTGGCTTCATAGATGGTGAAGCTGTTGGTGTAGGTGCCCGCCGCCTTTCCACTGGCGGATCCGGCAGGGACGACGCTGGTGATCGTCGTCGATGTCGATGAGGGGCCTAGCGCGATCAGGGCGCCATAGGGGCCGTACATGGCACCGGCATTGTCCATGTCGGTAATGGTCACGCTGTGCACCGGAATGGCCGCATCCAGGCGCATGGTGACGGTGTTCGCCCCATTGGCGGCGCTGCGGGTATAGGTGGCGCCGACGCAGACATTCTTGCCGTCGAGCGCGCCGGTGCAATTGATCACGAACGGGAAATCGATCCGCGCCTCGTTGCCGAGATTGGCGACCGTGTAGGTATAGGTTCGGTTCTGTGAAGCGCCCGAGGTGTTGGTGCAGGCGGCTTGCGCGGGCGTGGAGACCAGCAGCAGCGGCACGGCCACAACGGATGCGGACAGCGCGTTCGCGCCAAGGCCGAGGACCGATAACAGCCCGGCCAGCCGGCGCGCCAGAGATCGCGGCCGTCTACCCGTCGCCCACCGCCGCCTTGTCCCCGGCCGAACGCCGTAAGCAAGGAGGGGGAAATGCCTGCGCGACGCTATTGGCATATCACGGGTCCAATCTTGGTTTGGGGTGTCCCACTGTCCTGATAGGTAAAGCTGGCCTGGCATCGGCCGGCGAGGCCGCGGTCGACCGACAATCGATTGTCGGGCTTCAGGTCGTGCAGATAGACTTCGCCGTCATAGCCGATCACGGCGCTCTCGCCGCCTTCGATCATGGCGACATACCCCGCCTGGATCGGCTGCCCTGAACTGTCGTGAAGCACGATCAGGGCGCTGTGGACGCGACGCGTCTTGAAATCGACGATCGCGCCCTGGCGATAGCCGGCCACCGCGATCCGCTCCGTTGCCTCAGGTTCCCAGCCGTCGGTCATCGTCGCCGGATCGATGAAGATCTGCTGCGGATAATTGGGCAGCACATCGGGCAGCAGGGCACGACCGGCACCATTCGTCCTTCCCATCCGAACGCCGCCCTGAAGCACTTCCGTTCCCGGGCCGGCATTCTTGACGATGACGAAACTCTCGCCGATGCGATTGGCCAAGAAGACGCCGCCGCCCGCCGCGACGACCGAGCCCTCCACTTCAAGGCTGGCCAGCCAGTCGCCACCGACCTGAGTGACGCGTGCGCGTACCAAGGCCTCAGGCGCGCGATAGCTGACATAGGCGCGTCGCGAATCCTCGCCATCCACGACAATCCGGTTGGAAACGCCCCACCCGACATCGCCCTGACGCTGACCGGTCAGGCTCTCCAGCTGCATGTCGAGGGCGGAGTGCCCCCTGTCGCGCTCCGCGCTTGCGGTTGCCATGGTCGATTTGCCGATGCGGATGTTCAGCATCGCGAACGCACCATAGCTGTCGCCACGATCCAGATCGGAATAGGCGCTGACATAGGCGGTGACGCGGCCTGAAATCGGTCGGGAAAGCGACATGTTGGCTAGCCGCTGTCCGTGATCGCGGTCTTGGATCTCGTTATAGTTGAGCGAAACGGATGCGCCGCCCAGCACCGGTCCGAAAGACAGGCCCGCGCGGTTGATGGTTGTCGCCCGCGCCGATGCCGATACCGGATCGTCCGATCCGGCGACGCGGCGGCGTTGCCGCTCTCGCGCCGTCGCCACGCGGGCGAGGTCGAAATAGTCGCCGAAGCTGCGTTCCGTGCCGGCGAAGAGGATCAGCTGACCGATGCGCCCTTCCGCCTTGACGGCCAGGCGGGTGCCGTCATGGCCCTTGTACTGACTGCCGGAGGCGGAAACGGTCAGCACGCCGACGCCGCCCAGGCCCTGGACGATGCCGACCCCACCATTGACGAGGCCGTCGACGGCGCCCTCGACGTGCCCCTCGACCGTGGTCGTTTCCGTCAGGCCGTAGCGAAGCGACCCCGATCCGGAAAAGTTGCCGTCGTAGTTAAACGAGGCGAAGCCGAAATCCCGCCGCGGGAAACCCGCCTCGAGCGAATATTCAAGCAGTCCGGCACGGAGCTGGGAGGCGGTATAGTAATAGTCGCGCACGATCTCGACCTGACGTCCGTTCAGGTCGGTCGTCACAAGGCGGACCTTCCCGCCCGAGACCTGCGGGAGGGACTGGATGTCGAACGGACCGGACGGAACCGCTCCAGAGAATATCCGCTGCTGGTCGATATAGAGATCGAGGGTAGATGGCAGCGCGGCCGACCCCGCGAACCGCGGCAGCGGCGTTGTGACGATATCGGGGCGCTGCTCGAAAGCGCTGGCGATCTGAAATCCGCCCAGTCGCACGCTGTTCGACCAGGGCAGCGCATTCGAAGCGAAGTCACCGATCGTATAGGAACGGACGGACTCGGGGTCGATCAGGCGCCAGCGGCTGTCCAGCCGCACGAGTCCCTTGCCGTCCCAGCGACTGTCGCTGTTGAAGTTGAAGTCGCTCGTAACGGCGCTGCCGCCGATCATGGCGATCAGGCCCGTCGTACCGGCGATGGCGGTCCTTTCGCGCGTTTGAGTCGCGTAGATGGAATAGTTGACGATCACGCCCGGGGTCGGATGGATTTGGGTGGCATCGAACACCCGTCGGCCGGTGCCGAGTTCGATCCGGTATGGATCGAGCGCCTGATCGCCGATGGTCAGCGAGATCGTCTGGCCGGGCTCGTCATAGACGAAACCGAGATTGGGAATCGCCGAAAGGGCGACGAGATCCTCCTTCACAACCCGCGGATCGACCTGAACGCGCAACGCGCGCAGCTCGCTGGCCCGCGCGAGCAAGCGGTTGTCCGGTAATTTCAGCACCGTCAGCAAGACGCCGGTCGGCGCGCTGTTGACCATCACGGCAAGCAAGAGCGTTTCCCACCCTGCTCGCTCCGCGTCGCTTGTCGAAACGGCTGGCCGCTCCGTGTCCAGGCTGGCGGCAACCGCGCTGCCGGGCAACATCGCCGCCTGGATGCCGGCAAGGACAAGAAATGGCGTGGAGCGGCGCACCTCTGGGGCGCTTCCCGTTCTCTTCAGCGCCTGCCGACAATGATGGCGGCCTTCACATCCAGCTCATCATTCTTGGCGGCAAGGTTGATGCGGTCGCCATCGCGTAGCGGCGCTCGCGCGCCCGCCGCGTCGATCTGGGTGGTGAAGGTCCGGGTCCCTCCGCCAAGAACATAGCCGTTAAGCCCTCCGCCAAAGCTGAGCGCGCGGCCCGCGGCTGTCTGAAGCGTCAGATCGGCGATCTTCGCATGGCGCTTGCCCTGGTTCCGGGCCTGGGCATGGATGCCTGTTTCATCCTGCCATACGGTCCATTTGAGGTCGGCCATGGCCTTGGTATCGCAAACGAAGACCGGCAGGGAGTTGCGCAGCACCATTTTGATGCCCTGGCCCAGCGTGCGGGGGTCGTCGGGCTGCGGCAGCTCGTCGATCAGCAGCCGATAGGCCAGTTCGCCGTTCACCGGGGTGGTGACCGCCCGGGCGATGCGGATGGTGTAGGAGGCGCCGGCGGGTACGGTAATGGCCGGCGGACTGACGATCATGTCGGTGGTCTTGTCGAGCTGTTCGCGGCCATCCTCGCCCTCGGACCATTCGTAGATGCGCAGCTGAAGATTGACCGGCCGCTCATCGGTATTGACGATGGTCATGGCCCCGGCCCGCTCGGTCGCGGTGAGGTGGATGCCGATCGGTGAAATTCTAAGCTTGGCCGCCCAGGCGGGGGAAACGGATGCCAGGGAAGCGAAGCATGCCGCCAGGGCCAGCGATATCCGCGATGATCCGGTCATTGTCACCACTCCTCAACGAGGAAGGCGGTTCCAGTCAAAGTCCAGAACCACCGACAACGGAGGAATGCGATGCAGGATCACGGATGTCGGCAATACCGCGCCGCGCATCCACACTGAGCACTATGATAATGGTCCCGAAGCACATCCCTCACTTATGCACCGCCCGCCTATTTACCGGTACGCAACACACGCGACGTCGGTTACCCGGAATGGATATCCAAATTGGGTAAATAAACATTTAGGTTTATGGCTGGTTCTTTGAAATCAATGCTTCAGGAATGGAGGTATTGGTGACTTCAGCGTGAGCGCTGGATCGGTGTTCATCCAGGCCGCGTTCTTGGGGTCGTGACCGCGCATCGGACGGCCCGATGTCGACCGACCTGGCTCGACTCGTGAGCATCATCGTTCCCGGACGCGAACGGGGCGGAATATCTTCGCCGGTCAGACGCCTATTTGCACGCCCCGCCGCCGGGCCATCCGGTCCAGCCGGGTCCCCGCACCACCTGTCCCGGGCGCGCCTTGGTCGCTTCACCCCCGCGCAGCGCCGCGGTCCCGTTGACGAACACGTCGCGCACTCCGGTGGCGAGCGCCCAGGGATTCTCCACCGTCGCCCGGTCGCCGATCGTTTTGGGATCGAACACCACCACATCGGCATAATAGCCTGGCTTGAGCGAGCCGCGCTCGCGTAGCGCCAGGTTGGCGGCGGGCAGTGCGCTCATCCGTCGAACCGCCTCGGTCAGCGAAAGCCGCCCTTCGTCGCGGCTGTACTTGCCCAGCACGCGCGCGAAGGTGCCATAGGCGCGCGGATGCGGCCGTGACTTGAGGAACGCACCCTCCGGCGCCTGCGCCCCGGCGTCGGAGCCGAAACTCATCCATGGCAAGGAGGTCGCCCGCGCGACATTCTTCTCGTTCATCAGGCGATAGAGCGTGCCGACGCGGCTGCCGTCCTCGATCACCAGGTCGATGATCGTGTCCTCAGGACTGGTGCCGCGCATCGCCGCGATCTCGGCGATGGTCTTGCCCGCCAGTGGCTTCAATTTCTCGTTCTTGAAGCCGGCCGCAATCATCCCCCCGGCGCCATCGGCGGCGCGGTACATATTCTCCCAGCCGACGCCCGGCGCCTTCATCTCGGCGATCACGCGCGCGCGAATCTCGGGCTTGCGCAGCTGCTCGATCCACGCCTCCAGCCCGCCCGACTGGACCCAGGTCGGCATCGCGGCATCCAACCCGGTGCCGGCGATGTCATAGGGATACATGTCGGCGGTGATCTTCAGCCCCTCGCGCCGCGCCGCCTCGACCCGCGCGATCGCCGCGTCGATTTTGTGCCAGTTATCGCGACCGGCCTGTTTGAAGTGATAGATTTCCGCGCGTGCACCGGTCGCGCGGGCGATTTCGACCAGCTCGTCGATCGCTTCGAGCAGCCGGTCGCCCTCGGATCGCATATGGCTGATATAGCCGCCGTCGCAGCGTGCGGCCTCGTCGACCAGCGCGATCAGCTCGGGCGTTTCGGCATAGCTGGCGGGGGCGTAGATCAGCGACGATCCGACGCCCAGCGCGCCCTGCCGCATCTCGGCCGCGACCAGCGCGCGCATCCGGGCCAGCTGGCCGGCATCGGGATCGACATCGCCTTCGCCCAGCACGTTGGTGCGCACCGTCGCCGCGCCGACGTACGAGGCGACGTTCTGCGACACGCCATGCTTCGCCAGCCAGTCGAGATATTCGCCCAGGCTGGTCCATTCGACCGCGAACCGCAGGTCGCTCTGGCGGCGGACCATGTCCGCCTTCATCGCCGGGTTGAGCGGCCCCATGCTCTCGCCCTCGCCGAACACCTGCAAGGTCACGCCCTGCTTGAGCTCGCTCAGGCCCCGGCCGTCGGCGATCAGCGATTCGATGCCCCAGCTCAGCATGTTGATGAAGCCCGGCGCGACCGCCATGCCGGTGGCGTCGATCACCGTCTTCGCCTTGCCCGGCGCCTTGGGTCCGACATAGACGATGCGCTCGCCCCGGATCGCGACGTCGCCCTTCACGCCTGGCTTGCCGCTGCCGTCATAGATGGTGCCGCCGCGCAGCACGATATCGTAAGCCGGCGCCGACTGGCGGGGTGCGCTTGCCGTCGGCGCCGGCGCGGGGGTGGCGGTGACCGGAACGCCGGCCAGCACGGCCAGTGAGACAAGTGCCAGTCCGACATGTTTCCGCATCACCATCACTCCCCGATTTCGTCAGTCCATCCTGTCAGCGCAGACAGGCCTCGACCAGTGTTTCGAACGCATTACCGCCGCGGATCGGATCGGCGGCGGGCAGGCCATAGCGATCCGCCACTCGGGCGATCTCGTCCGCCGCCGCCGTGTCGTCCAGCGCGGCGGTGTTCAGGCTGATCCCCGCACAGCGCACGTCCGGATTGGTCAGCCGCGCCGCGCTCAGATAGGCGTCGATCGCGACATCGAGCCTGGGCAGCGGATAGGTCGGCCGCCCCAGGATCGTCGTCCGTCCCGGCATATGGCACAGCACGATCACATCGGGCTGGCTGCCATGGATCAGGCCCAGCGTGACCGCGGCGTAGCTCGGGTGGAACAGCGATCCCTGACCCTCGACCACGTCCCAGTGATCGGCCGCCGCCGCCGGGCTGAGCAGCTCCGCCGCGCCCGATACGAAGTCGGAGACGACCGCATCGATCGGCATGCCGCCGCCCGCGATCAGGATGCCGGTCTGCCCGGTCGCGCGAAAGTCGCTCGGCACCCCGCGCGTGGCAAAGGCGCGGGCAAGGGCCAGTGCGGTATATTTCTTGCCCAGCGCGCAATCGGTGCCGACGGTCAGCAGGCGCTTGCCGGCGCGCTTGTCGCCAGTGCCCACCGGAATCCGCGCGGGCGGCACGCGCACATCGTGCAGCTTCACGCCATGGCGTTGTGCCGCCGCCGCGATCGCCGGATGATCGGCAAGGCGGCCGTGCATCCCGCTGACGAGATCGAGACCCGCGGCCATCGCTTCAACCAGCGGCGCGATCCAGCTGTCGGCGATCACGCCGCCCGGATTGGCGACGCCGATCACCACCGATCGTGCGCCGGCGGCAACCGCGTCGGCCGCGCTCATCCGCGGCAGCCCCGTGGTCACGACGGTCCCGGCGAAATCGAGTTCGCCGACGCAGCGGTCGCGCGCCCATTCGGCAAGGCCCAGGCCGGTCTTGGCATAGCCCGGCTCGGTCACATCGCCGAGGAAGAGCAGATAGGGGGCGGGCAGCTCAAGCGAAGGCATTTTCATCGACGCCTCCCCACACCCGCGATGAGATTTCGATGCGGCCATCGCGATACTGCGCGGCGACATCGCGGTCCTGGCCCAGCAGCAGCGGGCCGTCGAGATCGACGACGTCGCAATATTGCCCGACGACATAGGCCGGGGCCATCGACCAAGAGGTGCCGAGCATGTTGCCGACCATCACCTTGAGGCCGAGCACGGAAGCCTGTTTGACGATCTCCAGTGCCTCGGTCAGCCCGCCGCATTTGTCGAGCTTGATGTTCACCACCTGATAGCGCCCGATCAGCGATGGCAGGTCGGCCAGGCTCTGCGCGCTTTCGTCGGCGGCGAGCGGGATGCGGGACTTCAACCCGTCGAGCGTCGCGTCGAGCCCGGCGACCACCGGCTGTTCGAGCAATGCGACATTCGCTTCGAGCAGCACCGGCAGCAGCGCCTCGGTCGTCGCGCGATTGAGGCCCTGATTGGCGTCGACCCCGATCCACGCCTTGGGACAGGCGGCGCGCACGGCGCGCACCCGATCGGCATTGGACGGGTCCTCGGTCAGCTTGAGCTTGAGCGCGGGGACCGGGCCATAGGCCAGGGCCTGCTGTGCCATCGCCTCCGGCGTGTCGGCACCGACGGTGCAGACGGTCACCAGCGGACGCGGATCGTCGATCCCGGCCAGCGCCATCACGGTCGTGTTTTGTTGCCGTGCCTCAAGTTCCCACAAGGCGCAGTCGACCGCGTTGCGCGCCCCGCCCGGGGGCAGCAGCCGCTGGAGTTCGGCGCGGGTGATGCCGGCCTCGATCGCGTCGCGTACCGCCTCGACCTCATGGATCATCTTCGCCGGCGTGTCGTCGCGATAATAGACGCCCGCACCCTCGCCGCGGCCGACATGCTCGCCGTCCGAAAGCTCGACGATCAGCAGCGGCACGCTCGTCCATACCTTGCCGGTGATGCGGAATGGGCTGTGCGTCGCCCATTCCTCCAGCCGTGTCGTCAGGTTCAATCTGGTCACTTGAGTTGCGCTCCCGGCGCCGCGCAGGCGCCCTTCAGGACGGAACCCGGCCGGGCGCCGGTCACCTTGCCGCCCGCCAGCACCAGCTGGCCGTTGACGATCACATCGTCGATCCCGACCGGCGAGACGGTGGGCTGGTTGAACGCCGCACGGTCGTCGAGCTTGTCATAGTCAAAGATCGTCACGTCGGCGCGAAGCCCTTCGCGCAGCACGCCGCGGTCGGCGAGGCCCAGGCGGTGCGCGGGCCAGGACGTCATTTTGCGCACCGCGTCCTCCAGCGTCAGCACCGGGCGGCGCTTGACGTATTCGGCGATGGTGCGCGCGGCGTTGCCATAGGCGCGGGGGTGGGGCAGGCCGAGACCGTCGATCTGGCCGAACACCTCCGCCGCGCCGGCGTCGCTGCCGATCGAGACCCACGGCTGTTTCAGCGCGGTCTCGATATCGCGCTCGTCCATCATGAAATAGAGCGCGACCGCGCGCTTGGGGAGCGCGGCGAGGGTGATGTCCCAGGCGATGTCGGCGGGGTCGGCATTCTCGGCCTTGGCTATCGCGGCGAGCGACTGGAACCGGTATTTGTCCCAGCGCGGATTGTGCGCGTTGCCCAGCACGATCTTGTCCCAGCCGCCGGCCGAAACCACCATGTTGGTCCAGCCCGGCTGGGGTCCCGCAGCGATGTCACGCTTCATCTTGGCGCGCTGCGCCGGATCGTTGAGCAGCTTCACCGCCTCGGCAAAGCCCTTCTCATACACCCAGTTGGGCGCGATGATCTCGAGGCCGGTGCCCGCGAAGGGATAGAGGTACATGTCCGCCGCGACATCGACGCCCCGCGCGCGCGCGTCGTTGATCAGCTTGACCGCTTGCGGCATCAGCTGACCGAATTTGGGTGCCCAGGCGGCCTTCAGGTGGAAGATCTCGACCTTCACCCCGGCGCGCTCGCCGATCGCGATCGCTTCCTTGACGCCGTCGAGCAGCCCTTCGCTCTCATCGCGCATGTGCGTCGCATAGATCGCGTTGCACGGCGCGGCGGTCTTGACGATCTCAACCAGCTCGTCGGTGGTCTGGAAGCTGCCCGGCGGGTAGATCAGCGCGGTGGCCAGGCCCAGTGTGCCCGCGTTCATCGCGATGCGCACCTTGGCCTTGATCTGCGCCATTTGTTCGGGCGTCGGCGTGCCCGCCGCGTCGCCCATCACCTCGCGCCGCGCCTGGGTCGGCGAATAATAGGTGCCGAAATTGACCGTGATCCCCTTGGTCTCCAGCTCCTTGAAATAGGCGGTGACCTGGTCGGCGGGGACGGGGGTGCCGCCTTCGCCCGCGATCAGCGTGGTGACCCCGGTGCGCAGCTTGTTCTCGGCGATGCCGTTGGTGCGCAGCACGCGGCCTGACTGGTCCATCACGTCGATCCAGCCGGGGGAGACATAACGGCCGCGCGCGTCGACCTCCTGCTTGCCCTTGCCGACGACCTTGCCGATCCGGGCGATACGCCCGTCCTTGATCGCGACGTCGGCCGAAACCCAGGGGTTGCCCGCGCCGTCGAGGACGCGGCCGCCCCGGATGACGATGTCATAGTCGGGTGCTGATTCCTGGCTCTGTACCGGTGCGACGGCCATGCCGGCCGCGGCCGCGGCGG
Source organism: Sphingomonas sp. GW821-FHT10C01 (assembly GCF_059415525.1). Classification (NCBI taxonomy): domain Bacteria; kingdom Pseudomonadati; phylum Pseudomonadota; class Alphaproteobacteria; order Sphingomonadales; family Sphingomonadaceae; genus Sphingomonas; species Sphingomonas sp. GW821-FHT10C01. The sequence continues at coordinate 40,337 of NZ_JBWKNK010000003.1, read as the reverse complement.
CGAAAATGTGCAGCTTCATGCGCCACTCCCCTGTCCGCGATTCGGTCGTTCTCGAATCGCTGTTGGAGCAGTGCTAGCGGCTGATTTTCATTTTGGAAAGTATTCTACCCCGGGAAACATCGCCGGGTCTATTCGGGCCGGGACCAGCGCGGTGCGGCGGTGTCTCCCGTTTCCTCGCCTTGCCGGGCTGCGGCCTCGGCGATCAGTTCGTCCTGCAAATGCTCGTCGCCCGATGCGCACACCACCAGCATGACCGCCTCGTCATGGCCGGGCGCGACCAGATAGGCATGGCCCATGGTGCTGTCGATATAGACGCCCTCGCCCTCATGCAGGGTCACCGGCTCGTAGAATTCGGTGTGGAGGATGGCCGCACCCTTGGTCACATAGGCGAATTCTTCGCCGCTGTGCCGCACCAGATCCCCGAATTCCTCCAGCGTCTTGGACGTGACCCGTGCATGGATCGGGATCATCCGGCGGTTACGAAGCTCGCCCGAGAAGTAACTATACTCATAGTTGTTCGTGGTGATCTGGATCGCGCGGTCGAGCGTTGCGATGCTGCGCCGCCCAGTCACGACCGGCGCACCCTTCTTCGGCGCGGGCTCGGCGAACAAGGCGGTCAGTGGAATATTGAGCGACCGCGCGAACTGCTGGAGCTTGTCATAGCTCAGCGTCAGCTTGTCGTTCTCGATCTTCGACAAGGTCGAGAGCGGGATGCCGACGGCATGGCTCATATCCGACAATTTCCATCCGCGCTCCTGGCGCAGGCGTTTCACGATGGTTCCAAGGCTTGGCGTCATTTGCCAGCTATTTAGCATAGATTTGCGGATTTGAAATCGGTTCCGGCGGTGCAGTTGCTTCGGGAACGGAAGTTTCGCGGGCTCCGGTCTGTCGTGTCATTTTCTGTCTTGACGACATTCTCCAATAAGAGAACAAATGCCACCCCAGAACTAAAGAGAGTCGCGGATCAAGCGATTCCATTGCCGCACAGGGGCACGATTTTCACGAATCGAAAATAGGGGACACGCAATGGCGGACTTGATGGGTATGCGGCGCGACATGAAGCGCCGGATCATGGCGGGCGCGGTATTCGGCCTTCCGCTGGTTCTCCCGAGCTTCGCCTGGGCGCAGGACGCGCCCGAGGAAGAGCCGCAGGAAGTCATCGTCACCGGATCGCAGATCGCGCGCACCGGCTTCGACACGCCCACCCCGGTGACGGTGGTCGGCATCGCCGATCTCGACCGCGTGGCGGCCCCCAACATCGCCGACGCGCTCAACCAATATCCCGCGCTCAAGCCCAGCGTCACGCCCGAAGCGTCGACCAACCTCTCCAAGCTGTCGTCGGGCAATTATCTCGACCTGCGCGGCCTTACTTACCTCCGCACGCTGACCCTGCTCGACGGCAAGCGACCGACGCCCTCGTCGCCGGAGGGCGTGGTCAACGTCAACAACATCCCCCAGGCGGTGATCTCCGGCGCCGAGGTCGTGACCGGCGGCGCCTCCGCCGCTTACGGCTCGGACGCGGTCGCCGGCGTGGTCAACTTCAAGATCGACCACAAGCTCGAGGGCGTGCGCGGCAACGCGCAATACGGCATCAGCGACTATGGCGATAACAAGAGCTATCTCGGCTCGATCGCCGCGGGCACCAAGTTCGCGCAGGGCCGCGGCCACATCATCGTCGGCGGCGAGATCGCGGGCAGCAAGGGCATCCTCAACTATGGCGCGCGCGAATGGGGCGATTATGCCACCATCGCCAACCCCGCCAGCACGGCGACCAACACCGCGCCGACCTTCATCCTGGTCAACCAGCCGCGCGCGTCCAACGCCTCCTATGGAGGCCTGATCAACAGCGCGACCGGCGCCAACGGCACCGCGTTGCTGCGCGGGATCCAGTTCCTGGGCAACGGCCAGACCGGCCCGTTCAACTACGGCACCAACCAGACCGCCAACTCGCACCAGGGCGGCGACGGCGTCTGCGGCATCTGCGACGCGGTCCTGAAACAGCCCTACAAGCGTTGGGCCGCCTATGGCGCGAGCGAGTTCGAATTCAGCACCGCCGCGACGCTCTATGCCAGCTTCGGCTATGCCCGCTCGGATATCGAGAACGCGCCGTCGATCACCGCGAACGATCAGATCACGATCCAGCGCGACAATGTCTATCTGCCCAGCTCGATCCAGACCGTCCTCGCCGCCAATCCCGACATCACCAATTTCGTGATGGGCCGCGCGATCAACGATTATGCGCGCGGCTACATCAACAAGATGAGCTGGAACTGGCAGGCGGTCGCCGGAATGCGCGGCAAGATCGGCGGGTCGTGGAGCTATGACGTCTCCTACACCTACGGCAAGGCGCGCGATTACACCAACTTCGCCGGCGCGCGCATCACCGCCAACTGGCGCAACGCGCTCGACGCGGTCGACAATCCCGCGACCCCCGGCGTGGTCGATCCGATCTGCCGCTCGACGATCACCAATCCCACCAATGGCTGCGTCCCGCTCAACCTGTTCGGCGTCGTGGCGCCGGGTACGCAGGCGGCGGCGATCGACTATATCACCGGGGATTCGATTCGCGACTGGCACATGAAGCAGCAGACCGCCGACCTGATCGTGCGCGGCAACCTCTTCTCGCTGCCGGCCGGCCCGGTCGGCTTCGCGGGCGGCGTCCACTGGCGCAAGTTCGAGGTCGACGTGTTGTCCGATCAGATCTCGGCGAGCCGTCCGGGCGGGGCGACCGTCTATCGCGTCGGCAACACTTTGCCCTTCTCGGGCACCGAAGAGGTCAAGGAAGCGTTCGGCGAGCTGCTGATCCCGGTGCTCGCGGATCAGGCCTATGCCAAGAATCTTGAGCTCAGCCTGGCCGGTCGCATCACCGACTACAAGACCTCGGGTCAGGTCGAAACGTGGAAGGCCGGCATCAACTATGCGATGACCGACTTCCTGCGCTTCCGCGCCACCCGCTCGCGCGACATCCGCGCGCCGAACGTGCAGGAACTGTTCGCCGCCGGCCAGACGCTGATCTTCAACATCACCGACAGCGCCCGCGCGAACGAGATCTATTCGGTCTCGACCACCCAGGGTGGCAACCCGTTCCTGAAGCCTGAAAAGGCCGACACGCTGACCTTGGGCATGATCGTGTCGCCGACGCGCGATCTGCGCTTCTCGATCGATTATTACGACATCAAGATCGAAGGCGCGATCGCCGCGCTGACCGCGCAACAGATCGTCAATCGCTGCAACAATGGCGATGCCGGTGCCTGTGCGCTCGTCACCCGCGGTGCCGGAAGCGGCAGCACGCCGGGCCAGATCAGCGGCATCCTGCTCGCGCCGGCGAACTTCCAGTCAATCATGACCGCGGGCGTGGATTTCGAGGCGTCGTACCGCACCGATCTGTGGAACGGCAGCCTCGATCTGCGCGTGCTCGCCAACTACATCAACAAGCTCGAACTCGTCGGCGACGGCGGCGCGCGGACGATTCTGGCCGGCACGCTGTCGCAGACCTTTGTCGACGGCGTGAACGGCTCGCCCAATCTGCGGGTCACCAGCTCGGCAAGCTACAGCACCGATGGCTGGCGCGCGAACCTCACCGGCCGTTGGGTCGGCGGCGGCCTCATCACCCGCGACACCACCGCGACCAAGCCGTTCGGCACGCCGATCAGCGACAAGATGAACGGCAAGGGCCGTTTCTATCTCGATTTGTCGGGCGAGGTGACCTTGTTCCGTCCGACCGGCGGCAAGAGCAAGGTCGCGGCCTATGGCTCGATCCTCAATCTGCTCAATACCGATCCGCCGATCCTGGGGTACGACTGGGCGACCGCGCGCCATCTCTACGACGTGATCGGGCGGCAATTCACGGCGGGGATCCGCTTCAGCTTCTGATCAAGACGACAACAAGACAATCGAATGGGGAGACAGGGTGTGCGTATGAGCTTGCTGAAAGGCCGAGTATTGGTTTCCCTTTCGGTGCTGTGTCTTGCCGCACCGCCCTTGATTCCCGCCGCCGGCGCCCAGGCCTCACCGGCGCCGGCGGCACGTGCGAAGCTTGAATCCGCCTTCGCCCTGCTCGCCAAGCAGACCGACGGCACCGTCGGGGTGGCGGTGCAGCGGATCGGCGGCGGGCCGGTCTACACGTTAAACGCCGGCCAGACCTTCCCGATGGCCAGCACCTTCAAGATCGCGGTCGCGGGCGCGGTGCTGAACCGGATCGACAAGGGCGAGCTGAAGCTCGACACGATGGTCACCGTCGACCCGTCGGTATGGGTCCAGTCGGCCGGAATCACCGAGCAGATGAAGCATCCCGGCGTCGCGCTGTCGGTGCACAATCTGCTCGAACTGATGCTGACGCGCAGCGACAATACCGCGACCGATGTGATGGTCACCCAGGCGGGCGGTCCCGCCGCGGTCACCGCCTGGTTGCGCAAGGTCGGCGTCACCAGCGGCCAGCGCGTCGATGCCGATACCGCGCGCCTGATCTACCGCGCGCTCGACATCACTCCGGGGCCGGGCAGCTTCAAGGACAATATCGAGCGCGCCTTCGCCGCCGACCCGTCGAAGCGCGACATGGACCAGAAGCGCACCCCCAACATCCCGTTCAACAATGATCCGCGCGACGCCTCGACCCCGGAAGCGATGGTTCAGCTGCTCGCCGTGATCCAGTCGGGCAAGGCATTGAGCGCGTCGAGCACCAAGGTGCTGATCGAGATCATGGAGCGCTGCATCACCGGTGAGAAGCGTTTGAAGGGCCTGCTCCCGCTCGGCACCGTCGTCGCGCACAAGACCGGTACGTTGATGAGCATCGCCAACGATGTCGGCATCGTCACCATGCCCGATGGCAGCAAGTTCGCGATCGCTGCGTTCGTGAAGAGTGACACCAAGGGGATCGACACCCAGGAGCGCGTGATCGCTGAGATCGCCCGAACCGCCTACGACCATTATCTGCTGGGCGGACAATAATGCGCACCCTGCTGGTCGCGGCGCTGGTTTGCGCCGCGCCCGCCGTCGCGCAACCGGTTCAGACCAACGTCACCGCCTCGATCGAGGCGGCGGCACGGGCTGAATTGACGGACAAGGAAATCCCGTCGGTCGCGGTCGCCTTGATCGATCGCAGCGGCGTCGTCTGGTCGCGCGCCTGGGGCACCACGGATGCCGACGGCAAACTGCCCGCCACTCCTAAGACGCTCTACCGTGCCGGATCGGTCAGCAAGCTGTTCACCGATGTCGCGGTGATGCGGCTGGTCGAACAGGGCAAGCTCGATCTCGACGCGCCGGTCACGCGCTACCTGCCCGATTTCCGCCCGCGAAACCCGTTCGGCGGCGCGATCACGCTGCGTCAGCTGATGACGCATCGCAGCGGGCTGGTGCGCGAAGCGCCGCGCGGCCACTATTTCGACGATCACGCCAAGGGGCAGGCCGACGCCGTCGCCAGCCTCAATGCGACCCGGCTGGTCGCCGCGCCCGGCGCGATCACCAAATATTCCAACGCCGGCATCGCCGTGGTCGGCGAAGTCGTCGCCCGCGTCACCGGCAAGCCCTATGCGCAGGCGGTCACCGATCTGGTGTTGCGCCCGCTCGGCATGGCGTCGAGCGGGTTCGCGCGCAGCGCGGTGAAGGGACCGGTCGCCTATTCGCAGATGATCAGCTTCGACGGCGGGCGCTGGGCCGCGCCGCCGCTCGAACTCGGCACCCCGGCAGCGGGCAGCCTCTACACCGACACCGCCGATCTCGGCGCTTTCGCCCGCGCGATGCTCAATGGCGGCGGCGCGGTGCTGAAGCCCGCGACCCTCGCCGAAATGTGGCGCGAGCAATATGGCAAGACCGGGACGCGCAGCTTCGGGCTCGGCTTTGGCCTGGGCACGCTCGATGGCCAGCGCACCGTCGGCCATGGCGGCGCGGTCTATGGTCATGTCACCAGCCTGCAATTGATGCCCGATGCCGGGATCGGCGTGGTCGTCTTCGCGACGGTCGATGCCGGCAATGCCGCCCAGCGGATCGGCGCGCACGCGCTGCGCAGCTGGCTCGCCGCGCGCGAGGGCAGGGCACTGCCCGGCTGGCGGCGCAGCGCCGCGATCAGCGGGGAAGACGCGATCCGGCTCAGCGGCCGCTTCGAGAATGGCGGCGACAGCCTCAATTTGCGCGTGTTCGACGATCGGCTGGTGCTCGACGCGCCCGAACTGGCGGGCGAACTGCGTCGGATCGGCGACCGCTATGTGCTCGACGACGCGCAGCTCTGGCGCGAAGGCGTCGCGGTCGCCCCCGACGCCAGCTGGATCGAGCTTGACGGTCGCCGTTTCGCCCGCGCGCAATGGCGCCGCCCGCCGCCGCCCAATGCCGAACTCGCCGGACTGATCGGCGACTATGGCTGGGACTATAATGTGCTGCGCATCTATGAGCGCGACGGCAAACCCTATGTCCGTGTCGAATGGGTCGACTGGCTCCCGCTCACTCGCGTCGCCGCCGATCACTATGCCTTCCCCAAGGATCACGGCCTCTACCCGCTTGAGGCGCTGACCTTCGAGCGCGACACGGCGGGCAAGGTCACCGCCGCCAAGCTCGGCGACATCCGCTTTCCCCGCCGCGATTTCGGCGCGGAGGGGGAGGCGGCGATCCGCAAGGTGATGGCGACCGGAGGAATCGCCACCGTGCGCGACGGCGCGCGTCGCGCAACCCCGCCGGTGGAGGCCGAGCCGAAGGTGGCGTCCGATCTGGTCGCGGTCCAGTCGCTCGATCCGGCGATCCGGCTCGACGTCCGCTATGCCGGAACCAACAACTTCCTCGGCCAGCAAATCTACGAACGCTCGGGTGCGTTTCTTCAGCGTCCGGCGGCGCAGGCGCTGGCGCGGATCAACCAGGCGCTGGCGACGCAGGGCTTCGGCCTGCTCGTCCATGACGCCTATCGCCCCTGGTACGTCACCAAGATGTTCTGGGACGCGACCCCGCCGGCCAGCCGCATCTTCGTCGCCGATCCCAGCAAGGGGTCGCGCCACAATCGCGGCGCGGCGGTCGACCTTACCATGGTCGATCTGGCGACGGGCACGCCAATGATCACCACCGGCCGCTACGACGAAATGTCGAGCCGGTCCTATACCAACTATGTCGGCGGCAGCGACGAGCAGCGATGGCTGCGCGAGGTGCTGCGCCGTGCGATGGAAGCCGACGGCTTCACCGTTTACCCGCAGGAATGGTGGCATTTCGACCGGGATGGGTGGCAGCAATATCCGATCGGCAATCGCAGTTTCGAGGAGCTTGAGAAGTGAGTGCTGCATCGACGATCAACCGTTATTTGCTCCCCGGATTCGCCTTCAAGGCGGTCGTGATCGGCGGCGGCTATGCCACCGGGCGCGAGCTGGTCGAATTCTTCATGCCCACGGGCCCCGTCGGCGGGCTGTGGGGAATGCTGCTGGCGATGGTGATGTGGAGCGTGATCTGCGCGATCACCTTCCGCTTCGCCTATGCGGTCGGCGCGACCGACTATCAGGGCTTCTTTCGTCCCCTGCTCGGGAAGTTCGATGTCGCGTTCGAGATCATCTATTTCGGCTTCCTGATCCTGGTGCTGTCGGTGTTCGGATCGGCGGCGGGGGCGATCGGCGCGGCGATGTTCGGACTGCCGCATATCGTCGGCACGCTCGCGCTGGTGGCGTCGGTGCTGGTGGTGTGCGCGGTAGGGCAGGGCGCGGCCGAGGCGGTGTTCAAATATGTCTCGATCCTGCTCTACGGCGTTTATGCGATCTTCCTGGTGATGGTGCTGTGGCAGTTCACGCCCCAGATCCGCGCGGGCTTCGCGATGCCGGTGCCGACCGACGGCTGGTTCACCGGCGGGGTCACCTATGCCTCGTACAATGTCATCGGCGCGGTGCTGATCCTGCCGGTGCTGCGGCATCTGCGCAGCGGGCGTGACGCGGTCGTGTCGGGGCTGCTCGCGGGACCGCTGGCGATGGCGCCGGCGATTGCCTTCTTCGTCTGCCTTGTCGGCTTCTATCCCGGCATCGTGAACGAGGAACTGCCGTCGAACTACGTGTTGGACGCGCTCGGCAGCCCGCTCTTCCACTTCGCCTTCCAGGCAATGGTATTCGCTGCGCTACTCGAATGCAGCGTAGGCTTCGTCCAAGCCTTCAATGCACGGATTGACGCCGCCTATCAGCGGCGTGGGAAGGCGATGCCGCAATCGGTGCGCATCGCCGTTCCCGCCGCAGTCACGATCGGATCGGTGTTCATCGCGAGCGCCATCGGCCTCGTCGCGCTGATCGCCAACGGTTATCGCGCGATGGCGATCGCGACGCTGATCGTGTTCGTGCTGCCGTTGATGACGATCGGCGTCTGGCGGCTGTGGCGCGGCCGCGACGCCGTGCAGGCCTGAGGCTTTGCCGCCGCCGTCAGGCGGCGGCACCCTCGACGGTGGCTTGAGGCTCGTTCCCGATCGCCCCCTCGCTCCGCGCGACGATCGTGCAGACGGTCAGATTGGCACAGGCGCTGGGGACGGTGCGGGTCATGTCGAGCAGCCGGTCGAACGGCAGGATGAAGCCGACCAGCAGCGCGGTCTGCTCGGGCGTCACGCCGACGGTCGGCAGCACCGCCGTGAGCATGAACAGCGACGCAGATGGGATCGGCGCGGTACCGAAGGCAGTGAGCGCGCCGACGAACAGCAGGGTCAGGAACACCCCCGCGTCGATATGCACTCCGAACGCCTGCAGCGCGAAGACGCTGAGCAGTCCGACATACATCGCCGTCCCGTCCTTGCCGATGCTGGCGCCGAGCGGCAGCGTGGTGGATGCGATCGCGCGGTCGATCTTGAGGCGATCGCAGGCGACGCGCAGCGCGACCGGCAACGTCGCCGAAGAGGAGGCGGTTGAGAAGGCGACCGCGAGCGCATCCGCGATGCTGCGGAAGAAACGCGGGACCGACATGCCCGCCCCCCATCGGATCAGCGGCGCATGGACCAGCAGCATCTGAAGCAATGCGGCGATCGCCACCGCAGCGGCGAGCAGGCCGATATGCGTAAACACCGCCAGGCCATTGGTCGCCACCGCCCCTGCGATCAGCGCGAACACACCGAACGGTGTGACTTCCATGACGATGCGGATGACTTGGAACAATACCGCTGAGAGCGATTGCAGGAAGCCCGCGACGGGCTTCCCGGCATCGCCGGCAGCAATCACGCCCGCCCCCAGCAAAGTCGCCGCGAACAGGATCGCCAACATGTCGCCATCGACCATCGCCTGCAGGATGTTGAGCGGGATGATGCCGACAAGCTGCTCATAGACGGTCTTGGCTGCACCAAGCTCACGCGGTGCCGCGCCACCGACATTGGCGCCGACGCCCGGCTCCAGCAGGATGCCGATGGTCATGCCGATCGCGACCGCCGCGGCGGTGGTCATCGCGAACAGGCCGACGGTGCGTAGCCCGACCGACCCCAGCTTGCGCGTGTCGCCCAGCGCGGTGATGCCCGACGCAATGCTGACGAAGACGATCGGGACCACCAGCATCCGGATCAACCGGACGAACAACTCGCCCAGGATCGCGACCTTTGGCGCGGCGGCGGGCCAGATCAGCGCGAGCAGCAGGCCAAGGACCATCCCGGCAACGACGCGCTTCCACAGCGCGGTCGCGAACCATGCGCGTACCAGGTTCATGCGTGGCACATCGCGTGCGTTGAGCGGGTCTTCATCATGTGAGGCACCTTCATCCCTGGAGTTTGTCGTTGACGTTCGCTGGCGGGTACCGCGTCCTCCGCGCCGCAGCTGGAACGTTGCCTCAGTAGAACGAAGTGACCGGCACGAGGCAAGGGGCGCACAGCCCGAATGCGTGCACATATTTGGCTGGCTGGCATAGCCCGGGGCTATGGCCCCGCCTCCAATTTTCTATTGGCGAAACCTGCGCTTTCCCGTTCAACCCGATCATCTTTCGGGGAACCCAATCACTTATGAGCAAGCCGCCCTATCTGCTTTATATCGCCCAGGCGACCGATCCGATTTCCGCCAAGACGGCGCGCGGCATCGCGGTGTGGCGCCCCGAATGGGCGGTGGGCCAGGTGCGCTCACCCGGCTCGCCGATCGACCTTGGCGTTCCGGACATGGGTTTCGCCGAAGCGGTCGCGGCCGGCGCGCGGACGATGGTGCTGGGCGTCGCCAATGCCGGCGGTGTGATGGCGCCGGCGACGGTGGCCGATGTGATCGCGGCGATGGAAGCCGGGCTCGATATCGCCAGCGGACTGCATGAACGCCTGTCCGATCAGCCGCAGATTTCCGCGCGCGCCGCCGAGCTTGGCCGTACCTTGTGGGACGTACGCGAGCCGCCGAAGGAGCTGAAGGTCGGCACCGGCGCCCCGCGCGCGGGCAAGCGTCTGCTGACCGTCGGCACCGATTGTTCGGTCGGCAAGATGTACACGACGCTGGCGCTGGAGCGCGAAATGCGCGCGCGCGGCATCGCCGCCGATTTCCGCGGGACCGGCCAGACCGGCATCCTGATCGCGGGTTCGGGCATGCCGGTCGACGCGGTGGTCGCCGACTTCATCTCGGGCTCGGTCGAGCAGCTCTCGCCCGCTCGCGACGATGGCGGCTGGGATGTGATCGAGGGGCAGGGGTCGCTGTTCCATCCCAGCTATGCCGGTGTGTCGCTGGGCCTGCTTCACGGTGCTCAAGCCGATGCGCTGGTGATGTGCCATGAGGCGGGCCGCACGATCATGCGCCACATGAAGACGCACGCCGTGCCCGACCTCAAATTGTGCCTCGAGCGTAATCTGGAGGCGGCGCGCCTCACCAATCCGGCCGTGATCGCGGTGGGCACCGCGCTCAATACGCAGGGGCTGGACGACGCGGCGGCCATCGCCGCGTGCAAGGCGGCGGAAGACGCATTGGGCCTGCCCTGCGCCGACCCGGTCCGGCACGGTGTGGGACGGATCGTCGATCGGCTCGGCACATGCTTCGAACTGTAACCACGGGCATCGAGCAGCGGGCGCTCCACACGCCCTTTCGCATCTCGCGCGGGACCCGCACCGCGATCGACCTTGCGGTCGTGACGATCGCTCGGGATGGCGTCGTCGGTCGTGGCGAGGGATCGGTGACGGCGCGTTATGGCGAGAGCGTCGACAGTGTCGCCGAACAGCTCCGCCAGATCGAGGATGCGATCGCGCAGGGCGCAAGCCGTAACGATCTGCGCGCGCTGATGCCGCCAGGTTCTGCTCGCAATGCCGTGGACTGCGCGCTCTGGGATCTTGAGGCAAAGCTCGGCACGGTCGCCCCGCCGGTCGCGATCCGGCCAGTCCATACCGCGCTGACCCTTGGCATCGACACACCCGAGGCGATGGCTGCCGCCGCGCGAAAGATTCGCGGCGCGGCGATCGTCAAGGTCAAGGTCGACGGCAACGAACCAGAAGCGTGCCTGCGCGCGATCCGTCCCGAAGTGCCGGGATCACGGCTGGTGGTCGACGCGAACGAAGCGTGGACAATGACCCAGGTCGAGGCGCTCCAGCCGATGCTCGCTGAGCTGGAGGTCGAGTTTCTCGAACAGCCGCTGCCCGCCGCGGAGGATGCCGCGCTTGAGGGGTTCCGGGGCCTGGTCCCGACCTGTGCGGATGAATCCTGTCATGTCACCGCGGACCTCGACCGGCTCGCGTCACGCTATCAGATGGTCAATATCAAGCTCGACAAGACCGGCGGCCTGACCGAGGCGCTCGACCTGCTCGCCGGTGCGCGGGCGCGTGGACTCGGCGTGATGGTGGGCTGCATGATCTCGACATCGCTCGCGATCGCGGCGGCATTTCGTGTCGCGGTGCAGGCCGATTGCGCCGATCTCGACGGGCCGCTGTGGCTCGCGGAGGACCGGCCGGGCGGGATCCATATGGGCGAGCATGGCCTGATGTACCCGCCCGAAGCTGGATTCTGGGGCCACTGAGGCCATCTGATTGCGGACGTTTCCATGCTGCGCCGCAGCATGATTCTTTGCGTCATTTCATCACGGCATTGGTCGGCGCGGCGGTTGGCCGATTATGCCCGGTCGCCCGCAAAATCACCATAACCTGTGGCTATAGCTAGGCGAAAGATTCGTTCTGGATTTGTGGTACGTATCACATGGATGTTGCGTCGCGACATAATCGGGGGACAGAACATGACGCTTGCCACGCATCGTATCCGGAGGGGCGTCATGCGGCGTTCGCGCTTCCTCCTTCTGGCAAGCGTCTTTGCCGCCGCCCAGCCGGCATTCGCGCAGAACGAACCGGTCCAGGAAGCCGATGAAGCGCAGGAAGTCGTCGTCACCGGATCGCTGGTCGAGCGAAGCGGCTTCGACACACCGACCCCGGTGACGGTGATCGGCATGGACGCGATCGAGCGCGTCGCGGCGCCGAGCATCGCCGATGTGATCAACCAGATGCCGTCGGTGCGTCCCTCGCTTACGCCGACCAGCGCGGTGAACGCGGGCGGCAACACCCAGACCGGCGGTAATTTCCTTGACCTGCGCGGCCTGGGCTATGCGCGCACGATGGTGCTGCTCGACGGCCGCCGTTACGTGCCGACCAACCCGACCGGCGCGGTCAGCATCAACAATATCCCGCAGGCGTTGATCGACCGCGTCGACATCGTCACTGGCGGCGCATCGGCCGCCTATGGCGCGGACGCGGTGGCGGGCGTCGTCAACCTGCGCATCAATTCGAAGATGCAGGGCGTGCGCGCGACGTTGCAGGGCGGGGCTGCAGAGGAGGGCGACTATCGCCAGATCCTCGCCTCGGTCGCCGCGGGCACCAAGGTCACCGATCGTCTCCACCTCGTCGTGGGTGGCGAATTTTCGGACAATAATGGTATCAACCGCCTGTTCGACCGCGACTGGAGCGCGTGCGGCCCCGGTCTGCTCACTAACCCGAACGCCGGCAATGGCGGGCTCGGCACACCGGAGCAGCCGCGCTTCTTCGTCACCGAATGCGGCGTGCGCAGCAGCAACGTGACCTATGGCGGCGTCATCACCGGCGCCACCTTCACCCCCGGCAATGGCTCGGCGATCACCAGCATCGTCAACCTGCCGGGCTATTTGAAGGGCATCCAGTTCGCGAACGACGGCTCGGCGGTTCCGTTCAACTTCGGAACCCAGGTCAGCTCGGGATCGATGCTCGGCGGCGACGGTCTGAACGGGGTCGGTGAACAGGTCGGCGCGACGCCGATCACCCGCTACAGCGGCTTCGGACGGTTGACCTGGGAAGTCGGTAGCAACTTCGAGCTGTTCGCCGAGCTGTCCTATCACAAGTTCAATTCGGAGCAGGACAACATCCCGTCCAGCTTCCAGTACGCGCTTCGCTCCGACTATGTGTTCCTGCCCGCCGCGCTGCGGCAGACGATGATCAACAACAACGTCGCGACGATCACGGTCGGCAAGAACAACCTCGATCATTCGCGCGTCCGGACGAAGTTCGATACCGATACCCTCCAGACGGCGGTGGGGCTGAGCGGCGAGTTCGCGCCGGGATGGAAGGTCGACGCCTATTACGCCTATGGCCGCAACTATACCGACAATATCGGTCGCAACGTCCGCGTCACCGGCGCGTATACGCTGGCGCTCGACTCGATCGACGACCCGCGCACGCCCGGCATCGTCGATCCGATTTGCCGCTCGACCATCACCAATCCGGGCAATGGCTGCGTCCCGCTCGATATCCTCGGCATCGTCAATCCGAACGATCCGGCTTTGCTCTATGTGAACGGCTTCCAGCGTTTCACCAGCGACATCCGCCAGAACACGATCGCGGCGACGGTACGCGGCAAGCCCTTCTCGACCTGGGCCGGGCCAGTCGCGTTCGCCATCGGTGCTGAATATCGCGATCAGGACCTGACGGTCGGCTATGACGTGCGCTCGCAGGCCGGCGCTTATGGCGCGCCCAGCCTGCCCTATTCGGGGCAGGTTCACGTCAAGGAGCTGTTCGGCGAATTGATGGTCCCGCTGCTCAAGGATTCGTCGCTCGGCAAGCGGCTGAGCCTCGACCTGGCCGGACGCATCACCGACTACAGCACCTCGGGCACGGTCAAGACGTGGAAGGCGGGCCTCGACTATTCGATCACGGACTCGATCCGGCTACGCGCCACGCGCTCGCGCGATATCCGCGCACCTTCGCTGGCCGAGCTGTTCCAGCGCAGCGGCAGCTCGAACCTCAACGTCACCGATTTCGATCCGCGCTATCTGGGGCAGAGCTATTTGGTGACCGCGCTGACGGCGGGCAATCCGAACCTCAAGCCGGAAATCGCCGATACCTTCACCGGCGGCCTGGTGCTGACGCCGACGATGATCCCGGGTCTGCGCCTGTCGGTCGATTACTATGATATCCAGATCAAGGACGCGATCATCCAGATCACGCCCGGGGCGACGGTGCAGCAATGTTTCACGGTCAACACGGCGGCCTGCGCCTTCATCACGCGCGATACCGCCGGCCGCATCGTCAGCGTGTTCAGCGGCCCGGTGAACCTGGCCAGCGCGATGACGCGTGGCGTGGATGTCGAGCTGCAATATTCGCTGCCGGTGGGCAGCGATCGGATCACCTTCCAGACCCTGGTCAACTATCTGATCAAGACCGAACTGGACGATGGCATCAGCAAGACCCGTCTCGACAACAGCATGGCACAGTCGACCGTCGCGGCGCTCGGCGGTAACCCGCGCTGGAAGGCGAATTTCAATGCCAGCTACGTCGCGGAGGATTTTCGCCTGAGCGGCACGGCGCGCTATGTCGGCGGCGGCTATATCGACCGGACGATGACCGCGAAGGATCTCGACAGGCTGACGGTGAAGGGGCGTGTCTATTTCGACCTGTCGGGCGAAGTGACCGTGCTCAAGCCGAAGGGCGAGGGCAGCAAGGTCGCGCTGTTCGCGGCGGTACAGAACCTGCTCGACACCGATCCGCCGATCACGGGCGCGGGCGGCTATGGCACGACGCGCGGTCTGTTCGACACGATCGGACGCCAGTTCATCGGCGGGGTTCGTCTGAACTTCTGACCGGGGCGGAATAGGGGAGAAATGGCATGAAGGCATGGTTGGCAATGATTCCCCTGGTGGCGCTGGCGGCTTCGCCGGCAAGCGCCGCCGACCCGGCTGCGCCTGCTCGCATCCGCGCTGCGCTTGGGGTGCCGGACGGAGCGCAGCCGGGGTGCGCGATCGGCATCTTCCGCAACGGCAAGCCGGCCGAACTGGTCAATGCCGGCCTGGCCGATGTCGCGACGGGTCGCGCGATCGGGACCGATACGCAATTCTATGCAGCGTCGGTCTCGAAACAGTTCACCGCGGTGGCGGTGTTGCAGCTGGTCGCGGCGGGCAAGGTCGGGCTGGGCGACAGCGTCCGAAAGTACATTCCCGAGCTCGCACCCTATGCCGACAAGGTGACGGTGCAGATGCTGCTCAACATGACCGGCGGGGTGCGGGATTCGCTCTCGCTGCTGGCGCTTGAGGGCTATGAACGCATCTCCGGCCCGGACCGCAAGCAGGCGCTGCTCGGCGTCTATCGGCAGCAGGACGCCAAGTTCGCGCCGGGCACGCAGTACGACTACAGCAATGGCGGTTATCTGCTGCTGTCGGAGGTGGTCGAGCGCGTTTCGGGCCAGCCCTTCGAAACCTATGTCAATGCGAAGGTGCTGAAACCGATCGGCATGACGCGCAGCTTCATGATGCTGGGCAGTCGCACCACCGACCCAAATGTCGCCAAGGGCTATGTGGCGAAGGACGGCAAGGTGACCGACGCCGACGAATATCCGCTGTTCGGCGGATCGGGCGGCCTCATCACCACTGTCGGCGATCTCGCCAAATGGGATTACGATATCGACACCGGGCACAAGGTGTGGACCCCGCAGATCAGCAAATGGATGGCGGAACCGGGCAAGTTCCTGAACGGGGCGCCCGCGATCCGCGCCGGACGCGGCATCGCTTATGGCAATGCGCTGCTGGTCGGGGGTCACTGGTTCCACCATACCGGCGGGGCGGTGGGGTTCAAGACGCTCTACGGCCATCTGCGCGAGAAGCGCTTGGGTATCGCGCTCCTCTGCAACAATGGCGCGGTCGATCCGGCGCCGCACGCGGACAAGGTTATCGCGGCGCTGAATGAGGGGCTTCCGGCGATCGGCGAGCCGAGCGCGGACGGCAGCGCGCTCAACGGCGCCTATCGCAACCCCAATCTCGCCGCGACCTATTGGGTCGAGGCGAAGGGCGACGCGCTTTCGCTCACGATCCAGCGTGCCGACGGCACTCGCGTCCCAGCCAAGACGCTCAAGCGGACGCCCGAGGGCGCGTTCAAGGCGGAAATGTTTACCCTCACCCCCGACGACGATGCGCGCGGCTTCACGCTCGAAATCCCGCGCGTCACGCTTCACTTCAGCCGGACCAACTGACCATGCACAAAGCCCTTCTGCTCGCCGCCGTGGCCACGCTTCCCGGTGCCACGGCGGCCCCCGCGTCCGCGCCTCAGACGATCGTGATCGCCGGCGGCATCATCTATGACGGCAGCTCCACCAGGCCCGTCACCGGTGATGTCGTGGTTATCGGCGACAAGATCGTCTCTGTGGGGCCGGGCGTGGGGAAGAAATATCCCGGCGCGAAGCGGATCGATGCCAGGGGGCTGGTGGTTTCGCCCGGCTTCATCGATCCGCATACTCATGCCGATGCGCTGATCTGGGGCAAGACCCCGCAGGAGCGGCTGGTCGCGCCGTGGCTGACTCAGGGGGTGACCACGATCTTCACCGGTGTCGATGGCTATGGCCAGGGCGCGGGTACGGTGAAGGCGCTGCTCGATCATGCCGATACCGGCGGCATCGGCCCCAATATCGCGACTTTTGTCGGCTTCGGCGCGGTGCGGGTGAAGGTGCTCAAGAACGACGATCGCGAACCCACCACCGCCGAACTCGGTCAGATGAAGTCGATCACCGCGCAAGGCATGTGCGAAGGCGCGTTCGGTCTGTCCTCGGGCCTGTTCTACGCGCCGCAAAGCTTTTCCAAGACGCCAGAGGTGATCGCGCTGGCGCGGGAAGCGGCGAAGCGCGGCGGCATCTACGACACCCACCAGCGCGACGAATCCTCATACTCGATCGGCCTCATGAACTCGGTCGCCGAAGCGATTGAGATCGGCCGCGCTGCGGGACTCCCCGTGCATTTCGCGCACATCAAGGCGCTGGGCGCGGACGTCCATGGCAAGGCGGGCGAGATCGTCGCGGCGGTCGAGGCGGCGCGCGCCAAGGGACAGAATGTCACCGCAGACCAATATCCCTATGAAGCGTCGGGCTCGAGCCTGGTCGCTTCGCTCGTGCCGCGCTGGGCGCAGGACGGCGGCGCTGTGGCGTTGGTCAAGCGGCTCGAGACGCCCGCCGACCGCGCGGGGATCGTTGCCGAAATGGCCCCCAACCTCGTCCGTCGTGGCGGACCCAATGCGGTGCTGCTTCGTGGCGAAGGCCAGCCCTGGGCCGGCAAGCGGCTCGATACGGTCGCGGCCGATTGGAAGGTCGATCCGATCGAGGCGGCGGTCCGCATCATCCTCGCCGATAAGGGGCGGGGGTCGCCGATCGTCTCGTTCAACATGGTCGAGCCGGACATCAAGCTGCTCATGCAACAGCCTTGGGTGATGACCGGATCGGACGGGTCATCCGGGCATCCGCGCATGTTCGGCACCTTCCCGACCAAATATGCGAAATATGTCGTCGCGGAGAAGGCGATTGACCTGGCGACCTTCATCAACGCCAGCACCGGGCGCACCGCCGATTTCTACAAGCTCGACCGGCGCGGGCATCTGAAGGCCGGCTATTTCGCCGATATCGTCGTGTTCGATCCCAAGACCTACCGTCCGCGCGCGACCTATCTCGAGCCGGAACTGACCAGCGAGGGTGTGCGCACGCTGATCGTCAACGGCACCGCGGTGATCGCGGACGGCCAGCTGACCGGCAAGGCCGGGGGCAAGGCGATCCGCCATCGTGCAACCGCAGGGACTTGTCCTCGCTGAGCTGTTTCAGTGCTTCGCCAGCGCGTCACCGAGCAACGTCGCCATTCGCCGGTGATCGGCGAGCGAGGGATGTCCCTGGCAACCCGTGAGTTCGAAGCCGGTGACGCGTAACGTCCGCACGCGGGTGCCAAGGGTGGGCTGGAGCCGGCCAGCGACTGCCGTGACCTCGGCGAAGAACAGATCGGCGCCAGTCAGGATGAAGCGTGCTTTGGGGTTTCGCGCCGCCAGTTCGGTGACGAACGCTGCATAGCGATCGCGATAGGCGGTGCGTAGGGCTTCAGCGTCGCGCCACGCTTCGCCCGGCTTGATTGGTGTCGAGAAATCGTTCCCGCCCAGGCCGATCACGATCACCTCGGGCTTCCAGGTCGGATCGGCGGCGGCCATCCGCTCCGCTTCGCCGGGAATCGCGCGTGGATAGAGCAGGGGAAGGTTCTGGTCCGGCACATTGCCGTCGTAATTGCGGACCACCCCAAAGCCCGAATAGGCATGGATGCGATAATCCGCCCCAATGGCTGATGCGACCAGTGGTCCGAACGCCTGGCGGGTATCGGTCAGTGCGTGCACCTGCTGTGGCGTACACATGACGCTGGGGGAGGTGTTGCCATAGCCGACGGTGAAGCTGTCGCCGATGAACTCGATCTGGCGCGTGCGCGGCTGGGGCGGAAGCGGGGTGCCGCCCGGTGCTTCGAAGCCGATGAAGCGGCTCGACCCGTATTGGCTTTCGGTAAGCTTCTCCAGCCGCACGCGATGTTCGCCTGGTGAAAGGCCATCGATGACGACGTCCACGGCGCCTGGCGCGCGAAACACGCGATGCTCCTTGCCGTCGATCGAAAGGCGCAGATGGTCTGCCGGTGCATCGAAGCGTACCCGCACCGCGGTCCCACGGAAGCGGGCTTCGAAATAGACCCCTGGCCAGCCGAAACTCTGGCTCCCGTCCGGCGTGGGGGCGGTGCGGCCGCCAATATGGACCGGCAGCGACACAGCGGACTCGGCGGAGCCGAGCAGCAGCCCGGCGGCAAGGATCGCGATCATCTCAGTCCCTCAGGATATGATAGACGCCGGGCTGGGGTGAGACGACGCCGCGCGCGGCGGCGACCAGTCCGGCCTCATTGGCGAGACTGGCCTCGGCCACCTCGACGCGGAAGCGGCCGTGCAGTGCGCGCAGCGAGCGAATGTTGTCGCCGCCGCCCAGCGCCGCGAGAATCGCGGCCGGAAGCGCGTCGTCCGTCAGCGGAACGGGCGCTGGAACAGCTTGTGTGACCGGCGCCGCACCGCCGCCCAGGGCGTTGCGGATCTCTTCAGCGACCAGATCGGCGATTGGGCCGAGCACGACCTGGGTCGCATTGGCGGACGGACGGATGATGCCGCGTGCCCCGAGCGCGGTCAGCGCTGCATCGTCGATCACATTCTGGTCGGCGACGATCAGCCGCAGCCGGGTGGTGCAGGCATCGACGCTGGTCAGATTGGCTGCCCCGCCGAGCGCCTTGACGAACGCCTCGCCACGGGCGCTTCCGGCAGCCGCTTCGCCAGCAGGGGCGGGAGCGGCGACGTCACCTTTCTCGCGTCCCGGCGTCGCCAGGTCGAGCTTGCGGATGAAGAAGCGGAACAGGCCATAGTAGATCAGTGCATAGGCCGCACCGACCGGCAGCAGCATCAGTGGCTTGGACGAAAGCTTGAAGTTCAGCACATAGTCGAACAGCCCTGCCGAAAAGCCGAAGCCGAGCTTGATTCCCAGCACGTCCATCAGCGCCATCGCGATCCCGGTCAGCACCGCATGGATCGCGTAGAGGAACGGCGCGAGGAACATGAAGGTGAATTCGATCGGCTCGGTCACGCCGGTCAGGAAGCTGGTGAAGGCAAGGCTGAACAGCATGCCGCCTACCGCCTTGCGCCGCTCGGGCCGCGCCTCATGGTACATCGCGAGGCACGCGGCGGGCAGGCCGAACATCATCACCGGGAAGAAACCCGACATGAATGCGCCGGCATTGGGGTCGCCCGCGAAGAAGCGGCCGAGGTCGCCGGTCGCCCCGGCGAAGTCACCGACCAGAAACCAGGCGACGTTGTTGAGCAGGTGGTGAAGCCCGGTGACGAGGAGCAGCCGGTTGAGCACGCCGTAGACGAACATGCCGATGCCGCCTGATTCGACCACCGCGTGGCTCGCCGCGTCGAGTGCCGAGCTGATATGCGAATAGCCATAGCCGACCAGCCCTGCGAGCAGCAGCCCGGCGATCCCGGCCGCGATCGGCACGAAGCGGCGACCGCCGAAAAAGGCGAGATACTCCGGCAGCGCAATGGTCGCGAACCGGTTGTAGAATTTGCCGCCGATCAGGCCCGATATGATGCCGATCGGCACTTCGAGACGGTCGATCTGCCCCGTCGCCCAAGCCTGCGCGGCCACCTTGACGGCGGCCTCTGGAAGACCCGCAATGACTTCGGGCGGGGCGATCAGGAATGTCTGAGCGCCTGTGGTGGTGACGAGATAGCAGGTGACACCCGCCAGCGCGGCGGCACCGTTGCCGTCGCGCGCGAAGCCCACCGCGACGCCAATCGCAAACAGGATGCCAAGATTGCCGAAGATCGCGGTGCCGGCGGCGGAAACAAAGGCGATGTCGAGCAGATCGGGCTGGCCGATGCGCAGCAGCAGGCCGGCGATCGGCAGTACAGCGATCGGCAGCATCAGCGCTCGGCCGAGCGGCTGTAGCGTCTCGAGGATCTTTCTCATCGTGTCTTCTCCTCGAACGCGCGGGCCAGCGCGCGCACTTCGGCGGCGGAGTTGCACAGCAGCGCCTGTTCGGCGTGTTCACGGGCATCGGCCAGCGTCACGCCGCGCACGATCGCCTTGGCTTCTGCAACGAAGCCGGGAACGGTTGAGAGTTCGGTCGCGCCCAGGCCCACCAGGATAGGTATGGCTGCCGGATCGGAGGCGAGGCCGCCGCACACGCCAACCCACCGCCCTTTGGCGGTAGCACGCCGACAGGTTTCGGCGATCATCCGCAGCACGGCCGGATGCATCGCATCCACGCCAGCGGCGACCGCCGGATTGCCGCGGTCCATCGCCAGCACATATTGTGTGAGGTCGTTTGTACCGATCGACAGGAAGTCTGCGGCATCGGCCAGCAGGTCGGCGGTGATCGCGGCTGCCGGGGTCTCAACCATCACGCCGACTTCGACCGGCGTCGTGATGCCCATCTCGCTGCGCAAATGCTCGACCACCTCGCGCACCGCGTGCACCTCAGCGACGCTCGCGACCATCGGCAGCATGATGCGGCATTGGCCGGCGGGCTGGGTACGCAGGATCGCGCGGACCTGGGTTTCGAGCAGATCGCGATACGCCAGCCCGACGCGGATGCCGCGCAGGCCGAGTGCGGGATTCTCTTCGGCGTCGATCGGGATGTACGCCGCTGGCTTGTCACCGCCGACATCGAGCAGACGGACGATGATCGGCTTGCCGGGCAACGCGTCGGCGATGCCCTGATAGGCGGCGTGCTGCTCGTCCTCGGACGGCGCATCGTCGCGGTCGAGGAACAGGAACTCGCTGCGTACCAGTCCCGATCCCTCGGCGCCCTGTACGGCGGCGGCTTGCGCATCTGCGACCGTGCCCAGATTGGCGAATAGCTCGATCCGCACGCCATCGGCCGTGCGGCAGGTGTCGGCTGCGGCGGCGCGCGCGGCCTCACGCCGGGCGTCGCGCTTGGCGAGACGAACGGCGAAGGCCTCCCCATCGGCCTGATCGGGATTGGGCGTTAGATGCCCCGCCTCGGCGTCGAGCAAAAGCTGCGTGCCGTCGCCGATCGTGTCGAGGGCCGCGCCGATCGCGACCAGGGCGGGCAGTCCCATCCCGGCGCAGAGGATCGCGACGTGCGACGTCGGTCCGCCACGCGTGAGGCAGATACCCGCCGGCTTGCTCGCGGCAATCGTCACGAGTTGCGAGGGAAGAAGATCGTCTGCGACCAGAATCGCACCTGCCGGCACGACATCGGCGTCGGCTGGTGTCCCTGCCAGTACGCGCAGCACCTGTCGTTCGATATCGACGAGATCGTCGATCCGTTCGATCAGATGCGCATTGCCGGTCGCCTTGAGCGCGGCGACCTGATCGTGCACCGATCCGCGCCAGGCGAAGCCTGCGCTGTTCCCCATGATGATGCGTGCCTCGGCGCCCGCGATGAGCTCCGGATCGTCGAGCAGCGCCAGATGCGCGCGCATCACCGACGCGACACTCTCATCCGTGCTCGCTGCGCGATCATTGATCCGGGCGCGAACCTCGTTGCGGGCAGCTTCGAGCGCACCGCGCTCGGCGGTCGTTCCCTTGCCTTCGCGTTCCACCGCGATGGTGGTCTGGTTCAGACGGGTGGCCGGCCCCATCGCAAGACCAGGGGAAGCGATCACGCCGCCAATCTGTCCGGGCTTGAGCGCGGGCATGGCCGGCGCAGCGACGATGGCGACTGGAGCCGTTGCTGCGCCTTCGCCCATATCCGATCCCAACAGCGCGGTGATCGCGGCCAGCGCTGCCTCGGCATCGCTGCCACGCGCTTGGACCCGAACCTCGTCGCCCATCCGCGTGCCGAGCGCCAGCAGCGCAACGGTGCTGCGGACATCGCCGCGCTTCTCACCGAGCAGCAGATGCACCTCGGCCTCGAACTGGCGCGCGCACTCACCCAGGCGGGCGGCGGGGCGGGCATGGATGCCGTGCGGCAGAATCAGCCTGACGCGTTCTTCGATTGCCGTACCATCATTGGACCAGCGGCGGGTCTCGACCCGCACCGGGGCGAGTGCCATCAGTTCTTCATGCGCACCCACCGCGCGCCCGGTGACGCTGCGCGTGATCGTGAACGCTTCGGCGTTGGTGACGATCACAGGGGTGATCAGACTGGTCGCGCCCAGCGCGACCGCGTCCATGTCGAAACGGATCAGCGGATCGCCGCGCGCGACGGTGGCGCCGGCCGCGACGAGCGGGGTGAAGCCGCGGCCTTTCAGAGCGACTGTGTCGAGGCCGACATGAATCAGCACTTCCGCGCCTTCGACGCTGCGCAGCGAGACGGCATGGCCCGATTCATGGAGCGTCACCACTTCGCCGTCGAACGGCGCGCAGACGGTATCGCCCAGTGGCTGGATCGCGACTCCGTCCCCCATCATCCGCTGTGCGAAGACCGGATCCGGAACGCTGTCGAGGGGCGCAGCCCAGCCTCGCAGCGGCGACGTGATAATCAATGCCATCCTTCCCCCGGCTCTGTATTTATTGCGCCGCGCGGGCGAATTCTTCTGTGTCAGTCAGTGGTTCGCCACCGATCCAGGTTCCGCGCGGCTGGAGCTTGTCGTCCAGCCAGACCCAGTCGGCGCGCTTGCCTGGCGCCAGTTCGCCATGTGTTTCGAGCGCCAGGAAACGTGCAGGCGTGGCGCTTGCCATCACCGCCGCCTCGGCAACGCTCAACCCGGTCTCGGCGATGGTGTTGCGCAGCGCGGAGGCCATGTCGAGATGCGTCCCGGCCAGCGTACCATCCTCGAACAGGCAGACGCCGTTGCGGACCATGATCCGCTTGCCCTGCAGCATGAATTCACTGTCGTTGGTACCGACGCTGGGCATCGCGTCGGTGACGAGCATCAGCCGCTCGACCCCCTTGGCACGAACCGCGAGGCGGACCACGGCGGGGTGAAGGTGCGCGTCATCGACGATTATCCCGCAATAGGTGCTGGAATCGAACGCCGCGCCCACTGCGCCGGGATTGCGATGGTGGAGTGGTGACATCGCGTTGAACAGATGCGTGAAGCCGGTCAGGCCTGCGCCGATCGCCCCCATCATTTCGTCATAGGTGGCATTGGTGTGCCCCGCGCTGACGATCACGCCATGCTCGACCAGGGTCCGGATGTCTGATTCATCGCACAGCTCAGGCGCCAGCGTCAGCATCACCCGACCCCGTCGCGGTGCGGCGAGCAGCGCCAGCGTGTCGGCGTCGAGCCGACGGATCCGCCGCGCCTCATGAATGCCGCGCTTCACCTCGTTGATGAAGGGACCCTCGACATGAATACCGACCACGCCAGGCACGCCATGATCGATCGCGGCATCGACCGCCGCCAGCGCCGCGGCGATCTGGTCGGGCGTGTCGCTGATCAGCGTGGGCAGGAATGCGGTGGTGCCGAACTGTGCGTGCGCCGCACCGATCGCGGCAATGGCGCCCACATCGACTTCGTCGTTGAACAGGACGCCGCCGCCGCCATTGACCTGGGTGTCGATGAAGCCGGGAAGTACCCAGCCGCCTTCAAGATCGATGGCGCGATCGGCCTTGCCGCCGCTCACGGGGCCGAGCGTCACGATCGTCCCGCTGGCGATGGTCACCTCCGCGCCGTCGAGCACCCCTTGCGGTGTGACGATCCGGCCGTTCTCCAGTCGAATCCTCATAGTGTTTCTGTAACCTTGTTGAGGTGGGGCGGCGAATCGGGATCGCAGCCGCGGGCCAGCGACAGGGCGTTGGCCATCTTGTAGAAAGTCTGGACGATCAGGATCGGTTCGATCGCTGGATGCGCTGCGAGTGCCGGCAGGCCGGCGTCCGGCGCGGCGGGGTCGGCGAGCAGCACTTCGGCACCGCGACTGCGGAATTCCGCAGCGGTCTCACGCACGCTCCCGCCCGCGCGATCGCTGCTGGCGAAAGCGAGGACGTGGAAGGCGTCGTCCACGATGGCCATCGGGCCATGGCGAACCTCGGCCGCGCTAAAGCATTCTGCGTGCAGCGCACAGGTTTCCTTGAATTTCAGCGCTGCTTCCTGCGCCACCGCCAGACCATAGCCGCGGCCGAGCACGAACAGGCTGGACGCATCGGTCAACGATGTCACCGCCGGTGACCAGTCGAGCTCGAACGCACGCTCAAGCTGGGCCGGCAGGTCGACGACCGCCGCTTCCAATTCGGCGTCCTCCGCCCATGCGGAGACCAATGCGGCAATGGCCGCGAGCGAGCAGATATAGGATTTGGTCGCGGCGACCGAACGCTCGGGTCCGGCCTTGAGCGGGATCACCACGTCCGCGAGCGCGGCGAGTGGCGCGTCCTCGGCATTGACCATCGCGACGACGAACGCGCCTGCCTTGCGCTGATGTTCGATCGTGGCGAGCAGGTCGGGACTCTTGCCCGATTGCGAAATGGCGATGCACAGCCGGTTCCCCGGCGCCACCGGCGCATCGTAGAGCGATGCCACCGAAAGCGCCGCGGAGGCGGTCGGGACGCCGGTCAGCGTCTCGATCAGATATTTGGCATAGGTCGCGGCATGGTCGGACGACCCGCGCGCGCAGGTGACGACCACTGCGGGCGGCGAAGCCCGCAGCCGTGCGGCGACCTGCGCGATGGTGTCGTGATTCGCTGCCAGCATCCGCGACACCGCGGCACCGGCTTCAGCCGCCTCACGCTCCATCAGCGTACCCAACTTCGCTTCGGCCGCGTTCGGCACCATTCCCGCATCTCTCCAAATCTGCCGGCCGGTAAGGCCATTGCTTAAGTTGGTACTATATAGGTTATATTGGTCTCATCAAGATGTATGTTCGGATGGATCAGATTTTGATGATCCACCTCTTGCGCCGCAACCACTCCATCGCCGCCCAGATCAGGGTGAGGTAGATCAGCACCGGAAGCAGGGAGGCGATCGGATCGCCGATCGCGGCGCGGGTCGCCTGGAACGGGACGAGCAGCAGGTCCCAGGTGACGACGCTCGAGGTCACCTGGTGCAGCGTATAGGCCGCGATGGCGTTGGCGCCGAACGCCAGCATCGCGGTTGCGGCGATGCCCGGCGCGCGGCCCTCGCGGTCGAGAATCTGATGCAGAACCGCCAGCGTCAGCACGGTGATGCCCGCAGTCACCAGCACGAACGGACTGGACCAGATGTCCTTGACGATCGGGAAGGCGAAGCTCCACGCGATGCCGGCGGCCAGCATCGCGGCGCCGGCAGCCAGCAGCAGGCGGGTGCGTTGCCCCTCGCGCTTCAGCAGCAATTCGCCGATGGCGATGCCGATCAGGCCCTGCGCGATCGCCGGGAGCGTGCCCAGAATCCCTTCCGGGTCGTAGCCTTCCGGCCCCTTCACATAGAGATGGTTGCCGAGCAGGACGCGGTCGACCGAGGCGACGAAATTATGCCCGCGCTGCCAGAGGTCGTTGGGCAGGCCGTCGAGCGCCGGGAGCAGGGTGAGCGGCCAATAGCCGATCAGCAGCACTGCGATCAGCGCAAGCCGCACGCGCGGACCCACGAACAGGAACAGCAGGGCGCAGGCGCCATAGACCAGGCCAATTCGCTGGAGCACGCCGAACAGGCGCCAGTCGCGGACGCTGAAATCCGCGAACCAGTAGAGGTTGGAGAGAATGAAGCCGAGCAGGATCAGCCGTGCCGTGCGGCTCAGGATCTGGCCGGTTGGGGCGCCTGCCGCGGCCCGTTGCCGCAGGGAGAAGGGGATAGCGATCCCGACCATCGTCAGAAAGGCCGGGAACACCAGGTCCGCGAGCGTCAGTCCCTCCCAGGACTTGTGTAGCAATATCGGTGCGACATGGGCGTCGGCACCATATTTCATCCCGGCCGCCGCGTTGACGAGGATCATCCCCGCCACGGTCAGCCCGCGCAACACATCGAGTGAAATCAGGCGCATGGCATCTCCCCCGTTCCGCCATCCAGTGCCACGGCGCAATTTCATTACGCTGACATAAATTTGCAATGGACAGGCTGTCGAATTTGTAGTCTATTGGTAATAGTCCAATTGTGCAATTGGTCTCATAAAAGGCTGAGTGGAACGGCCTGGGGGTATCAAGGGAAGGGGGATCGGGGAATGATCGGATCGACGGTCAAGGCGGCTGGGGCGCGCCACAATCTGTTTCAGGGAATTTGTGTCACCGCGCTCGCCAGCGCGATCGCGATGCCGGCATCGGCGCAGGAAGTCGCCGCGCAGGCCGCCGCCAGCGACGAAGTCGTTACCGAGGACGTGGTCATCACGGGCGCGCGCCGGAACCTTGAGTCAGCGCAGAACCGCAAACGCAACGCCGACACCGTGGTGGAGTCGATCACGGCCGAGGATATCGGGTCCTTTCCGGACAAATCGGTTGCCGAGGCGCTTCAGCGCGTTCCCGGCATCACCGTCAATCGCTTCGCCGGTACCGACGACACCTCGCACTTCTCGGCCGAGCCGTCGGGCGTCATCATCCGCGGCCTCAATCAGGTCCGATCAGAATTCAACGGCCGCGACGTGTTCAGCGCCGATTCCTCGCGCGGCCTGAGCTGGCAGGATATCTCGCCCGAACTGCTGGGTGGCATGGATGTCTACAAGAACCAGACTGCCGACCTGATTGAGGGCGGCATCGCCGGCACCGTCAACCTGCGCACCCGCCTGCCGTTCGACAGCAAGGGGCAGCTGATCTCGATCTCGGTCAAGAACACCTATGGCGATCTCTCGAAGAAATCGTCGCCGGAGGTTTCGGGCATCATCTCGGATCGCTGGGAAACCGGGATCGGCGAGATCGGCCTGATGGTCAACGGCGCCTATTCGCACGCGATCACGGCCAGCCAGGGCGTCCAGTTCGAGCGCATGGGCATCTTCAACAACGTGTTCGGTCCGGGTAAGCAATATATCCCGAGCGGCATCTACATGCGCGAGAACGAGTATGACCGGAAGCGCTACGGCGTTTCGGCGGCGTTCCAGTGGCGGTCCAGCGACAATTCGATGGAGCTCACCGGCCAGTATAACCGGTCACAGTACAACAATAGCTGGCGCGAGTATGCGATCTTCGCCGCCGCGTTCAATCTCGACCTCTACGGTCGGCCCACCGACTTCATGTACACGAATTCGGATCAGGTCGCGAGCTTGCAGGGCAAGCCGGCCTTCACGTTCGACTCGGACGGTGATTTTCTGACCGGCTGGTGGTCGGTGCCGCGTCCGTATGTGGAAGAGGGGGATACCAACCGCGGGTTGGGCATGAACCAAAACGGTCAGGCTTTCTTCAATCGTTGCTACAACTGGGAGGGTTGCACCAATCCGCGTCGTGCGCCGCAGGTCGATACCCATGCGAATGCGCTCCGCAGCAAGCAGGTTACCCAGGATTTCGGTCTGAAATATCGTTGGGACATCAATGATCGGCTACGCCTGACGGTGGATGGCCAGTATGTCGATGCGACCGTCAACAAATACAACGCATCGGTCGCTGCGCGCAGCTTCGCCAACACCTTTGTCGATCTTACCGGGCAGTATCCGCGCCTGCAGTTCACCCCGACCGTTGCCGACAACATCAATTTGTCGCCGGGTGGCCTGAGCAATGCGAACAACTATTATTTCCACGCGATCACCGATCACACCGAGGACAGCGAAGGCAAGGAATTCGCGCTCCGCGGCGACCTTGAATATGATGTGGATTCGGGATGGCTCGATGCGATCAAGATCGGCGCGCGCTATGCCGATCGCGATCAGACGGTGCGCTGGGGTGCCTATAACTGGGCGAATATCTCGAATACCTGGACCTATACGCAGGCGCCCTATTTCAACATCGACAAGCCGGTCTATGGCGCGAACAGCGTTGCGACTCACAATTTCGGCAACGATTTCTTTGCCGGAAACCAGCTCAATCACCATTCCTTCCCGTTCTTCAACATGGACAAGCTCCAGAATCTCAGCGATCTGGGCAAGGCGCTGGGGCGCCCGACGACTGGCGTCGGCGACTATTATCCGGTTTGCTCGAACCAGGGCTATCGCGCCGGTGAGACGGTCAAGGGCAAGTTCGGCTGCTATCTGCCGAGCGAAATCCATAAGGTCAGCGAGCGAACCTATGCCGCCTATGCGATGGCAAAGTTCGGCGGCGACAGCCTGAAGATCGGCAATGTCGGGATTTCGGGCAATCTCGGTGTCCGGCTCGTCTGGACGCAGAACAAGACGGCGGGTGCCACGACATTCGCGAACCCGTTCACCGCCTCCGAACGAAGCTGCGTGCGCGGAACCGACCCGACGACGGGTCGCCCCACCGCGAGTGCGGGTTGCGTTGTCGGCGCGTCGGAACTCGCATTCAACAACGGCGCGACCGTGGGGAGTGCGGCCACCGTCAACCATTTCCATGCGTTGCCGAGCTTCAACATCAAGTTCGACCTGACCGACAAGCTCGTCTCGCGCTTCGCCTATTCGCGGGCGATGTCGCGGCCGGATCTTGGCTTGCTGCGCAACTTCCTCACCATCAGTCGGACTGCGCCGAATCTCAACGACTTCAACAATCCTCGCGTGACTCGTGACGCGGCCGGCAATCCGACCGCTTATGACTGGGACTATACCGGTGATATGGGTAATGCGGGCTTGAAGCCGATGACGGCGGACCAGTTCGACCTGACCTTCGAATATTATTTTTCGCCCAACGGCTCGCTGACGTTCACCGGCTTCTACAAGAAGTTCTACGACTATATTCAGCTTGGTCCGTTCGACGTCACAATTGCGAATGGTGGCGTGACCGAGACCGTCGAGGTCACACGTCCATTCAATGGTAAGGGCGCGAGCATCTACGGTGCTGAGGCGGCGTTCCAGACCTTCTTCGACTTCCTGCCCAAGCCGCTGGATGGGTTCGGGATCCAGGCCAACTATACCTGGGTGAAGAATAATGGCGTCGAGACCGTGGCGATCACCAATGAAACCGCAGGGGGTATCCGCGGTGGTGACATTGACTACCGCACTTCGGCGGTGCAGGCGAAGGCATTGGAGGGTGTCTCCGAACACGCCTTCAACGTCGTCGGCATGTACGAAAAGGGTAAGCTGTCCGCGCGCGTCGCCTATAACTGGCGCTCGAAGTTCCTGGTGACGGCGATCGATTGCTGCGTCGGTTTGCCGATCTGGCAAGACGCGACGGGCTATATGGATGCCTCGGTCCGGTTCCGCGCGACGAGCAATATCGAGTTCGTCGTCGAAGGCACCAACCTGCTCAACACCACCACCGTGCTCAAACAGCAGGTCGATAGCGCCGGGCTGCTTAAGGGCAATGCCTGGTTCAAGAATGATCGCCGCTTCCAGATTGGTGCGCGCCTGACGTTCTGACCCTGCGCCGGCGCCGGTCGGGGGGACTGGCGTCGGCAACCTTGTGCGGTAAGGTTCATAACGATGGCGGAACCGCTTGAACTTGTGATTATCGGTGGGGGAACCGCCGGCTGGATGTGCGCGGCGGCCTGTGCCTCCAAGCTCGTTCCGGCCGGCGTTCGTGTGCGTCTGGTCGAATCCGAAGAGATCGGCACCGTCGGCGTCGGCGAAGCGACGCTCCCGCAAATGAAGGACTTCAACGACTTTATCGGGCTCGATGAGGTTGAGTTCATGAAGGCGACCCAGGCGAGCTTCAAGCTTGGCATCGAATTCGTGAACTGGGGGCACGAAGGTCATCGCTATATCCATCCTTTCGGCACCTATGGCCGCCCGATCGGAGAAGCGGACTTCTTCAGCTACTGGATCCGGGCAAGGCGTTCAGGGGTTGCCGCGCGGCTCGATGACTATTGCTTCCCGATCGTCACCGCGTCGCAGAACCGCTTCATGCTGCCCAATGGTGCTCCGAACGATGTGCGCAACGCGTTTGCCTACGCCTATCATTTCGATGCCTTTCTTTACGCCCGCTATCTACGCCAATGGGCCGAGGCGCGCGGGATCGAGCGGGTCGAGGGGCGGATTGTCGAGGTCGAGCGTGACGGGGAAAGCGGCGCGATCGCAGCGGTGAAACTCGTTTCGGGCGAGCGGGTCGCGGGCGATCTCTTCGTCGATTGCTCCGGCTTCCGTTCGTTGCTGCTGGGATCGAAGCTCGGCGTCGAGCTGGAGGATTGGTCGCACTGGCTGCCGTGCGACAGCGCGCAGGCGGTGCCATGCGGGCGTTCGACGGATTTCACGCCCTATACCCGCTCGACTCGGCGCAAGGCGGGCTGGCAATGGCGCATTCCGCTCCAACACCGCACCGGCAACGGCTATGTCTATTCGAGTGCCCATGTCTCGGATGACGAGGCTGCGGCAACGTTGCTCGCCAATCTTGACGGCGAAGCGCTGGCCGAACCACGCGTGTTGCGGTTCAAGGCGGGCAAGCGGCGGCTCGCCTGGAGTCATAATTGCATCGGCATGGGCCTGGCGGGTGGATTCCTCGAGCCACTTGAATCGACCAGCATCTACCTCGTCCAGATGGCGATCATGCATCTGCTGACCCTGCTGCCGGAAAAGCATGGCATCGATCCCGCGCTGCCCACCGAGTTCAACCGGGTGATGGATGTCGAATATGACCGGATTCGCGACTTTCTGATCCTCCACTATCTCGCCAACGATGCCGACGCACCGTTGTGGGAGCATGTGACCACGATGGACGTGCCCGATACGCTGGTGAGCAAGATCGAGCGCTTCCGCCACCGTGGCCATATCGAGGCGTATCGGGATGGCCTGTTCGGCCCGCCGAGCTGGCAGGCGGTGTTCGTCGGCCAGGGGATCGAACCCCGGGCCGCTGATCGGCTGGCCGACGTGTTGCCCGCGGACCTGCTCAAGCAGCGGCTCGAGGCTCTGGCCGCGACGATCGCGCGCGGGGCGGCCTCGATGCCGACGCATGCCGAGTTCGTGGCAGGCTATTGTCCGGCGCCGCCGCTGTGAGGGAGCCGGTCGAGCATGTCGCCGTCTATGGCGGCGGGGCTGCCGCGCCCATGGCCGCGCTCGCCATCGCCCGCGCGTTCGGGCGGTTGGGGACAC
Organism: Sphingomonas sp. GW821-FHT10C01; assembly: GCF_059415525.1. NCBI lineage: Bacteria > Pseudomonadati > Pseudomonadota > Alphaproteobacteria > Sphingomonadales > Sphingomonadaceae > Sphingomonas > Sphingomonas sp. GW821-FHT10C01. Next base: position 8,718 of record NZ_JBWKNK010000003.1, on the reverse strand, counting down.
GGGTCAGCTGGATCGATACTGGTCAGGTGCCGCGGGCACATGCCGCATGGGTCGGATTGCCCGACCTTGCCTCCTTCCATCGACTGCTCGGGATCGGCGACGCGGCGTTGATCGAACACGGATCGGCGACGCTCAATATGGGCCAGCAATTCATCGGCTGGTCGGGCGGGGATGGGGCTTTCCTTCACGCCTATGGCGATGCCGGGACGCCGTTCGCCTCGCTTCCCTTTGTTCAGCATTGGACCCGTGCCAGGCAGGCTGGGCTGCGCGTGGAGCTTGAGGATTTCTGCCTGGCCGCCGCCGCCGCGAAAGAAGGGCGGACGGGTGAGGCGCGCGATCCGGCGACGCGTCAGGCGGCCAAATATGGCTGGCACCTCGATGCCGCGGGCTATTCGGCGTTGTTGCGCGCGGCGTGCAACGGCGTTGGCGTGACGATTCTGTCCGGAGCTCATGCGCGGGCCCATGTCGGTGACGGGGCGCTGGAGCGGATCGAGCTTGCGGATGGCGAAGCGGTGACCGCCGACCTGTTCGTCGATGCGGACGGCGCGTTGATCGGGCTGCTCGATCCGCACGGCGTGACAGAGAGCTCGGGCTTTTGCGACCGGATGATTCGGGGGTCTGCGGCGCCGCTCGAACCGCCGCCGCTCTACAGTCGCGTCACCGCGCATCCCGCGGGCTGGACCAGCTTTCTTCCGCTCGGCGATCGGCTTGCGGGCGAGATTGCCTATGATAGCCGCCATCTGTCCGACACGGACGCGCGCGCGCTGCTTGCCCGGATCGCGGGCCGACCCGTGGAGATCGGTGAGGTCGAGACGATCTCTTCCGCGGTGCGGGCACGGCCCTGGGTTGCCAATTGCGTCGCGATCGGACGGGCGGTGGGGAGCGCGCCTGGGCTTGATGGTGCGGAATTGCTCCTGCTCCAACTCGCCGTCGCCCAGTTGGTTCTGCTCTGGCCGATCGATCGCGTGAATATGCCGGAGGCGGAGATCTACAATAGTGAGTTGGGCGGGTCCTGGGCACGCGTCGGTGACTTCGCTGCACAGCATTTTCGCCTGAGCGCCCGTGATGGCGAGCCCTTCTGGGACGCTGCGCGCGCCGCGCCGATCTCACGCGAGCTGTCGTCGAAGATCGATCTGTTTGCGGCGCGGGGGATGTTTGCGCATGGCAATCATGAAGCGCACGTTGAAGATAGCTGGGCGCTGTGCATGGCCGGGCATGGCGTTGTGCCGCGCAGTTTCGACCCGCATGCGCATGCGGTGGAAGATCAGGCGTTGATGGTGGAGTTTCAGCGCCAGCTTCGGGCCGTCGCCACCGAAGTGCGGAGCATGGAGACGCACGCACAGGCATTGGCGCGCATCCGGGGCAGCGCGACTTGAGCGCGCGGCAGCGGCCGGTGCGCCGCATCGTCATCGTCGGTGGCGGCAGCGCGGGATGGATGACCGCCGCGACGCTGGCGCGCGCGCTGGCCGGGCAGCATCATGGCATCACCCTGGTCGAATCCGAAGCGATCGGGACCGTCGGCGTCGGGGAGGCGACGGTGCCGCCGATCCTGGAGTTCAACCGCTATCTGCGCATCGATCCCGGTGAGTTCCTTCGCGAGACCAACGGATCGATCAAGCTCGGCATCCAGTTCGACGGCTGGGGCGGGGTGGACAACCGCTATTTCCACCCTTTCGGCTATTTCGGCGTCGAGATGTCGGGGATCCATTTCCACCATTTCTGGCTGCGGTACGTCGCCGCCGGCGGCGACCGCGACCATTCCGACTATAATCTGGAGACGATGGCGGCACGCGCGGGGCGCTTCGCACCGGCGACGCGATCCGGCCCGGTCAACCATGCCGTGCATTTCGACGCCTCGCTTTACGCCCGCTTCTTGCGCGGTCGCGCCGAGGCGTCGGGCGTCACCCGGATCGAGGGCAAGGTCGCCCATGTCCGGCTCGATCCCGAGGACGGTTATATCGAGGCGCTGACGCTCGATGACGGGCGCACGATCGAAGGCGACTTGTTCATCGATTGCTCGGGCTTTCGTGGACTGTTGATCGAAGGCGCGCTGGAGACCGGCTACGAAAGCTGGAACCACTGGTTGCCCTGCGACAGCGCGGTGGCGATGCCCGCCGCCGGAGACGGCGACCCGCCGCCGTTCACCCGCTCCACCGCGCGTGAGGCGGGGTGGCAATGGCGCATCCCGCTTCAGCATCGCGACGGCAATGGCTATGTCTATTCGAGCGCGCATCTGGCGCATGACGAGGCCGCACGGCTGCTGACCGAGCGCCTGCCGGGCGCGGCGCAGGCCGATCCCAATTTCCTGCGCTTCACTGCGGGGCACCGGCGGAAAATCTGGAACCGCAACTGCGTCGCGATCGGGCTGGCGGGCGGGTTTCTGGAGCCGCTTGAATCGACCTCGATCCACCTAATCCAGACGACGATCATCCGGCTGCTGTCGCTGCTGCCGCGCGATGGGATCGACCCCAATGTCGTTGCCCGCTTCAACCGCGACGCGCTGCAGGAATATCGGACGATCCGCGATTTCGTGATCGCGCATTATGCGCTGGCGGGTCGCGACGACACGCCGTTCTGGCGCGACGTCGCCGCTGCCGGGATGCCCGACACGCTCGCGGAGCGGATCGAGGCGTTCCGCGCGACCGGCAACATCCTGTTCGAACCAGGCGACCTGTTCGGCCCGACCAACTGGTATTGCGTGATGACCGGGCAGGGTGTGTGGCCGCGCAGCTGGCATCCGGTGGCCGACGGGTTGCCGTCGGCCGAACTCGCCGCGCGGCTCGCGACGCTCAAGGGACGCGTCGCCGAGCAGCTCGCCGAGCTGCCGCCGCACGTCGAATTCCTGCGGCGGCTATCGGCCTGATCCCGCTCGCCGCGCGCGAACGGGCGGGACAGCTTAGCCGTTCAGTTCTGCGACCACGTCATAGGCATCGCCGCGATAATAGCTCTGCGTGAATTCCGCGGTGCGCCCGTCGGCCAGGAATCCGCGCCGTTCGATGAACAGCCCCGGCGCGCCCGGCTCGACGCCCAGTACCTCGGCCTGCTCGTCGGTGAACGCGACCGCGCGCAGCCGCTGAAGCGCGCGAACGGGAAGGTGGCCCGCGGCCTCCAGCGCTTCGTAGAGCGACGCGCCGACCGTCTCCGCCGAGGGGAGGCAGTAAGCGGGGATCGTCGCATATTCGAGCGCCATCGATGTGTCGTCGGCATAGCGGATGCGGTGGAAGCGATAGACGAGCGATCCGGGCGACAGGCCCAGCGACAGCGCTTCCTCGGGCGTCACCGCGCCGGCGGTCTTGCTCACCCATTTGCTGTGCGGCCGTCGTCCGCGCGAAATCATGTCCTCCGAGAAGGAGGTGAGCTTGGAGAAACTCTTTTCGACGCGCGGGCGGGTGACGAAGGTGCCGGCCCCGCGCCGCCGCGCGACGATGCCGTCGGTGACCAGCCCGTCGATCGCCTTGCGCACGGTGATGCGCGACACGTCGAATTCCTCGGCCAGGTCGCGCTCCGTGGGGATCGCCTCCTCGGCCTTGACCAGCTGGCTCTCGATCGCGTCGCGCAGGATTTTCTGCAGCTGCAAATAGAGCGGGGTCGGGTCTTCCTTCTGGAGCGGACCTGTACGTTCGATCAGCGACAAGGGATTGGGCTCCACCTTCTTCGGCTGTGCCGGTTATAATACCATTGCGATGCCACCATGTGTTTCATTGGTATCGCAGCGTCAATCGTTAGCGCGCACATCGGGTAGTGAAAGCCCGCGATGAATCGCGCGGGTCAGCGCGTGATCGGGTGAATCCTGTGAAAGCTCCCAGACCATGACGCCGCCGGCCTTCGCCCGGGCGATCCGTGCCTTGGCCGCAATCGTGGCGGGGCCGTTGTAGGTGATGTAGCGGCAACCGGCACATGCCGCGCCGATCACATCGCCCTTTGCGGCATGGGGATGGACCGCTGCGATATCGCGATAGGACCAATTGGCCTTCTCTCCGCCAAAGCCATAGCCGTAAAAGGGAACCCCCAGCACCAGCCGCTCAGGGGCCACGCCGCGGGCGAGCCACAGGTCAAGGTCGCGCTGTGCCATCGCCAGCGGCGAATGCTCCGCACCGGCCGATCCCCAGAACGGCCCGATCGCGTCATAGGACATGACGTTGACCAGGTCGAAATAGGGGATCGATCCGACCGGGATCATACCGCCCTCATAGGATCCGGTGGCACAGGTGAGCAGCTTGCTGCGCGCCTTGAGCGCCTTGGACAGCGTTTCGATGAAGGGGACATAATTGCCCGCCTGGTCGATCTCGGTGAGCAATTTCCCTTCCAGATCGATATCGACTCCGTCGAGGCCGAGCCGATCCACCAGCGCGACCAATGCCGCCGCGGTCGCGTCGCGCTTGTCGGGGGCGAGCAGCGCCTTCCAGTCGCCCGAACAGTCGGGAATGATGCCGCCGCCGACCGCGATCAGCACCTTCGCGCCGCCTGCCTTGAGCCGGGCGATACCAGGCCGCAGCGAATCGACCGTTACCGGCGACCCGAACGCACCGATCATGCAGGTCAAATTGCCGTCACGAACGAAGGCGCCGTCCGCATCGGGATTGGCGAAGGACAGGTTGAAATGGGTGAAGCTGGGGAGGTGCGTCCGGTCGATCGACAGGTCGAGACCCTTGAAGATCGCGACATAGCCGACGGTGACGGGCTTCGCCGAAGCGGAGGCGGAAAGTGGCGATAGGACTAATATGAAACCAATTGCGAATCCGCACAGCCATTGCGCCAGCGTGATCTGTCTCATGCCCCTGACATCCCCCCTGAAAATCCGCCCCTCGAAAGAGCGTTGACCCTGCGTAATGAGCATGACAAATTGAATACAAATTGTCGAGTGGGAGAGAGTGATGCGTAAGGCGGGCTGGGCTTTGTTGTCGGCTATGATGATTGCGGCGCCTGTTGCGGCGCACGCGGAGGCGCCGGCACAGGCCGCGCTCGACACGCTTGCGGAGTCGCTCGATTACCGGTTCGAGGTGGTCGATAATCAGCCGACCTGCCCGGCGAAGTCGCCGGCCTGCTTCCTGTCGACGATCACGCTGACGATCCCCCAGGCGCTCCCCGCCGGGCTGCCGGACAAGGGTCTGTCGCTTTACTTCAGCTTCCCGACGCAGCTGCCGATGATCGAAAGCGACATCTTCGATCTCGAATTCGTCAACGGCGACCTGCAGCGGCTCAAGCTCAAGCCGGGCGCGGTCGTGAAGCCGGGCTCGACCCATGTCGTGAAGCTGTGGGGCACCGGTAAATTCTTCTCCAAGGCATTCCCGATGCCCAACGCCTATCTGGTCGCGGACGGCGTCAAGGCCCGCACGATCGCGGCGTCGCGCGCCAAGATCGATCCCGAGACCGGGTTGGAAGTGCTGCCTTTCGTCGCGCCGATGACCAATGAGGCGAAGCTTGCCAACAAGGGCGGGGCCGACCGCACGCGTTGGCTGACCGCCGAGCGTGCCTTCGACCTCCAGGCCGGGCGCACCGCGCCGGTGGCGACGGGCGTGGTGATCCTGCCCAAGCCGGTGCTGGCGGTTCAAGGCAGCGGAACGGTCGATCTGCGCGGCGGCGTCGCGGTGAGCCTGGCGGGCCTTGGCGCGGACGCGGTGGCGCCGGCATTGGCCGCGCTCGCCCGGGTCGGCGTCAAGCAAGGCGGCAAGCTGCCGCTGTCGATCCGCGTCGATCCCGCCGCGAAGCTGGCGGCTGAGGGCTATGTGCTCGACGTCAAGCCAGCGGGCATCACGGTAACCGCCGCCGATGCGGTGGGCGCCAGCCACGCGCTGCGCTCGCTCGCGCAACAGGCGGCGTTCGAAAAGGGCGCGATGAAACCGCTGCGGGTCGAGGATGCGCCGCGCTACGCTTTCCGCGGGCTGCATCTCGATGTCGGCCGCAATTTCCATGATCGCGCCGAGATTCTGAAGCTGGTCGACGCCATGGCGGCGTTCAAGCTCAACAAGCTGCACCTCCATCTTGCCGAGGATGAAGGCTGGCGCATCGAGATTCCGGCGCTGCCCGAACTCGCCCAGATCGGCGGCAAGCGCTGCCATGATCCTGAGGAAAACACCTGTCTGCTGCCCCAGCTTGGCGCCGGGCCGGACGGGACCAGCGACGTCAACGGCTATCTCACCACCAGCGACTATGTGACGATCGTCAAGGAAGCGGCGGCGCGCGGGATCGAGGTGATCCCGTCGATCGACACGCCGGGCCATTCGCGCGCGGCGGTGACGGCGATGGAGGCGCGCTACCGCCGCCTCGCCGCGCAGGGCAAGCAGGCCGAGGCGGAAGCCTATCGCCTGATCGATCCGGCGGACCAGACCAAGTACAGCAGCGTCCAGCATTATACCGACAACACGCTCAACGTCTGTCTGCCGTCGACCTATCGCTTCATGGACACGGTGGTGGATGCGCTGGCCGACATGCACCGCCAGGCGGGGGTGCCGCTCAAGACCTTCCATCTCGGTGCCGACGAGACCGCGGGCGCCTGGGTCAAGTCGCCCGCCTGTGCGACGATGATTGCCGAGAATGGCGGCGACGCGACCAAGCTCACCTCGCGCTTCATCGAGAAGGTGACCGCCAATGTCGCCGCCAAGGGCATCCGCACCGGCGGGTGGAGCGACGGCATGGGCCATACCGATCCCGCACGGATGCCGAAGAACGTCCAGACCAACATCTGGGGCGTGCTGCACAGCGGCGCGATCCGCGAGGCGCACGACCAGCTCAACCGTGGCTGGAACGTGGTGCTGTCGATCCCCGATCTCGGCTATTTCGACATGCCCTATGCCCCGCACCCGGATGAGGGTGGCTATGACTGGGCGTCGCGCGGGGTCGATCCCTATCAGGTGTTCGGTTTCATGACCGACAACCTCCCGGCCAATGCGGCGCTGGTGCGCAACATCCAGGCGCAGGAGAAGTCGATCGAGGACAAGCCGGTGCGCGATGCGGGCCGTGGAATCGTCGGCATCCAGGCGCAGCTGTGGAGCGAGACGATCCGCACCGATGCCAATGTCGAATATATGCTGTTCCCGCGCCTGCTCGCGCTGGCCGAGCGGGCCTGGACGCCCGCGACCTGGGCGCCCGCCTATCAGCCGGGCGTGAGCTATCAGTGGCAGGATGCGCGCGTCGATCAGGCGAAGCTGGGTGCCGAGTGGCGGAACTTCGCCGGCCGCGTTTCGGCACAGTTCCCGCTGCTGGAAGGCGCGGGCATCGCCTATCGCGTCTCGCCTCCGGGCGCGCGCATTGTGGGCGGCAAGCTTGAGGCGAACAACGTCTTCCCGGGTACCGCGATCGAATATCGTGCGAATGGTGGCGCCTGGACGCGCTATAACGGACCGGTGGCGGTGACGGGCGCGATCGAGGTCCGTAGCCGCTCGGCCGACGGCAAGCGCGCGAGCCGGACGGTTCGGGTCGGATCGGCGCACTAGGGCGGGAGCGTTCATGGAGGAACTGGACGGCGGCGACAGCGAAGGCATCGCCGCCGCCATCGCCGCGGCGACGCGGCCGGTGGCGATCCGTGGCGTCGCCGCCACCTGGCCCGCGGTCGCGGCGGCATGGGAAGGGGATGAGGCGATCGCGGCCTATCTCTCGGCGCGTGACAATGGCCGTTCGCTCAACGTGCTGGTCGCGCCGTCCGGGGTCGCGGGGCGCTATTTCTACGACGACGCGGTGCGCGGCTTCAATTTCGCGACCGAGAAGATGCCGATGCGGGCATTGCTCGACCGGCTGCTCGCGGTGCGGGGGCGGGCGGATGCGCCGGGCCTCTATGCCGGATCGACGCCGACCCCTGAGAGTGTCGCGAGCTTCGCGGCGGAGAACCCGCTGCCGGTCGATACGCGCGGCGTCGATCCGCGCATCTGGGTCGGCAATGCCAGTCGGATCGCGCCGCACTATGATGTGGCGGCGAACGTCGCGGTGGTGGTTGCCGGGCGCCGACGCTTCACCTTGTTCCCGCCGGAGCAGATCGCGAACCTCTATGTCGGGCCGGTCGAGCGGACCGTGGCGGGGCAGCCGACCAGCATGGTCGATCCCGATCACCCCGACCTTGACCGCTTCCCGCGCTTTGCCGAGGCGCGGCGTCATGCGCAGGTCGCCGAACTCGGGCTGGGCGATGCGATCTACATCCCGCCAATGTGGTGGCACCATGTCCGGGCCGAGGGCGCGCTCAATGTGCTGGTCAACTACTGGTTCGACCAGCCGACGGATCGGTTTCCCTTTGCCGCGCTGATGCTCGGGATCCATTCGATCCGCGATCTGCCTGAGCCGGAGCGTCAGGCGTGGCGGGCCTGGTTCGACCATTATGTGTTCGGTGAGGGCGCACACGACGCGGCCGCGCATCTGCCCGAGCATGCCCGTGGCGTGATCGGCCCGCCATCGCCCGCGCGCGACGCGATGATGACCAGCTATGTCGCGGGGATGATCCGGGGCGGCGGACGCTGACCGCACGAAGCGCTGGCCCTTGCCCCGAACCCGCAGCATAAGCGGCGAAACCGGCGGGGGACTGAATGGCGATTGCACTCGATTACGCAGCTGAACCCCAGCGGCGCAAGGCGTGGTATGCCCAACTCTACATCCAGGTGCTGATCGCGATCGCGTGTGGTGTGGGGATCGGGTTCTTCTGGCCGGACGTGGGGGAGTCGCTGAAGCCGCTGGGTGACGCGTTCATCAAGCTGGTGAAGATGATCATCGCGCCGGTGATCTTCCTGACGCTGG